>DFGT01000002.1:16941-107905 GCA_002371265.1 Bacteroidales bacterium UBA3743 | reverse complement strand
GGTTCGAGTCCCGTTTTCCGCTCATCTACAAGATGATGCCCTGATGGTGGAATTGGTAGACACGCAGGACTTAAAATCCTGTAATCATTGCGATTGTACGGGTTCAAGTCCCGTTCGGGGCACTTATTTTGTTAAGACATATAAATGGTGCCATAGCTCAGTTGGTAGAGCAAAGGACTGAAAATCCTTGTGTCCCCGGTTCGATTCCTGGTGGTACCACACAAAAAAGCAGATTCATTATTGAGTCTGCTTTTTTATTGGAGGCTATTGCCATAGTTTTATGACTGACAAATTGGCCGTGGACATAATAACAGGAAATCAAAGGATACTGTCTCACCCAGCCTACTTCAGTCTTTCAAATTCCTTCAGCTTATTCTGATTGATGATTCGCATCAGTCCGTGCAGACTGTAATCCTCGTAATACGCATACACTTCGTCGAACGGATCTGTGTCGATCACGTAGTCAGAAATGGATTTCATCAACGTGTCGTTCCAATCTTCATAACTGATTGAAGTGCACATGATATTACTAAATTCTCGAGAAAAGTGGTCTAACTTATAATAATTTCCTGTTATTCTCTCCAAATCATCCTCTCGTATATAACTATAAAAAGAGTCTACTCTTTCACTATTAGAGAAAGTGCCACTATAATCATATTTGTACATCTTCTCTACCAGAACCTTGCCAGTGCAATCTTTTTTTATCTTCACCACATAAGCATTAGGACAATCATCCTCAGGACAACTGCTCATGACCAACGGCAACGATGCTATTGCCGCATACATAATTTTTTTCGCTACTCTCATATTATTAAGCATTAAAATTCAATAATGTTATTTACTCTTCTTCCTCTTCAGCAAATCCTTGAACGTATATGCCTCCTTCGTAACCACAAATCCAAGTCCTTCCGTACTCGTTCCCGAACGGTAGAATTCCGTGTTGGTATGGCGATAACCTTTCAGACGCAATGTTCCGCTCTTGTTTAGCTTATACTCCAGATCGAAATTTTTTGTCAGCTCATCATCAGCATTAGTGTTTGAGTTGTTCTGATATCCAAAATCTGTGCTGAATATCAGACGGTCGTTGAAGAAGGAGCGTGAAAGGGAAAGGCTCATCTCCATATCACTGCCATCAGACTGTGCCGACGACATGTCCGCACCTATCGTCCAGCTGCTTCCGAGCACATCACCAAAAAGCGTGTTCATTCCATTCGAAATACTTGAAGAGACAATCGACGTGAGCATACTTGAACCGACGTTGCCAGACTGCGTCGACCTTACTGGATAGAATGTGCCAAATCCAAGTATGTAGGCAAACTCCTTGATCTTCAAGTCGTCGGTATTGATTATTCCCTGTAGACGCTGGTTGAGATCGTCTCCTGCATTCGGCAACGTGATATCGTATGACAGGTTAAACTTGTCCATTGTGCCGTTGATGCCAAGACGTGCCCCCACTGTCTGGCGTGTGTTCGTCAGAGTCGGGTCGTTGGAGAAGGTTTCATCGAGTGTGGCGAGATCTGCTCTTGTGGTATAAAGTGCAGAGAGGTCGAATTTAAGTGTCTCAAGTCGTCCGCCCACATTGATTGTGCCTCCTTTCTCTATCGCAAATGTTTTCTGCGGAAGACTCGATATTTTCATCTTCAGTTGTCCCTCCTCTATAATATAGTCGCCATACAGTTTGAACTCATCCGATGTAGTCGTGTATTCGACGCGAATGTTTCCCCCTCCTTTCAGCGTACACTTGTCTCCAGACGTGCGCGACAGCACAACAGACATCTCTGTGTTGTCTGTCACCTTAAGATCCACACTGGCGTCTATATTAAACTTCGTCTCGTCATACTTTTTCTTCATCTCCATAGTATCCTCATGCGACACAAAGACTATAGTGGAGTATTGGGTTGCAGACGACGAGCTTTCCGGCAACACCACCGTCATCACAGCGCTCTCCCCCGTCGACACATTTCCTCGAATCGACGCTCCATCAGCATCGCCTGCCACACGTATTTTACCGTCAGCCGTAAGTTTTCCATACACCATCTCATCCTTGTTCTTAGGATTATTCAGCAAAATGAAGTCGTTAAGGGTCAACGTTGCCAGATACTTCGGATTCTTAAAATTGTTATGCTGGACATTACACTCCAGCTTAGCCACTCGACCGTAGTCGTCGACTATCTTCGCATCCTTGATAATCATACTCGTCGGAGTGAAAAGAATACTGTCCGTCACCCTGTACGAAGCATTGTTTGCCTTCACCCTCGCCAACACTTTGTCGAGATAGATATATCCCTTCACCTCAGGTTCCGAGATTTTGCCTGTGACATCAATCTTGGACGAGACTGTTCCCGTCAACTTGTCGAGATAATCATTAAGCATCATCTGAGCCGTGGCCAACGGGAATTCCTTGACATTAAACCTCAACCTCAACGAGTCTGTGCCAGGAGAGACGATTCCTCCTGCAGTAGCCACCTCTGCGGAGTCTCTATAAATGGTGATCTTCGTGCCGACAGCCTTTCTTTCCGGGCTCCATCCGCATCGCAAACTCACGTCGCCCACCCACACAGAATCCACGGCAAGCGAATCCACTCTGAGGTTTTTGGTGCCAAACCGTGGCATGTCGCCCATCACTCCCTTTGCCATAACGTCTCCAGTGATGAATCCAGAGAACGGGAATCCCATTCGCAATTTGGAGATCACACTCGATATTGACATACTGTCGAAAGATATTTTCAACGAGTCGTCCACACTCTTGCCTACTGCTCCGTCTATAAGAAGAATCTGGCGGGAATCCTCCGTCAGACCGAAATGGTCGATTTTCGTATAGCCATCCTGCCTTGTCGTGACCACCGACGGCTCAAAACCGATAAGCAGGTCGCGAAGCAGAAGGTCGCTCGGCATGAAGAACGTCTTCAGCAGAATCTCCTTAGTGATGGAATCTTTCGGGAACGTCAGCAAAGCTTTGATATCACCCTCTATCTTCTGCTCCTCGTCGAAATTATCATACACAAAATTGGTCAGAGCCACATCGTTCTCCAACTCCGTAGAGAGGTCAAACTTAATCGGCTTCATCTCCTTGGCATACACAACCGTCTGCACATCACCGACATACATTTTATCCTTCTGCTTGAAAGAGAAATCGATGTCTTTTGCCACAATTCCATTGTACACTATGCTGTCCGCATTCACAAAAGCCCCCATCCTGCTCAAAGAGTCGGAGATATTGAAAGACATCCTCATTCCTGTCACCGACAAAGGGACATCAAAAAACTCGCAGACTGGCACGATATCCTTCACATCCACCTGCAAATCGAAGGCATTGTTGCTTATTGTCGTGTCGATTCCCTCACTAATCCTATGGTCGAAAAACGTAGGCAGATACGGATGAAGAATATTCACCACGCTCGCCTCCATCGCATTCACGTCATATTTTCCGCCCAAAGAGATGTCGAGCAGACGCGATCTTAGCTGCACCTGACGATGCGAATCTCTGTCGTCGGATGAGACGGAGATTTTTCCGACATCCAGTGTCTTATTTCCATTTATAACAACCAGCGAGTCAATGTCCACCTGCCCCACAACATCGTTGAGCGACGACATAATTGTTCGTCCGTCCACATTGAGAGAAACGGAGAGTCCGCTTAATGTGGAATCCACCACTCCCAGCCTGTATGGGGAGAAATCCCTCACACCACCGTTCAGCAGATAAATATTTTTTTCCGCCGGAATATAAGAAGCAGACAACTCTGCCGAACCAAACGGCTCGTCGAAAGAGATGTCGGCAGTGGCGGTTTCTGACGAATATTTAGCCTCCTTTATCTTTAGCGACGTCGCTGTAATCTTATCATAAGCAAGATATGGCACCGCACCTGTCGCATGTGCCACCAGGCCCTCCGCCTCCGACACTCGGAGTTCAGCATCGACATCCAGTTTGGCCCTCAGACATATTGTGTCTCCGATAAGTTTAGCGATATTTGCGGTATCGGTGGCAATAGAAGCCGCGATATTCAGCACGTCAGACTGATTGTCATAAACAAGTTTTCCCGAACTTTTCAGTTTGGTGACAGGAGTGTTCGCGCCCAAATCAAATTTCAGGCTGTTGGGATTACCATTCGCCTTCAAATTAGTGGCAAAAGGGAACAGCCTCATCACTATCTCATTATGAGTCAACGAAGTGTCAATCAAAGTAAGGACATCTCCATTTTCAGCAGAGACGAGAATGTCGGCGTTATAAAATGATTTTTTGTAGTCGTAGCAGTCGCTCATCGTCGCCACCGCATGAATGGATGCGTCCTCACAATCCACCTGCAGCATCTTCACATCCACCATCGGAAGTTTTCCTTTAGCAGCAAGACAAAGACTGACTGGCGAACTGTATGCAGACAAAACCGGAGCGAAAGGAGCTATTTCTGAAAGCACCACCGTCGACGGAGCGATATCCACATTGTACTCGCCATGATGGACGGCATCGTCGATATTGTCGAGAATAGAAGGATATTTCCAAGCTATATCATTGAGAGTCAACGACGATTTAGGAGTCTGCAGAGAGATCTGTTCAGACGAGAATCCATCCGTCAGCATAGCGAAATCAAGAATTTTCAAGTCGTTGATTCTGACGTGAGTAAGATCATCAAACGCAGAGAGCTGAGATATTTCAGCTCGGAGATTGTCAGTTTGTATTGATTTCAGATAGCCTGAGATCAGGACCTCAGACAGATGTATATGGTTGTAGTCGAACACCCCGGGCTGGGCGTACGAACTGTCGATAATGTCATATTTAAGGATTCCCCGTTTGAGGGAGATATCAGACAACTCCATATCAAATTTCGACGTAGTTGTGTCAACCTCTGTTGTGTCTGTCGACGAGAATGCGTCGATCAGATATTCAAAATTATAGACGTCAGCATTGCTTGAGACGTAGATTTTAAAACTGTCGAGATCCACCTTCGACAGGGTAAGTTTGGAGTCGGACCAGACGGTCGCAGGATTGAATCCTGCCTCCAATCTTTTTATATAAGCAAGAGTATCTTTATTGCAGTCGGGAAGATAGAGATCCTCCATCACCACATTTCCTTTGAAATTGATGCCGACGTAGCCAACAGAGATGTCGACACCAAACCGAGATTTGAGTTCATCGGTCACTTTCTGAGTGATTGAAATCTGGACGGACGGGATTGTAAGCAGGCCACATAACAACAAAAGCAACAGCAGGATTATTCCCACCGTTGCCAATGTTATCTTTAATATTTTTCCCGCCACATTCATCAGTGTCAGTCTGTTTTTATTCCTTTACATCAGGATATTTCTTCAAGAAATCAGAAGTTTTATCCATCAGAAGATAAACTTTCTGTTTGCCCCAACCCATTGCTGAGATTCTTCCGGCAACATGAAGCATCATTGCATCTGCGCCATTATCAGTAAGAAGGATGAATTTAGAGTGGTTAGGATCAAGTCGCTCCACCTCCTTATAGATGAATTCATCGTCATAATAGTAGGCTGCGTCTGTCTCAAGAGGAATAGAAATTGCCCTCACCACATGACCTGCATCATACTCGCTTTTCTTACGAGTGTCAATAACTATAGTAGACTCTGGTGAATTGTTAGTCAATCCATTATAAAACTGATCAGATTTAGCGCCAGACATCTGATCCACAGGACCTCCAGACTCACGGGTTGGATCCAAAATGAAAACATCCTTTTTATTGTTTTTTTCTTCTTCTTCATCATGTTTACAACAAGATGAAATCGAAACAGTAGCGACTGAGGCTACGGCAGCAAATGCCAAGGTCCTAAAAAATCCTTTCATAATACATACAATTTAAATTTCCTTACAAATATAACATTTAAAATGTCTTCACAATATCCTCACAAAAAATTATTCATAAAATGTTTTTGTGAACGGCACATAACGTTTCTGTCCCAACACTTTTTTCTTCCAAAATGCGGTAAGGAAACCGCAGCCATAGCCGAAAAGCTGGATGAAACTTGTTCCGATGCTGAGCACTGCCACATGAAGAGATTTCGTCGTCGCCAACGAATGAAGGAAAATCAACGCAAGATAACATGGCACCACAAGCGCGAATCCCCACCAGACGAAGATGCCTAGAAGAATGCTGAATGGCACAGCCAATGTGAAAGCGGCAGGAAGCATGTGGACCAGCTTCATTGCCCCTTTGTGTCGCTCGGCAAGCGCGATACGTGCGGTGCCCGAACAGAACACCTGCTTGAAGAACGACTTGAATGTGTTGCGACGTTTGTGGAAGACATAAGCGTCAGGCACGAGTCCGACGGTGCATCCGCTCTCCACCACCCTCATGCTGAAATCCACGTCTTCACCATAACGCATGTCGGCATAACCGTTGATATTATCAAAGACGCTGCGGCGGACACCAAGGTTGAAACTGCGTGGGTAAAACTTATCCATTTTCTTTTTTCCGCCACGTATACCCCCCGTCGTCAAAATGGAAGTCATCGAATACGAGATTGCCTTCTGAATAGGTGTGAAATCCTCATGTTCACGGTCGGGGCCTCCAAAACAGTCGAGCGGCTCCTTCTCCAAGTGAGCGATAAGGCTCTCAAAATATGTGTCTGGGAGAATCGCGTCGGAATCGAAGAAAATCAGATAGTCGCCAGAGGCAAGTTTGGCTCCGGTGTTACGCGCTCCTCCAGGTCCCGTGTTATCCTGATAATGATAGACGATATTCAGACGGTCGGCAAAGGCAGCCACCTCATTTTCGCATCTCTTCTTTGATCCATCCTCCACAATCACCACCTCGACATCACATTGAGCGGTCTGCCTGGTGAGCGACTCCAACAGTTCAACCACCTCATCGGGACGATTGTAGACAGGTATTATGACTGAAAATTTACTCATATTCTATAATGTATTCCTGGGCACAAAAATACTATATTTTATTGGAATAATTCGTAACAATATCAAATTGTAGGGATATTAATAAGCTATTTAAGCTTAATAAAATATTTAGCCGATAGTTTACCTGCAATAAAAATGGGATGTACTTTGTTTTGTACACCCCATCTTTAGTTTATTTCTACAAGAATTCTTATTTTTTCCAAATTACAGATTTACAACCTACAAAAGGATCGCTTCCTAAAGTCACATTATCGATTGAATTGTCGATTGTAATCTCCAGATCAGGACAACCATAAAACGCATTTTCACCAATAGCAGTCACACTTGAAGGTATCTGTATTTTAGTTAGATTATAACAGTAAAAAAAGGCGGATGCTCCAATGGAAGTCACACCATTTGCAATCTCAACTTTACGCAAATTGCCAAGATTAAGAAAGGCACGATCCCCGATTTTAGTAACAGTAGAAGGAATATTGACGTAAGCCAATCCACTATTATCTAAAAAAGCAGCATCTCCAATACCAACAACTGTATATATCTTACCATCGATCCTTACTTTTTCAGGGATAATTACAGTATCGAGATGATAATCTGCATCTATCACTTCCACAGTAGTACTTGTCAATTTTTCAAACACTAATTTTGTATCCGTATCATTTACCACTGTTGTGTCTTCTATATATTTCCATGTCACTGAATTGCAAGAATAGAAAGCCTTATTTCCAACAGTTACACTATCTTCAAAATTGTCTATTTTGACATTAAGATTGCCACAACCATAAAAAGCATTGTCTCCTATACTAGTCACATTGGAAGAAATCTCTATGTCTGTCATGCTTTGGCAGTTTTCAAACGAGCATTTTTCTATGCTTGTAATGCCAGAAGGTAAACTTATATTTTTTAAATGATAGCAATCACTGAAAGCATAAGTTCCTATATAGCTAACGTTAGAAGGAATGTCAATAGAGATCAGATTAGAACAATCACTAAATGCGGATTTACTGATTTTTGTTATACTCTTAGGAATATCAATTAATGTCAAGTTTTTATTTTTATAAAATGCGTACTCTCCAATACCAGTAACAGTATATACACTTCCTTTTATTCGAACTTTTTGCGGCACTACAATAGAATCATGTCCACAATAAGAACAACCATATTCTTCACCTGTACTTTCTTTTCTTACCTCTACTGTAGAATCTGACAAAATCTTAAATTCTAAAAATGTTTTTGATTCGTCAACATATTCTTCTTCCGAATCAGATTTTTCAAAAATTGTCTCTTCCACATCTTCCACACGGAAACTAACTTTCTCCCCATTCTTTAGTTTCACAATCATCTCCGTCGCAGCAAACATAGATAAGCTAAAAGCGGATGTCACTATTAATGCAAATAAACTTTTTTTCATTTTATCAAAACTTATTCTTAATTATAAAATATCCATAACAAAGAGCATCTACTAAAAACAAACTACTAAAGAATAATAATTGTTTTAATGCAAGAAAATCAAGTCTTACATTTTTTCATTACAAATATAGCTCCTTTTTCGCAAGAAATAAACAAACACTTAAAATAAACATAAAAAAACATTCGAATGGCAACTATAGCGATTATCACTAAAGCAACATTTTAGTCCATTGTCCCTGCTATGTTTCATAATACTGAGTTTTTTGAAAAAGGGAAATCCTGCAAATCCACTCATTTTAGAAATCAATCAAACTCTACATTTTCCCTTTAGTATCATGCAAAAAACAAGAATCTATCAAAATATTCAAATTGATTTTATATCTTTGGGCTAAAAGTATAAAACCATTCATTCATGAAACTACGATTACTTCAATTATTCATATTTTTTGGCTGTGCATGCGGTCAGGTAAGCTACGCTGCTGAAGCAGAAACTGCAGTTGCTCAATCAACTGAGCAAAAATATTCTGCCACATTCGGAGAAAACACCGTCTACTTCACCACACAGAACGCTCAGGAGCAGTTTGTCAAAATGGTAAAGAAATACAGAGCGTACCAACAGTATTCAGAAAATATCTCTGTCAATCTTATGAACACGTTGAAAGAGACCCGCACAGAACTAGACCAGGCCAAAGAAGCCGCCACAAACGACAAAGGATGTAACACTCAAAGAGCCGCATCTTATCTTACAAAGCTGAAAAAACAGCTGAAGGATATGTTTGAAGCATCCGCAAATATGCGTAAGGCTTACGACCAGGTGTCGCAAGTGGAGGTCGCTCTAAGCGGAATGAACATTTCAAACGATGATACCGGAGAAAGAAACCGTTATTGGGAAGAATGTAAAGATGCATTCAATAATTGTATTGATGCCATAAAAGAGGCCCGCAACGAGGTGGATCTGAAAAGAGATGAATATTTCGCTCAGATCAACAATATCATTGAGAGCAAAAAATAATTCGTAATTGTTGGACATCCGCACATCTGTCAAATCGACCTTCACGTAGAGACGCACGGACGTGCGTGTCATGATTAATTTAATACATCTGTAGCAAAAAAATAGGGGCAGACACGATATCTACCCCTACAGATATTGTTTATTATATATTATTTCTTTGTCTTGAATGTCAATGCGTTGGCTGCAATCGTCGCCACAGAACCGTTTATAATCGGAAGGTTTCTGTCGACGTGGCCAAACGGGATGTCAAACAGGATTGGGAAATCATAACCCTTTGTCACATTGAAGATCAGGTCTTCTATACTACCGAAAGAGCTGTCGATATCGGTGTCTGTAAACTTGCCGACAATCAAACCTTTGATGCGTCCAAACACTCCACTCATACGCAGGTTCTGCATCATACGGTCGATCGAATACATTCTCTCACCAATGTCTTCTATATACAGGATTCCGCTTTGTTTTGTAATATCAAGATCCGTGCCACGAAGAGCATAGATCAGACTCAAGTTTCCGCCAAACAATCTTCCTTTGACCTTGTCTCTTGCCACACGACTGCGCTGGTTGTAAGAGAAATATGTCTGGCGACGACGGACTCCCGTCAAAATATTCAACAATTCTTCCACTGATTCCGCAACCTCTGGATTTTCAGCATCCTTCTTGTCCAATGTCGCATCATAACCTACAAAAGCTTTCGCCATCTGTCCGTGGACAGAACAGCATTTTGCCTTGGTAAGCAATGCAGCATGTAGAGCAGTGATGTCGCTGAATCCCACAACAAACTTAGGATTCTCAACAAACTTAGAGAAATCCAAACGGTCGACAATACGCGTCAAGCCATATCCGCCACGTCCGCATAGGATCACACGTGTATGAGGATCATCAAGAGCCGACTGAAGGTCTGCAAGACGCTCCTCGTCCGTCGCCGAAAAACGATGATGTTTACCTTTGGCATGCTCCGCGATCTTTACAGAGTAGCCCAACCGACGAATGGCAGCGGCAGCCTGCTCAAGCACTTCGCCGTCTATTGCTCCGCTTGGAGACACAATAGTGATCAAATCACCTTGTTGCAGAAATTCTGGAAATATCATTGTTGTTGTGTTTTTCTTCGTAGCAAATGTAGTAATAAAAAACTTATAATGTACGCAATAGCGGCAGAAATTATTGCTAATATTATCGCTCCAACAAAATAACACTTTCCACTCGATAGCATCATATCCAGAGAAATATTATCCATAGAAGCCTCTGGCACATCATTGAAAACCAAGCATCCACACAAATATGAGCCATACAGCACTCCGACAATCATAGGAGGCAGAGATATGTTAGACGTTGCTAAAACCACCAATCTGTTAAGCCCGAAAAACTGTGCTATCGCCACCCCAACCATCATCTGGAATCCCCATATCGGGAGTATTCCGACTAGCACTCCGACTGCGACCGCTGCCGCCACTTTTTCGTTGCTCTCATGCTTGATCTTAAAATCCGACGTGAGAAAATTCTTCAGTTTCAGCTTCCATGTCAACTGCTGTGGTGTCTGCTGATTGTCAGATTGATTTTTTTCCGCATACATATCTGAATATTTTTTTAGGCCAATAATAGAACAATGCACCAGCACATAGCACAGTGTTCATGACTGATATTCTGGAAAAATCGGCAAACGGACGGAAATGAGTCACTCGCTCGCCGTCTGGTGCATAATAAACTTTTATCGGGGCTGTCTGAATATCCACGTCTGCCCAACATAATCTCACAAGCATCTCTAACTCAGCCTCATAACGGCTAGAAAAGATATGTCTTTTCGCTATTTCCTTCAATGGGTAGACGCGGAATCCGCACTGTGTGTCGGGGAGTTCTCTTCCCGTCTCCACCTTAAACCAGAAATTTGAGAATTTGTTTGCAAAGGTATTTTTCGACGGCATGTTCTCCTGCGTAGTGATATTTCTCACTCCACAAACAAGTGTCGGTCTTTCTTCTGAAACTTTCGAAACTAGCACTGGAATATCTTCCGCAAAATGCTGTCCATCAGCGTCTAATGCCACTGCATACTCGTAACCATCCGCATAAGCAGCAGCAAAACCTGCGGTCAATGCTTTTCCTTTGCCACTGTTCACAGGCAAAGTAATTGTCTTTATTCCGTCGACATGACTACTCAAATCAGCCAAAACGGACTTAGTCTCATCATCACTGCCATCATCCACCACATAGACTCTCTCAACAAACTGCGTCACAGATTTTGCGACCTCACTGATTGTCTTGTAATTATTGTATATTGGGATTACAGCACAATATCGCATAGACTGTATTTTACTGATATAGTGTAATTTCCAATCCTAAACGAGGATGAGAAATGAGGATTGCCTCATCCGAATAAGAGAACTCTGCTCGTAACGGACCTCCAGACAAACTTACATGATTGAGTCTCCGTGTATCATTGTCAATCACATAGCGAGCCTTTCCTGTTGCCGTACGAATCTTGTAGCCAAGTTTTGTCTTAGCCGGTTCCCTATATCTTTTTGCTTTGAACGTTGAGTTGACGTTGCGTGTAAACAACGTTACAAGGTCTTTTCTCAATATATTTTTGATTATAGGACGGTCGAGCTGCTCCATACAGGAATTGACATCAAACCCACGGTCTTTGATAGTGAAGTCGAACAACGTCATTCCCATAAAAGCGGTGCACACGACGTGAATACTCTCGTTTTCCTCCATCGTCGCCACCATGAATCCATTCATACTCAACTCTTTATAAGTCAAGGTCATATTATACATGACACTCTCTCCGCTTTTGGTCAAAAGTGGATAAAGCTCATTACGGTCGTATACACCCGACCCTGCTGTCTGCATAGCAGAAAAATGTTTGTCCGCGCATCCACTTAGAGAGAGGATGCACGCACAAACACATAAAAAATACTTTTGAACTCTTTTTATCACCGTACCTTACTGTACTTTAAAAACTGAGTCATCAATTGCAATGTTACGCTTCATATTACTGAATGTAAACTGCATGTAATCACTGCCCTTGGTGCCCTTTGGTTTCTCAACCATCTTGAAACTTACGATTGTGTAATCAGCCTTTGTCACTACGACCTCCATGTGTTCGGCACGCTTAGCAAGGTTGCTACCTGCCTTTGGTGTGACATACACAAGATACTGAGTATCATTCTCATACAAATCAAGTTTGATATTGTCAGAGTTTGTAGGAAGCTGACCCGACAAGCAAGACGACATCATGCTCTTCAAGTTTGCGATCGCTGGATTTGAGTTTCCATCCATCACAGTAGAACGGCCACCACTCACCATCTTGATCTTAGATCCATTCATCACGATCTGTGAAGGCATCGGCTTCTTGTACTCCAAAGAAAGTTTGTCTTCCTTCTTGAAACAGAATTCTCCCGTCGACTCGATATCCTTCGTCATTCCAGAAATATGCTTGATCTGGACGAAATCACTTTTCATTGTTGTCATCGACTTTGCCGATGAGAGCATGTCGTTTTTAAACTTCTCCATTGAAGAAGAAGCCTTAAAACCAGCAGGAACCTCTGCAAATACAGATCCTACCGACATCATCATGGCGATAACGCCAACTGTGATATTCTTAAATAAATTCTTCATGTTTTTCTATTTTTAAATTGCCCTTCTCTATTTTTATTTCAGACGACTCATCATCTCCTCCAACGGTACAACTCTATATCCATTGGCGTATAGCCAGTCTAAAATTGTTTCCAAAGCCTCTGGTGTGTGCGGCATTCTGTCGTGAAGCAACACCACTGCCCCTGGCTTAATTTTGGAAATCACCCGTCGGCTGACCTCTTCCGCATCCTTCGCTGACGTGTCGAATGGCCTCACATTCCATCCGATGACATCAAACCTGAACTTCCTCAACGCAATCGCCAGCATCGGGTTGGTGACCCCCAACGGTGGACGGAAAAAACGTGGCTCATATCCTGCATACTTTTTTATCTCTGCCTGACATTGCTCTATCTCTTTCCTCATCCCCGACGGCAAAAGTAGGGAAAAATTATCGTTGTGATGAAAAGAATGATTGCCTAATGTGTGGCCAAATGTTATAATTTGTTTAAAAACCTCACAATTTGGCTCAATTTTCTTCCCGATACAGAAAAAAGTTGCCTTGGCATCATACCTTTTCAGAATTTCCAACACTTTTTCAGTAGTGCCCGATTCAGGACCATCATCAAACGTCAAAGATACTACTTTTTCATCACAATTCTTGATTCCACAAAATGTTTTTACATAAATCCCCGATGATATGTCGGCGGCAGACCAAACCAGAAAAGCAAGAAGAAGTAATATAATAATGAATATATACATATATACCGTTTTCGGTGCAAAATAAAAGCAAAAAGTGAATATCTGCAACCATAAATACAAGAAAATTCACAAATATTCTTTGAAATGTAGTATCTTAAAAATACCTTTGCAAAAATTTTATTATCAGCATTAACCAAAAGCACAAAAAATGAAAAAAATTGTCATTTGTTTGGCATCATTATTTGTCACGACATGCCTTCAAGCCACATCCCTGATCGGAATCAGGGCGGACAAAAGCACAACTGTTTTTGCACTAGACGATGTAATGAGTATCAAAGTATCAGAATCTAATCTGATGACAGTAAACACTTTCAACGGTGAAAAAGTCGGAGATTTCAACGTTGTGAAATTTAACTCAAACGCGGCAAAAGTGGAAAATATGAATTCCAACGACAACAACATCCAAGTTTATCCTAATCCAGTAAAACATACTCTTTATTTGGTAGGGGCAACAGAATCTACAGCTATTTCCATCTTCGACATAAGCGGTAAGACAGTTATTGTTGGCAAAGGAGAAAGTATTGACGTAGAATCTCTATCAAATGGAATGTACATTATCTCAGCAGAAGGAAAGAAAGTTAAATTCATAAAAGACTAACAACTAATATATGAAAAAAATATTACTATCGGTTGCCACTTTAGCAACAGCTATGCTTACATTGGCAGAATCAAAATTGTTTGTCGTTCTTAAAGATGGATCAGAAGTAGAGTATTCTGTAAAAGATATTGACAGTCTTAGATTTGAGAAGGTATTGACAGACACAATTATCAACGGTCATCTATTTGTAGATTTAGGTCTTCCTAGCGGTACAAAATGGGCTGCTGAAAATTTAGGAACAGACTCGATAGACACACTAGGACAATATTATGCTTGGGGTGAAATCGCCACAAAAAAATCATTCTATACAGAGTCAGCTCCTTCATATAACAAAAGATTCGCAGATCTTTATGAAGCAGGCATCATAGGAGAAGACTCTGTTTTGACAGCAGAACACGACGCTGCCACTGCTATTTGGGGAGAAGCTTGCAGAATGCCGACTAAAGAGGATTTTCAAGAGTTGATCGACAACTGTACTTTCAATTTGAATTTAGAGGCAAAAGGTTATGATGTCGTAGGAAAGAATGGAAAGAGCATATTCTTACCTTTCGCAGGAAACATCTTCAGAACAGACATGTATTACTTTGGAACAGAGGGTCGTATTTGGACTTCGACATTTGACGAAGGAAATTCTACAGCTGGAAGTGCATGGATTTTTTCTTACACAGAAAAAGGAGTAATCAAACTTATTTCAGATCATCAAAGCGGTCGTTCTATAAGACCAGTCACAAAATAATCTGACAATAGTAAATTTAAAAGTGCAAATCATGTTAGATTTGCACTTTTTTTATGATTTTCTCAGTACTACCACACTTATCTCATGTCCATATCTATGTTCTATAGCGACGTGAGTCTTTCCCTCAAACATGCCGAATTCCAACATTCGCGCTGCAAGAGCCACGCCAAACGCCAGGGCTGTGGCATACTCCCCACACCACCGCTTATAATCTAATATCTCCACATCTTCCATTGGCATACCCAATTCTTTCAATGCGGACACGACATCAATTCCACATTTTGAAAAGACAATTTCGGCCAAAGCTCCCGTCTTCTCCGACGAAAGTATCATGGCAGTCGATCCCTCTCCATACATACCATTTGCCGACAAATGGAACTTTTTCAAAACTGTTTCCGACAATTCCGTCTTCTCATCCGACGACACATATAATATATTATCAGCGTCGCCAGAGAGTTTCACCTGAGCATATCTGAGTGCATTTGCCACCGTCTCGCCTCGATTCACAAAAGTGACATTGGGAATATGTGTCGACTTCAGCTGAGCGATATTGCCTGCCAAAGTGTTGAACGTACTTTGGATGAATGCGGTAGGGTTGCCAAGTGTTTCGCCACTCGAATAAATAGTGTCGAGCATCTTTTCCGTGTCTGAGATAGATCCGAGCGACGTTGCTGTGAGCATCATATCCACATCCGTGTCGGCAAGACATTTCATCGCGGCATACGTGCCCATCTTCAGCATTCTGTTCATTCTTCTTCGCAGATTGGCATTGGCAATCACCTCCTTATAATCTGGTTCTACAGCATTGAAAGTGTTGGCGGCGAATGTATTCAGATTCAAGTTTTCTCCTAAATCTCCTATTGGAGAGACAGTGGATACTTTTTTTATATAGCAACTCATACTCTCTTTATTATTATGGATGTCGCGCCACCGCCAAATCCGAATGAATTTGTCATTATATATTCAAGTTCAGCTTTCTCCATCTTGCAGACGGGGATAAGCCTCTCCACTTTTTCAAAATTACGTGTCGGAAGTATCTGTTGCCTTTTCAACATCTCTGCCGACAACGCCAATTCCAACACGCCACATGCTCCAAGAGTATGGCCAGTCCAGAATTTCGTTGAGCTGAATGGAGGCACTTTTTCACCAAACACATTGACCATCGCTGTTGATTCCGACTCATCATTATTTGGAGTAGCTGTGCCATGAGCGTTGACGTAGCTGATTTTATCTGCGTCGACTCCAGCCTTCTTCAGTGCCGCTTTCATGGCAAGTGTAGGGCCTTGGGCATCCGGACTTGTGGCAGTCTGGTGATATGCGTCGGAAGCCGTTTCGCAGCTCAACACCTCACACAACACAGGAATATTTTCATCCTTTGTCAGCATCACACTTGCCGCCCCCTCACCAAGGTTCAATCCGTCTCTGTCGGCATCAAAAGGTCGGCATACATTTTTACTTAGAATGCCGAGTGAATTGAATCCGTTTATAGTGAATTTGCACAATGGGTCGACTCCCATACAGATAGCCAAATCCACGTCGCCACACTTCAACATATCCATGCCGACTCCAACCGCCACCGCTGACGATGAGCAGGCCGTACTGACTGTTGTGCTCCACACGACATCAGCCCCTCTGCTTTTAAGAAGATCACAAACATGCTTCGTGGAATCGGCAGGCTCATGCCCGGCCACCAAAGCGATATCGGCATCACCGTCGGCTACAAAATCACGATAAAAGATCTCACTTTTATCCATGCCACCAGCGGTCGTCGCATTCACAACAACAACTTTCTTTCCATCCACCGATGGAGCCGATTTCAATAAATCAGCCACAGTAAGCATTGAGAGTAAAGCGGCCCGTGTATAAACACGAGAAGGCAGCTCGACATTATAGTCGTCTGCCAACATCCGTATAATATCTTCGTTGCTGAACGGGATCTCACGCAATGGCACATCGACAGCAGTGTTGGTATATTGCAGCGTCTTCGCTGAATAATCCGCATCGGCTATGTCGTCAAAACATTTACCGACCCCTATGCCCGACACACTAACGATGCTACTTGCACAACAGAGGATCTTCATTTCCCGTCTTTACTTATTGTCAGAAATGAACTGTGCGATAGTGCGTACAGAGGTGAATGCCTCCTTCGCTTTCTTAGGATCAGTAATCTTGATGCCATACTTTTTCTCAATCAAAAGTATGATTTCAAGTGCATCAATAGAGTCAAGACCGATACCTTCGTCGCCGAAAAGCGGATCGTCAGTCCCTATCTCTTCCGGCTTGATATCCTCAAGCGACAATGCCTCACACAACTGCTCCTTCAAATTTGATATCAATGTTTCCATCGTAGTCCTAAGTAGTTTTTTTATTGTTCCACTGCACCTGGAGTGACAGAATCCGACTTTCTTTTGGCTCCTGTTTGGTCTGTTTCGACCGAACACTCTGGGCAAGAAGCTTTGGTCTCATTTACTTTTGGCAACTCCTTTATCAGTGTCAACACAGGAGTATTGCTGTTACCAAGCTTAATATTTGAGAATAATGTTTTAAACTCTTCATGATCAGCCGGGCTAACAGGTTGAGAAACACCTGTCAGATCAGTCTTGGCCTGTTTGTATCCGCCGTTCACATCTGCGTTACCTACAGCCTCAACAATACAATTTGAGAACTTAACATTTCCCTGTTCGAAGAAGAATGGTCCGCACATAGTGCTGTGGATGACGTTGAGCGACGGGTGTCCGCTCGACAATCTGATTGTCTCAACTCCAGTAAACGCGTTGTTGATACAAGAGTTGTTGAACATCGTACAGTTAGCTATGTTGATTGTCGGAGCTGAATTAGCTGTGTAGATCACAGCACCACCGTTCTTGACCGAAGTGTTGTCGGAGAATGTAGATCCACATATTGTTATGTGAGACTTATTTCCTTTGTTCACCACATTCAAGAAGGCTCCGTTGAGTGCCTTGTTTGAGTAGACATAACAAGAATTGACAAACAGTTTTGATGTCTCCGCCACGTTCAAGAATGGAGCATTGTTTTCCGACCAACATCCGCTCACCAGACAAGAGTCAAATCTCAGACCTCCTCCGTTCATTGTGATAAACGGATTGATTCCGTTTTCTGTTCCCACAAAATGAATAGTGGTGAATCGCCAATCTTTATTTGAAGACGAGAATGTTGTGAATTTACCCTTTTCACTGTGGGCAAGGATTCTTGTCTCAAATCCTGGATCTGAAGGTGTACGTTTGTGAGCACGTTTAGCTCCTTTGATAGGAGATGAGCCATAACCACCAAGGACGTTAACATTTCGAAGATCTCCAAGAGTCAATCCAGCATCCTTCTGCAACGTGTATTCTCCGCCAGCAATATGAATAGTAGCAGCGGCGTCTGCACCGTTTTCCTTTTTATATTTTGCCACAGCCTCGACTGCCTTCTCCAAAGATTGGAATGCCTGGTCCCAAGTTGTGCCGGCAAACTCATCGCTTCCACCTTTCTCCTGCGTCTTCACATAGAATATTCCTGGCTCCTCACAGACATCAGACACACGTATCTCGTTACTTGATATAGTGACATAGTTGCCGGAAGCGTCTAAGCCCTTCACATCCAACCAATATGTTCCGATCGGAGCATTCTTCATTGTGCTACCCTTCTCGTTTGGAAGATCATTATAGTTGTCGACCCACTGGTACATTGCATTTGTCAAACCAGATATAGTCGACTTGAATGAGGCTCTTGTATTCTTATGGTCAGGACAACCCTGATCTGTCATTTCAATCACAGCTGAATAGTCGGCGTCACAAGCTCCAAATGTACTAGAGATGGAAGAACGCTGAATTCCACGCTGGTCTGTAGGCGTCAACTTATGAGGAGCGCCAGCCTGACCGACTATCTCAAGCTTGTTGCTTGGCATCAACACCTGCGTGATACCGCCACGCGATGACAATTTGGATGCAATCGTGCCCTTGAAGTTTGCCAAAAACTCTTTAGCCCACAATGTTTCGTTGGCATCCTTAGTAGCCTCTTTGAATTTAGACTTAGCCGGATAGTTGTTGACGTATTCGTCGCAACGACCTGCACACTCCACCAAAGAGTTGTATATCTTCAGAGTACCAGCCTCCTTATAGAAACGTCCGCTCAAAGTAGAGCTATAGATGTTGACTTGAGGATTTCCACCTACGAATCGCATCAGCACACGTCCATAGTAGCCGATAGGTGATGTACACTGATTGTCGTAGAATGTTGAATTATAGATGTTGATTTTCGGGCTCACATTGTGGCTCAGCAACGTCACACCTCCCTTATATAAAGATGAGTTGTTGGTGAAACAAGAATTCCAGATATTCAACTCACAATCATCCATTACCGAGATACAAGCACCAACCTGTCCTCCCTTGATCTGCGAGATTGTTGTGTTTCTGATTTCCACCTTGGAGTGATCCTTACCACTTCCCTTCTCTATTGAGATCGCAGTCACTGGGTTATCTGAAGTCGATTTGAAATAGAATCCGTTAATGAAACATGAATCAATAACTACCGAGCTGTTTTCTATTCTCATTGCTCTACCTGTCAGAGTGCTCTCACCGGCAAGGCTTGATCCATCAAATATAATTCCACAGAACTTAATATCATGCTTGTCTACCAACGATACCAGTCTGCCATTTGGATCCTCCACCTTGAACACCGTCATATTTCCTTCCGGATTTGCTGGCGTACGCGGATTACGTTTTTTTCCACTTGCCGTACCGTCGACAGGAGAAATGTCATAACCTCCATAAATTGTAACATTGGAAGGGAAAATAAATCCTTCCTCCGACGTAGGTGTATATACTTGTTCAGCAAGGAACACCTCTATATGGTCGTTGGCATGAGTCTGAGTGGAACGCATTGCCTCCAATTCCTGGATAGCACGGTCGAGAGTCTGGAACGCTGTCGCCCAACTACGTCCGTCATTCTCATCGTCATTACCGTCTTCTTTCACATATATTTCGTTCGCGTTGCAGCTATTGTCATTTCTAGGGACCATATCGACTGGCTCATCCTTTCTGAATTTACCATTACATCCGATGACCTCCACCTTATACGAAGCTGGAGCTGAAGCGATTTCCTGAAGAATAGCCGTTGAGCTTGCTCCCTTCACATATTTGACTTCACGATAATCATAATCATAAAGGGATTTTTTCAAGAAATGGTAGTCGTACTTTCCGTTTATCAATTCAAAATCAAAAACATTTGTCAGGACAGAAGCCTTGATATTCACGATGCTACCCTCACAAACTGTAGCAGGGAACATCTGCAAATCCAGTGTCACGTTTCCGTTGATAGTGGCAAGTTTGCGCACATGGAACGGATAAGACAATATTGTGCGGTGGTCTTTCTCCACTTCAAGGAAATAGCCCTCGTCTTCTTTGTTGGCCCCTGCCTGCAAAGTAGCGGAAGTCTCACCTGGTATCTCATGCAATTCCTCCACGCTCTGCGCATCCATACGTCCGACATACCATTTATATTTGTATGCAGAACCTTCCAACGACGACTTCAATATTGTGGTTGTGCCCTTACACACATAATCCTGACCTACGCAGACAATCTCCACCGGCTGGCAGTCTGTTGTCTTCAGACCTGCCTCTACTGGTTCACTCTCACAAGAATAGACTCTATCAGTTGCTTTCACCTTGTAGAATCCTGCTCGCGACGGCACGAAATTTCTTACATGAGGTGCTTTCAACTCCTCATACACTCCATCCTTCTCCTTGCTATACATCCACACATAATGAGCTGTGCCAGGCATAAAGCCAGTCGCCTTGGCTGTCAACTCTAGTTTTTCTGCATCAAATGCATTCTCACATATATCAATATAAGTAGGATTAACCTCTACATGAGGACGGATGTATGGGATTGTTGTGAAATGTACTGTATCACCGACAAAACGGAAATAGATAGTCTGACCCTCAAACGGCTCTTCCGCATATGCCTTGACATTCAATGGAAGGTCAAAGAATTTGTATTCGTCGTCGACCTCACTATCCTCCACCAACTGGAAGTTTTTGATTGCCGGATCGTTAGTGATTTTCTTTGCCACAATCTTACGGTTGATAGCCTCGAGATAGAAGTGGGAATAATTCTCAATAGGAATCCATGAGAAAGAACCCCATTCACAAGTCTCATTCCAACGGAAATCACTCGGGTCTGTCTCATTGGCACACTCAACACCCCAGTATGGGACGGCACGCACGCTCTTCATACAGTTTTCATTGGAAGTAGACTGTACTATCTTATATTCAGCACGTGGTGACGGAGTACCGTTTTCGCCGACTCTGACGTCACATGAGATGATATGCTCACCGTCTTCTATATTTGCACGGGAATAAGTTTCAAACCAACGGTCGTAACGTCCGGTCATCAGTTCGTTGTCGATATACCAGTTGTAGATTAGATTTGATTCAGGCAGACCCTTTGGCACACTTGCGCGAAAACTTCTGCACTCACCTCGGCAAAGGAACATACTCTTGCCATTTTCTTCCACGATTTGTGGGGCAGGACGCTGTTTTTCAGGAGCCGGCATGCCGACATAGAGAGTATCTGGGGCTCCACTGCGTTTGAATGTCAGCGTGATCGTCGCACCGTCTATCCAATCTTCCGTTGGGAATCCCATGTCCTTGAAAGACATCGGTTTAGTCATACGCAATACACTGAATGGCGAAGCCACAATCACATTGACCGGCTCACTCAATTCATGCATCGACTGATCCTCTTTCGATAGTTTGTATCTACTTCGACGCAAATGTATTTTATGGGTGATTTTTGTCTTTTTGCAAAGCCAAGTGATATTTTCATCACTTTTTCTTGTCTTCATCACTGCCATTGAATCCGTAGTGGATGGCGTTTCAAAAAGACCATAATAAGCAGCATGCACCGGGCTTAATAACAGGCCTAGGAGCATGAATATATAAATCAAAAATACTTTATTCCATTTCATACTGGCAAATATAGCACTTTTTACTCTTACTATTAAGAATCAATAGTTAAAAATTAATCATACGTCTGCCACTCGCTCTTTTTGACGTAAGTTTCCAGATAATCCTGCGTCTTTCTTGGCATATTCTTAAAGAAATCCAGGCCTGTTTTGTTCTCCAATTCTCTTACTGTCATGGCATAATCCATTATCTTTCCCTTGACATTTTTCTCATTAGGCATAAGGAATGCTATCATCTTTGGATGTTTCTTATTGCTATAGTCAAACACCACCTTGAAATGATGCGTCGGGATCGACACTCTCGTCTTGATCGTGCGGTCGCCTTTCTTCTTCACAAGTTTCTGTTCTTTTCCTGTCAGAAGCGGGCCAGTGACAATATAAATCCTATCATAAAGTCTCGCCCAATAACGGGTCATGTTCTCCAAATCATTCCAAAGTCCTGCATTGAAAGCGTGGACCTGCGGACTCATATTGCTCATATAATAGCACTCTATCTGAGCTGTCTTGTCGAAACGGAAATCTGCCGACGGTGCCATGTGTCCACGGTCGTAGCCGGTGCCTGAATAATCAGAATATGTGGCCGAACCAGTCTCTATTATCGGGTCGTCGTTGAAATAATCCTCTTTTTTTGCTGAGGTGTTAGTCACCTCATCATATGTCAATTCGTAGCTCACCCATTCCGCCTGCTCATCTCTCTCACTATACGAAAGAGTATAGTGTTTGTGACGGTAGTATTTTCCCCGACGAGTGGAATGCATGAAAATAGAATCGCCCACGCCCATCTTAGCAAGATCAGCAATCGCGTCGGCAGTGCCATATTTGTTTGTTGTTTTCTTTGTCGACATAGAGGGTTGCTCCAAACTGTTTCCTTTCTGTTTTTGCTCGTTTTGCGGCGATGGCATTCCTGCAAAGTCATGCTTTTGTTCTGCATAACAGCCACTTAACATCAACAGAAAGACTAATTCTACTATATGGGAAAATATCTTTTTCATATTATCTATCAACTTGTTTTGCGAAAATACAAAAATGAAGGAGAAAAAACACAAAAACAAATTATTTTTGTGCGTGATACATGAAAGACTATAATAATGACAAAGATAACACTCACTGTCACAAACAACCTTGAAAGTGACCAACGCGTCAACAAAGTGGCGACGTCGCTCCACAAATTTGGCTATGAAGTCGAGGTGGTGGGATGCAAAAGCCGTCCTTGCAAACCATATCAGAAAGAGTATGCCACAAAGCGTCTCAACGTATTCTTCAAACGTGGGGTCCTCTTCTACGCAGAAATCAACATCAGATTCTTCTTCCATCTCCTTTTCTCCGACGCGGATATATTCACGGCTAACGACACCGACGCTCTTGCCGGCACTTACCTTGCCGCAAAACTGCGTCACAAACCTCTTGTGGTGGATCTGCACGAACTTTTCCCGGAGGTGCCGGAGGTGACTAACCGCAAGTTTGTGAAGGGAGTTTGGACAAAAATCGAAGACTGGATCCTGCCCAAAGTCAAACATGGATACACCGTCTGCCAATCAATCGCAGACTATTATAAAGACAGATATGGCGTCAACCTCAACGTGGTGCGCAACATGCCTTCCTACAAATGTCTGGATGACATCCCGTCTACAACAATAAACTCTATCCCCGCCGACAAAAAGATAATACTCTACCAAGGTGCTGTCAACGTGGGGCGTGGCGTGGAATGGATTATCGACGCTATGCCTTTCGTCAGAGAAGACGCGGTTTTCGTCGTCGCAGGCAAAGGCGACCTATATGATGAGCTGAAAACTAAAGCCAACGACCGCATCATATTCCTCGGACATATTCCCTATGCCGAACTGGCTTCCATCACCAGACGCGCGTCGATAGGCGTTTGTCTGCTCAAAAACCAAGGGTTGAGCTACTATTATGCCCTGCCCAACCGTGTGTTCGACATGATCCAATGCCATGTGCCTATTCTTGCCACCGATTTTCCGGAAATACACAGAATCGTCGCCACATACGAAACTGGAAAACTGATCTCCGACTATTCTCCAAAATCTTTGGCAGATACAATCAATTCTATGCTCGACGAGCCAATCGACCATGAGAAATTCAGCAGAGTGGCAACCGAATTGTGTTGGGAAAAAGAGGAGGAAAAACTGAAAATGATTTATGAATCGGCGGAAACTGACAAATAAAACAATATGAGAATCGGAATATTTCAATACGACATCCAATGGATGAATCCCGACGCTAACAACATTCGCGTCGAAGAAGAAATAAAAAAATATTGTGGCGACGGGAAGAATCCCAAATTGGATCTTCTTGTTTTGCCGGAGATGTACAACGTCGGATTTTCAACAGACGCCCATAATCTGGCTGAAGATATGGCTGGCAAGTCGCTCACGAAAATCAAGTCTTTGGCAAAAAGATACGGAATGGCGATATGCGGGTCGCTGCCAATAAAAGAAGACGGGAATGTCTTCAACCGTTGTTTTTTTGTCACTGAAGACGGGGATGTGAGCCACTACGACAAGAAGCATCTCTTCTCCATCGGCATGGAGCGTGAAGCCTTTTCAGGAGGAGAAAAGCAAACCATTGTCAGCCACAAAGGGTGGAACATCAGTCTCAGCGTCTGTTACGACGTCAGATTCCCTGTGTGGATGCGCAACACAGAAAACAATTACGACATCCTGATCAATGTGGCAAACTGGCCTACAGTCCGCATCGACAGTTGGCTGACACTGTTGAAGGCAAGAGCAATCGAAAACCAAGCCTACGTGTGTGGAGCCAACCGTATTGGAGTGGACAATCTATGTCTGGAGTACAACGGGCAGAGCACCATCTTTGATTTCAAAGGCAAAACGCTCGCCACAGCAGACGACGAAGAGAAAATCATCATTGCGGAATTCGACAAAGAGGCATTGGAAAAATTCCGCAGAAAATTTCCGGTTTGGAAAGACGCAGATATGTTTGAGATAAGATAACATATCTAGTAATATTAACGTCAATTCGACGAAATAAAAATAGGAGAAAATTGGTAGTTGGAGTGTCATAAATGAGGATTGTTAAGGACGGAACGTCCTAACCTCTCCCCACGTGCGAGCCGTAGGCGAGCACAATTTAATAAAACCACAGAGACATAAAGTTTACAGAGAAAGGCTTCGCCTTTTTATGAGAAAAAGAGACGAGAATGCCGTACTTATTGTATTGCCTTTCAGGCAAAGTATTTGTATCATTGTCACTTCATCCCGAAACTTCGTTACGGGTTACTCTCGCTTTGCTCGGTAGCGTCTTTCAGACGGGAAAAGATGGAAATATCCGTCATAAAATAGGACAAATCCATTAAATTTAAGCGACTTCTTATTTTATTGAATTTCAAACAGCAACAAACATTTTTCAAAAAAAGTCTGCAAAACATTTGGAGAACGCACGAAATGGCTATACCTTTGCAATCGCAAATGCGGATGTGGCGTAATTGGTAGCCGCGCTAGACTTAGGATCTAGTGTCTCGCGACGTGTGGGTTCGAGTCCCGTCATCCGCACCAAAGGAGAGCAGAAATGTTCTCCTTTTTTTTATTATTGTAGAGACGCACGACCGTGCGTCTCTACAAGATCACAAAATAAAATTTCTACAATTACAATCAGCACTCCTTCAAATAGTCGGCAGCCTCACCAATCGTGCCGTAGAGAAGGATGTCCATAAATTCCACGTCGTCCTTGATTTCGATACGCAGATCCTGGGATATCGCAGTCATAAGCTCAATGGCACACATCTCATCGAAATTCAGACCATTCTCATCAAAAGGAGTCTCGGCAGTCAACTCATGCTCGTCGATGTAGTTTAGGATATCTTCGTCTCCCAGATCCTCCATCGCATATCTGATGGTTTTTATCAATTCGTCAATCATAGTTTTATTTTTTTACTCGTTTTATCATTGCATTTATTCAACACTATACTTCTATCGAAAATCCGCAGTATCACTTCAGTTTTTCATTGAAAATCCGCAGTACAGGAAGTTTGGAAAACAAATTCGTCGCTCCACTCCGAAGCGTTAGAACACATACGTAAAGCCGATAGTCTGCTTGCTCTGACACTGTGCCTTATCGCGATACTTGCCACGGGCATGTCCATCAGAACGGAGTTTGAGGTTGAATCCCATCGACACATATTTATTAATGTTGAATTTGCCTGTCAAATCCCATTGCAAGAACAACATATCCTTAAATGGTCCTTTATACGGAAGGAATGATTCAAAACCTGTAGATATACGCAAATCTTTTGAGAACTGCCACTTCAGATTGGAGTCTATACGGAATCCCGGAGCTGCCTGCATGGTGCGTTCTCCCTCCACATAACCAAATTCCTTAGCATCCAGTTTGTCGCCAAACACCCACGTCCATCGTCCACTTATAGGAGAAGCAAACAGCTCAGCCTTTCCTTTTCGCAGGAAATACATTCCTGGCCCCCAGAACACATCGCTTGGCGACAAAAATGAAGTGGCCGGTGTGCTTGCATTATAAGTGTCGTAACCAGTAAACAGACATGTCTTGATTTTCAAATCCATCAAACCATAATAGAGACTGTTGTGGTTAAGCATCTTATATAACAGGCGGCTATTCGCAAGCAATTCATCCTCATTTACACGGACTGCTCGCAAAGAGTCGTAATCCTGTGATGTGAACAGGAATCCAAGGACACACGAAAACTTGTTGTTCCATAGAATGCGGTTCTTTTCATAAATGGCTTCGTATGCCAACGAGCCTGAAAAAGTCATGTTGTTTTTACCTCCACTTGCCCAGTTGGACACCAAGAAACCGCAGAAATCAATTCCGATTTTTCCTTTTCTATGCCAAGCCTCATTGCCATGGCCTCTCTTCTTGATGTTTAGTTTCAGCTGATGATCATTAGATTCTTCCAAGTGGACGTAGCGGATATCCATGTCTGAGAAATCTACAATGCTCGGTTCATAGTCTTCCAAACCATAATACGACACAATCAAAGGATCCTCTTGAATAATGGAATACATCAATCGGTCGTCAATCTCCTTTTTCAAATTGTAGCGACGTGATTTTTTCTCAAACATCGTTAAGCCAGGCAGGTAGACCGACTTGACTGTGTCATCTGAAAAATATGGAGTCAGCACAATGCTCTTGATTGTATCCACACAATAAGGCAAAGCATACAATGTGTCCCACTTGATCTGTTTCTTAGTCAGGGAATCTGCATCTCTTCGCGTCTTCTGCACTATTTTCTCGACCCATTGGTTGGCCTGCTTCAACTCTGCGGTAGACATTCTGTCGCCAACTTTCTTCTTGGCATAATACTCCAGTCTCTCGATCTCTCGTTTGAGTTCGGCATTCTCAATACGCAACTGATCAAGTTCTTTGTCAGAGTCGAGAGACGACTCCATCGCATCAAGTCCGGAATATTTATTTGAACTGCTGCCATACGCATTTCCATATATGTATCGCATACTACGTTTTGAAAGAGAGTCGTACGCCACCTCGTCGCCAAGCGACTCTTTTTCCAAGACGTATTGTTTCAGCAGATTATATTTGAAGGCATCATACGAGGCTGGTTTAGACTCGTTCATCTGCCGGTCAAGATAATCAATAACGACGAATGGATTGTAGTTATACTGTATTGAATCCTGAGCCAAAAGACGCAACGTCGACAGCAGCATACACAGGATGCATGCCACCTTCACAATAACCATAATCTTACTTTGTCTTTTCACAATATCACATTACAATAATCTCCATTGTCTTTCGATCACCATCTTCACATCCCTCACCAGACAATCGAGAGAAATCACTTTTTATTTTCGGAATATCTCTTTATCACATTGTAAGCCGAATAAATTCCTCGTTCTCCAGCCTTGCTCAAATCTGATATGCCCTCATCATTTTTGTTGGTGTAGATGAAAGTCAGGCCACGATTGAAATAAGCCTCGGCCAAGTCTGGAGACAAAGTTAATGCTTTTGTATATTTTACAATAGCTTCTGAGTAATCTTTTAACATAACTCTCACATTTGCCTCATTATAATAGCAATATGCGAAGTCGGGAGCGAGCCTTTCGCACAGTTCATAATTGTCGAGAGCAAGTTTAAGAATCGCGCTCTTCATCATAGCATTCTCATCACCGTCGCCCAACGCCTTATATTTCATCACAAGCATTTCCGCGATGAAGAAGTAGACGAACGGTTCGTTCTTGTCGATCTGGACATATGCGTTCAGATCATCATAGGCGGCGGCATAATCCTGCACACTCGCATAATCGAGTGCACGGGCAAGAAGCTTGTTTTTATCCACCCATCCATTCTTGCTGTCGGCACGCTTGATACTCTCAAAATGCTCATATACCTGACGCTCCGAAAGTTTCTCAGTATTCGTCACAAGATACAATTGACGTGGCAGTTTGTAGGTCTGCTCGACATGCTTGACAAACAGGCTGTAGGCCACACCGCCCACCTCTTTTTTATCCGCATAGTAAGACGGGATATAGTTAGGCTGCAGAGTGATTTCCGCATTCACGTTCTGCACTTTGCCACGGTAGTTGGTCTTGTATGCCACTCTTCTTTGCTCATCTTCGGGATCAGCGGCAATCAAGCGGTTGTATTTCTTGATACTCTTGTCCTTCTTCTTTCGTGTCTTCAGACTATCCTGTTTTTCCTCTTTCTGTTTATGTTCGAGCACATAACCAGTGTTATAGTCGAGTCGGGCTCCCTTTTCATCAAGTCGACGTCTTTTAGCCTCGGCCCTAGCGTAATATCCCTGAGCGAAATCCGGATATTCATTTATGATGTTGGTGAAATCCTCAATTGCACCTTTATAATTGCCGATATGGCTACGGATGATGCCACGGTTGTAGATCGCCATATCGTTGTCCGGCTCCACAAGTATGACATGAGCGAAATCCTGCTCAGCCCCGTTCCAGTTGCCCACCTCCATACGCAGCAGTCCACGGTTGAATCTTGCCACCACATTGTCTTCGTCGAGAGCCACCACAGCGTCATAGTCGGACATAGCACCCTGCAAATCATTCATTTCATAACGCGCGATACCACGGTTGACATACAGATCAGCACGTTTGCCAACAAGACGAAGAGCCTCATCGTAATCTGCCACAGCATCCTTAAAGTCTTTCTTGAGATATCTGATCATACCGCGGAAAGCATACGCGTCGGCATCATATTTATCCAACGCCAACGATTTCTCCACATCATCCAAGGCAGCGACAGTGTCGCCAGCCATTATGTTGGATTTTGCTCGATAGATGTAAATCGGCCCCTTATTTGTCGTTTTGTGAAGGGCGTCTGAGAAAGCCTTCCTAGCCTCTTCATATTTCTTCATCTGCACGTAAGCGATTCCTTTGCAGGTGGTGAGTGCCGAATTATACTCGTCGAGCTCCAATCCCTTGACAAAGTCAGCCAACGCATCCTCGTATTTCCCGATATTAAGGCGAGCCACTCCACGGCAATGGTAAGCGCTCACAATGAAAGGGTTTCTTTCAAGAGCCAAAGAGCAATCCGCGTCAGCTCCTACATAATCCTCAAGATTGATTTTGGCTACCGCTCGACAGAAATATGGTTCGGCAAGATAGGGTTTCGCACCAATCACGACATTAAAATATTGCATAGCCAAAACATAGTCCTCAAAATAGAGAGCATTCTTTCCTATCGACATCACACGGTCGGTGTTGATCTGCGATTTTGCATGCTGAACCGGCAGCAAAATTGAAATCAGGATCAATGCAATTGAGAGATATTTTACGTAAAAGCGATACAAATGCATAAAAAAAGAAGATTTTTTATGATGCAAATCTACAAAAAAATTACGAAACGGGAAAAAAGCAATATATTTGCATGAAAATTCAAATTGTAATTTAGATTTAAATGTCAGATAGAAAAGTAAGAGTGCGTTTTGCACCGAGTCCAACAGGTGCGCTTCACATCGGTGGAGTGCGCACATGCCTATACAATTATTTGTTTGCCAAGAAGCATGGCGGCGATTTGTTGCTAAGAATCGAGGATACCGACAGCACACGTTTTGTACCTGGTGCTGAAGAGTATATCATAGAATCGTTCAAATGGCTTGGCATCAAGTTCGACGAAGGTGTTGGAATCGGCGGCGACCACGCTCCATACCGTCAGAGCGAGCGTAGAGACATCTACCGCAAATATGTAGACATTCTATTGAAGAGTGGCAATGCCTACATCGCATTCGACACTCCTGAAGAGCTTGAGAAACTTCGTGCTGAGATTCCAAATTTCCAGTATGATGCGAAGACTCGTTCTATGGGTAAGAACTCACTTACTATGAGCGAGGACGAAGTGAAGGCAAAGATTGCGGCAGGCGAAAAATATGTAGTCCGCGCGAAGGTTGAGCCAAACGAGGATATCGTGATCGACGATATGGTTCGCGGCAAAGTCACAATCAACTCTAACGTATTGGACGACAAAGTGCTATACAAGTCGGCCGACGATCTTCCTACATACCACTTGGCCAATATCGTCGACGACCACCTGATGGAGGTGACTCATGTGATCCGTGGTGAGGAGTGGTTGCCATCTGCTCCACTTCACGTGTTGCTGTACCGCTATTTCGGATGGCAGGACACAATGCCAAGATTCGCCCACTTGCCTTTGCTTCTTAAGCCAGTAGGAAATGGAAAGTTGAGCAAACGTGACGGCGATAAACTTGGATTCCCAGTATTCCCACTACGTTGGGTGGATCCAAAGACAAATGAAGTGTCGAGCGGATACCGTGAGAGCGGCTACTTGCCAGAGGCTGTCGTCAACTTCCTTGCTTTGCTTGGATGGAACCCAGGTCTCGACAGAGATTTGTTCACAGTAGAGGAGCTTACAGAGCTTTTCGACCTTGGTCACGTAAGCAAGTCGGGTGCAAGATTCGACTACGAAAAGGCAAAATGGTTCAACCACGAATATATCATCAAGAAGAGCGACGCCGAACTTGCCGCAATGTACAAGCCACTTCTTAAGGAGAAAGGTTATGAGATCGCAGACGCCACACTTGAACGCATCGTCGGAATGGTGAAGACAAGAATATCATTCGTGGCAGACCTATGGGAGGAGACAAACTTCTTCTTCGAGGCTCCAACTGAATACGATGAGAAATCAATCAAAAAACGTTGGAAGGAAGAGAGCCCAGCATTGATGACCGAGCTTGGAAAAATTCTCGAAGGCATCAGCGACTTCACGTCTGCCAACATGGAGAAGATAGTGATGGATTGGATTGAGAAAAACGGTCACAACACAGGAACAGTGATGAACTCATTCCGAATCACAATCATCGGCGCGGCACGTGGTCCACACATGTTCGACATCATCGAGATTTTAGGAAAAGAGGAGACATTGCGTCGTCTGAACGCCGCATTGGCTGTAATAAAATAAAAACAACGGGCAGGTCTGAATCCTGCCCATACACCTTCAGACATATTTATGGGAGGGCGTTTACTCTCCCAATTATATTTTTGAATAGGTCAACAAAAAATAAAAAAAGATGATTATTTATAATTTAGCAATTCTTATTTATCAGTTTGGGGTATGGGTTGCCTCTTTCTTCAACGAAAAGGCAAAACTGTTCCATGACGGCAGAGTCGACCTACTGAAAAGATTAAAGGGTCAGATCGACGGGAATGCTAATTATATATGGGTTCATGCGGCATCGTTGGGCGAGTTTGAACAAGGACGTCCAATCATCGAACGCATAAAGAAAGACCATCCGGAGTACAGGATTCTGCTGACATTCTTCTCTCCGTCGGGCTACGAAGTGCGAAAAAATTATGACAAGGCAGACATTGTTTGCTACATGCCGCTAGACACCCTCAGCAATGCCAAAAGGTTTCTAGACATCGTGAATCCAAGCATTGCCATCTTCATCAAATATGAATTCTGGATGAACTTCCTGTTCAACTTGAAAAGGCGCAGAATCCCTACATATATAGTGTCGGCCATATTCAGGGAGGAGCAGGCGTTCTTCAAATGGTACGGATTCGTCTATAAGAAAGTGTTGAAATGTTTCAACCGTCTGTTTGTGCAAGACGCAAATTCTATCAATCTGCTCCACTCCATCGGCATCCACAACGTGACAATCGCCGGCGACACCCGTTTCGACCGTGTGTGTGAAATAGTGAAGCAGGCGAAAGAGATTCCGCAGATAGCAGCCTTCAAGGGAGACAAGAAAGTGCTTATCGCAGGCAGTTCATGGCAACCAGACGAGGATCTGCTTTGCGAATATTTCAACAACAACGACGGATTCAAAATGATCCTTGCCCCACACGTCACAAGTGAGGCACATGTAGAAGAGATATGCAAAAAGCTTAACAAAAAATACGCAAGATTCACCAAGTCGACAGAAGAAGAGATAAAGAATGCTGATTGTCTGATCATCGACTGCATAGGAATCCTCACATCTGTGTATAAATATGGCGACGTGGGATATGTAGGCGGAGGTTTCGGCGTAGGAATCCACAACATCCTAGAGCCCGCCGTCTACGGAATGCCTATATTCTTCGGGCCTAACTACAAGAAATTCCGTGAGGCTGTGGACATGGTGAAATCAGGTGCGGCGTTCCCAATCAACAACAAGCAGGAATTGTTCCCGCTACTGAATGAGATGTTCGATGAAAAGCAGAACACACTCAGCAAGACATCAGCCGTGGCAAAAGCATTCGTGAGAGAACATTGCGGAGCGACTGAGATAGTGATGAATGAAATTTTCAAAAGTATATAATATGAATAACAAATTTTTAGGACTGATTCTTGGAGCAGGTGTCGCTGCAATGACATCATGCGGAGGAAATGCTGGTCAGAGCACTACTGAGCCTACAGCAGATTCAACAAACACAGCTGATAGCGTAAAAGAGTTCACTCTAAACCGTGGTGTTAACCTTGACCATTGGTTGAGCCAGAGAGGTGAAGGAGTCGACATCGATCCTAACTACATCACAAAGAAGGATTTTGAGACAATCAAAAAACTTGGTTTCGACTTCGTGCGTGTTCCTATCGAGGAGCAGCTTATGTACAACACCGACCTTACTCGCCGCAAAATCGGATTCGACCTTCTTGACAGCGCTGTGAAATGGTCGGACGAAACAGGACTAAAGATGATCTGCGACCTTCACATCATCCGCTCTTTCCACTTCAACAGCGAGAACGGAGAGGCAAACACATTGTTTGAGAAAGAGGAGGCACAGGACAATTACGTAAAAGTATGGATGGACATTCAGGATTTCTTGAAGAACACTCCAGAAGACGAGGTGGCTTATGAGCTTCTTAACGAGGTGACAACTCCAGATCCTGAAAACTGGAACAAGCTGATAGCAAAGGTTCACAAGGCAATCCGTGCCAACGAGCCAACAAGAAAAATCATCATCGGCTCCAACCACTGGCAGATTCCAAACACATTCCCTGATTTGAAGGTGCCAGAAAACGATAAGAACCTGATCTTGAGTTTCCACTACTACAATCCGAATGTGATCACACACTACCGCGCACCTTGGGCTTCATTCAAAAACTACTCTGGCAAGATCCAGTATCCTGGCGACGTGTTGGTCGACAAAGACTTCTACGCTACAGTGGCTGACGAGAATGAAAGAGAGAATTTGAAGGGCATGTGTGGAGAGTGGAATGCAGAGAGAATGGAGAAAGAGATCTTGATTGCAAAGAACGTAGCTGACTCACTTGGATTGCCACTGTTCTGCGGAGAGTTTGGAGTTTATCCATACCACGTGTCACCAGAGATCCGTATCAAATGGTATGAGGACATCATGGAAGTGTTCCGCAAGAACAACATCTCATGCTGTCACTGGGGGTGGAAGAACGACTTCCCTTGTGTAGACGAGAAGACATTGGAGCCTAACGCTATTGCGCCAATCATCGCAAAGTGATTTAGGATAAACCCATAAAAAGCAAAGGAGACGCGAGCAATCACGTCTCCTTATTTTATTTAATTAGTTTTGGGCTCTGTCCTAGTTTATTATTGAAGTTTCGTCGCCTTTCGTCTGAAAGACGCTACCGAGCGAAGCGAGAGTAACCAGTGACAAAGTCTCGGGATGATGTGACGATGACAACAAAAAAATATGTGCTCGCCTTACGGCTCGCATTTTGGGAGAGATTAGGGCGTTCCGCCCTTAACAATCCTCGACGCTATAGCCAATTTCTTTGAAAACTATACAACTTTCTAACTTGTGCAAATTTCTTAATCGAAGTTTAGTTTTTTAAGAGAAAAAAATTGAGAAAAACGAATTAAGACAAACGTTCAAATGACGCATTCGCAAATATGGAGTGAAAAATGTCTGCCGATACAATTTGTGTTGTGTTTTTTAATTTTTCTATCTTTGCATCGTGAATGTTATGGTGGCGTTCATTTTCTCATTCAATTAACAGGTTCTGTTGGATGAGGAATAAATTTAGAACCTATTTTTAATTCTATGATGAATTTAGTCCAAAAATTAACAGTAACAGCAGTAGCAGTAATGCCTGTTTTCTTATGCGGTTGTCCGGGTGCTTCCTATGTCGACAATGATCCTTCTCCTAAAGGATATATTGTCAGAATGAAAAATGACTATTCTGACAAAGTTATGGCAACTATGTTTATCAGCAGTGTCAATAGAGACACATCTTTTTGCTGTGCTTCAACAAAAAATCATACCATAAAAATAACAAATGATTTTTACAACATAAAATCAGCCAGATATGAAGATATTGTATATATACTCATACAATCTGAAAATTGGCATGAGACTTTGTTAGACTCCTTGTATAATTATACAATAGAGATAGCTCCATTTGAAGAGGTCTATGCTTACTATAAAAACTATAGCATAGAAGAGTTAAAAAATATAATTGAACATAATGAGTTTAACAAATTAGAGAGAGAGAAATGAAAAAATTGATTGTTTTTTGTTTAGTTCCCTAATAATTGGGATTAGCAATATTACTTTAACGAACTGAACACACATCTAAATATTATCTTTACAAAACAACATCTCTACAAATATGGAGAATGTAATGTTTTTCGGAAATAATTTGCACTTTGTTTTTAGTTTCTATATTTTTGCACCATGAATGTTATAGTGGCATTCATTTTCTCATTCAATTAACAGGTTCTGTTGGATGAGGAATAAATTTAGAACCTATTTTAATTCTATGATGAATTTAGTCCAAAAGTTAACAGTAGCAGCAGTAGCAGTAATGCCTGTTTTCTTGTGCGGTTGTCCGGGTGCTTCCTATGTCGACAATGATCCTTCTCCTAAAGGATATGTGGTCAAAATGAAAAATGACTATTCAGACAAAGTATTTGTTCGTATGTCTATCGACAACTATAGAGACACTTCTTTTTGTTGTCCAAGAAAGGATGGGCACACTATTAAGATTACGGGGAAATACTATGATTTATATTGTTTTTCTTATGATGCTGCTGCATATACTTCCATAAATTCAAAAGACTGGAAAGATTATATGCTTGATTCGATTTCAAAGTATGTAATTGACACAAACCCGTTTGATGAAGTTTATGCATATTATAAGAACTACAGCATAGATGAGCTTAAAAAATTCATAGAAGATAACAATTTTGAAAAATTTGAGAGAGAAAAATGAAAAAATTGATTGTTTTTTGTTTAGTTTCCTTATCTATAGGATTTTGTAATGCTTACGAATACATACCAAACACAAAATTGCTGGTAAGAAATGGAGAAGAAGTAAAATGGGGACAAAGCAAAAATGATGACAAAAGTTGTTCTCCATCCTATAATGCACTATGCCCCCGAACAGACAACGAAAACAACAAAGACGATTGCGAACGTATGCTGGCAGGATGCGGTGCGATAGCGATGGCACAGATTATGTGGAAATGGGCATATCCAGATGAATCAAGATACGGCATTTACGACTGGGATAAAATTCCTGCTGTTTTGATTGACGGATGTTCGATGGATTGTCCTCTGCTCATCCGTAATTGTGGTGACGCTTGCCACATGAACTACCAATCCATTCTTGGATTAGAACCTTCATTTATGACCGGATCATGGGCTACTATCTCAAATATCGCCAAAGGATTTGCTGATTTCGACTATAGTGCAAGGATAGTTGACTCTGACGACTGGAAAAAATATGGAACCGCATGGGCAGATCTGATCCGTTCGGAAATAGACTGCGGCCGACCTGTATTGATGTTTGGACAACATAACATCATAGATATAAAAGAAAAACATTATTTCGTGATCGACGGATATTCGATGACCGACAAGAATCTCTTTCATGTGAATTGGGGATGGAATGGAAAATATAATGACGAATATTATAATTTGGAGAAATGCGGATATTCCAACGGACAGAAGATTATCATCGGAATTGCTCCAAAATATTCTGGCAAAGCTGCATATCCTAAAATAACCGTTGAAAAAGAAAATGATATAATAACACGAAATTGTCTCGACGGAGCAAATGATTTTCTTCGCTTCAAAGTTGAAAATGCGGATTCGTATGAATGTCAGATATACACTTCAGATGTAAATAAAAAACAATTATGGGCAACCGCAGGTATTGTGAAGAATGGATACGCAGATATTTGGGACGGATATGCCTCATTCTATAACGAATCTCAATACTGTTTTGAAGTCACATTCAAGAACAGTCATGGACAAACAGAAACAACCAGAGGATATGTTCTCGTTCACGTTGGCGAATGCCCTTCAAATTATGATCCTATCGCTCATTTTCCTATATCTTTTGAAAAAGTATCTGATTTTGTTTCTCCGAAATGCTCAGAAGAAAGAAACCACTATCTACGCTTTAAAGTGAAGAATGTGGATTCATACCAATGTAAGATATATAATCAGTCTGGGGAACTACTTTTGACAAATGCAGGAGATGTGAAAGGTGACTATGCGTACATGTGGGATGGATCTCCAGACTCTTATTATCCGTCAGGATCGTATAGGTATGAAGTTACATTCAAAAACTATCACGGAGCATCCGCATCGACAAGTGGGGTTGTGGATTATTACCCATATTATTGTCCATCAGATTTTCAAACGGATATACTGACAGCAGAGTCCGAAACAAACAAACCTGTGATCTCACCGAATCCGACAGATGAAAATTCAACTGTCACATCAGATTCGAAGATTCTTCACATTGAAATATTTGATGTCAGTTCAAGACTTTTGCTATCTGAAACTCCAAATTCAAATTCTTATACTATAGAGACAAATGGATTTGGCAAAGGTCTTTATTTAGTCAGGACAACAACAGAAGATGGCGTTTACGTGGATCGCCTTATGGTGAAATAAGACACACGACCAAATTACTCCATTTTTTTGACACGCATAAAAAACGGCAACCGTAGATTCCATAGGTTGCCGTTTTTGTCTAAGCAAAATATATCTGATCTATTATTTGTCTTTCCCCGACTTTCCTGCCTTGTAGACATTATACTCATGGACAATATCCTTCATATCATGCAACGTCAGTTTTCCTTCACGTATCTGCTGACACAATTCCGGATAGTCGCCAAACAGATTTTCATAAACTTTGTCAAGACAGTCTTCCTTCGTCTTGTAAGACATTTTTTTTGAAAAAGCACTCTTCTTCACACTGATTGCCATGCCCACAAACACTCCGTAGTCCATATCTTTTTTCCGGCATATATATCGATTGTATGTGCCCACACCTAAGACAGTGGTACTATACAGACATACATCCCCATATTCCACCACACTATACCTCAGATGCTTCAACTCTTTGTTCTTACCACTCAAGTAATCCTTATAATTCAAATAACCGACATTTTCAACAATGTAAACTTCCCCGTTGTCAGCCGGCACGACAATACTATGTATTTTTTCCGGATCCATTTCTTTAATTTTGTCTTTCTCAGAAAGACGGTAGTCTACGGGAGATGAATACAACAATGAGTTACAATTGATAAAGCATTCCATTTTTTCGCCATTCTTCAAGTGGATGACTCCAGGGCTAAAATACGCTATTTGATTCTGAGCATTAGCGACAAACGCACTAACGCAACAGAAAAGAAAAACAAAAAATAATTTTTTCATATCCATACTCATAAATTTTATCGTTGATAATTATCATGAAAAGGCTGACATAAAAGAAAACCACAGAGACATGGCGAACACCGAGAAATCAAAAAAAAGCCAAAATCTTTGTGACAAAATCGTAGGGGCAGGTTTCATACCTGCCCGCTATTAGAAATAAACATTCTTTGATATTTCCGCCTCTTAGTCGAAAACATAACCAACTCTCAAAACAAAGTATTTCAATTTGTCAAGAGAATTGTCAGAAAGTTCACTCAAGATCTTTTTTCGGTTGATTCCGCCTCCTATATATATTATACTCTCGTCAGAAAACATAAAACCGACATTAAAAGTAGCCTCCACACAAGCAATGAAACCCATATCATGGTCATTGTCTTCCAAAAAATTGCCTATTCCGTTTCTGAATCCAATCTGTGCCTTCACATCTGGAGCAAAATAAAATCTGTTGACTGCCATCGGACACTGAGCACCAAAACCAGAGACAAGAGTAAAATACTTTAGATCCGTAGTGGTTTCTTCAACTGTGTATTCATTGTCCATATTATAATAGACGATGTCCGTATTGTGTCTCTCCACCATTCCGTAATCAAACGACGCATTCCAGTTCACAAAACGTGAAAAGAACTGAGCATAACTAATACCAAATTTGGTTTTATCCGTATAATCTGCTTTTTCACTCCAGAATTCATCCTCAAAATAATAAGTGTCAGTCAACGGGAACATAAAATCCAAACTAACATTTCCACATCCATCCAAATCAAGCACACGGAAGCCAGATTCCACAGCTCTGTTTCCATTAACATCAGTTTTAATGATATCCGTTGACGTCAACTGCCAACCATCACTGTTTTTCTCCCAGCTGCTGGTGTATTGTTTCTTTCTGTAAGTGAAAGTGACGGTGCCGGAATCTCCATTTGTAGAGAGACTGCCCACTTTCAAATCTGACAAAGTCCTTATCTGAGACTTGATGTTGTCTGCCACCATAATCTTCAGACCATCAATAGCATCACCGTCTCTCAACGAATTGTTGGCATTTGTTGAGATATTTTTAATCATCGCAGTCAATTGATCCTCCGACAAAGAAGTGGCCATTTTGTTGGAAATAAAAGTCGACATTTCAATACTTGATTTATTGAACGACTCAATAAATTTCTCCACCTGGTTTTGGAACCCCACTTCATCATTATTTTTCATCGATGCGCTTGTAGCGCCGATATTGTTCACCACCTTCAAAATATCCTTCGCCATAAGAGAGAAATTAGCATTTTCACGGCGGAAAGCCTTCCATGTGTTCATTCCCACTACCTTATATTCTTTCAAGGCGACGGATTTGTCCTTTGAGTTTTCCTTCAACACCAGCAACGGACCGCCAGAGCTGCCTGGATCCACCTGCGCAGTATGCTGGATGACCGCTATATGCACACTGTCCGTAAGCTCCATATTGACGAGATTATCGTTAGAGACAATTCCGTTGCCCAACTGCCATGCAGGCTCATCTCCAAGGCCAGGAAAACCTGCCGACCATACATTTGTACCGTCGACAACACGATCAGCATCAAAAGAAAGAGGCACAAATCCAGTCTCTGTGGCAGGGAATTCCACAACAGCGATGTCCATAGAGTCCGACTTTGCGATCACACTACAATTAGAGATTGTTTTGTCTCCACCATCCGCTTTAAATGTCAACTGGACAGACTTAGCGTCTCTGACCACATGTTTGTTGGTAATAATATAAAGATTTCCATTGTCTGCCCTATAAAGGAAACCTGAGCCGAAGCCACCAAGTCCTTGTCTCAACTTACGAGCTGCAGACATATATGAATTAGAGAACAAAGTGGAAGCCGTTTTCTCAAAAGCTTCTTTTTCAGCGTCCGTACAATTCTGTTTTACCACACAGACACTCTTTTTTAAATCTTGTTGCGCATTTGTTGTAAACACACCACACACGCACAATGCTAGAGACAGTAAAAATTTCCTCATCTATATCTTATTTATATTTTTAGAACAAAACATTCGGTACATCACCTTCGATTTCGCAAATGTTCCAAAAAACAAAAATATGGAAATTTTGGTATCATCAAACAACTTCACAATTAAATTAACAACAATTCGAGACGAAAACTATAGTTAGGGGAAAAATGCGGATTGTTAAGGGCGGAACGACCTTTTTCCCCTCGCTAAAGTACGAGCCACAGAATTTAATAAAACCATAGAGACACAAAAATCCACAGAGAAAGCCTACCCCTTTTTATGAGAAAAAATGAGACAATTCAATCAAACATGATCTTATTTATGATTCATTTCTTGAATAAATGAATATCAAAATCACATTAAATAAAAGTTTTAAGCAAATTTCTGATTTCTTTTTTCCAAAAGCATCAAAAAAGCCAACCACAAAACGCATTGATTATCAATACTACACGAAACGTACTCAAAATTTCTTCAAACTAAAAATATGTTGTTAAGAATTTTTAGCATTTTTTTTGTGTTTATTGTTTGATTGTATGTTTTTGTTTTTTAGTTTTGCATTGGAAAAAGGAGAAAAATGAAAAACCTTATTCCAGATTTTGGAAATTAATTATTAACTAAAATATCTATCAAAATGAAGAAGATTTTTAATCTTGCAGTTATCTTGGCTACACTTATGGGTGCAGCTACATTCACTTCTTGTGATGACAGTGAGGAAGAGGCAGAAAACAAAGTAAATGCTCAGGGTAAAGAGTCTATCAACGTAGTAGAGGGAGGTAAGTACTCAGCATCAGCAGAGGGTCTAACTTCTTTCTCATTCAAGGTTCTTTCAGTTGCAGGTCACTACGCAGACCAGTCTCAGGTTGTTAACCTTGAGATCGAGCAGAAGGGAAAGAATACTAAGGTTGAGCTTTCTGACGCAGGTTCATCATACTTGATGTGGACAGAGGCTAACGGTTTCGAGGCTGTTGGTAAAAAAGTTGCTGACGCTAACGCAAAGAACATCGTTATGGTTCTAGCTTGTGCTAACTCAACACAGGATTACACAGTTACTTCTGGTACTGTTAACACAACACTTGCTAATAACGGTGCTGTTAAGACTTTGTTCTCTGTAAACAATTAATTGCAAGACTAAGTCTGAAAAAATAAAGAGCTGCATCCTATGGGTGTGGCTCTTTTTAAAATTAAGAAAATAGGATTATGCCAACATTATTGATATTATTTGGGTTGAGGTTTTTCTTTTATTCCGAAGACCACGAGCCAATGCATGTTCACGTACAAAGAGATAACAACACTGCCAAATTCGATTTTTCTGGAGACAAAGTCTTTCTAGTATACAATCACGGACTAAGCAACCAGGACATAAAAAATGCAAGGAAAATCATTGTAGAACACAAAGAAGAGTTCTCCAACAAATGGAAAGCCTACTTTGGAAAATGACACTCGTATGGAAAAAATAGAAAAAGTGTGGTTTGAAGATGATAAAATATTCATAGAAACCAACGAAAACAAAAAATATAGCATACCGTTAGAGGTGTTTCCTACTTTGAAAGATGCTTCTGCAAAAGAGCGGGACAATTTCTATATATGGGATGATGCACAATCAATAAGATGGGAGTATCTGGATGAAGACATTCACATATCCTCCTTTTTCAAAGAGTACAAGCTCAATCCACAAAACCCAGTTGCAAAACTATTCAATGATTTCCCTCAGTTGAATGTGGCAGAAGTAGCAAATATGATTGGAATACACAAAAATTTGCTCGCCCAATATATTTATGGAGTAAAAACACCAAGCGACAATATGATGCAAAATATCAAAGATACATTGCATCTTATCGGCAGAAGATTATTAGCGATTCAATAAAATCACTACTTTTGCTTATCTATCAGACATACAATAAATATTTACGATTATGGGAACAGCGACAAAAAACATCAGCGTCGACCTGCCAATCGACGACATCGACAGAATTGGCAGACTTGCACGCGAGAAAAAAATGAGCGTCAGCAAGTTTCTCTCCAGTTTGATAAGAAAAGAATCAAAGACTGAGGAAGAGAAAAGATGGGAACGTTTTTCGGCTTCACTTAAAGAAGAACAAGAAGACGCTGCATCAGCTGGATTTACAGAAGATGACTTAAATGATTTAATCAAAGAAGTGAGAAGAAAAGCGAAATGAGAATTGTTATTGACACTAACGTTTTGATATCGGGAATTATATTTGGAGGGAAACCAAGCAAAATCATTGAATTGTTATTCGGCAAAAAAATATCCATCTTTGCTTCTCCCGAAATGGTCGACGAATACAAAAGAATTTATGGGGAACTTGGGGAACGATACGCAAAAAGGACCCACAACGAATTAAACGAGATTATCAACTCAATGAACATTCTCCCCTCCCACAGCCACATTGAAGCTTGCAGGGATCCCGACGACAACAAGTTCATCGAATGTGCAATAGACAACAGATGCATTTATATAGTGAGTGGAGATAAAGACCTTTTGGTATTAGAACAGTATGAAGATATCGGCATTTTGACAGTATCGGAATTTTTGGAACAGTACGAAAAGAAACGACACAAAAACAGCACAAAAAACTGACAAAGCACCTTCTTTTCATATCATTTTGACAAAAAGAGCGATAAATCCAAACAAAAAAATCATTTTGCACGAATAACGGCTTTTTATCAAGTCTCAAAAATCATTTTGCACGATTTTTTATATTTTTTGTGACACATTGTCAATCAAAAAGCCATGTTTTAGATTAAATGTGCATAAATATTTTCATTTTGATATAAAAAAAGATTAGAAAAAAATTTCAAAGTCAGAAAAAAAATGTAATTTTGCAACGTCTTTTTAACAGAAAGACGACAAAAAAGGTAATAAAAAATTTAATATAATCAGTTTAGTATGAGAAAACATATCTTCAACGCTGGTCCATGCAAGTTGTCAGACAGAACTTTGACAAACACTGCTAAGGCTGTGCTAGAGATGGGCGAGACAGGTCAGTCTGTACTTGAGGTATCTCACCGTTCAGCAGATTTTCAGAAGGTTTATGATGAGACAGTAGCTCTAATGAAAGAGGTACTTTCCATTCCAGACAACTACTCCGTTATCTTCGTCGGTGGTGGTGCAAGCTTGCAGTTTGGCATGATCCCTTTCAACTTCTTGAAGACTAAGGCTGCATACGTTAACACTGGTGTATGGTCGAAGAAGGCTCTTAAAGAGGCTGAGCTTTGGGGAGAGGTCGTAGAGATCGCATCTTCAGCAGACAAGAACTTCACATACTATCCAGAGCCAAAGAGCATTAAAATCCCTGCTGATGTAGACTACGTTCACATCACATCTAACAATACTATCCGCGGTACTGAGATTTTTGAGGATCTTGATTCTCCAGTTCCACTAATCGCCGACATGAGTTCAGATATCGCTTCACGTCCACTAGACGTAAGCAAGTACTTCATGATCTACGGTGGTTGCCAGAAGAACCTTGGACCTGCAGGTGCTACATTCGTAATCATCCGCAACGATTTCGTTGAGAAGGTAGCAGACCGTAAGATCCCTACAATGCTTAAGTACTCTACTCACGTAGACAACGGATCTATGTTCAACACTCCTCCATGTGTATGTATCTACGCTATCCGCGAGACTCTACTTTGGATCAAGGAGAACGGTGGTGTTGAGGGTATGGAGAAGCTTGCAATCCAGAGATGCGACGCTCTATACAACTTCCTAGAGAACTCTACTGTCTTCACTCCAGTTGTTGAGGCTGGTTCACGTTCAAGAATGAACGTTCCATTCCTTCTTCGTGGAAAGTACGCTACAGAGGCTCTTGAGAAGACATTCCTTGAGTTCGTTAAGACTAAGAACATCGTTGGTGTTAAGGGTCACCGTCTTGTTGGTGGATTCCGTGCTTCTATGTACAACGCATGTACAATGGAAGACGTGAATGCTCTTATCGCAGCAATGAAGGAGTTCGAGGCAAAAGTAAAATAAATCATCTATATGGGCTCACGGTTGTGCGTCCATTAAATGAATTGATAAATTTGGTAGAGACGCACGACCGTGCGTCTCCACGTTTTAATAGAAAAAATCATGGCAAAAGTATTAATCGCAACAGAGAAGCCTTTCGCAGCAGCAGCTGTAGAAGGAATCAAGAATATCATCAGCGGCGCTGGTTTTGAGATCGCTGTTCTTGAAAAGTATACAGAGAAGAAGCAGCTTCTTGAGGCTGTAGCTGATGTAGACGCAATCATCATCCGTTCAGACATCATTGACGCAGAGGTGATGGATGCAGCTAAGAACCTAAAGATCGTTGTTCGCGCAGGTGCTGGTTACGACAACGTTGATCTTGAGGCAGCAACAGCTCGCAAGATCGTTGTAATGAACACTCCAGGACAGAACGCCAACGCAGTAGCTGAGTTGGTACTTGGTTTGTTGGTTTACGCTGTACGTAACTTCTACAACGGCAAGAGCGGTTCAGAACTTCTAGGCAAGAAGCTTGGTATCCTTGCATTCGGTAACGTTGGTCGCAACGTCGCTCGTATCGCTAAGGGCTTCGGCATGGATGTATACGCATACGACGCATTCTGCCCTGCAGATGTAATCGAGGCAGCTGGTGTACACGCAGTAAAGAATCAGGAAGCATTGTTTGAGACTTGCGACATCGTGTCTCTACACATTCCTGCTACTCCAGAGACTACAAAGAGCATCAACTACGACCTATGCAGCAAGATGAAGAAGGGAGCTATCCTTATCAACACTGCTCGTAAGGAGGTTATCGATGAGGCTGGTTTGTGGAAACTTATGGCTGAGCGTGCCGACCTTAAGTATATCACAGACATCATGCCAAAGGCAGACAAGGAGTTCAAGTGCTTCACAGGCCGTTACTTCTCTACACCAAAGAAGATGGGTGCTCAGACAGCTGAGGCAAACACTAACGCTGGTCTTGCAGCTGCAAACCAGATCGTTGACTTCATCAAGAACGGTGTGACTAAGTTCCAGGTCAACAAGTAAAAAACGCTGACGTTAAAACCGACGTCGACACAATACAAAGCCGCAATTCATCTTATGGGTTGCGGCTTTTATTAATTTGAATTATAACCGCTTACTTTGGGAACTTCATACATATAATAAAATCATGGCCAATTCTTTTCTCATTGTCGTTTATATACTTTTTATCACATTGGTAGCAATATGCTTATTTTCGAACCTCAATTATTTATATAAAAAGTTGTTGATCACATTTCACAATTTTAAAACGAACCTCAATTATTTATATAAAAGGTTATTGCAAAAGATTAAAACAAGAATACAGCAAGAAAAGGAATGGAGAAAAGAGAGAAAGATAAAGGAAAAGAAGGAACGAGAAGAAAGAAAAAAGGAGAAAGATAAAGAAAAAAAGGAAACTGAAGAAAAGAAAAAAAAGAAGGAAGAGGAGGAAAAAAAGAATAGAGAGGAAGAGGCTAGGGAAAAGGAAAAATACAAAGACTACAGATACTGTGTTCTTGTGTTGCTTGCAAAAGTAATGAAAGCAGACGGAGATACGATGGAATGCGAATTAGACCGCGTGAAATCCACAATCCGAAGATATTATAAAACAAAAGAAGAGCAATACGAAGCGTTTAACACATTCAAATCCATATTAGACGACAATAATTACTTCTCTATTTGGAGTTCTCTAAACACCCAATTTGATTACACCGCGAAGTCGGAACTCATAATGGAGCTGCTGGCTGTGGCGTATTCCGACAACAACCTGAAATACGCTGAAGAAAAAGAGATTCTTCATATTGTAAGTCAATTGCGTATAACTTCAGATGAATATAAAAGCATATATTCCATTTTCATAGAGAAATACAACAAAGGATTCTACAGTGAGAACAAGAGCCAAAACGAAAATAGAAAAGATCATTATTATAAAAAACAAGAGGAACACAGAAAATCCGACCACAGCAAGACTAACAAAGAATATTCTCACAATTCTCGTCAAATATCATCAAAAGAGAAAAATGCATATGCGATTCTTGGCGTGGAAAGCAATGCAACCGACGAGGAGATAAAAAAAGCCTACCGTGCATTGGCAATAAAATGTCATCCCGACAATGCGTCTAATCTAGGAGACGAGGCAATCCGTCAGGCCACAGAATCCATGAAACAGATCAATATGGCGTGGGAGACGGTGAAGATGGCGAGAGGGATTAAATAATTCGTAATTCATAATGCATAATTCATAATTGTCGGTACAATCCAACATCTTAGGAAATTCCATCACATGCATTCATATCTAATTCTACCAATATTGAATGACTAAAGGAGTAATCTTAAAGGTGATTATATGTCATTAAAAATGCCTTATTTTTTATATATTTGCTGCGTCGATCTTCATTTGCAGATTTGATGAAAACTTGATATAAAAAAGATGGAATACAATCATATTGATTTACTTATAAACCAAATATACAATGGCACAAGAAACATTCCTCGATTTAATCAACAAGAGCATGCAGGAATCTGCTCAGCTGGTCCGCTCCTCATTGGGGCGCTCATCGTATGTGACAACGCGAGAGAAAGCCTTGAAGCAAGTTGCAATGCTTCAGGCAGCCAAGGATCACCAGCAAACTGGAAAATAGACGAGACTCAGGAGCACGAATTACAATGTTGGGCGGAAGCTAAAGGAGTTTGGATACCTAATTCTGAACAAATGCTTTGCCAGAGTTTTGGAGACAAGATTGCAGAAGGAGCGGAAGCAAAAGTATACTATAAGACTGGCGACACTCACGTCGTCAAACTTAGGACTTCCATTTACGCTACGTTAGGAAGAGCATTGGAGGCTATTGCTTTGCACAATGCACTTTTCCCTGAGACAATAATGCGAATTGTAGGATTTACACGAGATGACGATGAATTGTTTAGGATAATTTTAACACAACCATATATTGAGTGTCAACGGTTGGCATCAAAGGAGGAAATTGATAATATGGTAGTGTCAAAAGGGTTTCAAGACAATGGCGACGGGAATGGAATCAATTATATTTCAGACCATTTGCATTTAGAGGATATGCATCCAGCGAATGTATTTATTGAGCCAAACACTGGATTACCCGTTTGTATTGACTGTATTGTGAAATTCCGTAGATGATAATGGGCAATCCGTCAGGCCACAGAATCCATGAAACAGATCAATATGGCGTGGGAGACGGTGAAGATGGCGAGAGGGATTAAATAATGTTGAATTAAATCTACAGAAAAATAAGGAATCATGGACAATCATTATAAAGGTATATGTGTATCATTGGGATTATTCATCTCAGGTATTGGTTTTGTTGCCGACGGAACTTCATTAATGATTTTAGGATTGTCATTAATGGCAGTAGGTGGAATAATTTTTTTCACTATTATAAAAGAAGTATTTTCGGAGCTAACACCAAATGATGATACCGACAATGACCATAACTACAAATATGATTTTAGTTCAGAATCCAGCGACAACAAATACTCGTATAGAAGCTCGTACTCTGCAAAAGATGACTGCATGACGCCAGACGAAATTAAGGCGTATAAAATTCTGGGTGCCACTTGGAATGATAGCGACGATACAATCAAGAAAAAATACCTAAAACTGAAAAGACTTTACGGAGATGATAATAACAATTTTAGAAACAACTCAAAAAAACAATACGGTCGTGACAAAAAGAACATTAATTTCAAAGCGTTAAGTGAGCTTGAGTGGGCATGGAATATAATAAAAAAGACAAGACAACTTAACCAATCAAAAGACAAGACCAGTCGCACAAAAGAATCCGACTACAAATACTGTCTGCTCCTGCTTTGTGCACAGGTGATGAAAGGTGACGGCAAACAAATGGTCTGCGAGCTGGATAAAGTCAAAGAGACTATTCGCAGATACTACAAGACCCAAAAACAGCAAATAGATGCTCTACAAAATTTCAAGGAGATCCTCAGCAAGGATTATGATTTGAAGAACGTATATCAGACTGTCAACAGATGTCTAAATCCTGTGGCAAAAACGGATATTATCATGGAGCTGTTGGCTATAGCCTATTCCGACGACGTATTCAGCACTGTCGAAGAGAATATTATTAAAGAGATAGCCCGTAATCTGAACATCAAGGATGAGACATACAAAAGTATCTATACTATCTTCGTGAAAAAATACGAAGGAAGATTCTACGAGGCTAACAAGAATAAAGAAGAGTCAAACAAGAAAGGCTCGAACAAGAAAAATAAATCTGAAAAAAAACAAGGTTCCAACGAATCAAAAAGTTCAAATAACTCAGATAACAACTCCAACAATTCAAACTCAAAATCAAGTAATAGAAACAGGATATCCATTAACGAAGCCTACGATATCCTTGGCGTGAACAATAATATCTCCGACTCCGAAGTAAAAAAAGCCTACCGTGCTTTGGCAATAAAATACCATCCCGACAACGCCGCTTCCTTGGGCGACGAAGCAATCCGTCAGGCCACAGAGACAATGAAGCAGATTAATGTGGCGTGGGAGACGGTGAAGATGGCAAGAGGAATAAGATAAATGCTGAATTATAAATTATAAATGCTAAATTCGCAAATCAAAGTTTTGACTTGAGAGACAATTCATTTGTAAAAACAAAATTGTGACATGAATAAGAAACGTCTATCTATAAGCATTTGTATATTCATAATCAGCATTTTTGAAATGGGAGCTCAGACACTAAATGAAATTTGTGAAATAGGGTTGCCTGTCATCATAATCAATACTGTAAATAATGAAGAGCCTACTTGCGAGTTTGTGACATCACCAGAGGGTGCCGTAGGAGAATCTATCACAAATGCCACCAAAGTGCCCTGCTCCATAACTATCCGTCTGCATGATGAAATCCTATACGAAAGTGGCTTATACAAAGCAGATACGTCCGGAGCGACAATAAAAATACGTGGCAACACAAGTACAACACTGCGAGCAAAACCATATAAATTGAAATTGGAAAAGAAAGCAGATCTTCTCTTGCGTAACGATGACGACAAATATAAAGACAAAGAATTTCTATTACTTATCGCTTACAAGAATCTTTTCAGAACATATGTAGGGTTCACCCTAAACGAAATCATAGATATGCCATACAAGCCTGAATTCAAGCCTGTCAACGTCTTTATGAACAATAAATATCGAGGATTATACTACCTGACTGAATCAGTAAAAAGAAATAAAGATTGCAGAATCAACGTCGACAAAAAAAACGGCTTCATTTTTGAATATGACGCATATTGGTGGAATGAAGACTATTACATCGATACCGAATTCAGCAACAAAAAAATGAAATTCACGCTAAAATATCCCGACACCAATGATATAACAGAGGAACAAAAAACATATATAGAGCAATGGTTGAAAGAAATGCAAAATGCCGTCATTAACGAACAGAGTGAAGATTATTTATGTTTGGACACTTGTGCCCGTTGGATACTCGCTCAAGATTTTCTTGGTATATCAGACGGAGCAGGCAGCAACCTTTTCTTTGCCAAAACAGACAACACATCAGAATCGAAGGCATACCCCGCGACTTTATGGGACTTCGACTGTATATGCAGAAATGAAAACGAATGGAGCTCAGCTCACAAAGGCGATTATTTTTTCAAATATCTATTCAACAACGATAAGAACAGCTCTTTTATTACAGCATATTGCAAAGAGTGGATCAAATTTGTCGACAACCAAGTGACAGAAAAACTTATTCAGGCAATCAAAGAGTATGCAGATTCTGACGAAGGGAAAGCGTTTGAAAAATCATACAATCTCACTTCCAGCTCATACAATATCAACATTCCCACATGGAGCATTACAGAGCAGACAAAAATATACGAAGAATGGTTTACTACAAGAAAAGAATGGATGAGTGCCACCATAAATGATCTTTATCCAATGACTTTGGATTCTCTGCAAAAAGCGACAAAAACATACAACATTTATTTCAGCAGGCCATTCAACGAAGAAGACAACAGAATCAACAATGTCTATGATATTTTAGGAAAAAAGTCTACAGCTTTAAAGAAAGGAATAAAAATCATAAACGGGGAAAAATGCATCATTCGACAATAAAAATTCCCCACAGATGCCACCAAGAATGAATTTTGGCATTTATTAATTAAACAGCCTCTTAAAATTTGTCTATAGAATTTGAGGCTTGTTAAGGGCGGGAAACATAACCCACCCTTCTCTTGAACGAACTGTTATATATTTTTGTAATAAAATCAATCACTTTGCAAATTAGAGGATAAAATCTTAAAAAATTCTAAATGCCGAATGCTGAATGAGCTGACAAAAATACTAATTTTGCACCCGATTTAAAACAAACGCTATCCTTACAACAAAGGAAAACAAACTATAATAAAATGGATCAGAATTATTCAGCAGCGGAACTGCGTCTGGCGAAAAACCATGCCCGCTATGCACTGATGACAATGTTCTTCTTCGCAGGATTTACATTCGCCACCCTATTCTCACGAATGCCTGCGCTGAAAATCATCTACGATTTCAATTTCACCGGACTTGGTCTGATGGAACTTTCCATGTCGATTGGCGGACTGCTCATCATGCCTGTCTGCTCAAATCTTGCCAACCGTTATGGGAGCAAGAATCTGACGTTGATGGGATTCGTCGTGGCGACGCTGTTCGCTCTGATTCCGATCATGCCGTCGAAATACCTTCTTTTCCCTGTATGCATGGCATATGGCATGTTCGTCTCTCTTTTCGACATAGCGATCAATGGCAATTCCATTCTGGTAGAAAAAGCCTACAAACGTAGTATTCTTAGCAAATTCCACGCCATATACTACGTCGGCACACTTACCGGAGCTCTCGTCGCCATTCTATTCCTCACCCTTGAAATCCCGACTTGGGCTCATTTTGCAACAGCCTCTTTAGGCATCTTCACAGAACTGACACTTTTACGCCCGTACCTTATCAAAGAAAGGCCGAAAAAACACACAGAAGACAAAAAATTCCGTCTACTGTTTCCAAAAGGCATTTTGCTTCTGATTGCGTTTTTCGCTCTGTTCAGCCGAGTGATCGAAGGTGTTGTGTCGACGTGGAGCACAACATATATGAACGAGGTGATCACACTGCCGCAAAATCTCGCCCCTGTAGGTTTGGCTGTCTACGCATCTTTCATGTCGGTCGGACGTTTCATGGGAGATATAGTAAGAAACCGTTTTTCAGAAACTTTTATATTGGTGATATGCAGTTGCATCGCATGTTTAGGACTTGCCATGTTCGCAAGCGCTGCATCATTCGGCGACGCTGCGTTCGGAATCTCTGTAGTGGCTCTTTTCATCACGGGTATAGGTATGAGCTGCATCGTTCCTATAGTGTATAGCCAAGCGGGAAGTCAGCCGGATGTCACACCAGGAACAGGCATTGCCATGGTCAACACCATAAGCGGAACCGGATTTTTGTTCGGACCTTTCCTGATCGCCAACATTGCCGACATCTTCGGTTTGAGAGTGTCGTTCGTCTACGTCTGGACCCTGAGTATAGCCATGGGAATCCTTGCGACAATATTGTGGAGACGCAATGGCAAGCCCAAACACAAATAATTACTGATAGTGCAGAGAAGAGAACACTTCCGTCTCAACTATTGCATAACTTAACATCTTTTTTTATTTTTGTGGCGACAGAAATAATGAAGGATGACCGCAATTTTCTACAAAATATCTGTCTGTATAATGATGCTTTTGTCTCTTGTGGAGATGAAAGCTGAGCGATTGTTGTTCACACACTACACTGTTGAAGACGGTCTGACAAGCAACTCTGTGAATGCCGTATGTCAGGACACGAACGGATTCATGTGGATGGCAACGCAATTTGGAATCAGCCGTTTCGACGGAATTAATTTCAAAAATTTCAATCTCTTCACAGATTCAGTGATGTTGAGAAACGACATCAACTATACATTCCTTCTTCCAAACGGCAGACCTACTTTTTCAAGCGCCAACTCTGTCTTATTCTCCTACAATGAGTTGACTGGAACATTTGAAGACATATCATCTTTTCTGCCGAAAGACAAATACAAACATAATCTGAAAGGTTTTTCCCATCAGTCGAACGGGGAATACTTGCTCTCGACAGCCTGCGGATTGTATCGTTTCAACGATGCCACAAATCAGTTTGAAAAAGCGGCTCCCAAATATGCCAACCATGTGTTGGATGTCTGCACCGACAGATTTGGACGCTACTGGGTGGGACACTATAACGGTTTAGCCATTCTAGACGAAAAAGGCAACGCCCTGCCGTTCAATCTGCTGAACCATCTGATTTCAAACCTACAGTATCTTGACAACAGTCATATTCTGCTTTGTTCTGCCATAGGCAACATGTGGATTGCCGAGATTAAAGATGAGAAAAGCACTCCTGTCTTAAAGAAAATTCAAACGCCATTCAACTATGTGAACACATTGACATCCGACAAAGATGGAAATCTATGGATAGGCACATTGAACGACGGTCTTTGGAAATGCCGATTTGACGGGAATGCCCTTACCTACGACAAGGTTATACCGTTAAACGAACCAGAAGACGCCCTTTCCAAAATATCTTCCCTTTTTGTCGACAAAGACGGCAATATTTGGGTGTCGACACAAAGTTCGGGAGTTTGGCGTTCGACCTCAACAAACGTTTACCCTTATCTCAAATCAAAAGACATGGGATTTTCCAAAGCAGTGGGGGCTTCATTCTGCGAGACCGACAACGGAGACATTCTGATGGGAACAGACGGAAGCGGACTCTACCTGTTTGACTCCACTCTTCAGATAAAACATGAGATAAAAGGATTGTCGTCGAACAGCGTGCTGACCATCGCAAAAGAAGGGGATGATTATCTTTTGGGCTTTTGGGGAGGAGAAAGCAACCGATACAATATAAAGACCGGACATATATCTAAATTACAATATAACGGCATAGAAAACCCACGTCTCACCACCAAAAACATCTACCGTATGTTTGACGGGACTCTCTATGTAAGCGCGACCGGAGACGGAGTTTATCGCGGCAAAAACGGACATTGGGAAAAGCTGATACTGATGGATTCAACCATGTGTGATTATCCTGATGTTTGGGTGGAGGGGACAGGACAGAAGCCAGACAGCACAGTCTTCATCTATACCGCCAGAACAATATGGAGCAATAAATCGGGCAAATTTAAGCATTTGCTTCCAGATGCCGACAAATCGTTATCCAACAATCCATTGCACGTGAACCATTGTGTGGCCGATGCCGACAACACACTATTTGCAGCCACCAACAAAGGCATATATTGTTTTGACAAAGATGACGCATGTCTTGGCATACTTAATTATATTCCTATGGGAGAATATGCGTCTGTGCTGATAGACAAAAACAATATCCTATGGGCCAGCGGATCAAACGGAATCCTGGCAATTGACACCAAAAGGATGACATACGTCCGTATGCTTCCTACCAACGCCATTCCATCATACGATTATTTCACCGGCAGGGCTTGCCTGGAGACTCGATCAGGGCACATCTACTTCGGATGCAAAGACGGTTTTGTATGCGTGCAACCCAATGTGAAGCCATCTGAAAAAATCGAGCACTTGGCATTTTCACGACTGAGCATCAGTGGAAAAATAGTGCCAGTGGGAAGTGAAATTCTTCCAAAGCCACTCAAGTCAATGGATAAACTGAAATTGTCATACAATCAAAACAGATTTTCATTAGAATTCGATTGGGTGGATTTCTCATTGACAAACAACCTTGCAGCAAAATACCGTATCCCAGAAATCGGTATGGATTGGGAGGCATTAGGCAACAAACGCAGTATAGATATCACTTATCTTCCCGCAGGCAACTTCACAGTCGAATTGGCGGCATTCTCTGGAGGCAAACCAATCCAGACGATTTCTCTTCCCGTCGCCATATCTTCGCCATGGTGGAACAGCATCTGGTTTTATTGCCTTGCTTTCATCCTGTCATGTGTCTTGCTCTATATTTTATATCGATATAGGACGAGAAGGCTTGAGGAGCACCGTCGTAAGCTACAACAGATGGTGGATGAAAGGACGCATGATTTGAACAATGCCAACACACTGTTGTCTGAACAAAAATCAGCTATCGAGGCAAGAAACGAAACTTTGCTGGCTACATTGAAGCAAAAAGATCAGCTGTTGGCTGTGGTGGCACACGATTTGAAAAATCCAATGTTTGCCATCGTCTCCACTTTGAAACGAATGTTGTCGCATATCTACACACAAGCCGAACAGCAACGTATGCTCACAAAACTGGCCGACGAGTCTGAAGGTCTGCAAAAACAGATGGTCAGTCTTTTGCAGTGGGCAAACGGAGACGTCGCACAATCCACCTACCATCCGTCGGCTGTCGACGCAAACAATCTGGTGAGAGAGGCCATCTCTCTATTGGAAGGTTTGGCCGGAGAAAAGGAGATCAAACTGCGTCAAGACGGAATGACACAGTATGCCACATGGTGTGATTCACGCATGTTTTCCGCCATCATCCGCAACCTGATTACCAACGCCATCAAATTCTCACCCAAAGGAAGTGAAGTGTCCGTAGATTTGAGTGAGACAGACGAGTATTCGATTATTAAAGTGGCAGACAAAGGAGTAGGAATGTCACAAAAGAAAGTGGAGGAACTACTATCGGGCGAAAATATAACGTCCACTTCAGGCACAGAAGATGAGGTCGGCTATGGATTCGGATTCAGAATCGTGCTTGATTACGTCCATAAGAATAAAGGAGAGCTTAGAATAGGAAGCAAATTGCAGGAAGGCACCACAATATCCGTTTCACTGCCGAAATGTCAGGATGAGAAATTGGAAATCCTTTCAGAGGACAAACAGGATGTGGAGTTGGCAATAAATAAAGATATGCTTTCAGGAAAATCTATTCTGATTGTTGATGACGACGAACTTATTTTGGAGCATATCACAGACCTTTTGTCTCCATATGTAGATGTGCATGAGGCACACGACGGAGAAGAGGGAATCACGCAAGCACAGACATACGTGCCAGACTTAATCATCAGCGACGTAGAGATGCCAAAGATGACGGGTATAGAGATGTATGAAAAGTTGACGGGGGATATACTCACGTCAAACATTCCTCTGCTATTCCTTTCAGCCAAGACAGATGACAATGTACGATTAAAAGGATTGTCATTAGGAGCAATCGACTATATTGCCAAACCATTTGACGATGACGAATTGTTGGTCAAGATTTGCAACTTCCTGATGTGGCATCAGAAAATTCAGGTGACGGCACTGACCAAAACATTAGAAGGAGAAGAAGAACCTTCTAATGAAAAGATAAATCCATTGCTGGAAAAAATAATACATTTAGTAAAAGAAAACTACACTAACCCACTCTATTCGCTTGCCGAGTTCACGCAAGACATGGGAATGAGCAAGTCTACTCTTTGCCGACGAATGAAAGCAATAACAGACAAGACTGCAATGGAAATCCTTACTGAATACAGACTTAACAAAGCAAAAAAATTATTGGCAGACGGCGACATGTCGGTCAGCGAAGTAGCATACGCTGTCGGCTTCAACGACCCATCTTATTTCAGCCGTCGATTCAAACAAGCATTTGGAGAATCACCTAAATCCGCACGTTGAAACGAATATCCATATTTGTGAAAACATTATCCGCAATGTTTTTGGGGGCTCTATCTACTTTTGCCTCAGATCAATTACTCACTAAAAACACATTTATATGGATAAATTCACAAAATTACCAACTTTGGCACTCAGATCGACACAACAAGTCAATCTGTATACAAGGGCATTTGACAACACAAGCGCTCTGACAAAGTGCCATTACAACCAGACGTCAACCCTTCTATCTCAAAATAGGACATTGGAAGAGTTGCTAGCTTAACATATTCTATTAACTCTAAATTCAACACCCATGAAAAAATTCTTTATATATACACTGTTGCTGCTTTTCAGCACAACTATGATGGCTGCCAAATACAGTCAGGTGACACGTATCCAGACAGGTGGCAAATGGAGAGAGGCATTCATCTATGTGCCTGACGGAATGAAAGAAAATCGTCCGTTAGTCATCGCTGCCCACGGAATGGGCGACAACATCGACAATCTTAAAGCAAGTGCTCAATGGGAATTGGTTGCCGATACCGCAAATTTTGCCGTTGTCTATCCTCAAGGAGATGGTTCTCAGTGGGATATTAACGGAATGACAGACATTAATTTCATGTTGGATATAATAAAAAAGATGTCGGAGGACTACAAGATTGATGAAAGTCGAGTATACATGACAGGATTCTCGATGGGAGGAATGTTGACCTACCATATCATCAACAATGTCGCCGATAAATTTGCCGCATTCGGACCAATCTCCGGCTACAACCTGTGGGGAGAAAAGTTCAATTGTTCCCGCCCTGTACCTATTTGCCATGTACACGGGCAGGAAGACTCATTCGTGGATTATAACGGAGTCCCTGCAATCATAAAAGGATTCGCCAATAAAGACAACTGCAATCCGACACCTGAAGTGACACAAGTGTCAAACATCTGCACAAAGACTCGCTACAAGGATGGTGATTGCGGAACAGAAGTCGTCCTTTATTCAGTGAAAAACCGTTGGCATGAATTGAAAAACAATGATTTTCACACGACAAAAGCACTATGGGATTTTTTCCGAAATTACACAAACAAATGTGATGAAAAAAAGAAACAAGACATAGACAAATCAGCATGTGAAGAAGCCGCTAAAAAAAATATATATGAGGTAGAATGTTCGTCAGACTATTCCGGCACAACAGAAAGTCTTTCAAAGATGTCAGGCACAGGAGTGATTAACCTTAAAGAGACAACAGACTATGTCAACATCAACATTCCAATTACAGAAAAAGGATCCTACAAAGTCTATGTCGGATACAACTCTGTTTATGGGTTCAAACAAATCAATTGTTCTGTGAATGGTGTGAGCGGAACAGCTAATTTGGGTGTTTCTTCCGACGACGATAAGATAGACAAACTAGGGGAAACTCTCGTCGGCACTTTCAATTTCTCCGCTGGCGAAAACGTGGTAAACATCACTCCGATTTGGACATGGGCGGTGGTCGATTATGTGCGTATTGAGAAAGACAATGATGCCCCATCTTACAATTTCAAAGTTTCTGATGTAGATGGATTAAAAGTAGACGGTGCAAAACTGCTCGACCGTTGTGGCAATGAATTTGTGATGAGAGGCGTGAATTTGGCATACACATGGTTTAAGAGTTCAGCCTACAACCAGCTTGAAGCGATCAAAAAATACGATGCCAACGCTGTTAGAATCGTATTGGGCGACGGGGCAAAGTTTACTGCCGACGATGCAGCATCCGTAAAAAAGATAGTAGACAAATGTAAGGAGTATGGCATGGTTGCCATTGTGGAAGTGCACGACGCTACCGGCAGCGACAATATAGACGATCTTGTGAAAGCAGCCAACTATTTCGCCAACATGGCTTCTGTATTGAAAGGCACAGAGCACTATGTGATCATCAACATCGCCAACGAGTGGCACAACTCGTCTTCCGCAGCCAACTGGCGTGACGGATACAAAAAAGCAATCCCTGTGATCAGAAAAGCCGGACTACGCCACTGTATCATGGTAGACGCTGGCGGATACGGTCAGAACGCATCCACAATCCACACATATGGAAAAGATGTGTTGGCAGCTGATACTGAAAACAACATTCTATTCTCCATCCATATGTACGGTTCTGCAGGAAACACCAACAAAATTGCTTCCAATATCGACGGAGTAATAAACCAAGATCTGGCTCTATGCATAGGTGAATTTGGATGGTTCCATAGCGACGGTGATGTTGACGAAGATAAAATTCTTTCCTACTGCAAAGAGAAAAATGTTGGCTGGTTGGCATGGTCGTGGTATGGCAACGGAAGCCCTGTGGAATATCTTGATGTTGTGAAAGATCCATCGGCAAACCCTGTGTTAGCATCCTACTCAAATCTAAGCATCAGCAATTGGAATAACACACAGACATGGAAAGGATCGAGCAATTGGGGAAAAATAATCACAGACGCTTGGAAGGCTGAAGCAAAAAAAGCCACGCTAAACGAGTGCCCTACGACATCGTACAACGAGAAAATATCAGAAGAAAGCCCCAACGTCTACATTGACAAAAACTCTGAACTAAATTTTTTCTTGACAGACGACACTGATGTTACTATCACAGATATATGCGGACGTGTCATACTTCAGAAAAAGTTGGGAAAAGGAATCCATAAGACAAATGTAAGCCAATGGCATAATGGGCTATATTTGGCAAGTGTAGACGGAAATGTTTTCAAAATAATCAAAAAATAATAACGTGGCAAGACGACACTCTCGTCTTCTCATTCAAATAAATAGTGAATCATGAACACTTGGATTAAGGCATTCGCTACAGTTTCGATTTTGGCTTTAGGTGGACCCGCAATGGCGATCACACCCAACAAACTGTTGAGCCGAGGACTAACAGCCTACACCAGCAGTGGAGAAAACCACTACATTACCGATGGCGACCTCACCAACTGGAAACAGTGTACGGCCAAGGATATCGCCATAAACGTAGGTAGCGGTCCATCACGCCTATTCATTTCATGGGAATCGTATGGCGACTGTGCGTGGGCGACCGACTTCACAAAAGGATGCGGACATACAGGGACATCCCTCCGTAACTTCAAAATACTTACATCTTCCAATTCTACAAACGGACAGGACGGCGACTGGATATTGGCAACAGAGGTCAAAGACAATCCCGTCATGGCCAGAGGAGTCTATATTGATTTCGATGGAATGTCCTGGTTCCGTTTTGTAAGCGAAGAGAATGTCGGACAGATTTTGGAAATCGAAGCCTTCGATGCGTCCAACGATGGTGACGACACCTGGTTCTTTATGGGAACAAGTATCAGCCAAATGGGATTGAAGCAGCAGGACACCGATTCTACCACAGCCAATATCATCCACGGACGATTCCCCGATTTCACACCAGCTATGCTGCGAGGCGGAATAGGCTGCATCAACAGCACAGAAGTAGTGGCTCATCTTGATGATTATTTGCGTTATGCTGGCAACGTAAAGTATTGGGCAATAGAAATGGGCACGAATGACGCTTGGGGCGGTGGCGACTGGAATCTTGAGACCTACAAACGCAATATGCAAACGATTATCGACGCGGCTAAGGCACATGGAATTGAACCTATCCTGGCACGCATCATCGCCACCAACGAATCAAAAGCTGGTTGGCAGGTCAACCCAAAGTTTCTTCAGGCAGTCGATGAACTGACTCAAAAAAACGATCTCCACCCAGGGCCAGACTTCTATAGCTATTTCTTAGCACATCCGGAGCAGATAGCGTCTGATGGTGTACATCCTAACGGCGATACTAAAGGCGGACAAGCAATGCATCATTTATGGGCAGACGCATTATCCCCTCTGTATGCCAACAGTGAAATAGAGAAACCAGACACTACTTCCATACAAGAAGCCATAGGATCAACCATACCATCTTTACACGTGAATGGAAAAGAGATCCATATTTCAGGAATAGACGCTGATATAACCGTCGATGTGATATCAGCATCAGGGAAATTGGAAGAGCAGCATATTCTGTGTGGGCAACAAGAATACGAGTTTAGAAGCCAAGTGACTCCAGGTCTTTACATCATCGTAGTGAAATGGAAGGGAGGAATGGTTTCTTATAAAACGACTTTGTCCTAAATAAACTCTATATAACACATTATTATTCAAATCCGATCAAAATTCGGAGCACAAAAAAAGCATCGGTTGACGATGCTTTTTTTGTGAATAGTATTTAACACATCTTCTTTTCTTCCGACTGCGAAAATAATGGAAGAGTTATCCTCAAAATACATTAGACATATTTCTTAGTCGTAAAGAATTCATTATTTCTTTAGGATACTGGCTTCTCGAACCAATACCTTAAGTTCATCGACATATCCGTTCTCATCAGAAGGTATAGATGCAATTGAGTTTGAAATATCCTCAAGAGACATCGGACAATATTTGCTGTCATTCAACACCTGTGCAAATGCAGAGACATATTGAGCCAAATTAAAATCGGCAGAATTCATATCTTTTAGATAAGAGCCGTCGACTTTTAATTCCTGAAGTTTACTTTCTGTTTCAGTCGGTTTTTTATAACGGAATTTCACCGTCATCCAATTAGTATGGTCGTTAGAAGCGACGGGATTCACATATTCCGATTCTGTAGCTGTATTAGGAAACTCTTCATTGCTATCGGCCGAAACAATCTCATAAAGTGCGGTTACAGTATGTCCAGAGCCCATGTCACCAGCATCTTTCTTGTCGTTATTGAAATCCTCATTATTCAACAAACGCTTTTCATATCCAATTAGACGGTAGGCTTTCACCAAATTAGGATTGAAATCCACCAATATCTTCACATCTTGAGCCACAGTATAAATAGATCCCCACAGTTCAGTACCGAGAGCCTTTTTTGCCTCGTAAATTGTGCTTATATACGAATAATTGCCATTTCCTGCGTCGGCAATAGTCGACATCATCTCATCATTAAGATTACCGCGTCCGAAGCCAAGCACAGTCAGGAACACATTCGTCTCCCTCTCCTTCTGAATCAAATCTTTAAGACCTGCAGTGCTAGATACTCCCACATTGAAATCTCCATCTGTAGCAAGTATCACACGGTTGTTTCCACCACTGATAAAGTTCTTATGGGCAATCTCGTATGCTGTCTGAATACCTTTGGCTCCCTGAGTGCTGCCACCTGCAGAAAGAGAATGTAGTGCATTATAAATCTTCTTGCGTCCTTCTTTAGTGCACGGAGTACTCTGAAGGACAACTCTATCTCCACTAGCATATGTCACAATAGCCACACGGTCATTATCACGTAACCCATCCATCAAAACATCAAAAGCTTCGACAAGCAAAGGTAGTTCTTGAGACATACTTCCAGAAACGTCGATAAGAAAAACTAGATTTGAAGATGGCACATTACTTACATCAATAGTCTTTGCCTTAAGACCAAGTTTAAGTAGATAATGGCCTTTGTTCCACGCACACTCTCCTATTTCAGCATTCAACGAAACAAGATCGTCACCAGTTGGTTCGGGATATGAATAATTGAAATAATTGACAAATTCCTCTGTTCTGACAGATCCAACAGGCGGAAGAGAACCCCTTTGAATATAATCTCGGACATTACTATAACTTGCCTTGTCTACATCTACAGAGAAAACAGACGTCGGATTAACAGAAACCAATTTAAAATCGTTTTCATCCCTATCAGCGTATCTTTCTGTATTGTAATAAGAATCATATCCACCTGGAGAATAATTCATGGTACCGTCTTCTGAATCTTCTCTACCACATCCCATAATAAAAAGTCCGAATAAAATAATCTGGGACAACAAAATAGTCTTTTTCATAAACATAAAAGTCATCAAGTATTAAAAATGCAACAAATATAAGTTTAATTTGTCAAAACACAAACTAAAAAACGAGAATCGAAAATTCATTTGTATTATCCTAATCTTTCACACGAAAGAGGCTTATCCCAAAATATGACTCCTTCTACTTCCGTCGCCAATTCATCAATATACTGAACAAGATTCTCTATGAATTGTTTTTCTTTCTTTTTTGAGCGACGGCCACAACCTTCAAAAATCACCTTAGTGAAATAGGCATCATACGGCACACGGAAATCTTCCGAATCCTCATACGGCATGAAAGCGACTGCCGCCGTATATTTGATGTTTCCAGCTTCAGAATCAGAAATAAGCAGAACAGAAGCTGCACGACGTTTCACTCCATTATATTCAAGCTCAGCTTCAAAAAAACGCTGATATACATTTATCTCCATAACTAGTCAGAAAATCTAAATTAAAAAACCGTTTTAGAATATCAGATACACATCTGATCAAAACTAAAACGGCTTATACTATTAAAATGGACAACAATCAAATCTGAATCATACGTGACAGCAATTGAGCGTTGTCGAGAATTTATTATTCAAATCTCTCGTAAGGAACTTTCGTCTTCTTAGTCTGAACACTATAAGACAACATGATTTCATGAGCAGAACCAGATAGTTTCGACACATTACCGAAGTTATAGTCAAATGTATAACCGATACGGAAGTTCTTATACTCAGCACCAAGCATGAAAGCTATAGGGTTTGTGCCAAACTTATTAAACATATCCGGATGATAAGTCATACCACCCCAAAGGAAATTCTTATAGAACAAGATTGCGTTGATTTCAGCGACAGCAACCTTATCATGCCATGTGTATGCCAATGCAGGAGCTAACACAAAATTGTCTGACAAATCCCAGAAATAGCGGCCGTAACCGTTGATGTGGAAAGCAGACTGAGTTGTTGTAGACTCATATTTCAACAAGTGAGTTCCAGACACACCGAACATATATTTTGGGTTAGAGAACTCAAGACCGAAATCCACATCTGGATGAACCTCACTAACTCTATCGTTAATAAAGTCGTGATCTTCAGTGATCTCGGTAAGATCCTCTGGAGTATATTTGCTTGCGTCAAAATAAGCATATTGGATACCAGCGCTTAATCCCATAGAAAGGACCATATCCTCACGAAGGCGCAACACATATGCATAGACAACCTTGGGATTGAAGCTACCTTTTGCAGGACCGATGTCATCATAACTCATTGTGAAACCGAATCCTGAATTAAGCTCCGTCTTAAATGTCTGGACATTGAAGATACCTGACTTAGGAGAATCCTTGATATCAACCCACTGGAAACGGCCCAACAAAAAAGCATCTATCTGCTCAAAGTTACCAATACCAGCTGGATTCTTATTGATACGTGAGAAAAATTGCTGAGTCATTAGCAAATCCTGCTGAGCATAGGCAGAAACCGTAAATAGCAACGTTGCTAATACAATAAATATTTTCTTCATATTCTTATTTTCTCCTTATTCATTCAACAATTTAATATCAACACGACGGTTCTGCTCGTGTTCCTCCTCCAGTTGAGCATTAGGAATAACAGGTTCTTCCATACCACGTCCCACAGCTACAATCAAGTTTGCTGGATAACCTTTTGCGATCAACAGACTACGCACATACTCAGCACGTTTTTGCGACAATTTCTTATTGAACTCAGCAGAACCACGGGAATCCGTATGTCCTGAGATTTCAAACTTACCACCAGGGAACTCATTCATTGCGCGAAGCAACTCATCCAACTGTGCCTCATACTCAGGCTTCATATCGGCCTTTCCAAAATCAAAGAAGAACAATACCCAGTGGAAACCCTTAGGCTCATCACATGTAAAGTCTGGAGTCAACTCGCCAGTCCTCTTGACATTATATTTGTTTGGATAGTAGATATCAAAGCCTCCTTTACCTCCTTTACGGTTAGACAAGAAGTACATCGAATATGCGTTACCGACAATATTATACTCATCAGCTCCAGTATTGAAAAGTTCACCTAAATTCTCAGGTTTACCCCAATCCTTTTCTTTAGCGCCCTTGTGACTCACATATATATCCATACCACCTTTTCCTGTCACCTTATTACAAGCAAAATACAATGCTGTATCAGCAACTACAAAAGGATAGTCTTCTTTATTCTGTGAATTGATATAGTCACTTGCAGGTTCTGGTTTTGTCCACATTCCTTCTTCTTCCTTATCTTGATCGATATACCAGATATCACGACCACCCTTACCTGCCATAAACTCACCAGAGAAATAAATACGTCTTCCCGCACGTCCGATACAAGGGTTGTAGAATCCTTTCACTCCTGGCACATAATGGTTCCAACGTCCGATAGCCAAAGATGATCCATGTACTTCTTTCGCCTGAGCCATGGTACCCTTGATCTTAAGCTTCTTCACATCTTTCCACTTTCCGTCATCTTCGGTAGCCTCATACAACTCCGAATTTCCTTGAGAATCTTTCTTCGAGAAATACAATTTGCCTTTATTTCTATCATAGGCAAATGTTCCCTGAATTCCCAATCCACTCAATTCAGGACACTCCTCAACATTAGACAAATCCAGGTTTTTACCAGGTTTAAACTTATAAGCTATGTTATCTCTGAAGAAGACGAAGAAGCCATCCTTATACACAGACATTGGCTGCTCATCAACCTTCTTATTTTCTTTAGACGAATCGAATTCGTAGAAACCGGTTCCGAATCTTCGCTCTATTCCCCAAACGCTTGTGGCAAGCAATGCGGAAATCACAAAACTGAAAATCGTCTTTTTCATCGTGACTATATTTTTCTTTCCCATTATTTTCTATAAACCTCAACTGTACCCTTCAACACTCTACCATCTTTCTTTGTCAAGATGTAGAAATATGTTCCAGGAGTAGCAAGTTCACCTCTATATGTTGCATCCCAACCATCAGTACCCTCATAAACAGTCTCCTGATAACGGTTGAAAATCTTCACGTCATATCCTTCCATAAACTTGTCGTTCTTAGGATTACCATTGTAAGGAGTGATAACGTTTGGCACCAAAACGTAGTCGGCAACATCAACATCTATAATATTGGAATTGCGGACTCCACAATTACCATTATCCAACTTCACAATGAACTTGTAACGTCCAGGTTCATCCAACTGCCAGCTAAATTCTGAATCATAATTTCTCTCAAGTTCTACCTCATTTGGTGAAACCATCTCATAATAACGAACACCATCTGCAGGCAATGAATACTCTGTATTCAATTTGACCTCATCACCCATCTGGACTTTGTAATCTTCTGCAGCTAAAGTGACATAAATTCTGTGGTCAACGTCAATTGTGTCAGTATATGCTGGTGTTGTCTTCACACATACTGAATCATATCCGTAAGCAGAATATATGCGGTTGTTCATTGGTGCAACATTCAAGAAAGAATAGCCACTATCAATTCTTGTTGTATCACCCGTACTCCATATAATTCCCTGTGGTTTACCCGTAAGGACATGAGCTGTCAATCTAACCAACTTGACCGTATCTCTACCGGAAGTGTCCTGACATATAGCATCCTCTGACGAATATACCTTTAATGTCGTATTTACCTGAACAGAGACATCAAATGTAGCAGTTTGAGATGGACAGATTGGAGTTTCGACATTCTCACTTGCTTTTACAGAATAAGTCCAATCTCCCTTATCTGGAGAAAATTTGTCTGTTGTGTAAGATCCATTTTCTACAATACCATTATCAACTCCATGATTTTCGTTCCACTCCAACTTAGTTTTCTCGCCTTCCATATCATTATGGACAAATGCTACAAGAGAAATGTCCTCACCTTTACACATCACGTTTCTACCAGAAGCCAATTTCAAACCAACCTGAATTGGTTTTCTTGCTTCAATACTGATATTCTGACCCTCACCTTCATACTGAGTTTCATCACCTTCCTTGTTACATACATTATCGAATGCTACTACAGACAATGTATTCTTTCCTAGTTTCAAGTCAAATGTACGAACGGTTGTATTATTTGGATTTTCCTTATCCCAACTCCATTCCCATACAATTTCATCAGACCATACAAATTTCACTGGATTTCCCTGAGTCAAATTAACTTTGATATCCGCACTTGTCTGAGATCCCTGTGATGTCTGACCCAAACACTTAGTGTTCGGAACATTAAATTCTGCCGCATCTGAAGTCAAATAATACTTGACAGGTTTGTATACTGTATAATTAGCAGAAGTTGAAACATCCGTACCCTTGCTACAGATTTCATCATCAACCTTGACAACCATTGTCTTGCCCAACTTTGCATCAGTGTCGTTAGAAGATGTATGCGACTTAACCAATGACGCTCCATTAGTCGTATAAAGTTTAGCGTCATTCTCATACCATCTAACTTCTACACTGTCCTTGTCAAGTGTATTCTCGACTGTCAATTCAAAATCCACATCTGATCCATCACATACGTCTGGATTCTTCGCAGCCAACTTCAATGAAATAGGTCTTGCAGCAACGATATTCAAAGCGTCATTATCGCTAGCCGACGACTCACATACGCCATCAGAACCAATAACTGAAATTTTATTATCACCTGGAGATACGATAAACTGACGATAATCTTGATAACGATCATTGTAGTTTCCATCTGACCATATCAATTTACTTGGATTACCAGCAGTCACATTTACTTTCAACATCACGAAATTATCAACATTGTCTTTTGTAATACATTTCTGAATAGTATTACCGTTGACAACAGCATCATGAGTCAAATTCAACTTGATAGGAATAAAGATATTGTAAGATACACTATCCATAACATCTTTTCCAGCATTACATATCTCATCTATAGTCTTTACGATCATTGTCTTATTGATCATAAAATCTGTATTGTTTATAGGAGTGTGAAATTTTGTAGTTTCAGTTGTTTTATCTGTATATTTCAAATCTTCAACTCCATTGTAACTCTCATACCATCTTACCTCTGGACCATTATTCAATGAATTTGTCACATTCATTGACATCTCAATCGAAGCTCCATTACATATAGAATCTGTATTTGCAGTAAGACTAATTATTATTGGCTCACTTGCGGTAATAGTTTTCGAGGTATCTGCTCCTGTCACAAATGCAGATTCCGTAGTAGCACGACACACTTCATCAAATGCTTTTACTGAAATCTTGTTTTTTCCCTGGTTTACAGTTACTGGTCTCTTGAACACTAAACCTGGATACTCACCGTCAAACCATTCTACTGAACGAGGATTTCCCTGCTCCACTGTCAATGTCACATTAACAAAATCATCACCGTTCTCTTTTCTGATACACTTCTGATCGCCCTCAGCATCTGTAGAAAGTGATACTACAAGCGGAACAAAAACATCAAACTTGACAGAATCTGCAACCGGTTTAGATGGACTACAAATCATATCCATCACCTCAACCCTAATATTCTTTGTCGTCTTCTCCTTAGTCTCATTTGTAGGAACATAAGTATGATTCTTATCCGAACCTAACAGAGAAGTGAGTAATATTCCATTCTCATAGAAACGAGAAGTAATTGTATCTACCTTCAATGCATTTGTTATCTTGACATTCAAAGTATTCTCCTCTCCTTTACAAATCTCTTCCTTATCCTCTGTCAATTTTACAATCAACGGCTTTCTTGCATTGATTGTGGATGTATCAGAAGTTGCAACAGCATCATTCTTATAGCAGACCTCATCAACAGCGGCAACTGAATATTTGTAAATATTGTTTTCTGTCAAACGATCAACAAATGTTGTCTCTGGTCCCTGTCCGATAAGAACAGAATCCTTATCACCATCTTTTCTGTACCAGAAGTAAGTAGTGACTTTTTCATTCGCATAAGATGGTTTCGATCCATCAGCGTAAATCTTTTTAACTTCAAGATCAACGCGAGATGAACTTTCACCGTCAGTAGGCAAACAGATATTTGCCACCTTCTGGTTAGCTCCTTCTACATCAACTGTCAAATCTAGATTGTAACGACGGTAGATGCTGAAGTCTGTTGTCTTCGTTATTGGACAGAACTTTTCAGCTGTACCAGTTACAGTCACTGTATTGTCGAAAATCTCTGGATTTGATTTCAAAACCTTAAATTCAGAACCTGTCTGATCCTCCAAGTCTGAACCCTTTAGTTTCCATACATAGTTGATTCCACTTGTTGGATAAACATCAACGGCCTTTATTGTTTTGTCGAACTCACAATAGAATGTGTCGTTGACAATGTTGAAATCCAAGTCGTCGTACTTAGTGATTGATACAATCTGAGTGTCTGAACAAAGTCCACCCTCTGTTGTAGCTATCATATATAGCGTATCCGACTTATTGTTTGATTTCAAAATTGACTCTGGAATCACGAACACCAACTTGTCATCCTTGATGCTTGTGATAGAATCATTTGTTGTCAATGTCTTTCCTGAATAATCAATCCACTCGATAGACGGACGACCATTTGCATCCGCATCCACGTTAATTGTTTCACCTATACATCCAAACAAATCCAAGTCTTCTCCTACAGGATTGAACTTAACATGGAAATCTTCCGAAACCGCATAAGTGTACATACAGTTTGGCTTGTCTATACCATCTGTAACCAACTTTTGAATTGTACTTTTTGCATTACCCACAATAACACGGAACTTAGTGTCTCCACTGAAATCCTTCTTGCTAAGTCTGATATCCATAGTAGGATCCTCTGAGATTGCAGATTCCGTCGACTCTGCATCCTTAGGAAGATTCTTCCAAGTGCTATCTGCATCATCAAAATACTGGAACAAATAGTATGGTGTAGGAATATAGTTTTCAATACCCGCACGGTTGAAAGCAGTCAAAGTCAAATTCTTGCTCTTACCACAAATTACAATATTATGCTCATCAAGAGTCTCCTCCGCAGTTACATTTGCCTTAACCTCAATTTCAGGGAAACAAACCTTCAATGAAATATCATCAAGCAAAATATCATTACCACTACCTGAAGGAGCATTGTTTGTGATCTTCAACGTATAGAACTTAGAACCCTCTGTATTATCCTTATTTGACAATGGGAACAACGCCGTCAAATTCGACCATGAATTAGATCCATAATTTCTTGTGATCACATCTCCAGATTCAATGGAAGTAAGAACTTGTGTACCACCCTTCTCGTAAATATCCATACGGATGTTTACTGGAGTGTTTGCACCGTTTTTAGGAATAATTCCCTGAGCATTACTTACAAAAGCAGAGAAAAGCACCATCACATTGGCACACTCACCTGTAATCTCAAAATCTCTCTCATATATAATTGCATCCAATGAGTTCTTTGCACAATTCACCATCAACATAGCGCCGTGCTTCGTTCCATCTGAATTTTCTGTATGGTCAGTACCGTTCCAATAGTCGTTTGCACCACCTTCTGTCTTCGCTCCACCATCTGCCATAGTTGGATTGGATACAAACGCATAAAAACCATCTTCAACACGGAAACCATTCTCACACCAACATTGATATGGCATATTGTCTCCTTTACTCCAACAATTCGCATCATTTCTTTGTGGATTACCATTTGCATCCAAAGGCAAACGTGCAACTTTTGGATCAGTCAATGCAAAACTATGTTCCTTGATGAAACCATTTTGATCGTCCATCCACTTTATATTGCTTGGCAAATCTGAGCTCACAGGCTCAACTGCATCTGCATTTTCTACCTCTCCATCTTTATATTTCACATAGTGATACTCATTTCCTACGAAATATCCGAAATCGTCATAAAACAACTCCTGTACAGCATCTTCCTTATCTGGAGAATATACCAAACGGAAAATAAACTCCTTTTCCAATGTCTCAGTTGTTGATGTTCCGTCGGATGCAGGAACCTCCACATCTACTTGTATGCGCATTTTTCCACTTTTATTGGCATACAAACTCCAACTCATCTTATCATCATTGAGAACAGCCTCATCCAATGGTTTATAACTGTCTCCTCCATCCAATGCCATAAATGAAATCTTTGGATTCGAAACATTATGAGAAGGTAGATCTACCAACTTGATGACAACATCACGCCACGATGGAACCTCTTTTTCATATGAGTTGACATCTCTCACTCCTTCACCTTCAATTTTCACATTAAATGTAGGCTTATTCACCGTAAGCTCTACAATATTTGAGGAAATTGTCTGACTGTTGTCTGAAGGATCTATATATGAGGCTTCACACTTTACATATTTGATGTCTGACAATACAGTAAACTTAAATATGGATTCATCATTCTTATCTGCAGGATCAATCCATACATCACCGTCTTTACTGATCTTCCACAAATATGTAAGATCAGAATTAACATTTGAAGAACAGAACTGAGAAATAAACTGCAGAGTTGATCCTATGTTTACTTTCGAACCAGTTGATGGTGTAATCTTAATCATATCAGCGTCAACTGGCTTTGTGTCTGATACTGTAATAGGAGAAGTACTGAAATTCAAATAGAAATCAGCTAATTCCTGTCCTCCTGAAATAACAAATCTAGTCCTTGAATGACCTTCATCATTATTCGTGCATTTCAAAACACTTGTTGAAATAGCCGACTGGACGTTGTTAATATACTCTCCCGTCGCCGGATTTTTTATAGCAAATATTCTATCTTGACCCGGACTATTTGTCTCAATATAGACTCTGTATATCATTCCACACTCATCAGTAGCTACAACGCGAGACGAAGGATCTCCTTCTACCACCACATTATACCATCCTTCGACTTCAAATGCTTGAGACCACGCACCCTGAAGGAATGTACACAATACTACGATTAACGAAAATGCCTTTCGCAAAGCATTCAGACCGGACTTTTTATAAGATATTAAGTTTTTCATATCTTAGATATTAGAGATATCTTTGTTGTTTTGTTTTTCTATTTTCATACATACTTTAGAATAGGACACACTCCAAAGCGGTCGCTAAAATAACAAAAAATCATAACATTTAAAGTTTATTAACGATTATTTCGTTTTTATTTAAACATAATTGTAACATTTTGTTGCTAAAAAACATAGTATTCTTATGTTTTTGTAAAAGCATGCTAAAAATTGTTAAAATGAATGCCAGTATAAATATACACCGAAATACATATATAAACGCATCAAATAAAAAAGACGAGATTTCTCCCGTCTTTATATACACATATTTAATAATGCTTATCTGAAATATTTTCCCACAACCGGCAGCGACGACGCTGGGAAATCTCTTCTGAATAACACGATTATGTAAACCGACAACAGCACCGTCGACACCAATAACCTGATAATCAATCCTTCCGGAGCAACGAAATAAAATATTGCATATAATCCTAATGCCAAAACAAGATAAATTGCCATGCTCTTATTATCATAGTCGATAGGAAAATACTTTTGCGACATTATATATGATATGATTGTAACACACAAATAGCATAGGAAAGATGCGATTGCCGACCCGTAATAACTGAATTCTGGAACCAGAGCAATGTTCACTACCAAGGTTATTACCAAACCAATAGTCGACAAGATTGCACCCCAATATGTACGGTCTGTCAACTTATACCAAATAGACAAATTAAAATATACTCCCTGAAACAGGTATGTGAGCAAAACTAATGGAACTATCGTCATTCCTACTCTGTATGATGGAGATACCAACAATGCAAAAACATCCATAAACAGCGACATTCCCAGTGCTATCAACAATGCAAATATCACATAATATTTCATCGCCAAACTATACTGCACCTTCTTGTCTTCTCCCTTGCTCTGTGCAAACACAAATGGCTCGTATGCATAACGGAATGCCTGAGTGAACACCATCATCACCATCGCCACTTTGAAACAGGCTCCATATATTCCAAGTTCCGACTCCGCAACCGCTCTATCCGGCATCAAATACGGGAATATTATCTTGTCGATTGTCTGGTTCATAATTCCTGCGATTCCAAGAAGCAATAGAGGGAGCGAATATCCAAGTATTTTCTTAAGCAATCCTGCATCCGGGCTCTTTGCCTTACGAATTTCCGGCAGCAACAATAATGTCACAAAAAGAGTGGAAATCAGGTTTGAAACAAAAATATACCCTACTCCATAGTTCTCGTCATAGAAAGGAATTTCCACATCATACTTGCTTTTCAACATCGGACAAAGCACAAGGAAAAATAGGTTTGCCGCAATATTCACAATGATCATCAACAACTTGAAAATCGCAAACTTGCCTGCTTTGTTCTCATATCTAAGATATGCGAAAGGAATTGTGCCGACGGCATCGATCGCCACTATTATTCCCATCATCGTGACATATTCAGGATGCGACGAATAGCCTAGCCAAACAGCCACATCTTCCGAAAACAGCATCACCAACATCGCAAATATTGTTGATGTTACGGCTACAGAAGTCAGCACCGTGCCAAACACTTTCTGTGCATCTCCGTCTTCCTTGTTTGCAAAACGGAAAAATCCCGTCTCCATTCCATATGTAAGGATCACAAGCAATAGGGCTGTCCACGCATATAAATTCGTGACTACTCCATATTCAGCACTTGAAGTAAGCACATAAGTGTAAAGTGGGACAAGCAACCAATTAAGGAATTTACCAAGGATGTTGCTAATGCCGTAGACAGCTGTCTGACGGGCTAGATTTTTCATTTCTGCCATTTTCTTAGTTCTTTGTTTTCCGCAAAATTACTCTTTTTTGCAAACGGTTGAACTCGGATATCGAATAAATTTGACATCCGAGAATCTTTTTCTAAGAAATAATATTTAAAAGAGTTTGATTATTCTGCTGAGTCATTCGAGCCAGATGATCCATCTCTGAATGTGCCAGGAGCGACACCGACACTCTCCTTAAATACTCGGTTGAAATGCTGCACATTATTATATCCGACAGAAAATGCGATTTCAGAAATGTGCATTGCTGTATTCTTCAACAGTCGTTTAGATTCTTCAATTCGTATAGTATTAAGGTATGCTTTGAATGATTTTCCTGTAGCAAGACGGATCTCTTCCGACGTCTTATCTTCCGCCATAGACAATGCCTTTGCCACATCCGCAAGTTTCAATTCAGGATTCGGATAATTTTTTCCAATGAAGGTCAAAATTTCATCCTTTAGATTCGGAGCTTCTTTCTCTGTATCCAGTTTTTCATACGGCACATACACAACTTGCTGAGCCTTTTCTTCTTCCTCCTCCTTTTTTTCATTGTTGCGACGGAGGTATAGAGATATTATTGCCAATATAGCCCAAAAAGCAAGCATTACAGTGACAGCATCTTTCAAAAAACCGTTGCAAGCGGCCGGCACCAGACGAAGGCTCTTCACTTTAATCCTATGCTCCACATCTTTCTCGTTTGAATTGTCTGCGGTGAGCCAGATAATCTTGATGTTCTCGTACTTCATTCTCTGCACATCTGTAGTCCAATGCGGATAAGAAGCATACCACCACTCCGGAATATCTTTTATCTCCTCAACCGGAATCTCAATTTCATTAGTTCCTTTCTTTAATAAAAACGAATAGACTGCCGTAGGATGGGCTACTCCCTTGTCTCCAAAATTAAATTCTTCTTGCAGACGCACTGAAAAACGCATGTCCTCAGTGCTCTCGATATCAGCCTCGACCACATACTTTTCAAGAGGGAAGGTAGAATAATCATCTTTATGTATTTCCATGCCGACATAAGGATAGGCAAACGAAGATCTTAGTGTGAATATCATATCCACCCCTTCTGCTGTTTTCACTAGCCTACACTCTGAATTTCCACCGTCACCCGCATCAATCTGGGTATCTATCTTGAAATCTTTGGTTTCATCCAACAAGTCGAACGTCGGCATCAACAAAGTAGACAAATATATGATTCCGACTAATATAGCCGGAATTACTGCCATAATAGCAATCTTAGTCCAATATTTACCTTTTGTATTTCCCATAGTCAAGGCAAATATATAAAAAAAAGGCAAAAAAAAATAGGACCATTAAACTCTTTACAAAAAACAATAATAGAAAAAGAGGAAAACCATGTTAAAGGAGTTCCTCTTTTCATAAATTCGATGATTGTGTTTCACTTGCTTCGTGCAATTCTAAAGCCATAATAGTCTGTTGACGTCTGTGGTTCTGATGATAATCTCAACCTCACTCCACAATAAATAGCCCAACCATGCAGCCAACTTCCTCCACGAAGTACTTTTTTATCACCAGAATCTGGACCAACAGGATCTAAAGTAGAACCTGTTGAAATAGCATGCTCCCAATCCCAACACCATTCAAATATTCCACCACTCATGTCGTAAACACCTAAACGATTAGGCTTTTTAAGGCCAACCTGGTGCGAGCCGTGCATGGTTGATGGATTTCTTCTTGTAGTGACACCTGTTTCCGCATTGCAGTTATACCATCCGACTGCATCCATACCACTGTCTATTGCAGCTCCCGCATTTTCACTGTCAGCTCCAGAATAATAGAAATTCCAATCCTCCACAGTCACGTCACCTCCTCTTGCCGCATACTCCCATTCGGTTTCAGTTGGCAGACGATAACCATTCTTTGATAAGTCTTGGGAAACAGTAGCAGATATGATAGAATAAACTGTATTTCTTTTTATATCAGAAATGGAATACACCGGTTCGTACCCCTTGATTTTGCTCAAACGATTACAAAAATATACGGCATCAAACCACGAAACGCTCTCCACAGGGCGAAGACTGTCCTTCTCCCCTTCCATAATCTCACCACGGTAAGTTTGGTTATATTCACATCTGCTTGGCCATGCATTCACATCTTTGTCGTCATACATGACCTTGAAGTAAAGATCTCTCGTCACTAAATACTTGCTGATCGAAAAATCAGACAACGTCACATTTCTTCCTTCTATAAATGTGCCAATGGTATCATGACCATAAACATCACCTCCATTCACGCTAATCATTTCTGGGAATGCTATCGAATAGGTGGTTTCTAAACGTTCTGTTTTTCCTTCTTTCTCTTGACTTTCATCAATTTTTTCATCATCACATGATATGAAAAAAAAGGCAGAAACAAACGACATGACAATGCCGGTACTAACAAATTGATCTGATTTAAACATGACTTTTTTTCGCAAAATTAAAGCTTACATCACATTATGAAATACCCTAAAAAAGGTAAAACAAAAAGACATTTATCAAAAAAAGGAAAGCCAGACTAAAAAGCCTGGCTCATTCTCCACACCATCAACCTCACGGTCAATGATGCCTAAATATACTCAATCTAACACATTATTCTATATTCTATTTAACTTTTCCGTCAAACGAATCACCTCCATTTTCTCACAGTCATTATTTTGCCTTCGTCACAGTGCTCTGTATCAGCCGATCTCACCGCCATTTTTCTGGCACGAGTGAAATTTCAAATGAACTATGAGAACTCGTCGATTAAATTTGAAAAAAACAACTCAATCGTTTATGTTGCAAAGATAGATTTTATCAGTCTAACTCATTGAACATTTCTAAGTCGATTCTTTCATATTTTTCGGAATCGCTACCCCAAAATTAATTCAAATTTTTCTAAAAAAACCGATGAAAAGGGGCATTTTTCTTCACCTGAACAGATTTTCCAAGATTATGATAAGAAAAGACAACTTAATAGATCACGCAAAATATCAATGACTGAAATATCCTAGGATTAAAGAAGTTCTTTTTCTTAACAAATTTCAAACTTTATAGCATAGTATTTTCAAAAGATAAAAAAAGGCTGCCCGAACGTGTCAGACAGCCTCATCAAATCTATATATGATTATTTGATATTCACACGAGCCTTATTCAAATACGCCAACATTCTGTCGTAGTCCTTACTCTTGACTATCTCCTGCAATTCCGCAAGCTGCTCCTGTATCAGTGCAAGCTGCTTTGTTGAGTTTGGATTAAACAAGATTTCTGAGATCAAGAAATTGTCTTCCGACAACACACCTTCCGCAATTGCCATATGACGTTTGAATGTTGTGCCCGGTGCATCCTGATGCTTCATCACAGATGCGAACGCCAACGTCGATGCAAATGGAATTGACAAGCAATATGCCATTGTCTCATCATGCTCCTTGAATGTGTACTCAAACAGATTTAGATGCAAAGAGTTGTACAAATCCTTGAAAAACGCCTTACCCAAACAGTCGCTCTCTTCTATAATTATCGCATTCTGTGTGCGTAGATCCGACAAACTTGCGAACGTAGGTCCAAACATTGGATGCGTAGAGACGAAGCGGAATCCACATTTCGCATAAAAGTCTGGCAATGTCGTCTTCACTGATGATATATCCGAAATGATACAGTCTTTTGGCAAATATGGCAAAACCTCCTCAAATGCCTGAATTGTATACTTCACAGTGACTGCATTGATAAGAAGTTCTGGTTTGAACTCCTTCACCTCCTCGAGAGAAGTCATACGCTGTGTGTTGAACACAAAACGCAACTTCTTTGAATCCTTGTCATAAAGCGCCACGTCGTGCTTCATGCAAAGTACATCCGTCAGGAATGTACCCATTTTTCCCGCACCAAGAATTAAAATACGCATTTCTTATGTAGAATTAAGAGTTAAAAGTTAAGAGTTGAATTAACTCTTTACAACCGTTAATTATCTATATCTCAAACTGTCAAGAGTTAGTCATTGCTTTGGCAACCACTAACTCTTAACTGTTAATTTTTTTATTTGTTCATGATTTCCATCTGCTGGCGTACAGACTCTGCATGGATCGCCTCAAAGATAGTGTTCAAGAAATCCTCTCCCATCGACATTGTCTTGCCGTCTGCCACTCTCTTAGAGATAATCTCATCGTAACGTTTGCTCTGAAGAATCGCCATGTCATGCTCCTTCTTGTATTGTCCGATCTCACGTGAGATACGCATTCTCTTTGCCAAAATCTCTAGGATAGACATATCTATTTCATCAATCTGCTTACGTAGGGCTGTGATGTTCTCTGTAGATGCATTTGTTGTGCGGACAACCAAGTTATTGAGAATCAATGCAAGCACTTCTGGAGTGATCTGCTGTGAAGCGTCAGACCATGCCTTGTCTGGATCACAGTGGCTCTCGATGATCAATCCGCTGAACTGAAGGTCCATAGCCTGCTGGCATAGTGGAGCGATAAGATCACGGCGTCCTGAGATGTGGCTTGGATCACAAATGATTGGCAATTCAGGAAGACGACGGTGCAACTCGATTGGAATATGCCACTGTGGAAGGTTACGGTATAGCTTCTTGTCGTAAGAGCTGAATCCACGGTGGATAGCGCCAAGCTGAGTGATGCCGGCGTTGTTCAAACGCTCCAAAGCTCCGATCCACAACTCCAAATCAGGGTTTACTGGATTCTTCACCAACACTGGAATGTCCACCCCCTTCAATGTGTCTGCAATCTCCTGTACTGCGAATGGGTCTGCAGTTGTACGGGCACCTACCCAAAGAAGGTCAATGCCATACTTCAATGCCAGCTCCACATGTTTTGCTGTTGCTACTTCTGTAGAAACGTACATTCCCGTCTCCTTCTTAACCTCCTTCAACCATTCCAAGGCAGGCTCACCGTTTCCCTCGAAGCCTCCGGGTTTAGTGCGTGGCTTCCATACTCCTGCACGGAAAATCTTAATACCCTGTGCGTGTAGCTGACGGGCAGTGTTGATTGTCTGCTCCTCTGTCTCCGCACTACATGGTCCAGCTATCACTATTGGACGGCTTTCACATGCTCCTGCTAAATTTATCTTTTTCAGTTCCATATATTATTACTTTTTTTTCTGTTTTACTTTAAATTTTCTTTGATTCTCTGAAGTGCCTCCGACAATTTTTCTTCCGTTGAGCAAAGTGAGATACGGATGTATCTGTCGCCATTACTTCCGAAAATGAAACCTGGAGTCACGAACACACGGCAGTCGTAAAGGATTTTGTCTGCCACCTCTTCACAACTTTTGTAAGATGCAGGGATCTTTCCCCACATAAACAATCCCACCTGGCTCTTGTCGTAAGTGCATCCGATGTAATCCAAAATCGCCTCAGCGTATTTTCTTCTGGCTCTGTAGACGGAATTGATACCGTCATACCAATCCTTATCTGCCTCCAACGCCTTAGCCGCAGCCATCTGCATTGGCTTGAACATTCCCGAGTCGACGTTGCTCTTTGCCTTCAACACGTATGAAATCAGCTCTGGATTTCCGGCAAGCATACCGATTCGCCATCCCGGCATGTTGAGCGACTTACTCGTTGAGTTCAACTCAAAGCAGCACTCTTTTGCGCGTGGCACAGAAAGCAGACTCATAGGGTTGTCGTTCAAGATAAAGCTGTATGGATTATCATTTACAATGATGATATTGTGGCGAAGTCCGAAATCGACAAGCTTTTCAAATGTCTCACGACGCGCGTTTCCTCCAGTAGGCATGTTAGGATAGTTCGTCCACATCATCTTCACACCAGAAAGATCCATCTTCTCCAACTTCTCAAAATCTGGCTGCCAACCGTTCTCCTCATTCAAATCATAGTTGATGATTCTTGCTCCAAGGATCTTGGAAGCGGAAGTGTATGTAGGATAACCGGGATTTGGCACCAACACACCGTCGCCAGGGTTGATGAATGTTAGCGACAAGAAAAATACACCCTCCTTAGAACCAATCAAAGGCAAAATCTCCTTGTTTGGATCGAGATCTACTCCATACCAACGCTTGTAAAAGTTAGAAAAAGCCTTGCGTAGTTCAGGAATACCCTGATACGACTGGTATCCGTGAGCATTGGGTTGGTGAGCCACCTCATTAAGAGTGTCGAGAGCCTTATCCGACGGCATCTTATCAGGGCTTCCTATACCCAAATTGATAATATCTTTTCCTTGTGCGTTCAATTCAGCCACCTCTCTTAGCTTCTTTGAGAAGTAGTATTCCTGAATCTCTAAAATTCTATCAGCTGGCGTGATATTCATATTGTTTTTTCGTTTACGTTTTCTTTTTAATTTGTCTATAGGCTTTTAAATCGTCTGTCTGCCTTCTCGGTATTCTCCAAGTATAATCAGATCTTTTGTCAATGGTTGGAATGCCTCAATGCTCTGCTTGTATTTCAAATAGTCTTCAAAACGAAGATCTACATAAAATTCATACTCCCACTCTCTTCCGATAATCGGCATTGACTGGATTTTTGTAAGATTCATACCATAATACGACATTATAGAAAGCACTTTGGCAAGGCTTCCCTCATCGTGAGGGAGACGGAATACAAGGGATGCTTTGTTTGGTGTCTGGTTGTTCTTGATGTCGTCCACTGTCCAAGGATCAGCTATCACCAAAAAGCGTGTAAAGTTGCGCTTGTTCGTTTCGATTCCCTTTGCAAGAATCTCAAGACCATATATTTCAGCAGCCCACTCACTACATACACCGGCTTTCCCCATACACTGCTCTTGTGCGATCATCTTTGCAGACGACGCGGTGTCGTCCCACTCAACAGCCTTCAAGAATTTGTGGTCCTCCAGGAAGTTGCGAATCTGCATCAACGCAATCGGATGAGAATATACCTCCTTGATCGACTCTAGCTCCTGGCCAGGCAAAGCTACAAGGTTGTGACGGATTCTGATCTTCTGTTCACCTGCGATTTTCAATCCGCTTTCCTTTAGCAGGATATGATTCTGAAGAAGGTTGCCGGCTATTGTGTTCTCAATAGCAAGTGTGGCAATTATACCCTCTCTCTTTACAGTCGCGAAAAGTTTCTCAAATGTCTCACATTCCACCACTTCTATTTCTTCTCCCTGAAAGAACTCTCGTGCCGCTATTTCGTGAAAACATCCTTTCACTCCTTGAATTGCTATTCTTTTCATCTCTATTCCATAAAAAATCCCACATTCAAATGAATGCGGGATTACAAATTTGATTACTTATATTTACACAACAAAATCCCGCTCTTACCTCTTAAAGTAAAAGAAAAAGAAATAATAATATGCGAAATATCGTTGTTGCATCGTCTCTTGTATTTTTAATTAACGATGCAAAATTACGGTTTAAATTGTTATATCACAACTATATGAAATGTTTTTTTCATTTTAGGCTATTTTTCGCCCTTTTCGTACAATATTTATAGCCATAACGTATTATTTAACACTATATAAATACCAATATTAAATATAATAAAATACCATCATAACTGAAATTACCATAATTCCATACAAAAAAGTAACATTTTACAGAGATACAACCAAATATTTTTTTCAAAATGTCATTTTTTATCCTCATTTTTAACATGAGTTCAATGAATTGAAATAATAAGCATTCAAAAATAAAGATCAGTTTTTGCACCCTCGACTACGGCTCAAACGGAGAAAGAGAGCTAGGAAGGACTGCACTTAACAATCCTCTGCCATATCACATTTTCAAACAAATTCTTAAATGCACACAAATTATTCTATCATAATCTTCGTGCTTTTGATTCCATCTATTGTCAGGATATAAGCACCTGTCTGCAAATTAAATGGATAATTGTATGTTGTCGACGCAGATGTTACAAATCTGCCATTAAAAGTATAAATTGAGACAGTGTGGATACTATTGTCATAGAACACTATCCTATCTTTGTATATTTTGAAATCTTCACTATACTTTTGAATTACAGAAGTATCATTATAAATTGCCTTGAAATGCTCATCGTGATTTTGCATCACATACACATAGACATTATTTTTTGAAATCACTTCTCCTGACGCATTTTTCCAAAAGCATTGTTTATTTTTGTCTATTGCATAACTTTTCAATGTCACATTGATTCCTTCCGGAAAAGTGGCTGATCTAGATATAGAAGTTATAGTGCTGTCATTATCCGTCTCAAATGTCACATCGTATCTTGGGGCCGTAGCGTCAGCTAGTGGTTTTAGACGTTCATCTTTAGATTTCTCGATTTCCTCCACAATATATCTAGAATAATCTATAGCACCAGTCTCTTGAAGATGGACATTATCAGTCTTTCCGTCCGGATAATTTTCATATTCGCCAGGCTTGTAATTATTATGACGATAATAAGTATTGTATTCACGTCCGACCTCCTCTGAAAGATTAAAACCAAACGTATAAAGATCGAAAAAAGGAGTGTCATATTTCTCTGCGGCTTCTTTCATCGCTTTGGGATGCCGTCCATATGAAGAATTTAACTGATTTTGAGAATTCCAAGAATTCTGATTTACTGTGGACAATAGTACAGGAGTTGCACCTTTTTCCCTAGCCGCATCACAGAATATACCAATATAGTTTATGAATTCTTCTGTTGTCGTACAATATTTCGCACTTGGATTAGAATCATTTGCACCAAAAGAAATGAATAAGTAATCACCATTGTTGATGTCCGCAATCACATTTTTCCAATGTTCATTATAGAAACTTTTCGTTGTCGTTCCACCAACTGCTCTATTATCCACCACAACTTTATCTCTGTCAAAAAAATACTGAAGTACAGCCCCCCATCCATTACAAGGATACCAAGTGGGTGCTTTCCACGTCTCTGTTGTGCTATCTCCTATAAGAAAGACTCGTGTTTGTGCACTGACAGCAGTCCCAATAAATATACAGAATGCTAAAAGAAAACGTCTTATCATACTCATTCTTAAATTTGTCAAAGTTTGGATTCCTATATTAAAGTCCTAGTTCAAAGCGAAAATAATAAAAAAGAAGACGTATAGCACAAATAAACAATTATTTTTGTATTCTATTCTTCAAAAAAAAATGGAAGATTCTAAAAAATATAAATACGCTTCAGTCTTATGGAAAATCGGCCTGACCTTTTTTCTTATTTCAATTCTATTTCTGACTCCTTTGATAGAGATAGAAAGCACTGGTCATGTTGACAGTGATCCTTTTGTATTGACTTATTCATATATGTTTTTTGAGGGTGGATTCCGCTCCATTATCAACTCTGATTTTTTTGCCGTCCAATATATATTTGCGGCAGCATCTCTCTTCGCACTTTTTGCTGTTTATCATTGCAACAATCTAAGTTATGCAGGAAGGGAAAAGCTTCCTATTTTGCCTATTCTTGCCTTTCTGATAGGGATAGGTATCGTCTTCTTTCTCTGTGAAGAACCGACATATAAAACCCGTATCATTCCTCTCTATAATAAAAAGATAGTGGAAATCATATATTTGAGAATAAACTGGATGGACTATTGGGTTTGGATGATCTCATTATTATGTATATTGTCAAGCAGTCTATTGCAATGCAGCATCAAACACGACGAAGCAGAGGCCTTGATAAAAACACAAAATGAGAAATTGACAAGAAATGAAAACTATTCTTTCTTTTCCAAAATGTTAGGAGGAACTCCGGACACGCTTCAAAAGATTTATATTTGTCTTATGGTTTTTTCATTAATCCCGTGGTTTATTGCGACTTGCATGATTGTTTTAATACATTCTGAATATGGTTTTGATTACTATTTCAAAGACTGGATTACAATATTGTATCCGATAACCACTTTTTTACTAATGAAATTGATGTTTAGGATGTCTGTTCGTTGGAAGAAGAGATGGATATTCTATTTAGTTCCACTTGTGGGTATTCTATTAAAGGATATATCTTATATTTTTTGACCTGAATAAAAAGCCTTTTTTCTCATTATCATTTACAATTTTCCCACTTTTCACCGATTTTTTACAAACAGACATTTTTCCCACATACAATATGCATTTGTAACATCGCCTTAACATTACAATGAAACTATTTAACATTTGTTACCAAAGGCAAAATTACACTTGAAAATATTTGATTTGCTTAAACCGAATTTATACGTTTGCCTTATCATATATTATTTAAACTACCATGAAACACAACTACTCAAATGAAAAAAGGCATTGCGTAATGCGTTTTTTAGCCAAAGCGACTGTTGTCACCGCTTTGCTTACTCCATTTGGATTGGCTGCACAATCTTGGACCGAATGGGACGGCAATCCCAAAACCTTCACCGTCAACACGTTGAAGCCTCACGCAACGTCGATGCCCTACTCCACTATTGAAGAGGGAATCAAGGCGAACAGGAAATCGTCAGAATGGTACCAGACTCTTTCCGGCACATGGAAATTTTTCCACGTCGACAAGCCATCTCAACGTAATGACAATTTCTTCAAAGTGGGCTATGACGTCTCTGGTTGGGACGATATCAAAGTGCCTAGCTCATGGCAGCTTCTTGGCTACGACCACCCCATCTACTCAAATGTAATCTACCCGTGGAGTGCCAGCGACTATATATCCGCACCAGCCGCACCAAAAAATTTCAATCCAGTAGGTCACTACAAACGCACATTCAAAGTGCCTGCCAACTGGGATGGCAAACGTATCCGCCTGCATTTTGAAGGTGTTGAGTCTGCCTACTATGTGTGGGTGAACGGAAAATTTGTGGGATATAGCGAAAATTCTTTCACCGACCACGAATTTGACGTGACAGACAAACTAAACCTATCTGGCGACAACGAAATCGCTGTGCAGGTGTTCCGTTGGTGCGACGGCTCCTGGCTTGAAGACCAAGATTTCATCCGTCTTGCCGGAATAATGCGAGACGTCTACATCTATGCCACTCCAAAAACTCATATTCAAGATTTCCAAATCGACGCTACTCTTGCGTCAAACTATAAAGACGGAATTCTGAACACCACTGTCTGGGTTGACAATTTTGACAAAACCACAGAGTCGGCTCTTACAGTCGAGCTCGGTCTTTACGACAAGTCGGGCAAAGAGATATTTACTCCACAGAGCAAAACAATCTCTTCCATCGAGCCAGGCAAAGAGGCTTCCGTAAGCTTCCAAATTCCTGTGGACGCGCCTCGTCTTTGGTCGGCAGAGTCGCCAAACCTATATTCTGCGGTCATTTCATTGAAAGATGCAAATGGAAAGACGGTGCAGGTGGAGAGTGCGAAAATCGGATTCCGCAAAGTGGAGCTTAAAAAGGATTCCAAAGGCATCACACGTTTCTATGTCAACAACTCCCCTATCATATTGCGTGGGGTCAACCGTCATGAAATTGATCCAGATAATGGTCGTGTATTGTCTACCGAACTGATTTTCAACGACGTGGCATTGATGAAAAATTTCAATATCAACGCTTTGCGTACATCCCACTATCCTAATGATCCACGCATCTACGACATCTGCGATAGTCTAGGTATATATGTGTTGGATGAGTGTAATGTGGAGTCGCATGGAGCCAACGACAAGCTTCCTAAGAGTGATGACAATTGGCGTCCTGCCTGTCTGGAACGTATGTCGTCTATGATTCAACGAGACAAAAACCATCCATGCGTGATCATCTGGTCTCTTGGAAACGAGGCTGGCTGGGGAAACGTGTTCGCTTCTATGCGTGAGTATGCCCACCAGGCAGACAACACCCGTCCGGTGCACTACGAGGGCGACAATAATAATGCCGACGTACAAAGCTGTATGTACTGTGACCCATGGGGAGTGTCGACTTACAACAATAACAACAAGCCATTCATGCTTTGCGAGTACGAACACGCAATGGGCAACAGCGTGGGTGAGATTCAGAAATATGTGGATGCGTTTTATTCCAATCCTCGCACCTTCGGAGGATTTATCTGGGATTTTATTGATCAAGGATTAAGACGTGGCGACTCCGAATACTTCAACTATGGCGGTCTGTGGGGCGACAGACCTAACGACGACAATTTCTGTGCTAACGGAATCGTTTTTCCCGACCGATCTTTGCAACCTGAGATTTGGGAGGTGAAACATGCTTATCAGAACATCCTGGTGAAGGAGAAAGACGCTGCGTCTGGCAAGTTCACAATCGAAAGCCGCTTTGATTTTACCAATATCAACGACATTGCGGAAGGATTCTGGAGTCTGAAGGAAGACGGAATTGAAATCGCAAGTGGAGCGATTGACGCATCTTCAACAAATGTCAATCCACGCTCTACAAAAGAGTTCACTTTGGACTACAAGAAACCTAAATATGTAAAAGCCGGCTCTTCATACCAACTTGATTTTGATTTTCGTCTGAAAAATTCACAACATTGGGCAAAAGCAGGACACAGCATTGCCCACGATCAGATCCGCTTAAATTTAGGAGAGGGATATTCTCCAAAAATCAACATTGCGTCTCTACCTAAGCAGACGACAACAGAGTCTGACGGAACTCTCAAAGTGACAGGCTCCGATTTTTCGGTTGAGATCAACACAAAGAACGGAATGATCACCAACTATTCAAGCGATGGCATCCAGCTCATCAAGAATGGTCCGGAGCCTAACTTCTGGCGCGCCACGACAGACAACGACAAAGGAAACAACATGGCAAACCGTTGCAGCGAGTGGAGATACGCAGGAAGCAAACGAAAGGTGAACTCATCAAATGTGACAAAAGTGTCTGACCAAGAGACTCGCGTCGACTTCAAGATCTCATTCCCAGAAGCAGGAAGTTCCGCGATGAATATGAGTTACACGATCTACGGAAGCGGAGATATCATTGTGGAATACACATTGAGTCCAGACGGAAGCCTGGATGAGATTCCAAACATCGGCACACTCATCACTGTGCCTGGCGGATTTGAAAGACTGACATATCTTGGACGTGGACCTCACGAGAACTACTTCGGAAGAAACGCAAGTGCTTTTGAAGGACTCTACAACACTCTCGTCGACTCCACCACTATTAAATATATGGAGATAAGCGAGACAGGTCAGCGTACAAATGTTCGTTGGGCTGCACTCACCAACTCTGTCGGCGTAGGATTGATGGTGGTTGGCTCTCCATACATGGAGATGAATGCCCAACATCACACACCTGAGGATTTGGAAAAAACTGTCTATCCATGGGATCTTGGCAACAACAAAGACATCACCCTTCGCGTCGACTTGCAGCAGCAAGGACTTGGAGGTGTCAATTCATGGGGAGCCAAACCACAAGGCGACCAGATGATGATGCCTAAGAAAGACTATAGCCACAAATTTAGAATATGCCCGTTGAAGGGGAAGGTGGAAAACTTGTCGGAGATAGCAAAACTTGGATTCAAGAATCTGTCGACGAGCGACAAAGTGGTAGATTATCCGGAAATCAACTTTGAAAAGCCAGAGCAAAAACCTTACGACGGAGTAATCGCTATTCCTGGTGTATTGGAGACAGAGAATTATGACGAAGGCGGTGCCGGACTTGCATTCCAAGATGACGATGCAGCAAACCATGGGTCTGTATATCGCAATGACGACGTGGATATCACCGAAGTAGACGGTGGAGGTTATGCTATCGGTTGGACATCAAAGGGAGAGTGGCTTGAATACACAGTAGACGTGGCACGCACTGAGACTTACGAATTGGAGTTGAGAGTGGCATCAGGTTTGGAAGGTTCTGGTTTTTCTTTGTTCATTGATGGCAAAGCAGTCACAGATAAGATAGAGGTGCCACAAGGCAAAGATTGGGAGACATACCAGACGATATCGGCGTCGACAAGTGAGATAAGCAAAGGCAAACACATTCTGAAACTATTAATCGAAGGGTCGTACGTCAACATCGACTGGATAAGATTCAAGTCGACAACTCATACCGACGTCATTTCCATCTCGGATGACAACATTATACCGAATGGGGAATACCAATTGTATGATATTGCCGGTCGTCTATTAAAAACAATAGAGATCAACGACGGACATATGCCTTCTGAGATTGACGGAGTATCCAACAAAGGGGTATATCTATTGAAATCAGAAGAAACTGCAGAGACTTACAAGGTTAATGCCAAATGAAAAATGCCAAATAAGACATAAAAAATGCGGAGTGCTAACAATTTAGCATTCCGCATTTGTAATTTATATATTCTAATTGATTAGAACTTCCAACCAACACGAACTGATGGAGTTACGACAGGGTTGATTACTGTTGTATGAGATTTTGCCTTGTTGTCCTTTGAATCATTTACTTTACCCTCTGCATCTGTTTTAACATTATGTGCATCTGGAGTAATAGCAAAACCAAAACCAACCTCAGCTCCTATGTAAAGATCCTTAGCAACGTAGAAGTTGAAACCTGTAAATGCGTTACCACCATAAGAAGGAGTTCTTGTCTTATTGCTTGTGTCCACAACCTTTTCTTCCGTCTCTTCCTCATCGTATTGACACTCTGATCCAAGATCAAATACAAATTCAGCTCCAACATATGGCTCTAGACGATCTGTACCTGTGAAAGAGTAAACAACACCTGGTTTTACGTTGAAATTAGTAGTTGTAGTATGGTGATTTCTCTCATTCTCATCAGTTTCTGCATTCTTGACTACAGTTAGACCAAAACCTAAACGAATCATCCACTCGTCAGACAAAGTGAAGTTGAAGTTTAGATTTCCACCGTTCAAACCGAAACCACTGCCTAGATAAAGACCAGCCTCAGCACCAAATCTTTCAGAACCTGGCTTGAAGTTTTTAGCTGTTGAAACTGGAGCCTCCTCTACCTGAGATTGTGTCTGAGGTTGAGCCTCAACCACCTCCTGTGCTGAGATAGTAGCAGCTGCACAAAGAGCTGCTGAAGCAAAAATAAGTTTTTTCATGTTATTGCTTTTAAAACGTTTTAATCGATGCAAAACTAACAAATTAATATTGTTTCACAACACTTTTCGGCATTCATTTGTACATTTAGAACAGATTTTATATATCATTTGGGCGAAATGACACTTTTTTGCAAATATCATATCACTTCCAAAATCTGTTCGGCATGTTGTTTGGTCTTTATCTCTTTCGGAGTGAATATATGAGTGACGATGCCTTCCTCATTTACAAGAAAAGTAGTACGGAGAGTGCCGATACAAGTTTTACCCATAAACTTCTTTTCACCCCACGCACCAAGAGCCTGAAGCAGAGATGTATCAGTATCAGCGATTAAATTAAAATTCAATTCTTGCTTCTCAATGAATTTCTTATGCGACGCTGCTGAATCCTTACTCACTCCGATAATTTCGTAACCTTTTGCTGACAATTCTGCCCTGTGGTCACGTAAAGAGCAAGCCTCAGCTGTGCATCCGCCAGTATTGTCTTTGGGATAAGCGTAGAGCACCAACTTCTTTCCTCGGAAATCTTCCGCCTTTATCTCATTGCCATCCTGATCCTTGCCAAGAATAGCAGGTATTTTATCTCCTATATTCATATTATTATTGTTTTTCGTCTTTCGTTCTCCCTCATTCATCCATCGTCTCAATCAAAAAGGAGACGGGACGAAACCCATCATTGCAAGAGATCATCGCCGACTTCGGGTTCTTCATCCATCCACCGTAGAAATTCTCACCGCCATGAGCAAGAGTCATCACAAAAGGCGATATACTCTCCCATGCACTAAGGCAGAAACCCTCTGGTCTCTCCCACCCGTTCGCGATGAACACTTGTCCCTCGTTGAGGTCACAGGCATGCTCCAGCGGATTCTCATATTTCTCCATCAAATCCGTATAACATGCCTTACGGACGACTGTTATTTTTATTTTCTTCATGTCCTGTATGTTTGCAAAACAAAAAAGGGCAACTTAGCAGGAAATGCCTCGTCGCCCAAAATTGAACAAACATTAAAATGTCTCTTATCTCTCTCGTCCCTGGTATGAACCGTCACGAGTGTCGATTTCAATGATTGCACCCTCTTCGATGAACAAAGGAACACGTACCTCCGCACCTGTCTCAAGAGTAGCTGGCTTAAGAGTGTTAGTTGCAGTATCACCCTTGATACCTGGCTCTGTGTAAGTAACCTTAAGCTTAGTCTTAACTGGCATTTCGCCGAAAAGAACGTTCTCTGTAGAAGCGTCAACAACAAGCTCCACAGTGTCACCCTCCTTCATATACTCAACACCTGTTACCAATTCTGGGCTCAATGGAATCTGCTCGAATGTTTCATTGTTCATGAAGATTAGATCTTCACCCTCTTTGTAAAGGTACTGGTGCTCACGACGCTCAACACGTACATCCTCCAACTTCTCACCGATGTCGAAGCGGCGCTCCAATACGCGACCATCAGTTACACACTTTAGCTTAACACGCATGATTGTATTACCCTTACCTGGCTTTACATGCTGGAAATCAATACAAAAATAAAGCTTGCCATCCAAACGAACGCAGCTTCCGATCTTGATATCTTGTGAATTAATCATAAGAAATTTTAGTTACGTTTTATTTTTCTGACTGCAAATTTAGTTTAATTACGCGATATTCAACTAATATTCCTTAAAAAATATTATTTTTGCGTGCACTTTTATAAGAAAATTGAAAAATAATTATATGAATTTCGTTGAAGAACTAAGATGGCGCGGCATGATTCAGGATATGACGCCGGGCACAGAAGAACAGTTGAAAAAAGAGGTCACAACTGCATACTTAGGCATTGACCCTACTGCCGACTCACTACATATCGGCCACCTCGTTGGTGTGATGATGCTTCGTCATTTCCAACGTTCCGGACACAAGCCACTTGCTCTTATCGGTGGCGCGACAGGTATGATCGGCGACCCTTCTGGAAAATCTCAGGAGCGTGTGCTTATCGACGAGGCTATGCTTCGCCACAATCAGGAGTGTATCAAGGCCCAGCTTTCTAAATTTTTGGATTTCGACAGCGACGCTCCAAACAAGGCTGAACTTGTCAACAACTACGACTGGATGAAAAACTTCACTTTCCTTGATTTCATCCGCAACATCGGCAAGCTTATCACAGTCAACTATATGATGAGCAAGGATTCTGTAAAACGTCGTTTCACAGGTGAGAACGGAGCCGACGGTATGTCGTTCACAGAATTCTCTTACCAGCTTCTTCAGGGTTACGATTTCGTCTACTTGAATGAGACTAAAAACTGCAAGCTTCAGCTTGGTGGTGCCGACCAATGGGGCAATATCACTACCGGAACTGAGATGATCCGCAAGATCAGCGGCGCTGAGGCATACGCTCTTACTTGCCCTCTAATCACTAAGGCAGACGGAAAGAAATTCGGAAAGACTGAGTCTGGTAATGTTTGGCTTGACAGAAAACGTACTTCTCCATACAAGTTCTACCAGTTCTGGCTAAACGTTTCTGACGACGATGCAGAAAAGTATATCAAGATCTTCACGTCTCTTTCAAAAGAGGAGATTGAAGGATTGGTGAAAGAGCAGGCAGAAGCTCCACACTTGCGTCCACTTCAGAAGAAACTTGCTGAAGAGCTTACTGTCATGGTTCACTCTCGTGAGGATTACGAAGCTGCTGTTGAAGCATCCAACATTTTGTTTGGAAACGCTACAGCAGACTCTTTGAAGAAACTTGACGAGGAGACTTTGCTTTCTGTATTCGAGGGCGTTCCTCAGTTTGAGGTAGCAAAGAGCGAAATCGAGGCAGGCATAGCAGCAGCAGATTTGCTTACAGACAAAGCAAAAGTGTTCGCATCCAAAGGAGAAATGAGAAAGATGGTTCAAGGCGGTGGTGTGGCAATCAACAAAGAGAAGTTGGCGTCATACGATGCCGTAATCAACGCGGATTCTCTTCTTAACGGCAAATACATTCTTGCTCAACGCGGAAAGAAGAACTACTTCTTGATTGTAGCAAAATAAAAAAATAAGATATTTTGAAGGAGACGGTGCATGCATCGTCTCTTTTTTTGCATTGAATATTTATCATTCAGCATTTTTCCATATCTTTGCAAAAATTATACACTTGAATAGTATGAATTTTAAAAGAAACATCGTCATTACAGGAGGCGCAGGATTTATCGGTTCGCACGTAGTCCGTTTGTTCGTAAACAAATATCCTGAATACAACATTATCAATCTTGATAAGTTGACATACGCCGGAAACCTTGAAAATCTGAAAGACATTGAAAACAAGCCAAACTACAGGTTTGTGAAGATGGACATCTGTGACTTCGACTCCTTCTACAAACTCATGCAGGATGAGAAAATCGACGGAATTATCCACTTGGCCGCAGAAAGCCACGTCGACAGATCAATCAAGGATCCTTTCACTTTTGCAAAGACAAACGTGATGGGTACTCTTTCACTGCTTCAAGCCGCAAAACTTTATTGGGAGTCGCTTCCTGAGAAATACGAAGGCAAACGTTTCTACCACATATCTACTGACGAGGTGTATGGTGCTTTGGAGATGACAAACCCAGAGGGTGTAGAGCCTCCATTCACTACAAAAGCTTCCTCAGGCAAACACCACGAAGCTTACGGCAAGGATTTCTTCTTGGAGACAACAAAATACAATCCACACTCTCCATATTCAGCTTCTAAAGCCTCGTCTGACCATTTTGTAAGAGCTTTCCACGACACTTACGGTATGCCTACTATCGTGACCAACTGCTCCAACAACTATGGTCCTTACCAGTTTCCAGAGAAACTGATTCCTCTATTCATCAACAATATCCGCCACCGCAAACCATTGCCTGTGTATGGCAAGGGAGAAAATGTACGCGACTGGCTTTACGTTGAAGACCATGCACGAGCAATCGACGTGATTTTCCACAACGGCAAAATCGCTGAGACCTACAACATCGGCGGATTCAACGAGTGGAAGAACAT
>DFGT01000002.1:0-16896 GCA_002371265.1 Bacteroidales bacterium UBA3743 | reverse complement strand
GAAGAACATCGACATCATCAAGGTTGTTATCAACACCGTCGACCGTCTTCTTGGAAGAAAAGAGGGCGAGGATATGAATCTTATCACATACGTCACAGACCGTCTAGGTCACGACGCTCGCTACGCTATCGACTCCCGCAAGCTTCAGGCAGAGTTGGGTTGGGAGCCAAGCCTACAGTTTGAGGAAGGTATTGAGAAGACTGTCAAGTGGTATCTTGAGAATCAGGAGTGGATGGACAAAATCACTTCCGGTGAATACGAGAAATACTACGACAGCATGTACTCAGGCAGATAACAATTTTATTGGCGATAAATTTATGTAGAGACGCCGCATTGCGACGTCTCTACTATTATATATACGTCTCTGCTATTATTACATTAGGATGAGCATCCAAAGCCAGATAAAAGACATAATACAGAAATTGACCACGATATGGGACAGTGTGCTGCTGACTGGCCTTCGCCTGCCATTTGCTGTAGTGGACAGAGATTCATACCTTAAACGTATATTCAAACGTTCTTTCGACAAATGCTCGCCTGTCAACGTTCTGCCTAAGAGCGACGTGAAAAAAGCATCCAACAAAGCCATCGTATTCCATTGCGTGGTCGTCTCCGCAATCTCTTTCTTTCTCGCCATTCCACAGACAGGTTGGCCAATGTACACAGCCTGTGCCATCGACTTCATTCAATTCCAAATAGTGGTGTTCATCCTGACACAAAAACTGATTTTCATTTATGGCAATCCGAAAAGCGAAACACACGCAGACAAAAAAGTGGATGGAAAAGTCTTGATTTCTCTGGGCAACGAGGTAAAACACGATAAAATCATATCTCGAACAATGACGTCTCTGCTTGGTATGGCAGTGTCTACATTCATAAAAAGAATGGCACAAAAACTTATTGTGAGAGTTTTCCTGCTAAACCTGTTCAAGCAAGCGTCAAGAATATTAGGTCTGTCCATTTCCAAAGATGCTTTCGACGCAGGATTAGACATCGCCGTCGCCATCACATGTGCCATCGTTTGTGCTGCCGTGTCGTATGTACTGTTTTATCCGATGATGAAAAGATTGCAGCGAGGTCTATATCGTGAGTCTATCAGACAAGACAATGATTTATAATATAAATCTATCTGGGTTGACATAAAAAAGAGAGTACGCATCTGCATACTCTCGTTCTGATAAATTCTAAAGATCTTTTTACTTTTTCTGTAGGAATCCTATTACCCAAAGAAGAATACAAGATCCAAGTACAGCTGTAATCAAACCGCCAAGACTAAAAGATCCGATACTTGGAAGACCGCTGAATAAATCACCGAACAACCATCCTCCTAACATACCACCAATGATACCAACAAGGATGTTGACCAATATGCTGTTGGCCTTACCCATCAACTGGCCGCCAAGGTAACCTGCAAGTGCTCCTAAAAGCAAGTATACAATTAAATCCATTTCCTTAAAATTTATTTTGTTAATAGTTTTTAAAAGCAAAAGAGCAAAAAAAATACATAAATCACAATATATAGTACAGTAAAAACAATAAAAAAAGACAGAAAAAGACTATTTTTGTAGTCGAAATATGTTTAAGATGCAGTTAAAACGCCTACATACATTCCTTTTGAAGGACTATTTGCTAAGTTTCTTGGCCACATTCTTCGTATGTCTTTTCATTCTGCTAATGCAGTCACTATGGAGATACATTGACGAAATGGTAGGAAAAGGACTGGATCTTATCGTCATGGCTCAATTCTTCTACTATGCAGCGTTGACACTTGTGCCAATGGCATTGCCACTATCAATTCTGTTATCATCTTTGATGAGTTTTGGTGGACTTGGAGAACGTTTGGAGCTAATTGCGATGAAAGCGGCCGGTATTTCTTTGTTTAGAATCATGAAACCGTATCTTGTTGTCATAGGCTTCCTTTCAATCGGTTCATTCTATTTTTCTAACGTTGTGATGCCAGACGTACAGTTGAAATGGACAGTGCTGCTTCGCTCCATCAGACACAAATCCCCAGACGTGTCTATTCCTGTAGGCTCTTTCTATACCGGTATTGACAACTACAGCATCTATGTGCGAAGCAAAAACCACGACACTAGAATGCTTTACGATATGATGATATACGACTTCACTGGCACAGCAGGTGGAGGTAGTTCCGATAACATCAGAATAGTCACTGCAGATTCCGGAATGCTCGTTTCAACTGCAGACAAAAAGGGTTTTATTCTCAAACTACACAATGGAGAAATGTTTGAGAATATGAAAGGATCCGCTGTCCAAGTGTCGAAGAAAAATATCCCTTTCCGACGCGAGACTTTTGTCTACAGAGAGCTGATTATGGACTACGACAACAACTTGAACATGGTAAGTGAAGAGTCGGTAGCAGGTAAACAGACAACCAAAAATTTAGAACAACTTACACAAACTATCGATTCACTGCAAAAAGAATCCGACAGTTTGGCTAACGCTTTTTCACATAAATATGTCAACACTTTGTTTTTTGGCCGTACCCTTGATAGCGGATATGTAAAAGTAAACCTTGACACGATTCCACTTGAAAAAGCAAAAAGTTACGAGGCTATAATCAATCGTCGCTCATTGATGCAGCAGAAAGAATCGTTTGACAGAGCAGTGAACAAAATGCAGGTTGTCAGAAACGAGTTGGATTATCACGGTGAACGTAAATACTCATCTGTAGACAAAATGATGTGGAAGCACGATATCGAACGGCACCGTAAGTTCACACTTTCGTTTGCATGCATTATCTTCTTCTTTATTGGAGCACCATTAGGTGCGATCATTCGAAAAGGAGGTTTTGGTTTGCCCGTCGTGATCTCTATCCTGCTATTCATCATCTATTACATTGTAGACAATACAGGATTCAAAATGGCAAGAAACGGAAGTTGGCCTGTCTGGGTGGGCACATGGTTTAGCTCTGCTATGCTATTCCCCTTGGGATTGTTTCTGACCTACAAAGCCGCAATCGACGCGACATTCAATATGCCTACAGCAAAAGTGTTGGGCAAAAACATATCCAAGTTCTTTAAGAATTTGTTTTCAAGAAAGAAAAAACAAGAAGTCAGTCAAGAAGTTAATATAGATAATAATGAACTATAGTATAAATACAATAGAAGAGGCACTTGAGGATTTCAAGCAGGGTAAGTTTGTGATTGTGGTGGATGATGAGGATCGTGAAAATGAAGGCGATTTCATAACTGCCGCAGAACTTATCACTCCAGAGAAGATCAATTTCATGCTACGTGAAGGTCGTGGTGTGCTGTGTGCTCCGATCACTATTTCAAGAGCAAAAGAGCTTGGCCTCGACCGTCAAGTGACAGACAACACATCCATACTTGGAACTCCGTTCACAGTCACGGTTGACAAACTGGAAGGTTGCACGACAGGAGTGTCGGCACACGACCGTGCAATGACAATCCTTGCTTTAGCTGATCCGTTGAGCACATCCAAAACATTTGGTCGCCCAGGACACATCAATCCTCTTTATGCTCAGGATAACGGTGTGCTTGCCCGCGCAGGACATACAGAAGCAGCTGTAGATTTAGCTCGTCTTTCCGGGCTTCATCCTGTCGCCGCTCTTATCGAAATCCTTAATGAAGACGGTACGATGGCACGTATGCCTCAGCTTATTGAGGTGGCTAAGAAATATGGCATGAAAATGATTGCCATCAAAGATCTGATCGCTTACAGAAGAAAGAAGGAGTGTGTTGTGGAGACAGGGGAAAAGGTAGAGATGCCTACGCTATACGGCGACTTCAAGTTGATCCCTTTCCGTCAGAAGTCAAATGGGTTGGAGCACATTGCCCTAATCAAAGGCGAGTGGAAGCCAGATGAGCCAATCTTGGTCCGTGTACACTCTTCTTGCGCTACAGGAGATATCTTCGGATCACGTCGTTGCGACTGTGGAGAGCAACTACAGAAAGCAATGCAGATGGTGGAGAAAGAGGGCAAAGGAGTCATATTATATATGAATCAGGAAGGTCGTGGTATCGGATTGATGAACAAGATCAAGGCCTACAAACTTCAGGAGGAAGGCTTGGACACTGTTGACGCCAACATCCACCTCGGATTCAAACCAGATGAAAGAGAATATGGAGTCGGAGCAGAAATACTTCAGATTCTTGGAGTCAAGAAGATGCGTCTGCTTACAAACAATCCCGTCAAACGTATAGGCTTGGAGAGCTACGGACTCGAAATTGTGGAGAACGTACCTATCGAGGTAGAGCCAAACAAATACAACCGTTTCTATATAGAGACAAAGAAAAACCGTATGGGTCACACCATCAAAAAAGCGTAAACAAAGAACCTTTATATAATATTGTGAATTATGAATTTAAACATGCTATTACAAATTCCTGAAACAGTTGCTGTAAACAACGTGGAGGAGCCAGCAAATCAGAGCATCAGCCTGATTGACACTGCAATGAAGGGTGGTTGGATTATGATTCCGTTGCTACTTCTTAGTATTGTCGCAATCTATATTTTCTTCGAGCGCCTAACTGTTATCAGAGCAGCGTCGAAATACGACAAAAGCTTCATGGACAAAATCAAAGACTATATCCAGGAGGGAAAGATAGACGCTGCGTTGAATCTTTGCCGCAACAATAACACTCCATGCGCAAGAATGATAGAGAAGGGCATCCAGCGTCTTGGCCGTCCAATGTCGGATGTGTCGGTAGCTGTTGAGAACGTAGGAAACCTTGAAGTGTCAAAACTTGAGAATGGACTTTCTTACCTTGCTACAATCTCAGGAGGAGCCCCAATGATTGGATTCTTGGGTACTGTGGCCGGAATGATCGAGGCGTTCTTCCAAATGTCTAATGCAGGCAACAATATCGACGTGTCTTCACTAGCTGGCGGTATCTACACTGCTATGGTGACTACTCTTGGAGGTCTGTTCGTAGGTATTATCGCATACTTCGCATACAACTATTTGACAACTCTTGTCGACAAAGTGGTGCGTGATATGGAAGCACGTTCACTTGAGTTTATGGATATTTTGAATGAGCCTGCCAACTAAATAACGGAATGCTATGGCTTTAAAACGTAGAAATAAAGCAGAGGCAAGTTTCAGCATGTCGTCGATGACGGATATCATATTCTTGTTGCTGATATTCTTCATGTTGACATCATCGGTGGTGCATCCCAACGCCATCAAGCTGATGTTGCCGCAGAGCAATTCGCAGACGGCAGCCAAACCGTTGACGCGAGTTACAATAGACAAGGAATTGAACCACTATGTGGCATTTGGAAACGAGACAGAGCGTCCGATACAGCTGGAGGAGATCGAAGACTATCTGAAAAAGATCGAGTTGGCTGAGCCAGACATGTATGTCGCCCTATATGCAGACGAGAGTGTGCCTCATGGTGAAGTGGTGAAAATATTGGACATTGCGAACAAGAACAAGTTCAAACTTGTGATTGCTACGCGTCCGATGAAGAAATAGTCATAAGAAAAACGAGAGTGTATGGATAGACAAAAGCTTAAATCCTGGGCCAAAGCAAACGGTGCAACGGGGACAGTGGTTTTCCATGCTGTCATTTTCTTGGCGCTTATCTTCGGCTGCATGACGTCGCAGATGGACACCACAGAGGAGGGTTTGGCAGTGTCTCTCGGTGCTGACGATTTTGGTGGCAGTGATCTTTTTGAACCGACTCCAGCCAGTGAGATAGAAGGTCAGATGGCGGAAGCGTCTCCGGCTGCGGATCCATCAACAGCTCCTGAAGCCTATCAGACTCAGGATATAGAGGAATCTGTGGCTATGCCTAAGGCCGACGAGGAGAAGAAGAAAGAGGAGGCTAAGAAAAAAGAGGCCGACGCTCAACGTAAGAAGAAACAGGCTGAAGAAGCTGAACGCAAACGTAGAGAGGCTGAGAAACGTGCTCAAATTGAAAAAGAGAATAAGCAGAAGGCTGAAATTGGAAACCGCTTGAAGAATGTCTTCGGACAGGGTGGAAACGGTGGTGTCGGAAATGACAATTCGTCTACAGGCAAAGGCGATGGCACTTCGACAGGAAGCCAGGGCAAGTCGACAGGAGATCCTAACAATGCACCGTCGCAAGGACACGCAAAAACAGGATCCAACAAATCATGGTCGCTTGAAGGACGCTCAATCCGAGGCACGATGGCTACACCGACGTATACAGATCAGGAAGAGGGAACTATCGTTGTCAGAATAATGGTGAACGAGAACGGAGACGTGATCAACGCAGATATCGCACCAGGTACGGATATCACGTCAAAGCGCCTTCATAATGCTGCACTCGCTGCGGCAAAAAAGACAAAGTTTAATGCTATACCGACGAAGAAAAACCAAAGCGGTACCATTACTTACAAATTTGAATTAAGATAAAATGAAGAAAGTATATGTTTTTTTGGCAGACGGTTTCGAAGAGACTGAAGCCATATTTCCGATTGATTTGCTTATCAGAGCGGGAGCAACAGTGGAGAAAGTCAGTGTGACAGGAAAGAAGGAAGTCACAGGTTCACACAATATTACTGTGATTGCGGACAGTTTGTTCGACGACAACAACTATAATGATGCGGATATGTTGTTCTTGCCAGGAGGTCCAGGTCACAAGACATTGCTGGAGCACACTGCATTGATAGAACTAGTAAAAAGAGTCAACGATGAAAAGAAATGGTTGGCTGCGATTTGCGCGGCTCCAATGATCTACGGATCACTCGGTTTACTTGACGGCAAGGCTGCAACATGTTTCCCTGGCTATGAGCAGTATTTGAAAGGAGCTGTCACAACAGGAGCTCCATACGAAATCTCTGGAAATTTTGTTACGGGAAGAAGTGCTGGCACAGCAAGAGTTTTCGCATTGGCAATGGTAGAGGCTTTGTTTGGCAAAGATGCTTCGAAAGAGGTGGCAAAAGCCATTGTGTCTTAAAAATAACACGTGAGCTATGTTGAATATCAAATAATTATTAACTTTTCTGAAATTTTTCTCTGCACAAGATGAGTTAGTCTTAAAATATTCATATATTTAGCTGCAAAATATTATAAAAAACATTAATCATGAAAATCTGTACGTATATTTCGGCTTTTGCACTGTCAACATTGATGTGCTGTTGCGCAGGTTCAAATAAAGAGGCTACAACGCCAGTAAAAGATTCTGTTTCAAAGGATAGCGTGTCTGAAAAGTTTGTCCCAGTGGAGAATCTTAATGCAGAGTGTTATGTCGACAAGTTGTCGTATGCAGTTTGTATAGATTGCGACGTGCTCGATCAGTTCCGTACAATGTCTATTTATGGACCTGAGAAGAAAATAAATGAAAAGATGCCAGTCGTGATGTTCATAGAAGGAGACGTGAAAGAGATGCCATCGTTCGAATGGCCTCGTGTGTTTATAGACTTGGGATACAAGGTTTGTATTCCAAAATGCTCAAACATCAAAGCAGACCGCAACAACGACAAGACCATCAAAACATTCCGTACAGCGTTGAATGACGTGAATGATGCCCTTACTACACTGAAAACAAAGGCCGACAAATATGGAATAGACACAACAAAAATATTCTTGGCAGGCAATGCTTCAGGTGCTTATTTGGCATCGTCTTATATCTATACTTATGTGTCGGGAACAGAACCCCTTTCAAAAGAAGGAATCAGAGGTGTGATTTCCATCTCTACCTCGAATGCACTGAATTTTAATGAGTTTGAGAAGAATTTTGACAGTAGCATTAAGAGCCTGATTTTCCATGGCACTGCTGCTGGACAGAATGCAGAACCTTTGAATTCGAAGCAGTTGGCATCACAGCTTGGAGAATTGGCTGAATTTGTTGAGGTGGAGGGTGCAAACGAGTTTCCGACTCCAGAGTACACAAAAGCTGTAAAAGACAAGTGTAGAGAATTCTTGAAAGAGCACACAGCGAACTAATCGCAAATATGTTAGAAGTAGGTAAAAAAAACATATTAGAAATATCAGAGGTCAGAGCCGACGGCTATATCCTTAAGGATACAGTCGACGGTGACACTCTTTTTATGCGCAGGCTGGAATTACCAGATGGTGCGGAAGTCGGACAGCAGGTGGAGGTGTTCATTTTTATGAATGCAAAGCGTGAGATGGTTCCGACCACAATGATGCCGTATATAATGCCAGGCGAATTCGGTTATCTTTTTGTTGACGAGGTCTCAAAAGCAGGAGCATTGCTGGATTGGGGATTGTCTCGCCCATTGTTCCTGCCGTCACGAGAGATGACAATGCGTATGCGTGTTGACAGAAGCTATTTGGTGTATGTCTATTATGATTTGGTGACACGCCAGATTATCGCAACAAGCAGAATAGATCAGTATCTCAACGTCTCTCCAGCAAAATATGAGTTCAACGACGAGGTTGATATACTGATAGCGTCCCGTCATGAGCGTGGCTATAAAGTGATTGTCAACAACGCTCACTGGGGAATGATATACCAGAGCGAAATATTCCAGGAGATTGAGATTGGAGCATTATATACAGGATATGTGAAGAATGTCCGTGAAGACGGAAAGATAGACATCTCTTTGCAGCCACTCGGTTTCAAGGTGACTGATGATTTGTCGGAGATAATTATGGATGAATTGCATAAGAACAACGGTATATTGAGAGTGTCCGACAGATCAGACGCAGGATTGATTGCCGAAATGTTTGGATGCAGCAAGAAGAGCTTCAAAAAATCCATCGGAGTGTTGTTCAAGCAACGTCTGATCGAAATACACGAAGATTACATCTGTCTTGTGTAAAAAATAGGAGGAAGAATATGAGTAGTATCTTGATAAAAGGTGTGTCGCTTAACGGCAAAGCCACCGATATTTTGATAAAAGGCAACCGTTTCAGCAGAATTGCTCCAAGCATCACTGAAAACGCGGACCAGGAGATAGACGGCAAAGGTTTTGCGATAATTCCTCCGTTCTACAATGGACACTGCCATGCGGCAATGACATTGTTGCGCAGTTACGCAGACGATCTGCCACTTTTCACATGGCTTAACGACCATATATGGCCAGTGGAAGACCAGATGGTGGAGGAAGACATCTACGTCGGCACTAAGCTTGCCCTATTGGAGATGATCAAATCCGGCACCGTCTTCTTCAACGACATGTACGGCATGGTGGAAGAGAGCATCAAGGCGTGTGAGGAGATGGGTGTACGTGCCCAGATTGGAATTTCGTTGATGGACAGAATGGGAGAGGAATCTATAAACGGACGATTCGCATTCCTGCATTCATATAAAAGCACAGAATTGGTGAAACTTGCTGTCGCTCCACACGCTCCATACACGGTGTCGAAAGAACTGTTTGAGAGATGCGTGAAGGAGGCAGACAAAGCAGGTGTGATGATTCACACACATTTGTCGGAGACTGCGAAAGAGGTGGCCGACTGCAAGGCGGAGCATGGAATGTCGCCAGTGGAGTGGCTCGACAGTCTTGGAGTGCTGACCGGCAAAACAGCCTTGGCCCATGTGGTCCATACATCAGACAGTGATGCGGATATACTTGCCAAACGTCAATGTGTGATTGTATCGAACCCTACGTCAAATATGAAACTTGCAAGTGGTGCGTTCCACACTACACAACACCGTTCACGCGGTTCAAGAGTGGTGCTTGGCACAGACGGAGTGTCGTCGAACAATAATCTTGACATGATGCAGGAGATGAAATTCTTTGCATTGCTCGCAAAACTTACAGAGGATGCGGAGTCGGCTCCAGCAGACTATGTTTTCGACATGGCTACAAGAACAGGAGCAGAAGCATTCGGCATCGACGCCGGAGTTATCGCAGAAGGCAAGTTGGCAGACGCTGTGCTTGTCGACATGAGCAACGAGAGACTTGTCCCAGACTACAATTTGATTTCCAACCTTGTCTATTCGGCAGACAGCAGATGTATCGACACTGTGATCTGTAATGGACGTGTGGTGATGCGTTCAGGCGTCGTGCCAGGAGAAGACAAGATTATTGAGGATGCACACAGAGTTTGCGCAAGATTCAAGGCAATGAAGAAATAAGACAAAAATATTTCAACACAATATGATATTATTTTTCAAAAAAGAGGATGCCGGCTTAATAGCAGTCGGTGTTTCGTCGAAATTGAGTGAGGAAGATATTAAGAAACTCACTTGGGCATTTAGCGGTGCCAAATACATGGAGTGTGAGAGCATCAACGGATGGTTCGTTGGTCCACGTCGTGAGATGATCACTCCTTGGAGTACGAATGCGGTGGAAATCACTCAGAACATGGGAATTTCAGGCATTGAGAGAATTGAGGAGTATTTTGTGGCTTCAGGAGAGAACGCAGAGCATGACCCAATGCTACAGCGTATCTACAACGGCTTGAACCAGGATATCTTCACTATCTCAAAGACTCCAGATCCAATTGTCTATATCGACGATATTGAAGAATACAACAAACAGGAGGGTCTTGCTCTTAACCCACAGGAAATCGAGTATTTGAAGAGCGTAAGTGCAAAAATCGGAAGAAAACTTACAGATAGCGAGGTGTTCGGATTCTCACAGGTGAATTCAGAGCACTGCCGTCATAAGATATTCGGCGGAAAGTTCATCATCGATGGCAAAGAGATGGAGAGCTCACTTTTCGCTATGATCAAAAAGACATCAGAGACTAACCCTAACAAGTTGGTTTCAGCATATAAGGATAACGTTGCGTTCAACGCCGGACCTGAAATCGAGCAGTTCGCACCAAAGTCGGGTGACAAGCCAGACTATTTTGAGGTGAAGAAGATTCAGTCTGTCATCTCGTTGAAGGCAGAGACACACAACTTCCCTACAACAGTAGAGCCATTCAACGGTGCTGCGACAGGTTCAGGTGGAGAAATTCGTGACCGTCTCGGTGGTGGAAAGGCAAGTTTGCCAATCGCCGGTACTGCCGTCTACATGACTTCTTACCCACGTACAGAGAGTGGAAGATCATGGGAGCAGGCTATGAAAGAGAGAAATTGGCTTTACCAGACTCCAGAGCAGATTTTGATCAAGGCATCTAACGGTGCGAGTGATTTCGGAAATAAGTTCGGTCAGCCGCTAATCTGTGGTTCACTTATGACATTCGAGCATGAGGAGAACGACAAGAAGTTTGCTTTTGACAAAGTGATCATGCTTGCCGGAGGTGTAGGTTTCGCTAAGATGAAGGATGCTCAGAAGGGTCATGCAGAGCCAGGCGAGAAGGTTGTAGTGATGGGTGGAGACAACTACCGCATCGGTATGGGTGGTGGTGCTGTTTCTTCGGTTGAGACAGGTCAGTACTCAAACGCAATCGAGCTTAACGCAGTGCAGCGTGCAAACGCAGAGATGCAGAAGCGTGTATCTAATGTGATCAGAACACTTGCTGAAAGCGATTCAAATCCTATCGTATCTATTCACGACCACGGTGCTGGTGGTCACTTGAACTGTTTGTCGGAGCTTGTCGAGGAGACGGGAGGTAAGATAGACATGGATGCTCTTCCAATTGGCGACGTCACTCTTTCTGCAAAGGAGATTATCGGTAACGAGAGTCAGGAGCGTATGGGTCTTTTGGTTCATGAGAAGGATATCGACCTAATCAAGAAGATCGCTGATCGTGAGCGTGCACCAATGTATGTGGTAGGAGAGACAACAGGAGACAACAAATTCGTATTCGAAAAGAAGAATGGTGAGAAGCCAATCGACTTGGAGATGAAGGATATGATCGGTAACCCTCCTCGCACAGTCATTACAGACAACTCAGTAGAGGAACACTATACAGACGCAGTTATCAATGTAAGCAAGGTAGACGAGTATATCAATAATGTACTGCAGCTTGAAAGTGTTGCTTGTAAGGATTGGTTGACTAACAAGGTTGACCGTTCTGTGACTGGTAAGGTTGCACGTCAGCAGACATGTGGAGAGATTCAGTTGCCATTGGCAGACCTTGGTGCTGTAGCGTTGGATTACCGTGGAAAATCAGGTATTGCAACGTCTATCGGGCATGCTCCTATCGCAGCCCTTGCGGATCCAGAAGCTGGATCTGTGCTTGCAATCGCTGAGGCATTGACAAACATCGTGTTCGCTCCTCTTGCAGAGGGATTGGATAGCGTATCGTTGAGTGCAAACTGGATGTGGCCATGTAAGAATCCAGGTGAGGATGCAAGATTGTATAAGGCAGTCAACGCTGCAAGTGATTTCGCATGTTCACTAGGCATAAATATTCCAACAGGAAAAGACTCATTGTCGATGACTCAAAAGTATGGCAATGAGAAAGTATATTCTCCAGGCACAGTGATTATTTCTGCAGGAGCAGAGGTTTCAGACGTAAGAGGCATTGTCACTCCTGTTATAGCTAACGTGCCAGGATCGGCAGTCTACTATATTGATTTCTCTTTCGACAGCTTGAAACTTGGAGGATCAGCTTTGTTCGCATCATTGAACAAGGTAGGAAGCGAGGTGCCTTGCGTAACAGACACAGAATACTTCATGGATGCATTCAATACTGTTCAGGAGATGCTAAAGGCAGGTATCGTACTTGCCGGACACGATATCTCAGACGGTGGTATGTTGACTGCTCTTCTTGAAATGTGTTTTGCAAATTCAGAGGGCGGTTTGAACGTGGATTTGAATGGTGTAGGCGACGATGTATTGAAGGTGTTGTTCGCTGAGAATCCAGGAGTCTTGGTACAGGTTTCAGACTGTGCATTGGCAGAGAAGATGATGAAGGAGGCAGGTGTCGGATTCGCTAAGATCGCAACACCAATTGAGGATAGAGTTGTAAGAGTAGCCAAAGATAAGTTTAAGCACGACTTCCAGATTGATCAGCTTCGCGACGTTTGGTATAAGTCGTCTTACTTGCTTGATAGAAAGCAGAGTGGAGAGGTTTGCGCTAAGAAGCGTTATGAGAATTATAAGAACCAGCCGTTGAGATTCAAGTTCAACGCTGATTTCTCAGGTAAACTTTCTAAACTTGGCATCACAGCCGACCGCACAGCTCCGTCAGGAATCAAGGCTGCCATCATCCGTGAGAAGGGTACAAATGGAGACCGTGAGATGGCATACTCAATGTATTTGGCTGGCTTCGACGTGAAGGATGTCCACATGACTGATTTGGCTTCTGGCCGCGAGACATTGGATGATGTCAACCTGATTGTCTTCTGTGGCGGATTCTCCAACTCAGACGTTCTTGGATCAGCTAAGGGTTGGGCAGGAGGATTCCTATACAACGAGAAGGCAAAGGCTGCTCTCGACCGCTACTACGCTCGTCCTGACACACTTTCTCTTGGTGTCTGCAACGGATGCCAGCTGATGGTTGAGCTTGGACTTGTATATCCAAACCATGAGCAGAAGCCACGTATGCTTCACAACGATTCCCATAAGTTTGAGTCATCATTCGTAGCGTTGACAATTCCGCAGAATGATTCAGTGATGTTCAAGTCGCTTTCTGGCTCTAACCTTGGTATCTGGGTGGCACACGGAGAAGGAAAGTTTGATCTTCCATACGCTGAGAGCGAATACAAGATCGTAGGTAAGTATGTATACGATGGATATCCAGCAAACCCTAACGGATCTAAGTATGCTACAGCAGCTATCTGTTCGGCAGACGGTCGTCACTTGGCAATGATGCCACACTTGGAGCGTGCGATCTTCCCTTGGCAGTGGGCATACTACCCATTGAACAGAAAGGCAACTGATGAGGTGACTCCTTGGATCGAGGCATTCATCAATGCAAGAAAATGGGTTGAGCAAAACAAGAAGTAAGAATAACCCTTGTGGTTTAGCTATAAGAAAAGGAAGGTTTCGGCCTTCCTTTTTTTGTATACCAATCAACAAACGAAAATATACAATGAGCACTAACATTTTTATACGAAATCAACAATAATCATTTTGCAATAAAAAACACACATTATGATAACAACGGAATGAAATATAAGTTAATTTTGCACCGTTTTTACAGAATTAACTACTATTAAATAATAAAATGAGAAAAATTTTCTTGCCTATTGCCATCGTTGCGATGGGTATTTTCGCAAGCTGCTCACAGAAAGAAGCAGTAAAGAATGAAGCCAACGATTCATGCAAAGCGGCCATTGATTCTGTTATGTCCACATTGGATAAAACAGTTGAGTCTCCAGCAGAAGCAATCGCTCGTTTGAAGGATGGAAACGCTCGCTACGTTGCCGAGACTGCAGTTTTTCCACACCATGATCACAAACGTCTTGCTGAGACAGCCCCTCACCAGGCTCCGTTCGCAGCAGTTGTCGCTTGCTCTGATTCACGTGTGCCAGTCGAGTTGATTTTCGACCAGGGTATCGGTGATATCTTCGTTATCCGTACAGCCGGCAACAATGTCAACAACGACGCTGTTATGGGTAGCATCGACTATGCCATCGAACACCTAGGTGTCAAGACAGTTGTTGTGCTTGGACATGAGTCTTGCGGTGGTGTGACAGGAGCTATCGATGAGGTTAAAGCTGACGACGAGAGCAAAATTGACGAATTGCTTACTATGATTCAATCTGACGTTAAACAGTATGTAGGCAAAGCTGACTCTCTCGACGCTGCTATCAGATTAAATGCAGCCACTCAAGTAAAGAGGATCAACGATCGTGAGTTGGTAAAGAAATTTGTAGAGGCTGGCAAAACTCAAGTTGTAGGAGCTTACTACAATGTACACGACGGTAGTGTTGCTTTCAATTAATAATTGGCCGTCAAAAATAAGGGGAGGATGTATCATAATTTGATAGTTTTGATACACCCTCTTTTTTATGGAAAACTGGAATATTTTATCTGTGGTATTTTCCTCTGGTCTTGATTAGTATCACTTTAAGCCGATTGTCAACTAACATTTTCCTATTAAACGGATTCAGCAGAAACTCGATTTGCGTTTCCCGATGAGCCCAAGTAAGGAAATCTATATTTTCATTTGACACTTGATTCCGGATTTTGCTATATTGTGTAGACGGAAAAGAAAGAGCTCTTACACATCCTGTCTGAGCGACGTCTTCCAAATGCTTTATCGTCTCTTCGCCAATATCCTTAAAATCTACATAATATGATGTGTAGTAATTATTTTTCGTCAAAAGTTCCAACGCTTTATAATCTCTGGTTTCTATTATAAACTGATCTTTTTCCAAGCCGAAATCGGAAACAAAATATTCTAGTTTTTCCAGCACTTTCTTATTGTTGTCTATAGATAAATTCTTTATATCCAACCATACTTTCTCACTTCTCCCTAAATTCGGGATATACTCATCAAATGTCAAACCAAAGCTGATGTCGGTATCGTGTGTGACATCTAAAATGACTTTTTCGTTCAATGAGTCCTCACGTATTGTGATATCAACCTCGAAATTAGGATAACAGCCTTTAAACTCCTCCCTTTTCTCCAAAGAATTAACCCTGTGAGCCCAAAGTTTCTCTTTATAATCTCCAATACGGCAAACGGTGGTTCCAATCCAAATCAAAACCATCAATACAAACAATGCAATCGCATAGCTAAATATTTTTTTTCTTGTCATATTATTGTTTTTTCAGGATATCAACGATTTGTAAATTTCAAAAATTTCCTTCGCACATTGCTCTTCTGAAAACCGTTTGGCATATTCCTTTCCGTCGTCTATCATTTTTATCCTCAAATCTGAATCTATCAAGACGCGATTGATAGCATCCGACATCTCTCTGTCGTTTGTCGGGTCGACATAGATAGACGATGCTCCACCCGCCTCTTCCAAACATGACCCTGTGGCAGCCACAACCGGTACGCCTACATTCAAAGCCTCAACAATCGGGATCCCAAAACCTTCGTAGAATGACGGATAAACGAAAACTTCCGCCTGGGCATAGACAGCAGGCAGATCCTTGAAATCAATTCCTGAGATGATTTTCACCCTCGCGTCTAAGCCATTATTTTTCACGACTTCATCTATCTTGGCAGCATATTTTGTGCGTCTGCCAACAATCACAAGCGACACCGCGTCGTCTATATCCTTCAATGCTCTGACAACCTGCAATGCATTTTTCCTCGTCTCGATACTTCCTACATTCAATATATATCTTTCAGGAAGAGCATATTTTTTTGCGACGCGTGTTTTTTCATCTTCACTTATCTCCTTAGCAAACTGGGCATCACATCCTTGATAAACCACCTTAATCTTGTCGGCATCAATATGATACAACTCTATAATGTCCCTTTTTGTGCATTCACTCACTGCAATCACCACATCAGAATTTTCAGCAGCTTTTCGGAATTTATAATCGTAGATTTTACGGTCGATGAATTTATAGCATTCTGGCATTCTGCGGAAGATGAGGTCGTGGATAGTCACCACACTTTTCATCTTGGATTTACCAATGTTGAGTGGCAACTCGTTGCTGAGTCCATGAAAAATCTCAGCACCTGCATCCTCAGCATCTTGAGTCACTCCAAATGTGCGCCACACACTTGCGAAAAAAGAACTGTTGATCACAAGAGAGAGACGAAATGAGAAAGTGTCTATGATTCTCTGCATCCACGCATTCATCCTGCCTTTGGGAGAATAGACTATAAATTTATCATCGGAATCCGCATGTCTGCATAAAGACTCCAACACATATCGGCTATAATTACCAAGTCCTGTCCCATTTTTTACGGCTCTTTTGCCATCAAACGCAATTTTCATTCTAAAAAAGTTGTTTTTTTTTATAAAACTTGCGAAATTCGCATCGTTTTTGAGCAAGCCCAAGTGGCGAAATGGTAGACGCGCTGCTTTCAGGTGGCAGTGGTCGCAAGGCTGTGCAGGTTCGAGTCCTGTCTTGGGCACAACAAAAGTATAAAAACAAAATGAGCATCGGAGATTTCCGATGCTTTTTTTTATTACAATATGATTACTACAACTATGTCACGTATTTAAATTGCTAACAACACGCACATTCGTATGAGACGCACGACCATATGAGAC
>DFGT01000014.1 GCA_002371265.1 Bacteroidales bacterium UBA3743 | reverse complement strand
TTCCGAAACTTGCCGACTGCGGCGATGGAGTGAAGGCTCCGAGAATATTGGCAGGCGACACGATCATAGCCAACGGCACAAAAGTCGTGGTGGACTCGGTGTCGTATCCCAACGCGTCTGATTCGAGCATAATAAGCGGCAAGGGCCATATCTGTATGCCAATCGTCAAGAACATCCAGCTGAAAATGGAGTTCGAGGAGATAACAATCAACTGCGCCAAGGAGCTGGTGAAGGGCAAGGTCGTGTCCGTGTGGGATGACAAGACATGCGCCATGATAGACATCGACGAGCTAGGCGGCCAGAACTCAACAGGCGGCACGGACAACACCGCATCCGACGCCACAGTGGAGGAGTATGACCCGTCGACAGCCAACGACAAGCCGGCCGGCACGCTGATGGTGGATAAGGACGGAACAGTCAAGTTCAAGACCAAGGATGGAAAAATCGAGGACATAGGAAAATCAATCACCCTATCCGCCCAGGAGTACCAGTCGAAGGACTTCCTATCCGACAACGCCCACTACATAGAGTTCTACAATGAGGACAAGAACAACGCGTTCGACAACAACGCCCAGGGATATTACGACAAAATATCCAAATACGAGTATTTTGACTCGCCATTGAACAAGGTGGTGCTTCCATGGCTTGCCAACAATCCGGGAAAACTGAAGAAAATCAAGGCGAGAGAGGTGAAGAAGAAAGAAACGATTGCCTCTTTCGAATCCGTCATGTTCGTCATTCCGAGCGGTGACAGCTATATCAAGCTGGATGCCAAGCAGGATAAGGACGGAAACTATGATCTGCAAATCCCTGGATGGGCAGACGTGGACTATTCAACGCCTATCTACGCCATCGCCCGCAACTCAGCAGAGTCGTCTTATTTCGACGCCGGCAAGATGATGCAGGCAAACTATGCGGAGAGGACACATAAGTTGATAATTGTGCCAACAAAAGAAGAGTATAGTGCCGATGTTGCAAAAATCCAGGAGCAGCTTAATGCTATCTATGGCCGTGTAGGTGTAACTTATACGGTAGAGGAGGATAGAAGTTTTGTTAATGATGAATATGTAAATGTAATGTTAGATGATGGCTTAGATGTTGATTCTGATGAGGAGAGTCGTTGGACGGTTGAAACTTCAGAAATGACTGTTCTGCGAGAAATTTATGAGGAAACCCATCCTAATATGGATAAGAAGGCAGCATATTTATTCTTAGTAAATAAAGCAGAGTCTCCTTATGAATCCGTAGATGGCGATATGCCTAGGAATCAATCTGTTGGCTATATTTTCATGAGGGGGGGGAATAAATTTGATGATGGCCGACTTATTGCACATGAATTAGGACATGGTGTTTATAAGTTTCAGCATACATTTGATTATAAAATACCAGAAAAATCTACTGATAATTTGATGGATTACAATGGTGGTGACTTTTTGGCTCACTACCAGTGGAGAGTCATGCAAGACTCTGTGATGTTTGTTTGGAAAGCTCTACAGGACAATGAAGATGGAATGTGGACAACGGATGGTCATTATTATTTATTTACATACATTGGAATGCTAATGGGTATGTCATATGAGGAGGCGGAAATGTATGGTAGATGGTCAGAAGAACCTGATACTCAAGTAGGAGATGACGGATCGATGCATGAAAATATTACATGGCTTATTCCTGAATTACAACAAAGAAATCATGCTTTAACAGGAGGATATCATGGTGTTGAATTAGCAGCAACAGTATATGCTATACATTTTTTAAACAATTTTAAGTACATAAATGAAGGAGCACGGACTGGATATATAGAGCCTGATTTTATGAATGGGTTAAAACTGTTTTTACTTCATCGCTTTGGTGATTGTTATGCTCATACAAAAATGAAATACGACAATTCAAGTGAAGGTAAATTTCAATATGATGATGTAGAATTAACCGATTATATAGCTGCATTCGATAAATATATTGATTCACATTTTACATTTACTAATACACCTCAACGATGGAGATATGATCCTCAAACACGAGTGACTGATTGTGATAAAAATTTTGTGATTTATAAAATATTATCGTGTATTTTTAGTGGTAAAGATGATAGTTGGCTACGCACAAATTTTAGCGGAGTGCTTTTTACATATGATCAAATATGTAAAGATTTATTAGCTCTATTACCTAAAGCAAAACAGAATGATTTCAAAACATATGGAGACATAGTTATTTGCGAAACAAATAATGCAGTAATAGATGGACTATCAGAAATCGCATTGGCATTTAGATTTCCGGTATTGTATTTGTTAATGAAAGTATCTGGCGTAGAAGGTCTTACACTGGGTCATATGTTATCTGGAAGTAAAGTTGATGATATTTTGGTAAGAGAACAATTATTTTATTATTATGCAAAAAAAGTGGCGGAACTCTATGTCCTGTTAGGTAAAGGTGATCCTAGTTCAATACCACAGGTTCAAATGGAAATACAAAACTTTATTCATATAGGTAAACTGGTAGGAGAACGCTATAAAAAAGAAGAATTTTATGATACAGACGAGGAATATTCTAGAGAAGACGTGATAAATGCAAAATTTGATGTCTTTTATAGTTTCGTAATTCATATGATGAGGTATAAAGGAAATAAAAATTATTCTAGGATTAAAATTCCAATTAAGTATTTGACAAATGAGCGACGTACATCAAAAGTATGGCTTCCTATTGCATATTCACAGTTTACATATAAAAATGAAAATGAATCAGATGGAATATACCGAGACAGAGAGTCAGTAAGAAAAAGCATTGGTTATTTCAAGGCAATTTTTGAAGTTATGAAAAATCTGGAGAAAGATGATCCATGGAATCTTCCAGCAAAATATAATATCTCTGATATAAGAGTGCTTCCTCGAGTATCTCGAAAATACGTGCTTATTGATATAAAATATAATAAATGATATGGAGAAAAATATCTTGAGCGTTTTTGTTGTGGATCTAATCTTATGTGAACTTTGTATTATTTTTAATTCGTCAAGCGTTCATGATTGTAGATCTAATATGGTCCTATTATGTTTGTTAGGTAAGATACTAAATATGATAGATTTTTTTATTATGAAGCAGATATTGTATTCATTATTGAAATCTAAATATAAAACTATAGGTTGTTTTGTAATTGCTTTGTCAAATATGACGATGATAGAGTTTTTTATAATGTGGCTATTTCATGATTTAGGATTGAATAGAACTTCGTATCCTTCATTTTTTGAATGTAGTTTATTTTTTGTCGTCATTGGATGTTTGTCAAAGTTGATTTCTTCTTATAGATTATATAAAATATTGATGTCTCAACAAAAGCAAATGTAGATTTATTGATCTGATAACGGATAAACTAATATCTTGATTGAAAACAATTATGATTAAATGCTGGCGTCGATGATTAAATTGATTTAAATAAAGATGGACGATAAGTCACTTAAAAATATTCATGTTAGTTCAGATAATCTCTATGCAGATGTCCGCTTAATAGTGGATACGGCACAGAGACAGGCCTATACTGCTGTCAACGCGGCCCTTGTGCAACGTAATTGGCTGATTGGTAAACGAATCGCAGAAGAAGAATTAAAAGGTGAATGTCGTGCTGAATATGGGGCTGAAATCATTAAACAATTGTCAAATTTATTGACAACTGATTATGGCAAAGGATTTGATTTCAGCACATTATACAAGTTTGTTAAGTTCTATAAGTGTTTCCCAAACATTTTGGACTCAGCGAGTCCAAAATCTGTTTTGCTTACGTGGACTCACTATAGAACGCTCCTTCGTGAGGAAAATGTTTCCTTGTTCCCGAGGGGAACGCATTGACTTTAGTCAACCACTATCCGATTGTTGCATAACTTGTTGTGCAACTGTCGGGGAAGAGACAAGAGGCGTGTTGAGTAACTGTCGGGGAAGAGACGCATAGCTTTGCTATGCAACAGTTGCGGAAACGTTGGATGGATAAATAAAGATGATTAAATAAAACTATAATATATATTAAGAATTTATACTTTGAATAAAAGAAAATGATACGAAAAAAGCTCTATGTCCTTCTTTGCATCCTTTTATTCGCTGTGGTGGCGGCTCACGCTGACATCGCAAAAGGTTGATGATTTTGCTCCGTCTACTTGAAATCTACTATCGTCGGAGAAAAATGGATATGACTTTTGGAAGGAGGAGTTTAGCGTGTGTCGTCAGGTTCGTAGAACCTGTATTGATGAAGTCAACGCCATATTTGATTTCTTGGCGATTCCTGCGAAGCAGGTGTCGGAATCGGGAAATGATCATAAAATCCCTCAATGAGGGATGAATATATATATGTGTGTCCCTCATTGGGGTAAAATATGTATATTTGCGCTGTGTTAAAGAAAAAAGAGTATGATAGATTTGGAATTATATACATATATGGATTTGATGCTTAAGCAGACCCCGCTTGAGCATAAACGCTATATGTATTCGGAAGTGTTGTGGAATGCAAGAATGGTGGGTATCGTCGGCCCTCGTGGAGTCGGTAAATCTACTATGATGCTGCAATACATATCTGAAAACAAAAATCTGGAAAACATGCTCTATGTGTCGGTGGACAGTCTTTATTTTTCTTCTCATTCTTTGCTCGAATTGGCTGATGATTTTGCTAAAGAGGGAGGAACGCATCTATTTATTGATGAGGTTCACAAATACAAGGGATGGAGCAAGGAACTAAAACAAATTTATGATGTCCATTCTGATATGAAGGTCACTTTCACGGGATCTTCTGTGTTGGATATACAAAAGGGAGAGTCTGACTTGAGTAGAAGGGTTTTGATGTATGAGATGCAGGGCATGTCTTTCAGAGAGTATCTGCTCCTTTTCCATCAAATAGAATCGGAAGTCTATTCGTTGGAACAGATTCTTAATCATGAAGTGTCTGTTCCTATGCTGAAACATCCTCTACCTTTGTTTAGAGACTACTTGGCTTCTGGATATTATCCGTTTGCTATGGATTATGGTTTTTGGCAAAGAATGGAGCAGGTTGTGGCTCAGACGATAGAGTCTGATATTGCTCAATATGCTGATCTGAAAGCCTCTACTGCTCGCAAACTAAAACAGATGCTGTGTGTGATTTCAACCTTGGCTCCATACAAACCCAATGCTGATAATTTGGCAAGGGAGTTGAGTGTGAGCAAAAATAATGTTCCTGATTATCTTGTCTATTTGGAACGGGCTGGTATGATTGGAATGTTGAGGGATGATACTGTAGGAATGCGTGCACTTGGAAAAATAGAAAAGGTTTATATTGACAACCCTTCTCTTATGACTGTCTTGGCTGGAGGACATCCGGATGTTGGCAACATCAGAGAAACGTTCTTCTATAATCAAATGAGGGTAAAAAACAAATTGTTTGCATCTCGACAGTCTGATTTCGAAATTGAAAAATATACATTCGAAATCGGCGGAAAAAATAAAGGTCAAAAACAAATAGACAATTTGCCTTGTGGTTATATAGTGAAAGATGATATTGAAATCGGACACGGTAATATTGTTCCTTTGTGGATGTTTGGCTTTAATTATTGATGATTTCGGTTTGTCGACACCATAAATCGAATAAACCGACACCAAAATGAATTCGGTCCGTCGACCTCAATCATTTTGGAATCGGCTACCGTCGGAGATAAAGGGTCTACGACCCTTGGAATGAGGAACTCGGCGTGTGTCGTCAGGTTCGTAGAACCTGTTTCACGAAGTGACGCCATATTTGATTACTTGGCGATTCCTGCGAAGTTGGTGTCGGAAACGGGATTCGGAAAACGGGAACCGAATGTCGATAATTCGGAATTGTAATGTCGCGAATCGTGATATCGAATGTCGGAATCGGGATTCGATATAAAAAATAAAGAAGAAATTAAAAAAAGATACAATTTGAATAAAAGAAAATGATACGAAAAAAACTCTATGTCCTGCTGGGCATCCTTTTATTCGCTGTGGTGGCGGCTCACGCTGACATCACAACCACTTCTCAGAATCTGGATGAGTTCAGTTTCAAGAAGGGGTTCAAGGCTAATGGAGGTTTGTCGCTGTCCAACGACTTCTATGCCGGTAGCGATAGCCTGGTGAAGCGTGATCCGTATGCTTTCTACCTCAATGGTAATCTCAACGTTAACCTTTGGGGTATTGCTATGCCTTTCTCCTTTTCGTTTAGCAATACGCAAAGGAGCTATACGCAGCCGTTCAACCGTTTCAAACTGGATCCTCGCTATAAGTGGGTGCATCTCTTGGTCGGCACTAATGTGATGTCTCTTGGCAAGTATACTCTTTCCGACCATGATTTCAATGGCGTTGGAGTGGAGCTGACTCCTGGCAATTGGGAAATCTCCGGTATGTATGGCCGTTTGAATAAGGCGGTGGAGTATGATCCAGTCAAGGATAATGTCGGCTATGTCTGCTATAAGCGTATGGGTTATGCAGGTAAGGTGGCGTATCATGGTAAGACGGGATCCTATGAGGTGACTTTCTTCCATGGTGAGGACAAGGAGAATTCGTTGACGGGCTACATCCCTGACGAGTGTTTTATGGCTCCGAAGAAGAACACTGCTGTCTCTGCAGCTGTAACTCAGACTTTCTTGAAATATTTCAATTTTCATGTGGAGTATGCGGTCTCTGTCTACAATATGAACCTTCTGAACGACCAGCTGGACACTGTGGTCACTACCACTTTTATCGACAAGATCTTCCATAGGAAACAGTCGGAGAAGATGACGGATGCGTTCAACGCTTCTTTGGGCTATCAGGGTAAGGTGTTCGGTCTCTCTTTGCAATATGAGCGTATCTCTCCTTACTATTCTTCGTTGGGTGGCTACTATTTCAACGAGGATGAGCAGAACATCACCGTCGCTCCGAATTTGAAACTTTTTGACGGAAAACTGTTCATGTCGGGAAATTTCGGTCTTCAGTATAATAATCTGGACAACGACCGCTCGACAGATACACGCCACGTCGTCTACTCTGCGAATATCGGTTACAATTCGGGAAAAGTGTGGAGCACGAATCTGAATTTCTCAAATTTCAACACATATACTAAGGTGAAACCGGTTTCTTATCCTTATTACACCAATGCATTGGATTCGTTGAACTATTATCAGGTGTCGAGATGCATCTCAATGACCAACGCATTCAATTTCGGAGGAGAAAAGAAGGTGAAAGAGTCGGTGTCTCTGACCACGTCGTATCAATGCGCCAATATGCTGACGGAGGAAAAACTCACGTCGTATTCAGATTTCTACAACGGATCATTGAATTTTTCCCAGCAGTTTGAGGAGATAGCATTGGGATGGTCGGCATATTTCAATGCCAATTATTGCGACGCTTCCATGACCAACTCAATGTATTATGGCCCGGGAGCTTCTCTCAACAAAAGCTTCTTTGATGGAAAACTATCCACTGGACTATCTGTGGCATACAATAAGAATGTGGTGAAGGATAGGGAAGACGGTGGTCTTCTAAATTCCGGACTGAACGCTTCATACACGATAAAGCCAGAGAAAAAGGGTGCCCCTACTCATTCGTTCTCGTTGAATAGCGGTTTCACCAAATACCTGCAGGCAATGGTGACAGGGGACAATAAATTCGAGTCATTAACTAACTTGACATACCGTGTCAATTTTTAGCAAACAATAGGCGATGAAAAAAGCGAAATTTAAATTTGGCGGATGGCTGATGAAGGCAATATTCCTTGCGTCGCTGCTCATTTTCTCCCATGGACAAGTCTATGCGAATGCGAGCATTGTGAACAGCACGAAGAAGATTGTTACCGACAACATCAATAAGGTGAAAAGTTCGGCAACCGAATTGGTTGAAGAACTTAAGGCGATAAAAGATGATTTTTCCAAAGCGTCTGAAAATGCTTCGGATATATGGAAAGAGGGAGGCGACGCTGCCAGTGAGTCGTTGAGCAAACTGAAGGAGTCTTTCGAGAAGATCAAGAATATGGATGTCGATGGTCTGAAGAAGATGGATCTTGAGAGTTTGAAAAAGACGGTGGATGAACTAAAATCCAGTGTCCAGGGAGAGTCGGATGTGGCAAAAAGTATCAGGACACATCTTGGCAATTTGGAGAGTAAGACGGCTAAATTGGTGAATGATGCTAAAAACTGCATCAATCTTGCCTATACTATGCCAGTCGGAATCAGATCTGACCATATGAAGTTTGAACTTTCTGTCGACACTTTGTCATACACTCGAGATCTGGAGAAGGGGTCTGTGGCTTTGGACGCCCATGCCTATTGGACCTTGCCATTCACTGCCTGTGATGATCCTATCACTTTAGGATTCAAGGGAGAGAATATAATTTTGATGGGTAGTGGAGAGTCGAAGATTATGCTTGATCCGCCTGCAGAATTTGTTAACGCGGAATATATTCCATACACTTTGTCAAAGGATAGAATCTATTTGGATCTGAAAAAGACATCATACGTCGAAATTGATTGTAACGGATTCAAGGAGATGTATCTGCAAGGTAGAGTTAGATTCAAGAGCGATGTGATTTATAGTGCGGACGCCAATATAACTGGAGATTCCGTGATGCTCGCCAATTTTGAAATCTATATCAACGATTTGAATGATTTCCTTTTTGAAGCAGGATTCGACAACGGACAGGAGTTTAAGATAAAGGCGACCCAAGATGTGAAATATAAAGCGGAGCAGTTGGTCATCGATTTCAGTACCAAGCGCAATGCTGAGAATTTCCAGTTCCCTAAAGGATACAAGGCTCCTTTCGCTCCTGAAGATGCAGCCTATTGGACAGGATTTGCTATTAAGACACTCGCTGTGGATCTGACACAGCAGTTCCCGGAATTCCCGGTCAATGGTGCTGCCGCATATAATATGTTGATTGATGAGACGGGAGTCTCTGGATGGTTCCAGACAACAATCGACAACACGAAAAGCGAGAAGAAAAAGAACTCGACCATTGAGGCCAAGTTTACTGATATCAGTATAGGATTGTCAGGTGGTAAAGTCTCTGGTGGAGGCTTGGCAGGAGAAGTCAAGATCAAACCGTTGACTACAAACGATGGAAAAGATACTTTGACACTCGGTCTTGATGGAAAAATGTATTCAGACTCAAGAGGTCATCTGTGTGTGGATATCAAGACTGAGATCAAGAGAGACATGACGTTTAATTTGCCTATTATTGAAACAACCAAATTGACGTTAGGTCAGGGTACAAACTTCCAGTATCAGCACGTCGCAGATACAACTGACAAGAACAATCCAAAGTATAAGAATATATTCACTTTGGTTGTGAATGGAGGCTTGGAGGTTAAAAACAAGTTGGTCAATATAGACGGTTTGCGATTTGAAGGCTTGAAGTTATGTTCAGAGAACCCTCATTTTGACGCAGGCAAGTTCTCGTTGAACGGAGTGGATGTGCCAAGCCTGCATGGCTTGCCATTCGGATTGAAGTCGATAGGAGCAAGATCAAGAGGAAACAAGGCAATCTTGGAACCTAAGATTTATCTGACATTGATTGGAAAGGATTCTCCAGATGATCAAAAACAGGGAGCTTCAGTAGAGGCAGAGTTTGGTCTAGTCTCAACAATAAAGGATGACGGAGACAAACCTGGTTGGAAGATCACAGGATTGGAATTGAATTCGATAGCTGTTAATATCGACTATTCAGCCTTCCATCTTGCTGGTTCAGTCAAAGGTTACCGTGATCATAATGTCTATGGTGACGGATTTGAGGGATCGATAGAATTGGCGATGAAGGTTCCTAAGATAAGTGCATCATTACAGGCTCATTTCGGAAGAACTAAATTTGACATAACAACAGGTAAACAAAGAGACAAAGAGTTTAAGTATTGGTTTGTTTCTGGTGAGTGCAACATGCCTCCTGGAATCGTATTGTTCCCGCCTACTGTATATTTGAAGTCTGTATCACTTTCACTTTATAGTAAGGTTAAGACTGATTTTGACCCATGGGAATTCAAGGTTAAGAAAGTCACTCCAGATGTGACTAACAAGTTTGGATTCACAGCTGGTATCGGATTCTATTGTGCTCAGGACAATTTGATTGATGCCAAGGTACGTATGGGTATGGAGTTCAGTAGTTCTGGTGGTGTCAGCCGCTTGTTCTTGGATGGTCTTGTTGGTATCCTAGGAAAGGATGGCGACGGTGGACAGTTCAATCAGTCGTTCATGCGAGGAAAGGTTGGTGTTAACTACGATTTCGAGCATGATATATTCGATTTGAGTATCGGAGCAATAACAGGACCTAAGATTGAGCATATTATCAAGGGAAGTGCCGAATTGAATCTTCATACAGAGCCAGGAAAATGGTGGTGTAATATAGGAACGCAGAAAGCACCAGTAGGTTTGACATTCATGAAGAAAATCAATGCAAGCACATATTTGATGTTCGGTCATGACATACCAACAACATTGCCACCGTTGGATCCAAGAATCTCAGCGTTGTTCAATGTGACACAGTCTACGGCAACGACATCGGATCACAGCGATATGTTCCAGTCTGGTACTGGATTCGCATTCGGTATCGCTCTTTCTTTGGATTGCCATTTGAATAAGTTCGTATATGCTGATTTGGTATTCCTTGGTGGTACGGATCTGCTTATTGTGAGAGGAAGCAAGGAATTCTGTCCAGATGCTTCAAGCAAATACCGTGCTAAGGGACAGGTTTATGTCTACTTGGCGGCAGGAGCTGGTATCAAGTTCAGAAAGAAGAAGTTTGAGATTGTAGAGTTCGCTGCTGCGGCTAACTTGATGGGAGAGGTTCCAAAACCAGTTTACATCGAAGGAAATATAGCCTTTGATTATCGAATCTTAGGAGGTTTGATTAAGGGACATGCTCATGCTAAGTACTCTCATGGAACGCCATGCAGCCCAGGCAGAATTGACAATGGTGTCAACTATGACGGAAGTGAGTTTGATATCTATGAAGATACAAAAGCTACTGATTCAAGCGGACGTGAGATAAATGAGAGCGATTGGGATTAAGAATGAGGGGAATAGGCTATCGGTCGGTGGCCTATTCACCAACTTCTCGAAATAAATAAGTAACTTTGGATCGTTTTTATAACATCCACAAATGTGACAACAATAGAATTATGAATTACATAAATAGAATTATTCTCATTTGGGCATCCCTTTTCTTCTTCTTAGGAAACGGTTGGGCTGCCGATGATAAGGATATTGTAGTTTTGAGTTTCAACCATGGCGATTCAGTCTCATTGAGATGGGCTCCTGGTTCAGAAGCTTTGTTCCAACGTAGTGTCAAGTCGGGTTATTTGGTGCAACGTAGAGCAGTTGGAGAGAAAACATGGAAAAGTATTTCTCCAGTTTTGCGCCCTGCATCTAAAGAGCAGTTCTCTGTGATGGAGGCGATAAATCCTGATGCTGTGCCATTGAAGGAGATTTTCTATCCGTCTTCCGACAGAAATGCTCCAGATGAGGCAGCTTCCAATGACCCTTATGAAGGAAAATTGGAGTCGATCCCTGGCGAAACAAGTATTGAGGAGTCGTTACTCTATATGATGGCATTGTTCTCATGTGATATCAACAAACCTGTGGCTGAAGCTGCAGCTCTTTTGTATGTCGACAAAAAAGTGGATAAGACAGCCCGTTACCAATACCGTGTCATTTTTGCGGATGACGAGAAGGCAAAAAAAGTGAATGTGTCGATAGCGGATGTAGATATGTCTCAAAAAACAGTGCTGCCAACACCTAATGATTTTGATGGTAAGTTTGAAGAAAGATTCGCCCACTTTGAGTGGTCGGTGGCTCCATTCACAGGTTATTATTCAGCCTATAATGTAGAACGAAGCACTGATGGTGTGAATTTCAAACCGTTGAGGGAACGCCCTTTTGTTCAGGCTTATACAGATGCCAAATTGTCTGATCTGGCTGTGTTCCGTGACACGTTCCCTACAGAGGAGGGCACGTTCTATTATCGTATGGCAGGATACTCTCCATTCGGTTTCTACGGACCTTATTCTAAGGTGGTAAAAGGCGAACCAAAATTTAATTTCCAGAAATTATCAATAAAAGTAGATACGGTCATCGTCGGTAAGAAGTCGGAGGAAATTCGTTGGTCTTTTGATAAGAAGTATGAGAATAAAATCAAAGGATTTAAGATCAGCAGAACTCCAGACTATAAGACATTCAGCTATGAGACTAATGAACTGATTCCTGCCAATAAGCGTAGCTTCACATCGCCAAACAGATACGATAGAACACAATATTATGCAGTGATTGCGATAGGTGTGAATGATACACCTCAAAAGCCAGAGGAAAAACAGTCGTCATATTATCTTTCATTCCGTGCCGACACCATTCCACCAGCTATGCCAACAGGACTTAAAGCTGTTATGGATTCGTCTGGCGCTGTAAAGATTTCTTGGGATCCTAATAAAGAGCCTGATATTCTTGGTTACCAACTATTTATTTCTAATTCAGGTAACGAAATGGAATATTACAATGTGACAGATACGGTCTATCCTCTCACTTCTTATGTTGATTCTCTTCCGTTGAATACATTGACCAATGTGGCTTATTATCGTGTCAATGCGGTCGATAGAAACTACAACCGTTCAAAATGGTCGGATGCGGTAAAGCTGATTAAAATAGATACAGTTCCTCCTGTCCCAGTTGTTTTCAAATTCTTGAAACAGCCAAAGGAGAATGTTATTGTTGAGTGGGAAAACTCACCAAGTACAGATTTGGACCGCATGGAGTTGTATCGTCAGGTTGATGATACGGGTATGATCCGTTTGATCCAGACTGTCGATTTGAAAAAGAAGAAAAAACTGACAAAGTTTGAGGACAAAGAGCAGTTCCCTGGCCAGAATGTGCAGTATTTTATGTCTGTGTATGATGAGGTCGGCAACGTCTCTCAATCACATTCAGACAGAATGTTGACAAAGGGAGAACGACCAGGATGTATCGGTGATCTAAAGGCAGTATTGATAGTGACTGAGGACCAAAAAGAGATCAGATTGGATTGGAATATAACATCAAATGAGGTGATCAAGCGATATATTGTCTACCGTAAAAAAGATGATGGACAAATGGTGGATATCGCTTTGCTGAAGCCAAACCAGTTGTATTTCGTTGATCAAAAGATCGCTATTGGTTCCACTTACAAATATATAGTCAGACCAATCTCAACTGAACGAGTTTGCCCGGCTGTATATTCAGACCCAATATATTTTGAAGGCAACAATTCTCATAAGTAATGAGTTAAAGAAATCTTGAAAAAGGTAATAGATAAAAGAAAGTAAGTATTAGCAAAATATAAAATCTAAAGATGAGACGTTTGTTCACCCTTCTATT
>DFGT01000035.1 GCA_002371265.1 Bacteroidales bacterium UBA3743 | reverse complement strand
CTTTTGGGGTGCACTTCAATTCCCCCGTCTTCACAATATCATTTTGCATTACGCATTTATAATTTCTAATTTTTCTTCGTATTCTCCAAGAAGACATCCTCCATACTCTTCTCATGCTTCTTAAGCGTCAGAAGTGCATTTCCTGTCTGCACCGCATAATTGAACACCTCACTTCTGCTGTCGTGGTCGGAAGAGATAACCACCGTGTTTTTCGCAATCTCTTTCACCTCTGAATTGGAAATTTTCATCGCAAGGTCTTTTGTGTCGACGTCGCTCATGAATTCCGCCTCTATCAGGAATTTGCTGTTGTCCTCGCTGACATTGGTGATGTGGGTTTCGGAATCATCCGCCACAATCTTTCCATTGTTGATGATGATCACTCTGTCGCAGATTGCCGACACCTCCTGCATGATATGGGTCGACAACATCACTGATTTCTCCTTGCCTACCTCTTTGATAAGATTACGAACTTCTATAATCTGGTTAGGATCCAGACCTGTGGTCGGCTCATCCAGTATCAGCACTTTTGGATCCGGAATAAGTGCTGCGGCCAAACCTACTCGCTGACGGTAACCCTTTGAAAGCTGACCTATACGCTTCTTATATTCACGTGTAAGACACGTTTTCTCAATCATCTCGTCGACTCTCTTCTTCGCATCCGCACCCTTGAATCCATACACTCCAGCCACAAATGTGAGATACTCCTTCACATATTGCTCAGGATAGATCGGATTATGCTCCGGCAGATAACCGATAAGCCCGTGCACCTTCTTTGAATCCTTGTCAACATCTATACCACACACTCTGACATCCCCGGAATCTTTCGACAGGTATCCGTTGATGATCTTCATCGTCGTGCTTTTTCCAGCACCGTTGTTGCCAAGGAATGCCACAATCTCACCGTCTCCTATCGAGAAGTTGATGTTGTCGAGCACCAGCTGGCTACCGTATGATTTGCGCAGATTCTTTACTTCTATTGTCATAATAAATCATTTTCTTCCAAAATCAGCAGGAATCTCACCCCACTCTTTTGTGTTCCACTTATAGATTTTCACCTCTGGTCTCGGTGTCTTGAGCCATGCCTCACTCTTGCGTATGAGGTCGAAAATCTCTTTGTTATCAGCACATTCAACAAGTTTCGTTTTACACTTGCCTGCTTTCACCCACGAAATGGCATTCACACTGTCGGAATAGATCACAGTCTCGGGATTGGTCTTGAGCACAAGCCCGATGCCATAGACGAGAGCAAGAAACTCACCAATGTTGTTGGTTCCTTTCTCAAACGGTCCAAAACGGAAAGCCTCTTTTCCCGTCGACACCCATACACCTCTGAATTCCATCTTCCCTGGGTTTCCGCTACATGCAGCGTCTACTGCCAAAGAATTTGCGATTATCCCTTCCGTGGAGACGGGAGTCTTTTTTGCCGAATATATGTTCAATGATGCCGGAGCCCCCTTTTCGAAGGCTGCTGTCGCCTCGGAAAGAGATGCGAATTTTTTGAATTTCGCACCATTGAAACCCTCCACCTGAGCTTTGCACTGATCCCAGTTGGTATAGATTCCAGGCTCTTTCCCAGCCCAAACTACATAATATTTCTCTTTAAGCTTTTTCCCCATCAGATTTTCAATCCGTCAAGCAATTCCACATACATCTCAATAGCCTCCTCTATCTCACTCTCAACTATATATTCATCTGCTGTGTGTGAGCGGGAAGAGTCGCCGGGGCCAAATTTGACGCTTGGAAAACGCATCAATGCCTGGTCGGAAAGAGTAGGTGAACCGAATAAGTTTCTTCCCATGCTCTTGATTTTCTTCACGATAGGATGATCCACCGAAATAGATGATGAAGAGAGACGGAATGATCTCGCCTTTATTTCAGATTGCAATTTCGTCTGCAAAATCTCGAAAATCTCCTCGTTGGAATAGCACTCGTTGGAACGGATATCCACCACGAATGAGCATGCATCAGGAATCACATTATGTTGAGTGCCTGCATTGACCATGGTTGTGGTCCACTTCACCGGGCCAAGCAAATCTGTCTGCTTCGGCAACACATTATCTTTGATCCACTCAATATCCTTTATCGCCTTGTAGATAGCGTTGTCTCCCTCATTTCTTGCCGCATGGCCAGCCTTTCCGTGTGCCACACAGTCAAGCACCATCAGTCCCTTTTCCGCCACAGCCGCATGCATACCCGTAGGCTCACCGACGATCGCCACATCAATCTTCGGAAGCACCGTCAACAATTTCTCCATTCCGTTTTTTCCAGACACCTCCTCCTCAGCCGACGCCGCATAGATAAGGTTGTATGGCTGCTCCTTCTTGGATAGTATAGAGAAAGCGTAAAGCAGTGAGACAAGTGAGGCACCGTCGTCATTTGTGCCAAGACCATATATCCTGCCATCCTCATGAGTGTCAGTATGAGGTTCACGCTGCCAACCGTTGACTGGCTTGACAGTGTCGATATGAGCGTTTAGCAGAAGGGTTGGACGGTCGTCACGGAACTCAGCCGACTGGATCCAGATGTTGTTGTCGAGACGGTTGGTTTTGTATTCCATCGTCTTCTCTATATGCTGCTGCAAAAAGTCAGCCTTAGCCTTTTCGTCTCTGCTGTATGCAGGGATGCGAATGAGTTGGCAAAGCAAATCAATTGCCTCTTTTTTTATTCTTTGCATGATGAATTTTATTTGCTATGCAAATATATAGAATTTTTTCTCGAAAACGGATTTAAACAATATGTGTGTATCAATTTTCAGATTTTGATATACGTTCAATCTTTTTACGCAATAGATCGAAAATATATGGAAATCATAAACCAATATGATGTGACCGTAGGGGCAGGTTTCAAACCTGCCCGCTATTAATGGACATAAATATTCTGTAAACTTTGTGCCTCTGTGTTTTTTTTCTGTGTGCTCGCCTTACGGCTCGCACCGCTAGAGAGGGTTAGGGCGTTCCGCCCTTTGGAATCCTCATTTATGACACTCCAACTATCATTTTGTCGAATTGACGTTAATTATGTTTGAATTTATGATTTCCAAACAGAAAACAGCATTTTGATGCTTGGAAAACTCACAAACAAGTTTGTTTTAGAAAAACCTTAACGGAGAAAACTCAAACAATAGGAAACCACACATGTTTTTCACATATCTTTCTTCCACGTCATAGACTTACATCCCTCAAATGCATCTTTTCCAACTTTTACGTTGTTTTTAGTATTATCAATCACTATATTTAAATTATCACAATTCTTAAACGCTTCATCCCCTATTTTTGTCACCGACACTGGTATTTCTACGCTTGTCAACCCGCTACATCCTGAAAATGTACCATCTCCTATTTCAGTTACCGACGATGGAATTTCTACGCTTGTTAAGCCGCTACAGCCCAAAAAAACTTCCAACCCTATTTTTGTCACCGACGATGGGATTTCTATGCTTGTTAAACCACTACAATTAAAAAATGCTCCACCACCTATTTCTGTCACTGACGACGGTATTTCCACGCTTGTTAAACCACTACAGTCTCTAAATGCATAGTCCCCTATTTTTTTCACCGATGAAGGGATTACAACACTTGTTAAACCACTACAATTAAAAAATGCTCCATTTCCTATTTCCATCACTGACGATGGAATTTCTACGCTTGTCAATCCGCTACAGCCTGAAAATGCTTCCACCCCTATTCCTGTCACTGACGACGGTATTTCTACGCTTGTTAAACTACTACAGCCTTTAAATGCATATTCCCCTATTTCTGTCACCGACGACGGTATTTTCACGCTTGTTAATCCATTACAGCCATAAAACGCTCCCCATCCTATTTCTGTAACCGACGTTGGTATTTCCACACTTGTCAATCCGCTACAGCCTGAAAATGTATACTCACTGATTTCTGTCACGGAAGATGGAATTTCCACGCTTCTTAATCCGCTACAGTCTCTAAATGCTTCACTACCTATTACTCTCACGGAAGATGGAATTTCCACGCTTCTTAATCCGCTACAGTCTCTAAATGCTTCACTACTTATTACTCTCACCGACGCAGGGATTTCTATGCTTGTTAATCCGCTACAGCCTGAAAATGCTTCTCTGCTTATTACTCTCACCGACGCAGGGATTTCTATGCTTGTCAATCCGCTACAGCCTGAAAATGCTTCACTGCCTATTACTCCTCTCACCGACGCAGGGATTTCTATGCTTGTTAATCCGCTACAGCCTTTAAACGCTTCACTGCCTATTGAAGTAACTGTACAAAGATATCCACAATAAATTGTTTTTTCTGGGATTATAATTGTTTCACTTTTACAGCTTTTTTCAATTCCTGTCACTGCTACAGAAGATGTTCCTTTCAAACTATATTTTAATGAAGATGTAGCTTTTTCTCCCTCATCACTGAAATAATACTCGACCGTAGAAAACCATCTCTTGCAGAATGGAATAGACAGAACAATCAACGCTACCGCAATCGTTATCTTTGTTTTTTTACTCACGTCGCAAATGATTTATTTTTTCATATATTGTTTGCAAAAATAAGAATATAGGGTTGCAAATCAAAATGATTTTGTCCGTTTGATGACGAACCACAGTGGAAGATAAATTGCGGAATTATTTATGAATTTTCCATGAAAGACGCCGCAATGCGATTGGAGACGCCGCAATGCGACGTCTCTACAGTCAAAATTCTATTACACAGATGTTTTACCCAACAATTATGAATTATGAATTGCGAATTATGAATTATAAATCAATCCTCGCAATACACAAACACTTTCAGCAGCGATTTATTGAATTCCTTCACCTGCTCAAGGTATGTCTTATTGTTGTCGTACCATGAATCGAACAATGTGGTGTACTCTATTTCTGTGATTCGTCCGCTATCCAATGTCTTTTTCAGCAGTTGCAGTGTCTGGTCGAACATGTCTTTGTCGTACATGCTCGTCAGCTTCACATACTCCTCCACTCTGTTAAGCTCATTGTTGAGAGAGACTTCCAGTTCCGCCGCACGCTGATGAAGCTCAAGGTTGGAGACGGTGCTCTCCGCCTGCACCAACTGTTTTTTCCCTCTTGCCGAAAAAATCGGAATTGATGACCCGACAACAAATCCATGGGCTGTCTCTCCGGATTTCACCATCTTGTAGCCTGCCGACAAACTTGGATGCGACTCCGCTTTTGCCACTTTCATCTGCTGTGCGTTGATTTCAGCCTCAACAGCTATAAGTTCTTCCATAATCGTGCTCTTTCTGCTGCAGTCTTTCAGATTCTGCGGATACTCACGATCGTTGATCTTAAGTGCTGTGTTGTTGCCTGCCAACGCATTCAGCTGAAGAGTGTTTTCACTAAGTGAGCGACGTGTTTCGCTATAGTTGGAAAAAGCTGTTATCATACCTATCTGCCCCTCGTTGACTTCAAGGATGTTATATTTTCCCTCTTCCATTCCTCGCTTGAGTTTCTCGTAATTTACGCGAGACATTTCATAACGTATGGAATCCATCTCCAAAATCTGATTCAAATATATGATCTCCGCACATATCTCATAAGCTGACGCTATCACCTCTTTACGTGTAAGTTCATATTCAAGTGAATCACGCTTATAGGCAAGTTTTTCCGCCTTCTTCATTCTGGCATACTTTGTAGGGAAAGCAAACTCCTGGCTCACCACAAGCTCCATATCGTTGGCATTTCCCGGCGACATCAACAGATATTCCACTGATGGATCGTCAAGATTACGCTCTGTTCGCATGGAAATCTGGTTGCTCTCTATTTTTGCACGCGCAATCTGAATCTGAGGATTATAATTGTCGAGTGCCACCACTATCTCTTTGAAAGGCATTTCCTTAGCAAAGAGAGATGCTGCGACTAAAGAAAATACAGTCAGTAAAATATGTTTCATTGTTTTAGTTTTATAATACTTAAATATGGGTATTTGTTACGACTACAAAAGTATTGCTGTAATTTTAAATACCCAATACCTAAAAATGATGATTAGGAAACAACCATGAATTTTTGTTGAAAATGCAGTCACATATAAAAAGTTTCCATTAGTAATGGAAACTTTTTGTCCTTTTGCTCTGGCAACTATTTAACGTGAGTTCGACACATTGCAATCTGCGAATTCGAAATGACGAATAATCATAAAAAGAAAGGCATTTCCATTTTCTAATTCTCTCCTCATTTTCTCAGAAAAAGGCGTAGCCTTTCTCTTTGAACTTTGTATCTCTGTGGTTTTATTTTATTCTGTGTGCTCGCCTACGGCTCGCACTTGGAAAGGGGGAGAAGGGCGTTCCGCCCTTTGGAATCCTCATTTATAACATTCCAACTCTTTTTTCTTCATCCAATGATATAGAATCGGTATCACAATCAACGACAATATGGTTGATGTGAGCAATCCACCAAGGATCACCTGTGCCATCGGACACTGTATTTCCGCGCCAGGCTTGTCACCTGCTATGATCATTGGAATCAATGCTAATGCTGAGCTTAACGCCGTCATCAGGATTGGGTTGAGACGGGCCACACTACCCTCCACTATTTGTTTTTGCAACGTCTCCCCATCTTTTTCTCTCTTCTCATACTCCGCGATAAGCAGCATTCCTCCACGCGTGGCTATACCAAACAACGATATGAATCCGATTACCGACGGAATGCTCACCACTCCTCCTGTGAAAAAAATCGTCGCTACTCCACCTACCAGGGCAAATGGCAACGCACTTAATATTAGTGCGCATGTCTTCCAACTTTCAAACTGTTTTTTCAGAAGTAGCACGATTATAATCAACGAAATCACCATCGTCGCACTCAATGTGCGTGTGGCTCGCTGCTGACTCTCAAACTGTCCGCTATACTCTATCCAGTAGCCTTCAGGAAGATCCACATTCTCGGATATTCTACTCTTGATGTCGTTTACAATGGATTCCAGATCACGTCCGTTCTGCTGGGCCGACACTATGATTCTGCGGCTCTCATTCTCACGGTTGATTGTAGACGGTGCTGACGTATAGCTGATATTGCATACGTATGAGAGCGGAATCATTCCCTTTGCCGACGGAATAAGCATGTCTCCCACTTCACCTGTATACTTTTTCGACATCAGCTTGATTTCATAACTCTTGTTCTCTTCTCTCACCATTCCTACCTCCTTTGTGGACAGTTTGACAGTTATGAATTCAGCCAACTCTTTTTGAGTTATCCCATACTCCGCAAGCATCTCTCGTCGCGGTGTGATTTTCATTTGCGGACGGAATGTCATCTGCTCTGAATTGACATCGGCTATTCCATCCACTTTCTGCATCTCCTCTTTCACATAGCCGGCGATCTGCTCAAGTTTTGGCAGTTCGGCTCCGAAAATTTTCACTGCTATTGCCGACTGGCTTCCGGAAAGCATTGCGTCGATACGATGAGATATAGGCTGACCAATCTCTACATTCGCTCCTCTGATATGGCTCAATCTGTGTCGCACATCCTCTATCATCTCATCTTTACTTCTCTCGCTCAGACGGTATGGCACCTCTATTTCCGACACATTCGTGCCAAGTGCATGCTCATCTTTCTCAGCGCGACCTGTCTTTCTGCTTACAGTGATTACCTCAGGAACCTCCATAAGCATCTTTTCCGCCTCCAGACCTATCTCATTGCTCACGTCGAGCGACGTGCCAGGAAGTGTGCTGATATTGATTGTCAGCGATCCTTCATTGAATGGAGGAAGAAAATTGGATCCGAATGTGAACATCGCGATTATCGCTGCGACGAGAGCTATGCCAGACAATGTGAGGATCATCCGTTTGCTGGCAAGGGCCAAGTCAAGCAATTTGGCATATCCTTCTTTAAGACGCTGGGATAACCAACTCTCTTTTGAATTTTTCTGTCCACCGTCCGCATTTGGTTTCAACAAATAGCTGCATAACACAGGTGTCAATGTCAGAGCCACAATTGTCGAGCTTGCAAGTGCCACGATAAATGCTATACCTAACGGAATAAGCATCTTACCCTCCATTCCTGAAAGGAAAAACAGAGGAAGAAAACTTGCGATTATTATCAGAGTGGAATTAAGAATAGGCACACGCACCTCACTCGACGCCTCCTCTATCACACTGATTATGGATTTTTTATTAACATCTACATTAGGCACATTCATACGTCTCCACACATTCTCCACATCCACAATGGCATCGTCGACAAGCGATCCTATTGCGATGGCTATACCTCCGAGACTCATTGTGTTGATGCCAAGATTCATCAGTTTCAACACCAAAATAGAGGTCAACACGGAAATTGGCAAAGTGATCAGGGAAATTGCCGTCGTGCGGATGTTGGCAAGAAAAAGAATCAAGACAATAGCCACGAAGAAGATACCTTCGTAGAGGGAACTCTTCACATTGTCGATGGCTCTGTCGATGAAATCCGAACTGCGGAAAATGTTTGTCTGCACCTTCACGTCGGCAGGCAGAGACAGTTTGGATATTTCCAGCGTCTTCTCAATCTCTTCAGTAAGATCAAGAGTTGAGGCTCCCGGTTGTTTCGTGATTGTCAGCAACACCGCGTCATTTCCTTTTATAGATGCCCTTCCTATACGGGGAAAACTTGGTGCTACACGTATTTCAGCGATATCCGCAAGGGTGACGGAATAGTTTCCACGCTTTGCCACATAAGCAGTGCCAAGCACAGAAGTGTCCCGCGTCGCACAGACACATCTCACGGCATATTCCGTGCCATGACGGGTGATCAATCCTCCATTCACATTTTGGTTGATACCATCAATAGCTTCTGTCACCTCCGCAATAGATATGCCATAATGCTGCATCTTCAGTTCATCAAGCACAATCTGGTACTCCTTCACGTCTCCTCCTATCACAGTGACACCTGCCACACCAGAAATAGACATCAGGCGAGGACGTAGCTCAAAATCAGCAGACGTACGCAAATCCATCAACGATGTGGAGTCTGCCTGAAGCCCCACAATAAAAATCTCACCCATGATAGACGACTGTGGAGCCATCACGGGCTGTCCGACCTCTGCTGGAAGGTTAGACGTCAACTCCGGAAGTTTTTCTGAAATTGTCTGGCGTGCCACAAGAACATCCGTATCCCAGTCGAACTCTGCCCACACAATGGAGAGTCCATCCGTAGATGTGCTTCTGATACGTCTGATTCCACTTGCTCCCGAAAGCGACGACTCAATTGGATACGACACCAAAGCCTCAACATCTTCTGTGTTCATAGCTCCGCATTCCGTCATCACAACGACTGTTGGCGCGTTCAAATCTGGAAAGATATCTATATCCGCCTCATGCGCGGAATAGAGTCCATAGATAGTCAGAGCCACCGCACAGATAATGACAAAGATTCTGTGAGTTAGCGAAGAATGTATGATTTTTTCTAACATATCAATTCGTTTTTAATGGTTGTGAGTATGTGCTGGAATCGCATTAGAAGAAGATGCAAGATGCAGACGCGCGACGTCGGATATTGCCACAATGTCGCCACTGTGCAGACCTTCTATTATCTCTGTTCGTTCTCCATCCGTCTCGCCAAGAGTCACAAACTGTTTCTTGAAAGCATCCTCATGCTTCTTCACAAATACCTGCGCGACACCCTGGTCTTCAGCTATCGCACTGTTTGGCACTGTGATGACATTCTTCTTTTCCTTAGTCACAACATAACACTCCACACTTGTGCCCGACATCACTTTGCTGATATTCTTAAACTCGAAAAGCAGAGGAATATAGTAGCCTCCATCCGACGTAGTGATAGCCTGGCTCACCTGTTTGCCATCCATCTTGTCGAGAGCAAACACCTCATGTGTGTATGCGGTGCGGAATTTGACTGTTTTGATGCTCGTCGCACTCTTCTGATAACGCTGAGGCAATTTCACCTGAAGCATCAGTTTGTCGTTTTGAGAGACAATTGCAAGCTGCTCACCAGCGTTGACAAACTCACCGTCGGAGACATTTATGCTTTTTACAAAACCTGATATCTGACTTTTCGACAAAGCTTTGCCATAAGATATTTTGGAAGCGAGATTGGCATGTTTCACCTTTGCCTGTTCATAACGCTCCCTACATTCATTGAGTTCCTTCTTCGAGACAATCATCTCCTCGCTCAACTTCAGATCGCGTTCATACTCCTTTCTTGCAGCTTCAAGCTCAATAGTGGCTTTCTCCACCAGGTCACTCTCCTCGCCCACATTTGTGCTGATATTGAAAAGCACCTGACCTGCCTGCACTTTTCCACCGACAGTCACACCTGATGCGATAGAGACAATTCCTGAAAATGGAGCAACCACAGAAGCCTCTCCCTTGGTGGTCGGAAGAATTTCCCCCGTCGCCACAATGACATGAGAGAATTCAGAAAATGCTGCTGTCTCAGTGGAAATCTTCTTTATTTCAGCTGCAGACAAATGTACTTCCCCTTCATGTTTCTTGATTCCTTCCTCATCTTTACTATGAAAGTCTTCATTATGCGAATGTCCATTTATTACATTCACTTTTTTATCTTCGCAATCATCTTTTTCATGTCCGTCATGGTCATGTTCGTCGTCATCATGATGATGTTCGTATTCCGAATGTTCATGACCATCGTCATGGGAGTGACCTGCATGATTATGATTATTACATCCAACCAATACAGCTGACAAAAGCAGAGAGATTGTTAGATAAACAGATTTGCGCATGATGAAAAATTTTTATTGTTTACGCAAAAATAGATTAAAGTTTATGCAATCAAGTTGCAAAAGAATTACATTGTGATACTTATTTATGGTGAATTCGATGAATTTAAAAATAGGAGAAAATGACAGTTGAAGTGTCATAAACGAGGATTGTTAAGGGCGGAACGCCCTAACCCTTCCCCATGTGCGAGCCGTAGGCGAGCACGTATATTTAATAATAGAAGTACAATGATTGCATTTTTGACCGCTCGTCGTTGCGGACTCGCAGAGATAGGAAGGGGTTAGGATGTTCCGTCCTTAACAATCCTTAATTCTTTAGCCAAATACTTAAAATTTATACAGCTTCATATTTCAAAAAACTTGTTTCAAATAGACTTAATTTTTATGTGGATTAGACAAATGTTGTGATAAGTATATATATACAATACACTCTTTATAGTGATTAACTATTATACAACATAAATATTGATTAGTTCAAACAAATTAAATAATTTATCTATTTCTGTCAAAAATATAAATCATAAATCGAATAAAACTAAATAATTCGTTACTTTTGCGGAAGATTAAAAATATCGTTATGAATTCTGTAAAAATCGGAGATTTGTCACTAAGAGTTCCTATCATTCAAGGAGGAATGGGAGTAGGAATTTCTCTTTCTGGCTTGGCGTCGGCTGTAGCCAATGAGGGTGGAGTAGGAGTAATTTCAAGTGCTGGACTTGGATTGGTCTACAACAACTTTTCTAACAACTACATGAAAGCAAGCATTTATGGTTTGCAGGAGGAAATACGTAAGGCAAGAGAAAAGTCGAACGGTATAATCGGTGTCAACGTGATGGTAGCCATGTCAAATTTCGCAGATATGGTGAAAACAGCTATCCAAGAAAAAGCGGACATCATATTCTCAGGTGCTGGTTTACCACTAAATATGCCATCTTTTCTGACAGAAGGCAGCAAAACAAAATTGGTTCCAATCGTTTCATCTGCACGTGCCGCAAAGATTATCTGCTCAAAATGGAAAAGTCTGTACAACTATCTTCCAGACGCAATCGTTGTTGAGGGACCAAAAGCCGGCGGTCATCTTGGTTACAAAGAAGACCAAATTTTCGACGAGGCTTTCTCACTTGAGAAAACAGTTCCTGAAGTTGTGTCAGTCGCTAAGGAATATATTGATGAAAAAGAAATACCTGTGTTTGCAGGAGGAGGTATCTACACAGGCGAGGACATGGCACGCATTATGAGCTACGGAGCTTCTGGTGTGCAGATGGGAACACGTTTCGTCACTACTGAAGAGTGCGACGCATCCATTGAATTCAAGGAGGCATATATCAAAGCAGAGGAGAAAGATATCGAGATTATCAAAAGCCCTGTAGGTATGCCTGGCCGCGCCATTCACAACGACTTTATCGCACGTGTTAAAGAAGGTGAGACTCAGCCAAAAAAATGTCTCTGCCACTGTATCAAAACATGTGATGTGAAAAACAGTCCATATTGCATCGTTTCTGCCCTCTACAATGCTTTCCGTGGAGATCTTAGCCATGGCTACGCTTTCTGTGGATCAAACGCTTTCAGAGCGAAAAAAATTGAAAAGGTGAAAGAGATATTCAACAATATCAAAGAGGAATTCAACAACTATCAGAAAAAAGTTGTGGGATAAACGTGAAAATAAACATTATTTTGGAGACGTGGCTTTTTGCAACGTCTCTTTTTTATTTCTGTTACTTCTGTCAGACATTGTTTTCCCTCATTTTTTTTGGATAGATGTATCTCCTGATATAATTTTGCAAACCGTAGTTATTATGTATGTGTCACTAATATGAAAAATTTATTTTATTCGTTGATAGTCCTTACAATCACATGTGGAATGAATTGCTATTCACAAACAATCAGTGGTAACAAAAGTGGACATGATTACGTGGATTTAGGTTTGCCAAGCGGAAAATTGTGGGCCACTTGCAATGTGGGCGCTACTAAACCCATTGAATATGGTGATTATTTTGCCTGGGGAGAAACAGAACCTAAAAAAATTTACTCTTGGAAAAATTATAAATGGGGCAGGGATGAAGGTCAGTTCATGACTAAATATTGTACGAAAGATTCCGAAGGCAAAGTCGACAATAAACATGAGTTGGATAAAGAAGACGACGCTGCCTTTGTCAATTGGGGCAAAGACTGGCGTATGCCGACAGCCAAAGAAGAGGAAGAATTGTTGGAAGGATGTGTTTGGGAATGGACAAACAATTACGACGGATCAGGTGTAGCCGGACGTGTAGGTTTCTCCAAAACTAACAGCAATATCATTTTTTTGCCTGCCGCCGGCTACATTTCCGGTGAGGAAAACTCATCGTTAGGCAGTGAAGGTTTCTACTGGTCTTCTTCTCTTTTCAAAAACACAATGAACGGATCCTACTTTCTCTCTTTTGCAAACTATTATATCGACTGGAGAGGAAACAAACGTTATGCTGGCAGAAGTGTTCGTGCTGTAGTCAACGACCATCCAGTCTCCAAAAAAAATTCTGCAAAAAAGAAAACGAAGTGATTTCTATGTCTCCATTTCTCAACTCCGACAACATTCTGCGTTCCACCTCTTCCATAGAGTACCATCCGTTGCTTCCATTTCTTTCTGAAAGCACTAAAATTCTCTTTCTAGGAAGTTTTCCGCCTCAACGCAAACGTTGGTGTATGGATTTCTTTTATCCGAATTTCACCAACGACCATTGGAGAATAATGGGATTGATATTCTTCAACGACAAAAATTATTTTATGGAAGCTGCGACAAAAAGATTCAACCTTGATTTAATTGTTGGTTTTCTGAATGAAAAAGGCATTGGCTACTACGATACAGCTGAGGCTGTGAAACGATTGAAAGATAATGCCTCCGACAAGTTTTTGGAAGTGGTGGAATACACAGACATCAACGCATTATTGGAAAAAATTCCAGATTGCAGGGCAGTGGTGACGACGGGAGAAAAAGCGACAGAAAATATTGTGAAACAGATGTCACTTTCTGAAATGCCGACGGTGGGGAATTATATTCAATTGAAAGAAACTATCATATTGTACCGTCTTCCATCATCATCACGTGCATATCCACTGAGTTTGGAAAAGAAAGCCGAGGCATATAGGAAGATGTTTGAAAAGGCTGGGATAAATTTCTAGGATGTCATAATGACATCCTAGAAATTTTTATTTTCAGTGCTTGATAATTTTTTTCACTATTGATTTTCCCTCTTTTGAAATCTCCAGCAAATACGTGCCTAACGGCAATTCAGATATATTCATTTGAGGTTCCTCAGCTCTCTTTATCAGTTTTCCTTCATTTGAGAAAAGGGAAAGAGAACAATCTTCTATCTCAACATTCACTACATCCACAACAGGATTAGGATATACCATATATTCTTTTACTGACCCATATTCTTCTACATCTCCATTCTGACGGGAAAAAACCAGAGAAAGTCCTTTTTCATTAGACCAATCCGTATTGCATACTATTGGAACAGGAACAAAATCCACAATAATTCCATATTCCTTATCCTTCCAATATTTGATTATATAACATGTATCTTTTTGTGTTTCAACTATGAAATTCCAACTTTTTTTGTTTATCACAACTGCTTCCCCACTTAATTTATATAATTTCATATTTGACGTGTCTTCAACAAGATAGAGATTATAATCTATTGTTCCAAACTTGCTGTCTATCATTTTTGGAACATCATAAATTGCTTCTTTTTTTAGAACTCTTCCTTCTTCCCTTATCGTATCCCAACAACAAAATCGCTCCGGGTATCCAAAAGTATCTATCACAGCAAATGATGTGTCTTTTTTGGAAAGAAAGAAATAAGATAGAAATATAGAATGTCCTTTGAATATAAAATTATCTGGTACAGTGACAAAAAAGACATAATTGTCTTTTGGAACAAGTATTGTATCAACTCTGGTTTCCACAGAATCTTCCCCCTCATAAACATCCCATGAATTATACAATGTGTCTATGTCTCGTTCAATTATTCCTACCTTATAATCATATCCTTCAGGCATTGGTATACCCCAAAGAGAGTCGCCAGAATACTCATATACGAAATCTATTGCAGATTCCTTATCAAATGCAAATGAGACTGTTTGTAGCATTATAGCCAACAGTAATAATAAATGTTTCATATCACTTTTTGATTATTTTTTTTACGATACTTGAATTCTCTGTTTTCACAGTTACAAAATAACAACCTGCTGGAAAATCAAACAAATTAATTGCGAAATGAGTGGCTTTTATCTTGTCAATTTCTTTTATTTTCATTCCTGTTATATTTGAAACTGATATATATTCAATGTTGTCCCGATAAGAGTCAACATTAAATATTCCTGTCGTAGGATTCGGATAGATAGAAATTACACCATCAATTGAATTATCTTCATTCGCAGTAATTATACTATCTGATTTAACAAATATTCCATTGTATGTTTCTACCTGACCATAATTGTTTATAAAGGTAACTTCATATTCTGTTGGAACACTTATCGTATCACCATTTAGTGATTTGCACTTGTTTTGAAGATTAATATTTTCTCCATACCACAATTCAACATGACCATCCTTAAAAATATTTCCTGCTGATCTTTTTATTAGACTATCTATATAACTGACATTCCTTATATAACTGACATCATTACCTATAGTTTGTTGAATTAATGTAATGATTTGCTCTCTTTTGTATTTTATTTTCACTATATAAGAATTGGCATTTTTAACATAAAACGACAATTTGCCTATTCCATCTTCACTAATTGTAGATGTATGACATTCTGCCACTATATTATGTTCACCATTTTCATTTACTTTTTTTGGAGAAATTCCTATTACCGCCTCTTTATCTTTCGTATATGCATAAAGTTCACCTTTATTTTTTGGAGTTGCTGTGAAATCCATATTGTAATATGAATCATAATGTCCTGACCATCCGTAATTAATATAAAAATAATATCCGTCTGCTTTTTTCTGAAATCCTGATACAACTATTGCATGACCATAATTCACGTCTTCTATCCTATATGTTGTTCCAACTACAACTGGACGTCCTGCTATAAGTTCTGTTACTATAAGTTTCGTCCAATCTGAAATAGAATATGTGTTTTTTATATCATTCCAACTTCTATTTGTGCACGAATCTGTATAAATTATTCCATAGCAATTATAACCTATAAGATTTTGTTTTATCATTTTATCAAATATGTCAGAAACATAAGCTGATGTACCTCTTTCCTTATAGTTCGCATTAAGCATATATCCGCAATCTCTCAGCAATGTGGAGATTTCATTCATGTTTCTGATAGAAGATGAGACACTTAAACGTGCAGGCATTGAATCCCACGTATATTCACTTGTATATTTTTTTTCTATTTTTTTATCTCCTTCTTTTTCAATATGATTATAAGAAACAAACTGTGGCCACTTCCATTTCCACATAACTTGTCCGATTGCAACAGGTACACATCCTGCATATCCATGTTCTTTGCAATTTTCTACTGGTGGCATTTTTATATTATATGAAATGTTATTTGGATTATTTGTCACCACCCATTTTTCCAAATTTTTATCATAATATGTTGCTTTCTCTCCTTCACATCCATTTTGATTCCATTTTACATTTCCTCCACGTAAAGAATCATATAATAAATCCTTGACCTCCAAAATATCTTCTTCTTCTGCCATTGCATAAATTTTTTCCCTCTCAGAAAACCATTCTTTCCATTTTCTTCCTGATTCTGAATCAGAAATACTGCGCGTCTCATCAGATGATTTTTCTATTCCTAAAATTATTTTTTTACAGTCATCCAAAAATTCCAATACTCCTTCATTGTCTATACTGTCTTTTGGCAAAAATTTATCAGATTCTGAATACGCAAGAATCGGATCCGCTTTATAGCTTCCGGACACTAACACATACCCTCCTTTTTCAAAATTGAATGCATACATGGTTGTGATACCAAGAGTGTCGAACTTCACCACTTCCACAATACTGTCAGTTCTATCGAAAGTTCGTTTCATAAAATTGCGTGCCACCTTCTGCACGTCATCATAACTCGCCGTTTCTGCTTTAACTAAACAAACGGACAAAACAAAAATAACAGGCAATACTGCTTTTGCCACTGTTCTAAAATTAATCATACTTTTATTAACTTTGATACTATTGTAAAAATTTTTCACATCATTACATCATTCTGGATCATTTTATCATACCAAAACAAGTAACATATGATGATGCAAAAGTACTTTATTTTTTATTTATTTTTTATTTATTTTTTATTTATTTTTTATTTATTTTTTATTTATTTTTTATTTATTTTTTATTTATTTTCTATTTATTTTCTATTTATTTTCTATTTATTTTCTATTTATTTTCTATTTATTTTCTATTTATTAACGTTTTTTTAACTAACTAATTTATAAATAGCAGAGGCTTATAGGAAGATGTTTGAAAAGGCAGGAATAATATAAAGGGTAAACAACAAAATTTTTTTCTTCTATTGTTAAATTAACGTGATTTAGATGAATTGTAATATTACTAGATATATTCCCTAACGAGGAATATATGTTCCATATTTATTATATCTACCGATATAAAACACACCTACCGATATAAAACACCTAAAGGTGTAGTAGTTTCTGTGTTATCATTTAGAATATCACGTGGTGACTACATATAGGTAGACAATTTTGCATTTAGCATTTCACATTTTCAATTTTTCCCTGCTCCACATACCACAAATATCCCTCGACATTTTTGTAGCCCATCTTTTTTATCAGATCAACATATTCATTTACCTGATCTTTATACCCTTTGTTTTCCTCACCAAACTTATAGTCAATGATGATTACTTTGTCGTTGACCATCACTATTCTGTCTGGTCGCTTATTCTCAATGTTTATTTTGCCATTGGAGTCTTTCTTTTTCATCAAAATTGCTCGCTCATTGACCACTTTTGCCGTTCTGTCGAACCATTCAGACGGTGCACTCTCTATCTTTTCTCTTATTGTAGACGCATAATACTCCATCTTATCCTTTGATATGATTCCTTCATACACCTTCTTTTTCACTGCTTTTTCCACATCATCAACAGTGTGAATGTCAGAAAATAACGCATGCATCACTTTTCCTTTTTCCATAAACTCAGACACTGTCTCCTCTTTAGTATCATACTTTTCAGGATCCTTCAAGAATCTCTTGCTCATGTCTGACTGACGGAATTCTATCGCTGATGGTTTATCTCCGTCGCTCGCAATTCTATAATTCACATAATCCAAACTCTTTCTTTCCGCCTCTTTCTTCAACTCATTTTCTGTCGTGTTGTCTTTGTCTTTTGGATTACTCAACTCTCCATATTCAAATTTCAATTCCTCTTCATTCCAATAATCAGCCAAAATTTTTGTTTTCTCATCACTCGCCAGCTTTGATTTGTTTGAGAAAATACTTGATAGGAGTGAATTTATCTTTTTTGCACCATCTACATCACTCTTTGGCGGTTCTGGTGAAAAAACAATCAAATTTGCTTTCGCACGTGTGAACGCCACATAAAGCAGATTGATATTGTCGATCCACATCTGTGCTTTCTCACGTTCGTAATCCTCCTTAAAAATTGTGTTTTTTAGATTTTTATTATAGTTGATAGGAAGTAGCGAAATGTCATTATATGGCTCTTTTTTAGCCTCACACCAAAGAATATTGTCATTTTTTGTGCTCTCTATCTCCCAGTCGGCAAACGGAATAATCACCGTCTTAAACTCCAATCCTTTCGATTTGTGGATTGTCAGCACACGTATTCCATTACTCTCATTGCTCGACGACAATGTCGCCCCACATAGTTTTTCATTCCAATAATTTACGAAAGTGGTGATATCAGATGATTTTCTGTTGATGAACGTGTTCACTTTATCCAAAAATAGCTGTATGTAGACATCATTGTCTTCAATTTTTTCAAGCTCTAAAATAAAATAAATTTCCTCTATCATCTCATAGAGTGGGAGAGTGGAAGTAGATATCACCTTTTCCTTCACCTCATTGTAATTTTCATCACTTCCATTGTTCAATCCTATATAATCAAGATATAGACGGTGCTCATACACATCATTGTCCGGCTCATTTACCAAACACAACGCATTGATAATTATATTGACACTCAAAGAATTGTCGAGACGGAATGCTTCACTGGACACAATATTGAACTCATCTTTTGGAAGACTTCCGTCTTCTTTCATATCAGACAAAAATTTTGCAATCTTGGCTGTCTCATTATTTGTACGTACCAGTATGGCTATATTTTTTTCCTCTATACCTATTTTTTTCAGCTCCTTAATCTGCTCCACCATCACTCCAAGGATCTTGTCGTCAGATTTTTCATTCTCCTCTTTTTCCACTATCTGATATTTCACATAACCCTCTCCCTTGTCTATAAACTTCTGATTGGATTCCTCGTAAATATTCTTTATTTGTTTGCTGATATCAGAGTCGCCATTAGGAATATACGGAATACAGCTCCAGAAAATTGCATTGTTGAACTTTATCACATTGTTGAAACTTCTGTAATTGGTATCCATAGATATATTTCCCGGATAAAGTTCCGCATGATTCTTTACATTCTCAATGATACTGTAATCGCCATTTCGCCAGCGGTAGATAGACTGTTTAGGATCACCCACAATCAAATTTGTTCCTCCATTTGCCACCGAGTCTGACAACAACGGAAGAAAATTATCCCACTGTATTTTGGATGTGTCCTGAAATTCATCAATCATGATATGACGCAACGTCGTTCCTATCTTTTCATAAATAAAAGGAGCTGTGCTTTTATCTATGATTTTATTAAGCAGAATGGCAGTGTCTCCTAACAAAAATTTGCCAGTCATCTCATTGTTGCGACGCACAATGCTCTCTATATCATACAACAATCCTATATTATTGATATTTTTAAGCACCGTCTCACATGTAGACATCTCCTCAAGATGCTCCAATCTATATTCCTCCGTTTTGTTGAGATGATCATACACCCACGTCGCATCAATATTTGCATTTTTAGTTTTCGATTCTATACACTCCGTCGATTCCAAAGACTTTTTTACATAACTATTAGGCATTTTGTCTTCTGAATACTCTCCTTTTTTTATTTTATTGAAGTATCCCCACAATCCTTTTGCCCCATAATAGAAATTCTCAGGCACAGCGTTCCATTCATCTGTTTTTGCAAAAAATTCATCTGCCAAAGCTTTTAATTTGCTTAAATGCCCTTTTAAAATCTTGTCTATATTTTTCTTATAAGCAGTCAGTTTTTCAATAGTATATAAATCTTCATCCCTTTTTTTTGTGATGAAATCCTCGTTGAAGATGTTAGTGGCAAACTTTTCCACTTTACTGTTCACTCTCCAGCTTTTTCCATTCTTTATGTTTTCCACAGAAAAGTCTGTCAGCCATTTCAACAACTGCTTTTTATCATCCTCATGCAGACTGTTCATCATATCATTCACAGCCTCATGAATAACGGAAGCATTATCAAGTTCCAGATTGACAATGGCTCCTATCTCAAGTTCATGAACAAGATTGCGCAATATACTTTGAAAAAACGAGTCTATGGTCTCTATTCTGAAATGTGAATAGTCGTGTATAATCGCAGAAATAGCCTCGCCAGCCTTTTCAGATATTTTTTCCGCGTTCCATCCAGGACCAAGTTCTTCTATCAGCTTATCTCTATAGCTGTCGGAATCCTCATATTTACGATGCAGACCATAAAGTTCAAAAAGAATTCTCTCCTTCATTTCCGCAGTAGCCTTGTTGGTAAAAGTCACAGCAAGGATAGATTTGAAGGCATTTTTATCCTTCAAAATAAGTTTCAGATATTCCACAGCCAAACGGAAAGTTTTGCCACTTCCGGCAGAAGCCTTATATATTTTTGTTTTTTCTTTATTGTTTAGCATAACTCATCTGTTATTTATGAATGTGGAATATGTTTTTTTCTGCAAATTTATAATATTTACACCATTATAACCATTCAAAATAAATAATTAGAAGCGATGTAAAACTTTTCCAAACTTGTGTAGTGATTTGGCATAGTAAAGATAATAAATTTGCTTTTTCATTTATTAAATGTTTTACGAGGATTGTTAAGGGCGGAACGCCCTAACCCATCCTAATGTGCGAGCCGTAGGCGAGCATTTTTTTACCACAGAGAATGGGAGTTTAAAGAGAAAGTCTTCGACTTTTTATGAGGAAAAGAGAATAAACCTATATTTCTTTACTTTGTTCTATAAATGAGGATTGTTAAGGGCGGAACGCCCTAACCCTACCACAGTGCGAGCCGTAGGCGAGCACAAATATTTTAATAATATAATAACAATGATTGCATTTTTTCCGCTCATCCTTGCGGATTCGCGGAGAGAGGGAAAGTTAGGGCGTTCCGCCCTTAACAATCCTCGTAAAACTCAGTCTTAAAGGAGTATTATAATTCGTCGATCTCACTTTATTTAAATTTTATTACCTTTTTTTTATCTCTATCATGGCATAATTAACCAAGTAATTTTGCTTTTTACTTCATCAACAATTTGGCTTTTCGCTGTTGATAAACCACTGATTTCACACCCTTCTATTGTCAAGAATCCAAGCTAAAAATGTTGAAAACTTCAAGAAAACAAATAATAACTATTGCCATGAATTTAAAAAACTATTTTAAGCCGACTGCCTTTACATATTTCCAAATTTCTTGGTGAATTTTTTTTATAAACTTATCAAGAATCTTTTTACAAAATTTAGCACTTTAATAACACTTATGATTTCAACTTAGCGAAAGAAAAATTATATTTGCATTGTTGTTAATATTGTTAATAAAGTCGGAATTTAATCAATCATTCAGTAAGTTAGAGAAGACGGAATTGTTGATCGTCTCTTGATTATAATTGATTACTTTTTCCGCATCTTTTTATTAACATAACCAACACCCTATTATTGTTATATTTTAGAGATTTTTAAACTAGTATTTTCTTATATCAACATATAAATATATAATGGAAAAAGAGTTTCTGATTTCCGAAATCAACCGTTTGAAAAAGGAAAAGAATGCTATAATAATGGCACACTATTATCAAGACGGGGATATTCAGGATATAGCTGATTTCGTTGGCGACAGTTTGGCATTGGCTCAGTGGGCAGCTAAAACGGATGCGGATATAATAATGCTTTGTGGAGTTCATTTCATGGGTGAGACTGCAAAGATCCTTTCACCGAACAAGAAAGTGTTGGTGCCTGACATGGCTGCTGGATGTTCACTTGCTGACAGCTGTCCGGCTGATGAGTTTGAAAAATTTATCAAGGCTCATCCAGGTCATAAGGTGATTTCTTATGTCAATACCACTGCTGCTGTCAAGGCATTGACTGATGTGGTGGTGACAAGTACAAACGCAAAGCAGATTGTGGAGAGTTTTCCAAAAGACGAGAAGATAATTTTCGGTCCGGACAAAAACCTTGGCAACTATATCAATAGCATCACTGGTAGAAATATGGTGCTTTGGAATGGTGCTTGCCATGTGCATGAGAAGTTCTCTGTACGTAAGGTGCTTGACCTGAAGAAAGAGTATCCAGATGCACAGGTGCTTGTTCATCCTGAGTGTAAGGATGTAATTGTTCGTTTGGCAGACAAGGTAGGATCTACAGCCGGACTTTTGAAATATGCTGTTGCATCTGACTGCAAACGCTTCTTGGTAGCAACAGAGAGCGGTATTCTTCATGAGATGCAGAAGTCTGCCCCAGACAAGGTGTTTATCCCTATTCCACCTGAAGACTCAACATGTGCCTGCAACAACTGCAGCTTTATGCGTCTCAACACTCTCGAGAAGGTTTATGAGGTTTTGAAGAATGAGTCGCCTGAAGTAGAAGTTTCAGATGAATTGCGTGAGAAGGCAGTCAAACCTATTCAGAAGATGTTGGAAATAAGTGCTAAACTTGGTTTATAATGCAGGATCTCACACTTAAAGATATTCAGCACACCGTCGACGATTGGATAAAGCGTTACGGTGTGCGATATTTTTCTGAACTCACCAATACTGCATGTCTTATGGAAGAGGTGGGAGAGTTGGCCCGTCTTATGGCACGCACATACGGTGACCAGAGTTTCAAGGATAAAGAAAAGGAATCGTCGATTGCAGACGAGATGGCTGACATACTGTGGGTCTTGACTTGTCTGGCAAACCAGACTGGAGTGGATTTGAATGAAGCTTTCCTAAAAAACATAGAGAAAAAGACGAGTCGTGACAAGGATCGTCATATCAACAACGTAAAACTATTTAAGAAAGATGAATAATATATTTGAACTTTTTTCCAAGTATTCAATTGGCAAGAACGAGCGAGAAGTAGAAATGGCTGTAGATGCGCTTCTACATTCTTCATTTGAGAGAAACAACACTAAGGCAATTTATTGCAAACTTCTTGAAAATATAGATCTTACTACTTTAAAATCAACAGATAACAGTGAATCTGTAACTGCTTTTGTTGATAAGGTTAACAATTTCGACTCAAAGTTTGACATATTGCCTCTGCCTGCTGGCATTTGTGTATATCCGGCATTTGTTCCAACGGTAAAAGAAACATTGTTGGAAGATGTGGATATAGTAGCAGTTGCAGGTGGTTTTCCACATTCACAGACATTTATGGAGGTCAAGTTGGCCGAAGTAGGATTGGCTATCGCGTCAGGAGCTACAGAGATTGATATAGTTTTTCCTGTTGGCAAGTATTTGGCAGGAGATTATGACGATATTTATGATGAGATCTCAGAGATTAAAGCATATTGTAAGGATGTAACTTTGAAGGTTATTCTTGAGGTTTCATTGTTGAAAACTGTTGAGAACATAGAAAAAGCCGCTATCATTTCTATCAACGCAGGAGCAGACTTTATCAAGACCAGTACAGGAAAAGATGGAAGTGTGGCCAATCTTGCGGCAGCATACGTTATGTGTGAGGTTATAGGTAAGATGGAACCAGAAATAGGCAGAAATGTAGGTTTTAAGGCTGCTGGAGGCATTTCTACGTCATCAGACGCTGTCAAGTACTATTCAATAGTAGAAAGTGTCTTAGGAGCTGATCATACCGACAAATCTCTGTTCAGAATAGGAGCAAGCAGTTTGGCAAATAATCTTCTTTCTGATATCACTGGTGAGAAGGTATCATATTTCTAATAATGTGAGGATTGTTAAGGGCGGAACGCCCTAACTTCACTTCTCTAGTGCGAGTCGTAGACGAGCACATAAATATTATAACTTTTCGATTTTACGAATTAGTAGAAAATAAATATGATTAGGGTCAATATCTAACAAATATTGGCCCTTAACTTTTCTCTTATAAATTAGAATTTTAATATTCTCTTACAATCGTATAGTTGAGAAGCATCAGTAATGCTTTTTTTGCATCTGATTCAGGAATAGAATCCAAACATTTAATTCCTTCTTTTTCAAATTCTTTCATCTTTTTGGAAGCATATTCTATTCCACCTTTTTCAACAGTGAAGTTGATAAGTTGTTCGACTTCTTCATTTGTTTTATTTTCTTTTCTCAGAATGTCGACGATTTCATTTCTTTTCACCTCTGAACTGTTGTTCAAAGCATAAATAAGTGGAAGAGTGGCTTTGCCTTCGCGTATATCGTTACCCACTGGTTTGCCTATCTCTTTTTCTGTTGATAAGTAGTCGAAAATGTCGTCTCTTATTTGAAAACAGATTCCAAAAATAGTGCCGAAATCAACGAGAGAATCAATCATCTGTTGATTATTGCTAACACTTTTAGCACCTATAAAACAAGCAGTTGAGAATAATACAGCTGTTTTCTTTTTTATGACGTTATAGTAAATTTCCTCGTTGAAGGTTCTGTTTTTTGAATTGTAAAGTTGGATTAATTCACCGTCTGTCAATTTTTTTCCTACACTACAAATAGACTTGATTATTTCCAGTGAGTTGGTTTGTGAAGCAACATTCAACGCCTGTGAAAGAAGATAGTCGCCAACCAGGACAGAAACTTTATTTTGCCAAATATTGTTGACTGATTTCTGGCCACGACGTGAGTCTGCCTCGTCCACAATGTCATCGTGGATAAGGCTTGCGGTGTGGAGCATCTCAATAGCTGTTGCACCGTCGTAACTTGAATCATTCACGTCTCCAAGACATTTAGCAGCAAGCAGAGCCATTATTGGTCTGATCTGTTTACCCTTTTTTTGAAGTATGTAGTTGTTTACAGCTGACAGCAATTCATTGTCTGACGCAAAATATCCGTCAAACTTCTTAGAGAAGATTTCATACTCCTTTTCTATTGCTTTTTTTGCTGTATCTAATGTTGACATCCGTAATTCAATCAAAAATTTTTTGCGAATTTAATAAATGTAAGTAAGTTTGGAAAATGAATTTCAAAAAATGGATAATAGACTTGTTTTAATTGATGCTTATCCCATCATTTTTGGCTCATATTACGCCTTGATGAATAAGCCAATGAAAAATTCAAAGGGTGAAAACACCTCGATTGTTTATGGATTTGTTAATAAGTTGGAGATGATTCTTAAGGATTATTCTCCTTCACATATTGCTGTAGTTTTTGATTCTGCCGCCAAGACTTTTCGTCATGAAAAATATCCGGAATATAAAGCTCAACGTCAGGCAACTCCTGAAGAGATTCATGCGTCTGTGCCGTTGATTAAGAAAATTGTTGACGCTTATAATATTCCTCAATTTGCGATTGACGGATATGAAGCTGATGATATTGTTGGAACTCTTGCCAAACGTGGAGCGGCTGAAGGTCTAGAGGTACTTATGGTGACTCCAGATAAAGATTATGCACAGCTTGTCGACGATAATATCAAGATGCTTCGTATCACTCATGGAAATGGTTTGGAGTTGATGGATAAAAATATGGTTTGTGAAAAGTGGGGAATAGATGACCCTTCAAAAATCATAGACCTTCTTGCTCTAATGGGAGACGCGAGTGATAATATTCCTGGTTGCAAGGGAGTGGGAGAGAAAACAGCTGTCAAGTTGCTACAGGAGTTTGGATCAGTAGAATCTGTAATTGAAAATTCAGAATCCATAAAAGGAGCTTTAAAGACGAAGGTGCAGGAAAGTGTAGAAATGATTAAATTTTCAAAGTTTCTTGTGACAATATGTACTGAGGTTCCAATAGAGACATCTATTTCTGATCTTGCCATCAAGGAAAAGAAAGTCGATGAAATGTTAAAAATATTCAATGATCTTGAATTAAAAAGTTTCATCAATAAATATACTCAAAAATCAGCCCCTGTTCAACTCTCTCTGTTTGATAATTTCAGTACAATTACACAGCCTGAAGAAAAATATTCAAGTCTCAGCGAGTTAACTTCCGTCTCTCATGACTATAAATTGATTGAAAATCAAGAAGATATTAGCCAATTTTTGGCAAAAATTTCTACTCAGGATTTTTTCTGTTTTGACACGGAAACGACCTCAACAGACGTATTTTCTGCAGATTTAGTGGGAATGAGCTTCTGTTGGAAGAAAAATGAGGCATTTTTTATTCTTTTACCGGAAAATCGGGAGGAGACACAAAAAATAGTTGATCAGTTCAAACCTTTGTTTGAAAATGATAAAATATTTAAGATTGGACAAAACCTTAAGTTCGACGTGTTGATGCTCAAGCAATATGGGGTAGAGGTGAAGGGTGAGTTGTTTGACACAATGATTGCCCATTATCTTATCCAACCAGAGTTGAGACATGGAATGGATGCTTTGGCAGAACAGTATTTGAAATATAAAACTGTTACTTATGAAGAGTTGACAACAGAGAATGGTAAAAAGAATCTTCCATTACGAAGTGTAGATAAGAACAGACTTGCAGATTATGCTGCTGAGGATGCTGACATCACTTTCCAGCTTTACGAAATTTTCAAAGATGAGTTAGTTAAGAACAATCTTGATAAGTTGTTTAAAACTATTGAGATGCCGTTGATGCATGTTCTTTGTGAGATGGAGAACGCTGGTGTGACCATTGATGAAAAGAGTTTGAAGGAATCTTCTGTTAAGATGACGGCAGAGATGGAGAACATTGCGAAAGAAATATATTCTCTTGCCGGACACTCTTTCAATATATCATCACCAAAACAAGTTGGTGAGGTTATCTATAATGAGTTGAATCTTGTAGATAAAGTAAAGAAAACCAAGGGTGGACAGATGTCGACAAGTGAGGATGTGTTGATTTCGTTGAAAAGCAAACATCCAATTATAGAGAAGATTCTGGATTATCGTGGAGTAAAAAAATTGTTGAGCACATATATTGATACACTTCCTGAAATTGTGAATTCTCACACAGGAAAAATTCATACATCGTTTAATCAGACAGTGACTGCCACTGGACGATTAAGTTCGAGCAATCCTAATTTGCAAAACATACCTGTGCGAGACAGTATGGGAAGAGAAATACGCAGATGTTTCGTAGCTGGCGATGATTCCGTCTTCTTATCAGCCGATTATTCACAGATTGAGTTGAGAGTTATGGCTCACGTCTCAGAGGATGAAGGATTGATATCATCATTTTTATCTGGATTTGATTTTCATCAGGACACCGCTTCAAAGATTTTCAAAGTTCCTACTGAGGAGGTTACAAAGGAAATGCGAAGCAAGGCTAAGACAGCAAACTTTGGAATACTTTACGGAATATCAGCATATGGATTGGCAGACAGATTGTCTATTTCTAAGGATGAGGCAAAGCAGATGATTGAAAGTTATTTCAATGCTTTTCCTAAAGTGTATGATTATCTTGAGAAAATAAAAGCGTTTGCCCATGAGCATGAATATGTAGAGACATTGTTTGGAAGAAGACGTTTTATCCAGGATATTAATTCACGTAATGGATCTCTGCGTCAGAATGCTGAAAGAAATGCAATCAATGCACCGATTCAGGGTACAGCGGCAGACATTATTAAGTTGGCGATGATCAATATACAGCGGGAGATAGACAATAGAAAGTTAAAATCAAGAATGATAATCCAGGTGCACGACGAATTGAATTTCAACGTAGTTAAATCTGAGGAGGAGATTATGCGTGAGATTGTGAAGAATGAGATGGAGAATGTGTTCCAGATGAAAGTACCACTTAAGGTTGAATTGTCGGTAGCAACTAATTGGCTTGATGCTCATTAAAAAAGACGGGTTTTATGATATGAACCCCTAAAGTTAGAC
>DFGT01000029.1 GCA_002371265.1 Bacteroidales bacterium UBA3743 | reverse complement strand
TCCAACTTTTGGGGTGCACTTCATTCCCCCGTCTTCCAATTTTGCATTCCGCATTTATAAATTCTCATTTTATTGCCTCTCTCTTCCGAACACCTTTCCCAATATGGCTCCGCTGCATCCTCCGATGATGTGGCCGAAGCGGGAAACATTGTCGTCGACCAGCAATCCGCTTATCACCTCTTTGCCGATGTAGCAGACGAAGACGAGAATGAATGTGAAGGGGATTTCGCCCGCTTTACACATTGTCAGCGACGACATAATGATGCACATGAACACGATTCCAGAAGCTCCGACAAGTCCCGTGGACAAAAGCACTGCGTTAAGGATTCCGGTGATGAAAGCAGTGGTGAAGATCATGATGATTAATGTCAGACTGCCATATTTCTCTTCCAAAAGAGGCATCAGCAAAAGCAAGAATATGGCGTTGCCGAAAAAGTGCTCCAAGTTCGCATGGCAGAAAATGTGGGTGAAGTAGCCCATCACAATCATAGGATGGAACGACAATACAGGTTTGCAACTAAATATATTGTTCACAACACCAAGTGTCAGGTAGTTGCCGATTGTCGCCGCCAACATCAGTACCAAGAATGTTATGGTGACTGGAGCGTTGAATGTCACTTTTATTCTGCTCATATCTGTTTTTGATTTTGTTGATGCAAACTTACAATAAATTTTGGAATGCGGAATATTACCTATGCATTTAATTGGAAAATTGTGTCTGAGACGGGGTCCATATGTATGCGTAAAAATCAAGAAACTGGAATGATTTAATGTTTGGTTTCCCAAATAAATTAAACTTCAGATGTAAAAAACATTAAAAATATTGTTTAAGAAACTAAAGATTTTTTAACTTTGTAAGCGATAAGGATATAGATGATGAATTTAAGCAAAAACAGAATATAATTCTAATTCTGACTTTATAAGATTGAAGATAAACCCTATCTGTGCTCATTTTGACAGTGCGTTGGAGATTTGGAATTTAATAAAGCACGGAAAAAAGGTGGACGCTATAAAGTTCATAGAGGATTGGAAGCAGGTGAAAAAAATAAAGTAAAATGAGAAAACGCTTATTTATATGTATTAGTCTTTGTGCAGTACTTTCCGCGCAAACCGTCCATTTCGTCTACGACAATGGGGGAAATCGTACCGCAAGGTACATCGATATGTCTTATGATCGCGATGGAGGAGTCGTTAATGAAGAGGATGAATCCGGAAGAGTGATAAAGGATTCGTTGGAGTCGAATCAAATTCATATTTATCCTAATCCTACCGACGGACACCTTAGCATCAGAATAGACAGTTTAAAAAAAGACCAGAGTGCATATGCTCTACTTATAGACACATACGGAAAAAACATTGTTTACCAATACGCAGACAAAAATGATGTCACTATTGATTTTTCCGATAGAGATCCAGGAATATACATTTTGCGAATAGAGATTGACAATCTCAGCACGGAATGGAAAATAATTAAAAAATAAGAAGATGATTCAGAAAGTCCTTTTGTTGGTGTGGTCTTTATTATTTACATCCGTTTGGTTGTCTGTCGCACAGAATCCGTCAGCTCAACCAGAAGGCGGGGACAGTTATATTCTCGACTTTGAAAAAGGAGTTTATATGATGCCAGACGGCACCCCTACAGACGACAAGGCTCAAGGTGTTGTGTTTGGCAAAATAGGAAGTATCCTCAACGTCAGTGCAAATGGTTCCTTGATGTATCAAATTCCGATAGAAGTGCCATCTGGAATCAATGGAATGAACCCGAGTATACAGCTTGTCTATAATTCACAGGCAGGCAACGGAATTGCTGGATACGGATTTAATCTTTCTTGTGTGTCGTCAATATACAGAGCTAGAAAGAACCTTTTTTCTGATGGAAAGCCGGACGCAATCCATTTGACGGACGAGGACAATATCGAGTTGGATGGAGCAAGACTTATATTGATATCCGGAAATAATTTGGCTGACGGCTCGAAGTACCGCACTCAAGAAGAAACGTACTGTGACATAACATTTCACAGTGGAGACGACAAGGATGGCTCTTACTTCAGTGTTGTGACAAAAGAGGGTGTCACGATGGTCTATGGAGCGTCGGGCGATGCAAGAGTAGAATCTCAGACATCCGGTGTGCCGTTGATTTGGCTTTTGACAAAAGTGACGGATCAAAATGGAAACTACATGTCATATGAGTATGGATTGGACGATGAGAATGGCGAGTTTTGGTTGTCCAAGATACTCTACACTGGCAACGAGAATGCCAAAGTTGCACCTACTTGTGCCGTGGATTTCACCTACGACTCCGACCGAAAGGACTCAAGACTGCAATTCACAGCAGGCTCTAAATTGTCATCGACAAAACTGTTGAGAACCGTCGAAGTGAAGGCAAACGGCAAACTTCTTAAAACATATACACTGTCTTACTTTTTTGACGGCTTTTACAACAAATTGAAATCCATTACTTTATCCAACGATAATGAGGAGAGTTTAGCTCCAATTGTCCTAAACTGGAGTAGTATGGACAAAATCAGCGAATCTGCTCATAAAATTGAGAAGTCCGTCTTCGTCCCATTTGCAGAGGATGACGATTGTTATGATGAATATAGTGTTTTGGTGGATGATTTCAACAATGACGGAATTTCCGATTTCATAAAAACCAACTCAGACCTTCCAACTGGATTTTCTGCTATTGAAGGTGTAATTGTTGAATGGAATCTGTATTTGTCGAGGAAGACGGAATCAGGAGTTATGTACGAAAAGGCAATGGAAGTGCCAATGGACTATTTTATTGGTGCACTGTTGCTTCATTCGTTAGACATCAATAAAGACGGAAAGAAAGACCTGATTGAAGTCAAAAGGACTGGCTCGTGTTATTGGATAGATGTCCTTCTGAACGATGGCGACGGAATGTTTATCAGGCAAAATTTTGAGACGGAGATCGTCCTTACAGACTCTGACCAATCGCAGCTTGAATTCAATGATTTTGACGGTGATGGATTCGTTGAGATGTTGGTGTTGCACAAAGAAGAGACAGAGACGTACGAAGATGTGGACTTCGCCGACTTGTACAAGATAGACATTGAAGGCAAACTGTTTTCTAAAATATCTTCGTTTTCATATAAAAGTCGGTATTTAACGGTGGACTCCAGATATTCCATAACAGATCTGAATGGAAACGGACTGCCAGAGATTTATAATAGAGCCTCTCATGAGGCATTTGAGTTCGACTCCAATACAAAAAACTTTGAAAAAATAGACTTTGAGGAGATACCGTTATATTTGGATATGGATGCCGGAGCCGACTTCGTTGACATCAATGGCGACGGATATACGGACGTTATTGCAGTTTCCCAATATGAAAACAAATGGAAAATCATGCTGTCGACTGGAACCGGGTTTGTGGAAATACCATGTCCTCTCAAAATGGAGTGTGAAAAAACTAGTCCATATGTCGTAGATTGCATTGCTAAAGGCAAACGTTTTTATGCGGACTACAACAATGACGGAACTCTCGACATTTTGGAAATCATCAATGACGAACTGACATTCCATTATTTCACAGGCAGTGGATTTGTCTCAAAAAAATACTCGCAGAATGAGTTGCCAGACATTTTGACTAACAAACTGTACTACAACAAACATATACCGTTTTATGACATTACTGGCGACGGTGTGACAGACCTTATGTCGCTTTCTAAAAATGGGCTTGACGTTCATTTAGTCCACACACCAGAAATTGGCAGATATTTGTCTCAAATCAACGACGGACTCATGTCGGTCCACACGGTGGATTACAAGACTCTGTCTGATCCAGTTACCTACCAGTCTGGTCAAAATGAGAGATCTCCCGAGGTGACGCAGCTTTGCATCCCTATCCATGTCGTTAGTCAGATAACGACTGAATCAGGAAATTATGAAAGCACGGAAAAATATTATTACAAAGGTTTGAGATTCCATCAAGAAAAGGGGATATTGGGCTTTGAAGAGTTCACGCAGGACAACGAGACACTCAACAAAAGGAAGACAATCAGGTATGGCTACGACACCATCTTGTTCAATCCTCACCCTGTGGAAGAAACAACTTTCACCTCCGCCACAGGCAGACAGATAGAGAATGTCGTTTTTGAGCATAAGACAGAAAATCTAGGTTCAAAGTCGGGGAAGCGGTGTTTCAAATACGTGGCAAAGAAAACAGTCACAAACTGTCTGACAGGCATGACAACGGTTATCGAAGCGTCGGACTACGAGGATGGAAATCCTCAAAAAATAACCACCACGCAAGGAGATGTTGTCGAGGAAAAGACCATGACATACGAGAGAAAAGGATCATGGTGCAAAAACAGGGTGAGCTGCTTGACGACCAAAATGATTGCTGACGGCCAGGAACAAGTCCGTAAGGTGTTGTCATTTTATGATGACAGGGGCAACCAGACGAAAGAGATTGCCGATCCGGACGACGAAAATGAATTAGTTACAGAATACAAGAACATCAACCATTTCGGACAGGCTCTTTTGGTTGAGCGTTCGGCAAACGGTACAACACGTCGCTCTGAATTTGAATACTGTCCTTCGGGAAGGTTCATGACTGCCAAGACGGATGAAATGGGCGACAGATATGACTATGACTGGGATGAGAACACCGGTTTGTTGAAGAGTAAGACGGATCGTAAAGGAACAGTCAGCTTCTCCTATGACGGATTTGGCAATCTGACGGAGACTAATTTCGCAGACGGAATAACAGAGACAAGTGTTACAAGATGGGCAACGCAAGAAAACAGTCTGGGAGCAAAATATTACACCTATCACGTTAAATCGGGAAGTGCCCCCGTCGTCACGTGGTATGACAATGTTGGCAATGAGGTGCTTAAAGAGACATTCGGACTGAACAACAAAAAAATCAGTGTCTTTACAGAATATAATTCGGATGGAACCAAAAGCAGAGTGTCTGCACCGACATTCTCCTCCGATCCGCAAAGTTGGGCGACTGTGTATTCCTACGATGAATACGGAAGAGTCACCAGTCTGACAACACCAGCTGGAAAAAGCACCACTAAATATGAGAAATCTTCCACCACGACAGTATCGCCGGAAGGAAGAAAGAAGATGAACTATGATGCTTCAGGAAGGATTGTCAGCATAGAGACAAACGGCAAATCAGTAAATTACGAGTATTATCCATCTGGAAAGATTAAGACCTCCACTCCTGAGGGTGGCACCTCTATCAGCGTCGAGTATGACTTGCAGGGAAGACGCACAAGACTGACTGATCCCGACGGTGGAGTACAGGAGACCAAATATAACGGTTTTGGCGAACTGCTGTGGTCGGGGCAGAGTGTTCATAAAAAAGGAGACACCATAGCCACAGAATACTCATACGCTGAAAACGGATTGCTGCTTAGCAAGACGACAAACGGAAAGACAACCAGCTACAACTATGATAGTCACAACCGCATCGTCGACATAGAAATTCAGGGTGAGCACAGACAGTCGTTCACATACGACGAGTTTGACCGTGTTGTAAGACAGAAGGAGGAGATAGACGGCAAAATATTTGAAAGCCGAAAAGAGTATGACGAGTTTGGACGTGTAAGGAAAGAAACATATCCGTCCGGATTCTTCACCGTCAACCACTACGATCGCAACGGCATCTTATACGAGGTGACAGACAGTTTGGAACGGTCTGTCTGGAAACTTTTGGAAGAGGATGCGTATGGTCAGAGTCTCCGGACGCAAAAGGGAGCCAAGGAGAGCGTTTTTGGATATGACGAGCAAGGTCGCACCCTCTCCATCTATGCAGAAGGTGTGGTGGACATGCTGTATGCCTACGATTCAAGAGGTAACCTGGAGTCGAGGACGGACAACCTTACAATCCAGCATGAGATGTTCGGCTACGACGATATGAACCGTCTGACAAACTGGGATATCTACCGTGACGGTGCCTTGGTGAAGGAAAATAGTCTGACTTTTGACGGGCAGGGTAATATAATGACGAAGAGCGATCTGGGCGACTGTGTGCTGAACTACGGTGACAACGGCAGACCTCACGCATTGACATCCATCGAAGGAGCTGTGACAGGCATTCCCGTCACAAAACTGACGCTCGCCTACACAGATTTTCAAAAGGTTGAGAAAATTGAGGAGGGAAACAAGAGCTATAGTATATTCTATGGTGTCGACGAACAAAGACGCAAATCTGTTTATAAGGAAAACGGCAAGACAAAACGTGTCCGCTATTATTGTGGAAATTACGAAGAAGAGACAGATTCCATTGGTAATGTCCGAAAAATTCACTACCTTGCAGGCGGAAGTCTGTTCATACAGAATTGCGGCAACGACACCTTGCTGTATGCCTACCACGATTTCCAGGGCTCTTTGATAGCTTTGACGGATGAAGACGGCAATGTGCTTGAGCGATACGCGTACGACCCTTGGGGTGCACGCAGAAATCCCGAGAAATGGGAAGAGAAGGATCAGCGTATGAAACTTCTGACAGACAGAGGCTACACCGGTCATGAACATATTGATGCGTTCGCCATCATCAACATGAACGGACGCATCTACGATCCGCTCACAGCCACATTCTTCTCAGTCGACCCATACGTGCAGTCGCCAGATGATTGGCTCAACTACAACCGCTATGCCTACTGCATGTTCAACCCGTTCCTGTATGTGGATCCGAGCGGCTACACTTGGTTCAGCAAGTTAGGAAACTGGTTCAGAAACAATTGGGAAAGCATAGTCACGACAGTAGTGACGGTCGCTGTCGGAGTAGCAGTCGGAGCCGCTGTGGTAGCTTCATGTGGAACAGCCGCTCCATTATTGGTGGCGGTATGTGCTGGAACAGCCGCAGGATTTGCAGGAGGAGTGACCAGCGGAATCCTGTCCGGTCAAGATCTAGGCGGCGTTATGAAGTCTGGACTTATAGGAGCTGGCACCGGGCTGGTTTCCGGAGCGTTGGGAGGAGTCGCATCCACGTTTGCACCGGCGGGAGCATTGTGGGGCAGTCTTTATGGAGCAGGCACAGGAGCCGTAATTGGCGGTGTGGGCAGTGTCATGACGGGAGGCGACATAAAAGAAGGAATAATCTTCGGTGCCGCGGCCGGACTTGTCAGCGGAGGCTTCCAAGGCTATTGTTCAGCCAAGAGTCAGGGGCTTAATCCATTGACAGGATCAAAACTTGTTAAACCATACGGACCAAACAATCTTGTGGCAGACAATGGTGGTAACTATTCGGTGTATCAGGGGGTAGATCCTGTAACAGGTGAAGTGAAATATGTTGGAATTACAAAACGTGATCCGCAAGTGAGATTTTATGAACATCTACGATCAAATTCTCCAAGAGCGGATTTAATATATGAACCTATAGTAGGTGGTTTAAGTAAAACCAATGCTCATATATGGGAGCAAAATCTCATCAATCAATATGGGTTAAATAATTTATATAATAAAATTAATTCTATAGAGCCAAAATATTGGCCACAATATAATATACAACCATGATAAAGAGAGTAAAAGCAACAAAAGTTGGAGATGTGTTTGAAGTGAAAATTTCAGATACACAAAAAAAATATATGCAATATATTGCAAGTGATTTAACATGTTTGAACAGTGATGTAGTAAGAGGATTCTCGAAAGCATATCCGATCAATGAGAAGCCAACTTTAGAGGAAATAGTATCCGATAAGGTTGAATTTTATGCTCATTGTGATTCTAAAGCTGGTATTAAAATGGAAAAATGGACATTGTATGGGAATACGGATATTGTTGGAGATGTGAAAAATATAATTTTTATGGTTTCGAGAGATAATGGTTCTGTGCTATCAGACCAATGGTATATTTGGCATATTAATGAAGAAATGCAATGGGTCTCTCGGAACTCAAAGGTACTTAGATCTGCTAGTTATGGAGGGGTTTTCCCACACAAAATGATATATGAAAGAATAAAAAATGGTTTTTTCAATATGGTTTATCCAAGGTATGAATAAATTAGAATCATACAACCATGATAAAGAGAGTAAAAGCGACAAAAGTTGGAGATGTGTTTGAAGTGAAAATTTCAGATACGCAAAAAAAATATATGCAATATGTTGCTAGCGACCTAACACAACTAAATAGTGATGTGTTAAGGATATTTAAACATATTTATCAAATAAATGAAACTCCGACATTGGAGGAAATTGTCAAAGATGATGTAGATTACTATACACACGGAGACTCTAGATTTGGTATAAAAATGGAAGCATGGACATTATACGGTAATATTGATGATGTGGGTGATTATAGTAATGTTTGGTTTAAGAGCAAACAAGACTATACGGATGAAAAAAACATCAATGATTGGCATATATGGAAAATAGGAGGTGAGCACATACATGCAGATTTAAAAAAAACTAAGGAATTGAAGGCTTACCTTGGCTTGGTATGTCCATATACGTCTATTCTGTATCGTATAAAAACAGACCATGAAAAAGGCATTTTTTCCAAGTATGAGTAGATTGGATTAAACCCTTCGGATAAGGTTAATTTTTAATGAAATCCACCGACACTATATTCCTCTTCATTCTATCTAAAGAGGAATATGAAGGAGAAACATGGTTGCAATTGGTCGATTCTGGCATGTTTCTGTAAGTCTATCATCTTTCTGAAGATGATATCCGCAGAACTGGAGCCGCTGTGGTAGCTTCATGTGGAACAGCCGCACCATTGTTGGTGGCGGTATGTGCTGGAACAGCCGCAGGATTTGCAGGAGGAGTGACCAGCGGAATCCTGTCCGGTCAAGATCTAGGCGGCGTTATGAAGTCTGGACTTATAGGAGCTGGCACCGGGCTGGTTTCCGGAGCGTTGGGAGGAGTCGCATCCGCGGTTGCACCGGCAGGAGCATTGTGGGGTAGTCTTTATGGAGCAGGCACTGGCTCCGTAATTGGCGGAGTGGGCAGTGTCATGACGGGAGGCGACATAAAAGAAGGAATAATCTTCGGTGCCGCGACCGGACTTGTCGGCGGAGGCCTCCAAGGCTATTGTTCAGCCAAGAGTCAGGGGCTTAACCCGTGGACGGGAGCAAAACTGCCAGAGACGACGGTGAATACTCCGAATGTGCCTTTTGAAGCACAAGCGGAGATGACGACGACAGGGACGGAACAAGCATTGGATGATTTGCATTGTAGTAATACTTTCGAAATTAGCGATGGCGTAAGAAGAGCAAAGGCGGCAGAACAATTAGGATTAAAATCTATAGAAGCAATGGATCATACAGGCAAAACATTTCAAGTGCAGATAGAAAATTTACGTTCGCCTTTTAAAAATTCTATAGACATAAGCACAACGTTAAAGCTAAATAGATATGAAAAAATATTTAATGGATTCAAATCTGGTGACAAGATTCCTCCAATTTATGTGAATCCAGGAAATAGAGGAGTCAAAATTATAGATATTAAATTTATACATTAACAAAATGATAGAGAATCAAAAACAAAAAAAAGCAATACAAGCAATACAAGACTTGATTGTAAAAGCGAGAAACTTTTCGTACCAAAATATGTCATACGAAAGATTGGCAGAATTTTTAGACGATTTAGAATACTTACCATCCCTAATTGTAGAAGACAAAGATAATACTATATTATTTGAAGATTATTTAAGGGATATCTGTGATCGTAATTGTTGTATGGATGTTTTTATTAGATATGATAAACGGTAGAAATATCTGCCCACTTAATAAAGTATACTAAGTATGAGTCAAATAAACTTTTATGACAACAAAAGACATTTAATAATGTCATTTTCTAATTTTTCTATCCTTGAACAGGATATAGGACTGATTAGGTTTCATATCGAAATGTCATTTGGAATTTTCAATGTTTCGACTGAAACAGAAATATACATGCCATATCTTCAGTGTTTTTCTGATGAGTTAAAAAATCTATATGACCATTTTACAGAAAAACAAAAAGCTGTATTTAGTCCAATAGAAAGAGATGTCGACATATCATTTGAAACTGGAGGGAATATGGGATATATTTCAGCTTTAATAAATTTATATTACGATTCAATCTGCGAGAATAACGCTACTTTAACATGTAAATATACTATCGACCAATCATTCTTGCCAGAATTGATAGAAGAGATAGAGACAATATTGGATGAACTTAGGTAGGATTCTTCACCGTCAACCAACTACAACCGCTACGCCTACTGCATGTTCAACCCGTAATACCTTAAATTTTATAAATATGATATGGATAGACAAAATAGATGGAATCCAAAGGCACGTAGATGACGAGGAACTGAATCAAGCATTGAAAGATTTAGACACTATTAAACGGAAATTTTTAGAGTATGATTATTTATACGCAGGTAATTTGAATTTTGAAATGTTTAAATTGCCGTATTGGGAATATTTGTTTCTCTGTGGTAATATAGATGTCCACAAAAAAAATATCATTGAAGAGGGTGCTCTACTTTACATATATGTGTTGTATAAAGAGATCTTTGAATCTGAGGGGTATTGTTTTTTGTATAAAAACAAAGTTTTGTTTGAAATACTAAAGGTAAGCATAAATAAATATACTCCAGATAGTATAAAAAAAGAACTGATGGTGTCGAAAATAAAATACGAACAGCAACATTATGAAAACGAAAAGTTAAGTGATAATTTTTCTATAGATGAACTATCTGAAAATGAAAAAAATATACTTGACAATTTGATTTCAAATGACGACTGGGTTTATTCTAAATTCGTTTTAGGTATTTAGCCTTTTATTATTCAAGGCTACTGTTCACGCGACAGAAACAGGAACGATTAAAAATGCTTTTACTGAAACAAGAACATCAAAAGAAAAATGATTGGAAAAATTGATTTATTGGATAGAGAAAAAAGTGGATTTGTAGAAAAAGAAATTTTTCAAAATATCCCTTTGGTAAAAGAAAATGGAAATAGTTGCATTATACAAATTAATTCAGAAGATTCCTTAAAAAAAATTTATCTTTTTAAGGATGGAATTTATTCTTTTTTTCTAACTTACGAATTGTTCTATTTTTTAGTGATTATAATGAAAAATAAAAAATTCGCACTGAAACAATACGATGATAATATTTTTGCCATCGATTTAACTGAAGATGAGTTGGCAGATGTTTACGAAACAGTATCCGACCTGATTCCAGGAAGTTTTGACTATCACAATAAGCCAACTTTAATAACTAACAAGTTAGAACTTTTGGTAGATATTTTTATGTTGTAAAAAAACTCTATTTTTCTGGTTTTATAAAACCTCTACGGTACAGCACTCGGCGGAGTTAGTGCGACAATAAACGGTGGCGACACCTGCGAGGAAATAATCTTTGGTGCCGCAGCCGGACTTGTCGGCGGAGGTTTCCAAGGCTACTGTTCAGCCAAGAGTCAGGGGCTTAATCCGTGGACAGGAAAGGAAAAAATGCCGAAGATACCGAATTATGATTTAACTTTGGAAACTGGAGACTTTGCTGAGAATGTGACGTTATATAGAAAAACGTCGGGAAGTGAAGGAAAACCAGGTTATTTGTTCATGACTGACAACTATGAGTATGCTCAATCATATGTTCAAAATGGTGGTTCTGTTGAATGTGTGGTTTTACCAAGATCAGCAATCTATGTTATGTCTAATAATGGTTCGTGTGATTTGGTCATTACTCCTAACCCACAAATACACAAAATCAATGGTGTCGAATATAGAGGTTGTGAATATACTTTTTCTCCTAGAGTAAAAGGTCTTATTGTACCATTAATGAAGTAGTTTATGGAAAAGGCAGAATTAATAATAAATATAAGAAGTTTACTTGATAGTATAGAATCCAGTCTGAAAAAAGAATGTGTCAACAAGATTCCTGATGTGGAGAAATTCATATGCATAAAAATTGATGATAGTTTTAATCCATTTCTATTTAGAGATTTGATTACGTCTATTCCGCAGGAAACAGAGGAAATAATGGATTATATAACTTTTTGTAATTATGTTGATTCTGTTCAGGATTTGTTCAGTTGGGTGGATATATGTCCATTTAAAGTAAATGATAGTTATATTTTATATATTGTAAAACTTGTTGTTAAATGGAACAAACAACAAGAAATTGGTTTTCATGGATCTTTCCCATCCTTTCGTCACTATCCCATATATGGACAAAAATATGATTTAAATTATTTTTGGCAAGTAAGTGATAGGGATTATCAAAAGAGGGAAGAAAAATGGTGTAGACGGAGCCGGAGAATTTTAGAAAAATACAAGATTCAAAAATGGTTTGCTAAACGAATATATAGGTACTTTGGTAAAAAAATAAACATCTTGGATTTGGACAAAGAAATGAAAAGTATTAATGTCTTTTCGTGATTGATTAGACCCGAAAAATACACTATCTTTGTGGAGGCACCGGGCTGGTTTCCGGAGCGTTGGGAGGAGTTGCATCCACGTTGCACCGGCAGGAGCATTGTGGGGTAGTCTTTACGGAGCAGGCACTGGCTCCGTAATTGGCGGAGTGGGCAGTGTCATGACGGGAGGCGACATAAAAGAAGGAATAATCTTCGGTGCCGCGGCCGGACTTGTCGGAGGAGGCATCCAAGGCTATTGTTCAGCCAAGAGTCAGGGGCTTAATCCGTGGACGGGAGCCAAACTGCCAGAGACGACGGTGAACACTCCGAATGTGCCGTTGGAAGTGCAAGCGGAAATGACGACAGGAGGAGGGAATATTAGAGCCGATATAAAAAATGCAACTTATAACGAAAGATGTTTAGAAAAAGTATCTGGCACTGATGGGCAGCATAATTGGAGTGACTATACTGTTGATTTAGTTATAGAAAATGGGGAAATATTTTCGATAACGGGATATGATGGAAGATCATATGTCCTTGTTCAACAATTAGGGAAAAGATATGGTCTTGATGGAGTCTACGAGATTCTATATAACCCAGAAATTCAACAAATAACACATCAAAGATTTGTGCCTGGTGGAATTATGTCTGGAGGGACTAACCAACATCCAAATATTCCTAATAACCAGAAGAGTGTCAGTCCTGGATTTAAATGGTGGAAATAAAAATAAAGAAAAATGAAACAATTGGAAATATTTAAGGAAAATTTGAAGTTCACGCAATGGGGAGAACTTTATGCAGGAATCAAAATGAATTGGATAACCACATCTGACGTGTTGTTTTTTTGTGAAAATCAACTAATCAATAATGTTGATGAGGATGTATATGTTGATTTATACCTTTCTTTAGAAGAGTCTTTGTTTTGTTTCTTGGAAAAATTGAAAGAGCTGACAGCGAAAGACGGCGAGCCTATCATAAAAAATGAAGATGAAAAAACTGACGATGGCTTTTTTTATATTCCATCGCAATATTTTAGAATTTGGGAATTGGAATTTTTATTGCGAATAAGAAATAAGGAGGCATCCGAAATTGATAAAATCAGTGAAATAACAGATTTGTTTGATTTTATGAATTATCCAGAGCCATGGAAAGATTTTTATCTTTATTCTAATCATGAAAAAAACAGATCTGATTCTATTTCAACGGGATATATGAGATTTCAAAAATATGTTCAAAATGAGATAATGTATTTTAAAAATTATAATCAATCAAAATTGTGATGTTATAACAGTAATGCCTCGATAAAACTTGTATATGTTACATGTAGATATAAATGCTGGCAATATAGTTTTTTCTATTAGCCCAAGATACATATCAAAAGAAGAGTCTTTTGATTTGGTATTGGTGAATTCAGATGTGAAATTGTCGGCCAAAGGATTGACTTTGAACGAAGAGATAGAATTGTTTGATTATGATTTTGTCTCTTTGCGAAATAAGTTGGAATTGTTAGTGAGTGATAAAGAAGACGTTGTGTCTTGGAATACGGAAGAAGAAACAATATTTTTTTCTATAACGAAAAAAGATCAATGTTTTATTTGGAATCTAAGATATATCATTGGAGGAAAAGAAGATGATTTCTTGAATTTTAATTTTGTGTTATCTGAAACGGATATGAATAGTATAATTAGTGAATTATATTCGATAATAGATTGGATCAATATGAGTTAATTCTATTTTATAACTTAGGTAGGAATCTTCACCGTCAACCACTACGATCCGCTCACAGCCTACTGCATGTTCAACCCGTTCCTGTATGTGGATCCGAGCGGCTACACTTGGTTCAGCAAGTTAGGAAACTGGTTTAGAAACAATTGGGAAAGCATAGTCACGACTGTGGTGACGGTTGCTGTCGGAGTTGCAGTCGGAGCCGCTGTGGTAGCTTCATGTGGAACAGCCGCACCATTGTTGGTGGCGGTATGTGCTGGAACAGCCGCAGGATTTGCTGGAGGAGTGACCAGCGGAATATTGTCCGGCCAAGATTTAGGCGGCGTTATGAAGTCTGGACTTATAGGAGCAGGTGCCGGGCTGGTTTCTGGAGCATTGGGAGGAGTCGCATCCGCGGTTGCACCGGCAGGAGCATTGTGGGGCAGTCTATATGGAGCAGGCACAGGAGCCGTAATTGGAGGTGTGGGCAGTGTCATGACTGGCGGCGACATAAAAGAAGGAATAATCTTCGGTGCTGCGACCGGACTTGTCGGCGGAGGCCTCCAAGGCTATTGTTCAGCCAAGAGTCAGGGGCTTAATCCGTGGACTGGGAAAACCCAAGGTCCAGAATACAATAAATACATCTTAAGCGAGAAGGGCATATATTCGACGCAAAAAGGATTGTATAAAGAGAAAGTGAGTAAGTATCTAGAACAAATGAAAAATGGGACGTTTGACAAAAGTTCACAAATAAGTGTTCTCGAATATAATGGAGCATATTATATCTCAGATGGTCATTGTCGAATGACTGCAGCATATCGTTATTACGTGGAATCTGGGGATGCTTCATACATTTTCATACTGAAAGAAAATGCGTATGTTTTTAATAGAGGAGTTCCTCCATCTGCTTATGGACAAAAAAACACGCATCTGTTCAAATAATGAATCATTATGAAAAGAATAATATTAAAACCACGAAGTGAGTTTTCCATTTTATTGCCTGAAATGAAGGAAGGTGATGTTCTGATTCACTTTGCCCCTCATCCTCAAGGCAAAAACGTAAGATATGTGGAGTCGAATAAAGATAAGTTTGAAATATACACGGAACCGCATTGGATAGAATGTGGTTTGATGGAAAAAGGATTGCTCCATGACTTGGATTTGATTAATGAACACCTTGATGAGATTGGTGATTATGGAACTCTTGAATATGAATCTTTGAATGAAATTTGCTGTATTAAAGAAAAAAGAATAAAGAAAAAGGACTTAGATTATATAGGAAATGCAGAAAGACGATTAATCTATATCTTATATCGGAGACTTAAGAAAGATAAGTTTTTAGAAATAAATTTGGTTGGATTAGCACCAGATTCTATAAGATCCTTTTTTCAATATGCTTTGGATACTCATGATAAATGTCCTATGACTTCATATCTTTTCATCGTGTATGTAGATGGGGCTTTTTATGATACAATTGAAAATCCAACAATGGTTGTGAGCGAAGAGAGTATTAACGATATTTTTAGCTTATTGGAAGCAATGTTTTCTTATAACAGAAATGGAATGGCAGAAACATCATGATAATAATCGGTAGATTGCAGACTGTGGTATACGAAATGATTTATTCAACCATATGAAATAAATATGGAAAAAGAAAAAATAAAAGAAAATATTAGCTGGGCATGTGAATCCATGCGAAGACATATACAAGAAAATTGCGTAAATAAGGAAATTTGTAATTATTTGTTTGTCGCGATTCGCTTAAATAAAGAGAATGAATATTTCCATTTTATGGATTTTATAAATTTTATAAAAACCTCTAAACTAGAGTTGATAAATGATTGTGATTTATGCGAACAAATTAGTAAGGAACAAGGTTCATTGACATGGGTAGATTTTACTCCGTATAGAGTTGAAAAGGGGACACTTTTTGTTATGTGTAAATTAGTCCCTTTCGGGAATTGCGAAAATGAAATCGGTTTTCATGTAAGCTTTGATGGATTTCGTCACTATCCCATATATGGACAAAAATATGATTTAAATTATTTTTGGCAAGTAAGTGATAGGGATTATCAAAAGAGGGAAGAAAAATGGTGTAGACGGAGCCGGAGAATTTTAGAAAAATACAAGATTCAAAAATGGTTTGCTAAACGAATATATAGGTACTTTGGTAAAAAAATAAACATATTGGATTTGGACAAAGAAATGAAAAGTATTAATGTCTTTTCGTGATTGATTAGACCCGAAAAATACACTATCTTTGTGAAGGCATCGGGCTGGTTTCCAGAGCGTTGGGAGGAGTCGCATCCACGTTTGCACCGGCAGGAGCATTGTGGGGCAGTCTCTACGGAGCAGGCACTGGCTCCATAATTGGCGGTGTGGGCAGTGTCATGACGGGAGGCGACATAAAAGAAGGAATAATCTTCGGTGCCGCGACTGGACTTGTCGGCGGAGGCATCCAAGGCTATTGTTCAGCCAAGAATCAGGGGCTTAACCCGTGGACGGGAGCCAAACTGCCAGAGACGACGGTGAACACTCCGAATGTGACTTTTGAAGCACAGACGGAGATGACGACAACAGGAGGGTAGATTAGAGCCGATATAAAAAATGCAACTTATAACGAAAGATGTTTAGAAAAAGTATCTGGCGCTGATGGGCAGCATAATTGAGTTGTATGTAAATATAAAAATAAAGAAGCAGGAATGTTTTAATGTTTGATTTCTTAAAAAATCACTATCTTTGCTGACTATAAAATAATGCTTATGGCAACATTGGAATTAGAAATAGAGGATTTGTCGGTACTCCCTGCATTACAAGATGTGTTGAGCAGGTTCAAAGGTGTCGCATTGAAATCGATTAAAGAAAAATCGCTTGAAGAACTTCGTGTGTCAAAAAAATCTACGGATTTGGAGGAATACTTAAAAAGGGTGAAGGAGATGGATGATGATGGACGGTGGAAAGAACTTGAAACATTATCGGAGTCTTTGCCGGATTGCCCGATGTCAGAAAAAGAGATTGTAACAGAAGTAAAAAAGAATAGAATGGTGAAATGAAAGTGATTTTTGATTGTAATATATGGGTGTCATTGTTTATTACAAAACAGTTGCCATTGTTGAGACAATTCTTGACGTCGTCAGAAATACAATTTTTTACAACACAAGAGTTGGAAAATGAGATTAGAACAGTTCTTTTACGAAAAAAAATTCGAAAATACGTAGATGTTAGGGCTGTAGAAATCTTCATTTATCAAATATCAAGATATTGTGAAAAAATAGAGATTGATGGTAAATGTGCGGATGTGAATATACGAGATCCTAAAGATATTTATTTGGTTACGTTGTCAGAGGAAACAAAAGCTGATTATTTGGTTTCTGGAGATAAGGATTTGCTTGTCATTGGTGAGTATAAGGTCACTAAGTTTATTACTTTATCTGAATTCAAGGCTATCTTTTTTAATAAATAACGTAAATTCGATGAATTGTAATCTGCGAATCATTTTCCACTTTCTGATTGAATTCTCACCTCTTTTTCTCATAAATAGGCGTAGCCTTTCTCTGTAACCCTTGTGCCTCTGTGGTTTTATTAAATTTTTGTGCTCGCCTTCGGTTCGCAATAGAAAAGAAGGGGTTAGGGCGTTCTGCCCTTAACAATCCTCATTTCTTTAACCAAATTCTTAAATTTAAACGGATTCTTAATGAAGATTTAAAAACAAGGAGGTGAATATGTGTGTGTTTTGCAAAGCAAACGAAGTCATTAGCTCTACAACAACTCATGTTGTGGATTATAAGGGCTGTTTGATTATCGTGAAAAATGTCCCTTGTGAAGAGTGTGTACAGTGTGGTGAGATTTTTATCTCTGATGATGTAGCTATAAGATTGGAAAAAATCGTGGATTCCGCTAAAAAGACAATGCAAGAAATATCAGTGTTGGATTATAATAAGGTAGCATGATTTCTTTTATTTTATGGTGATATTAAAATCAGCGTTGATGGATTCCCGTCAACGCTGATTTTGTACAGATATTTGTGTGCGATAAATTGTAGAATGTTTATTCGTTAACTTCTTCTGAAAACGCTTTTGCTGCCGCCACAAAAGCAGTGAAAAGTTTGTGCGGTTTCAACACTGTGCTCTGCAGTTCGGGATGAAATTGTCCGGCGATGAAAAATCTGTGCGACGGAATTTCCACAATTTCCACCAGATGATTGTCTGGATTCATACCTGATGCGATCATTCCGTTTGCCTCATACTCTGCAAGATAGTCGTTGTTGAACTCGTATCTGTGGCGATGACGCTCGGAAATGTGTGTCGTGCCATACACCTTCTCTGCCAATGTGCCTGGCTTTATTTCGCATGGATATGCTCCCAATCTCATAGTTCCGCCCATTCCTGTGATGTTCTTCTGGCTCTCCATCAAATCCACCACTTTGTGTGTCGTCTTTGTGTCCATTTCGGCTGAGTTCGCGTCTTTATAGCCAAGCACATTTCTTGCAAACTCAATCACCGCGCATTGCATTCCAAGGCAGATGCCGAAGAATGGGATATTGTTTTCTCTGGCATATCTGACAGCTGTGATTTTGCCTTCTATTCCTCTGCCTCCGAATCCAGGGGCGACGAGAATGCCACTCATCCCAGCAAGTTTTTCTGCGACGTTGCTTTCGTCTATATTCTCACTCTGGATATATTGAAGGTCCACTTTCACATTGTTGGCTGCTCCAGCGTGGACAAAACTTTCACTGATTGATTTGTAGGCGTCTGGCAATTCTACATATTTGCCTACCAACGCTATTTTGATAGTCTTCTGTGGATTCTTGAATCTTGTCAGGAAGTTTTTCCATTCGGCAAGATCTGGCTCTTTTGATGTGTCGAGGTGCAAGTGTCTCATCACCACAATGTCCAACTCCTCTTCGTGCATCATGAGGGGCACTTCGTAGATGGTGGGGGCGTCCATACACTCGATGACCGAATCTTTAGCCACGTTGCAGAACAGCGCGACTTTGGCTTTCATTCCGTCGTTCAACGGATGCTCTGTACGAAGCACCAGCACATCTGGCTGCACACCGTTCTGCAACAGATGCTTCACGGAATGTTGGGTTGGCTTGGTCTTCAGCTCTCCCGCGGCAGCCACGTATGGGACGTAAGTAAGGTGTATGCACACACAGTCGTCGCCAAGTTCCCATTTCAACTGACGTACAGCCTCAATGTATGGCAGAGACTCGATGTCGCCCACTGTTCCTCCGATTTCTGTAATGACGATGTCATATTTTTTAGTGCTGCCGAGTGCCACGATGTTGCGCTTGATCTCGTCGGTGATGTGTGGGATGATTTGCACTGTTTTGCCTAGGTAATCACCGCGTCGCTCTTTATTTATGACATTTTGATAGATGCGTCCTGTGGTGATATTGTTGGCTTGCGATGTCTCAACACCTAAAAATCTTTCATAGTGGCCTAAGTCCAAATCTGTCACAGCTCCATCCACAGTGACGTAGCATTCTCCATGTTCGTACGGATTCAGTGTGTCTGGGTCGATGTTGATGTAGGGATCCAATTTCTGAATAGTGACGGACAAACCTCTCGATTGCAAGAGTTTGGCTAATGATGCAGCTATAATGCCTTTGCCGAGGCTGGATGTCACGCCTCCAGTGACAAAAATGTACTTAGTATTCATTTCGTTCTATGATATTAATAACATTGCAAAATTACAAAATATGGAAAATGTGATATCTAGAATTAGAAATATGCTTTGTGAATTTTTGGTGATTGTTGAAAAGTGTAAGTGAAAAACGGTGTTGAGGTTTCTATTTTAAATGTATTTTGAATTTAAGCTTACATTTTGTTATGACCTTACGCTTTTTGACTTTAAAAATAAAAATCCCCGTTTCAAGACGGGGATTTTGTTCCTAAATATGGAATGTTAATTTTAAGGTTCCAATTTTTTAACTCTGGTATCCAAATCTTGAACAGCAGTTTCCAAAGTCTCAACTCTAGGGCTCAAACCAGTGGTTGCATCGTTGACTGCAGAATTCAAAGTTCCGACAGCAGTTTCCAAAGTCACAACTCTAGGGCTTAAACCTGTAGTTGCATCGTTGACTGCGGTATTCAAAGTTCCGACAGCAGTTTCCAAAGTCTCAACTCTAGGGCTCAAACCAGTGGTTGCATCGTTGACTGCGGTATTCAAAGTTCCGACAGAAGTTTCCAAAGTCACAACTCTAGGGCTTAAACCAGTAGTTGCATCGTTGACTGCGGTATTCAAAGTTCCAACGGAAGTTTCCAAATCTCCAACTTTGGTTTCCAATCCGCTAACAGTAGTTCCGATCACGTCAAGACCAGCTGCTTTCAATGCTGCTGCAATCTTTTGGTTGATAAGATTCGTTAGATTCTCTTCGTTTAGTTTATCCACTTTTCCTACCAACTCTCTGTATTTTGTATCAGCTTCTGTGCTGTCTGCAAGATGTTTAGCCTTTGCCTTGTCAAGTTCTTTTACTAAAGAATCATTTTTCGCCTCAACTTTTTGTGCCCATGTCACTAGTTGAGTCACCATGCTGTTTAGATTGGAAAGTCCGGTTGTGTTTAATGCCAATGAAGAAGAGTGGCTGTTTAATGTGTTTTGTATTCCATCAATTTCATTTTCAATATTGAAAACCTCTTCGTCAATTGACTTTGTTATATTAATATTAAGAGTGTCCAACTTGCCGTAGATTACTTTTGCCAGGCTGTCAATCTTATTTTTCATGTTTTTTGACGATGTCGCGGCATTTGCAGACACTGTCTGAGAAAGATTGTTGATAGCAGAAGTATGGCTCTTGCTGATGCTGTCGACTTTTGTGTTCAATGCGGTAGTCTTGCTGTTCAGGTTAGCCTCCAATGCGGAATCTTTTGCTGCCAAACCTTTTATTTTGGTTTCGTTGGTTGAAATTTTGTTGTTTAGAACAAGGTCGTCAGCCTGGGCCTTTCTTTCTGAAGATAGAATTTTGTCGTCTACTTTGCCTAACTCAGTTTGGATAGCCTCGATTTTTTTATTGACCTCCTTCTTGTTGTCGCTAACAGTTGTAGAAAGAGTGCTGACGGTATTTGCCAATTCACTGGCTCTTAAGTCTGTGCTGTTAAGTGATTGGGAAAGAGTGCCTACTGACTTGTCAAGAGCTCGTAGTGCATCGTTAGTGGCGTAGTACGACATTCCTGATTTTGTCATGAAATATTGCAATGTGTCTTTCTTCGCATATAGCTTGTTGACCTCTTTCAAGTTTTTGAAGTTTGACTCAGATAGTGTCTTGTTGGTCTGCACTGTCTGGCTCAACTCTGATATTGCCTCAGAAGTGTTTTTAGATAATGTGTTGACGCTGGCATTTGTCGCGTATGAAGACAGCGTGTCTTTCTTTGCAAAAGAAGATATTTCTGATTTTGTCGCATATTTGGCAGCGTCTGCCTGCAATTCTGTAATCCAGTAGTTATTGGCGTTGACCACTGATTTCAAACTGTCGATTCTGTAGTTGCTTGAACGCAGACCTCTGTTGTGCAAATCCAAAACGTCATCTTTTGTGGCGTAATCAGTAAGGATTTTTCTTGTGCTGTCGGCTGAGTAAGCTGCAACGTCTTCGATTTTTGCGTATTCCGACATGTCTGGCTTGCCTGTCAGATCATTCCAACGTCCAGAAAAACTGTCGGCTGATTTGAGTGAGTACAAAGCGTAAGGCACACTGCTTATTGCGCTTGTGGCATATACTGCGTCCGTAAAGTCGGAGTTTGTTGAAGTCGTTGTTTTGATGACGAATTTGCCTGTCGACCAATCAATGCCACTGAATGATCCTGTTGCCGCGCTTCCTTCTCCAATTTTGATGGCGAACGAACCGTTGACGTTGGTGGTAGCGTTGTGCATTTCGGAATATACAACCTCGTTCGAGCCAAGATTGTCTCTCAAAATCTCAACTTTGACAAAAACTGTCTGGTTGGCTATAGGCGAGCCTGAAGTGGAACGCACTACACTTTGATAGTTGAAACTCTGTGGAGTGGCTGCGTTGGCATTGATTGCCATTAAAGGCAGCGTCGCTAATAATATTTTATTAAGTATATTTTTGTTCATGACGATGATTTTTTACTTGACAATGACTTTAGTTGTATATTTTTTATGCTTTCCTTGTGTAAATGCCACCACGTATGCACCTACATGGCTAAGATTCATAGTAATTGTTCGCTGGACATTGGAGATAGGTGCGAGCGCCATACTACCTTTGTAGTCGAACACGAAGATTTCGCCTTTTTTGAGTTCATCAGCATTGAATCCGTCCAAAGTAAGTTCGAAATCTTCTCCGTGTCTTACGATCACACTTTCAGTAGAGAATCCTTTCTTGTCGGATGCCGCAAAGTAGAGCGATTGAGGACAGATTGTCTTCAAGCCTTCGTCTGTGCCGACGATGACGCTGTATGCTCCGTTCAGTCCATTCTCGTCTTGATAGAATTTGTTGGTCTCGCCTGGAAGATTTTCACCGTCTTTCTGCCACTGGTATGTGTAGATAGACTCTCCTATATCTCCGACGGTGATCATGTTGTCGATTTTAGGATGTATGAATTCTTTGCTGAATCCTACGTTGACGCTGAATTCCTTCATCTCCTTCTTGTATCCGTCAAAATAGTTTACTGTCATCTTGGCTGACACTGCCTTTCCGCCTCTGCTATAGTTGGCAGGCAAAACGAAAGAGGCGATGGCAATTCCGTCATCATGCTTCAACTTCTTTTCAGTAATAATAGGGAAGGAGTCGACGTTGCTCTTCAAAGAGAACGACTCGATATCGTTCGGCGCCCAGTTGGACGACAACTTGATGTTGATAGTGTCACCCGGGCAATAATTCTCGGCAAGCTGCAAGTCGTATGTCCTCTCGTCGACGATGGCGTTGAGAATAAGATCAGTCGACGGCATTCTTTCTGGGAGAATTTTGTCCCAACTTACGAAAGCTGAGTCGTGTCCGACGTATGGGTCGTTGATTGGCACAATCAAATCACCTGTGTAGAAAGTGTCGGCTGCATACTCCTTGTCTGCGACGTAATAGTGGATTATATGACGAGTCGTGGACACCCCGATTTCATAGCCGTTAGACACGACATATTTAGCGTTTGCGTTGTTGTCGGAATAGCCAACCACGACCTCACCTACTGTGTAAGTGACCTCAAGTGTGTTGCTTCCACCTTTCGCTGATCCAGCTGACAAAGTGGCCTCTTGACTTGAGACGTTGATGACGAAACAACTCGGCAAAAGTAAGGTTATCAATATTTTACTTAAATCCTTTTTCATCATTAATATATTTGAGCGTGCAAATTAGATAAAATGCAAAAAACATACAAGCTATTTTATTTTTATTCTTTGGATTGTTGAAAAAGAGTCTAATGTGTTGAAAACTGTAATGAGTATATTCGCACTAAATAGATGTATGCAAAGTGAGAATCAATGTTTCGACGAACATATTTTTCGTCTGTTCTCGTTATCTGTTTTGTCTTATGTAATTATATGTAAAAATAGACATGTAAAAAATAGAGACGCAAATCATTGCGTCTCTACATATATTATATGATTGGTATGTTATATTCTTTGCATTGTGCGTACATTTCCTCAGGCCAGATGCTGCACTGGATCTCTCCGATGTGAGCTTTGTGAAGGAAGAACATACACAAACGGCTCTGTCCGATACCGCCTCCGATTGATAGAGGAAGGGATCCCTCAAGCAATCTCTTGTGGAAATACAATTCTTTGCGGCTCTCTTTGTCTTCCAATTTCAACTGGCGTTCCAAAGCCTCTTTGTCGACGCGAATGCCCATAGACGACAATTCAAGACTCTGTCCAAGGATTGGGTTCCAAACCAAGATGTCGCCGTTCAAGCCTGGCAAACCGTTTTCTCCGATTGACGACCAGTCATCATAGTCAGGTGAACGACCGTCGTGCTTCTTTCCGTCGCTCAACTTGCAGCCGATACCCATCAAGAAGACAGCACCGTATTTCTTTGTGATCTCATTCTCACGCTCTTTTGGAGTGAGATTTGGATACATTTGAAGCAATTCCTCAGCGTGGATGAAGAAAATGTTTTCTGGAAGCTGAGGCTTGATTTGAGGATAACGTTCGTAAACGACATATTCAGTCTTTTTCATTACTGAGTATATTCTCTTCACGATATCCTTCAAAAACTCTATAGTGCGCTCCTCTTTAGAGATGTGGCGCTCCCAGTCCCACTGGTCAACATATAGAGAGTGGAGATTGTCCATCTCTTCATCCGGACGGATAGCGTTCATATCAGTGTAAAGACCGTAGCCCTGCTCGATACCGTAGTCGGCAAGCATCATACGTTTCCACTTGGCAAGAGAGTGGACCACCTCAGCGCAGCGGTCGCCCATATCTTTGATTGGGAAGCTTACAGGACGTTCTATTCCATTCAAATCATCGTTGATACCTGTGCCTTTCATTACGAAAAGAGGGGCAGTGACACGACGAAGGTGAAGCTCAGCGGAAAGACAGCTTTCGAAAAAGTCTTTCACGCATTTGATGCCCAACTCAGTCTGCTTGATGTCGAGGATGGGCTTATAGTTAATCGGCTTTATAACTTTCATTTTGGTTTAATTTTCACTTTATTGAGTTTTCTAGCGAAAGAAAACATACGCAAAAATATATCTTTTTTTTAAATATCGGTAAAATTACCTTACAAATTGTCTGTAAAATGTCAATTTTTGCCGTAATTGTGATTGTCAAATATGGTATTGATGTGTTAATGTGATAGTGATTGAGGATAGAAATAAACCGATTTTATAAAAAACAGGTTGCGTTAGTAGGTTAAATTTTATATTTTTGCACCGCTTTATCAAAAATGATATGGCATGGCCCCGTAGTTTAGCTGTATAAAATATCAGATTCCGGTTCTGAAGACCGCGGGTTAGAATCCCGCCGGGGTCACTTTTTTTCAATTAAAAGTTAAGAATTAAGAATTAAGGATTAGGATTGCAGTTGTATTTTTGTGTCTTATGAACAGCTTCTTATAAAAGAGAGGTGACATAATTTCGAAGGCATAAATCATTTTAGATTTAGATTTTTGAGTAAACGTAAAAAGTTTCATTTTATATTTTGCTATTACCTAATAAAATATATGTGTAAAACGGACCTGATTCTGACATTCTACTATCTCCCGTCCAGGAATTAGTTAAATCTAGTCTGTTATTGATGAACCACTTTTCTACTTCATTGGCATTTTTTCTGCTTGAGGTCATATATTTTACGATCATTCGTTCCCAATGCATTTCGGGATCTCGATTTATATGTTCGTAGAAACGTCGTTTAGGATCGTTTGTTATTCCTACTTTTACATTTTTATAATGTCTTTGATATTGTCCAATAGTCCTATTTAGTCTTTCGTAAATTTCTTTGGGCCAGCCTGTATAGTATTCATATTCGGGGGAAAATTGATTTATTTCTATTAATCCTTTACCTAAATCTTGCTCCAATGTTATTGATGTGTATGGTCGTACCCTTGAAAAATCTGATACATAAAAACCATAAGTTTCTTTTAAAAGATTGTAAATTTCAAGTTGTTCCGCTTTAGTCTTTTCTGATATTTTTTCCAGAAGATTTTTGATTTTTCTGTATTCGTTCTTACTAAATATTGTGTAATGTGGCATACCTTGATGTTTGATTTCAACTATGTAATTAGACAATTGTGCTATGTTAAAGTTTTGTTTTACATTCCCTATTCCTTATTTTGAGATTGAGCGGTCAATCCAAAACCAACAAAGCTCCTTCAAATTTATAATTTTTTTATTACACGGACTTATGTATGAAATAAATTTTGATGGATCCGTTTTTCTCCCAAAACTTTTGTAATGTTTGGATTCGTTGTAATGCTTTATCTTTAATGTTCATCATAAAACCCATAAACCAAATTTTACTTTCCCCCTTATCTTCTTTAACCTTCCACATCTTTACATTTTTATCCTTACCTTTGTCGTCTAAATTTGTAGAGATTAACTATTAGAAACATGTTACTACTATTTACTATAGCTGTCTTGCCGGCATTATTATTGCTGGTTTATATGGGATGGAAAGACCGTCAGCATCCGGAACCAACATCTTGTCTGTTGAAGGGATTGTTGTTTGGAGTCCTTTCAATAATCGTTTCGCTGAGCATCACTTCTATGTTCGGTGATTTTGGAGATCCTATCCTTGACGCTTTCTTCAATGCCGCTATCCCTGAAGAGTTCGCCAAATTGCTTATGTTCTGGCTGCTGATACGCAAAAACAAGCATTTTGATGAGCCGATCGACAGCATCGTATACGCTGTTTATGTCTCTTTGGGTTTTGCTGCCGTTGAGAATATCCTATATCTGGTCGACGAGGAGGATTTCTTCTCCACCGCTTTCTCACGCGCGATATTCTCTGTACCCGGTCATTTCTGTTTTGCTGTCTGCATGGGATTTTGTTACGGAATGGCTCGCTTTGGCCATAAGTCGAAAATCATTTATTATCCGATGGCATTTATCGGCCCGGTTCTTCTCCATGGCACATATGACGCATTGCTTATGTCGTTGGGCGACGACGATTCTTGGATAATTATAATTTTGATTTGGCTTGTGTTCTGCGTTTTGATGTATCGTGCGGCAATAAAGCGTATCGACAAGCTGAAAGACGTTGGCTGATGATACCGACTTCGTTATTTCTTTTGTATCCTTAATCTAAAATCACATAATGAGCCGCCAGCCCCGATTGTTTGAGTGCGTATGAATTCCATTCCTGGCAAATTGCCGTATGCATACACGTCATTCTCGCAGAATAGTCGTGTGAGTTCCGGACATCCAAGTTCTGTAAGGTAGGTGTCGTAGGGGCATCGAGTGATGTCCATGCGGAATTCTCCTCTTTGTTTGGGATAGAAGACGTTGCTGAATCCAGCTGATTCGCTGAACATTTTGTGACTTATTATATCCCATATTTTTAGAAAGATTCGTTTGCCGAACGGTATGCTTACAAACCTTGCAAAGCCTTTGCCTGACTGCTCTCCCTTTTCTTTCATCACTTTTTGCATTATGCCAAAGGCTTTTTCTGTGTCGTAATCTTTGATTGCTAGATAGATGGCGGCTGCCGGGAAAATGAATCCGTCAGTGTGCCTTTTCACTCCCTTGGGTAGGTTTTTGTGATTGTCATACATTGTCTGAAGCCTTTTAGCAGCCTCCTGCCAAATCTTTTCGGTGTCTATATCCGAAAAATGATTGCTGATTTCAGCCTTAAAAAAGTCTTTTTTCTTTAGTCCTTTCTCTGCGTTCATTATGATTTATATTTAATGTGCGTTCGATGAATTGTATTCTGCTGATCATATTCCACTTTCTGATTGGATTCTCATCTCTTTTTCTCATAAAAAAGCATAGCTTTTCTCTGTAAACTTTATTTCTCTGTGGTTTTATTAATTTTTTGTGCTCGCCTACGGCTCGCACGTAGGGAAGGGTTAGGGCGTTCCGCCCTTAACAATCCTCGACTTCATAACCAAATACTTAAATTAGACATAAACCTGAACATGTCGGCTTTCATCACTGTCACGCCGCATTGTTGCGCTGTGGTCTCAAGAATCTTGATTTCGTCGTCGGTAAACCGTATTGCTGAGTCTTGGATAAGTTGTTCTATATGATATGGCTTCCGGCATCCGCACACTGGTGTAATTCCTTTTGTGAGACAATAGACAATGGCTACCTGAGCTGTTGAGATACCATATCTTTCTCCAATATCACCCATTACTTTGTAGAGTGGCTGTAATTTCTTAGTGCGACGACGGTATATTAAGCTCATCACTCCGCTTGGGGTGCTTCCCGTCAGCATTCCTTCTTCCAATACAGCCCATGCCCAGAATTTTATATTGTTATTTACACACCATTCCACAAGACCGTTTTGTTCCCATGTCCGTTCTATCAGACTGTAATGGTTTTGTATTCCGTAGAGCGGAATTTGTTCACGGTCTAAAATTTCCTTTGCTAATTTTGCTTCTTCCAGATTGCAATTAGAGATTCCGATTGCACCTATTTTGCCCTCGCGGTAGAGTATCGCCATTTCCATAAGGTTTTCCTCTATAGACATAGGCAGATGAAGCCAATAGATGTCTACGAATTTCCTGTTGAAATCTTTTAAGTCTTTTTCTAATGATTTTCTCACTTGTCCCGGTTTGTATTTTTTAGAGAACGGTGTGAATTTCGTCGAAATCTTCATTTCTGGTAATGCAAATTCGCCGATTAGTTTCTGACTTTTGCCAAATCCGTAGTTGCGAGCAGTGTCAAACATTATAAACCCATTGTTTATTGCAAGTTCAGCAGTCTGCTTGATTGTCTCTTTGCTTACTGAGCTTCCACGCAAAATTTTGGAGTAAAGGCTTCCGCCCCATGAGTTTGTGCCTATTATAATGGTAGTATCTGTCATATTTGGTTTGTAAAAAAAATTGTCTTTTGTCTTGTTCTTCATTATTGTTGATGCAAAGTTAGTCATGGCATTATGCAATCAGGTTGCAAAATTCAGCGTATATGATACCTAAAAATTGGTATTTTTCCCGTCGCCACAAACTCTACCGCTTGTTTCATAATATTCAATTTTTTTGTATTTTTGCAGCGTAAAAATGAAAGGCGGTGCTTTTCTCCGCTTTTATATTATGTCTGCTGAATAAAAATTCATTTATTACGCTGGCATCATGGCTCAATCTCTTGACTTGTATGAATGTAATATGGGTCGGGGGATTTTTCGTTTGAAAAGAGATTTTTAATGAGTTGCGACTTGATAAAACTTAGGACTACTATATTTAATGGACTTTTGTCGCTGTTGTTGGCGACGTTGACTTTTTGCCCCATCTCAGTCTATGCAGACTCCGTTGATAGGGATACTCTTTTCATTGATAGTCTGAAGGTCAGGTTTAATCTGGACGACCCAGTGATAAAGTCTGGTGTGATTGATTTCTATATCGACAGCATCGGCGTCGCCTCCAACGATTTTCTGAAATTCATCACCCTCGTCGCCACTCCGTATGATTTTTCCAAACCGCAGATAAAAAGAATTTTCGATACTGCGTCTGTACAATATAATGAGACGCGAATCCTCACCTATCTGAAATATTTCAATGATAAGTCGTATGTGCCGCTTGTGAAGGAGTGGTTCAAAAAGAGTGATAAGCGAGGCAAGAATTTATATGAATCGATTTTGTTTGAGTTTGGCGACAAGGAAATCGCGGATCAGTGGGAAAATTCCATGAGGGAATGCTCGACGGTGAATAAGACAATTCCAATTGCTATCGGACAATATCTGCCACTCATCTGCGGACGTTTCCCAGACCGAAGGTTTTGCGACTGTGTTTTGGATTTCATAATAAACCATCAAAACCAGTATTTTGTATATAAAGACTACAACGGTGATATTGAGTATGACGACGTTGTCTATTTCATCAGTTTTTTTCTTGTGGACCGACTGAAGGGATTCCCGGATGCGTTTGCGTTCAACAAGTATGTGCGTAATGTAGGAAGAAACAGATATGTCTCTTTTACACAGGCAGACAAGGATAGGATCATAAAGTGGTGCAAAATGCATCGCAGGGATTATGAGTTTGAGTAAAATGTAGACGGGATTGTCCGAAACATCTGTTTTGTAAATTTTAAAATTAACGTGAATTCGACGAAATTAAAAAGATAGTTGGAGTGTCATAAGTGAGGATTGTTAAGGACGGAACGTCCTAACCCCTTTCCACGTGCGAGCCGTAGGCGAGCACATAAATTTAATAAAACCACAGAGACACAATGGTTACAGAGAAGGGCTATGTCTTTTTTATGAGAAAAAGAGGTGAGAATTCAATCTGAAAGTGGAAAATGATTCACAGATTAAAATTCGTCGGACTCACGTTAAAATTAGGATTAGAAACAGAAGATGTTAATCATCTAGATTTTAAGTAAAATTGCAGTTTTTGTGATAGATTCATTCTTTTTTTGTTAAAAAAATGTTGCAATTATCATCAAAATTTGCTTTTTGTATGAAAAAATCAAAATAATTTTTTCCTTTGTGAAATGAAAACTAGGCTAAAAATCACAAGCTTATGAAACACTCTAAATTCATTTCTGTCGTTATTGCGACATTGTTGCTGTTCTGCTCAGCAGACGCGTTTGCGCAACGTTCCCGTGGTGGTAGTGGATCTTCTGGTGGTCGAGTGGAGAGCGGACCACGATCGGTAAGTAAGGTTTCTTCGTCGTCACGATCGAGTTCTAGTTCTAACTCGTATGGTGGAGGAAGTTCGAGATCGTATTCTAGTTCAAGATCATATTCTAGTTCGAGATCATCTTGTTGTGGACATTCTGGCAGATCCTATTCTGTAACCAATAGTGTCTATAATAATAGCACTAATTATTATGGTGCAGATGAAAATTATGTGTTTGTTACCGGACCTTCTGCAGTCTCAGTGTTTGATGCTTTTTCTAATTATGATATACTGAATGCATATTTTCCTGTTTATGGACATAAAGTAGGAAAACGTACAGCTACTAAAGAATCTCTTTTGATTCCTCGTCAGGCAGGAGATTATTATTATCGTGATGGTATATTCTTTTCAAAAAGTCTCAATAGTAATCGCAGGTTTGTGATTGATAAACCTTGTAGTGGACTCCGAGTTCCTGACATACCAGCATCACGTAATGAATATATAGTTAATGGTGTCTCTTATTACTACTATTATGGGACATTCTATATTTACGACAATTTCACATCTGAGTATGTGGTTGTAACACCTCCTGTTGGACTGGTTGTAGATAATTTGCCTGATTATGCAAAGAAAATAGAGATGGGCAACAATAGTTATTATATTGTTTATAATGTTCTCTACAAAGCGATCCGTTCTGAAGGAAAGGAAAAATATGAGGTGACTAATTTGGATAGAAAAACAATGTATTATATTAAAGATTATTTTGCTTCTGCCAAATGATTGTGGAGAATTAAGCTATTTTCGAAGAAATAATATGGATTTACCCATAATCATTTGAAAAAAGTATAATAAAGAAATTGCCGAAGGACTCTGTGAATTCAGGATCCTTCGGCTTTTATTTATAGTTCCGCATGTCTAATTTTTAATTAATATTTCTTAAACTCTCCCCACAGCCTCTTCATCTGCTCCTGCATCTTTGCCTCGGCAGCACTGTCGCCTCCGTTCCATAGCTGCACACCTGAGATGGCGTCTGGCATATACTGCTGTGCGTAGAAATGACCAGGATAATCATGCGGATAACGGTATTCAGCTCCGTATCCCATCTGCTCCATCAGTTTGGTAGGGGCATTACGGATGTTGAGCGGCACTGGCAGATCTCCCGTCTTCTGCACCATATCAAGAGCCGCTCCAATCGCTTTGTATGCGGAGTTGCTTTTTGGACTTGTGGCAAGATAGATAGTGGCTTCTGCCAACACGATTCTGCCTTCCGGCCATCCGATTTTCTGAATAGCGTCGAATGCGGCATTGGCAAGCAACAGCGCGTTTGGATTGGCAAGACCAATATCCTCGGCAGCTGAAATCACAAGTCGGCGGGCAATAAACTTCGGATCTTCTCCTCCAGCCACCATTCGTCCGAGCCAATAGATGGCGGCGTCAGGGTCGGAACCACGGATACTTTTGATAAAAGCGGAGATGATATCGTAGTGAAGCTCGCCATTCTTGTCGTAGGCACTAGGATTCTGTTGCAGACGGATGGTTATCAAATCGTCTGTCAATTCCACCGTCTCCTTATCCTGTTCCGCATTGCATACGAGGTCTATAATATTGAGCATTTTTCTCGCGTCGCCACCTGAGAAGCGGAGTAGGGCGTTGGTCTCCTTCAGCACCACATTCCTTTGTTTCAACTCGTAATCCGTGGAAATCGCTTTTTCAGCGAGACGCAATAGGTCCTCATTCTCAAGCGGTTTCAGCACATACACCTGGCAGCGGGAAAGCAATGGGGTGATCACTTCGAAAGATGGGTTTTCCGTCGTCGCACCGATCAATGTGACTACGCCCCTCTCCACAGCACTCAATAATGAATCCTGTTGCGACTTGGAGAAGCGGTGGATCTCGTCGATGAACAGGATAGGGGCTTGCATGTCGAATCCGCGTGAATGTTTTGCCTTTTCCAATACCTCACGTATATCCTTCACGCCAGAAGAAATGGCACTCAATGTGAAGAAAGGCAGACGCAGTTGTTCGGCAATGATTCCTGCAAGAGTTGTTTTGCCGACACCAGGAGGTCCCCACAGAATGAATGACGAGATCTTTCCAGAGTCGATCATACGACGAAGCACCGCACCGTCTCCGATGAGATGCTGCTGTCCAACATAGTCCTCCAGCGACTTTGGTCGCATTCTTTCCGCTAATGGCTGCATTTTATTTAATAAATGTGAAAATTCACCACAAAAATACGATTTGCCCGTAGAATAATCTAATATTTTTATTTTCATTTGCATCAGAAAACTAAAAACGAAAGATTATGAAACAGACTAAATTGATATTCGCTGCAATCGCAACATGTTTGCTATTCAGCTCGGCAGACGCTTTCGCACAGCGTTCACGTGGTGGATCAGAGTCTTCCGCTCGTCCAGCCACATCGACTTCGGTGTCTGCTTCACCGTCGTCTTCAAACACTCCTTCAAAAGGAAACACAACATCGTCAGTGCGTGTTGAGCGTTCGGCTCGTCCTACAGCTCAGCCTGCTCACAACAATAATCATGTGGCTCCACCAAAGGCTCCCAACCGTGTTGAGCGTGGACCGGTATCAACTTCGTCGCCAAGCAAACACCTTCAGCCGCATAAAGTGGCTCCTGCTGCCAACTATCACAAGAAACCTCATTATGGTTCGTCTGTGTCGATGAAGAAGGCTACCAGAAAGTCGCATGTGATCAAGCATCATACAGGTGATTACTACTATCGTGACGGTATTTTCTACCGTTATCACAACAATAAGTATGTGATCCATCGTCCACATGCAGGATTCCGTGTGTCGTCGATTCCAGAGTATCGTGTCGTTTGGGTTAACGGAGTGTCGTACTATTATTATTATGGCACATTCTACTCATACATGGCACCTTCTCGTGAGTATGTAGTGGTGGCACCTCCGGTAGGAGCGATAGTGGAGAGTATTCCAGACGGCTATGAGAGAATCGACATCAATGGCAATACTTACTACACTGTTGGTGGAGTGCAGTATAAGGCTGTGGTCTTCAATGGCGAGATTTGGTATGAAGTGATTAAAGTCGATATCGACTATTGATTATATTTAGATATGAATTAAATAAATTAGGAAAGACGGGCAGTGATGTCCGTCTTTTTTCTTCTGCTGTATTCTCTTTTATTGGAATAATCTGTAATTTTGTGTCGTTGAATCAAGAATAACATTCCAAATTATGGCACAGATACAAACATTGGATGACATAGACATCCGAATTTTGCGAGAATTGCAACAGAACAGCCGTCTTACAAATAAGGAGTTGGCTGCACGTATTCACTTGAGCACAACGCCGACTTTTGAGCGTCACCGTCGTTTGGAGCGTGAGGGGTATATCAAAATGTATACGGCGATTATCGACGCTGACCGAATAGACAGAAGTTTCGCAGTCTATTGTAATATCAGTTTCAAGCAGATCAACCGAGAGGTGGCGGATGAGTTTCGTGAGATAGTGTCGAGTTGGGAGGAAGTGACAGAATGCTACAATGTGAGTGGTGATTGCGACTTCCTTATGAAGGTGAATGTGCGTGGAATGAAAGAGTATCAGGAGTTTATCCTTTACAAGGTGGGTGAGTTAGATTATGTCGGCAGGGTTCAGAGTGTGTTTGTGATGGAGACGTTGAAGCAGAATTATGGTATCAGGTTGTGATGGTTGATGGTTGATGGTGGATGGTTTAATCCATCCTCAATTGTCCATCCTCAATTGTCCATCCTCAATCGTCAATCATTTTTATTTTCCTAGTTTTGTTTTCACAGATTTTACAATAGCAGACAAACATTTTAGAATTCGTATGCAATCGTGATTTATTGATTCAAAATTTGAATCATTAAGATATCCATTATCATGAAGTAAGTTTAACCAATAGTCTGTTTCGTCAGCTTCTTTTAGAGCGATATTCATTTTGTTCAAAAAATCAGCTTTCGATTGAGCGTGATTAGTTTCTCGAATATTTGCTCCTATTGATGTACCGCTTCTGTATACCTGTTTGGCCATCACAAACTCCTTGTATTCAGCATCTTCTGTAAGATATTGAAACAAGCGAGAAATACGGCAAGCAAAATCATATGATAAAATCTGAACGTTGCCAGAAATCTTTTGATTTTCCGACATCAAGTTAGATAGATTCCCTCTTTTATTTTTGTACTCCATACTAATCATATTTTGGATGGATGGTTGATGATGGACGGTTTAATCAATCCTTAATCATCAACCATCAATCATCCATCCTCAATCATTTCTCAACTGGCATTGATGCGTTCTGCCAACCTAGCATTCCAGAGTTGAGCTCGATCACCATATAGCCCATGTCTGCTAATGCGTTTGCTGCTATTTTGCTTCGTTTTCCAGAGCGGCAGTAAACTGCGATTTTTTTCTTCTTGTCCAGTTTGGCTGCTTCTGTCTGGAAATCAGCACTTTTCATATCAATGTTTTGAGCTCCTTTGATGTAGCCAGACTTGTATTCCGCTGGTGTACGAACGTCTACCACAACGACAGAGTCGTTTTTGATTGCTGTTGCAAATTCAGTGACAGACAGTGAAGTGAATTCACCCGCATTTGCGGCTACTGCAGAGCTGAATCCTAATGCAATTAAAATCCTTTTCAATCTATTCATAGCTTATTGTATTGGTTCTTAATTTCTTGCTTTATTGAGTCTTTGTCCAATCCACACAATTTGTACAACTCTTCAGGAGTGCCGTGCTCCACGAATTTGTCCGGCAGTCCGAGTCGTTTGACAATTACTGGAATATCTGCGTCGTTGAAGAATTCGGTCACGGCAGAACCCATTCCTCCATTCTTCACTCCGTCTTCCACGGTGATGATGCGACGGAATTTTTTTCCGACTTCTCTCAACAAATCCTCATCCAATGGCTTGACGAAAATCATATTGTAATGCGCTGGATTTAATCCCTCGTCATTAAGCTCTTTTATAGCTTTGGCGACGGTGTTGCCAATTGGTCCGACTGTAAGCACGGCTATTCCGTCTCCATCATTGAGAATTTCTCCCTTTCCGACGGGGATTTCTTCGAATGGACAGTGCCAGTCTTTCTGTTCTCCCTTGCCGCGTGGATAACGTATCATGAACGGTCCTTTGTCTGGCAGCTGGGCGGTGTACATCAGTTTGCGCAATTGGCTTTCGTTGATTGGCGACGCAATTGTCAAATTTGGCACTACACGGAATGCCGCTAAATCAAACGCTCCGTGGTGTGTGGCACCGTCCGCACCGACTAATCCGGCACGGTCGAGACAGATCACCATGTTAAGATTCTGTATTGCCACGTCGTGGATGACATTGTCGTAACCTCTTTGCATGAAAGAAGAGTAGATGTTGCAGAACGGCATCAGACCTGCTTTTGCCATACCTGCGGAGAATGTCACGGCGTGTCCCTCGGCGATTCCGACGTCGAAAGCTCGGTTGGGCATCTCATGCATCATATATGTCATCGAGCAACCGGTCGGCATGGCTGGTGTCACGCCAACGATTTTCTCGTTTTCACGTGCTAATTCAAGCAATGTGTGGCCAAACACGTCTTGGAACAAAGGAGGTTGGTCAGTCTGGATGACTTTGATCTTTTCTCCCGTCTCAACGTCAAACTTGCCCGGTGCGTGCCACTCTGTAGCCGCCTCTTCTGCTGGTTTGAATCCTTTGCCTTTCTTGGTGATAAGATGAAGAAGTTTAGGACCCTTGATGCGTTTCAAGTCTTCCAAAAGTGAGACTAATTCAATGACATTATGACCGTCAGATGGACCGAAATATCTGATATTCAGTCCTTCAAACATGTTTTGCTGGCTACTCAACAGTGATTTGACGGAATTTGTAAGACGTGTGAATTTGCCTTTCTTGTCATCGCCGATGATTCCCGCATTTACAGCACGGTTGTATAATCCTTCACGGATACGGTTGTATCGTGGTGAAGAGGTTAGTTTTAGCAGATAATCGCTCACTCCTCCCACTGCTGGGTCAATTGCCATGTGGTTGTCGTTGAGGATGATAAGCAGATTATTGTCGCATATGGATGCGTTGTTCAATCCTTCAAAAGCAAGTCCGCCTGTCATTGCACCATCTCCGATGATGGCAACTGTATGGTTTTCTTTGTGCTCAAGTTTAGACGCCACCGCCATTCCCAAAGATGCGGAAATGGAGTTGGACGCATGACCTGCTATGAATGAGTCGTATTCACTCTCTTTAGGGTTTGGGAAACCGCTGATTCCGCCAAACTTACGGTTTGTGTTGAACACTTTGCGTCTTCCTGTAAGAATCTTATGTCCGTAAGCCTGGTGACCCACATCCCAAACGATGTTGTCTGACGGCATGTCGAACACGTAATGCAGAGCGACGGTGATCTCTATCGTGCCAAGACTGGATGCGAAGTGCCCTGGGTTGTGCGACAACTCATCAATGATGAATGCACGCAACTCTTCACAAACCTGAGGTAGTTGTTCCACCTTAAGTTTCTTCAAATCCGAGGGATACTCGATATTATTGAGTAGACTTTCTTTCATTTCCATTCTTCTCTCGCTTTACCCATCATTTCCAACACCTGGCTTATTACGCTGTGGTTGGAGTAGTTTTTAACTACAAAGTCTGCTTTATTTATTTTTTCGTCATCGCGGGCTTGGTTGGCCATGCGTTGGCGGATTTCTTCAATATTTGCGGAATCGCGTCGTGCGACTCTTTCAATTCTGGTCTCAATAGGAGCGTAGACGAGGCATACTTTGTCGATACATTTATTGTTCAGACTGCATTCGTAGAGTATTGCACTCTCCAAAGCAACGATGTCTTTTTTTTGATCTAAACACCATCTATTGAAATCTTTTTCCACAGCTGGATGCACGATTCCTTCAACCTCAGTCAGCAAAGCAGCGTCAGAAAAAATCTTTGCTGCCATCTTTTTTCTGTTGAGACGTCGCCCTTCATACACGTCGTCTCCAAGCAGATCCATTATCTTTCGTCTCACGTCTGCATCGTTCTCCTGCAACCATTTTGCTCTGGAGTCGCAGTCATAAACTGGGACACCTAATACGGAAAGTGTTTTGCTGACGACACTTTTGCCGGATCCGATACCGCCTGTGATTCCAAGTCTCAACATTATTGCTCAGTTTTTGTTTCGATTATAAACTCAACCTGGTCTGGATGCAAAGATATTCCGAATACGCCTTCGGCACTGTTGGCAACCTCCACGTTGATTTTTTTGCTTTTGCTGTTGATCTTGTTGTAGTCCACAACGAGTGTGAACGACGAAGGTGTTATCTTGTCCCAATTGCTGACACCGACCTTACATTTCACACCAACGGAAGCTGGGAATGTCTTCAATGTCAGATTGGCGGGTACGTTCTTTTTGTTGATGCCGACCACGTCGATTATCTTTTCTGTGACTTGCTCCGCTTTAATCTCTACAGAGACCTGAGACTCATTGAATGAGATATTGTCACTCTTTCTCAACGGCACAATTTTAGTGGTGTTCTCGAATATGTCGCCGAAAAGAGAGTCGGCAGGCAATGTCTCCAGAGAATCAATCTTGTCCAAAGTCTCTTTTGTTCCGAAAATATCCACTTTGTCTGGAGATATTGTCACATCACCGATTTGGATATACTGCGGGCGAAGACGTATATTGCCGACCAGTTTAACGGGCACCGTCTTCTTCTCTATTTTGAATATAGACACTTTGATTGTGTCTGGAGAATAACTTTCGATTTTAGTGTTGGCGTTGAGTTGCTCTTTCAACTTAGCTTCGAAACTTTTTGCCTGAATCAGATTTTTGCCCTCTTGTAGTTTTTCTCTTCCGATTTTGATTGTGTCGAATCCATAGCCAAGAAAAGCAAATGCCATTTTAGCGTGGTATTTGAACAATGTTTGCCATTGGTCTGTCACCGTCACTTCGAGTGCGGGACATAACTGTTCGCTTTTGCAAAAACCTTCAGGTATTTCTTCATATTGTATCGGAATTTGGATAGTAGACTCACCTTTTTCCGACGAGGCCTGCATCAGCCAGAGGGTAGCGGATATAGTCAAAAAAAACAAAAAGACCCAAAGGTCTTTGCTCGTCACAAATTCCTTGGCCTTTTTGATTTGTTTTTCTATAAAATTTAGAAATTCGTCTTTCACTACACTCTAAATGAGGAATTACTTAGAATAGTTAGAAGCGTCAGTTGGGGCAGAGCTTGACTGAACTTCGTTTGTTGGATAGACGTAGTTGACGTTTACATTAACAACAACGTTTGGCGCGATTTCGATGCGGATCGTCACACCGTCTGCCTCTATACTTTTGATTTTGCCGTAAATACCCGTCTGTAGAATCACAGTGTCGCCAGCCTTTAGGTTGGCACGGTATTGACGGATTTTTTTCTCCTGTTTTTTCTGGCTCCAGATCATGTAGATGAAGAATGCACCGAAGATTATAATCATTGGTAACATAGAGCCCATGCCTGGCTGAGCCTGTAGTAGAATTGATAATAGATTCATGTTTTGAATTTTTTAGATTATCTTGTTTTTGGTGTTATCACCGCAACTTTTGTCAATTTGTTTTGTTCTTTAAGATCTTTCACGATAGCGTCAAGCACGCCATTGATGAAAGTTGAACTTCTTGGAGTGCTGTAGTATTTGGAAAGCTCCACATACTCGTTCATAGTGACTACGATTGGAATATGAGGGAATGCGAAAAGCTCAGCAATCGCGGTTTGAAGGATGATCTTGTCCATGAATGCGATACGCTCCTTGTCCCAGTTTTTGATGTGGGTCATGATTAGCTCGTCATACTCAGCCTGATTGTAGATGACCTTTGTAAGTAGAGTAAGAGCGAAAGTCTCATCAGTGGGGTCGCTGAACTTAGGCATCAACTCGTAGTCGTTAGGGGTTGTCTCCTCGTAGCGTGCGATAGTCTTCATAATGAAACTGATGACAGTCTCAGTGTCATCGTTCCAATAGATTGACATTCCTTCCAACTCTTCAGTCAGCATCTTGTTTGAAGTCACGACGCTTTTGTAGAATCCACGTAGGAAACGACGGTCGCAGTCGTAGTCGCGTTCGCTTGCCTCGGCTGTCTCGTAAGCCTGGGAAGTCAAAGCCTCGGCATATAGGGAGTTGATGATTTCAGGATGTTTGTTCCATGATAATTTGTTCTCCTCTAGGAATTTGTTCAGAGTCTCGTTTTCAGCAAGCTGTTGTGCCACTTTGTTTTCAGCCAAGAAATCGGCAGGAACTTTCTCTCCGCTGTCAAAGTTGGCATCACCGGCCATTTGGCATCTTTTTGCGATAGACTCTTTTCTTGTTTTAGCATAGTCAGACACTTCGACAGCAAGTCTAAGCAATAGCATGTAAAGCTCGTATGTCTTGTCGAGAGAGAGAGTCAACTCATTTTTTGCGTCGTTGACATCTTTACTGTTGCTTTTGTAGTACGAAAAAAGTATCTGAATTACTTTGATTCGAAGAAGGATTCTGTTTATCATCGTTTTTTCTTTTTAGCTTCGCAAAATTAGTAGAAAAAATGCAAAGCTTGAAATTTTTTAGGGCAAAAACACGAATTGTGGAGATTTATCAATTATTATTTCAGTCTTTGATTCGACGTGTTGTCGTGATAAGTGTCAATATTCTATTTGTCAAAGACTAAAAATGTAGAGACGCACGATTGGTGCGTCTCTGCAATTATATATTTCTTTTCAAAAATCGTGTCCGTTATTCTTCGGATGAATTTGAATTATCTACCAATTTCTTCATTCCGTCGAAATTGAATCCAAGAGAAAAACGCAATGTTCTGTCAAGTGGACAGTTCGCACTAGAATGAGACGCGATTAGATATGCGGCATTGATCTCAAACACTCTCATTTTGAATCCAATTCCGGCTGCAAAATATTTTCTGTTTCCTTTTGTCTCATTTTCGTGAAAATATCCGAAGCGAGCCATAAACATATCTCTGTAGGAGTATTCTCCACCCAAGCTCCATGTGATTTCTTTCATTTCCTCTCCGAATCCACCTGAATCACCAAATGATTTGAAGATTCCTTTGATTGTACCATGATTACGGTATTCATCCAAAGCATTTTCGTATTCCTCTCTGGTCTCGTAGTCACTTTCAAGAGGAGTTGTTGGTACTAAAAGCTTGTTGATGTCGAATGATACAGAGAATTTGTTGTAGGCATCGATTGGAAATTCATAATTGACACCCAATCTCCAATTTGTTGGGAGGTACTGATATGTCGCTCCGTCGTCGTATGTTGGTTTAGCACCGATGTTTGAGATGTTGGTACCGATATTCAATTTTGCTACTCTCTTGTCTGACAAATCAAATGGACGACTGTAGAAAGCAGAAATGTCGGCTGCAACTGACTTTGCGGCATTGTAAGACTGCTCGTCTACCACACCGTTCATTAGGTCTGAGAATATGAATCTCAATGCCACTGATGCATTCCAATACTGACTCAAAGCACGTGAATAAGCAGCGTCGATTGCCAATTCGTATGGCTTTGCGGTACCTTGAGAAATCACTTCACCTGAAGGACCTGGCATGTCTGTCAAGTTGATCTCTCCGTAAGAGAAATATCTCAAAGATGCTGACAGGGCCTGCTTGTCGTCTAATTTATAGTAGCCAGCCAAATATGCTAAATTGATGTCGTTTACAATTTCTCTCAGCCAAGGAGTGTATGATATTGCTACTCCTCCTTTGCCTTCCATAGTTGCGTATTTTGAAGGATTCCAATATTGAGAAAAAATGTCGGCAGATGTCGCGGCTCCAACATCTCCCATACCACCACCTCTTGCATCAGGGGCAATACTCAAAGAAGGTATTGCAGTCTGTAATGGGTTGAAGTAATCGCCTTTGCTTTCTGCGTTTACGCTCAATACGGATAGCATTATTGCTGTTCCGGCCAAACTTACTTTTATTCTTTTCATCTATCTATTCTATTTTAGCTTTTTCTACTCATTTAACGTGCAATATTACTATTTATTGTGCAATTACCATTATTTTTTCTGTTTTTTCTGCAAAATTAGAATTTTCTGTGGCTATTCTCGCACGTAAAAAGTATAATCCTGAAGAAACTTTGCCATTTTTGTTCAGATCAAATTCTATTTTCCAGGATCCGTCAGTTGGTTTGTCTTTCAACTCTTTCCTCAGAATTTCTCTGCCTGACAAATCAATCAACGAACATTCTACTGTTTGAACTTCGTCTGGCCTGTTGGTCATTATAAAAGCCGTGAAATGATCCTTGGCTGGGTTAGGGTAGACTGTCAGAGTTTCAATCTCAGGAGCCAAACTTTCTGTTACGTAGATCTGAATTGAGGATTCTGATGAGTTGTTTTGCAAATCCCATGTTTTGATTTTGATGGCGTGCCAGCCTTCACTCAATGGCTTTTCCATGTGATATTCTACTTTTCCTTCTGTACAGCTTCCAATATTGTATTTGAAGTAGGAATTTAGATTAATGACATTCTTCGTGTCGTCATCTACAGTCAGAGTTATATTATGACCTACGCTGCTGCCGGTGGCATTTATTCCGCTTGCATCTGAAAAATCCACATATACCATCGGATTTGGATTGACTTTAAATCCATCTTTGTATTTATTCCCGTTGGTGGTCAATACGATATTTGGTCCGATATTGTCTGTCTCTATATCTGACACACTGCCTCCGATCAATAAACTGTCATTTGATCCCATGGCATCCCAACCGTTGTTTTCATCATACGCATACATTGATAGCCTTCCATTGCCTACTTTATAGTTGATGTCTTTTGGTATGATCATTTGAATCTCAAATTTTCCGTTTTTCACTACGGTTGATCCGGTGTAAAGAATGCTCTTGTGGTCGTAGTACGTGTATGGGTCTATTTGTCTTGATACATCTATAACATTGCCATTAGGTTGTGTTTCTTGAAATGTCAACTCTTTATTTGCTTTTGTCTTCATTTGCATCTCTTTGTCTTTGAGTGTGACGTTGACAATTCCATTGAACTGAGGCAATATGTGGCCTGTCTCGTCTTCAACATGACAATAGAATTTTTCCTTGGATAGGGCTTTTAGAGTGTCTGCCTTGGAGACGGTGCCATCTCTCTTCAAAGTGATTATTGAATCGACTACCAGATTAAGTTCTGGCACTTTAAGTTTTATCCCTGGATCTCCCAATAGAATATAAACCATTTTGTTGGAATCTGATTCGTTTGCTGTTTTAGCGGCTCTGTATATTTTCCCTAAACGGTATTCGTTCTCTGGATTAAATAGTTGTCTGAGAAAATTCTTGTTCAACGATAGGTTTTGATCGGAATATGCCGTACGTACAGCTCCGATAGATGCGATGGCTCCACCTTGCGGATTGAGCATTATTTCCTCTCCGAAACTATATCTGAAATCGTCGTATTGTGACACGTTGCAACTTCCCGCAAACCATACAGGATATATTTTATTGTATATATTGTGCACTTGTGTTATTGAGTATGAATGTTCCGCACTGATGGCATTGTAAGAGCCATGACCGAGATAGTTGAAAATCAATGCTCCCTCGGAGAATTTCCTTGTTATGGTCGTGGTGACTTCTGGATATCTTCGTGACCCTCCGTTCATGCTACAGGTGAAATTGTCCCAATATATACGGGATACATTCATCCTTGGCTCCGCTGAATGCAATGTGGTTATCGCTTCTTCTTCTTGGTGGAAAAAAAAATAGTAATCATATGCTGATTGGGTATCTTCGTTGTCGTCTGCAAGAGCAATGACTTTATTCCTCCATTCTCCTGGACCCAATGCGTAGTATTGTTTAACTTTATTGACAAGGGCTTCTGCTTGTTCTGCTTTCGAAACAGGGAATCTTCCAACACCGATATTTATATTCTTGTTTAGGTATAGGTTATTGTAGCCAAGTGTCCCGTCTTCTACATATCCGAAATAATCGTCGCATGAATAGCTGTTTGTTTCTGTTAACGATCGGACTGATTGGTATGTCACCATTTTATTATAGTCTGGAATTTTTAATAATCCTCTGTTGTCGTATGTGCCATCTCCTATTAACAACAGATATTGAGGGTAGACTCCATATTCCGACTCAGACGCTTTATCCCATAACATTTTCATGAATGCTCTGATTGCAGTGGGGTCGGGTGTTCCGCTTGAAAATTCGTTGTACACTTGGTCGGTGGTTACAACGGCGACGCTCATGCCATCTTTCTCATGATGGAATTCTGCAATTTCATTTGCTTGGGCGATGAACTCAGGATTTGTGACTACCGTATATTCGATGTCTTTAAGAGCATGTAGATTCTGGTTGTCTACATTTCCGACAATTTCTGGGGTTTTGAATTTTCCTCCCCAATCGACCATGATGTACCTGCCTACTGTTGGTCTTGTCTTGACAGTGAAAATCAAACTGTCTTTGCTAGATTTTGTTGGCACTCTTTTGACATCTCCGATCTCAGAAACATCCCAAACCTGGATGTTTGAATTGGAATTCAGAGCGGCATATGTGATGTTTGTTTCTGTATAAGATGGACTTACTGGAATCATTTGATAATCAAGGTTCCCCTTCAGACTGCATTGGGCGGCGGCTATTATATAGTCGATGTATCCCGTTCCAGTTTTAGATGTTGTTGTGTATTTGTATGTGGCTGATATGCTATTATCTGCAGATTGTGTGACTTCGGCATGCATTATCGCATCAAACCCAAGGTAAGAGTCTTTTATTACTTTTTTGTCGAATGTTTCTGATATGTTCTCCAAATCAGTTTTGAGAATGAATTCTCCTATATTTTGCGATGCGGTAAGTACATTGCTGTAGATATTTCCTCTTGCTCCCACTATGATATTGTCGAAGTGGAATGAGAACGTTTTGCTGTCTCCATTATTGAATTTGCAGCCATACCAGTTTCTGCCAGTTTTGGCGATGTTGATGTCTTCAAATTTCATCCATTTGATGGCTGTATAGGTAGTCTTTTTTTTATTGGTTTCAATCAATTCGTCGCCAAACTCGATTCTTTTGGCTTCCGTATTTTCCTCGTGTAAAAAATAGTAGGAATAATCGGAAGAATAGTTTTCGGAAATGCCGATATTGTTTGTCGCAGATGCGTTTATTTTTGTTAACCCCACAACTCCTCTTAAATAGAATGCGATTCTGTCTCCTAAGTCCACAACAGGTTGGTCGGACAAATCGTCGACATAATGATTGCTTTCAGTGAAGTCTTCATCCAGCAATTCGCCTCCATATCCGCGCAAATGAACTTTTTTAGGATTGGAGAATCCCATGTTGCGTAATTCGTTGTAAGAAATTGTGTAGACACCTTCCTCCTGTACACGAATCTTTACTGTTTTACCGTTTGACAAAATCGATTTGTCGGTATATGAACGCAAGTTTTTGGCATTGACTATACTAATTGAAGCCAATGTCATTGCAAACATACTTGTCAATATCTGTCTTAAAAATCTTATGCTCATACAAAAAAAATGTGCAGATAGTTTTTTCTATCTGCACAATTAACGTATGATGCAATATTTTATTGCGCAATAACCACGACTTTTTCTGTCTTTTCCACAAAGTCTGATTTCTCAGTTGCCACACAGACATGTAATAAGTATAGACCATTGGCGACTTGACCGTTCTTGTTCAGGTCAAATTCGATTTTCCATATTCCGTCTGAAGGCTTGTCTTTAAATTCTTTCTTTAATATCTCTCTGCCTGAAAATTCAGACAAAGAACACTTTATGGTTTGTACCTCGTCAGGTCTGTTTGTCTTTATGTATGCTGTGAAATAGTCTTTGGCAGGGTTAGGGTAGACTGTCAGTGTCTCAATTTCAGGAGACAGATTTTCGTTTACATAGATTCGGATTGTGGATTCCGACGAGTTGCTTTGCAAATCCCATGCTTTGATATTGATTGTATGCCATCCTTCACTCAAAGCATCTTCAATATGGTATTCAACTCTTCCTTCTGTACAACTTGCGGTGTTGTACTTGAAGTAGGAATTTAGGGAGATGACATTTTTCGTGTTGCCATCTATTGTCAAAGTTATGTTATGTCCGATACTGCTTCCTGTAGCATTTATTCCGCTTGCATCAGACAGGTCTACAAAAATCATAGGATTTGGATTGACTTTGTATCCATCTTTGTATTTTTTTCCATTAGTCGTCAATACAATGTTTGGTCCGACATTGTCTGGCATAATATCATCTGTACTTCCTCCGATCAACAGATCTTCATTTGCTCCCATTGCATCCAAACCGTTAAGCTCATCATATGCATACATGGATAGTCTGCCATATCCCACTTTGTAGTTGATGTCTTTAGGTATGATCATCTGTAGTTCAAATTTTCCATTTGTCACAACGGAAGATCCTGTATATAGTGTGCTCTGACGGTCATGATATGAGAATGGGTCAATGCCATCTTTGTTTCCTAGTGTGAATGCTTTTACTTTTTTGTCTTTGAGTGTTGCATTTACCAATCCGTTGAATTGATTTAATATATTGCCACTCTCGTCTTCCACGTGGCAATAAATTTTCATTTTGGAAAGAGCTTTTAAAGTATCTGTCTTCGTGATTGTTCCATCTGAATTCATAGTTACAATGGAGTCGACTACAAGATTAAGTTCTGGTACTTTTAATTTCAAACCAGGGTCTCCCAACAATATGTAGACCATCTTGTTGGAGTCTTGTCCTCTAACGGTTTTTGCGGCTCTGTATATTTTACCCAAATAATATTCGTTCTCTGGATTGAAAGCTTGTTTTAGAAAGTCTTTGTCCAATGATAGGTTGGGAGATGCGTAGGCTGTACGTACAGAACCAATAGATGCGATTGCTCCTCCATTTGGGTTTAGTATTATTTCCTCTCCGAAACTAGATCTGAAATCATCATATTGAGAAAGATTGCAGCTTCCAGCAAACCATACAGGATAAATCTTGTTGTATATAGATTGTGCTTGAGATATTGAATATGAGTGCTCTGCACTTATTGCGTTGTATGAACTGTGTCCTAGATAGTTGAAAATCAATGAACCTTCAGAGAACTTTTTAGTTATTGCTGCAGTCACCTCAGGGTATCTGCGCGATCCTCCGCTCATATCGCATTTGAAGTTATCCCAATAGAGACGTGTTACATTCATTCTTGGCTCTACTGTTTCTAATGCGAATATGGCTTCTTCTTGATGTGATAAAAATGAGTGAAATGCTGAAGTTGATGACTGCTCGTCATTATCGTCGGCCAAAGATAGAATTTTAGATCTCCATTCGCCTGGCTCCAAGGCATAGTATTGTTTTACTTTGTTGATGAGAATGTCTGCTTGCTCTGCTTTAGAGACAGGAAATCTACCTACACCAATGTTAACATTCTTGTTCATGTACAGGTTGTTGTATCCTAGCGTTCCGTCCTCAACATAACCGAAATAGTCGTCGTTTGTGTAGCTCGACGTTTCGTTTAGTGATTTGATGGATTGGTATGTCAGCATTTTGTTGTAGTCGTTCATCTTCAGTCTTCCTCTATTGTCATAGGTTCCGTCTCCCATTAACAACAGATATTGTGGATAAACGCCATATTCCGACTTTGATGCTTTATCCCACAACATTTTCATGAACGCTCTGATGGCTGTCGGGTCTGGTGTTCCGCTTGAAAATTCATTGAACACTTGTTCTGCGGTGACTACAGCAACACTCATTCCATCTTCTTTTTTATGAAATTCCGCTATTTCGTTCGCCTGGTCGATGAATTCTGGGGGTGTGACTACCACGTACTCGATATCCTTCAATGCGTGTAGGTTCTGGTTGTTCACTTCTCCTACAACTTCTGGAGTTGGAAAGTCTCCTCCCCAGTTTGCCATAATATATCTGCCTACTGTCGGTCTTGTTTTGACAGTGAAAATCAAACTGTCTTGGCTCAATCTTGTTGGTACTATTCTGATGTCTCCGATCTCTGTGACATCCCAAACTTGAATGTTTGAATTGGAATTTAGTGCGGCGTATGTGATGGTCGTTTCTGTATAAGAAGGGCTTACTGGAATCATTTGGTATCCGACATTGCCTCTCAAATTACACTTTGCGGCAGCAATTATATAGTCGATGTATCCGGCTCCAGTAGCTGATGATGTTGTGTATTTATATGTGGCTGAAATAGAATTGGATGACGGCTGGGTTACTTCTGCTTCCATTGTTTTTTCAAATCCAAAATCATATTTTGCCGCTTTCTCAAGTGTGACTGATTTGTCTGTCAAATCGGTTTTGAGATTGAATTCTCCTGTTGTTGAAGATGCAGACATCACATTGCTGTAGATTCTTCCTATTTCCCCTGCAATAAGATTGGTGAAGGAGAATGTGAATGTTTTGCTGTTCCCGTTGCTGAATTTGTTTCCATACCAGTTTCTTCCTGATTTAGCAACGTTGATGTCGTCAAATTTCTGCCATTTGATGGCTGTGTATGTCGTCTCTTTTATGCTGTCTTCTGCCAACTCCTCAGCCAACTCGATTCTTTTTGCCTCAGTATTCTCTTCATGTAGAAAATAGTAGGAATAATCAGATGTGTAGTTTTCTGTTATGCCGATATTGTTTGTGGCAGATGCGTTTATTTTTGTCAACCCCACAACGCCTCTTAGATAAAATGCAATTTTATCTCCTAAATCCACAACTGGCTGGTCGGCCAAGTCGTCGACGTAATGGTTGGTTTCTGTGAAATCTTCGTTAAGCAATTCGCCTCCGTATCCGCGTAGGTGCACATTTTTAGGGTTGGAGAATCCCATCTCACGCAACTCATTGTATGTGAATGAGTATAGACCCTCCTCCTGCACTCTAATCTTTACTGTCTTTCCGCTCGACAATACTGATTTGTCGGTGTATGTACGCAGATTCTGCGCACTGGCAACACTCATTGATGCCAATGTCATCGCAATCGTGTACGTGAATATATTTTTTAATGACTTCATAATCATTCAATTTTGTTATTTGACACTGAATTTAAGCAACTCCTGGCCTTCGATGAATCCTTTGATCTCGTCTCCGATCTCCACTTTGCCAACTCCGCTTGGTGTGCCTGTGAAAATCAGATCTCCCGTCTTCAAGGTGAAATATTTGCTCGCCAACGAGACTATTTCCGCTATCGACGTGATCATCTCTCCGCTGTTGCCTGTCTGCACTATATTGCCATTCTTGCTTAGACTGAAATTAATGTTTTGCAAATCTGCAAATTCACTTTTGTCAATGAATTCTCCTATTGGAGCGGAATTGTCAAACCCTTTGCTGATATCCCATGGGGCTCCTGCTTTTTTAGCCGCTGCCTGAAGGTCTCGAGCCGTAAAGTCGACTCCGATAGTGATGGCATCGATATAACGCTCTGCAAATTTGACGCCGATGTTCTTTCCCATCTTGCCGATCCTCACCACCAGTTCTGCCTCATGCTCTACCTGCTGTGAAAAATCGGGCAGATAGAACGGTTTGTTTTCTCGGAGAAGTGATGTCTCTGGCTTCAGAAAAAGCACTGGCTCTTTCTTCTCCTCTTTATATAATTCTGCATTGTGGGAACCATAGTTCCAACCTACACAAATAATCTTCATAATATGTTCCAGTATACCAATTTCGCAAATTTAAGATTTTATTTTTCTTTTTGCGTGATTTGTATTAAAATGTTTTTAACATAAATGAAGTCTTATGAATTTTAATGTTTCTAAAATAAAAGAAGCGGTTTGAAATTTTAGTTTTTCTTCAAAACGTGTATTTTTGTTTTTGAAAGACAGAAACGAAATACATAATTAATTATATGGATTGGAAAGATTCGCTATCAGCGCTTAAAGGCACATTGCCACAGGGAGATGCAGAACCGGTTGTAGAGGAAAAGGTGGAAGAGAAGGTGGATTCTCAGAATTTGATCGTCAGTTTTGAAAAGAAGGGTAGAGGAGGGAAGACTGCCACTATCATCTCTGGTTTCACTTGTGATTTGGAGACGGTGCATCAGATTGCTGACGTGTTGAAGAAAAAACTGGCGACAGGTGGTTCATACCGTGAGGAGGAGATCCTTCTTCAGGGCGACAAGCGTGACGCTGCTGTGGAGTGCCTGAAAAAACTTGGTCATAAGGCGAAGAGGGGAAATTGAATTTAATTCGTAATGCTTAATGCGTAATTCGTAATTGTGGGTGCAATCTAAACAATGGGATAATCATGAGACGCACGACCGTGCGTATCTACAAGAGGTTGAATCATCAGATGTGTGTTTTGTCCCAACAATTACGCATTACGAATTATGAATTATTTTTTATTCAGCCAGTCGTAGTAGGCTCTTAGAATCTCACCTGACATTCCATCTGGATGGTCTATTTTCTTGTCAAAAAAATATTGTTGTAGACGTGAGCCTCCCCATAGTCCCCAATTGTTTCTTATCCACATGCCTAAACCGAAATGCAAATGTTTTAAGATGTCTTCTTTGAGAAGCCCTTTGATGTATTCCTTGTCTTTCTCACTTAGAATTTTATCCAGCTGAACACAGCAATCCTCAATATCTTTTGGAATGTATACTCCATTGATAGAGTCCATTTCTATACGTAACTGGTACTCTCTGGCTCTTTTGTCTTGTTCTTCTTTCCTTATTTTTCGTCTTTCTGTAAATCTTTCATTTTGTTTTTCCAGGTCAATCTCTTGGTTGTTCAAATAGCGATGATAAGAGACTAAGATTGTCTCATAAATCTCATCGTAGTTGTAGAATCCTTTCCTCTCAAAATATTTCACAAGTCTCGATGGCCGTTCATCTGTTTGTATCCAATGATGATAGAAATCCATATGAGGATATGTAAATTCTTCATGGTTGCAGATGCTGTCTTCGTGGAGAGCCTTGACCAACTCTTTGTCTTCTGGTTCTATGGTTTTATCTAATATATAATATACGAAAACAGCCATTTATGTTTCTTGGTATAGGATAGTCATTCAACTCTTTTTCATATGCTGATGATAGCAGTGAATGAAGAGATAACAGGATGATTATGATGTTTTTAGTTTTCATGATGGTTTATATGTTATTTGTTTTCGACAATTATGCATTGTGAATTATGAATTCCCCCACGACGTGTGGCATGTCCCAACAATTACGCATTATGCATTAAATCAAAATGCCGTTGCAGTGGTCGATTTCATGCTGGATAATCTGGGCTGTAAAGCCTCTGAATTTCTTCCTTTGTGGTTTGAAATTAAAGTCTAAATATTCCAACTCTATTTCATTGTATCGAATTGTCTTCTTTACACCAGGCAATGAAAGACATCCCTCTTCTGCAGGATAAGGTTTCAATTTCAATGTGATTACAGGGTTGATGAAAGCTTCTTGTTTATCACCCACGCAAACTACAATTATATTTTTCAAGACGCCAATCATGTTTGCTGCCATCCCCACGCATCCGTCAAGGTGGGCACGCAGTGTGTCGAGCAGGTCAACGACCACTTGTCTGTCTTCTTCCGTTGCAGGCTCTGATTTCTGTGAGAGAAACAACGGGTCGTGCATTATCTCTTTTACCATTTCCTTTTATTTAGCGATGAACGAGAATTTTTGGCTGCCGCCAACAACTATAAAAACATCTTTCCCCATTTGTCAAACTGATTAAGCGATTCTTCGCCGAATTTTTCCAGCTTGCGTCTGGCTTGTTCAAAATCTCTTTCCTCACCCAAGTGTGTTTTGCTGAAAAACTTGTCGGCGAAACAGATGATTTGTTCTTCTATGCTGACTGGACGCATGTCTCGGTGTGGAACAGGAAGATTTTGCTCAATAATCTGCTTCAACGATAATCCAGTGCCCGTGTGACGCTCAGCCACCAATGCATGGCGTGGCAGACCTTCCGCTTGGAGCAGTTCGCTGCCAAGATAGCCGTGGCAGATGTATGGCTTGTCACCGTCGCAACAGATTCCTGATGCTGAAGTCTTGAAGATTCCAATGTCGTGAAGCATTGCTCCTTCCTCCACAAACTGACGGTCGGCACCAAGTTCAGGATGCGCGTCGACAATCTTCAATGCCTTTTCTGTGACCTCTTTTGAATGGGTGACGAGAATATGATATAGCTCGCTGTTCTCGTCGTAGTATTTTTTTATTATTGCTATTGGATCTATCATTGTGATTTCTTTTTTCACAAAGGTAATGATTTGGTAGGAAACTCGCAATTAAATAATTTTTCACTTTTTTGTATAAAAATAAACGCTTGTTGCAAAGTTGTATCGCGCCATTTAAGTCTGTCTGATGCGATTGCTTGGATGAACCATTTTCTCAACCTTCAGAGAGTGAAAAAATGATCTCTTGCTGGCAATGTGAATTTGTATATGAGACAAGCTTTCCCGACAGTTTTCCTCATGCTTCATGGAATAAAAAAAGGGCCGCTCGTTGTCAAAACGTACGGTCCTCAAACACTTAACCAATTAAAATTTCTATATCTTTTATTCTTTGTTTTGTCCTTAAATCAGCAGGCTTCTTTTTTGCTGGCTTTCTCCGCCTCTTTTTTTTCCTTGCGGAACTTACGGAGCTCTTCCTGCACCTTCACAAGCCTTTGGTTGCTACTGCCTCTCCAGTCGAGACGTGGATCGAACTTAGACTGGTCGAATCTTCCGTCGACAATCACGTCGATATAGTTCAGCAACGGAATAACTTCTTCAATCTCAAGTAGTTCCTCGAATTTGTAGCCAGTATATACCCAGATGTTTTTGCCCGTCTCCTTCTTGATTCTTTTTAAAATGTACCCAAAATCCTTAGGGTTGAAGAAAGGGTCGCCACCAGAAAAAGTGACACCGTCAAGAATAGGATTCTCGTTGATAGACTCAACCATTTCGTCCACCATGCTACGTCTCAATGGAAGTCCGTTTAGCGGATTCCAGCTATTTGGATTCTGACAACCTGGGCAATGGTGTCTGCATCCAGATAGATAGATTGAATAGCGAAACCCTGGACCATCCACGATAGTCTCTGGGTATACTTTCATTATGTGAAGTTCTCCGATTAAGTCTTCCATTTTTCGATTGTTTTACATTCGCAAAGTTGGGAATAAAAAAGTGATTTAAGGTAAAAAAAAATGAAAAGTTTCGTACTAAAATCATAACTTATTATTATGAGCATTGATATGAAAAATGATTTGAAAAAAATAAAAAAATGTTTGTTTATTCATTTCTAAAATCATTGCGAATAAAAATACAAAAATGCTTTGGATTTATGGTTTGAATTGTTCATAACTTGTTGATAACTCGAATTTTATCAAATATGGAAGAAAAAAATCGAGTTTTGTTTGGATAAATAGATAAATCGCCTTACCTTTGCACCCGCAAATGAGAGCCTAAAGGCTATCGAGTTGTGATTGTCCTATGGTGTAATGGTAGCACACCGGTTTTTGGTACCGTTTGACTAGGTTCGAGTCCTAGTAGGACAACAAGAAAAAATGTAGACTTGTAGACGGAATGTTTACAAGTCTTTTTTTATGTTTTTCCCGACAATGCCTGAGTGCCGACTGTCTATTAAGGCAACTAATAACAGGTGAAGAACAACAATCGCAGAGCTTGGTAGATCTAGAGTCGTTTTTTTAACCTGCCCGCAATAAAAATGAATCAAACAGAACCGACGTCGTATATAATAAGTAGACGCTTGGAAAACCAGCAAACATTTTTTGCAAATATTACTTTTCTGCATTAATTTTGTATTTATTGATTCTAATATAATTATGGATAAAAGACAAACGACTCCGTGGGCTTGGATCCCCACATTATATATGGCGGAGGGTGCTCCATATTTTGCAGTGAACACTCTTGCGATGCTTTTCCTTTCAGAAATGGGTCTGAGCAATACAGACGTGGCTCTCTACACCTCTTGGATGTATCTGCCGTGGGTTATCAAACCGTTTTGGAGTCCGATTCTCGACCTGTTCGGAAGCAAGAAGATGTGGGTGGTGGTGATGCAGTTTATTGTCGCTATTGCTCTTGGAGGAGTGGCGTTCACAGCTCCGTGTGACTTCTGGCTCAATGCGTCGTTGGCATTTTTCTGGCTCTGCGCGTTTGCCTCTGCCACTCATGATATAGCTGCCGACGGATTGTATATCCTTGCCCTCGACACCAACCAGCAGTCGTTCTTCGTCGGAATACGTAACACATTCTATCGAATCAGCACGGTGCTATGTCAGTGGGGATGTCTGGTGTTGGCAGGGCAGCTGTTTGAAAAGAATACCGTCGACGGAATGGATGTTATTCCTGCGCATGCTAGTGCCTGGAGCACCGTCTTCTATATAATGGCAATCGCGTTTCTCTTTTTGTCCGTTTATCATTTTGCGTTTTTGCCGAATGATAAAAAACGTTTGGAAATCGGTCGTACGTCTGATGATGAAATGTTGTCTGTAGAGACGTACGGTCGTACGTCTCAGAATGGAACCGACGCACAGAAGACTGTAGAATTAGATGGAATCGTAGCGTCGCTCAAGAATAATTTCAAATCGTTTTTTGCAAAATTCACGGGCAGGGAACTTATTCTCGCTCTTCTTTTCATCTTCACATACCGTCTTGGTGAGGCTCAGCTTGGAAAGATCGCGCAGCTCTTTTTGAAGGACACATATGAGAATGGCGGACTAGGATTGTCGCTGACAGATGTCGGCAATATCTACGGTCTGGTCGGAGTGATCGCGCTGATGACAGGAGGGGTGCTTGGTGGAATCGCAGTGTCGAGATATGGATTGAAAAAGATGATGTTCCCGATGTTGCTGTTTATGAATATCCCTAATGTGGTCTATATATTTTTGAGTTCCACACAGACCGCATTCCTTCCGACTATCTATACCATGGTGGCGATTGAGCAGTTTGGCTACGGATTCGGATTCACAGCGTTCACACTCTATCTTGTCTATATCTCGCAAGGAAAATATTCAACTACACATTATGCTATCTGCACAGGTTTGATGGCGCTCGGAATGATGATCCCGGGAATGATAGCTGGATATATGCAGGAGACGTTGGGATACACAAACTTCTTCGTGTGGGTATGCATCTGTACGATTCCACCGTTTTTCATAGCTCCGTTGCTTAAGATCGACAAAGAGTTTGGAGTTAAATAATATATAGAGTGTCCGACCGTATTTTCTCATTATTTGTTTTCTCCGTTGAGGCGTTTCCCACACAAAAATCCTCGTACTAAAACAAATACAAGAAATGATTCCGATAAATAATGTAAAAAATCAAAAAAAACGTATTTTTGCGTCTCAGAATATAAACTTAAACTTAAAATAAATGAAGCTAACAGGAAGAAGAACATCCAGCAATGTGGATGACAGACGTGGAGTAAGTGGAAAGGCAGTTGCCGGAGGAGGAAGCCTTTTGGTTGCTGCAATCGTAGGTATTTTCACATACATGCAGACAGGCAGTGTTGTATCTGGACTATCAGCAGGTTGGAATTCATATTCAAGCCAGCCAAAGGTTGAGACAGGTAGTGGCTACACTCCGACAAAAGAGGATGAAGAGAAATATCAGTTCGCAGCGCAGATCCTTGCAGGTACTGAGGATGTGTGGACTGAGATCTTTAAGAATTCTGGTATGACATATAAAGCCCCAAAGATGGTAGTGTTCCGTGGTGCTGTGTCATCAGCATGTGGAAACGCGACATCAGAATCAGGACCTTTTTATTGTTCCGGCGACCAGGCTGTGTATATCGACCTTAATTTCTTTGATCAGTTGGAAAACAATTATGGTGCAAAGGGAGATTTCGCAAAGGCATATGTTATCGCCCATGAGGTGGGTCATCATGTGCAGTATCTTCTTGGCACGTTGCAGAAGGTGTCGCAGCAGCAGGCTAGAATGTCGCAGGTGGAGAGCAACAAGTTGAATATCCGTCTTGAACTCCAGGCTGATTTCTTCGCAGGTGTTTGGGCTCACCACGACAATGCCAAATACAATTCAATGGAAGTCGGAGATATAGAGGAAGGTTTGAATGCCGCATCAAAGATTGGTGACGACTATCTGCAGCAGCAGGCTTATGGACGCACTCAGCCAGAAACGTTCAACCACGGAACATCAGCACAGCGTTCACGTTGGTTGAAGAGAGGTTTTGAAACTGGTGATCCAGGCAAGACAGCTTCGTCTATCTTTGAGTTGCCAGACGCACAGCTGTAAGAAATTCACAATTATGAATGCTAAATGCTGAATTATATGGCATTAGGCATTAATAAAAAGAGAGGGGAATCAAAACTAAAAGTTTTGGTTCCCCTCTTAGTTGATTATGCACTGTTGGAGCATGGGGTGTCGGCGTGATAGTGCCAACGGCACTTTATCTGCCAACGTAGGGAGTAACCCTACGGATATCTATGCTCATGTGTCAATCGACAGGAGAGCACCAACGGTGCGTTATCAGATAATGTAGAATGAACCCCTACAGATTAATCCCACAAATAACGTTCGTCATACTCAACATCATAAAGCTTCAAAAACTCTAAAAATTCTTCCTGATATATGCGTGCTTTGTGATGTTGTTCTTGATTACTAACATAACGGATCGCCCTGTCTAAATGTGATTTCCCAATAGAAAATGCTCCATAACCTTCTTGCCAAGCAAAGTTTCTATAATGATCACCTAATGACTTAATAAAATGGGAAGAACTTGCTTTTACATTTTTTACGACATCTGCAATTGCTATCTTCCTACTCAATCTAAAAAGAATATGTACATGATTTTGAACACCTCCCACACGAATGACATCACAGCCTAAATTGTTTAGAATTCCACAAAGATAATTGTGGATTTGGGTATAATCTTCTTTTTTAATCATGGGCACCCTATATTTTGTGCTAAAAACCAGGTGTACATAAATTTGGGATAATGATTGTGGCATAATTGTTTTTTTGTACGTGATACTTAATTTTGATGCAAAATTATAAAATTAATTTTATCAAGCATCTTTATTTTTGTTTTTTTGCAGATATCGCCCGTTCCGGGCTATGGCATACTGGTCATATTATCGCATAGGGTTGAAAACCCTATGGCGGAGGGTTTTGCACCATTGAAGCCAAAAAGAGGGCATATCATTTTGATACACCCTCTTTATAGTATTTTCAAACAGATGTTATTTCAACATCGGATTGTTCAATTTCACAGGAGACGTTGCTGTAGCCTCAAGTTCTCCAGTCAACACTTTTACAACTGCTTTCTGTGTGAATGTGTCGATGCTGTAGGCATTGATCTTAGTTGGGACGATTCCTTCGTAGATCTCCAATGAATAAGGGTTTGCATACGAGATTGCGATTTTCTTCTTTGGATCCAACATGTTGGCTGTCCATACTCCGAACGACTCCTTGTTTTTCAACAAGCATGTGCCAAGTGGGTGGAAATAACGGTTCTCGAAGCAAACAAGTATCTTATCGTAGTTGTTCAACGAGTCGATTCTGTATCCCCAAGCGTAGAAGTGTGGGTTCTCAAGAATATCCACGCTGAATCCACGGCTCTCCAACTCTCTCTTTGTGACTGCGAATTTCTCCACCGTCATCTGCTCTCCAATCTCGATAAGGGCGATTCGTTTGCCGTTTTCTGCCTTGATAGGAAGTAGACTGTCGCTGTTCTCAACCACTGTGATGGCTTTGTCTGCGACTGCTGCTCCTGTTTTTTTCACAAATGCTTTGTCTGCATCAGTCATTGGAGTGGCGATCTCATGATTCTCTTTCTTGTTGTAGCCGAAGCGTTCTCGCATTGCCCAAACGCGCTCAACAGCGTCGTCCAAACGCTCCATCGGAATTTCTCCACGAAGGATTCTTGCCTCGACGGTATCCATATATGCCAATGATGGCCACAAAACAACATCCGCACCAGCTGCAAAACACTGTACCGACACTTCAAGCTCATTCTTGTAGTAGCCTGCGCATCCACCCATGTTGAGCGCGTCTGTGATGATCACACCCTTATAGTTGAACTGGTTTTTAAGCATGTCTACCATTAGCTCCTTTGAAAGAGTGGCAGGAGGTAACTGACCGTTGATCTTCTGAGTTTGGAATGCTGGTAGCTGAATATGGCCTACCATGATAGAGGCAGCTCCACCGTCGATCAAACCTTTGAATAGCTTTCCGAAAGAGTTCATCCACTCATCTTTCGACAAAGAGTTGGCTGTTGTCACGATATGCTGGTTGCGCATTGTCACACCGTCGCCAGGGAAATGCTTGACAGTGGAGATGATTTTTTTAGAGTGAAGACCATTGATCTGGCTTTTCAGAATTGGAAGAGCTTTGTCCACGTCGTCGGAAACAGAACGTTCAACCACCAATTCCTGAAGAGGATTCATATTAAGGTCAGACACTGGGTGAAGAAGCCAGTTGAATCCCATCTCACGAGCCTCCATAGCGATAGCCTGTTCAGAATCGTAGGCTAGGGCAGTGTCCGCCGCAGCTCCAAGCGACATTCCTACAGGAAGATGCGTGTATTTAGAATATGTCTCGCCGATACCTCTTTCGAAATCCTCACACACAAGCATCGGCACTTTCGAATATTCGTTGTACTCCTTCAAAATCTCAGGCAACACTGCCAATGGATCTTTTGGAGCGTATTTCTCTTTCAAATACCAGTCCGCAATAAACAAACTGCCGACGGGATATTTTTCCAAAAATCCTTTGATTGATCCGTTTCCGGCAGCTTTATGGTCTTCGGTTAAGGCGACCACCATCATTGTCTGTCCGATCTTTTCACGAAGTGACAGAGATTTCCAAGATGTGTCTTTCGCAATAGGAGAGTTGTCGGTAATGGAAGGTTTGTCTGAAGTCGACGCTGCGTTTCCTTTGTCAGCGGTGCGATTACATGATGTTCCAAGCAACAGACCGCATAAAAGTGATAAATAAATTTTCTTCATAAATAATTATAACTTGTAGTTTACTTTGATTTTTCCAGGCATTAAAAGGATGAAAATCATCACTCAATGCAAACGTTACAAAAGTAACAAAAATTAATTATAAATTGGAAATGAGGTATGTGAAATTAAATTGTTGATTTAAGTTGGACTATTCAGCATTAAGAAATGAGGATTGTTAAGGGCGGAACGCCCTAACTCACTCTCATCCGCGAGCCCAGAGGGCGAGCGGTAAAAATGCGTTTTTTGTAAATTATAAGTGCTCGCCTTCGGCTCGCACTAGAGGGGGGGAGGAAGGGCGTTCCGCCCTTTGGAATCCTCAAGTACAATGAACTATTTATCGGTCATAAACTACTAAAGTACCAATTTTGAATAAAAAAGGCCACACATTTCTGTATGGCCTAATTATGAATTATGCATTACGAATTATGCATTGCATTAATATGATCTTGCAAACAATACTCTGCACTTGCTTGGTTTGCCAGTCACCATACATTTGCCTGGCTCTTTGTCGCCGGCGATGTAAGAGTCGAATGGCACGCAGCGGATAGTTGCCTTTGTCTCTTCCTTGATAAGAGCCTCTGTCTCAGCTGTTCCGTCCCAGTGAGCAAGAATAAATCCACCTTTCTCGATCTCTGTCTTGAACTCCTCGTATGTGTCGACGCTCTTGATGCTTGCGTTGCGGAAATCAAGAGCTTTTTTCAACATATTAGCCTGAATGTCAACAAGAAGCTTCTCTACGTATGACACTGTATCTGAAAGGTTGATGCTCTCCTTTGTCAAGTTGTCTCGGCGAGCCACTTCGATAGTGCCGTTCTCCAAGTCTCTTGCTCCCATACAAAGTCTTACAGGAATTCCTTTCAACTCGTATTCTGCAAACTTGAATCCTGGACGCTTCTGTGAATCATCGTCATATTTGACGGAGATGCCTTTCGACTTCAACTCCTTAATGATTGGATCCAACTTTTCTGCGATGGCATTTTTCTGGTCGTCTCCCTTGAAGATTGGGACGATAACCACCTGGATTGGAGCCAATTTTGGAGGAAGCACAAGTCCGTTGTCGTCTGAGTGTGTCATGATCAAAGCTCCCATCAAACGAGTGGAAACGCCCCAAGATGTAGCCCAAACGTAGTCCATTCCTCCCTCTCTGTTCTGGAACTGCGCGTCGAATGCTTTGGCGAAGTTCTGACCCAAGAAGTGTGATGTGCCGCTCTGAAGGGCCTTTCCATCCTGCATCAAAGCCTCGATTGTATATGTGTCGACTGCTCCTGCGAAACGCTCTGTCTCACTCTTCACACCCTTGATCACTGGCACTGCCATCACGTTTTCAGCGAAGTCTCCGTAGACGTGAAGCATCTTCTGTGCCTCTTCCTCTGCCTCTTCACGTGTCTCGTGGGCTGTGTGTCCCTCCTGCCACAAGAACTCAGCTGTACGCAAGAATGGACGTGTACGCATCTCCCAGCGCATCACGTTTGCCCACTGGTTGCAAAGGATAGGAAGATCACGGTAGCTGTGGATCCATCCTTTATATGTGTTCCAGATGATAGTCTCTGAAGTAGGGCGGACGATTAGTTCCTCCTCTAGTTTAGCCTCTGGGTCGACAACAACGCCGTCTCCAGTCTCATTTGTTTTCAGACGGTAGTGTGTCACCACTGCGCACTCTTTAGCGAATCCCTCTACGTGCTCTGCCTCTCTTGAGAGGAAAGACTTAGGGATTAGCAGAGGAAAATATGCGTTGACGTGGCCTGTTTCCTTGAAACGTCTGTCAAGTTCAGCCTGCATCTTCTCCCAAATGGCGTAACCATAAGGTTTGATTACCATACATCCTCTTACTGGCGACTGCTCTGCGAGGTCTGCTTTTACTACCAAATCATTGTACCACTGTGAGTAGTTCTCTGCACGTGGGGTCAATTCTTTTGCCATATATGTTCTTATGTTTTTCTCTTAGTTTAACACTGCTTTGAAGCGTTTGATGAACTCGTCTGCGTCTGCTTTAGTCAGGCACAAAGGTGGAAGAAGACGCAATACATGTGTGCCGCTGCATCCTGTGAACACGTGCTGCTCGAACACTAGTTTTGTACGGATCTCTTTGTATGGCACCGTCAACTCGATTCCAATCATCAATCCTCTGCCTCGTACATCTGCGATAAGCGGAGACGAGATGGTTTTCAACTGCTGCATCAGATAGTCGCCTACCTCTGCCGCATTGGCTATCAAGTTTTCTTTCTCCATGATGTTGAGCACGCTGATCGCTGCCGCGCAACCAAGATGATTTCCTCCGAATGTTGTGCCAAGCTGACCGTATACGGCCTTGAACTTAGGTGAGATCAACACTCCAGCCATAGGGAATCCGTTTGCGATACCTTTTGCCACTGTGATCATATCTGGTTTGACGCCAAGGTGCTGGTGGGCGAAGAACTTACCGCTACGTCCGTAACCACACTGTATCTCGTCGCAGATAAGCACTGTCTCATATTTGTCGCAAAGCTCACGCAATCCGCTCAAAAATTCTTTTGTCACCATACGTATGCCGCCTACTCCCTGAATGCACTCAAGCAGCACAGCACACACGTCGCCTTTGGAAATCTCCTTCTCCCAAGCCTCCAAATCATTGATTGGAAGGTATGTGACGTGATTGTTTGCGTTGATAGGCGCGATGATCTTTGGATTGTTGGTTGCCTCGACAGCAAGTGAAGTACGGCCGTGGAAAGCCTTTTCCAAAGTCAAGATACGTGTTCTGCCGTTAGTGAACGACGCAAGTTTCAATGCGTTCTCGTTTGCCTCAGCTCCTGAGTTGATCAAGAATAGTGAATAGTCGTCGTAGCCGCAAGCCTTTCCAAGCTTTGCTGCCAACTCCTGCTGAAGCTTATTGATCACTGAGTTGGAATAGAAACCAAGTGTCGCTACCTGGTTGCTGATCGCTGATACATATTCAGGATGCGCGTGACCTACAGAGATAACTGCGTGTCCGCCATACAGATCGAGATACTCCTGACCTTTGTCATCCCATACCTTGCATCCTTTTCCCTTTACGATGTTGACATCGAAGAGTGGATATACGTCAAATAGATTCATTATTATATGTATGAATTATTGTTCTTTTATAATTTACGTTGGCACATGGCTGTTGGCTATAAGCTATCTTAGAATGCCACTGATTTCAGATTCAAGCCCATCTTCTCGTCAAGACCGAACATGAGGTTGAAATTCTGGACTGCCTGACCAGACGCTCCCTTCAACAGGTTGTCGATCATAGAGATGATAAGTAGTTTGTTGCCATGCTTCTCAACGTGAACGATGCCCTTGTTGGTATTCACCACCTGTTTCAAATCTGGATTTTTGTCCATCACAAATGTGAACGCTGAATCTTTGTAGAAATCTTTGTATAGCTTGATCGCTGCCTCTTCGTCAAGATCACACTCTGTGTACTGGCTTACGTAGATTCCACGTGAGAAGTCGCCACGTACAGGAAGGAAGTTGATGTCCTTGTCGAATGATGGCTGAAGGTTTCTGATTGTCATGCCAATCTCAATAAGATGCTGGTGTGTGAACGCCTTGTAGATGGAAATGTTGTTGTTTCTCCAGCTGAAATGAGATGTCGCACCTGGCTTTACACCTGCTCCTGTTGAACCTGTGATTCCGTTAGTGTGGATTTCGTTCTTCAACAGACCTGCTGCGGCAAGTGGAAGAAGACCAATCTGGATGGCTGTTGCGAAACAACCTGGGTTGGCAAGTTTGGTGGCTTTCTTGATTCTCTCTCTGTTGACCTCTGGCAGACCATAAACGAAACCGTTGCTCTCGTCTCTGTAGTCTTGTGATAGGTCGATGATCTTTACGTTTGCTGGCACGTCGTGGCTCTCCAAGAATTTCTTGCTGTCGCCGTGACCTGAGCAAATAAACATTGCGTCGATCGAATCAAACGGCAGTTCGTCAGTGAATTTTATGTCTGTCTCACCGAACAAACCTTCGTGAACATCGTATAAATAGTTGCCAGCATTACTTGTGCTGTTGACAAATTTGATCTCAACTTGTGGGTGGTTGACTAGGATTCTTAGCAACTCACCTGCGGTGTATCCTGCACCACCTATGATTCCAACTCTTACCATCGTTTAAAAATTTTTACAAAATTACCAAAACAAAATTATAATTCATAATTCGCAATGCATAATTCGATGGATTTTATGTGATTCCGTGGATGACGGTAGGGATGATGAATTAAAAATGAAAAATGAATAATGATGGCATAGGGCTCACGCCCTATGCTATGGTATGCCGCACCTACGGTGCTGGGATTGTGCATTGTAGTCATAGGGTTCACACCCTATGCTGGGATGTGTCGCACCTACGGTGCTGGGATTGTGCATTGTAGTCATAGGGTTCACACCCTATGCTGGGATGTGTCGCACCTACGGTGCTGGGATTGTGCATTGTAGTCATAGGGCTTACGCCCTATGCTGGGATGTGTCGCACCTACGGTGCTTAGTGGGTGTATTTTTTCTTTCTGAGGAATAGATAGATTGCGGCGAAGATGCCGAGTAGTAGCACTGGGAGCAATACGTTGAGTATCTGCCAGAATTGGCGTGCTCCGATCGACGATGCTTTGTTGAGCAGACGGAGTTTCACTTCTCGATTTCGCAATTGCATCCATCCGTCGTCATCTGTAAGATAATTGACGCTGTTTAGAAGGAAATCGCTGTTTCCAAACTGCTGGTTCATATACTGGTCGTAGCCCAGCGGCAACACTTGCGCGTTGGCTCCGTATCCCTGCACGTCATTGCGTATGACATCCGCGTCTGCCACAACAATCATCTTGGTAGGCACACTTGAATCTTTCTTCGCCGTTGTCGCTTGTATTCCCTCCGGCACCATGCGGTTTTTGAAGATTGATGTGAATTGTCCCTCAAGAAGCGCTGCGGTCATCATATTGCGGATGTTGAAATAGTATCCTGTCTTCTCCACATTGATGATATCCATGCTTACGATCGACGGAATTGTCTGCACATGTGTGCTCGACGATGTCAGAAGCAATGGCGTCTTCTCTATTTTTGTCGTGTCGCCGACAAAATCCATTGAACTCACAAATTCGGTCTTCACGGGTGTGACGTTCTTGGAAATCGTATGGTAGGGATTGGTGATCAACAATGGCGAATAATACCATGGGGCTGGTTTGAAATCTGGTGCGTCGCCCTCCCTTGCCATGTTCACTGGTATCATCGAGCATTGCACATCCTGAAGCAAAACAGGATTGATGCGTACTCCGTAGCGGAATAGCTGGTCGTCCAAGTTGACGGAATTGACTATGCCGATCGTTTGCGACTCTTTGCTCAGACTGTCTAATGAGATCTTCACTCCGTCGACAAGCCACAACACTTTTCCTCCATTCATTATATATTGGTCGAGCACATATTTGTCTTTTTCTGGAAGTGCCGACGTCGGACCGGCAACTATCACTGCCGCGTATGCATCAAGTTCATCTGTACGGTTGCTGATCGCTCCGAAATCGATGCTGTAGTATTCGCTCAGTGTCTTTGTGAAATCGTAGACGTATTGTTCTGGCCACTCTCCGTGCCCCTCCAGGAATGCTACACGTGTGTCTCTTTTGTCTACAAGCAGACGAAGAACATTCGTAAGCTCATATTCCAAACTCTGCTCGGAAAGGTTCAGATTCTCCTCTCCACTTTTGCCTTGCACATTTTTCAGCAGACAGACTGGTCGTGTGACTTTCTTTCCGCTGGTCTCCTTGTATGAAATCTCTGCCCATGGAAAGACTACCTTCATTGTCGGGTTTCCTTCCGCATCCTTATCGTAGACGGGAATGCGTCGTAAACCACGTTTTTCCAATTCCTCATACTTCTTGTCGCGAGCTTTGGCGTTATCCGCTGCCGATGGATTGACAAACTTATATGAGAATCCGCCTCCAGCGTAGACATTAAACTCGTCCAGCATCTCCTTTGTCGCCTTACGCAGACGAAGGAATCCTGCATTCAGATCTCCATCAAGATATACGACGACGGAAATATCACCGTCGGCATTCCTCAACATATTTTTAGTGTTGTCAGAGATGCTGTAGCGCTTCTCCTGAGTCAAGTCTAATCTGAAGAAAAATTTGTCGGAAAAGACGCAGAATGCGATTGCCACCACCGCTACAATCGCAATCAGATATTTATATATGTTTTTGATATCCATATCGAGTATGAAAAGAGTCTTTACTTAAACGATAGTTACAATCTTGATAAGATCTTCTATTGCAGTCAATAGTGGATCCAAGTCATTCTTAATTATGTCATCAATATATTCCACATCAATTTCAAAATAGCCATGAGAAATTCGATCTTGGGAAGATTTGAATTCCATCTGACATTACTTGTTTACGAAAGAAATCACTTATGTTTTTGTTGTTTCTCACAAGATCTACCTTACATCCAAGTATCTCTTCTAGATAATCCGCAGCAGCACACGCTAGAAAAAATTTGGGTGGCATATCCACAAACACATCTACATCACTTCCCTCATGATGCTCGTCTCTGGCAACGGATCCGAATAGGATTAGAGACCGAACTCCAAATCTTTCGGCAAGTTCGGCAATGTGTTCCGTCAATATTTGTATGTATTCTTGTCTTGTTTTCATAAGCGTTATCCACTTATAATTTACAAATATAGTAAAAAAAGCCAAAAGCTATATGCCAAAAGCCAGCCGCAATGTCATCTCCACCTCAGACTCTCCAGCAATCTGATGATGTCCTCGCGTATATATTCACGCACAGGTGCCACAGAATCCTGGTTGGGAGTGTTGTTGAAATAGAGTGCTCCACGGAAGAAATGCTTCACGCTGTCTGTCGCCACAAACTGTATGGCTGAGGCTGTGTTGCCTTTTAGCTCGTAGAGTAGGGCATACACTTTAGCCGAATCATCGACATAGGGCTGCTCTGTGATGTCGTCTGCCTTGATCGTATGCTTGTAGACGAAGGAGCGGGCATCTTCATTCACCTCTCTGAAATTGCCGTCCACATGTTTGTAGCTGCAATAGATTCTTGCGTTGAGGCGAGGATAGACGACATCCACCCAATATGGCTCGTCTTTTGTTGCTTTTCTCTCTATGGCGGCTACGTTAGCGTAGTCGAACAAGTAAGGGAAAGAGTCGTTGTCGAACTTGACATAGTTTTTCTCCGGCAATTCGATGCGGAAATAGCCGCGCGGACGAGGCACATCGTTGGAGCATCCGCTTGAGATGACGGTGATGATGACCGTCATTATTGAAATCACCAGTAGTCTACTTCTTTTCATCTGGCAAACGTAATTTGATCTTTTTAATTCTTCTTTTATCCACCGACACGATCTTGAAGATGTATCCTTCATGGATTATCTCATCTCCGAGCGACGGAATGTCTCCCTTCAGCGACAATATCAGTCCTGCCACGGTGTCGGCATCCACGTCGAGAGCCTCAAACACACTCGCGTCGATCTTTTCGATCTTATAGAAATCCGACAGAGGCATCTTGCCTTCAAGGAGATAGTTGCGTTTGTCGAGCTCCGTGTAGAGCTTCTGCTCTACGTCATGCTCGTCGCTGATGTCGCCGAAGATCACCTCCAGGATATCTTCCATCGTTACTATTCCTGATGTGCCGCCAAACTCATCCACTACGATCGCCATGTGCATTCGCTTCACCTGGAACTCACGCAGCAGGTCGTCGATCTTTTTTGATTCCGGCACAAAGAACGGGGCACGGATAAGATGTTGCCAATTGAAGTCGTCGCCACGGTCGAGATAGTTCAGAAAATCCTTTACATACAGAATTCCCTTCACATTATCCACAGAGCCGTCGTATACAGGCATACGTGAATACTCGTTGTCGCGGATCACTTTAAGCACATCCGTATATTTGTCGCTGTAGTTCACAGCCACCACGTCTACTCTTGGACGGAGGATTTCCCCCACCGAAACGCTTCCGAAAGTGACGATGCTCTCCAGAATATCTTTTTCCTCTTTATCTTTTATGGAGTCGGAGTGCAGCGTCTCAGACAGCTCATCGAGCGATATGTTTTTTTGACGTTTCACCTCCAGTCTGCAAGCGATAAACTCTGTATGCTTTAGCAGAGAAGAGAATGGATAAAGCATGAAAGATGCGATTCTCACCGGTTTCGACATATAGTAGAGACAAGCCACTCTGTCTTGTTTGCTGATTTTGTGAGGCAACACGTCGGCAAATAAAAGAATCCATACAAACGTGGCGAAAAGCATCAGCACTGTAAGCACCGGACCCTGGCAGCTGGAGTTGGCATTGTTGGCGAATCCGGCGATGCTTGTCACATATTTAATATGTATAATAGCGACAGTGATCAACACTGCGATTGAACACCAATATCCAAGCACAACTGCGGACAGCGATTTCTTTTCGTCGATCAGCAGACTCTTCAATCCAGAGTAACCGGCCGAATCATTATTCAAAATTTTGTCTTTGTCGGAGTCCGACAGTGAGAACAGAAAGTATTCGCAATATGAGAATACGAAGACAGCTATAGAACCGAGCAGCCCAAATAAGGCAGCCAAAACATACGCACACCATTCCGGCAAAGGAACGGAATCAGCAGCACTATCAAGCAATATCGAAACGTCCAAAATAAAAAATTTAGTTTAACAAAAGAAATTTCTTCGCAAAGATAAGTAATATTAGAAAATATTGTATATTTGCACCGTATTAAAAAATTATTAAAAAATAACAGTCAAAAAAGTAATCCAAAATGAACAAGGTTTTTTTGGTAGGTAACGTAGGTAAAGATCCAGAGGTAAAGTATTTGGATCAGGGTAAGGTTGTGGCTACATTTCCGGTTGCGACAACAGAGAGAGGATTTACAGCGCCAGACGGCACGGTAGTGCAGCCACAGACAGAGTGGCACAAGGTTGTGGCGTGGGGACACAGTGCAAAATTCGCTGAACAGTACATCAAGTGCGGCAACAAAGTCTTCATTGAGGGCAAGCTGTCGACAAGAAGTTGGGTGGATTCGGCAGGAGTGACTCGCTATTCGACAGAGGTCGTGGTGGTCAACTTGGAAGGTATGACGGCGGGTAAGCCTAAGGAAGATGAGGCTCCGACTCCGACAGCACCTCCGTTTTAAATGACGTTGGCGGATAGCTTATGGCAGATGGCGAAAGACGTTCGCCATCTGCTAATTTTTTAATAAATTATGGAAAACAACAGTACATTGCAAAATTTTTACGAAGTGTCTCAGATAGTGCTTTATAAGCCAGAAGAAGATGTAGTGCTTGAGGTAAAACTTGAAAAAAATACTATTTGGTTAAGCCAGCAACAGATAGCTGATTTGTTTGGCGTACAAAAATCTGCTATCTCTAAGCACATGAAAAATATTTTTGGAACAGGAGAATTGGTCCGCGAACAAGTTGTTTCCAAAATGGAAACAACTGCTTCAGATGGGAAAAGATATAAGGTTGATTATTACAATTTGGATTTGATCCTTTCTGTTGGATATAGAGTGAATAGTCGTAATGCCACCCAATTTCGTATTTGGGCTACCAGTGTCCTTCGTGACTATCTTCTTCGAGGGTATTCGATTAATCACCAACTTGTAGCAATGCAGGAACGAATAGATACACGATTTTCCCAACTTGAAGAAAGAGTGTCAAAAAACGAAGAACAGATCAATTTCTTCATCCGGACTAATGTTCCTCCTGTTGAAGGAATATTTTATGAAGGGCAAGTGTTGGATGCCCGCCTCTTTGCGGAACGATTAATACGCATAGCGAAACGCGAGGTGATACTAATAGATAATTATATTGATTCTCGTACGTTTGATATATTGGAATATCGTAATCAGGGCGTAGACGCTACTATTTATGTGGAGCGTATAGGTCGTGGTTTGCAAGCATTACAATCTACAGCACAAACTCAGAGTGGGCGTCTCGTCCGTCTAGCAGAGACTCGTCAACGAGTACATGATCGATTCCTTATCATTGACGATGAAGTATATCATCTTGGTGCATCTCTCAATGAACTAGGAAAACGTCTTTTCGCATTCTCTCGCCTTCAAATGTCAAAGTCGGTTATCCTGTGTCAGGTACGAAGTGATAATTAAAAAGAGAACAATTCGCCATCTGCTTTTTTATAAATTATGGGAAATAACAGTACATTACAGAATTCTTCCGAAATGTCTCAGATAGTGCTTTATCAGCCAGAAGAGACAATTTCGATTGAGGTGAAGTTAGATGCGGAACATGACACTGTTTGGCTTTCTCAAGCACAAATGGCTGATTTGTATGGGACGCAGCGTCAGGCTATAACAAAACATATCAAGAATATATATAACTCTTATGAACTACAACGCGAAGAAACATGTTCCATTTTGGAACTAGTTCAGAAGGAGGGGGATAGAATGGTTCGTCGTAATGTTGAATTCTACAATCTTGATGTGATAATTTCTGTTGGATATCGAGTAAATACACGTCAGGGAATACAATTTCGTCAATGGGCAAATCGTGTCCTTCGTGACTATCTTCTTCGAGGGTATTCGATTAATCACCAACTTGTAGCAATGCAGGAACGAATAGATACACGATTTTCCCAACTTGAAGAAAGAGTGTCAAAAAACGAAGAACAGATCAATTTCTTCATCCGGACTAATGTTCCTCCTGTTGAAGGGATATTTTATGAAGGGCAAGTGTTGGATGCCCGCCTCTTTGCGGAACAATTAATACGCATAGCGAAATGCGAGGTGATACTAATAGATAATTATATTGATTCTCGTACGTTTGATATATTGGAATATCGTAATCAGGGCGTAGACGCTACTATTTATGTGGAGCGTATAGGTCGTGGTTTGCAAGCATTACAATCTACAGCACAAACTCAGAGTGGACGTATCGTCCGTCTAGCAGAGACTCGTCAACGAGTACATGATCGATTCCTTATTATTGACGATGAAGTATACCATCTTGGTGCATCTCTCAATGAACTAGGAAAACGTCTTTTCGCATTCTCTCGCCTTCAAATGTCAAAGTCGGTTATCCTGTGTCAGGTATGAATTGATAATTAAAAAGAGAACCATTTGCCGTAATCCATTTTTAATAGAATTTGTTTGCCATTTTTTAATAAAATCGTAATTTTGCAACCCGTTTGTAACCTGTTTTAAGGAAAAAACTATTAAGTGGATTTAGAGAATCTGTTTGAGAGAAGTGTTCGAAGTGAAAAAGGGCGTTTGTCCCTGACTCTTTCTTGTGTGACAAATCAAACTAATTATTATTGTAATAAATTGGTTGGTGGATTGTTATGCTTGGAATAATAGAACAGTCTTGATGGAGAAATTTATTCTTAACCATTTTTGAATAAAGTACTTTGATTTAAAATGAATAAGGAAAGTAAAATTTATGTTGCAGGACATCATGGGCTTGTAGGTTCTGCGATCTGGAATAATCTTAAATCTAGAGGTTATAATAACCTTGTAGGTCGAACTCATAAAGAACTTGATCTTACTGATCAATACGCTGTAAAGAAGTTTTTCGATGAAGAACGTCCAGACGCGGTTGTTCTAGCAGCTGCTTTTGTGGGCGGTATCATGGCAAATAGCCTTTATCGTGCCGACTTTATGATGATGAACATGAAGATCCAGTGCAACGTCATATCAGAAGCTTATGCCCATGGTGTGGAGAAGCTACTTTTCCTTGGAAGTACTTGTATCTATCCTAAAAATGCTCCTCAACCTATGAAGGAGGATTGCTTGCTTACTTCTGAACTTGAATACACTAATGAGGAATATGCTATTGCGAAGATTGCAGGTCTGAAGATGTGTGAAAGCTATAATCTTCAGTATGGCACCAATTATATCGCTGTAATGCCTACTAATCTTTATGGACCTAACGATAATTTCCATCTTGAGAACTCTCACGTCATGCCTGCCATGATGCGTAAGGTGTATTTGGCAAAACTGATCAATGATAATGATTGGGCTGCTATCCGCAATGACCTTAAAATTCGTCCTGTAGGTGCGAATATTAAGGAGAATGGTGAGACGGTGCGTTATGTCATTGATGAAACTTCTGATGAGAGTGTTATCCGTAAGGTGCTTGCGTTCTACGGCATCGAGGACAATCTTGTTCGCCTTTGGGGTACAGGAAAGCCTCTTCGTGAGTTCTTGTGGAGTGAGGATATGGCAGACGCTTCTGTCCATGTCCTTCTTAACGTTAATTTCTCTGATATTATCGGTATCGAAAAGTATTCAAGTGTTCACTACGGTGTTAAGGCTGATGGAGTGGTGGATCGTAACCATTCTACTGGTCGTGGTGGCGCTATTCCGTCGCTCGGGGAAATTCGTAATTGCCACATCAATGTCGGAACTGGTAAGGAACTTACTATTCGTGAACTTTCTGAACTTGTGGTCAAGGCTGTCGGATTCAAGGGTACTGTTGAATTTGATGCATCTAAACCTGATGGTACAATGCGTAAACTGATTGATGTCAGTAAGTTACATTCTTTGGGCTGGACTCATAAGGTTGAAATTGAGGATGGAGTGAAGAAGTTGTTTGAGTGGTACAAAAATAGTTTAGAATAGCCCCTAAATCCCCTAAAGGGGACTTTGGCAGGTGCTGAAGATTAGATTTCATTGAAAAACAGGAAATAAATCAATTTCTACTTATAATTTAAAGTATTAACCAGGCCTCCCCCTTTAGGGGGATTGAGGGGGCTAAATTTTATATACAATGTCAAAAAACATCGCACTAATCACTGGCGTAACTGGTCAGGATGGTTCTTATTTGAGTGAATTTCTTCTTGCTAAGGGATATGAAGTACATGGTATTATCCGTCGTTCTTCAGTAGACTTTCGTGAACGTATCGCTCATCTTGAGGGAACTCCTCACTTCCATCTTCACTATGCCGATATGGGCGACTCGATGTCTCTTGTGAAACTTGTTGGCAAAGTGCAACCTACTGAAATCTACAACCTTGCGGCACAATCTCACGTTCAGGTTAGCTTTGATGCTCCTGAGTTCACTGCTGACGTTGATGCAGTGGGTGTTCTACGTGTCCTTGAGGCTGTTCGTACTAACCACCTTGAGAAGACTTGTAAGATCTACCAAGCGTCTACTTCTGAACTTTATGGAAAAGTGGAGGAAGTTCCTCAGAATGAGAAGACTCCTTTCCACCCATATTCTCCATACGCAGTCGCTAAGCTTTATGGCTTCTGGATCATCAAGGAGTATCGTGAGGCTTACAATATGTTCTGCTGCTCTGGTATCCTTTTCAATCATGAGTCGGAGCGACGTGGAGAGACTTTCGTCACTCGTAAGATCACTCTTGCCGCTGCTCGTATTGCTCAGGGCAAGCAGGATTGTTTGTATCTAGGAAATCTTGATTCTCTTCGCGACTGGGGTTATGCTAAGGACTACGTAGAGTGTATGTGGCTTATCCTTCAGCATGATAAACCAGAAGATTTCGTTATTGCGACGGGAGTGCAGCACTCAGTTCGTGAGTTTACGGACCTTGCGTTCAAACATGCTGGTATCACACTTAAATTCGAGGGTGAGGGATTGAACGAGAAAGGTATCTGTGTCGCAGTGGAAAATCCTGCTAATAAGGCACTTGTCGGCAAAGAGTTGGTTCGCGTTTCAGAAGACTTCTATCGTCCTACAGACGTTGTCAACCTTTGGGGTGACCCAACTAAGGCTAAGAACGAGCTTGGTTGGAATCCGCAGACCACAACTTTCGAACAATTGGTTGAACTTATGGTTCGCCATGATATGGCTAAAGTGGCTGCCGACGCTGAGGCGGCTAAGGTGAGAACAAACTTGGCTGAATATCTGGAGAAGGGAATCGTGAAATGATGAAAGGTTGATGATTAATGATTAATGATTAATGATTGATGATTAATGA
>DFGT01000012.1 GCA_002371265.1 Bacteroidales bacterium UBA3743 | reverse complement strand
CCCTTTCCTTCGTTCCATCAACATACTCATAATCAACATACTGAAGTTGAGCATTCAATTGAAAAATGAAAGCAAATAAAAATAGTATTATATATGTCATCCGATTTTTCATAAACAAATCTATTTTTAAAGATTCACGCAAAACTTACAAGTCATTTTCAATCCTTGACTTTTACCATAATACTAGTTTCATACATCAAGATAGTGTTTCCATTTTGATTCTGGTAAGTAAGTGGGAACACTCCTTTCTGGCTGGTCAACGTATATCCCATCCGCTTTAGATTATTTATTACTTTCACTCGCTCTAAAGACAAACCATTTAGCTTTGTATTTTTTTCATCCTCATTATACGACAGTAAAACGAAGTCTAAATATGAGCCATCTGATTTTTCAATCAACGATGTCGGATAGAAAGGTTTAAGATTCTCTCTCAATTCGTCATTTAATATCTTCGACGGAATGGTTTTGACTTTGAAATAAGAGATACGACCTGAAATGGATGAAATCTGTTTTCCATTATGGTATGCAAATCTAGGAAGGGAATTAGACTTAAATAAAACAGACATAATTCCAGCTTTAGGATTTACTTTATCTAATTTATATTCATAACTATCTAAACGGTCTCCCATACATTGTATACTAGGACCTATAACATCGGATAGTTCTCCATCATTAAATTTAAATATCAATTTGTCAAAAATTTGCGAACCTATATTGGGAATTAATGTATCAAAGACATTATCTATATAAATGGTCTTTATTCTATATGACGATCCTTCATTTTGATAATAACGGCAATAGAATCTTTCCGTACCAATTGTATTTCTTTCCTTCGTTCCATCAACATATTCATAATCTATATATGAATTCTGAGAAAAAGACGGGAATACAAACGTCATCAAAAGTAAAATTATGTAGGCGATGCGACTTTTCATAACCGTAGATGATTCTTGGTAAATATTATTTAAATCTGAGTATCTTTTTCACAAATGTAACAAAATATTGTAGTATGTAAAATCTTGAACAAATAAAATTGGTTCTGTCCTAATTCATGACTGACATTTTCATTTTTTTCGTCTGAAAGACGCTACCGAGCAAAGCGTGAGTAACCCAATGACGAAGTCTCGGAATAATGTGACGATGATACGAAAAAATTGCCTGAAAGGCAATACCATAATTACAGCATTTTCGTCTCTTTCATCAAAAAAAGTCTAAGACTTACTCTTAAAACTCCGAGTCTCTGTATTTTTCTATATGTGCTCGCCTACGGCTCGCACTAGAAAGGAAGGGTTAGGGCGTTCCGCCCTTAACAATCCTCAACTCTATAGCCAAATTAATTAATTTATACAACTTAATCTGTTTTTTCGGCTCATACATGAAAAGAACTTATGGCGTTCCGCCCTTAACAATCCTCAAATATCAGCAACAAAACGAGAATGAACTAAACAAAAAAAGAGCCGATCCAATCGAACCGGCTCTCTATATAAACCTTTAATAAGGATTACTTGTCACCACGGATTGCAGCGATACCTGGAAGAACCTTACCCTCCATGTACTCAAGCATTGCACCACCACCTGTTGACACGTAAGAAACCTTGTCAGCCAAGTTGTTCTTGTTGATTGCAGCAACTGAGTCACCACCACCGATCAAAGAGTAAGCACCCTTAGCAGTTGCAGCAGCAACAGCCTTAGCGATAGCAGTTGTACCAGCAGCGAACTTGTCGAACTCGAATACACCCATAGGTCCGTTCCAGATCAAAGTCTTAGAGTTCTCGATAACCTTCTGGAAGTTAGCGATAGACTTAGAAGCGATATCAAGACCCATCCATCCGTCTGGAGTCTGGTCGATAGCTGTCTCCTTAGTGTTAGCGTCCTTGTCGAACTTATCTGCGTTCAAAGCGTCAACTGGAAGAAGTAGGTTAACACCCTTAGCCTTAGCCTTAGCGATGATATCAAGAGCAAGGTCAAGCTTATCCTCCTCACAAAGTGAGTTACCGATCTTACCACCCTGAGCCTTAACGAATGTGTAAGCCATACCACCACCGATGATAAGGTTCTCTACACGGTCAAGAAGGTTAGTGATGATGTTGATCTTATCAGAAACCTTTGAACCACCCATGATAGCTGTGAAGCCTTCCTTCTTAGCAGCAAGAACACCGTCCATTGCCTTAAGCTCCTTGTTGATAAGGAAACCGAACATCTTCTTATCATCAGCGAACTCGTCAGCGATAACAGCTGTAGAAGCGTGCTTTCTGTGAGCAGTACCGAATGCGTCGTTAACGTAAACCTCTGCGTATGAAGCCAAAGTCTTAGCGAACTTCTTCTGAGAATCCTTCATAGCCTTCTTAGCCTCGTCGTACTTAGGATCTTCCTTCTCGATGCCACGTGGCTTACCCTCTTCCTCAGCGTAGTAACGAAGGTTCTGAAGCAATAGGATCTCACCCATCTTCAAATCCTTAGCAGCCTGAGCAGCGTTAGCAGCGTCGTCAGCAAACTTGATAGATGCTACACCGAACTCCTTTGTATACTTCTCAATAGCTGAGATGATCTGCTTTAGAGAGAACTTAGGATCACCCTCCTGAGGGTTTACATTTTTTGGCTTACCCATGTGAGACATCAAGATAGCAGCACCACCGTCTGTGATAATCTTCTTGATTGTAGGTAGAGCACCACGGATACGTGTGTCGTCACTTACTGCACCTGTCTCTTTGTTCAATGGAACATTGAAGTCCACACGAACGATTGCCTTCTTACCAGCAAAGTTAAAATTGTCAATTAATTGCATACTTGTAAAAATATGAACTTGTTTAATAATTTGCTACAAAGATAATATAAAATTCGAAATGCTAAATGCTAAATGTCAAATTATACATGACCCATTACGCATTTCTAATCACATTTTTTCGGCGTTTATTCTTTATTTTGCGAATCCATGAAAATAGTTGTCGGACCATCGTTGAGGAGAGAAACCTTCATATCTGCGCCAAACTCGCCAGTCCCCACCGTCTTACCAAGATCTGAGCTGACCTTTGCACAGAATTTCTCGTACATAGGAATTGCAAAATCATGTTTAGACGCCTTGATATACGAAGGACGGTTACCCTTCTTCGTTGAAGCCTGCAATGTGAACTGGCTGACAATCAACACCTCACCGTCGACATCCTTCACTGAAAGATTCATCACATTATTCGCGTCTTCAAAAATACGCATATTCACGATCTTATTCGACAACCACTCTATATCAGCATCTGTGTCTCTATCTTCCACACCGACAAGCACAAGCAAACCTCTGCCGATCGACGACTTAATTTTTCCGTCAATCTCAACAGAACAGCGCGTCACTTTTTGAATTACAACTCTCATATCAAAATAGGAAAGTCACAACAGAGATTCTGTCGTGACTATTATATAATTAATCAATAATTTCAGTGTTGATTGCAATTAGAAAATCAGGACGAGACGGGTCGAAATTTGGGATAGCTTTGATATCAAAGTATACCTCACACTCGTCATACAACTCTGGATTCTCCTCTACAGGCACCTGATAACGTTTGCCTCCCTCCGTCTGTATCTCACCCTTATACTGGCAACGATACTTTCTGAACATATAATTGTTGTGCTCGTAATAAGTGCCATGGTTTTCCTCCTCCGCATCATCATCCTGATCGTCGACAACTGGACGTGGACGATAAGCAGGTTTTGGACGAGAAATATATGGGCGGTAATTCTGAAGATTACGCTTAATCATATCCTCTTCATTCTCGTTGACGCTAACGACATTGAGCTGAATATCACTCTCTGTATTTTTAACATCATACTCAGGCTCAATATCAGGATATGGCACATCAGGAACATAATTGAATGGCAGACGGTCTGGTACCGGTTCTTCCTCAGGCTCCCCACTCTGCTCAATTTTAGGAATATCGGCCTGCTGACGGTCGATAAATTCATCTTGTGCTTCAGTTTCACGAATGACTTTTGCAGAAGCGGCGGTATATGATATCGGACGAACAATCTCTCTTGTCGGATCAGGATATGTGACAGAAACATCAACAGAAAGTTGCGGACACATCAAAAGTATTTTCTTTCCGTCTTCAGGAAGGAAACGAGTCACCAAATCAATAAAATTATTTGTGCCGACCAAACATTCCGAAACCATATTCTTATCAAACGACAAAAATGATTTAGGATCTGTGAAGCTATGACACGCGCAACTTGCAAAATGATAATCTCTGATCAAAGTGAAATATGCAAGCTGCATGTGAGATATGACAAGCTTGTTTGCCTTTTCATCTGACAATTGTTTCAGCATTGCCATTTTTGCCAAATCTATCAAGAACCTTCCAGTTCGTGGTTTTGCACTACACGGAGCCACTATAAATGCCTTCCCGTCCTTACTAAAACCTTTCGTTCCATTCAATATATCAACAACTTCATCTTTGTGCAGCGCAGTAAGAATTCCTATACATAAACTTTCAATCGACGGTCTATAGTTTCTAAAAAATGCCTTATAATTACCTTTTTCAAAACTCTCCACTGCAGCGGTATAATCATCTACAAAACTTCGCAAATGGAACTCATAATTCATTTCGTTTTCCATAAAATATAAATAACAATAAAATCAAAATACAAAGATAACATTTTTCACGTATTCATTGACGTGTTTATCTAAATATATAAAGTAAAGAGACTCCCAAAATAACACCACATAACAAAACAGATTTGATCTTGATATTCTTTTCTTTTAATGCAAAAGCACCATACAAGAAAGGCACAATAGCACCGGAACGACGGATAGTCGAGACGATTGATATGTATGCATCATCATATGAAAGAGCCCAATAGTAGACATAGTCTGCCATCATAAGGAACACTGAGATTCCCAAGATAGTCCATCTCCATTGAAATGGTGTTGATTTTCGACGGTGGGGATACCATAACGCGAACATCACAACCAGCATCAACACAGACTGATACATAGTGCTGTAGACCTGGACAGCCATACGTGGGTAGCCACTATGCATTAGATGTTTGTCGTATAGTCCACTTGCCGAGCCAAACACAGTGGCCGCAATAACAAGCCAAATCCATTTGTTGGATTTCCAAGACACTCCTTCCTTTTTACCAACTTGAGAGAAAGCGAAGAAAGATATCAATGTAATAGCGATAGCCAACGACTGAATCCAAGACAAACATTCATTGAAGATCACCACTGCGACAAGGACAGTCCAGATAGGCTGCGTCGCCCTAATCGGAGAAAATATAGTGATCGGAATATGTTTCATTCCAAAATAGGTGCATATCCATGAACAAAGCACAATGACTGCCTTCAAGAAAATCTTAAAATGGGTTGCACCGTCAACAAAAGGAATATAGAAATCACCAAGATTATCCTTTGCACCGTCGAAACCAGAAGCGATAAGCAACGGCAAGAAAAGAAGGAATGAGAAAAAAATAGAAATCGAAAGCACCGGAATGACGGCATTGTCGGAAAGTGATTTCTTTTTGAACACATCATAGATGCCGAGCAAAAGAGCCGACATCATCGCAAGCAATATCCACATATCAATATTCCAAAATACCCTTTCCCTGACGCACAATCACAGGTTCATCACCTGTACAATCAACAACAGTGGAAGGCTCAAGGCTTCCATAACCGGAATTAATAACGCAATCCACAAAATGAGAAAGTTTTTCATCCATCAGTTCCGGGTCCGTGTAATATTCAAGAACATCATCATTATCGTCACGAACAGAAGTCGACAGAATCGGATTACCAAGAGTTCTGACAATCTCACGAATGACATTATTATCTGGAACACGTATACCAACAGTCTTTTTATTTCTAAACAACTTCGGAAGATTACTTGTAGCGTTCAAAATAAAAGTGAACGGGCCAGGAAGATTCTTCTTCATCAGTTTGAAAACATCATTGTTCACTTTTGCGTATTCAGCGATATGGCTTAAATCATAGCAAATAAAAGAAAGATTAGCCTTTTTCGGGTCAATTTTCTTATACTGACAAACTCTTTCCACTGCTCTCGCATGAAAGATATCACATCCCATACCATAGATTGTGTCTGTAGGATAGACAATTATTCCGCCATCCTGCAAAAACTGGACAACCTTGTCAATCTCTTTTTGATTCGGATTCTCCGGATAAATTCTGTAGATCATAATATATGACAAATTCAAACAAAAGGGAGGAAGAGAAAACTCTTCCACCCTTTTAGATATTCAAATCTTATTGACATCACTTAAAGTAAACGACCTCAATTGAGCCTTTATGTTTTTCACCATCATTGATGATGACCTCATAGTAATAAACTCCAGGGTCAACCAAATTACCACGGCAAGTTCCATCCCAACCGTTGTCGCTCTCGACCATTTTCTGTCCATAGCGGTTGAAGATAATCACCTTGTGTCCCTCCATGAATACATCATTCATGCCAATTGAATTGTGAGGAGTAAACGCAGTAGGAAGTTTCTGAACCACATCAATTGATACAATATTTGAAGGCACAGCCGGACAAACACTATCAACTAACAGAACATAGTATTTAGCACTATCTCCAAGCTCAGTCAAATCCCAAATTTTGCTTCCAGATGTTCCATAGTTTGTAACACCAAGCAATGAATCCTGTTCAAAGTCTGAGTCCATATAGTCTTCACGTACATTTCCGTACTTGTCAAACATCTTGTCTGAGTTTCCATCAACAATACCCTTGACACGATACCACATGTACACATCTGGCTTATACTTAGTAACTAAATTTAACTTAGCAGACTCGCCCAAGTATACTCTTGCCGGATTATTAGGCTCAGTAGTCAACATCAGATTGTCAGGAGACATTCTGCGTCTCATACTTAGAGAAATCCAATCATTTGACTTGCCAGTCTCACATTTGTTAGTAGCATAATAATGCATTCTTATCAAAGCGTCAGTATAGTCAAGTAATGTTTCTGGTTTATACTTCTCACCATTAAGCATCCATCCTTCTTCTGTAATTTCTTCTCCATTATCATGGACGATCAAATTGTATTTTTCGTAAAGAGTCTCATTATCCGAAATCAAATGGATAGAGTCTTTTTCACAGACTAGAAGAGGTTCTGCATCAAGTCCAATTGTCGGTGCTGAATGAACAGTGATATACGCACTTGTTGTATCAACACAATGTAGAGAGGTATCCATACCTACAATAGTATACAATCCTTCATCTGACAATGCTGACAATTCGATAAAGTCTCTAGGGCTAGCTGTTTGATTGAATCTATGTGCATAAGTTTCCTTATTATTTGAATAGATCAAGTTTTTCTCATCAACTTCACCCTTATAGTAATCGTATACAACATTATAATTGTCAGTACGAACCCAAACATTTTCTTCGAACCAAGACTCTCTATATATATAACCAGAATACTTAAACAAGTCATTAAGAGTCAATTTTAGTTCAGCACATATCGTAGTATCCTTCATCTCAACATCAATGATGTCCTTAGTATCCTGTACATAGATTTCTTTTATCAAAGTATCTTCCAAGCCACAAGGATCTGCGACATGAAGAGTGACAAACTGAGGAATCTTGGTGTTTTGTATAACTGTTCCTGCAGCTGGAGTCTGATAAATCTTAAAGAACTTAGCAGCACCAGGATCACAAATATCTTTAAGAGAATCCTTAGGTAATAATGAAGTCAAATCAGGATACAAGAACGTACAACCTTCATGAGCATAAACGGCAGGCACAAATTTTTTACGCCAGCTTGCTGTATCAGGCATATTAATAACAGGGTTAAATGTATCCTGTACCTGAGCCTCAAACTTCAATATATCAGAATAATTACGACATCTGTCGACAGCAACATACTTACGAGTTTCTGTATAGTTGTAATACTCGCAATCATCAGGATTGTCAGATCTGTTGGATGAAACAGTATAGAACAAACCGTCTACCACACCATCCAGACTACTTACTTTATGATACTCCGAAATTATTTCACTAGAGCATTCGTCTTTAGCCTTAAGATCTGTAGGGAAGAAATCCTCCGCCACACAGTCGAACACCTTTGTCAAAGACTCAACGCCATCCAACCAAACAGGAGGAACTGTATCTTTAATATGAATATTTTGTTCACACTCAGAAATCTGATTTCTCAAATTTGCTATGGAATACTTTCTTATAAATGTAAAATCACATTTGTCTCCCAAAGACATAGTATCACACTTGAACGATGAAGGATCAACAAACTCAGAAACATCGACTCCATTTGATATCAGCATACCTCCAGCAGCCTTGAATTCCTCAAAGTTGGCAAATCTAGCAGGAAGAGCGTCCAAACAAGTAAATGTTGTGCCAAGTTCTGGACATATCATGATCGGAGTATCACCATCCTCAACATCCACGATAGTATGACATTCCTTACTCTGCTCAGCATTTCGTGTTGTATCCATGAATAGCCATGTGATAGTAACTCTATGTCCTACAGGATAATAATCAGCATAAATAGACTTATCATCGTCTCTAGTATATAGTGTATCCAAAACTTTACAAACATCGAAATCAAGATTTGGCAAAATCAATCCAGAGTCTCTAACTTCTTCAAAAGTAGCACCTGGACCTTGTCTACGCATAGTAACATGAACATATTCCGCCAACTTTGAACAGTCTACCTTATTAATAGCATCACTATTTGCCTTAACAATCTGCTCACACTCCTTTTCTTTAATAGAGAATGGACTCTTAAATACCCATTTAACCTTGTGTCCACCAAGAGGAAGATCCATCAGGTAAACAGCCTTGTTCTTTTCTCTATCAAAGTAACACAATTCAACAAAATCTCCCTCCTCAAACAGCTGTACATATCCATGTCCATAAACGATGTAATCACGTTTACATGAATCAACAGCCTCTGGAATTGGCAATGTATTCGGATTCAATAATATTTTACACTCGCCCGTTGTATCCCATAACTGCAAAGGTGAAGGTAATGAACTACAGTCGAATATAGGTGTTCCGTCATGCAGCAAATACAAAGTTTTATCACAAACCGACTCCTTAGTTGTTAGGCTATCATTTGCAAATACCCATTGAATTGGATAGATGCCAACACTGACCTCTGAAGGGAATTCCACTCTCTCACCTTTATCATTGATCAAATATGGTTCACCCCAAATTGTATCGCCTGTACAATATTCAATGGCAATCTTCTTTTCAAGAGAATCTCTCAAATCCTTAGTAGGTATCGAACACTTATCATGAAGTAAAACTGAATCATTCTTCATTGTGTCACAATCAACAACCGGAGGGAATGTGTCTCTCAAATGAATAGACTGAATACATGAATCCACAACAGCCTTTGTGTAATCCCAGAACTTCCAAGTAACGAAAGTCTCTCCAATTGGGAATTTATGTTTCAATTCAATCTTCTCACCATTGATATATGGCACACCTTCAGACATAAATCCTGCCACACATGGATCAGGAACTTTTTTCGTCTCCAAAGTGATATCCATTGAATCACAATCAGGCATTTCATACCACTTCTTTGGGAACAAAAGATCACAATCAAGATCAAAATGATTGTTTCCTTCTACAAACACATGTGTAACACATGTAGATGGGTATGAATTCTTACCTGTGAATACCCAAGTAATGTAAGTATGTCCTGTAGGATATGGATCATCCAACGCTTTTCCGTCATTACGAGTACCTACACCTGGAACTTTAATTGAATCTCCATTTTCATCAGGACATGGCTCTATACCAATAGGAGAAGGTATATCCAAATCTTCTGCATTTGCGAAACAAGTGCCTTCTTCTGCTTCGCCCTTACGTTCGCTTATTGTGTCACAATTAATTTTTACAGAATCTCCAGAAAAAGCATTGATATCCTGAGGACAATATTTCACATTATTATGATGATCTCTAAACTGCCAATAAACAGTTTCAGTGATACCGACACTAAATTTTCTACCATCCTCAATTTTCGACACATTGATAGAGTCCTCATGTAGTTCACCATAAAGTGTAGTCACCACAGGACATTTATCAATACCTGTGTAATTCATTGCCTTTAATGAATCCCAGAAATCCTTAAATTGAATTTCACATTCTCCCGGTTTTGTAATAGGTCTGAAAACAGAATCAATTTGATTACAATCAAAAAAGTCATTATTCTTATCCTCTACCAAAACTTCCTGAACACAATATGCAGATTTTCCAGCTTCATTTGTGAATCGCCAAAGGATATAAGTGTAATCAATCTCATATTCGTCATTCAAACCAACACTCATATCAAACTTTGCACGTTTCTCTGCAGTCGACTTCAAATCTTCTTTATTTTGTGGACTATCAAAATGCAATCGTCCTGCATATTCTCCAGTTAACATTTTACCATTAATATCATTCTCGTCTTCCAAAACTGGAGCACTAAGCAAATCTGGACCAAATATGACAGTACATTTTTCCTTCTCTAGAGAATCCTTGATTACATCAATGTCATTAATCTTAGAACAATCAGGACTAGGAACGATATCAATTACTATATCGACATTGCAATCCTTGGTATTACCACAACCATCTTTAACTATATAATGGAAATCATAAGTGCCCCAAGAAAGTGTGACATTAAGTTTATCCGTTTTATTATCAATCTCTGATTTACGAACAACAATAGTCTTTGTTCCCATAGTGTCCTTTACTTCTTGACGTTTTGAAGTGATCTCAATTATAAGATCTGGATCTGTATCACAACTAGAAGTAAACGGAGGTACAGGGATCGTAATATCAGCATCTTCCCTTTTCTTCTCTACAGGGAACGTATCCTGTTTACCAACCAAAGCTGAGCAATCAATAGTTGGCTCGACAACTTTCTCAATTTTATATTTATTTGTGTCTGAATCAGCACAACCACCTATATATGCCTGAACCGAGAACTGCACATTGTCTAGATCTCCATCACAGATACCTGGGATAGCTGCTAAATTAACAGTAGCTTTGCTAGGATCATTAGGATCTGGAATGAAAACATTAGGAGAGCCCGGTATTGAGTTCCAATTATAGATGTATTTCGATAGCATAGGAGAATCAAATGAATTCTCAGCTATAGCGATAATCTCCCTGCGCATATCTGAAGGACAGATTGTCTTTTCTGACTCAGATGTTATTCCTGCAAATTTTTCACCATCAAGTCTGAGGGTGATATCTGGATTACGATAAATATGAACAATTGTATCTATAGTTGCGTATACAATCGAACCTGTCATAGTTCTCAACTGTAACTTATAATCACCTTCAACAATTGTTGAATCAAGTCCTAAAGAAACTACTAAAGAATCATTCTTATTCTTTTGATAAAACTCACTAGTTGAATCAGAAAATTCAGAAGAAGGGAGAACCGTAAAGTGAGAGTCTGGAGTTGTTTTTGAGTCAAACCAAACAGAATTATCTGGTCTGAACATTGCCCACTCATAAGTGACCACATTTGAATGATCTACAATATTTGGAGTATATGATTGTACATTAGGGAGACAGAATGTTGCTCCATTTATTTTCGGTATTGGCACAGTACAATCATTACCAGACACAACAAAATCATGTGTTCTTAGTCCTAATCCAGGTATATCTACTCTCAACTGATAAGAAACCAAGCCCTTTTCTGCCTGAATAGAAGCATTTTGCTTACCATAATTAGTTGCGTCCTCAATCCAATTGTCACCAACTTTTTTATACCAACGATATACCGAACCATCAGGCATACCGGCGGCATGCGCAGTAGTATACTCTCCTGCACACAAAACATCTGGATCCAAACATACATTTTCTACTTCAGCCGAAATATAATCAATAGCGACCTTCCAACAACTCATCTGAGCGAACTCAGGGAAAAAGCTAAATTCCCTCAAACCATTTGGATCATCTGGGAATCGTCCTTCAAACGTAATTTCTACCTTGATCAAATCGTGATCTTTCAAAGATCCCAAATCCATCAACTGTTTGAACGACAAAGTCATATCTCCTTCATTATAACCTTCAGCTGTCTTTATCAACTCTCCTGTACTATTCAAATACGCAGATCCTTTCAATCTATCAATTGTCTGCTTTCCTTGTCCAGTACGTGCCTTAAATTTAGCATTTTCATCTATATTGCAACCTGTCTCCTTTTGAAGATACATACGCATCTTATATGTATAAGGTTTTCCAATAAATTCCGAAACTGGGGAGAATATCAACTCACATATTCTGTCATTTGGATTCTGACAAAACATATAATTATTCTTGCCTACAACACCAGCAGACACATCATCCATTGGATCTTGTCCGAAAAAGTCTCGTGCATTGTTTCCTAACCAATAATTCTTAACATCTGCCTCTCGCAACTCAATATTATGTTCACCAAAATGATTAATGACATCTTGTGGAATCTTTTTAGGGTCACTTTTATTTGGATCAAAATCAGTACCAACATAATATTCACCTGTTGATGTTGTAAGACAATTTGCCTTACAATCATCACGTAACTTGACGCTTATTTCATTAGTAGTCAAAGTAGCAGAAGTTGAATTATAATAGTTATAATCCAACGACACTCGAACAGAGTAGTCTTTTTCACTTTCTGTTATAATCCACTCATTAATTGAATTATCAGGAAAATCCTTCAAATTATGCCACGCAGGTCCATCCTTTCTTTGTTCAAATTTTCCTTTATCAGCAAATTGACCTCCGCTATAATCAAATGCGACCGCCTCCCTAGGACAAGCAAGCTCTGATGTTGATGTCAACGAAACACAAGCAATCAGAATACGTGCAGAAGACTCTACATTTGTTATTGGATTTGTATAGGTAGCAATATATTCAATGTCATTTTGAATATTCTCAACCGAAAGGGTTGTGTTCGTCTCACCATCCAACAATAATCTATCTGTCGAAGGCTTTGTCCTATACTCCCATTTTACGGGGGTTCCATAAGATACATAAGGAACCGTCAAAGTAATATTATCACCAGGATTGACCCTAATGATACCTTCTTTTACAAAAGCTGTCCCTGACGGAACCTCCAAAAAGGTATACTGTGCAAAAGTGCTTGCCTGCACACCTACCAGCATGCAGAAAACAACTAGATATTTTTCAAATCCAATTCCTTTTTTAGGAATGAACTCATAAAGCATTTGTAAAAATTTTTTCATATAAAAAAATGTGTCTACGTTCAATAAATATTATAAATATTAAACGGTGTATTCTTGTAGCAGTCCATAAATTCTTCTACGCTATCCACCAAATACTGCAAAAATAAAAAAATTAAGTATCATAACACAAAACATATCACTTTTTTTATCATAAAGTATGATTTGTCTATGTAAAATTGTACGATTGGCGATAGTTTTTTGAAAATTTGATCAACAACAATAATTCTTTTTGCTATTGTCTCATTTTTGACTTTCTTCTTTCACAAAGTCTCTGTGGTGTTTTTTAGGCTCGTCCTTCGTGTTAGCTTAGTTTTTTTCTCTTGTTTACAACCGGCAACAAAACATAAGCCAATAATCCACATCCTATATACACAACTATCGTCTGTACGGAGTGGACCACCAAAGCAAATGCCTTTGCCTCAGGTTCAATTGCGTCGCCCAAATAAAACACCAGTGCCTGAATAGTCATGAAATGCCATGCTCCGATGCCTCCCTGTACTGGTGCTATAATTCCCAAAGCTCCCATAACATAAATCACCAAGCCTTGTGAAAATGTTATGTCTTTAGTAAAGTCGAACGCCCAAAAACTGAAATGAAGCATCAAATAATAGCATGCGAAAATCAGAACTGTGTAAATGCCAAACATCAACTTGTTGTCAACATCTTTCGCAGACAACATGCCAACCTTGAACTTTCTCAGGCTCTCTCTCCCCTTTTCATATAATTTGCTCTTGTTTCGCAATTTGAAAAAAGACACAAAAACGGCTGTCAGAATGAGTATGATCACAACGACAAACGGATTGGATAAAATTGACAATAGTTTCGACGGGAGATTCGCGTCGTCTACTAAAGAAGAAAGCATTCCAAACTCGAATACGAAAGCGAGAAGCATTATAATCGCCGTCATTATAACATCAAAAATTCGCTCCGTCACAACTGTTCCAAGCACCGTCGTAAATGAAAGACCTGTATATTTTTTTAGCACTCCACATCTTGCGACTTCTCCAGCTCTCGGCAAAAGAAAATTTGCAAAATACCCTACCAAGACAGCCAAGAAGGAGTTTAAAAGCGACACTTCCAAACCTGATGCCTTAATCAACATCTTCCACCTGAGGGCTCTAAACAGATTGCTTAACAAAGCTACCAACACAGGCAAAAACAGCCAGAAAAAATTTGCTTTCTTGATATAAGAAATCTGCTCGTCCCAATTCTCTCCCGAATAAATATAATAAAGAAGAGCAACGCTCAACAGCAACGGAATTACAAACCCTAAAATGCTTTTTAACTTTTTCACCTTAATCCATATAAAAAGTGACACTTGCTTTTTACACAAGTGTCACTGAATAAAATCCTTTACCAATTAATTTGCGAAACCAAAACTGATATCGTAAATATTCATGTAAATCGCACTTATGAATCCAATCACAAGAATTGCTATAACGCACACCAATAGAGCGACGCGAGACATCGCATCTATCTTGATTGTCTCTATTGGAGAATCACTCTTGTTGATGAACATAGCCTTTACAACCAGCAAGTAGTAGTAAAGTGAGATGATTGTGTTAAGCAATGCCAAGAACACCAATACATAATCACCAAAAACTTTAGACTCCGCTACAGAAGCGAAGATGAAGAACTTGCTGAAGAATCCTGCAAATGGAGGAATACCACCAAGAGAGAACATTGCAAGTGTCATCGCAAATGCAAGTTTCGGATTTGTTGTGTAAAGAGCATTATAATCATCCATACCTACCTTACCTGTCTTGTTCTCAATTGCAGAAATGATACCAAATGCTGCAAGGTTTGTGAACATATAGATCAAGATGTAGTAGATTGTGCTCGACATACCTGTCTGAGAAGACGCGTATACACCAAGCATGATGTAACCAGCCTGAGAGATTGACGAGAATGCCAAGAATCTCTTCAAATTCTTCTGACGTAGAGCGAACAAGTTACCGATAGTGATTGTAATAACAATCAACCACCATAGGATACCTTGCCATACATCAGGCTCATTTACGAATGCCTTGTAAAGAATACACATGAAAGCGAACACCGCAGCACCCTTAGAAATCACAGACAAATAAGCAGTGACTCCTGTTGGTGCTCCCTGATATGTGTCTGCTGTCCAGAAGTGGAATGGAACAAGAGAAATCTTGAATCCGACTCCAGCTATGAAGCAAACCAAAGCAAAAATATGCAATGGTGTGATATCAGTGAACGCTGCCTGAACCTCGTCGAAATATAGAGATCCACATACTCCATAAATCAAAGATATACCGAATAGCATTACTCCAGAAGAGAATGACGCTGTCAGGATATACTTGGCAGCCGCTTCTGCACCTTCAATGCCCTTCTTGTTCATAGCGACCAATGCAGCCATAGGAATGGATGCAGTCTCAAGTCCGATGTAGAAGAACAAGAAGTCGCCTGCAGAAATCATGAAATACATTCCAATAAGAGTAGACAATGTCAAAAAATAGAACTCTCCTACTCCACTCTTATTTTCTTTGTTGTTCCACTCAAATGAGAAGAAGAACACAAGTAAAGTACCGACATTAAGAATATTCTTAACAAACGACTGGGCCGCACCTGAAACATACATGCCGGCGAAAGCGTCACCTGCCAAATCAGTGTAGCTATAAAAGCCAGCACAAGTGTGCAAAGCGAATGCTGATATCGCCAAATATTGGAAAATCTTTTTGTCCTTGATCAATAGATCAGCAAGCAAAAGGACAATCAATACAACAACGAGGGAAACCTCGTGGCTCATCGATAAAAACTGACTATAATCTAAATCCATAGTTGTATTTTTTTATTAGTTAAGCAATGCTGCTACTGCCTCCAAACTTTTACTGATCATATCTGATATCCAAACTGGATACAAACCGATGATAGCGATTGAGACGATCAAACCGACTGTAGCGATTTTCTCATACCAAATTGCATCACGAAGAGGATAATGGTGAACCTCACCATTGTGCTCCGAAAGATAGTTGAACTTTCCGTCAACCTTCTCAATCTTGTAAAGTGGTCCGAACAAAATCTTGCCCACAACACGAAGAATATAAACTGCAGTGATTACAATTGATGTACATCCTGCAATCACAATTACTCTGTGGAACAGATCCTCATGTGCGAATGATCCGACGAAGATTGTCATCTCAGCGACAAATCCAGACAAACCTGGAAGTCCAAGTGAAGCCATACCTGCAATCACATAGCATACACACAAGAATGGCATTACCTGCATCAAACCTCCTAAGTAACGGATGTCACGAGTATGAGTCTGACCATAAATCATACCGATAAGAGCGAAGAACAATGCTGTCATCAATCCGTGAGATAGCATCTGAAGGATAGCTCCAGTCATCGCTGTCTGGTTCATCATCAAAAGTGCGAATAGCACCAAACCACAGTGGCTAACTGATGAATATGCGTTGATATATTTCAAGTCGTTCTGAACGCAAGCTGAGAATGCTCCGTAAACGACTGATATACCAGTCAACACAATGAATATCCATGCCTGCTCCTGACAAGCCTCTGGCATAAGTGTCATTGCGACGCGGAAGCATCCATAACCTCCTAGCTTCATCAACACTCCTGCGTGAAGCATCGACACTGCTGTAGGAGCTGATGCGTGACCATCTGGCGACCATGTGTGGAATGGGAACATAGCACCAAGCACTCCGAATCCTACAAATGTAAGAGGGAAGAAAATTCTCTGCCACTCGACTGGCATCGCAGCGTTAGCGGCAATCTCCTCAATGTTGAATGTAAGAGCACCACCGTCTTCAGCAGAGAAATAATAGATACCAAAGATTCCGACCATCAAAAATGCCGAACCTCCCATCAACATCAATGTAAGCTTCATCGCAGAATACTCTTTATTTCCACTTCCCCAAACTCCAATCAAAAGATACATTGGAATCAAGGCCACCTCGTAGAACAAGAACATTGTGAACAAGTCTACTGAAATAAAGAATCCGAACACTCCGATCGACAACATGATAAACCACAAGAAATACTCTTTTGCTTTATCCTCAACCGCAAATGAAGCGAAAACTCCAGTGATCACCACGATTGCAGACAACATAATCATCGCAACCGAAACGCCATCGACTCCTACTGCAAATTTTATATTTATCACACCCTCATACCATGTGATAGGATCCAATCCTGCATTGTAAAATTGCTCTGTAGGATTAAGAGATTTCCAATCAAGGAAATCCTTTACCAAGTAGATCGCCATACCTAGAAGTACAAAACTTCCGGCTGCCATTGTCCATCTGATTGCATTCTTCTTTTCTCCTGGGATCATGAAGACGACAACAAGCATCACAAGCAAGACGACTACAAAAGCTGATAATATATTCATAGTATATTACTTACTTTATTAATACTCCGTTTTAATAATAAATCGCGAACAACGCAATCGCAAGAACTCCCAACAAGAAGCCCATAGCATACTGCTGAACATTGCCACTCTGTACGTCACGAATGTCGTATGACAATTCACGTGAGATCCATGCCAACAAGTTCATGAATCCGTCGATGATGTGACGGTCGAACCAAGCGATTGCCACACAGATGCCACCGAAGATGATCTTACGTGTGATGAACAAGTAGATCTCATCTATATAGAATCTGTGGCTTGCTGAAATATACAAGCATTTTACCTTTCCTGCAATCATATCTGGCTTGTCGTTCTTCACTTTGTATAGTACCCAAGCAATTGCGATGCCGACAACAGCGACAAGAATACTTGCGATAGCGATAGTCCAGTTTGTCTCTAGCTCATAGCCGACACGATCCGCTGTGATCTTCTCTGGGAAGAATGGGAACACCTTGTCTAACCAAGTGAAGCAAGTGAACACTGAAAGAACAATCAAAGGAATGTTCATATTCATAGGTGCCTCATGTGGAGTGTGGTGCTCGTGAGCTGGATTCTCCGAATACCAGAAGATACGGAAATACAAACGGAACATATAGAATGCTGTAAGACCTGCAACGAATGCCTGACATGCGTACAACACCTTGTCGTGCTCAAATGCGGCAACCAAAATCTCATCCTTAGAGAAGAATCCTGAGAATGGAAGAATACCTGCGATCGCCAAACATGAAACCAAGAATGTGATATGCGCGATTGGCATAAACTTGCGAAGGTTACCCATAGCATTCATCTCATTAGAATGAACCGCATGGATAATGCAACCAGCACCCAAGAACAAACATGCCTTGAACATAGCGTGAGTGAACAAATGCCACATTGACGCTGTGTAACCCAAACACTCCTCATGCTCACTTGCGTAACCCGACACTGCAAGAGCGACGAACATATATGCAATCTGTGAGATTGTAGAGAATGCTAGCACACGCTTGATATCTGTCTGTGTACATGCGATGATAGCGGCGAACAATGATGTGAACGCTCCGATATATCCGATGATTGTCAAAACATCGTGAGCCTCGAAGAAGTAGACTGGGAACATTCTTGCCACCAAGAAAACTCCAGCCACAACCATTGTAGCGGCGTGGATAAGTGCTGATGCAGGAGTTGGACCCTCCATTGCATCTGGCAACCAGATGTGGAATGGGAACATTGCCGACTTTCCAGCACCTCCCAAGAAAATCAAGAACATTGCGATTGATGTGACTGACAATCCCATGAATGTCATACCACACATTGTGTTGTTGACCAATGTTGCATGGCCATCAGACACTGCCGTCAACTTCAAGAAGTCAAATGTATTTGTGTAGTAAGACAAGATCAGGATTCCGACCAAGAAGAACATATCCGCGAAACGTGTCACGATAAATGCCTTCTTTGCAGCCGCCACAGCCGATGGCTTGATGAAATAGAAGCTGATCAATAGGAATGATGACACACCCACAAGCTCCCAGAAAATATACATCTGGAAAATGTTAGTTGCAACTACCAATCCCATCATTGCGAATGTAAACAATGATAGCACCGCATAATAACGCTGGAAACCTTCCTCACCGTGCATATAGCCCAAAGAATAGATATGGACCATAAGTGAGACGGTGGAAATGACAACCAACATCATTGCTGAAATTGGATCAAGCATGAAACCAATTGAGATAACCAAATTGTCGGTCATCTTCAACCATTCATAATTGAACAACACAAACTGCTGATAACTGTCAGAGCCTTTACCTTCAAACCAGAAATACTGGATCGCAATATAATATGACACTATTGCAACCACAGACAATCCTGCTGTGCCAATCCATCCTGCGACGTTTGGATTAGACTTAAACAGTTTGTTGCCACATAGTCCAAGGAATATGAACATCAAGAATGGCAACGCCAAAATAATATGTGATATACTTGCAAACGCTTCCATACCTGATTAATTCTTTAATTCGTTTATACTATCCACACGAATGTTACTCAACTTTCTGTAGACGTTGATAATGATTGAGATAGCGATTGCAGTTTCTGCCGCTGCCACAACAATCACGAACAAGCTATACATATATCCTTCAAGATGATCAGGATACAAGAATCTGTTGAACACGACAAAGTTGATGTTGACCGCATTTAGAATAAGTTCGACTGCCATCAAAATTCCGATAAGATTCTTTCTTACAAAAAAGCCATACACTCCGATAAAGAACAGAAGTGTGCTGACCACCAAATATGCTTCTACTGGTATCATCTTAATCCTCCTTTGATTTAGTTGCGACTACAATTGAACCTACTATACATGCCAAAAGCAAGATGCTGACTGCCTCAAATGCTAACAGATACTGATATTTGTCTGTTCCCATAAGAGTCTGTCCTATCATCTCCATATCGATCATCTCAGAAGCGTCGTTAGCCTCCTCATTTGATATGAATCTATACTTGCTCATTGTGATGAAAGCGAACACAGCACCAGCCAAAGCCGCAATACCTGCGATCGTCTTGTTCACATAAGATGTCGTCTCTGTGTCTGTACCAAGATTCTTAACCAACATGATGGCAAAGATCAACAACACAAGAATACCTCCTGCGTATACAGACAACTGCACAGCTGCGATAAACTCATAGTTTAGAGTCAGATATAGTCCTGCAACTGCAAACAGAGTAAAGAACAAATATGTAGCGGCACGAAGAATCTTTGTCGACGCTACAGACATGAATCCGCATACAAGGATTACCGCTGACAGTAAACAGAATACTATATTGTCGGCAGTAAACAACCCGGCGAAATCAATAGATGTCAAATTTTCTGCCATATTACTGTTGATTTTCATTTTGTCCAGCCGCAGGAGCTGCCTTTGGTGCTGCAACTGTTGGCTTTCTCTCGATTGCCTTGCTACCCTCTGGGTTCAACTGCTTTACCAATGCTGAACGGTTAAACACTGCGTGCTCAAAATTATTTGTCCACTTGATAGCTTTCTGCGCACACGACTGTGTACATAAAGAACAGAATGTGCAGCTACCAAGGTCATACAAAAACTTGTCAAGCACTTTCTTTGTCTTTCCATCCTCAGTTGTGATGCTCTTTGTGATCACCTCCAACGACTGATTAGGACAATTTCTTGCACATAGACCACAAGCGATACATTTGTGTTCGTTCTGGTCGTTCATGTCAAATACAAGCTCTCCACGGAATCTTTCAAACTGTCGCGCAGTCTGTCGATCCTCTGGATACTGCTCTGTAACCTTTGGTCTCCAGAAATTGAGGTTTGTGATGTACATACCCTGCAACAACGCATAAATTCCAGAGAACAGATCCTTTATATATTTAATCATAACCTCTTATATAAAAGTCGTTTTAAAAATATGCCACCCACAAAGCCATCAAAAGCATATTGAGCAAACTGATTGGCATCAATATCTTCCACTCCAAGTGTAGCAACTGATCAATTCTCAAACGTGGGAATGACCATCTTACCCACAAGCTCAACATTACCAAACCGAATGCCTTGGCGAAGAACCACAACCATGTAGGGATCATATCCATCACACCGTTGAATCCTGCTGCCCACTCTGCATTGATATGGAATGGCTGCCATCCGCCCAAGAACACCATCGTTCCGATACCTGCGATTGTGAACATGTTGACATACTCACCAACGTAGAACAAACCGAATGTGATACCTGAATACTCAATGTGGTAACCTGCTGTAAGCTCCGACTCTGCCTCTGGAAGGTCGAATGGTCCACGGTTAGTCTCCGCATGTCCTGCGATCAAATAAATGATCATCGCAATCCATGTAAATGGTGACTGGAACAAGAACCATGTTTCACTCTGTGCCTCAATCAAACCAGACAACTGCATCGTTCCGCCAAGGATAACTATTGTTAGCAACGACAAACCAGATGAAAGCTCATAGCTAACTAGCTGAGCACCTGCACGCATTGCTCCGATCATCGTGTACTTATTGTTGGAAGACCAACCTGCCAACAAAATACCAAGGACTCCAAGAGATGATATTGCAAGCACATAGAAGACTCCAACATTGAAGTCGATTCCTATCAAATCCTTGCTGAACTGAAGTGCTCCAAATGTACAAAGTGAACCAATGATCACTAGGAACAACGCTGTGAAGAACAAGAACTTGTCGTTCTTCAACAACGGAATGATTTCCTTCATAAGGATCTTGATCATATCCGCAAACGGCTGAAGCAATCCCCAGAAACCAGCTCTCATCGGTCCGAGACGACACTGATAATAAGCACAAACTTTTCTCTCCAATAGAATCAAGATAAGCGCGATCAATGCGTATAGAGCAAGGAAACCTACGCCTATTAGGACATACTCTATCAAAAGAGTAAGCCACTCTGGACATGAAGAAGACAACGCTTCGTGAATCCAGCTTAATATTCCTCCTACTTCTAACATAATTTTAAGAATATCTGTGATTATTATCTATCTATACAAGGGATGACATAGTCAAGAGATCCTCCGATCATAATCAAATCTGCGATCTTTGTGTCTCTACAGATTGGATCCAAACCAGACACAGCAACCATACTTGGTGAACGGAACTTGATTCTGTATGGCGACTTGTCTCCTGTACTCTTCAAGTAGACACCGAAATCACCACGTGCATTCTCGACTCTCTGATAGTACTCTCCTGCTGGAACCTTCACGATTGCTGGCACCTTTGCACGGAAATCACCTTCAGGGATCTTGTCAATTAATTGCTCTATGATCTTTAGCGACTCCTCGATCTCCTCCAAACGGATCATATATCGGTCGATTGTGTCACCACCGTCATGAAGAATCTCCTTGAAGTCGACTTCTGAATAAGCTGCGTATGGAGCAATCTTTCTCACATCACAATGCCAGCCTGAAGCACGGCCGTTAGGACCACTCATTCCAAGAGCAATCGCGTCTTCCTTCTTTAGCAATCCGCAATTGATCATTCGTCCACGAGCGATTGGATTGCCAGTGAACAATGTGTGGTATTCCTTGATCATCTTCCTCAAGTATGGAATAAATTCCTTGACTCTGTTGACGAAGTTAGGATGGATATCCTGAGCCACTCCACCGATAACATAGTAGTTGACCATCAGACGTCCGCCCGCAGTCTCCTGGAAAATATCCATGATCTTCTCACGGTCACGCATACCATAGATGAACGCTGTGATCGAGCCCATATCATTACACATACATGCCCAACCCAACAAGTGGCTGGCGATACGGTTCAGCTCATCGAAAATTGTACGGATATATTCCGCTCTCTTAGGGATCTCAAGCCCCATTGCCTTCTCCACACACATACATAGAGCGTGACGGTTCATGCTGCCGCAAAGGTAGTCGAGACGTTCTGTAAGGAATAGCATCTGAGGATAAGTCATGCTCTCCATCATCTTCTCTATTCCACGGTGGATATAACCGAAGTTTGGATCAATCTTCTTGATTGTCTCGCCCTCAAGAGAAACTCTCAAGTGCAAAACTCCGTGTGTAGACGGGTGCTGTGGTCCGAAGTTGACCACATACTCGTTTTTTCCAAAAAGTTTAGTGTGATTCTCAACAATCTCTCCATGTCTGTCAAGAGTGATCGAAGGCACATCCTCGCAAGCATCCATATCATGAACCTTTGAAGGGATACCCTCGTTTGGAGTATTGTCGTAGTTCTTTCTCAACGGATATCCTACCCAATCCGGACGCAAGAACAATCTGCGCATATCCGGATGGTTCAAGAAACGGACTCCGAAGAAATCGTAAGCTTCACGCTCATATAGGTTGGCGCTTTTCCAGATGTCAGAGACAGTCTCGATGATTGGATTCTCCACATCTGTAGTATTTGTCTTAAGCACCATAAATTTTTCCATGTCAGCCGACTTGGAAATGTGGTAGACGATCTCAATGTTCTCCACATTGTCTACCGCAGTAAGATTGATCAGGTAATCCCAACCATCTTTGTATAAAGCCTCGCAAACCTTATGCAGATCTTTTTTGTCGACGCTGACCATCACGTCTGCAGCATCAATCTTAGTGCAAGAAGACGAGACAGACTGAATCATTTTCAATGTTTTCTCCATTATTCTGCTCCTCCTTCTTCAATTTGTTTTGTTTCAGACGCTGGTGTGACCAGAGTTCCGTCAGAGTTGTATTTCGACAAGATAACTGAACCATTTTCTGGATTCTTAGGCATCTTGAAGATAGACTCCACACGGATCTTTCTCTGCAGCTGCATCATTGCGTACAGCATTGCCTCAGGACGTGGAGGACAGCCAGGGACATACACGTCGACTGGAATAATCTTATCCACTCCATCTACCACATGGTATGAACTCTTGAATGGTCCACCAGATACGGTGCAGCCACCTACGGCAATCACATATTTAGGTTCTGACATCTCATCGTAAAGACGACGCAATACAGGAGCCATCTTCTTTGTGATAGTACCAGAAACGAAAATCACATCAGCCTGACGAGGAGAGTTACGAGTGACCTCGAAACCGAAACGAGCGAAATCGTGACGGGCTGCAGCCACACACATGAACTCAATACCACAGCATGATGTTGCAAATGTCAAAGGCCATACAGAGTATGAACGACCCCAGTTGATTACTTTATCCAAAGGTGCGACTTTGATACCGACACCACCCTTCTCTAGTTCGTCTATATACTTCTGGAGCGACTCGTTGTCTCTGAAGTCCTCAGTCTTCATAGACTTGATCTTAATATCCTTTACTTCCATTCCAACGCTCCTTTCTTCCAAGCATAAGCCAAACCTAGCACTAGAATCAACAAGAAGAACAAAATAGCTAGTATTCCGTTCGGACCGAGAGTCTTAGTTATTGTTGCCCAAGGGAACAACAATACTGTTTCCACATCGAACATAAGGAACAACAGAGCGAACAGGTAATAGCCTGGTCGGAACTGAAGCCACGATGTGCCTCGGGTCGGAATACCACACTCATATGGCTCTCCCTTCTGTGCATTCTTACTCTTTGGTGCCAATAACCAACCGATGATAATGGCAGCCAATACCATCACCACAGCAGTGATCATAACAACCACAAAGATTTCACTTGAACCCATTGTTATTATTGTTTATTTATTTTATTATTCAACATAAAAAAAGACTACAACAAACCAACTAATTGATTCATCATAGCCTCAACTTCTACATAAAACGACATTTAGAGATCTACAGACGGACGAATATACAGAAAAGTGCACCGAGCCACACTGCCCAGCACATCTGTTTACCATCACGTCGCACATCATTAATATGTCTCTTTTATGTATCATTTTATAGTTATATCACTTCGCTTTTTCGCTCATTTATTTCAAAAATGTCTACAAAGCGTGAATATGCACAATATTCAACAACAAAAATGATAAAGAATTTTTAGTCTTGCAAGTAAAAAAAGAAGAATTTTTCTTTCATTTTGTCGAGTTTCTCGCCGTAGACGGCTCTTTTTTTAAGCGAAAAAACACGATTATCAAACAAACCGTTTACAATTGAAAACAAACTGATACTTTTTACTTTCAGTTTTTCATCACGTTTGTCTGCAATTCAATCATTTTGTAATTTTTTGTAAATAGAGAAAAATTTTATCGCACCAATCCTAAAATTAATCTTTTTTTGATAACAGGGAAAGAAAACTAAAAATGGCAGACTAAAAATGGAGTCACAAAATTGTTTTTATTTGACATTACGTTTTCTCAACACAAAAAGAGAAGCACAAGGTGAATCATTGCTGATTTTCGACTTGTGCTTCTCTTTTCTTGTGTAGATGTTCGCCGACTTGTGGATTGAATGTTTCCTGTGAAAACCTGGCCCAAGCAACTCCATCTCTGCCTCACGGTTGCCTTTTCTCATGGCCTTAACCGCATCTGTCACGCCATCGTGACGTCTCTTCTTTTTCATAACTAAAACTTTTAATTTTTTACGAATGCAAAATTACAACTAGCGTTTCTCTTTTCCAAATCATAATGTCAGATAAAAGAAGAAAGATTATATCCGCATCACTTTTCCCGTGCACTGGATATAAACTTTCTATAAATTGTTGATATGCTTTATTGTTTACTTAACGTGAACAAGACATAGACGAAGAGTGAAACTGTTACACTCAGTTGAAACATCTGCACCACCTCTATAAGTAACTCGTGTAGCATATTTTGGTTCGTAGAAACTTCCTCCTCTCATCACCATTTTTTTAGAGTCTGTCACAACAGCCGGACCTTGAGGATCTATCTGACTCTCTTCCGAATAGTCGCCCCATTCGTCAAGACACATCTCAAAACAGTTTCCCGACATGTCGTATAGTCCAAGCTCGTTTGGAGCGAAAGAACCAACACTCGTAAATGAGTAATGGTCACTGTTTTCTCTACAGTAAGCCACCTCATTGTAATCATTGCTACCAGCATAGATATAACCGTGGCTATACTTTCCGCCTCTTGCCGCATATTCCCACTGTGCCTCAGTTGGCAATGTGAATTTTTCATTTTCTCCCAGCTGTCCGTTTGCATGCATAATCTCATTCAATTTCTGGACAAACTGCAAAATATCCTTTTTATAAATGTTTCGAATTGGCATATCAGATTCAGAACCCATACCTGCAGTGATACCTACACTACGTACCAAATTACAAGTAGTCTCAAATTGTGCCATATAGAATGTCGACAAAGTAACACTGTGTACTGGGCCTTCATTAGCTCTTGCATCTGGATCATAGTTTGCGGCTAGAGAATCTGTACTCTGCGCTCCCATCAAAAATGTGCCACCCTCTACCTTGATCATCTTGAATGTATCTCTGTTCAAATCAAAAGTTCTGACATCCTTATGATAATAATAAGGGTCTATTGCCAAAAGAGAATCATTTATAGATGTGTCGACGGTATCATTCACCAATGGATCCTCATCAATCACAGACTTACCTTTTACCAAAGCTAAACGGAGAGTGAAACTGTTGCACTGTGTAAACGCGTCAACACCGCCTCTATAAGTCACTCTTGAAGCATATTTAGGTTCGTAGAAACTTCCTCCTCTCATCACAAATTTTGTACTGTCTGTAACAATTGCAGGATTTTGAGGATTTATCTGACTTTTTTTGGAATAGTTACCCCACTCGTCAAGACACATCTCAAAGCAGTTTCCTGACATGTCGTATAAGCCTAACTCATTAGGGGCAAATGAACCGACTTTCGTAAATGAGTAACGATCACTATTGTCTCTGCAGTAAGCTACCTCATTGTAATCATCGCTACCAGCATAGACATAACCATGGCTATACTTTCCTCCTCTTGCCGCATACTCCCATTGTGCTTCTGTTGGGAATGTGAAATTCTCGTCTTCATCCAACTGACCATTCTTATGCATAATCTCGTTCAATCTCTGGACAAACAACAAGACATCCTTTCTGTATATGTTTCTAATTGGTTTGTCTGGTTCAGAGCCCATACCTGCCGTGATACCAACACTACGAACCAAATTACAAGTGGTCTCGAATTGTGCCATGTAGAATGTCGACAAAGACACTCTATGTACCGGACCTTCATTGGCTCTTGCATCAGGATTGTAATTAGCTGATTTAGGATCAGTGCTCTGTGCTCCCATCAAGAATGAGCCTCCTTCTACCTTTATCATGTTGAATGTGTCGCCATTCAATTCAAATGTTCTGACCTCTTTATAATTAGCATAAGGATCTATAGCCATTAGAGAATCAACAACAGCTCTGTATGACGTGTCTAACAACATACTGTCAAGCACAACTGGCTCCTCATAGTTTTCCGTCTTTCCCTTCACCAAAGCCAGACGAAGAGTAAAGCTATTGCACTCTGTGAACGCGTCAACACCGCCTCGATAAGTAACTCGTGAAGAGGATTTCGGTTCATAGAAGCTTCCTCCTCTCATCACCCATTTTGTGCTGTCTGTCACAATTGCAGGACTCTGCGGATCCACCTGGCTCTCTTTTGAATAGTTGCCCCATACATCCAAACACATTTCAAAGCAGTTTCCTGACATGTCGTATAGTCCTAACTCATTTGGTGCAAAAGATCCTACCTTTGTAAATGAGTAATGGTCGCTGTTATCTCTGCAATAAGCTACCTCATTGTAATCATTGCTACCAGAGTATATATAACCATGGCTATACTTTCCTCCTCTCGCAGCATACTCCCACTGTGCCTCTGTTGGGAATGTGAAATTCTCGTCCTCATCCAACTGGCCAGTCTCGTGCATTATCTCATTCAATTTCTGGACAAACTTCAGAACATCTTTTCTGTAGATGTTTCTAATTGGTTTATCCGGTTCAGATCCCATACCTGCCGTGATACCAACACTGCGTACCAAATTACAAGTAGTCTCGAATTGTGCCATGTAAAATGTCGACAATGTGACACTGTGTACCGGACCCTCATTGGCTCTTGCATCTGGATCATAGTTTGCGGCTAGAGAATCTGTGCTCTGTGCTCCCATCAAGAATGATCCGCCTTCCACCTTTATCATCTTGAATGTGTCATCATTCAACACAAATGATCTGACACTTTCATAATTCGCATAAGGATCATCAAGCACTACTGCGGTATCCTCTTTAGCTGTATAAACAACTTGCTTCACACTATCCACATCAACTGAATAGACATCACCATTCAGCAACTCGACGTGCATAATATGCCCCGCGGCAATAGCACCTGAGAAAACCAAAGCAGATAAAGCAACACCTTGAAAAACTTTCTTCATAAACTAAAAATTATTAATAAATAGTCCTAAATATAACCTAATATAAATTTCATCAAACCTCAATCGCCACATTCTGAAGTTTTTCAAAGAATGAAGCTCGATAGCTGTCGGAAATTGGAATTGTATTGCTACCTATCACAATCCTGCCTTTTTCTATAATCCTGCATTTTGAAGTCTGCACAATGTACGAACGGTGCACTCGGCAAAACTGATTTTCAGGCAACTTCGTCTCCAAATTTTTCATACAAAGAAGTGACACTATCGGATCTTTCTCATTCTCAAGATAAATCTTAACATAGTCCTTCAAACCTTCTATATATATGATATCCTTTATGGCTATCTGAAGCATCTTATAATCGCTCTTTACGAGTATTGTTTTTTGTTCTGGCTGCGACACTTCTGAAGCGACACTGGCTGTGGCATCTTTCTGTATCATTCCCTGAACCTTCATCGCTACTTCAAGAAACTCATCGTATGAGATTGGTTTCAAAAGGTATCCGACAGCATTTACCTTATAGCCTTCAATAGCAAACCTGTCGTGAGCAGTGATAAAAACCACTTTTGTCTCAGGAGGAAGCATCTTAGACACTTGCAAACCAGAGAAATCTGGCATCTGGATATCCAAAAATGCGATATCTATTTTTTCATTCTGAATCGTAGGCATTGCCTCCTCCGCGCTTCCGTACGTGCCGATAAGGTTCAAAAAAGGAGTGCGCTTGATATAACTCTCAACGAGTTGCAATGCCAATGGCTCGTCATCTATTGCTATACAGTTAAATTTGTGTGTCATGCGTTATAATAATAATTGTTATTAGTATATTTTAAAGTCAGGTCGACACGGAATGTCTTCCCATCGTTCGTGATTTCTAGATTATAATCGTCCTTGTAGACTATCTCCAATCGTCGACGCAGATTCTCCAATCCTATTCCGCTCTCAGGGTTGTTGCTCTCATGATTCTGGAAATATGGGTTCGACGTGAAGAAATGAATCTCCGTCATACTTTTCGCTGTCAATCCAAACTCAATAACGCATTCTTTTCCAGAAGCCACTCCATGTTTGAATGCGTTTTCAATTAGCGACGTGAATATAAGCGTCAGCACAGGTGCATCTGAGAATTCCGTTATGTCGGCATTATATATAACATGCACATTGGGGCGCATACGCAGATAGACAAGCTGCAGATATGTCTTGATGAAGTCGTGCTCCTTCTGCACAGGCACCATACGTCCGCCCTCGCCCGAACGCTCTCCACTCAAAATATAGCGGAGCAGCTGCGACAGATAATGCACCGACTGCTGGGCGCGCTTGGAATCTATCTCACATAGAGCATAGATATTATTCAAAGTGTTGAAAAGAAAATGCGGATGAAGCTGCGTGCGAAGATGCTTCAGCTCTATCTCCGTCTGATACTGCTCTTTCTCATTCTGCTCAACATTCTTCTCTATCAGCAAACGGTTGCGGGAAGCTATCACCGAAAAACAACCGATAATAAAAAACAATGCCGTCGCCTTAATGTATGATATATCTGAGAAAATCAACATCATCAGTAAACCAAGAAACATTGCAAGTATCAAATTCGCAAGCACATAGAGTACCTTCCGGGTGATTTCCTTTGAGAAAAACCTACGCGCACAATAAAAATTCAAATAAAAGGAGAGTGCCATAAAGAGAAACAGCACAAAATTTTCGCAGGAATCCAAAGGCAACAGGTATGCCAAAAGGAACCAGAAGCATAAAGGCAAAGCGATACTATTATAAAACCCTAACTTATTTTTCATTATTCTACTTCTTTTTAGTTCTTTGGGCCACCACATCATCCCAACTCTTAAACTTTTTTTCTCCAGTCACCGCTCTCGACTGCCAATGATGACAAACAGCGACACCCAGGGCATCTGTAGCGTCGAGATGCTCAGGCAACTGCTCCTTTTTCAGGTTAAGCTGCACTTGAAGCATTCCGCAGACCTGCTCTTTGGATGCGGCTCCGTTCCCCGTGATCGCCTGTTTCACTTTCAACGGAGCGTACTCAGCAATCGGGATATCACGCTCCATGGCAGCCACAATCGCAACTCCCTGTGCACGACCCAGTTTGAGCATACTCTGCACATTTTTGCCAAAAAATTGTGCCTCAATTGCAAATTCGTCAGGCAAAAATTTATCTATCAACGCAATTGTGAAATCATACACCTTCTTAAGTTTCATATATGTGTCTCCCTCTTTTTTCAAATCAAGGATACCCATATCTATAAACTTCATCTTTGTGCCGACGACACTGATCACACCGTAGCCCATATACATCGTACCGGGGTCGATGCCGAGTATAATCTTCTCTACCTTGTTCTGCGGTTGAATCATTATATTAAATATCTACATCCTCCAACACCGTAGCAAACGACAAAACAGATGTCCCGAATTTCTGACGCAGTCTCAAAGCCATTCCCTTTGAGTTGAGCATCATCCATTTTTCCAATTTATCCATATCATCACACTCTGATTGCAAACAATAATTGACTGTAGAGTCGTCGTCAGTGTAGACGAGACGGAGCTTCAGATTAGAAAAGATCCCGTCGCCTCGGAAATCCGCAACAATCTCCTTGCGAAGATAATCCAGAAACTGGGATTCGATGTCATTGTTTACAACATAAGTCGTGTTTAGAAGAATCATATCTTACATTTTTAAGCAAAGTTAGATTTTTAATATTACTTTTGCAACAAAATAAAAGGCAAAAGAAAATGGCACAAGACGAATTATTCCCAATCATAGATGAAGACGGCAATGTCATAGGCAAAGCCACACGCCGCGAATGTCATTCCGGATCAATGTTGCTCCACCCTGTCGTCCACCTTCATGTGTTCAACAGCAAAGGCGAGCTATATCTGCAAAAACGTTCGCTGTCGAAAGATATCCAGCCGGGAAAATGGGACACTGCGGTAGGCGGACATGTGGACTATGGTGAGGAGATCGAGACCGCCCTACGCAGGGAGGCACGTGAAGAATTGGGAATCACAGACTACACTCCCGTCTTCTTCCTTCGCTACACATACCAAAGCACAAGGGAACGCGAGGTCGTCAACGACTATTACTGCATTTACGACGGGGGATTCAACGTCGACCCTGTCGAGATCGACGAAGGTCGTTTCTGGACAAGGGAAGAGATCGAATCGCAGATCAGCACAGGAATATTCACACCTCAGTTTAGCGGAGAATTGGAGAAGATTTCCGCATTGTGGGATAAAATTTTGAAGAACAAGTAAAACATGAAAAAGATACGTTGCCCAAAATGTGACAACTTTGTCTCATTTGAAGAGAAAAATATTGAAGCCGGATCAATCATCGGACTCACTTGTGAGGACTGCGGAAAGAAATTCAAAGTCAGATTCCGAGTGAAGCCATCCACAATTGCAGCAGACGCTCTTGAGAAGAAGAACGAAGAGGCGGACGCTGACAAGTATGGCACGATAGTGGTGATAGAGAATGTGTTCTGCCACCGTCAGGAGATCCCGTTGCAGGAGGGAGAGAATGTGTTTGGAAGACGTTGCCCTGGCACCGACATCAACTGTCCTATCCAGACATCAGACATGAGCATGGACCGCATCCACTGCACAATCATAGTGAAAGAGAAGAACGGAAGAATCACCCACTACGTGAAAGACAACGACAGTCTGGTCGGCACCTTCGTCTCAAACGATATTCTTGCCAAGAAAGAGGCTCGCATCATCGAGTCGGGCGACATCATCACCCTTGGAGCCACAAGCATGATTTTGAAGTTTGGAGAAGAAGAGTGATTTTTAGAATTAAGGATTAAAAGTTAAAAATTAAGAATTAGAGGTGTGAATGACATGCCTCTAATTTTTATGCCGCAGGATACCTCATGTATACATATTCATATATCTTCTGTCGATACTTGGATATGCTCAAGTCATCATAACTTTCAGGAAGTTCAGCCCATAATGTGTCACGGATAAGATTATCAACTTCCGCTTTTGTCTCCTGCTTGTCAGTCCAATGGTCAAGCTCTGCAATCTTATTCTTAATCTTTTTCAACAAATCTTTAGCGACTTCCTTTATTTTCTTGATATCCTGTGCGTTCAGATTATCAGAGAAAAGCAAATCGTAAACCGACAATTCCTCGTCACTTGAGAATCCTTCCCTTACATATCGTTTTTCTTCCTCACTCAGTTCATTGGAAAGTTTTGTCAATTCTTCAAACGTCTTCTCTATCGAGGCACGATCTTGTTCCTGATTATACTCTTGAATAATCTTCTGATACTTTTCATAGAAGTTGATACGAGAAGGATTTTCCGCCATCATACATGCAATACGTTCCTGAAGCAGATCCTGAATATCACGAAGTATAAGATTCTTCTCCCTACTCTTAGCAAACTCACGTCTTAGCAGATCAAAATTTATCTGGCTCATATCAAATATCTTATAATCAGGAGTTTCCCTAATCAACTGATTAGAATCTATCTCAAGATGATCATTCACAATCGCATTTATGGCCACGCTAAGACTTGTGATATCCGTATGCTTATGTTTCTTCTGCATCTCTTTCCAAATGGCTTCCAATGCGTCTTTCTTTCGCTTCATATCTGTCGTGATATCCTCACGGTCAAGATATTTCCACATTTTCATAAGCGTTGTGACAAATGTGCAATACGACTTTCGTATCTGCACAGTCTCACACATAGCATTTGCACCCTCCTTAATAAACGTAAGTTTGTCAAAATCTTTTGCATCAATCAGGTTCTGTAATTTAAAACCATGTTCATACAAATAAGATTCCGCAGCGGCGATTGTTTCCCATACGTGTTTTATCAACTCTTTTTTATCGACGGTAGGACCACCCGTTTCTCCACCTTGGGGATTAGCGGTGTAGTCGGCAAGAGCCTGACGCAGAGCTTTTACGATTCCTATATAATCAACAACCAAACCGTTTGACTTACCTTCTGCGACACGGTTGGCACGTGCTATCGTCTGCATCAACGTGTGAGCCTTCATCGGTTTGTCGATATATAGGCATGAAAGAGTCTTGACATCAAAGCCAGTCAGCCACATAGCACATACGAACACCACTCGCAACGGATTGTCACTATCCTTGAACTCTTTATCAAGTTCACGTTTTTCCATCTTGGCACGATGAGGAGTAATATCAAGACGCCACTTCCTGAATGTCTGTATCTCATTCTGTTCCTGCGAGATAACGACAGCCATCTCCGTTTTTTCCATCCATTCAAGTTTACGTTTCCACTCCTGTGTTTCTTGCTGGAATGGAGATTTCTCAATCTGTCTCTCAAGTGTTTTTTTCTCCTTCTCCCAATACTCCTGAACATAGTTGTACATACGGACACATGTCGTCTTATTGAAACTGACGACCATAGCCTTTCCGCTTGTCCAAAGATCAGTGTAGTGACGGACAAAGTCACGAGCCACAATTCTCAGACGTTTCTCCGCAGTGAGCAGATGAACCTCTTGTGCGAACTCTTTTTCCAACTTTGCCTGCTGGGTTGGATCCAGATCTTCCTCATCCAAACGTGCGGCGATCTCCTCATTTATCTCAGGATTCTTCAACTCCTGCAACTTCTCTCCACGATTTTCATAATATAGAGGGACGGTGGCTTTATCATCCACAGCACGTTTGAAATCATAAATACTGACATACCCTCCGAATGTACGGGCTGTGATATTATCATTTTTCAACAGAGGCGTTCCTGTGAAACCTATACGGTTTGCAGTCGGCAACATGTGCATAAGATTATCCGCAAAGATACCATTCTGTGTACGGTGAGCCTCATCGCTCATCACAATGATATCATGGTCAGGATATATAGGCTCGGCATTAGGCTGATTGAACTTCTGAATCAACGAGAAGATAAAAGATGGATTACCCTGTAGTTTCTTCTTTAAGTCTTCCCCACTCTGTGCAATAAACTGTTTTGCTTTCTGAGCGCCAAGCAATCCGCAATTCTCAAATGTATCACTGATTTGTTTGTTCAGTTCATCTCGATCAGTAAGAACTAAAATTGTAGGCGAGCCTTCAAATTTCCTTCGTATCTTCTGAGCAAAGAAAAGCATCGAGTAACTTTTTCCAGATCCTTGGGTATGCCAAAAGACTCCCAATTTTCCCTTTAAGTCATCACGATTCTTGTACGTTTCCACAGCCTGATTGACACCCAGATACTGATGGTTTCGTGCAAGAATCTTTACAGTTTTGCCTCCGCTATGATCAAAAAGGATAAAATTTTCAAGCAAATCAAGAAAATTCTCTTTCTTACAGATACCTCGAAGCATAGTAGCCAGCTCCACATTACCTGCGTCCTCCTCTTTCAGACGTTTCCATTCGTGGAAGAATTCCCATTTGCTTTCCAATGTTCCCACTTTAGCCTCATGTCCATTAGAGACCATCAAGAAAGCATTGTAATAGAACAACTGAGGAATAGTATCGAGATAATCAGTATAATTTTTGTAGTAAGCATCGGAAACCTCTACGTTATGATTCTTCAATTCGACAAAAAGCAGAGGAATACCATTTACGAAACCTACTATATCTGTTCTTCTTCTATAAATTTCGCCGTGAATTTTCAATTCCTTCACAGCAAGGAAATAATTATTATCGGGATTATCGAAATCAATGAGCAGAGCTTTCTTGGTAGAGACATCTCCTTTAGCGTTCTTAATTGAGACATCAATACCATCACGAATCAACGAATATTTTTCCTCATTGATCTGAATTAATTCAGAAGTAGACAGTCTTTTTTCGAGCGTGTTCAGAGCCTCATCTATCTGCACTGGAGTAATCCAAGCATTCAGACGTTTCAACGCCTCCTTCACATATCTCTTCAAAAGAATCTCTCTGTAGCTCTTGCGACCTAATGTGCCATTCTCACCCAGAATCTCTTGGTTGAAGGCATACTTGACATCCCATTGCAATTCATTCTGCAACAGGTTGCCGGCACTATCCTGCACAAGTTTATTTTCTGAATATTCCCAGCTCATAATAATTTTCTTTAATCAGAATTCGAAAATGTTTTCACACATGTTATGGCAACTGCCTCATTTTCTTATGAAGAAAATATAAAACCACTCCACAATATGGGATGTATTGCATTTTTCCCCCATTATTGTGCATTGAGCTATACATTTTAATATATTTTGAAAGTACAGTCTTAGTCCAAGACTTACTTTTTTGATTAGAAATTAATTCCTTCACCACAGAGTTCCACGTGTTTTTTCTATTCATTTTAAGCAGTGGAGTGTTCAAATTCAGCACTTCATTTATTTCTTTATTATACTGATCATTAGAAGAAACTATTTCTCCATCCGTTTTATAAGATAGTGTATCAATGAAATTCTGATCAAACAAATTGAATGTAACATCACGCTCTCCTTTCAAACGATCACAATGATTTTCTTTTCCCATATGGCCTGGACAACAGACCACCATGTTATTATACAACAATTGCTGTTCTGGATGATTCTGTCTACTCAAGACATGCTCCACTCGATGATCCTCGGCTGTTTTTTCATTTTCACATAACCTATCTTTAACAGGAATTCGACGCATGCAATAGGCACAAATATATCCTTGTTCATCCAATAGAGACTCTACGAGTGTCGGAATAGACTGATAGCTGACGCCAGGAGTATTTCTGTATTTCACCCATGCTTTGGGTTCTTGCTTTTTATTAATCACAATCATAATTCATCATCATCGACTTCAAAGAATGATAAAGTAGCCTCCAATTTTGCCAATTCTGGATTGGCACCGCTTCCTGGTCTGTCTAAAATCTTATTCAATGCGACTCTTGCATTTTTATAGTTTTCTGAATCGATTAGAGCATACACATTCCTAATTTCATCATCAATTTTTATATCGCGTGATCGATTTCCCATATACACCTCCATGATTGTAGATGCATCCAATCCATACGTATTCAATTCAGTATGAATATACTCATCATTCTTATATTCCAATTTATAAACTACATTTTCTTTATTTGTCTCCACTGAAGAAATTACTAATGGAGCATGAGTGCTTATTATAAATTGAATTTTTGGAAAAGTTTTGTGTAATGCATTCACAATTCGTACCTGAAGTTCTGGATGTAAATGTTCATCAATCTCATCTATGATGACTGTTCCATGAGTGTATTTATAAGCTTCATAACCAAATTTCACTTTGTTTAGCAATGCACATCGAAATGATATATCCACAGCTATACTTACAAGTCTGCGATAACCATCCGACAACAAGTCAGAACGGACTTCTCTACCATCACAATAAATGAAATAGACATTACCATCATTTGGCCGGATATCAACATCCTTGATGATATTGCAACCATCTGGTCCCAACACGCTGACAACAGCCTTTCTAACACATTCAATTTCGGCATCACCCTTCTTGGCTTCTTTTAATACAAGAAGACGTTTCAACCAACAATCAAGAAGGCCTCTGCAATCGAAACTCTCAAAATATCCGAATGATGGTTTTTGAGGGTATTTCTTAAATTCAGATTTTTCTTTATCAAATTTTCTGACAGAATGGATGTCTTCTGTTGTAAAATAAGCAAATAATGGTAATGCATTTCTTTGGAATGCTACACCATCTACAATAGAATGTGAATTTAATTGAAGCAGCGAGGCATATTTTTTTATTCCTCTAAGGCTAAATACAAGATTTCGCGAGTTCTTTTTAGAGCTTTTTTCAATACGAAAAAAAGGATATTCAAAACAATCTTTAGATTCTTCTTCGTCTGAATAAAAAGAAAATGAAGAAGAATCAGACAAAGTGATATCAGGGAAATCCTGTTTGTCAATTTCAAATCCAATTACGACAGACAAATCCTCAGTTTGGAAATCATCTGTCTTTATTTCTCTAAAGTCGTCGTTTTCAGCACTTTTCCATTTTGTATACTCATCACTATATCCTGAAAAGAAAGAATTCATCACCAGATTACATGCTCTTAGCAAAGATGTCTTTCCTGACGCATTATCTCCTATCAAAAGATTAATGCCACGTCGGAATTCCATCTTTTTAAATTCGTAACAGCGAAAATTTCTAATAATGATACTACGCATAATTTAGTCGTTTTGAGCTTTATTTCGTCTTCTTCATCGTTTATTCATTAAGAAACAGATTTCTTATATTGAAAAAAGACTATTATTCAAATCACAAAGATACAATTTTCTATAAAATGGAATCAAGATATTGTAAATAACCAGCCATTGCACAAAACAATTCAAATTCTGAATAATCCCCAAGCCATAGACTATCGTTTTTTGTCTAGTAATTCCACTTTACTATTTATTTCCTTTGATTTTCTCTCATTTGTTAATTCCTTGTAACAACTATACTCCAAAAGAGCAGAATACCAAGCCATCAAAAAAAGAATAAACAAAAGGGAAAACTGATCTGAACTCTCATCTATTTCTATATGGAAATTCTGATTAAAATCAGCTTTTGGCACAGAGACTCCCGAATCAAAAAAAGGAACATTCCCTTTTGCAAAGACATTGTATGTCGTATCAGATTCACTATAAACGCTGATCTCAGTATTATCAAGATTAGAATATACAGAAGAATCTAAAGGTCTACCTTTCAATAGAATAAGCAAAAATAAAAAAAAGATTAGTATAAACATAAAAGAATTAAAAAACAAAAATGCCCATCGACAGACACGTGACATACGAGATTTTTTTTCAATAGGTAATTGTTCTTTTGATATTTCTTTAGCAACATCTTCTATTCGATATTCGAATCTCATTTCTCTGGCAATCTTTTCGCTTTTGCTTTTTGTGTCTTCATATATCACATCATATTCAAAGCATTCATCTTTTTGTAATAATCCAAAATAAATATCAAATTTATTAGAAGATTGATCAAATGAAGCCTTTACATCCACATTTCCTCTCTTCACATTAACACCACGAATTAGACATCCTTCAGGAAATACAACTGTAATTTTGTTTTTTCCTCCATTTTCTGGAATATCTTTAATACCTGTATTCATCAATATTCCCTTGTAAATTCGTAAATCATTACTTACAGTTTCATTTTCATACTTCAATTCTAATCCAGAAAATTCTTCTCGTAATGACTTACCGATACTAAATTCATTTTTAGTGAAATTGCTAATTTTCTTTCTTTTTATTGACCTCCAAGAAATAACGAGTCCAAAAATTCCAATTATAAGACCTATAATACCTACAATAAAGCCTATCGTCTCCATTTATTATATATTATTATAATTAATTACAAATATTTATTTAATTCTCTCACACCTCTATCTCCCCACTCATCAACTTCACCAACATCCTGTCTCTCGATTCTGTGAGGAGGCGGAGTTGGGATTGAATGGATTCTATTGAAGATTGTATTGGTTCTACCTTCTTATTGAAGGAATCTAGAACCTCCTTGACAGGCAAATTGACATTTACACTATCAATCATACCTTTAGTCAGGAATTTGATTGTAGAACCACTTGAACCAGCAGCTAATTTAGTCATATTAGCAGATATTGTATAATACAATAGGTAGAGATACCGGTCGCTATATGGAGAGAGAACGTAAGTTCTCTGATAGGCCTCAAACTTACCTCTATATAGTTTTACATTAAAATCTCCATTGCCAGCAAGGATTACTGCAGAGGCATCAAAAGAATAAGATGGAGCTTTTATTGGTTCCTGAGAACATGTAAAGAATGGATATTCACCATCTTTTGTCCCAAAATTTGCATCTTTCTTGCCAGTAATTATCGGAACTATCTCTCCCAACTTCTTCCTCTCCCATCCTTCCGGCACTCCATCCACCACCTTCACCTTCTCATGTCCAGGGAAACGCAAATCCACAAACCACTCTTTGTATAGCCTCTGTGCTGCCTCCTCCAACAACTTTATCTGCTTCTGATAGTTCTCTATCAATGTGTCGTAACGATATAAGACAGTTGCAATGCGAATTTGCTCATCCTTCTCCGGAAGTTCAACCTCCATACTAAGTAAATCATCATTGGCTAAACTTGCTCTAGTGGTCATAGTAGAGAATGCCATAAATTTACCTCTAAACCTTGGAGAACGAAGATAATAACCAATATATTTTGGATCTACTTTATCTGTTGTGGGGCGTAATCTTTTGGTAAAACCATTGTAGGTAGCATTAGGATAATCCTTTAGAGCTACCGAACTCATTCCAAGTTCATCCATTGTTTCACTTGTTCGAGTGATAAAGACATCTCCTGCCTTTATGGAACACGCCTCTCTTTCTTTCTCTGATGTTTGAACGAGAGACTCTAGTTCACTTGGAACAAATCGGTTATTGAATACATTAGAGAATGTCAAAAATGGGTATCCTGTTCCAAAAAACTCACGTCCTTTAGAAAGTCCATTGTGAACATCATATAGTTTCCCCAATTTCACTTTCTTCCATTCACTCATTTCAACCCCTCCCACTCTTTTAAGATTTCCTGCATCAGCGTATTTGCCTCCGCATTAAGTTGAGCAAGTTCTGAATGGATCTCATTCATACGAGACTTAAAATCTACTCCGTCGTCTTCCACTTCTGCCACTCCGACGTATGCGCCCGGAGTTAGCGAATAGTTTTTCTCTGCAATTTCGTCTATGGTCGCAATCTTACAAAGCCCGAGCACATCCTGATAGTTTCCTTCTGTGCCAAACTTGTCGATAAGCCACCTACGATCTGAAATCAATGTGATAGCGGCGTTAATACTATCAACGACAGCAGACATCGCCGTCTCTCTCTGCTTCTTATTCTTTTTGCCCTGCTCTTTCTCTTCATATTTCAAAGCTTCCTTTGTCATGTCGAGGGTAGAACGCAAACGCTCCGTCGCCTTGACATAATCAATTTCAGACGAAAGAGGCAGATTATTCAAAATTGGCTCAACAGAATCCCTGCTAAACAGTGGAATCAATTCACAGCCTTGCTCATGAATCGTAGCAATAGCCTCTTCAATAGAATCTTCATATTTCTTAATAAGACGGGAATATTTATCAGTTTCTCCACGATACAAGTGTACGATAGCCTGAAGATTATTCAACTGCCATTCCGTCCATTCATTAAGCGTTCTGTCGACGACGGTGAAATAGTTTCTTGCGTCAATGAAAAGCACTTTATTTTTGTTTTCCGACCTCTTTGCTCTGTCGAAAAACCATAGTGAGCATGGAAGGGATAGCGTATAAAAGAAGTTGTTGCCGACACTCACCATCACATCCACGTCGCCAGTCTTGACCAACTGCTCACGTATATCTCTATCTTTGTTGGAACTATCGGTAGCCGAACTTGCCATTACAAATCCAGCACGTCCCTTCTCATTCAGATAAGCATAAAAATAGGATATCCAAAGATAATTGGCATTTCCTATCTCTTTTGTCTTCGCATTAATGCCTGGCACTCCAAAAGGCAAACGACCTGCATTCATAGCAGACTCCGATTTCACCTTATCCACGTTGAATGGAGGATTTGCCATCACATAATCACACCGTCCTTCAAGATTATGTGCATCCTGATAGAATGAATTTGCTTCGTCTCCCGACTTGATCACACCAGAAAGTCCGTGCACAGCCATATTCATCAGACAAAGTTGGGCATTATACTCCACTTTCTCCTGCCCATAGAAAGTCATCGTGCTGTTGGCAGACATACCTTCACTTTCAACAAAATCTCCAGTCTGCACAAACATACCACCAGAACCACAGGCTGGGTCCAACAAGATTCCCGATTTTGGTTCAAGCACATTCACAATCATCTTTACAAGAGATTTTGGAGTGAAGAAAACTCCGTCATCACTAGCAACATTCTTTGCAAACTTATTTAGAAAATATTCGTAGATACGGCCAATGATATCTCCACCGACTTCATCTAAAGCACTATTGTTGAAGATTCGCAACAGCTCACCCAAAAGTTCATCAGAGAAGACCGTATAGTTTTTAGGAAGGACACCTGTCAATTGTTCGGACTGTTCCTCAATCAGTTCCATAGCGTTATTCACCACCTCACCAAGACTATTGAGTTGGTTTCCATTTTGTCCGACCAAAGAAAGAGAAGAGACATTCGCTGGCAAATTGACAAGATAATCGTATTGGGCCTCTTTCGGCAAAAACAACGCACTCTTCGCTCTAAAGTCACTAGCTTCGACAGGCATCACACGACCACCTCTTGAAGGGCGGTTGCTTAAAATTTCTGTCTCAACTTTCTTAAATCTGCTGAAAGCGTAACGCAAAAAGATCAGCCCTAACACAGGCATGCAATACTGGTTGGAAGTCAGTTTGGAACCACTGCGGAGCAAGTCAGCAGATTCCCAAAGTTCATTCTCCAGTTTTCTAATATTTATCATGTTATATCTAGTCAGTGAATGTTCTTCAAAGATAAAAAATGATTTTCTAAAATTAAGAATCAGTTTAGATTTAATTTATTGTTCTTTTCCATTTAATGATTTTAACCTCTTCGATTTCTTCTTCAACATTCCCGAACATTTGGAGATTTTCTGTCTGCAATCCTTAACCGTCACTTTATATGGTTTAGACTCTGCTTTGACTTCCTTGTCTGTAATGGAATCAAGTTCAGCAGATGCCTTATCCAGACGACCATTCAACTCGTCTAATTTCATTTGAATCTTTCGTTCCATACCCGGACTCATGAAATTCAAGTCGACTAACATATTATGAGTTAGCCGGATCTGTTTATCAACATCAAGCAGTTCGGAATAGACATTCTTCAATATAGCCTCATCCAAATCATGTCGGGAAAGAGAAGTTGAATCCTGAGTGATTTTGACTGAATCAGTTTCGGCAATAGTCTCCTGTCCACTACAAATTAAAGCAAAGCAAGTAAGCAGAGCAAATATTATTATATAGCATTTCATAGTTGTCTATCTTAATGTAAATCCAAAGATACAAGGCATATTTTACAAAACAAAAAGGATTTGACATTTCTGCCAAATCCTTTTATATTTAAGAATAATCATTCGGATCACTTGTTCTCATCCAGTCTGCCGAACACTCTCTTCAACAAATCAGAAGTACGAGCGGCTGCATTTGTACGGATATCATCCTCTTTCTGAGACACTCTCAAGAACAAACCGTCGAGAGCCTTACCAGTCACATAATCAGAGATATCAGTATTCACTTCACCAACATTGTTGATTGCAGTCATAGCATTTGATGGTATAACACCAGTTCTAGAAGCAAGATCAATAGCACTTCTGTACTGATTAATATATCCAGCCAACTTGTTGTTTCCAGTAGCGAATTTCGTCCAAGCATTTGTAGCAGTCATTCCAGCGATTTTCACATTATTCATGCTATTAACAATCGGATCATGGAACGCACCCTGCAAACCTGTGTAAGTATTGTCCTTCAAATATGTAGTAGCGGCACCGCTTCCTCCGAACAAAATTTGCTCTCCATCCTGAACCGACATGTCTTTGATTGCACCGGCAAATATCGAGGCAGCCTCTGGAGCAGCGTCTTTTGCAGCGTCATTAAACAAAGTAACAAGATTATCCTGCAAATCAGAACCTAATCCGACTTCATTTAAAACTGAGCTGACACCAGGAACTTTCTGTAAAGCTTGAACAGCAGTAAAAGCGGAAACAGCCTCCTGAGGCAAACCAATCCTTGTAGCAGCATCTTCAAAATAGCCTTCCGTAGAAAGACGATCCACAGCGACATTGACACCTACGTTTAAAGCCTCCTTCAAAGCTGCTACTGTATCACCCTGAGTAAACGAATTCAATGTTTCCTCATCACATGAAGTGAATGTGAAAGCAGCGACACCAAGCGTCAACACACTTGCAACAATACTTTTTCTAAACATACTCGATAGATTTTATTATTTAACAATACTTGGAATAATGCCTCTCTCACTGCCTTCCAAGAAGTCAAGCACCACCTTACGCTCCTCTGTTTCTTGGAAAGTCTCCTTGATCTTTGCAATCGCCTGAGAGACATTCAATCCAGACATATATAATGTACGGTAAATATTCTGAATTTCTTCAATCTTCTCATTTGAGAATCCACGTCTGCGCAAGCCGACAAGATTCAATCCGCAGTAAGCCAACGGATCACGTCCAGCCATCGCAAACGGAGGAACATCCTTACCGATTCTCGAACCTCCCTGAATCATCACATGTGAACCGATACGCGTGAACTGATGAACAAGAGTACCTCCTGAAATAATTGCCCAATCATCCACATGGACCTCTCCAGCAAGCTGTGTAGTGTTGCCTAAGATGATGTTGTTGCCTACGACACAGTCGTGAGCGACATGGACATAAGCCATTATCAAACAATTACTGCCCACAATTGTAGTGCCCTTGGATGCTGTGCCTCTGTTGATCGTAACACACTCACGAATTGTGGTGTTGTCTCCGATAACAGCAGTGGTTTTTTCTCCCTTGAATTTCAAATCCTGTGGAATCGCTGAAATGACAGCGTTAGGGAAAATAATACAATTCTTACCGATGCGTGCCCCCTCCAAGATTGTGACATTAGCCATAATCTTCGTACCGTCGCCAATCTCGACATCCTTGTCAATGAAAGTAAACGGTCCGATTTCAACATTTTTTCCGATCTTAGCATCGGGATGTATGCTTACAAATGGTTGTTCCATCCACAAAATATTTAGTCCTATCTATTTTATTTGTTCTTAATAATCTGAGCCATAAATTCTGCCTCTGCCGCAATCTGATCACCGACAAAAGCATAAGCCTTCATCACCGCGCATCCTCTTCTCAAAGGAGTTATATACGACACCTTGAATATCAATGTGTCTCCTGGCACAACCTTACGACGGAACTTCACATTGTCAATCTTCATGAAGTATGTAGAATATCCGTGTGGGTCATCCAATGAATTCAAAACAAACAAACCTCCAGACTGTGCCATTGCCTCAACGATCAACACTCCTGGCATAACTGGCTCCTGTGGAAAATGTCCCATAAAGAATGTCTCGTTTGAAGTGACATTCTTGATAGCGACAACATAATTGTCTGAAATCTCGATTACCTTGTCCACCAACTGCATTGGCCAACGGTGAGGAAGGATCTCTCTGATCTTGTTCACATCCATCACTGGCTCCAAGTTTGGATCATATGACGGGATAACAACCTCCTGACGCTTGATCTCCTTACGAAGTTTCTTTGTCAGGTCTGCATTTGCTGTGTGGCCTGGGCATACAGCAATCACCTTACCCTTGATTGGCTTGCCTATCAACGCCAAGTCTCCAATCAAATCAAGCATCTTGTGACGGGCTGGCTCGTTCTCAAAACGCAAAGGCTCATTGCTCATGTAGCCGATGTTCTCAGCCTTCATATGAGGCTTGCCCATAATATCACAAAGATGATCAACTTCTTCCTGAGACATCTTCTCGTCATAAACAACAATCGCGTTATTTAGATCTCCTCCCTTGATAAGATTATTCTTAACAAGAGGCTCTATTTCCTTTACAAACACGAATGTACGGCAAGATGCCACCTCATTCTGGAAATCAGCGATAGAATCTAAGTTTGCGAACTGATTGCTCAATACAGCTGATGGATACTTGACCATTACTGTCATCGAGAAATCCTCGTCTGGAATAAATGTATACTTTGAACCAGTAGTCTCATTAACGAACTCTGTCTTCTTTCTTACAACGTAATATTCACGCTCAGCATCTAGATCTTCAAGACCAACAGCAAGAATCTCTTTCACGAATGGAGCAGCACTGCCATCAAGGATAGGCATCTCAGCACCAGAAATCTCAATCATACAGTTGTCTACACCCATTGCATATAGTGCCGACATTGCATGCTCAATTGTGCTTACCTTAACATCTCCCTTAGCAATAACTGTGCCACGGCTTGTCTCAACTACATTTTCAGCCAAAGCGTCAATCTCGTTTTCTCCTTCGATATCTACGCGTTTGAACTTAATACCTGTACCTGCAGGTGCTGGCTTAAAAGTGGCATTGATAGCCAAACCTGTATGCAAACCTACACCAGAAATAGAGAATTCTCCCTTTAATGTCTTCTGATTTTCCATTTTGTTTTTTTCTCAGTTATTACTTTATTTTACTTGCCAACTCCTGAATCTGCTTTTCAAGTGCCTCTATTCTCTCGTTGGCAACACGTAATTGCTTTTCTGTCTCCGAAACAACCTTTACAGTCTCTGGCAACTGCTTAAGGCAAACATAGCTGCGACGGAATTTTGCGCCCTCCATATGTGGGTAAAAATGCCACTGCTGACCTGGAGTTTTGATTGACGACGACACGCCACACTTTGCGGCGAAATTTGAGTTGTCTGCCACTTCCACATGACCGACCACGCCACTCTGGCCTCCAAACATACAGTGTTTTCCAATCTTTGTCGAACCGGCAATACCAGTCAACGCAGCCATCACCGTGTTGTCTCCGACCACAACATTGTGGGCAATATGCACAAGATTGTCTATCTTGACTCCTTTATGTATCACAGTCTCACCCATTGTCGCGCGGTCGACTGTAGAATTTGCCCCGATCTCGACGTCGTCCTCCAATCGAACGATACCAAGCTGAGGAATTTTGCTATAAGATCCGTCTGGATTCGGAGCGAAGCCAAATCCGTCTCCTCCAATCACACATCCAGCCTGCAAAACACATCTTTTGCCTATCTTACAGCCTTTATATATTGTGACATTGGCATAAACCAATGAATCTTCTTCCAATGTAACACCCTGTCCGATAAACGTATTCGCATAAATCTGACATCCATTGCCAATCACAGCACCGTCTTCAATCACCACATTCTGACCGATATAAACATTCTCTCCAATCTGTGCCTTGTCTGAGATAAAAGCTGACGGATGGATTCCGTTTCTCTTTGGAGACAAGTACTGGTCCGCCAAACGAAGAAGCTGCGCTACAGCAGCATATGGATCAGCAACTCTCAAAAGTGTACATGAATATTCTTTTGTCGGAACAAAATCCTTTGACACCAACACGACAGACGATTTTGTGGAATAGAGATATTCTGTGTACTTCGGATTTGACAAAAATGAAATTGCTCCATTTCTTCCCTCCTCTATTTTTGCAAAAGTACTAACCTTTACATTGTCATCTCCTTCTACTTGTCCTTTAAGCATTGCTGCCAACTGTCCTGCTGTAAATTCCATGTTCCTAAAAATTAAAAAATCAAACAAAAGTAGTAAAATATTGACACATACCGCAATCTATCACACTAATATAAAGCATTGCAGTACCTTTCGAACAAAAAAATCAACTAAATTTACACCTGAGTGCTAAAATATTGACGCGAATCATAATAGCAAAGATAGTATTTTCTCTCCTGTTTAGACAACAAAGAGAAGTCTAAAATATCTGAAACTTCGCTAACATCACACAATTTACCATCTGAACGTAGTATATTCAAACCACCATTTTTCAACGAATAAGCCTTGCTTGTCACCGGCACAACCCTGCACAAATACTCAACCTCTTCATCAGTAAAATTAGTGACAGACTGTATCTGTTTCTTTATCTCATCCACCTCCGACTTGCTTGGCTCATGATCCAACACCTTTACCTTAAACAGACGTCTGTCCGTAAGTGCCTCGCTCAACAAAGACAGTATATTGTCTTTATGGCATTGCCAAACTTTAAGCGCTGAATAGATATCGGAATCGTCGAATCTGGCATAATTTTCAAGCGACGAGCTGTAGATGTCAAAAGAGTCTGCCTCGACGTTGTTGTAAAGAAAATATCTCAATGATGGCGACGCGAACAATTCCTCACCTTGTTTGGCAAGACAGATTGCACGTCTGAGCAAAGATATCAACACCTGTTCCGCCGCGATCGACGCTTTGTGAAGATATACCTGCCAATACATCATTCGTCGGGCAATCAAGAATTTCTCTATTGAGTATATTCCTTTTATTTCAACACAGAGTTTATCGTCTGCAACGTTCATCATCTTGATGATTCTCTCCGCACCGATAACTCCCTCCACGACTCCTGTGAAATAGCAGTCTCGACTCAGATAATCAAGTCTGTCGACATCCAATTGTCCTGAGATCAGCTGATGGAAAAAATGTCGTGGATATTTATCCTGAAAGATTTCAATGGCCATATCTAGTTTGCCACCGAAATCTTTATTTATCTGTTTCATCATCAGAAGAGATATCTCCTCATGTGAAATGCCGGAAACGAAAGTACTCTCCAGCACGTGAGAGAATGGGGCATGTCCTACATCGTGAAGAAGGATAGCCGCCATCGCCGCCTCTTTCTCTTCCTTTGAAATAGCAATACCTTTATTCTGAAGAGTAGTCAGAGCCTCACCCATCAAGTGCATAGCGCCCAGAGAGTGAAGGAAACGGGTATGCTGTGCGCCAGGATACACCATATAAGTCAAACCCAGTTGCCTGATTCGAGACAGACGCTGGAAAAAGCGGTGTTCGATAATATCATAAATGAATTCCGGAATGTTGATAAATCCGTGTACCGGGTCGTTGATGATTTTTGTGCGCATTACTCTGTCTACCCAAACAATTAAATCATTCCCGCAGCCTTCAAGAATCCAGCCATCTGTTCCTGCACCTTCTTTGCCTCACGAGCAGCCGCCTCAGCAAATGTCTCGTCGTTGGCAGCGTATATAATGGCGCGTGAAGAATTGACAAGAAGTCCACACTGGCTGTTCATACCATGTTTCACAACCTCCTCTAGGCTACCACCCTGGGCTCCGATACCTGGGACAAGTAAGAAATTATCTGGAATAATCTCACGTATATCACTGAGCATATCAGCTTTGGTTGCACCGACAACATACATCATATTGTCAGCATTACCCCATTTCTTAGATGTTTTCAAAACTTTCTGATACAATGTGTCACCTGTCTCAGCATCCTTCATAAACTGGAAATCGAAAGCTCCCTTGTTTGATGTCAACGCAAGAAGAGTCACCCACTTGCCCTCATATGTCAAGAATGGAGACACAGAATCCTCTCCCATATAAGGAGCCACAGTAACTGAATCGAAATCCATTGCGCCAAAGAATGTGCGGGCATACATAGCGGAAGTGTTGCCAATATCGCCACGTTTAGCGTCGGCAATCAAGAACATGTCCGGATAATTGCTGCGAATATAGTCGACGGTACGCTCTAGGACATCCCATCCTTGAAGTCCAAGACTCTCATAGAATGCCAAATTAGGTTTGTATGCGACGCAATATTTGGCAGTTGCGTCAATTATCTGCTTATTGAATTCGAATATATAGTCGCCTTCGTATTTGTCGAACATAAACTCAGGAATCTTGTTCACGTCTGTATCAAGACCGACACAAAGAAACGACTGCTTCTTCTTGATATTCTCAAATAATTCTTCTCTTGTCATATCTGTATTTTTTCAACATTGTTCAAAATTTTGGCAAAGATAGCACCAAATGACGTGAAACTGATGAAAAAAACATGAAAAAATCACCATTAAGGCTGCATTTCTGGCTTGATGATCTTCTTACTGTCGACGATAACATTCAAATCTACGTCCGCAGATATTCCATAAACACTCCCGTCGCATGCATATTGCTGGATATAGCAGTCAGGGAAATCCTCCGTCACAAACATCGCGTTATAATCAGCCACCCATAACTTAACGCCCGGAAAATTTGACGCTATTTTATATTTTGCATAACAATGACGATTGGAATAAATCATCACGTCTTTTCCCTGTGATTGAAGATAATCAACCATATTTCGCAAATTATATACAGAAGAGTCTATATTCATTTCTTTTGGATTGTTGACCACTTTCGACTCTTCAAAATCAATTATCAGAGGAAAATTATTTCGTTTGCCATTCGTGGCATCCAAAAAAATTTTTGCCTGCAATTCTCCGTCACGGTCAAAATAGAAGAAATGATAAAAGCCGAGCAACAAATGAGACTTTGCAGCTCTTGCATAGTTGCCATAAAAACGCTGGTCACATTTTCCGTTGGAGCCAATAGAGGCACGGAGTATAACAAAATGAGCTCCCTCTTCCAATTCGTCAAAATCAATTTTTCCCTGATAATGGCTCACGTCAACACCCCAAAGTGTATCAGGCGGGGCTGATAAATTCCAGGCAGAAAAATCAACAGTCTCATCCAACGTCGCTTTTTCTTCATGACAAGATGCGAAAAAAAAGAGTATTAGGTATAAAAAAATTCTATTCATAAATCAATTCTATCACTAAGACAAAAATAATTATTATAATCCACAAATTAGTTATTTCCGTGTTCAAAAATTTCTATCAGACATAACATTAATTTCACAAACAAAAAAGGTTGCGATTGTCTCGCAACCTTTTTTGTTATCATATAATCCGTTTGATTATCGCCTTATCAGTGTGAAGTGACCTTTGTAGACCTTGTCGATCTCTCGGATCAAACACTCATACCAATAGTCTGTTGACG
>DFGT01000027.1:8473-129951 GCA_002371265.1 Bacteroidales bacterium UBA3743 | reverse complement strand
GTCCAACTTTTGGGGTGCACTTCATGTCCCCCGTCTTTTCTATATTATATGAATTATGATCTTATTTTGCAGCTTTTAGCACAACCTCATCTTTCTCGTTGCTGAATGTAAGTTCTCCGTTAGACAGAGTGAAAGAACGAGTGTTGTTGAGTGCGTCGATCAGGGCCATCTCAAGAGAGTCTTTGTCCGGACACATCATTTTAGTGGCTCCCATATTCTCAAATGCCAAAGAATTGGCTGCGCGACCATTTCTGTTGATCGCTCCAAAGATTGAGTTGCAACCTGCAGTTGCGTTGATTGTCTTTTCAGCAACGTTAAGGATAACATACGCTGAAGTGTCTCCTTCTGCGACAGCTACACTTTTTGCTGACTTAATCATCCACTTGCCATCAAGTGCCTCGAATGGCACAGGACGCGCGTCTACTCCGGCTGTTTCCTCAGAAACCGTTACGGCTGATGAATCAAGGTCAATCGCCTCATTGTTCTCATTATTCTTAGGAGCGTTGCCGCATGATGCCATAGCTCCAAGAAGCATAAGGAAAAAAAGATTTTTTTTCATTTTGTATAATTAGTTTGAAACAACTTTCAAAACTGACATCAGAGAAGTGTCCATCTTCTTCTCATGTTTGATGGCTTTGTTGAATGGTACGTAGACGACGCGGTCGTTCACTACTCCCACCATTATATTTCTCTGCTCATCAATAAGTGCGTCGATGGCCGCAGCCCCAAGACGTGTGGCCAGTATACGGTCTGCCGCTGTTGGCGAGCCTCCTCTTTGGATGTGTCCAAGGATTGTTATGCGGGCCTCATATTCAGGATGCTCTTTCTTTAGACGTTCTGCGACACCTATCGCTCCACCAGTGATGTCGCTTTCCGCAACAAGCACTATACTGCTGTTTTTCGACTTTCTGAATCCTCTTGAGATGAAAGCCTCAAGCTGGTCTATTCCAGTTTCGATTTCAGGTATGATGGCAGCCTCCGCTCCTGTGGCGATCGCACCGTTCAATGCGAGATAACCTGCGTCGCGACCCATGACCTCGATAAAAAACAAGCGTTCGTGTGAGTTGGCTGTGTCTTTGATCTTGTCCACCGCATCCACGATTGTGTTTAGAGCGGTGTCGTATCCTATTGTGTAATCTGTGCCAGACAAGTCGTTGTCGATGGTGCATGGCACACCTACGATTGGAATGTCGAACTCTTGCGCGAACAGACGAGCTCCGGTGAAAGTACCGTCTCCACCACATACAACTAATGCGTCAATGCCTTCCGACCGCAGGGTAGTGTAGGCTTTCTGCCTTCCTTCCTGAGTGTGGAATTCTTGGCACCTTGCGCTCTTAAGAATTGTTCCTCCATGTTGGATGATGTTGCTGACGCTTTCTGTGTGGAATTCCTCAATCTCTCCCATCATCAGTCCCTTGTAGCCTCTGTAGATACCTTTGACACGGATACCGTTGTAGATAGCAGAACGAGTGATCGCTCTGATTGCAGCGTTCATTCCTGGAGCGTCGCCTCCAGATGTTAAAATGCCTATGCACTTAATTTTCATAGTGTTGGTATTTATTTGTTAGCGTTCAAGATATAGTCTCGGACTGCTTCCATCTGCCACTTTGGTGTTGACGTCGCACCGCATATCCCGATTTTTTCTTTGCCTTTAATGTCCGACAAATCAATATCTTCCACTCCTGAAATCAGAAGTGTCGTAGGATTTGTCTTTTTGCATTGTTCGTAGAGCACCTTGCCGTTTGAGCTTTTCTTTCCACAAACAAAATAAATCAGTTCGTATTTCGAGACAAAACTAATGATTTTTGGGATTCTATTAGCCACTTGTCTGCAGATTGTATCGAAATATTCAAATTTGATACAGTCTTTTTTCTTTTTTTGGATCTCCGCTATTATTTCGTTAAACCCCTCGATGCTTTTGGTGGTTTGCGAAAATAGACAGATATCTTTTGAAAAATCAATTTTGTCGATATCGTTCAGATTCTCCACTACGATTGCGGTTCCGTTTGTCTGGCCTACAAGTCCGTTCACTTCCGCATGGCCCACTTTTCCGTAGATCACAATCTGTGTGTTCTTCTTATTGTGTTTCTCGTATGCTGTCTTGATTTTGCGTTGCAGGGCGAGAACCACTGGGCATGTCGCGTCGATGATGGAGATATTGTTCTTTTTTGCCAAGTCGTATGTCGACGGTGGTTCTCCATGCGCACGCAGGAGCACACGAGTGTCTTTCAACTTCTGCAATTCGTCGATTCCGATTGTTTCCAGACCTTGTTCGGTAAGCCTTTCCACTTCACGTGAATTGTGCACGATGTCGCCCAAGCAGTAGAGTGAGTTGTTTTGCAGAAGCTCATCCTCCGCTTTTTTGATCGCTGACACCACTCCAGGGCAGAAACCAGAATTCTCGTCGATATCGATTATCATCGTCTTATTTTGTCTTTTCATTAAAAACCTGCATCAACCATTTGTTCTGCTCCTCGATTGTTAGCAGACCGTTGTCAAGTTCAATTGCGTCTTCAGCCTTTCTTAAAGGAGATTCCGCGCGGTTCATATCAATATAGTCGCGTTCCTGCACATTTTTCAAAATGTCATCGAATGAAACTTTGTCTCCTTTGGCAGTAAGTTCGTCGTATCTTCTTTGAGCTCTGACCTCAGCAGAAGCCACCACGTATAGTTTCAATTCAGCGTTAGGGAAGACGGTGGTGCCGATGTCACGTCCGTCCATCACGATTCCGCCTCCTTCTCCATAGCTTCTCTGCAGATCCACCATGGCGTGGCGAACGAATGGCACTGCTGCCACCGGGCTTACGTTTGACGACACCTCCATGCCTCGGATTTCCGATTCTACACATTCTCCGTTCAGGTAAGTGTCACTTTTTCCTGTCTTTTCATTGACACGGAATTCTATCTTTACCTCGTTCATGCGACGCTCAAGCTTTTCTGTATCTACAACACCGTCCTTGATAAGGTTGTTGCGAAGGCAGAACAGAGTTACAGCACGATACATCGCGCCAGAGTCGATATATTTGTAGCCTACCTCTTTGGCAAGCCATTTTGCCATTGTGCTTTTTCCGCAAGACGAGAATCCGTCGATTGCTACTACTATGTTTTTCATCTTTTAATTTTTAGTATTGTTCGCCAGGCTCTATTGTCTCAACATATTCGGGCCTGTTTATTTTGTATCCCACTGTCGCGCCGAATACGTTTGCTGCCTTTCCATATATTGAATATGCTGCCCCGACGTATACATTCTTGATATTCAGATTAAGACCGAAATTGAATCCGGCTCCAGAACGAGAATCTGCCAACTGATATTCGCGGCCACGTCTGCAGTTGTAGCCTACTACCAGTGAGAATTCATCTCTTGGCACAAATTCCACAGAGAACACGAAGTGGCGCATAAGCATGTCTCCCCACTTGATTTCCTGTGTTTCCTCCAAATCTTCTCCGTCTAATTTGTTCTTGTCGACTTCATTGTATTTAGTGTACGACAAATCCCAGCGGTTGATATCTGTGTATGTGACAGAGAATTTGAATGGAGCGTGTTCAAGACCTTTGGTAAATCCAAGTTGCATGTTCCAAGGGAGTCTGTCTCTTGAATCAGGCGTGTCTGTATATGTAGCCAGCTGAGCACCGATATTTCTCACGGCAAATCCCAAAGAGATGTCTTTGTCTTTGTTGAAATAGTTGGCACCGACGTCGAAACCGAATCCGAAACTTCTCTCTTCAGCTATAGAAGAAAAAATCAGTTTGAATCCCAGACCGACACGGAAATTTTCAGCCAACAGACGGCTATACAGACCTTCCGCCATAAAGTCGGTGGCACTGAATTCACCGATTTCATTTCCATATATGTCTGTCTCCGTCATTTTGCCGTAAGGCGCGAACACAATTGCGGCTCCCCATGAGTTTTTGTCGTCGATGGCTCTGGAATATGCAGCTGTCGCCCAACTTGAGCCGGCAAGATAGTTCTGGTAGCTTAGAGAAGCTGTGTTGTGGGTCTCTTCCGTCATCAGAGCAGGATTGCGAAGAGCCATGTCTATTTCTCTGCTATGGGAAGATACATTTTCGACTCCTATGCTTCCTGTGTATGCAGAAGTTGACGCGGAAAGAAATTCCCATCCGTAGATGTCTCTTTCTGCGAATGCTGGAAATGCGGCTCCAGCTGAAAGCATAAGTGCAATAACTTTATTCATACGAATCAGATATTATTTTTTCTTCTTTTTTGCTGCAGTTGTGGCATTAGCCTTAGCACTTTTCATGATCTCAGCGGATGAGATAAGAGAAATTTTTTCTGGATCAAGAAGGATCTCGCCTCCCGACATGTCTCTCAAGTCTTTGATGATCTTAACGTCGTCAGTCTCCTTATTGTGAGCAAAATAGCTCTTTTTCATTTGGTTGGCGATAAGCACGGCCAACGACATTTTTTCATCTTCGTCTTCAATAGTGCGGCAAAATCCGATCAATTTTTGGATGGAAGCACCATAGTGCTTGAATATCATGAAATTGTCGGGATATGGCATAGGCTCTGGTTTCTCATACAACTCCTCCTTTTTGATTATATCGTAAGGATAGTCGATGTCAAGTTTGAAATCAGCCATGATAGCCAAGTGATCCCAAAGGATATGCTTGAAGTCATTAACATCTCTCAGATGAGGGAACAGGTTGCCCATTGTCTGGATTATGCTGTATGCACAATTGGTGCGTTCCTCCCTGTCTTCAATTGTAAGACAGTAGTTCACCATGTTTTGGATGTTTCTCCCGTATTCTGGCAGTGCAAGTTTGGGCATCTGCGTATTGTATGGCATTCCGTCCATATTTTATTTCATTAATCTCTTTAGAACTGTTTCTACTAATTTTTCCATAGTGCCGTGGTATTCAGTGTTCATGTCGCCTGATGTTCGTCCTGCGATGATACAGCACACTGTCATTGCCCTGTGTCCGAGTAGACGTGAGAGACCTGCCACTGCTGAGCTTTCCATCTCGTAGTTTGTGATCTTTTCTCCGTTGTAGTCGAACGTGCGGATTTTGGCATTCAACTCCGGATCTTGCGGTTGGAGTCGGACCCATCTTCCCTGTGGCGCATAGAATCCTGGGGCTGAAATTGTCACGCCTTTTATCATGTCGTATCCAATCTGCTCAACTAGTTTTTCGTCCGCGCTGATCACGTAAGGACGGGCGTAACGTGCTGAATATCCGACATGTTTGCAGAATTTATCCTCGAAATCCAAGTCGCAGACGTTTTCACCGCTGTAGTAGTTGAGCACACCGTCGAATCCGATGCTTCTCTTAGACACCACGTATGAGCCGATAGGGCAGAAGTCTTGCATTCCACCGCTTGTTCCGACCCTTACTATTGTCAGACTTTTAAGAGTGTCGCACACCTCACGTGTCTCAAAATTGATGTTGACGAGAGCGTCAAGTTCTGTGAGGACAATATCGATATTGTCAGTGCCGATTCCATGGCTTACGCAGGAGACTCTGTGTCCGTTGTATTTTCCGGTGATGGTATGGAATTCACGGCTCTGAACGTCGCACTCAATGCTTCCCTTGTCGAAAAAAGAAGCCACCATGTTCACTCTGGCAGGGTCGCCGACAAGAATCACTTTGTCTGCAAGCTGGCCTTTCTTCAAATGTAGGTGGAACACAGATCCGTCTTCATTCAACGGCAGTTCCGATGGTGCTATATATCTTCCCATATTTTTCTCTTTAAGTAAAATGTTGCTTTTCTGTGCTTTATATACGTTTGCCGCTGTGGCTGCGTAGGGGCACATTTTTTATCGCCTTTCCTGATGGCGATATCACGTCTTCTTCAATAACTGCAATGATTGCATTTTATTGTGTAGAATGGTACGTATTTAGCAAAAATAAGAAAAATATGCAAAAGATTGGTGGATAGTGAAAAAAAAGAGTGGGGGAAAGTCAATTATTATAATGTATGTCGCTTGATAATAAAAAAGAGACGTCGCATTGTGCACGTCTCTTTAGTATTATTTTATTGTGTTGTTTTTTTTACTTTATCGGAACAATTCTGAAATTGTCTACACACAAATAGTTTTCTGTATGGGTCTCACCAGGATCTCCAATTATTACGAAAGTAAAGTTTGTTGCGGTTCTAAGGTTGATAGGACCAGTTTTTATTTCGTCACTTTCATAACTGTGGTTGAATTCAGTAAGAGGTATTGTAATGGTTTCCCATCCGTCTTTTGTGTAGAATTCGCCAGTTGGGGTGTTGCAAGGCGTCCAAGCATAGATAGGGGATTGCTCACGACCGTGCTTGTTGATTGATTCATACGGACCAAAGAACATTTCTACACGAGGACAAGATTTGAATGTGCACTCTTTAGGAACGTACACTTCAAACTTTAGGCATAACTCTTCAAGAGGCATTCCTGCGTTGTCTCCGGCAACTGAATGGTTTCCTCTGCCATCATACTCTGTTTTGGCACAATATTGAAGGAATGTCTCTCTTTTCATAGTCCATGCTTCTTTATATATGCCATATAGTAAACCGTAGTGTCCGCTGATTGCTTCTGGTGGAGTTACAGGAAGAGATAGGATACTGTCATCTTTGCTGACAACTTTGATAGGTTCACCATCTTCGTCGAATGGGTCGAAACCGCCCCATGTTGAGCGATAGTCATCAAAGTCAATTATTATTCCACGGTTGTCTCTAAACATAAAGTTGGAATATACTTTTTTGCCATGTTTAGGGATATAGCAAAGTTTTCCTGGCTTTGCATCTTCTGGAACAATGACAGTAAGTATGGAATCATTTGTCTTAGACGCAACAATTTCACCTTTCAGATTGTTTTCAAAAAAGATTTCGTCATCTGCGGAGAACCCACTTCCATAAATGACTGCTTCGTCTCCAGCTTTGACAAATTCACATTTCATGCTCTGCATGGTGATGTTTTCTTCATGGCATCCAGTTGAGGCAAGCAACATGGTGCCGGCAATTACGGTATAGACAAAATTAGATTTCATTTCTTTTAATCCTTAATTCCTTTTATGTAATTTTATTTTGACCGATTATTTTATTTTTTGTTTACTTTATCGGGACAATTCTGAAATTGTCCACACACAAATAGTTTTCAGAAGGTTTGTCTCCAGGATCTCCCATCAACACGAATGTGAAGTTTGTTGCTGTTTTAAGATTAATTGGCCCAGCTTTTATTTCATCACTTTCATAGCTGCGGTTGAATTCTGTAAGAGGAACGGTGATGGTTTCCCAACCATTCTCTGTGTAGAACTCGCCTGTCTTTGAATCACATGGAGCCCATGCGTATATTGGAGAGACCTCACGTCCATGTTTGTTGGCTGATTCGTATGGTCCAAAGAACATTTCTATACGAGGACGACATTTGAAAGAACACTCTTTAGGAACAAACACTTCAAATTTCAAACACAATTCTTCGATAGGCATTCCCACATAATCGCCCGCAATGGAGTGATTTCCTCTGCCTCCGCCGCCATACTCAGGATTTGCACAATACTGAAGGAAGGTCTCTTTTCCGTTCATAGACCAAGCTTCTTTGTACATACCGTAAAGTAAACCGTAATGGTTGCTTATTTCCTCTGGTGGAGTTGCAGGTAGGGTAAGAATGTTGTCTTCTTCGCCCTTTACTATTCTGATCGGTTCACCTTCTTCATCGAATGGCTCGAAACCTCCCCATGTGGAAGGGTAAGTGTCAAAATCAATAATTATTCCACGATTGTCTCTGAACATAAAGTCAGAATACACTTTTTTGCCATGTTTGGGAATGTAGCAAAGCATTCCTGGCTTTGCCTCTTCTGGAACAATGACGGTAAGGATGGAGTCGTTTGTCTTGGATGCGACAATTTTACCTTTTTGGTTGTTTTCAAAAAGGATCTCGTCGTCAGCAGAAAATCCGCTACCATAAATGACTGCTTCGTCTCCTGCTTTGACATATTCACATCTCATGCTCTGCATGGTGACGGTTTTTTCTTGGCATCCAGTTGTCACTAACAACATTGAGCCAACGATTATGGAGTTGAAAAAATTAGATCTCATGTCGTTTTGCTTTTAATCCTTAAACATTAATTCCTTTTATCTCTAGTGTTAATCACATTTGTGATCGTGGAATGCTTTGCGGAATTCATCGTTTTTGAGTTCTTCCTTATATTTGACAAGAACATCTTTTTTGCATTTTGCTCTGTCCAGCAAATCACCCTCGTCACATCCGCAGTATTCTCTTCCTGCCCAATCGCCTTTCATAGACATGGTGCATCCAGAAAACATTGCAGCCAATACAAACAAAATTATATATTTCGTACTCATAATATTATCCTTTTTTTTGTTAAACAACATTGGATAAGTCGCAACAATTGACATTCTCATCGTCTTCTAAAAAATTATCCAACCAAAAGTTGCCATCCTCCAAGACTCCAAATGTATATTTATTTATCCAATTTCCCAAAATAATTACACGACTTTTTGCATTTATCATCAAATCTAATTCAATATGACGATGTCCAAAGATATAAAAATCGTACTTTGGTCCATTGTTTTTTTCGTTATTTTTTGCGAAAATCACAAGATGCTCCTTGTCTTCTCCAAGATAAACATCCTCTTTTTCACTTTCTTGTTCTGTCACTTTGTCCCATCTGCTGTATCGGTTGCGACGACTCCACCAGTTGCCGAATGGCATTGTCACGTCCGGATGAATCCATTTGAATAGTTTTTGGCATGGCCCGTTTCTGAAAAATCTTCGTAGAAATCTGAATGTGCGGCTGGGATCTCCCAATCCGTCGCCATGAGCCATATATATATGCTTGCCTTGAAGTGTCGCTGATTCTTCACTTCTGACGACACGTACACCAAGTTCTTTTTCCAAATATCCGAAAGTCCAGATGTCGTGGTTGCCGGTGAAATAGACTACCTCAATACCTTCGTCTACAAATTCCTGAATCTTTGCCAGCACTCTCGTGAATCCTTTTGGAATCACAGTGTTGTATTCAAACCAATAGTCGAAAATGTCTCCGAGCATGTACAAACTTTTGCAGCTGCTTTTGATGCTGTTCATCCAACGGACAAATTTTTTTTCACGTTCTATGGACGAATCTTTGGCGTCAAGTCCGAAATGACAGTCGGATATGAAATATATTCGGTTTCTTTCGTTTCCCATTTATATATATGTATAGTGTCGGCTTAATGGCTGTCCTACTATTATAAGAATCCCAATTCAAGTTTGGCCTCTTCGGTCATCATATCTTGATTCCATTCTGGCTCAAACACAATCTCGACGTTACATGTCTCCACTCCGTCTATCGACTCCACTTTCTGTTTGATGTCCTCCACCATAAAGTCGCCTGCCGGACAAGATGGGGCAGTCAGTGTCATTTTGATGTTGACTGTACTGCCATCTACGTCAATCCCATACACTAGTCCGAGCGCATATATATCAATAGGAATCTCAGGATCGTAAACGGTCTTGAGCATCTCTACCACTTTCTCTTCTATCTGCAAAAATTCGTTTTCTGCCATATTACAATTGGTTATATTTTGCAAAAGTACAAAAAAATACTAAATGAATTATCTCATTTTTATTCTTCTTAAAATACAGGGCTGAATAATCTTGCTATTGACTCTTTGATCCTCATTGAGAATGGTCTGCTTTTCCAGCGTTTCATGTCAAACGATTCACTATCAGCCATGTCTTGCTCGAAGATGTTGCGGAAGATGGAAGCTGTCTCGTCTCCATAAAGAATGGCATTTGTCTCGAAATTATGTTCAAGACTGCGAAAGTCCATGTTCGCGCTGCCTAAACTGACAATCTTGTCGTCCGACACGATTAGTTTGCTGTGGATGAATCCAGCCTTGTAGAAATAAAAGTGTATGCCTGCCGACGCGAGGTCTTTCACATATGAATATGTACTCATCAGCACTATCCTGTCGTCGCTAAACAATGGAATGATGATTTTTATTTCCACTCCGCTTTTGGCCGCTGTCACCAATGCTGATCGTACTGCTTCATTGGGCATGAAATATGGCGACTCTATGTAGACGTATTTCGTGCTTTGCATTATGATGCGCAGATATGTCTGCATGATGGCCCTGTATTCCATGTCCGGGCCGCTGAATACTGTCTGCATGTTGCATGGTGTTAGTCCGTCATGCTTAGATGGCATTTTTGTGCTGATGGAAGATAACTGTCTGCTAACGAAGTGGTAGTCTTTCCTGAACACTTTTGCCAATCCTTGAACACCATCGCCTATGACCTTTATATGTGTATCCCTCCATTTTCCGAGAGACGGTTTGCCTTCTATATATCTGTCGGCGACGTTCATGCCTCCTATATAGCCGATCTCATTGTCTATGAGAAGAATTTTTCGGTGGTTGCGATAGTTGATTTTCCTGCCGAAAAAGGGTAGGGTGACGGGAAGAAATTCGTGATATTCAATTCCGGCATCTGCTAGCCTTTGTTTTGTCTTTTTCCTCACTTTCCAACTTCCGACTGCATCCACGACAATCTTGACCTTCACTCCCTCATTGGCTTTTTTTATCAAGGTCTCGATGAATCTTTTGCTGATTTTGTCATTCTCAATGATGTAGTATTCTGCAAATATTGTCTCCTTTGCAGACTCTATATCCGAAAAAATGGATTCGTAAAGGGACACTCCATCTGTGAATGGCTTTATGTATGTGTTGCTGTAGATTTTCTCGTTGCAGAGATTATATATGAGTTGGGAAAGATTTTCGTATCCTTCGACGGGATTGCCTTGGTCAAACTTTTCGTCTATGTCCTTCAACGCTTCCGCATAGGCTTTGTTGGCTTTCTTCACTGTGTTGCCTTTCCTGAAATCACGTCCAAACAACGCATATAATATGAGTCCAACCACTGGTAGTGATATGATTGTGATTATCCATGCGATAGATTTGATTGGATTTCGGTTTTCCAGCATCAGCACGATGATGGTCATCGCTACTGCGTATATATAGAGGGCGTTGAACAGCCAATATGTGATTTCTGCGAACACGATAGAAAATTATAAATGCGAAATGCGTAATGAAAATTTTAAGCGAAGAATATGTAAGGACATTTTTTAAGGTTGTCCTGATTTTTGTGTTACTGTCTAGTCTAAGACTAAAGTTATTTCTCTATGATAATTACGATAAAAAAGCGAGTCGCTGGTAAGTGACTCGCTTTTATAAAGAAAATATTGATTCTTATTTCTTTGAGTAGTGACGCTGAGGTACACCGTAATCTTTCTTCAAGTAAAGAGCACCAGCACCATCGTTAGGTACGATACGGATGTTGTCCATAGCAACTTTGTACTTCTCTCTTCTCAAGCAGCTGCCATACTCGTTAACGTTGATTGTGAATCCACCCCAACGCTCAACCTCTGTTGGATCGGCGTGAAGCTGCGCGTAGTTGTAGTGGTGCTTGTAGTCTGTCCATGCACCGTTAGTGTACTGACCGTTGTGAGAAGCGTCTGCACAAATACTCATGTTCTTACTCTTCCAAAGCAACTCTGAGAATGGGATAGTCACTGTCATCCAACCATCTGTGTAGAATGGCTTGGCATTGTCGATCTCCCATGAATCTGTCTCTTTGATCCATACATATTCTGATGGACACCAGTAAGCTGCGCAATTACGGATGTTTCCGATTGGATCCTCGTCGTTGCCACTGCAGAAACCGAACTCAAACACCTCACCGATGATTGGGTGATCTTTAGGAACATTCACCTCAAACTTGATAGCGAACTCACGGATGTTGAGCTGCTTGTTCAAGATGTCGTTAGTGAATGAACCGAACACTGTAGAGTCTGCTGCCTTTGCATTCTCGCGTGCACTCTGGTAAACAATAGCCTGCCAGCTCTTGATGTCATCGAACACACCGTAGTCGCCAGTGTTCAATGAGAACAGGTTAGCGTACTTTTCAGCTGCACCGCTGATGTAAAGTTGATCTTTCTTGTTGTCGAAGTCAACGATGATGTTACGAGCATCACGGAAAAGAACATCTGTCTTGACAGAGTCTGAACCGTTGACGATCATTACAGGGAATGAATTAGCCACGTTTTCTGGAACAACTGCCCAGATTTCGTTGTTTCCTTTAACCTCTACTTTTGGAGAAGCAAGGTTGAATCCATTACCGTCGTTGAAAAGAACACTTACTTTTGCTCCTTTCGCATACTCGCCACCTTTGATCTTTAGAGGCTGGCCTGCAACAGTAAACTCATTATAAAATAAGTATGCCGCATCCTTCTCCGCGATCGCTGTAGTGTCTACAACAAGTTCTTGCTCAGCTGGTTTGATTGGTCCCTGTGCATTTTCTACTGGCTTCGCCTGATCTTTGTTGGCACATGACGACATCGCAACCGCTACTGTAGCAATCATTATTGATTGATATATCTTTCTCATTTTGTCTAATTGTTTTAATCCGTTTCTTGCAAAAATAGACATAATAATACGATAATTAAAACTTTTTAACTGTTTTTTTATTAAAAATTATTGAGATTTTGTGGAATTGTGAGATAAATGAAGTAATATTGCTGAAAAATTTAATTTAAAACTGATGAATATGAAATTCAATAAGTATTTAGCAATGTGCTTTTTGGCCTCAACTTTGATGTGTGGCTCGTTCACATCTTGTGGTGATGATGACGATGAGAATGGTATTGAGAATGGAAAAACTACAGTTGATCAAGCTAGAGCTGATGGAAAGAAGTTCGGCGAAGATTATAAAGTTGTGACTGGTCCAGGAGAGACATTGGACAAGACAGCCTCTGCTATCAGTTTGATTTCTGCTGCAGACAAGTACAAGAAATCAACAGACAACACTTATAAGACTGCGTTTGCAGAAGCTGCTGTAGAGGTTGTTACTGGTACTGAAGCTACAGGTGATGCTGCAGTTGAAAAACTTAACGGTTTGCTAGAAGGCCTTTCTGATGTAGAGGCTCTTAAGGGTACACTTACTACTGGTTCTACAGAGGAAAAAGCTAACGCTATTGTTAAAATTATGGATTTGTTCTCTAAGAAGAACTAATTCTTATTCAGAGATTTTGTGGGAGGTGGTGTTTTCTGCCTCCCTTTTTTATTTATGGCGGTAACGTCTGTATTATTCACATTAATTTAATGGTTTATAATGAGTTGCAATAATTACGATTCTAATAATGGATATGAAGACGACGATGCGGAAATCAATTTTTCTGTAGGTCGCAGATTCCTTACTGGAAATGGAGTGGAGAAGGATGTCAAGAGAGCCCTTGAATTGTTTAGGGCGGCAGCCGACGCCGGTCATCTGCTTGCCAAACAGATGGTAGAGACTATCACCAAGGGTATGCAGAATGAGCTTGAAAACGCGACATCGCAAAACGCAGCAACGTCTTCTCCAATGACTGAGAATGATTTTTTTGCGCTTGTCAAGGAAAAAGGATATGTGGAGGCGGGTAGCGACGCTCATAAACTGATGCATGAGATGGCAATGAACGCTCGTCGCATAACGATGGAAATGAATACCAAGTTTCATACAAATGATGAGTTGAATGCTCTTTTTTCTGAGTTGACGGGAGAAAAAGTTGATCCTTCATTTGGTATTTTCCCTCCTTTCTACACTGATTGTGGCCGCAATATACATGTTGGCAAGAATGTGTTTATCAATTCGTCATGCCATTTTCAGGACCAGGGAGGAATCTATATCGGTGATGGCTGTCTGATCGGTCACAACTGTATGATGGCAACGATCAACCACGATGAGATACCGGAACGACGTGCGTCTATGTATTTCCGCTCTATCACCATAGGGAACAATGTCTGGATTGGCTCAAATGTGACTATCTGTCCAGGTGTTGTCATTGGCGACGGTGCAATTATCGCTGCCGGCTCTGTGGTGACGAAGGATGTCGCTTCTGAGACCGTGGTCGCTGGTGTGCCGGCTAGGTATGTGAGAGATGTAAAGTTGGACTGATTCTAATTTTAGGCAATCTGCATATAAAAGCCACTTAATTTTGTTTCTTTTGTTAGAAATTTTATAACTTTGCAAAATAAAGAGTAGCTAAAATTAAGATTATGCTAACACTAAAAGTTATTACAGAGAACACGGATGAAGTTGTCCGCAAGTTGGCGAGAAAAGGTTTTGACGCCAAAGAGGTGATTGGTAAAATCATTGAACTAGATAAGATTCGTAAGTCGACTCAGGCTGAGCTTGACGCTAATTTGGCTGAAACAAATGCTATCTCAAAGAGCGTTGGAGCTCTTATGAAGGAGGGCAAGAAGGCAGAGGCAGAAGAGGCTAAAAGCAAGGTGGCTTCTATCAAGGAGAAGTCGAAGGAGCTTGATGCTAAGATGAGTGACGCAATCGAGAAGATTAACTCACTTTTATATACTATCCCTAATATGCCTTACGACGACGTTCCTGACGGCAAAACTGCTGAGGACAATGTTGTTGTAAAGATGGGAAATGAAATTCCACAGTTGGGTGAGGATGCTCTTCCTCACTGGGAGATCGCTAAGAAGTATAATTTGATCGACTTCGAGCTTGGTGTGAAGATTTCAGGTGCAGGATTCCCTGTATATATAGGTAAGGGTGCCCGCCTACAGCGTGCGCTTATCAATTTCTTCTTGGATGAGGCGAGAAACGCTGGCTACACAGAGATCATGCCACCTACAGTTGTAAACCAGGCTTCTGGTTTCGGTACTGGTCAGCTACCAGACAAGGAAGGTCAGATGTACCACTGTGAGGTTGACGACCTTTATTTGATTCCAACAGCTGAGGTGCCAGTCACTAACATCTATCGTGATGTCATCCTTGATGAAAAGGATCTTCCTATTAAGAATTGCGCTTACACTCAGTGTTTCCGTAGAGAGGCAGGTTCATATGGTAAGGATGTACGTGGTTTGAACCGTCTTCACGAGTTCTCTAAGATTGAGATTGTAAGAATTGATACTCCAGAGCATTCTAAGGAGAGCCACAAAGAGATGTTGGCACATGTAGAGAGCTTGGTTAAGAAGCTTGAGCTTCCATACCGTATTCTTCACCTATGCGGTGGCGATATGAGTTTCACAGCCGCTACTTGCTACGACTTCGAGGTTTATTCGGCAGCTCAGAAGAGATGGTTGGAGGTTTCGTCTGTTTCCAACTTCGACACATATCAGGCAAACCGTTTGAAGTGCCGTTATAAGGGAGCCGACAAGAAGACTCAGCTTTGCCACACGTTGAATGGATCTGCAATGGCACTTCCTAGAATCGTTGCTGCGTTGCTTGAGAACAACCAGACAGAGAAGGGTGTACGTGTACCAAAAGTTCTTGTACCTTATATGGGTTGTGAGTATATCGACTAATTTGATATTCGTTATAAAATAAAAATAGACGTTGCGAAGGCAGCGTCTATTTTTTTTGTTTTCATCTTGTGGGATGTAGTGAGGGTGGCAATAGCCTTTTGAAACCATAGAGATTCCCTACTGCAGTTTTTCATTTAGACATTGTATCTTATATAGTTTTTCACTACAAAGGCAATGAATTTTAAGAATAGGGTGCTAGTTATGAAATAAGTGATTGATGACACCACAACATAACATAAAATATCAAGCACGTGATATTTTTCAAAAAATGATTTTTCTTCTGGATCGTTATCAATTTCGTAATTGACGATTTCAGCTTCTTTGGCAAGTCTTTTAGCTCTTACCTTTGACTCATAGTAGTTGTATACAAATGTCACTATTGAAAGGAAGAGTGTGATAAATAAACCTTTGCCAAGTATGTAATGATTCTTCACTGTGACGATATTCTCTGTGGCAAAACGAATGATTGCTCGTGTATTAAGCTGATATTCAAGCAATACCGAAATGTTGCATATAAAAAACAGCAATAATGAGAATGTCGCAAAACTAAGAATCTTCTTTATTTTGATCTGTTTCTTGTCGCTGACGTTCAGTTTCTTGTTCAGAAAGTAAGCGATTATGGAAACAACTATAGCATAAGGCAATATCATCATATCTTATTCAATGTCGCACGTTTTTATTCCCGTTCCTTCCTTATTGGATGGAATTGGATAGTTATTAATCAAAATAAAACAGATGCTGTTGCTCACAGCACCTGTTGTTTAGCCGGAATCTATTAAGCGTTCTCGATAGCTTTCTTGATATCAGCGAAGATAGACTCGATTGAGCCCATACCCTTGATAGAAGCATACTTGCCTTCCTTCACATAGAAATCCTTCAATGGAAGAGTCTGGTTGAAATATGTAGACAAACGCTTCTTAGCTGTCTCTGCGTTATCGTCAGAACGTCCTGAAGTCTTACCTCTCTCTACGATTCTCTTGATAAGCTCGTCTTCCTCAACCTCAAGACCAACCACTACATTGATCTGAGTGCCGCGCTCCTTCAACATTGCGTTAAGAGCCTCTGCCTGAGCGATAGTACGTGGGAAACCGTCGAAGATAACACCTGGGATGTTCTTGCCTTTGCTGTCTAGCACTGAAGCAAGGATGTCGATGATTAGGCTGTCTGGCACCAACTGTCCGTTGTCCATGTAACCTTTAGCTGTCTTGCCAAGCTCTGTGCCGTTTGCAATCTCAGCTCTTAGCACATCACCTGTTGAGATGTGAGCCAAACCAAACTCCTTGATGATAAGTTCGCTCTGTGTTCCCTTTCCTGAACCTGGAGCTCCGAAAATCACTACGTTTTTCATCTTTATTTTTTTTATTTTTAGATTCGTTTAATCTGTTTTTAATCAATGCATTTGTATATCGAATCAAGATTTCTTGCGTTTCCGTCGAAATCTAATCCGTAGCCGACAACAAACTCTTTTGAAATAGAGAATCCGTAATAGTCGGCTTTTATGTCGGTCTTGTTGTTTTCTGGTTTGACGAGAAGGCTTGCAATCTTGACTTTTGCTGCGCCCACCTCCTTGAGATCCGCTACAAACTGTTTCATTGTGACTCCTGAGTCGATGATGTCCTCCACTACGATGCAAGTCCTGCCTTTGACGCTGGCGGGTAGGGCAATCTCACGTTTTAGTGATCCGCTGCTTTGTGTGCCTTCATATGACGAGTATTTCACGAATACCATGTCGACCGCTGCTGGAATGGTACGCAACAGATCTGCGGCAAATACGTAAGCTCCTGAAAGCATCACTATAAACAGTGGATTTTCCGACGCATTCTCCTGCCATATCGTCTTACCAAGCTCGCAAACGCGCGCGTGCAGTTCTGCTGAGCTTATCATTGGTATGAACGTTTTACCAGCTATTTTTATTGTGTCTTTACTCATCTTTTTTGATTTTTCCAATAAAATCATGCAAATTTAATGCATTATTCGCAAAAACGCAATTTTTTTGGATTTTGGGAAAGACAAATTATCAAAGTTTTGCACTGTATTTTCTCTTTTTTATGCCCATTTTACAGACATCAAAAAATAGAGCGTTTTTATTTTTGCATAAACAGTATATCGTAGCTGGTTTGGATCTGCTCGAAACGTTTCAGCAGCTCGTTTGTCTCAGCTGTGGATTTTCCTTTCATTTTATGAGGGTGACATTTCTGCACTAATGTGTTGTATGCCAGTTTTATGGTGTAGTCGTCGGCATCATCGTTGAGACCCAATGTTTGTAGGGCTTTTTTGCGCAACTCAGCTTTCGACTCCTCTTTGTCTGTAGTTGTGATTATTATTCCGTGGGCATGTTCCATCTGACGGATAATCTCGTTGTCTATCCTCAATGTTTTTCCTATCTGACGCATTTTGTCTGCCTCTTCCTGCACCATACACCCATCATCAGAAGCTATGTCGTACAATGCGTAAAACAGATCAAGAGGGAATGTCTCGTCTACTTTATCTGCGTATGCCAGCACCGTCGCACAATATTTTTTATAATCCGTCGCATGATATCCGAGAGTGAGTTTGAACGTGTTGTTCATCTCGAAGCATTCTTTGGGAAATTTTCGTTTGAAGAAGTCGAACACTTTTTCTCTTTCACTGTCTGTGATATTGCCGTCGCTTCTTACGACCATGCTGAAAAGGAATGGTATTCCGATGCTGTAGGCATTGGTGTTGTTGGCTGAGTCGTCGAGATATTTGAGATGTTCGAAATAATGCTTTTTCTCGTTGTTGTCTTGCAGATGCAGACTTATGACGAGTCCTCCGTAGATTCCGCATAACACTACTGCCGGCAACATTATGATAGGAGAGAACAGACTGTATCCGATTATTATTCCGGCAATTGTGGAAAAGAATGCCGCGTGCAGATATACTCTTCTGTTTGTCACATTCAGAGTGATGCCAAAGGCGATTATGGAGAGCAACAATAGACAACGGTCGTATTCATACATTGAAAGGATTATGCCGATCACAGAAAGAATGAATACGATTATGGATATTATGTCAAATATGTTGTTTCTCATTATTCTTGTGGACAATTTGATTCAGATGCAAAATTAATATTTAATGTGTAATGTTCCACATAATATAACGTGAATTAGACGAAATTAAAAATAGGAGAAAAATGATGGTTGGAGTGTCATAAATGAGGATTGTTAAGGGCCCATGTTTGATTGATATTGGCCCTAACCCCTCCCCACGTGCGAGCCGTAGGCGAGCACATAAATTTAATAAAACCACAGAGAAATAAAGTTTACAGAGAAAGGCTACGCCTTTTTATGAGAAAAAGAGGTGAGGTTCCAATCAGAAAGTGGAAAATGATCCGCAGATCACAGTTAATATAGAATAAAGACGCTGTGTTGCAACGTCTTTTCGTAAGTTTTCAAAATTATATTTTTACGATCTTTTTCTCTTCACTGATGAAGTATTGGATCAGTTTTTTGTAGATATCTTCGATGACGTCGGGATTTAAACCACGTTCCTCTGCCATTTTTCTACGTCTTTCCAAGACAGCTTTTTTTCGGTCGGTAGCTTCAATCCCGTCAGCGGTCTTTTCTTTGTATTTGACCACTTCTTTTACATATTTGAAACGTTCGCCTAATAAAGAGATGATGGCATTATCAATATTGTCGATTTCGTTTCGTACATCGGTGATATTCTGACATTCCGATGGCTTTTTATTTGTAACGGTTGTTTCCAAAGCTGTAAATCAATAAAGATGACAAATTTCCTGCAAAAATACAACTTTCTCTTATTGCTTGTCGATAAAATCCAATATAATTCTGTTTTAGTTTAGCGAATAATATAGCAGAGCCGTTTGTCTGAAAGATGGCAACCGAGCAAAGCGAGAGCGATTTGGAACGAAGTCTCGTGGGAGAGATAACATCAAAGAGGATTGTTAAGGGCGAAACGCCATAACCCTTTCCTTAGTGCGAGCCGTAGGCGAGCACACAGAATTGAAATCACATTAATTTCTGGTTCATGATTATTAACATGATAAATCCTGTACACAAAATACCGGTAAAATTTTTGAATTCTTGAGATCATATTGTCATGATATTTTTGGCTCTATTCTATTTGGCTGTTTTTCCATCTCTTTCCCTCATAAAGGTCGAAAACTTTCTTGGGAAAGCTCTGTCCTTTATATTTTTTTCTATGTGCTCGCCTTCGGCTCACACTTGTGAGGGAGAGGTTAGGTCGTTCCGCCCTTAACAATCCTCACAAATTGGAAAATAGCCAAAATTTTTGAATTCTTGAGATCATATCGTCTTGGGTCTAATGATTCCTATCTGAAAAAAGCATCCCATATTACAGGAATATATATAGGCGAAAACGTAGTAAAAATAATATATCTCCAGACAAGAATTGTGCCTTTTCTTTTTTCCTCTTTTGTCTCATTTTCAAACTCTTTGAAATATGTTTTCCATTTGCTAGGTCTGAAAAAAATAAGGAATTGAATGGCAAAAAATAAGATAACCAATAGTGTCCATTCTGATTTGTCCAAATCATGAGGATAACCAATATTAAATATTATATCAAATATAATTAACCCAGACACAACAAGAGAACTATGAACCATACATATAAACATCATCACTTTCATTTCAGGATCATTGTTGTTTATATGGTATATCCTGTACACAAAATACCGATAAAATTTTTGAATTCTTGAGATCATATCAATATCATTTTAATGATTTTTCTATTGCTTCTTGTCCTGGGTTGAAGAAATAATAGGTTTCGTCTATCGCACTATCCCATACACCGAAAACATCTCCTGCTATATATGCTATTCCGATTCCCCAACCGACAGGGCCTCCTAAAACACAAAGACCAGCTGCTACTGCAACATCAAGACCTCCTTTTATAGCTATTCGTCCTTTACGTGGATCGTTTTTTGTGTACGCATCATATATTGTGGCTCCACTAACAACTCCTTGAATTACAACCGCAGCTTTGCCAGCACCTTTCATATAACGTATTCTGCTAGCCGTTTTTTCTCCATACGTAGCCACATTCAAAGCTTCTCTGTCTATGCCTCCTGTGGTATTGCTTATTATTTTAGATGCGTCAGCTCCACGAATGGATCTGAATTCACTTAAAACCTCATTGCGTTTTACGGCTAATGGGTTGTAGCGTTGACTATAGGATATACTATGGAAATGATTATCTTTACTAATGATTCTCATCAAATCCATATCAGTCATTTTGTTGACACCTATCTTAGCAAAGGGTTTTATATTCTGCCAACTTTTGACAAGTTTCTGATCAATCATTCTATATGGTTCGTATGCCATACTCTCTAATCTTTCACCACCGAAATAGGAAGCTGTGGAAAGTGCGAATTGAACGCAGTTATTTATATTATTGACAGAATTACTATTATTTGATTTCTTGTTTGCCACACTTTCGAGTTCTTTTTCTCTCTCGGCTTTTGTTAGTTTTTGTGGCATCGCAGGTTTTTCTTCAGACCGTGCATGATGTTGCATTCCAGACAAAATTTGATCTGCTGTGACAACTTGTGATTCTTCATACTCAAATGAGTTCTCATATTGTTCGTATGATGTGTCAAGATACTGGCTTTCACCCATTTTTCTTACTCTTAAAAATGGATCCAGATATTGATAGAATGCCTGTTCATTTGTGAATGCCAAACCTACACCGATAACGTAACCATCGAATTTACAGTGATTCATCACCAATACGTTGAAATCTTCTTTTGTGATATATCTAACTATTCTGTCTGCCATATTATTTCACCCAGTCTTTGTCAATAAGTATATCATTGATTCTCAATGTCGGAGAAGAAATAGAAAACGATGTGGTGCTGCCTGTCCCTAAATTTATGGATTGACGCAATCCGACACACACTCCATCGTTGAACTCAATACGCAGAGATGGACTCTCCGTCTCATTCTTGAAAATGATGGATCCGCTCATCCGCAAATGATCATTTGTCGCCCATCTGACAATGTTGGAGTCTGGTATTGTGGCAAGCACTAGGCTCAAAACTCCGGAATGAACTTCGCTCTGTGGCTCTCCTTTGCCATCCGTAGGCTGAAAAAATGATGTGGAAAACTGTTTTACTTCATACTGCTTTCCAAAGCACTCGAAATAGGCGTTGAGATTGCCGTCGGGATGCTTGAATATTGAATTAATCGTGTTTTGTATGTCCATGGCTGTTACTTATTTACCCAGTTGTTGTCGACGGAATAACTGTCTATTGAGATGCCTTTGGCGGCTATCTCGAATATTGTTGATACGTATCCTTTTCCTGCTTGATTATAATCAAATCTAAGCTTTACGCATGTGCCTGTCGTAAAGGAAATCTCCTGCAGTTTTCTGCCTTCGTTGTCGATCACAGACACTGATCCATCTTTGTATCTGTATGGATTTGTCATGTAATCAATTAGTTCCTTGGTGGGGACACCGGGAAAAATACAGTTGACAGCCCCCAGATAAACATTGCTCTGTGGCTTACCTTTCACATCTATGTGCTGATAAATATCATAGGAAAAATCAACTAATTCATAGGCTGAACTCACAACCCCTCCATACGCAAATTTTAATACTGTCTTGTATCCAAACATAAATCTTAAAATAAAATTGTTTAACTAAACATACGTCGCATTCGAAAAAACTAGGTCTAGCAATTAGATAGTTTATTCCTGTTACCGTAATTGTTCTGTGCAAAATTAATTTGTTCTAATGTATTATCCAAATAAATTTTATAAAAATCTAACTCTGACATATATTTATGAATGATACCCCGTCTCTTTCCATCATAAAAAGTCGAAGACTTTCTCTCTGAGATCTTATGTCCTCTGTGGTTTTCTATGAGCTTGCCTTCGGCTCGCACTGTGGAGGAGGGGGTAGTGCGTTCTGTCGCTCCCCCGAGACTCCGTCCCGGATTACTCTCGCTTTGCTCGGTAACGTCTTTCAGACGTTTTCCCGTCTCTTTCCTCATAAAAGTCGAAGACTTTCTCTCTGAGATCTTATGTTCTCTGTGGTTTTATATGAGCTTGCCTTTGGCTCGCATTGATGAGGAGGGGTTAGTGCGTTCTGTCGCTCCCCCGAGACTCCGTCCCGGGTTACTCTCGCATTGCTCGGTAACGTCTTTCAGACGTTTTCCCGTCTCTTTTCCTCATAAAAGTCGAAGACTTTCTCTCTGAGATCTTATGTTCTCTGTGGTTTTCTATTAGCTTGCCTTCGGCTCGCATTGATGAGGAGGGGTTAGTGCGTTCTGTCGCTCCCCCGAGACTCCGTCCCGGGTTACTCTCGCTTTGCTCGGTAACGTCTTTCAGACGATTTTCCGTCTCTTTCCCTCATAAAAGTCGAAGACTTTCTCTGTGAACTTTGTGGCTCTGTGGTTTCTATTAGCTTGCCTTCGGCTCGCACTGTGGAGGAGGGGTTAGAGCGTTCTGTCGTTCCCCGAGACTTCGTCCCGGGTTACTCTCGCTTTGCTCGGTAACGTCTTTCAGACGATTTTCCTGTCTCTTTTCCTCATAAAAGTCGAAGACTTTCTCTCTGAGATCTTATGTTCTCTGTGGTTTTATATTAGCTTGCCTTCGGCTCGCATTGAGGAGGAGGGGTTAGAGCGTTCTGTCGCTCCCCCGAGACTCCGTCCCGGGTTACTCTCGCATTGCTCGGTAACGTCTTTCAGACGTTTTCCCGTCTCTTTTCCTCATAAAAGTCGAAGACTTTCTCTCTGAGATCTTATGTTCTCTGTGGTTTTATATGAGCTTGCCTTCAGCTCGCATTGGAAAGGGGGATAAGGGCTTCCGTCCTTTGGAATCCTCAATTCTATAACCAAATATTTTTTTAGATGTATTCATTCGTTTCTCGGTCCGCATTTTCTTTATATATTTGTATCAGGAAAAGAATTTTCAGATGAATATAGACATTTTCAAAGATCTAAACGATAGTCAGCAGGAGGCTGTCCGCTCTACGGAGGGTAGGGTGCGTGTGGTGGCTGGCGCTGGTGCTGGCAAGACGAAGACTCTTGCCGCAAGGTATGCTTTCATTGTGTCTGCTTTGGGTATCGACCCTGCCAATATCCTTTGCCTTACCTTCACCAATAAGGCTGCCAAGGAGATGACTCAACGTATTGCAAAACTTGTGGATAAGGGCAACTACAGCGATTTTGTGTGCACTATCCATGGCTTCTGTGTGAAGTTTCTCCGTGCTGAAATATATCATATAGGTTTTCCTAAATCATTTACGATTATTGATGTGGAGGATCAGAAACAGATCGCCCATCAGGTGCTCGACCATCTTGGCGTTGACAAAAGTGTCAAGAATATCAACAGCTTTCTTTCTGGCATCGCCGGACGAAAGTCGACGGGGGGATATGTGGAGACGTATCTGACTCAGTCTGCCAACAAGATTGATGTGGAAAACTGCCGTGATGAGTTTGAACTCTATATCGCGATGCAGCTTAAACTGTTTGCTCTTGATTTTGATGATCTTATCCATCTCACTCTCTATATTCTTCATGCTTTTCCAGATGTTCTTGCCCATTGGCAGCAGGAACTCAATTATGTGATGATTGATGAGGCTCAGGATTGCAACACTACCGACTGGAATCTTGTGGAGCTTCTTTCCGCTGGTTGTGGTAATCTGTTTATCGTGGGTGACCCGGACCAGGCCATCTATGAGTGGCGTGGCTCCGATCCAGGCTATTTTGTGAAGTTTGAGGCCGACAAGGATATTGTGCTCAATCGCAATTATAGGTCGACGCAGGGTATTCTCGACGTCGCCAACAGCGTGATCAAGCATAATAAGAACCGTATTGACAAGGACCTCTATACCAAAAGGGATGTCGGTCCGTCTATAGTCCATTTCCACGCGGCTTCTGAGCAGAAGGAAGCCGAATGGATTGTGAAGCAGATTAAGAAGAAGATGGCTGAGGGCGACACCAATGCCAGCGATTTTGCTGTGCTCTACCGCGCTTCGTACCTGTCTCGTTTTATCGAGCAGAATCTGATGAAGCACAATATTCCTTACCAGATCTGGGGCGGCATACGTTTTTTTGAACGTAAGGAGATCAAAGACGCTCTGTCTTACCTTCGTCTGATTGCCGCCGACGATGATTTGTCGTTCCTGCGTATCTGCAATGTGCCGGCTCGAAAAATGGGAAAGAGCACCGTCTCCGCTCTTCAGGCTCTCGCTCAAAAGGAGCAGAAATCTCTTTTCGAAACTCTCTGCTGGCATCGTGACGAGCAACCTTTCAAAAAAGAGCCTATCGCTAAATTTATCGATAATGTGAACGACTGGCGTTCTAAGGCTCCGTACACAAAGATTTCTCAGCTGCTTGAAAGTGTCTTGAAGGAGAGTGGGCTTAAAGATGAGATCCGCACCGACGGGGATGACGACCGTCTGCAGAATGTGCTCGAACTTGTCAGCTCGGTGAAGTATTATGAGGATACTGCCGAAGATGCTCCCAACTTGGTGTCGTATCTTCAGGATGTGGCTTTGTATACAAATGCCGATTACACTAAGGAGACAGATTCTGTTAAACTTATGACGATACACCAATCGAAAGGTCTGGAGTTTCCACACGTCTTCGTGGTCGGTTTGAGCGACGGAATATTCCCAAGCTTACGCGCTATACGTGAACGTAAGAATCTTGCGGAAGAGGAGGAGAGACGTCTGATGTATGTGGCGGTGACTCGTGCGGAGAAGACTTTGATGCTCACAGAAAGTGAAGGATATAATGCTGCTACACAGACGGAGAAATATCCGTCGAGATTCCTTCTTGAGATCAAACGTGATCTGTTTGTGACGGAGGGAAAGATGGACCCGATGCTTTGGGAAAACACAAAACGACTTGCCGGTGAGGATAACCAGTCACGTCCGCTCCATGATACGGTTGTGAAGAGCGATTATTTTCAGGAGGGGGATCTTGTCCGCCACGAGATATTCGGTGATGGTGTGGTGATCAGCACAGACCAGAGCCGTGACACTGTCAATGTGAAGTTTGAAAACGGAAACAGAAATCTGCGTCCGTCTTTCATAAAGAAGATTTCGGATATCGAAAACTCAATGCTCAATTAAAACAGTTGTATTTATGGCAACGAGAATAGGAATCATGTCGGACACCCATGGCTATTGGGACGACAGATATTTGAAATATTTTGAGGATTGCGATGAAATATGGCATGCCGGCGACATCGGCAATGGCATCCTTGAACGTTTGAAGGAGAAAAAGATGGTGCGCGCTGTGCGTGGCAATGCCGACGGTGGAGATATGAGGCTCAACTGCAAGGATATCCTTCGTTTCACAGTTGAGGAGGTCGACGTCTTGCTTACCCACATCGGCGGCTATCCCGGACGTTATAACCCCAACGTACGCCAGGAGTTTTTGAAATCCACTCCACGATTGTTCGTTTGCGGTCATAGCCATATATTGAAGGTGATGGCGGATAAAAAGTTTGGGATGCTTTGCGTCAATCCTGGTGCTGCTGGCAGATATGGTCAGCAGACAGTACGCACATTGGTGCGTCTTGTCATAGACGGTGACACGATGCGTGATTTGGAGGTGATCGAACTCACTTGGTGATGCACTGTCTTTAGGAAAAGGTCGGCTACAAGGGTCGCCCCAACAAAAGAATTTTTATGTCAAGAATACAATTATCGGATCATTTTAATTTTAAGAGACTTCTGCTGTTCACATATCCATCTATGCTTATGGTGATTTTCACCTCTATCTATAGCATTGTGGATGGTGTGATGGTATCCAATTTTGTCGGCACAACACCGTTTGCCGCGCTCAACCTGATATGGCCGTTTGTCGCAGTGTTGGGCTCTATCGGTTTTCTGCTTGGCACGGGCGGTTGCGCGTTGGTGGCAAAGACGATGGGTGAGGGTGATGGCGACAAAGCCAAACGAATTTTCTCGCTGCTCACATACACAGCAATAATTCTCTCCGTCTTATTTGGTGTTTGGGGACTGTTCTTCACAAGGGAAGCGGCCATATTTCTCGGCGCGGAGGGTGAGATGGTGGAGCATTGCGTCGTCTACGCTCAGCCCCTTCTTATCTTTCTGCCATCCTACGTCCTGCAGGTGTATTTCCAATCATTCCTTATAGCCGCAGAGCGTCCGAAGTATGCGATGTGGGTGACGATAGCGGCAGGAGTGAGCAATATGGTGTTCGACGTCGTTTTCATCGGTTTTCTGGACATGGGAATAGCTGGAGCTGCTTGGGCGTCGAATGTGGGAATGGCGATCGGAGGATTTGTTCCCCTCTACTATTTTTATAAAAGAAAATGGCTGCGACGTTGCGGCTGGGATTGGTCGGCTATAAGAAAAGCCTGTTCCAACGGACTCTCTGAGCTTGTGCTCAACATCTCATTGTCGCTGGTGAGCATGCTGTATATGTATCAGCTTATCCGTGAGAGTGGGGAAGACGGAGTGGCTGCCTACGGAGTCATCTCCTATTTCGCATTCACTTTCGCCGCTCTTTTCATCGGCTATGGAATCGGAATGTCGCCAATTGTGAGTTACCATTATGGAGCGGGCAATAAGAGGGAGATGCGCAGCCTGTTGAAAAAGAGTATGACGATAGTTGTGACGGCAGGTATTGTGATTGCGTTGCTGGCGCAGGTGTTGGCGCGTCCGCTTTCCGTCGTCTTTGTCGGTTATGATGAGGCTCTGCTTGAGTTGACGGTGCACGCATTCCGCATCTATTCATTGCATTTCATTGTGACGGGAATCAATATCTTTGCCTCTGAATTCTTCACAGCTTTGAATAACGGGCCTGTGTCTGCAACCATCTCGTTGACTCGTACACTGGTGCTGGAAAGCAGTTGTGTGATATTGTTGCCATTCCTGTTTGGAATCGACGTTATATGGTGGGCTGTGCTGGTGGCGGAATCTTTGGCGATGATTTTGTCACTGTCGTTGATTTTTGTATATAGAAAGCGTTATGGATATTAAACTGAAAGGTTGTCTGTATGGAGCGGTAGCTGCGATGACGTATGGAATGAATCCGCTTTTTGCCGTGACTCTTTATAACGACGGAATGAATCCGGATTCAGTGTTGTTGTTCAGGTATCTATTTGCGTTGCCGGTATTGGCGGTGATGATAAAGATGCGTGGACACGACTTCCGTCTCACCTTGAAAGAAACAATCTCCCTATTTATAGTCGGAATGCTTGTCGCCACCTCGTCGCTCACACTATATGTCAGCTATAAATATCTTTCTGCGGGAATTGCGTCGACGATGCTCTTTGTCTATCCTGTGATTGTAGCTGTGCTGATGGTCCTGTTTTTTGGCGAAAAACTGAGGCTCCAAACCGTTGTATGTATTGCGTTGGCGGTGGGAGGAATAGCTATGCTTTACAAACCAGATGGCACGACCACACTGAATCCTATAGGATGTATTATAGTGTTGGGATCATCGCTCACATATGCGATATATATAGTGGCGGTAGGACGGGATTCATATAAAAAGATTCCGACATTGAAACTCACATTCTATACACTTTTGTTTGGAGCCCTTCTATATGTGGTCAGGATAGTATGTTTTTCGGAATTTGTGTGTCCTCCTATTGATCGCTGGGATATGTGGCTCAACATCGCATGTATGGCGATATTCCCGACTGTGCTCTCATTCGTCTGGACGACGATGGCTATCCAGTATGTCGGAGCCACCCCCACAGCCATCCTCGGAGCGTTGGAGCCAGTCACCGCAGTAGTGTTAGGCATTACGTTTCTTGGAGAATCATTGTCATTCAGGGTGACAATAGGGTTGATCATGATATTGGTGGCGGTGTGCATCGTGATTGGAGGCAAAAACATCACCGACAGATTGCTTCGAATAAGGAAATTATTTCCGAGGGGAAAATGAATCAATAGAATATTTGTAGAGACGCACGGACGTGCGTCTTTTTTTTGTGTCTTTTTTTTGTGTCTTTTTATTCCTGGAATATTTCCAGTTCTGGATAATAGTATCTGGCGATAAAATACAAACCGACACATATAGGAAGGAGAGTGTAGGAGAAGACGTGAAGAAAAGTGCCTAATTTATCACCTAACATACTCTTCATATGTTCAAGTTTGCCAAGCCCTTGCGATTCCTTGAAGATTCTCAGATAAAGGGTGAACAAGCCGTAAAGAAGGGCGATTATACCAATGATTAAATTTCCCATAATTTATTGTATTTGTGTTATTGCATCAGTAGTGAAATCACATTGAGGATTATAAGCAAAAGAGTTTATCAACATCCGCTATACCTTCTCAGCCATTCTTCCAACTTCTCTATCACAACTCGTTTTTTCTCCTCACGTTTGTTGCCAGCTCCGAATAGTGGCATTGGAGGCAGAATGTTGGTCAACGCAAGTCCATTTGTTTCGATATATCCGTTGATTTTGGCTGTTTCCATCAGACTGCGAGTCTCTTTTTCTTTTAGATTCTCTTCTTCAATGATGGCACTCAATTCTCGTTCTCTTTCTCGTCGCACATAAATCTCCCATAGATCGGTCACTTCCGTCTGCTTTTCCTTATTTCCATAAGGGAATTGTCCTTCTTCCAGCATTGTGTTTTCACCCACCTGCGTCAAGAAATCGTACCATTTTTCTTTCACGTTTTGCTCATCTGATGATGGTGTCATACTTTCGATGAATCGCTCGATAAGCTCTTTCTTGTCACGCATATCTGGGCTTGAAGAGACAGCTTTCATGATCTTCACTACGATTTCCTTGTCTTTGCAATTGCCGTCTCGATACTCCTGCACCAGACGTAGGATATAGGTGATGTCTATTTCCACCTGCTTTACAAGATCTATCTCAAAGATTATATCTTCGTCGATAAGTTCTGCGGTATGTTTTTCGTCGTGATTCTTCATCTCATCATGGAAATCGATATATTTGCTTGTGTAGTCCTGCATATCGGCTTCATTGATGATTTTCTTTTGCGCATCAAACTCGTCAAAGGCAGAAAGTAGATTCTGCAATCTGATTATTCGGCTGAATAGTTTGACAAAATCTTTCTTTTGATCGTCTGTGATGATTCCTCCGCCAAGTAGAAAATCCAAAGAAAACTTTTCCTTTAGTCTGTCTACCTCTTCCTTATATCCGTTGATGTGCTTTCCTTTCTCATCATCGTAACCATAATAGTAGTCGGAGAATGGACGTAGTAATACGATTCCTCCGGCATCCTTATCTCCAAACAGTGCCAGCGCTTCATTTGTGGCATCCTCCAGATTTCGGAAGCAGACGATATTGCCACAGTCTTTCACTGCATTCAAGATTCTGTTGGTGCGGCTGAATGACTGGAGCAATCCGTGCATCTTCAGGTTTTTGTCTACCCACAGAGTGTTGAGCGTTTTGGCATCAAAACCAGTCAGGAACATTCCTACAACAATCAGAATGTCAATCTGTTTGTTTTTCATGCGGAGCGACACATCCTTATAATAGTTCTGGAATTTGTCTCCGTCTGTGCTATAACTTGTTCCCCATGTCGCATTATAATCTTGAATTGCCGATTCCAACGCTTCACGGCTGTTTTGATCAAGTTGGCCAGCATTTTCTGGATTCTCATCCTCCAGGAATCCTGTGTCATCGTCGTTTGGATTGGCTGTATATGTGAAGATTGTGGCGATCCTTAATTTCGGATTGCCAGGTTCTGCCATCTGCTTCTTGAACTCGTTGTAGTAGGCGATGGCACTCGGCACACTGTCGACGGCAAAGATTGAATTGAATCCTCGTGTCGACTTACGTTCACGCTGCTCGGTTATTTTGCCGTTCCCTTTTGCTTTGCTCATCTCTTCCACGTTGGTCGTGATGCTGTAGTTGTAGGCATCGGCTCCCTGCTTTGTCTTCTGGGCAAAGTGGTCGAGGATATATTTCGTGATGATGCTTATTCGTTTGGGCGAATGCAACGCCTCTTCTGTGTCGATGCCCCACACATCCTTGCTCTCCACATCGTCCTTCATACGCATTGTGCGTTCATAATCCACTCTGAAACGAAGCACATTCTTGTCGTTGATTGCGTTGATGATGGTGTAGGTATGCAGTTTGTCGCCGAAAGCCTGTTCGGTGGTCTGCAAAGCTCCTCCTGCGTTTTTGGGGAAGATAGGCGTTCCGGTAAATCCGAAAATCATGTATCTTTTGAAACGCTTGTTGATCACCTCACGCATGTCTCCAAACTGGCTGCGGTGGCACTCGTCGAAGATAAGCACCACATTCTTGTCGAGCACATCCACATTCTCCTCCTTCTTTTTCAAAAGAATGCTGAGTTTCTGGATGGTAGTGATGATGATGTTGCAGTTAGGGTCGTTCAACTGTTTTTGCAGAATCTTATAATTGCTGTTTCCGTTGGCGCAATCTTTTTCGAAGTTGTCGTACTCCTTCATGGTCTGGTAGTCGAGATCCTTTCTGTCGACGACGAAAATGACCTTCTCCACACCAGCCATCTTGCTGGCAAGCTGTGCGGTCTTGAACGAAGTCAGAGTCTTTCCGCTTCCTGTTGTGTGCCAGATGTAGCCGCCAGCTTTAGTAGAGCCTTGCAGTTTATTAAGCATAGCCACATTCATACGCTGGAGAATCTTCTCCGTCGCAGCTATCTGATAAGGACGCATGACCAACAGTTGTTTGTCCGCATTGAAGACGCAATACTTGGTGAGAATATTCAGAATTGTGTGCTTGGCGAAGAAAGTGTGGGTGAAATCGTCCAAATCAGGGAGATTACGGCATTCTTGGTCGCTCCAATAAGATGTGAATTCAAAACTGTTGGCATCCGTTTTTTTCTTACGTTGCAATTGCTTCTTCTGCTCCTCCACATGGGCATAGCGAGTGGTGTTGCTATAGTATTTTGTATCCGTTCCGTTGCTGATGACGAAGATCTGTACGTAGTCGTATAGACCAGTTCCGCTCCAGAAAGAATCATTCTGATAACGGTTGATTTGGTTGAACGCCTCTTTTATGTTTACTCCACGTCGTTTCAATTCGATGTGCACCAAAGGCAGACCATTCACAAGAACCGTCACGTCATAACGGTTTTTGAATGTGCCACCCTCAGGTTTATATTGATTGATCACCTGAAGGATATTGTTGTGGATGCTCTTTTTGTCGATCAGACGAATATTCTTCGTCTCACCGTTGTCGAGGGTGATATTAAGGATTTCGCTCCGTTGTATTGTTTCCGTCTTCTCTTGTATTCCCTTGCTTGGGTCAATGATTTGCGAAAGCAACGATTTCCATTCGTTGTTCGACAATGTGATATTATTCAGCCGTTGCAGGCACTCACGGAGATTCTCCACCAGCTGTTTGTCGGTGGTGAGACTCTTCTTATATTCATAGCCTTGTTGCTGGAGTTGGTCGATCAACGACATCTCCAGTTCGTTCTCACTTTGGTAGCCAGTGCGTGTACGTTCCGGAGACTCGTATTTGGCGACGACGGTGGAGTTTTCCAACTCAGCGAGGATGTTGTATTGAGTGTGCATAGGCATTTATAAAAGTAACGTATTGAATTAGGATATTACCATTAGTGTCTTACAAAACTAATATATTTTGGAATGTAATTCAAACTGTACAATATAAATCAAGTCGAATTTTAGCAAATAGAATGTATAAATTTGATCTGTAATAATAAAAGTAATGTGATTTTTATTGATAAAATTACCGAATTTGGTAATTATTGTATACTTTTGCAGTGTTAAAGTACAAAACATTTCACCGTATGAAAGTGACTTTTAAAGATATGGCGTTATCTGAATTGTACGAGACAGGCAAAACAAAAGATCGAAAATATAAGCAGGTATGCAAGAACAGAAAACTAATTGATGGATACATACGAGTGGTTAAGATTATGTGTGAGGTGGAATCCACAGAAGACTTGAAACCCTTTAGCTTCCTTCATTATGAAAAATTGAAATACCAGCATAACGAACCCAGAAGTTCCGTAAGACTTGTGAATGGTATGGTTGAACGCCTGTTGTTTGTCGAAACAGAAGACGGAATCGAAGTAGAATTATTAGAAATTGATAGTACACATTATGGCAACAAGAAATAACAAATTAGTTCCTGCAAGGGCAATACACCCAGGAGAAATTTTGCGTGAAGAGTTGCAGGAACGTGGCATCAAACAAAAAGATTTTGCTCAAGTGATTGGTGTGCAATCCACTCATCTCAATGAGTTCATTAAAGGCAAGCGTAATCTGAATGAAGATTTAGCCATGAAATTGGAAAAACATTTAGGGATTCCTTTTAAGACATGGATGAATCTGCATAATGGCTATGTGTATGATTGTAAAGTTCTGGAAGAGAGGAAAGAAGGCGAACAGCAGGCATTTGCTTTTGAAAAAGCCTGCTCGGAAATATTCAATTTGAATCTGTTGTATAAGAGACTTGGACTCTCTATCCTTCCCTGCCTTGAACGTGTCACAAGAGTAAAAAAAATGTTCCCTTTTGACCTATTGTCTTCCAGTGAATTAAAACTGCAGGTGTCTGGATTATATAAGCATAGTGAGAAAGTACAGATAGACGAAAAGAATATGCAGACATGGCTACTTTTGAATTGGCTGGAAACATCGAAAGCCAAAACACAAACGAGCTACGAAAAGGGAAGCGGATTTAAGGCGGCTGATGAAATAGCGGCTATGGCAAACGACCGAACTATTTCCATTCAAAAGATAAAGGAGTGTCTAAATCAATATGGAATTTTATATGTGGAGGTCGAGAAATTGGACAAGGTGCCAGTTGATGCCTATAGCACAATTATTGATGGTCATCCAGCTGTGACCGTGACGTATCGCTACAACGATATGGATAAGTTGGCTTTTGACGTGCTCCATGAATTGTGCCACATAGAAAGGCATCTCTCCGACGAACAAAAGGCATTTATCTCAATAGATGGAAATTTATATTCCACTGATCCGAGAGAAAAGGAGGCAAACGAATTTGCTCGCCAACGATTGATTCCTGAAAGTGTTTGGTATGATATATTGCGAGTGGGCAGTAAAAGTCTTTCTCCGCATCAAATTGTGAAAACTATAGCACGGGAGGCGAGTAGGCATGGTATCAGTCCGTCTATTGCCATTTCAAGATACAAACATGACACTAACTGGTACAGCACTTCGGCATATAGATCTCCTAAAATTCATTAGACAACATATAAAACAAGCAAGGGAAACCTTGCTTGTTTCCTATGATACCCATACATCGTATTTGGCGACGACGGTGAAATTTTCCAACTCAGCGAGGATGTTATATTGAGTGTGCATAGGCTATGAGTTAGTCATCAAAAACTGCTACAAGATATAGCAGGTTTGATGTGAATTTACGGTTTGATGTTGTCTGAAAGAAATTTTTTAAGAGGATTTAAATAATCAGAATCTAAATTCCAGAGATTAGAATCTAAATAATTTCTTTCTTTTTCTTTAATTCTTTTTTTCTCTTCTTTTGTAGTTCCTGTCAACGCCTCCAGATAACCGTATATTTTGGTTTTATATGCTGGGGTTGTTGGAGTTTGCGGATTCTTCCATGGAATTATACACTGGCTTAACTCCTTTTCGTAATTATTCCAGCAATCCAATATACATTGGTTGTCTGGGTTTATGATTTTCTCAAGAAGATTTTCCAATGCTCCTTGATCAGAGTCGTTAGGGAAAAGGAAAAGGTTGAAATCAACTTTTATCTCACCCTTTATTTCTGTCAATTCTTTTCGACGTGATTGACAATCATCATCCGCGTCAAAAACGACAAGATTCTTTCCTCCGTTGTCTGAATTTTTTTTGAGTTCGTTTATGAACGCCTGTCTTTTTATGTTGGTATAGCCATCACATGATTTTATAGTAACAAGACCTTCTTCTAATCCTATTTTTTTGATATAAGCCTCCATAAAGACTTCATCAGCAACACCTTCGACAAGTATTAAGTATTTTGTCATATCAATCTCTTAATTCAAGCTGATTATAAATTGCTGTTTTTATGCTTTCTCCATCGTAACGATAACTATGCATGATATCATCATTGTTTTTTGTAATGGTATATACACACACGTCATTTTCATTCTCAGTATCAAGAGAGTTAGCTAGTTCTTGAAGGACTTCTTTGCTGTGAGTCGTTATCATTAATTGGATTTCGTTCTGTTTGGCCAAACGGATAATACTTTTCCACAAAAGAGGGTATACAGAAAAATGAATTCCATTATCAATCTCATCGATGAGAAGTACTTTGTTTTTTCTTCCAGCGACACAAGAAATTATATATAGGAACTTTTTCAATCCATCTCCACACATGCTAATGGGAATAAGTTTGTCTACACCATCAAAAGCGATGTAAGTAGAGTCTGGCAATACTTCAACATTCGTAATTCTTGAATCAAACAGACGAACTAATTCTAGAACATCATCTTTTCTGTTTGCTCTAATTAAAGAAGAAAGTTCATCTGAGATTTGGAATGCACTCGTGTCTGACGCAATATATTGAGCAGAAAGGAATTCTTGGTATCCTTTTACATTATCTTGGCTATACTGACCGTTTTCGTATGTGCAGAAATCGCATTTGAAAGACCTCTTGTTCACTATTTTACCATCAGAATTTATTGTTCCATAATCGCTATTGATTGACAGACAGATAGCCTTAACCTTTTGTTCGGAAGACATCAACATTCCATTTCTGACAATTGGACCTTGTATAGTCTTGGTATCACTAAGTGAAATACACATAGAGCGATATTGTTTGTCGGTAAGAATACCTGTTATTGTTGGCTTATTTTGCAATTGCACATTATGGAAAATGTATTCAATCTGCCCCAATGGATTAAATGACTGAGCAGGATCACGAAATGTGTTCACTCTACTAGGAAGGCTTGCATTTGACATTCCAGAAAGGAGAAACACAGATTCAAGAATCGTTGTTTTGCCGAAATTGTTTCTTCCTAAAAAAACATTGACGGATTTTAATCCTTCCAATTTCAATTCGCTAATGCCGCGAAAATTCTTAATTGTAATGTCTTTATATAATGTCATATATGCAAACTATCTAAATTTCAACAACAAAAATAATGAAAATTTAGAAAAGTAAATAAAATCGTTACTAGAATATATTTATCTGTTCGCCATGATAGTGGAATCTACAGTTCAGCTATGACGTTATATTATGTGCTCATGGCCTTACTGTTGCTCTATCAGATTTTATAATAATTTAGATTCCTAGTGCTTTCGCATGATCCCAAAGATTTGCAAACAAAGGATTAGCTCTAAGACTTGGACAGCCATTACTCTTTCTATATGCACCTAATGCACCTATTACGGCACTAGAAGTCATGCCAGCTGCACCTGCAGTACCTATCAAGGTTGTATAGCCAGTCTTATCAAGTAGGAGAGAAAAATTATTTCCATTGAATTTTCCCATTCTCCATAGGTACGCATCAAGAAGATCGAATTCTTGCAGACTTCTTCCTCCAATATAAGAAATACCGATCGAAATTCTAAGTTGATCCAACGCAAGAAAATAATCGCAAAGATGATCAATTGTTTTTACACTCACGATTTTTCTTGGAGTTCCAGAGGCATATACATATTTACATACTATAGGATACATATAACTTGCCAAGCTATCATAAATAGGGAATCCTATTATTTCAGAAGGATCTGTCAACAGCAAATAATAAAAATACTTAGAAAGCAAAGACATTGCAGATCCTGCTGGTGCCAAGTTTTTATGTATTCCATAACTCATATTAAAAGTAGTTGCTATCGGATGTAAATAGACTGCAGGAAATCCTCCTGAGAAAAGTGTGTTTCTAAAATTACACACTAAGGCTCTCAATCCAGCATCTGATGGAGAAAGTGCATATATTGTATTTGCCATATCCTCAATACCATAGTAACGTTGGTTCATATTTGTGGAATATAGAGCGTCTATCACGACCAATCTCTTATACACGACATCCACATTGTACGGAATTGCTGGATCGAACAAACTTTTTATTAAGTCTCTATTTTTATCGTAGAGATTTGTACCACCGCTTGTTATCTTAGCATCAATAGCACCCATTAAGGTTTGGATTTTTTTCACATTGCTGCTGTTAACAGTTAGGCCTGTGCTTGTGGCTGTGGCTGTAATTGTAGTTTTTTTTGCCATAACATTTTGAATTTTGGTTAATAAATCTCTTTTATACTATAATTCTCAAAATCTCATCATCTTATCCCTATAATACTCATACCTCCTCTTGCTCGCCTCCAAGGCCGACGTGAGGTTGGTGATGGAGGTCTCGAAAGAATCTAATGTGTGGACAATTTTTTCTTGAACTGCAACAGGCGGTACTTGAATTTCAATTGTAATCAAATCTTTTCTATTCAAAGCTGGAACACCACCTTCACATTTTAAATCTAAAATCAATTTATTGTGGAGAGTTAAGTAATGATAAATAAATTTATTATTTTCAGAGGTTTTAATAGCATAGCATAATGGACCGCACCAAAAACGTTTCTTTTGGTATCCAACAAAACCAATTCCGCCTTCTCCTCTTGAAGGAGTAGTTATTGTATCTCCTTCAAAATTATATGTTTCTGAATATCCAGAACATGTAGTTCCTGCATTTATATACTCAAATGTTCCTTTATCCAGAATCTCGTTAGGTTTTTTTCCAATAGAAATTTTCCCTATCTCTCCCAACGTCTTCGTTTCCCACTTTTCCCCTTCCTTCGGCTTCAACAACTCTTTCCTATAATACTCATACTGCTTCTTCCTCAACTCTATCAGCTTCTCTATCTGCTCCTGCTGCTCCACAAACTTGTCTAAGATGCGGACTATCTCGGTTTGGATGGGAAGGGGAGGGAGGGGAATTGGAAAGCCTTCCAACATTGGCTTTCTAATTGAAGTTACTGTGGCATTAACAGCTTTGCTGTTTATGTATAATTTAAAATTTGCAAACAAATAGTAATACAAAAATTTACCACATAATTTATCACTTATCGGATGAACGCGGTAAGCCCTTTGATGTAAGGCATATTTACCTTTTATATAATGAAATATATCGCCAATTCCTCCTTCGCCTGGAATAATAATCGATTCTTCACTATATTCAAACGTATCAATTTTTAATACATCTTTTGAACGTACGAAAAAAGGATATTGCCCATTATCGGTTGCGTCTTGTCTATTACTATTGCCTGTTCCTATTTCACACACCTCTTCCAACTTTTTCCACTCCATGCCATTAGGGCAAAGCTCTTTGATTAATTTTTCAATTTTGTTCATAGGGAAAGGAATTAAGGTAAAACTAATAAAGAATTTGAAGCTAAGCCTTGGATTATCGGACGATATATGTTTACATCGTTCACTTTCTCTATAGACATCACTCTGTTGCCTCCATCTTTCGACGATGCCCCGCAATGGTAGATGGCCTCGGTTGGAGTTCCTAAGTCTAACACAATATATCGGTCGTGAAAAATTCCTCCCGAACTTCTCATTTCTATATCTATCTGCGGATATTGTCTCTTGAAATCATTGTATTCCGCACTATGTAACCGTCCTCCCACATTGTCGCTATAAATAGTGACTTTTACCGCAGAAGGAATATCATTCAAAAGCACTAATGTCTTCAATCCAATATAGTTGTCTATTAATTGAATGGAATTTTTTGCTTTGGCGTATATTCGCTTATATGCCATGTCCGACTCCACAAATTGACCATTTAGAATCAGCCAACCATTCGTTTCTACATTACCTGCGAAATCCATCATCACTTTGCCTATCTCAGATTTCTTCACCATGGAATTCATTGAGTTGGCTATTGCCACCACCTTTTCATCGAGTGCCGCCATTGTTTCTCTAATAGTGGAAATCTCAGAACTGTTTTGTGCTGTTTGTAACGACAGTTGCAGAATTTCACGTTGACCTAGCAAAGGCTGGTTTTGCACAATGTAATCCTTCATTTTCTTGAACGTCCGTATCAATGCCTTGCTTTGTCTTGTCGCCAAATCGCCCTTCAAGACGGTCATCAGCATGTATATTCCTTGCTCGGTGAAGGCATAAGGAAGGTATTTGGAGAATTTTCCTTGTTCTAAGGTCAAAAATTTTGACCTTAGAATCTCATCTCGCTCATTTTTAGTAAGTTGAAACATAAAATCAGCATCGAACTTTTCGATATTGTTTTTCACCTGCTGATTAAATGCTTTTGTGCTATATCCATATATTTGGGCAAGGTCAGTATCAAGCATCACCTGTTGCCCTCTGACCTCATATATCAGATTCTTGAAATTTTCTTCCGAAATCTCGATTATTGAACTTTCTTTGGCTTCTTTATTCATATCTGTTACTACAAATTTTCAATTATCTTGTTTATCTCTTCATTAAGCGTAACCGCTTTCGCCATCAATTCGTTGATCTCGGCATTCACTGCGTCGATGTCTATCTCTTCCTTGATGACTTCCTTCTCCACGTAGGATGAGACGGAAAGGTTGTAGTCGTTGGCTGCAACGTCGTCGCATGATACAAGCTTCGTGAAATATTGCTCGTCTTTTCTCTCTGCCACAGCATTCACCACAGCATCCTGATGCTCCGGCATCATCCTGTTCTTGTTTCCCTCTTTCTTATAGAGGTTGCTTGCATCGAGGAAGAGAATGCTGTTGTCTTTCTTGGCGCTCTTCTTCAAGACGATGATACATGTGGCGATGCCCACGCCAAAGAATAGGTTGGCTGGCAGTTGTATGATGGTGTCGACGTAGTTGTTGTCGACGAGATATTTTCTAATCTGTTTTTCCGCTCCTCCTCGATAAAGCACTCCAGGAAACTCCACAATGGCGGCTGTTCCAGTCTCGGCAAGATGGTAGAGCATGTGCATGGTGAAAGCGAGGTCGGCGGCACTCTTTGGGGCCAACACTCCCGCTGGGGAATATCGTTCGTCGTTGATGAGTATGGTGTTGTCTTTGCCCTCCCATTTGGTGCTGTATGGAGGATTAGAGACAATCCCGTCGAACTGCATTCCCATATGCTGTGGTTTGAGCAACGTGTCTTCAAGCTCAATATGGAATTTGGCATAATTGATATTGTGCAGGAACATGTTGATTCTGCACAAGTTGTATGTTGTGGGGTTGATCTCCTGACCGTAGAATTCAAGATTGTCCTTGTTGGCTGCCAATTTGGCTGCTTTCAATAGCAACGAGCCCGATCCACATGCAGGATCATAGATTGATTTCACATTTGTCTGGCCCTGCATGGCTATTCTCGCAAGAATCTCGCTCACCTCTTGTGGAGTAAAAAATTCGCCGCCGCTCTTTCCAGCTCCGCTCGCATACATCTTCATCAGGAATTCGTATGCGTCGCCAAATGCGTCGATACTGTTATCCTCAAAGGACGATCCAAGATCAAGGTCGCGGATTGAAATCAGCACTTTTGCGATAAGTTCATTCCTTTTGGAGACGGAATTGCCGAGCTGCGAGTTGTTGACAGCGAAGTCGGAAAACAATCCACGTATGGCGAATTCAGAAGGTGTGCCCTGAGCCGACGCTTCTATAGCGGTAAATACCTTGCTTAAAGTTTCGTTCAGATTATCATTGTCTTTGGCATTGTTGGCGACATTGATGAAGAGTTGGCTTGGCAGAATATAATATCCCTTCTCCTGCACCATCTGGCTTCTGACGCCTTCATCATTAGCCTCGTCGTCAGAAAGAGATGCGAAATCAAAGCCGTCGATACCAGCGTCGGCTTGCAACTTATTGATATAATCGCAAAGGTTTTCAGAGATGAATCTGTAGAAGATAGTGCAAAGGATATAAGATTTGAATTCCCATCCGTCTATAGCTCCTCTCAAAGAGTCTGCGATATTCCAGATGGTTTTATGTAGTTCCTCGCGTTGAGCCTGAGCATTAGTGTTTTCTGCCATTTAGTTATTTGTTTATGAAATGCTGTCCAATAACAAAAATAACTAAAATCCTATACAATAAGAAATTTTCATATCCTAATGTGAAGAAATTGTAGAGACGTTGCGCGCAACGTCTCCACATTATTATTGCATTGCGCACAACGTCTCTACATTATTATTGCATTGCGTGCAACGTCTCCACATTATTATTGCATGTGTACCATTCCCGTAGAGACGTTGCGTGCAACGTCTCCACATTGTTGCCCGCATCATAAAAAAGAGACGTTGCGCGCAACGTCTCTACAAAAATCGAAAAAATAATTCAATGTATTTTATCTGAGGGGTTTTATTGTATTCATGAAATAAGCCAATTCGTTTCTCCAGCTTGGCCAATCGTGGTCGATATCGAATCCCCAGTAGTCGAACCATGCTGGCACGCCCTTCTCTTTAAGAATAGTGTCAAGGTTGCGGGTGCTTGGCAGGGTGTTGTCTTCCCATCTTCCTTGCCCGATGCACACGATGATCCTGCGGCTGCGGTACATCTGCATCCAAGGATGGTGGTCTGGCATCTGACGGAGAAAATCCTCAGGCGAGTTGGCGTACGTCAGGTCGTCGGAGTAATATGGAAATCCATAATGAGAATTGTAGAGTCCGCTCAACGCTATCAATGTGTCGAAGATGTCAGGTCGACGGAAGAAGAAGTTGCCGGCATGAAATGCTCCGAGTGAACATCCCGTCGCCAGAAATGTCTCGTTTTCCCAACGTCGGCAACGTGGAAGAAGCTCGTCGATGACGTAGTGGAACCAACGTTCGTGCTGCTCGATTCTCCAACGGTTGTCGCCTCCGTAGTTCGACCATGTCTCCTTGTCGATGGTGTCGATACAGATAAGCCTTATCTTTCCGCTTTCAATCCATGGCGACAATGTGGCTACCATGTCGTAGTTCTCCCAGTCGAAGAATCTTCCGTCCTGCGACGGAATTGCGAGGACGGAATGTTCTCCCTCTCCGTATTCTTTCCACTCCATGTCGCGTCCGAGACTGTTGCTCCATTCTTTATGATATTGTATCTTCATCTGTTTTCCATTTTATTAGGTTTTATGATTGCATAGATAACCTTTTTTTTGATGCTTCGCAAGAAGAAATATTAATAATTATCTTTTTGCATGCACAAATTGTATGAATTCGTCCTTTTCTTTCTCCGTCTTCAGCTTTACAGTGTACATCTGATTTCCCATGGCTCCGGAAAGAATCTCTGGCATACGCTCTTCCATCACCATGTTAGCGCCGTAACGTTCGTTGATCTCCTCATGCGTGTGCACATATTCGTAGATGTCGCGTCGGCTTGCGAAGACGCAGAAGTATTCGTCCTGCCATGCTATTGAGAGCGCGTTGTGGGCGTTGTGGCTGCTTGAGCAACCGAGTTTGGACTTGTCGTAAGCCACCATGTCTGCCCATATTTTGTAGACGTCGGTGGAATGGGCGAAGTTTATCATATCAGGAGTGTAACCGCCAGCTGGACGCATGTTTACCTCCAGAGCCACGAAGTCGCCTTTGCTTCCCAAAGTGCCTCTGTCCTTGTCGAGACGGAAGTATTCCAGATGCACGAAACGGCTCTTCACATCAAATGCCTTGACTGTGTTGCGTCCGATAGCTCGTAGGGCTTCAGGCACATCTTTAGCCACAAAGTACGACAGGTCAAGCCGTTTGTTGACTATGTCCATGATGCTTGGCGGCCATACCGTCATAGATTCAAAAAGAGGTTCGCCCTCAGAGTTTATGATGGCGTCGTAGGAGCAGATGTCTCCGGTGATGAATTCCTCGATCACATATTTGTCAGCTTGTGAGACGGTGCGGAAAAACTCCTCCAGCTCATGTTTGTCGTGGATCTTGTGTGTGCCGCCTGCCCCGACTCCCACATCTGGTTTGGCGATGATTGGGAACCCGACCTTGTCGGCAAAAGACGAAACTGTCTTTATTCCTTTTGAAGCCTGCACTTGACGGGCTGTGGGTATATTTCCCTTTATGTAGAGCTTTTTCATCTCCGATTTCTCTTTGATGGATCTGATCTGGTCAACCTGTATGCCTGTGGTGACATGGAAATCGGTGCGTAGACGCGCGTCTTGCTCAAGCCAATATTCGTTGTTGGACTCAATCCAGTCGATCTTGCCATATTTGAACGACAGAAAGGCCACTGCTCTGAACATCTGGTCGTAATCCTCCATGTTGTCGACCCTGTAGTATTCTGTTAGGGAGTCTTTGAGCTCTTGTCTCAGCGAGTCGTAAGGAGCGTCTGCGATTCCAAGCACGTTCACACCGTTCTGTTTCAAACGGTTGCAGAATTCCCAGTAGGTGTGTGGAAACTGTGGAGATATGAAGATGAAATTCATAATTTATATTGTTATGCTGCGATTTGCAGATCCTTGTTGATTAGTTTGTCGAAAAGATACAAAGCTTGTTTACGCCACCAGTAGAAATCGTGAGAGACGTCTTTTCCCCAGATGTCAACCCATGCAGGGACGTTTTTCTCTTTGAGCAGATTGCCAAGACGCACGGTAGACGGACATGTGATCTCTTCGTAATAGCCTTGACCGCAGCAGAGGATAATCTCTTTTCCACGTAGGGTTTCCAAAAGTAGGCTTGGGTCTCTCTTTTCTGAGAGATAATGAAGAGGTGAATTGTTCCACACAAGTTCGTTAGTGAAATTGTTGAAGAAGTAGTCAGCGTGGAACAATCCACTTAGTGAAACTAAGGAACAGAATAGGTCGGGGCGACGGAAGAAAAAGTTTCCGGCATGGTATCCGCCCATAGAACATCCTGTCACGATAAGTTTTTCCCCTTCGTTGACGGAAGGAATCAGTTCCTCAGTGATATATCTGAACCAACGTTCGTGTAGCTCAATACGAGTGTGATGGTCACCGTCATACAAACTCCAGGTCTCCGAGTCGATGCTGTCACAACAAATAAGGTGGATCTTTCCAGCCTCAATCAAAGGGGATAGCACGTCAACCATGCCATTGTCCTCCCATTCAAAAAAACGTTGATTCTGACTAGGAAACACCAATACCCCCTGGCCTTTGTCGCCATACTGCTTCCATTCCATCTCACGTCCGAGATTTTCGCTGTATTTTTTGTTGTATTGTATCTTCATCGTTGACCTTTCTTTTATTTTTACATTGCAAAGGTATGATGAAATGAAGATATTCTATAGTTTGTTTGAATTTTTGGAATACTATTCTATTGTGATTGTATTTTGACGTTATGTGTTCTAATGATTGTTAAAAAAAAGGGTTGGCAAAGAATGTAGAGACGTTGCGTGCAACGTCTCATATTATTATCGCATCGTTTCCCGTGGAGACGTTGCGTCATTCCTGCATTTTGAAAAAATAGACGTTGCGCTCATATGTGGAGACGTTGCGCGCAGATGTGGAGACGTTGCGCGCAACGTCTCTACAAATCATCATGCCAATTTACAACATTTTTCTCAATATAATCGGATATTCTGTCCAATTCCGCCTGATTGCGGATAATTCGGTCGTGAAAACGTGTTTGCCATGCAAATGGGATATTGTTTTTGTTGGCGTAATGGGTGATTGACGATTTGACGCCACGGATAACCACCGCCAATGAATTTTTACGTGGTGAAATATTTGCCATTTGTGTATTCACCCCCGTAGAGACGTTGCGTGCAACGTCTCTACATATGCGCGCAACGTCTCCACACCTGCGTGCAACGTCTCTACATTGGGTGTGCACACCGTTTCCACCGATTTCATTTTCCCCATCAATCGTCACAATGGCGTGGATATGGTCGGGCATTATCACAAATAATGGAATTTTGGCGTATGGATAATGCGTTTTCACATTTATAAATTGATTGTAGGCATATTGTCCGATTGGTGACAATTGCATTTGTGGTCCTGGACAAATTTCCCCAAAATAATGTTCCCGATTATTTGTGCAAATGGTTACGAAATAGACACCGCCCTTGTAATCATGCCAATTGGCACGTGTTGATGGGATGCGATATTTGTTTTGGATTTTTTCCATATTTTTTTGTATTGTTATTATAATTTGTCTGTTACGTCGAATTTATCCTGTCCCACGCGATAATCACCAGAATTTATTTTGGGTTTCGTTGTATTCGAATCCAGCGTCCGCCATTTTTTTGACAATCTCTTCTTTGTCAAGGTCGAGGGCATTGCATAGCTCGTCGAGGTTGGAATAGAAATCTCTCAGTTTCATGTTGAGGAAGCTGAGCAGCATCATTGGGTCTGAAGGTATATTCTCCATGTCGTTTGATTATTATTGTTAAAAACAAAAAAGACTTCACATTGTGAAGTCTTTTTGAGGTTCCTAGCAGATTCGAACTGCTGTACACGGTTTTGCAGACCGCTGACTAAGCCACTCATCCAAGGAACCAATGTTGTCGTTTTGTTTTGACACTGCAAAAGTAGTAACTTTTTTTTATATGCAAAACAATTTTCGATATTTTTTTGAATTTTTCTCTCTTTTTTTGAAAAAACTGCGAATTCACCGCTTTTTTATGAGTTCACGTCCATAATTCGGTGATGAACATGGCACTCGCACCGTCGGCTTTCTTGAATCCGCAGTGCTCGTAGAAGTGCATCTCCTCGTCGTATGCCACCACAACAATCCGCAAATAGTCTTTGTAGTGATCACGCGTCATCTCCACCAGCCTCCTGCCGATGGCCTGATCTTGGTATTCCGGCCTAACAAGCAGGTAGTGTATGTAGGCATTCATAATGCCGTCGTCCATCGCACAAATCATGCCTACGAGTTTATCCCCGTCCCATGCTGAGTAGACGGTGGAAAAATTACGCATGGCAACAACCAATTTTTCTGGGAAATGACCTGACGACCATTCTACTGAAAGAAAAAGGTCTTGCAGTTCTTTTTGATCAAATTCGTGGATCTCTCTGTATTGGATCATGATTCTACTCGTCATTCATCATTCTCTTCACTTCCACCATGCTGACGTCGTCTGCTTTGGTGCCTAAGAGCTGACAAACCATTACTTTGCAAGCATCTGCCTTAAGTCGTTGAAGCTCAACAACTCCGTCGTCTGTAAGCGGCATGCGCTTTGTCCAGACTTTTCCGAACTTGGGATAAACCCTCAATTCTACGTTTACCATATCACTTATCCTTTTATGTATCCTTTTACGTTCCAAAAATAAAAACTTACTTTTTCAAAACAAGTGTTTTTACGTTTTTTAACTTTAAATTTTATGTATTTTGACTCTGTTTTGTGCCTTTTGATGGGATTTTTGATGATTTTGGAACTTTAGACACAACACAATGCTAAAAATAAAATGAAAGAAAGCTCATGTTGTATCCATATTATTTAAAATGAGGAAATTGGCGGAACCTTTTATTGGTTTTCTGAATACACCATATCCAATTCATTCATAAGCATCTGCACTAGCGGCGACGATTTCAAAAGAGCTTCAAACTTCTGTTTGTGGGTCAACACCTGCTCTTTGGCTATAGCTTCGTCTATGATATATTGCACCTCAATCTTTGAGTTCGACAGGTGGTTTTTTAGAGCGTTAAGCAAATTGATGCGGAAGTCAGCGTTTAATTTTGAATATGCCTCTTTTGATGGCACCTTGATCAGAATCTTGAATGTGTCGATCAGTTCAAACTTACATGTGCTTATAAGGCCTGCTTCCTGTGAACGTTGCTGGTCTCTCCACTCATTATATATATTGATACGTGCTGTTTCCAGACTTCCTTTTGTGACTTCTCGCTCTACTTTATGTTCTTTTACTGTGACGACGAAGTTTTGCTGCTGCTCATTGTTGCATCCACGGATGGAATGAGTCGTGATAGTATGCCCATTTTGGATAGTCTGCAGGTTCGTGCGAGGCTGCATTGCCTGTTGAGGCGTCGTGGCGACGGTGTTTGTCGCAGACGGTTGGCTTGTCGCAAACAGTTGAAGGAACGACTTCAGGTAGTTGCTGTCGACATCCCACCAGTCGTTTTTAATTGGCTCTGTCAGGAGTTTTTTTTTTCGGCCATTATCTGGCACATACGGATTGCGGCAAGTTCGACAAGCAATCGTTTGTTTTTGAATGTCGGATACTGTATTCCGCATTCCACAGCTATTCTCAAGCTTTTGTATAGAAAATCCTCTTCGCAGTCTCTTGCGGCGTCGACATACTGATCCTGGGCGTGTTTGCTCACGTCAAGCAGAGTCACAGTCTTTGGATCGCGTGCCATCAAGACATTGCGTAGATGCTGGGCATAATCGTTGATGAACAAACCTTCGTCGAATCCGTTGGAAATCACTTCGTTGATGATTGTGAGCACTCCTGAGACATCGCCGTTCTTACATTGTGTCATAAACTTGAAATAGTACTCGAAGTCGAGCACATTAAGTTTTTGGAGCACTTCATTGTATGTGATCTTATTGCCGCAGAACGACACCACTTGGTCGAAGATAGACAAAGCGTCACGCATACCACCGTCGGCTTTCTTCGCGATCACAGCCAATGCTTCGTCTTCTGCCTCGATGCCCTCCTTTTTCGCCACATTGGCAAGATGGTCGATTGTGTCGTCGATAGTGATACGCTTGAAATCGTACACCTGGCAACGGCTCAGAATTGTAGGCAGGATCTTATGCTTTTCTGTAGTGGCTAGAATGAAGATGGCGTATGCAGGTGGCTCTTCCAACGTCTTCAGAAAGGCATTGAAGGCTGCTGTGGTCAGCATGTGGACCTCATCGATGATATAGACACTTTTTTGTCCGACCTGTGGCGGCACCATCACTTTGTCGATCAGCAGACGGATGTCATCCACTTTGTTGTTGGATGCGGCGTCAAGCTCATGGATGCAGAACGAACGGCCTTCAGCAAAACTTTTACAGCTTTCGCATTCTCCACACGCCTCGAAATCAGCTGTGCGGTTCATACAGTTTATCGTTTTGGCAAAGATTCGTGCACATGTCGTCTTTCCAACTCCTCTCGGACCTGAAAAGAGGTAGGCACTAGCCAGGTGGTTTGTCTTGATCGCATTCTTCAATGTGTCAGTCAAACCCTTTTGCCCGACGACGGTACTGAACGTCATCGGACGGTATTTTCTTGCCGATACGATAAAATCTGCCATGTTGCTTTTTATTTCATGCAAAGATAATTATTTTGCCGCAATTTTACGATAAACGAATGTAAAATCATTTTGCCGTTCGCCAGCCGTCCGACTGCTGTCTGCCAGCCGCCAACGTTTGTCAGCGAACGTTCGTCAAAACCTCCAAGATCACTCCGCTCTGAGCTGGCACAGAAACCTTCAGTGGAGATGCTGCACTCAACTCTATCTTTACCGTTTTGCCAGACATCAGTTCAGTGGCAGACACTTTGCCTTGCTTGATGCCAAGAAAATCGAACATGTGCTGAGGCAGGTTGATAAGGTTGTTTTTCTTCTCGTCGCTGAAATTTGCCACGAAAATCAAAATTCTCTCGTCGCTTCGTCTCACATAAGCATATTCACGGTTGTGGTCGAAAGATTGGTTTTGATAGTTGACGTACATCAAATCGAAGAAAGTGCCGTTGTAGATGCACTCGTTGTCGCGACATATCGTGAGAAGACGTGAGTAGAAATTCTCCAGATCTTTTTCCGCTTTTGTAGATTTGCCGTTGAGCTTTCTTTGAATAGTTGGCACGACGGAATAGTCGAAGATGGATGTCTTTCCGTCGTCGCCGCTGAACCCTTGCTTTCCTTCCGCTGGTTCGCCAAGCTCCTGCCCGAAATAAACCATTGTCGGAGCATTGGATACAGTCGCAGCGACAAACATCGCAGGACGGCCTTTAGTAGCGTCGCCAAGCACATGGCTTGATGCAAGACGCTGCTCGTCGTGATTCTCCATGAATGTCAGCATCGACGGTGCTAATCCATCCAAACGTTGCCAACAGCCTGTGATGGCAGATGCGCTTTCCTTACACTCTGCGATTGCTCTGAGTGTGTCGTAAAGTCCAACTTTATCGTAAAGATAGTCGAAATGGCCACGGAAGATATAGTCTCTATATTGGGCTGGATTATAAGTTTCTGCAATGAATATGATAGACGGATATTTCTCCTTCACTTGTGGAATGACCCATTCCCAGAATTCCGTCGGCACCATCTCCGCCATATCACATCGGAAACCGTCTATTTTCTTCTTTGCCCAGAACAAAAGAATGTCGCGCATCTTGTTCCAAGTCGACGGAATTGGATGGATGTCAAGTCTGTTGCCGTTGGTGTAGTCGCGTCCATAATTCAGTTTTACAGTCTCATACCATTGGTAGACTCCAGGATTGTTGGCGAAATAGTCGTCTCCAGTCACTTTGCATGGAAATTCCACGTAATCCTCCTTTGCCTCTCCCTTCATGTCGAACTGAGCGCAAAGTTTTTCTCCAGGAAGGTAGTAGAAATTGTTGTCTCGGTCGAAACGAACATCAGTGATGTCGTCCGCACCAAGGTCACGCACTCCACGTGGTTTGGCATCTGAATGGTAGCTGCGGGCAACGTGGTTTGGAACGAAATCCATGATCACCTTCAATCCAGCTTTATGAGTGCGGACAATAAGATCCTCATACTCGTTCATACGCTTGTTCACATCTGTGGCCAAATCTGGGTCTACATCATAATAGTCTTTGATGGCGTAAGGGCTGCCAGCACGACCTTTCACAACCGCTGGGTGGTCCGCGGCTATTTTGAATTTAGAATAATCGGTCTTTGTGGCGTGCTCAATCACACCGGTATACCAAATATGTGTAAATCCGGAATTTTTTATCTCAGTCAAACGATCATCAGTGAAATCAGCAAATTTTCCGCATCCGTTATCGACGATGCTGCCGTCAAACTTTGTTTTTTTTGCCATGTTGCCATACAGACGAGGCAACACTTGATATATTAAAATCTTTTTTGTCATATTTTATGTAATTTCAGTTGTTGCAAATTTACACAATCTCGCAACAAATTGCAATATAAAGGAATATATATTGTATTAATTTCATTTGTTATTGCAGACGTGAGGTAGGGTGTGGATGAGATGTAGGAAAATGGATGGCTCAAATAAAAAAAGAGACCAAAATCTTGGTCTCTCTTCGTGCGGATGACGGGACTCGAACCCACACACCTCTCAGTACTAGATCCTAAGTCTAGCGCGGCTACCAATTACGCCACATCCGCATTTGCGAGTGCAAAAGTAGTGTTTTATTTTTATATAGCAAATTTATGAGGCTTAAAAATCAAAAAAATGTCTTTTATAGATTCATTTTGACTCTTTCTCTGTCTTTTGTTGATTAATTTGTTGTCGGAAAGACGCTGCCAAGCAATGCAAAGTGATCTTGGACAAATGATAGATGCTGGCAGGTTTTAACCATGCCCATATGTTTGTATGTCCAGTGAGATTGTTTGATTCAATATGTTCAGAATAATGCATAAAAGGAGACGGACATAAAAAAGTCCATCTCCAATGTAAAATTATGGAAAAGTTTTTATTTCTTCTTTTTATACTGATACTTATAAAAAATTAATTGTGGAATATAAATGATTTTGAACTGTCTTCATATCTCACGCTGACAAATTCAAAAGTCATGCAAACGTGCGTTCGTTTGATGACATTTGCAAAGTTAGTATTATGTAGATACTAAACGGGATTTTTACATTATTTAACATCTTTTTTCACCATTATTAACTTTCATTTGATAATAAGTTGCATTGAACCATTTGTTTGAAAATTGTGATATGGCGATACTAACACATGTGATTGCTGTTGTATGTTATTGAAAAATAAGTATTTGTGTTTAACGGTCTGTCGCGTTTGTTTGGCTTTTATGTGAAAAATAGGCGTAGGGAAGAGGTGTTTGTATGATTTGTTAAATTTTAGGATTCTGTTAAAAGTGTTAATATGTTAAAATAAAAAACCTGAAGCTAAAAGCCTCAGGTTTTTCTAATTTTAACTAATTTCTAATTAACTCCGATGGATAATTACTGCGCTACAACGTTAGAAATTTCTGAACGCATATTCTCCATCATACGTTTCAAGACGCTCTGCATAACATTGACTTCATCGTCGCTGATTCCCTTGAATGCTTTCTTGAATGCAACTTTTGTAACATCAATGATACCAGGAACAACACCTTTACCCTTTGAAGTTAGGTAGATGTTCTTAGCACGTCTGTCGTTAGGGTCGCTTCTTCTCTCCAACATCTTCAATCCCTCAAGCTCGTCGATCAAACGAGTGATGCTCGGACTGTCTTTGTCTAGTGAGATAGCGATGTCTCTCTGTGTCAAACCATCGTAGAAGTTAAGCAAGAATACCACCAATGCCTGCTCGAATGTAAGCTCGTAGCCTGCATCCTTCAACTCTTTGTTAGCCAACAATGTGATAGACTCACTGATTCTACCATTCTTAACCGCCAAAATGACGCTTGTCTCTAGTGTCAATCCTTCCATAGGAACTGACGTACGCATGTTTTCCTTTTCCATATTCCACATAATTTTTATGCAAATATATAATTTAGTTTATAATGAATACAAGAGACAAGTTCATTTTTTTTAATTTTTCGCTGTTTTTTATGCAAAAAAAGTACGTTTCGTATAGAAACGTACTAAAAATGTGCTAAAATTTTGTCAAATATAGATTATTTTGAATTTGTCTTTTTAGTCTTTTTCTTTGCTTCAGTCTCTTTGGCAACCTTCTTCTCTTCAACAACTTTCTTTGTTTCTTTTGTGGCCTTCTTTGTTGTCTCGGACTTTGTTTCTGTTTTAGAAACTTTTTTTCCAGACTTTAGAGCGGCCAACTCTGCCTCAAGAGCTAGTTTCTCTTTTACCAATGAGTTTAATTCTTCTTCGCTGATGTCGGCGGTGAAGAAACTGTCGACTCGTTTGTTGAAGTCTGACAACACATTCATATAGTTGATGAATGCGTCGTAAGGAGAGTCGTATGGGCAGAACGATTGGTTGTAGAATGATGTGCTCATATAATATAAGTGGTCAGTCGACTGCAATTTGTACCAATCGTCGATTATCTGTTTGTCGGAGCATCTGTTCACTTTGTCTGTCAGAGCATAAAGCTTATTGAATGCTTCGTTTTGTATTGTATTGGCAAGCCAAGGCGAAAGATCCTTTGTCGCGTTGGCCCATGTTGTAGGGTGGGGCGCTGAGATCTGGTCTGTTGGCATATTGTTGTTGATCACCTCAGAAGGAGTGGCGAATCTGATGCCTCTGTTTTTAGCTGCGTTTGGAAGTGCTTTGAAGAAATCAAAGATGCCGGTGTTGGCGTTCTGAATCTCTCCCAACACTTCGTAGTTCATGAATAGGTTGACCACCTGCTCGTCTGGGTTGTTCATGATCCAATTGGCAAATTTGTCTGCTGTCAGAGGAAACTCTCTCCAGCCCCAGTCTGAAAATCTGTACGCTATATCGTCACTCATTCCACAGTTTTTCAAAAGAAGCTTCACTCTCTGGTTTGCTGTCGAACAATATACATAGTTTGGACTTTTCCAATCGAGTATCTGTGGAGCTCCTTCTGCAAGCATTCCGGCAAAACCCATGTTTGCGACTCTGTCTACCATGTCGTCACAGAACAATAATTCTGAGTTTCTGAACACAGTTGGCTTCTGCCCGAACAGAGATTCTATTTTCTTTGAATGAGCCTCTACCTGTTTCTCAAACTCTTTGTTCTCTTTGCGTAGCGACGCGAATGAATGTGCGTATGTTTCGGCAAGAAACTCTACGCATCCTGTCTTTGCAAGTTTTTTGAAGCTGTCGATCACTTCTGGGCAATAATGCTCAAGTTGTTCCAAAGCCAAACCTGAGATTGAGTAGGCAACCTTGAATTCTCCATTGCTTTCCTTAATCATCTGTAGCATTGCATTGTTAGCAGGTATGTAGCTATTCTTTGCAATCCTTTTTATTATAGCTTCATTATTGGCATCGTCGAAATAGTGGTGGTCGGCTCCAATGTTGAAGAATCTATATCTTTTTAGTCGAAACGGCTGGTGTATTTGAAAGTATAAACAAATCGACTTCATATATTTTTACTTTTTAATTGTTGACAAATTATTTGTAGCCAAGCACTTGGTTGTATACGTTGATGACTTTATCTCCTGCGTATTCCCATTTAATCTCGTCTACCTCTTTCTTTCCCTCCACTTTCAAGTGTTCTGCGAAAGCGTCGTTGGTCACGATCGAATGGATGGCGTCGGCCATGGCGTCGATATCCCAAAAATCTACTTTGATCACTTTCGTCAGAATCTCCGCGCATCCGCTTTGCTTCGACACGATTGTCGGCACTCCACATTGCATTGCCTCCAGGGGTGAGATGCCGAATGGCTCCGACACTGACGGCATTATATATAGATTGCTGCTTTTCAGCATTTCGTACACTTCCTTTCCTTTTAGGAATCCGGTGAAGTGGAATCTGTCGACTATGCCGTATGCCGACGCGAGGTCTACCATCTCAGCCATTTTGTCGCCACCTCCAGCCATCACAAAGCGAACGTTCGGGGTCCTGTCCAACACTTGCTTTGCCGCCTGCACGAAGAATTCCGGACCCTTCTGCATGGTGATTCTTCCTAGGAATGTGACGATCTTGTCTCCTGTATTGTTGTTTGGCTTTATGTCCAGGATCTCCTTGCTTAATGGAGTCACTGCATTGTGCACCGTCGTCACCTTTCTTGGATCTATGTGGTATTTGTTGATCACAGTGTCTCTTGTCATGTTGCTCACTGTGATGATATGGTCTGCCATATCCATGCCATATTTCTCAATATTGTAGACGGTAGGGTTCACGTTTCCGCGGCTTCTGTCGAAATCAGTCGCGTGTACGTGGATGACAAGAGGTTTTCCTGTTATCATTTTTGCCTTCACTCCGGCATCGTATGTAAGCCAGTCGTGTGAGTGTATGATGTCGAAATTGCTTGAACGGCAAACCACTCCTGCAACTGCCTCATAGTTGCGGATCTCTTCAAGAAGATTGTCCGGATAACGTCCGGAAAACTCCACAGATCCGATCCCGTTCGTCCCTATATAACGGTTGTCTTCACAGATACAGTTTCTGAAATTATAGTATTCGTCGGTGGTTATTCTTCCTTCCAACGAATCTTTAAGAACCTTGCTGTCTGGCTCCTGCCATACGATAGGCACTTTGTTTGCAGCTATGATTTTCAGGAAACTCTGGTCTTCATCTCCACGTGGCTTAGGCAACACTAGGGTTATGTCAATATCTTTGTGTCGTGACATTCCTTTTATCAATCCGTAGCTTGCTGTGCCAAGTCCTCCTAATATGTGAGGTGGAAACTCCCACCCAAACATTAAAGCCTTCATAACTATCCTTTCTTTACTCTGCCTCTAATTTGCTCAGCAAATGTTTGGCTCTGATCACTTCGCAAACATTTATTCCGTACGACATTCCTTCACTGCTCTTGTATGGAGCCATTCCGTCATACATCTCTGAGTATGTGCCTATGGTATTGTTAAACATCTCGTCTTCCAGTCCGTGCATTGATTTTTCCGCAAACGAGTATCCGCTCTGTTTGTACACACGGAGATAACTTTCTATATATGCGCCCATCAGCCAAGGATAAACCGCTCCTTGGAATGCTGCGTAGTCGCGCCCTTGTTGTCCGCCAGCCCCATTCCAATGGAAATTGTTGCTGTACGGGCTCAATGATCTTATTCCTTTTGGCGTTAGCAATTCTTTTGTCGCCATATCCACGACTGCTTTTTGCTGATCTCCATTTAGTGGGGAATATTTTAATGCCACAGCCCAAAGCATGTTTGGACGGACACTTCTTTCGAAATGGTCGCCGTCGACAAAATCAAACAGATATGAGCCGTTCCAGAAGATGGCGACGAAATTGTCGCCAACATTGTCTGCCAATTGGTCGTAAGCGTTGTTTTCTGTAAGCTCGGCGGTGAATTTCAATGTGTCGTACCACAATGCGTTGATCTCCACTGTCCATCCGCTTCTTGGTGTGATCGGCTTTCCGTCGACACCGATTGAATTCATCCATGTCATCGGTCTTTCCCAGCCATGGATGTAAAGCAGGCCATTATATGTTAATTCAATATTAACGTGTTTGCCGCTCTTTATGAAGTCGACGATGCGGATCAATTTGTCTGCATACTTCTTTTTTGCGGCATTTTTCCCAAATGTGATGGCATAGTCCTGAATGGCTTTTGCATACCATAACACGACATCTGGCTGCTCTATACCTGTGATGTTTGGATCGTATCCTTTTTCTGCCGATTCCGACATCATCTTTTCTATTTCATGACCAATTGTGTCAAGGTATATGTCTATCTCCTTTTGAGTTGAACCTGCCGAAATCAGACCGGGTATGGCGATGGCCATGTTTCTTGCTATGCACTTGTACCATGGATAGCCAGCCATCATATAGGATTTCCCGTCTTTCTCAACGAACATGTTCCTGGCTGTCTGCAGAAGCACAGTTTCCATTGTGTCTGCTGATTCTTTCTTTATTAGAGAATTGAAAGAGCTTTCAATGTCTTTAGCCTTAGATTCGTTGAGACCGGCTGTAAAATAAATCACATCTCCCTCTTTTGCCTCAACTATGAAATGGCCGGCTACATATAAATCTTCTCTGTCGTGGTAGCCACGGTCTCTTTCGTTGAAATATTCAATGTTTTTCTTCCAGTATCCCGTCGCCACAAAATCGCACTTTTTTGACAGCTGCATATTGAGCATAGGGTACTTTTCGTATAGGGAGAGTGCTATACCATTGCTGATCGCTTTATATTCTTTGTGTACAGAATCGTTTTCCACACACAATTCAGAAGTGTCGCGGAATGCAAGCAGAGGTTCTATTTTTATTGAGGTGTTTCCTTTTAGAATCTTATATCTGACTATCAGTCTGTTCTCATTTTCACATAGTGCCACACATTTCTCGACAAATGTGCCTCCAGCTCTGTAAGTTAATGTTACGGAGTTGGAATTGTAGTCAAACAGACGTATGTAGTTTTGTCCGTTTGGTGAAAAGTGTCCAGCTGAATATTCATGTGTGCCGAAATTATACTCGGCTGTGTTCTGAATCAAAGTCTCATCTATTGATGAAATCAACAATAACTTCTCCTTGCCCTCTATATCTGATGGCACTACAAACGCGCCGTGATATTTGCGCGTATTGCAACCTACTGAGGTAGTGCTATAGTATGCTCCTAGTTTGTTTGGGATAATGATTTCTTTTTGAAGTGATTGTCCCAAATCAGCTAACGTGAAATTGTCGAACTTAAGATAGCCCATAAGTTTCTAATATTAATTACCCTCCTAATAGTACATAGTACTAATTATCCTACAAATTTACTAAAATTAAATCCTTTTAAGAAATTTTATGTATGTTGTGTAACATTTATTGCTACAAAAAATTATCAACAATACATAATGAACTTAAAAGATGACTTTTATGGTACATCTTTCAAATCTGTGAATTTTTATGGGGTTAATGAGTTAGTTGTAAGGTAAAATTTTTAACGCCCCTTAGTGTTTTGTATGATAATCGATCAGCTTCTCCAATGGAGACTTTTGCACATCATTGATGACAAAGCCGTATTGCGACGCTACTAAAGTGAGTTCTCTCTTGAATTGTTGAGCGACTCCGCCGACAAATGATATTTGCTTTGTGTTATAGATGCTGTAATGTGCAATGTTTCGTTTGAAAAAGTCTCGGAATGAGTTCATCACAAGTGTGTTGATGTACGCATTTTCTATTCGTTTTGCTATAAATGGTACAAATCCTGCGAGATAACGGTTTGGAAAAGGTTTTTTGTAGACGTTTTCCATTATTTCCTCTCTGCTTGTGTGATATTCGTTGAAAAAATCATTTGCTAATTCAGTGGATGTCAATCCTTTCAGTATGTCGCTTACCAAGTGTTTGCCGAGATAACCTCCACTTCCTTCGTCGCCAAGCATGAATCCAAGCGATGATACATTGTCGATGATTCTCTCTCCATCGTAATATCCTGAATTTGAACCTGTTCCTAAGATTGCAGCTATGCCTTTGTCGTCTCCTAAAAGTCCGCGAGCAGCAGCTAAAAGATCGCTTTCAACCTCTATAAATTCAGATCGGAAAGCCTGTTTGAAACATTCCTTTATTGCATTCGACTGCTTCTCAAAAGCACATCCTGCTCCATAATAGTAAACCTTTTTCAGAGCATTTTCGTTTTCTGTTCGTATTTGTGACTCTTTCAAAGCAGACACCATCTCTCCCGTCGACTGGTAAAATGGGTTGATCCCTGGCAAAGAGTACCGTCTCACCCCGTTTTGCTCATCGATTACAACAATGTCCAATTTTGTTGAGCCTCCTTCCGCAATGATCATATATAATGTGTTTTAAATCCTATACTCACAAAATTAGTTGATTATTTTGTATCATGACAATTTTTTTTGTTAAAAAATGCATTTTGCTTGCAGAATGTAATCTGATTTTTTGGAAAAGTATGGTTTTTTATCTGTGTGTCGGGGTGGAATGATTATAGACAAAAAAAGGCATATCATCTAAGATATGCCTCTGTATATTAATATTCTATTGCTATCAGCTAAACTTAGAATATTAGCGGACTACGTTAATTAATAAGCAAATCCAATTCCTACAGCTCCACTACGTGTGGTTAGATTCTCACCGATATCTAGGTCGTTGGAATTCATAAGATTACGCAATCCATAATCATAGTCGGCAAACACGAATATTTTCCAGATATGTAGTTGGATTCCAGCTGATATACCTGCGTCGAAGCGACTGATAGTGTCGAATATTTTTGTCACTTCTGGGTTGTCGCTCTTTCCTGCAACTCCGACTGCTGCGTAAGGTCCGACCATAAGACCTAGTCCGATATTTCTGGTGAATTTAAGTAGTGCTCCAATTGTTACAGGAATTTCTGCATAATGTATTGTGCAATTGTCAAGAAATTTTCCAGCGTCCTGACCTTTCTGCGCATACACAGCTTGAGGCATAAAGAAGAATGATGATTCTCCTAGTGGAACGTATCCTCCGATACCACCTCTGATACCGAATAAAGATTCAGAACCATCTGATGAAAATTTACTTAATTGAGCACCACCTTTGATCATGGTGTAGGGTTCAGCATACATGAATGTGGAAAGCAGTGCGGTCAACACTGTCAAAATAAGCTTTTTCATTTAGTTTGGATTTAAGGACTAATATTTTTGAAATGCCTTGACACACGAGTGCCAAGGCATATTTTATAATGAACAGGACAAGGTTAGTCCTGCATCATTTTCTTGTAAAGGTTTCTCATCGAAACAGCTTCCGAGATTTTGCTGTGGATTGCATCTACGCTGATACGTTCCTGTGCCATTGTGTCACGGTAACGTACAGTCACAGTGTTGTCTTCCAGTGTCTGATGGTCTACTGTGATACAGAATGGAGTACCGATCGCATCCTGACGACGGTATCTCTTACCAATTGTATCCTTCTCTTCGTAAGCACAACGGAAGTCGAACTTCAACTCGTTCATGATAGCCTGAGCCTTCTCTGGTAGGCCATCTTTCTTCAACAATGGAAGCACTGCGCATTTGATAGGTGCCAATGCTGGTGGCAAGTTGAGAACTACACGCTTGTCTCCGCCTTCTAGCTGCTCCTCTTTATATGAACCAGCAAGTACAGACAAGAACATACGGTCTACTCCGATAGATGTCTCGATTACGTATGGAATGTATGACTTATTCTCTTCTGGATCGAAATACTCAAGTTTCTTTCCTGAGAATTGTCCGTGGCGACTCAAATCCCAGTTTGTACGTGAGTGGATTCCCTCAACCTCCTTGAATCCGAATGGCATCTCAAACTCGATATCTGTAGCTGCGTTAGCGTAGTGTGCCAATTTGTCGTGGTCGTGGTAACGGTATTTCTGGTCTCCCAAACCAAGAGCTTTATGCCACTTCAAACGGAAATTCTTCCAGTGCTTGAACCATTCCATCTCTGTGCCTGGCTTGCAGAAGAACTGCATCTCCATCTGCTCAAACTCACGCATACGGAAGATGAACTGACGTGCTACGATTTCGTTACGGAATGCCTTACCAATCTGAGCGATACCGAAAGGAATCTTCATACGGCCTGTCTTCTGTACGTTCAAGAAGTTAGTGAAGATACCCTGACATGTCTCTGGACGTAGGTAAATATCCATTGTGTTGTCGGCACTTGCTCCGATCTGAGTCTTGAACATTAGGTTGAACTGCTTTACGTCTGTCCAGTTTCTTGTTCCTGAGATAGGACATACGATCTCTTCGTCAAGAATGATTTGCTTAAGTTCGTCAAGATTATTGTCGTTAAGTGCTTTTGCAAAACGCTCGTGAAGTGCATCTCTCTTTTCTGCATACTCCTTTACGCGCGCATTTGTTGAGATGAACTGCTCTTTGTCGAATGCGTCACCAAACTTCTTGGCTGCCTTTTCGCATTCTTTGTTGATCTTGTCGTCATACTTTGCAAGCTGATCCTCGATCAAAACGTCTGCTCTGTATCTCTTTTTTGAATCGCGGTTGTCAATCAATGGGTCGTTGAATGCGTCAACGTGTCCGGAAGCCTTCCATGTTGTTGGCTCCATAAAGATTGCGGCATCAATACCTACGATGTTCTGGTGTAGCAATGTCATGCTGTCCCACCAATATTTCTTAATGTTGTTCTTCAACTCTACACCGTTCTGACCGTAGTCGTAAACGGCTGCCAAACCTCCATAAATCTCACTTGATGGGAATACAAAACCATACTCCTTACAGTGCGAAACTAATGCCTTGAATGCATCTTCCTGTGAAGCCATATCTTTATATTGTGTTAAAATTTAATCGTTCTTTTTCTGCAAAGATAATAAATTATTGTTTATGAATGAGTATCAAATCTCCCAATTTTTATATCATGTCATATTTTCAACGTGCCAATACTGTATTTTGCGGATTACATTCTTTCTTTTTTTCCTGTTTTTTGTGAATGTTTTTGGGTGATCATCATTGTCAATCGTACCAAAATAGATGGATAAAAGATTAAAAACATGTTTTGTGCGGTTGCTTGTAAATTGTCGATTTGTATTTTTGAAAATCAATCTAACGGTCAAAATACGTGCGATTTTGTATGTTTTTGAGCCAAAAAATTAAAAGTTATGTATAAAGTTAGTTTTTTCATGTTGCTGTCTCTGTTTTGTTGTGGTCTGTCTGCCAAGACGGTCACAGTTGTCAAGACGGAGCTTAAAAGTGGAGAAGAGAATTCTTTCCCCATTTATGAGACGGGGCAGATTTCTTTTTCCGGTCGTACTCTTTTAATCCAGATTAGTGAGAATGCCAAATTCTCGATCTTTAATCTGGATGATATTAAAAGATTGGACTTCTCAAATGTTGATGTGTCTGATGTAGATCAGATTTCTGATGTTCGGTTCAATGTCTATCCAAATCCTGTCTCGAATATTTTGAAAATTGAAGTCGACGGAATTGAAGAGATGTTGATTGTATCCGCAGACGGTAGGGTGGTGATGAAGAAGATTGTGGAACAGAATGAAGATGTTGATGTGAGTGGTTTGCCTGCTGGTATTTATTGGGTAAAAATTGGTGGTTCTACATTTAAAATTGAGAAGCTATGAAAAAATATTTGTTTTTATCGGCAGCTTCACTTGCCGCTTTGCTTTTGCTCGCTCAGGATAAAATGAATATTTATCTTGACGGCTCTTCCGAATCATTTAATATAGAGGATATAAGTCAAATAAAATTTGTCGATGGTGTCATGAAAATATCAGGAAGTGTCGACAAAGAGTTTGATGTCCCTGAGATATCATATGCTGATTTCTCATTAGACGACAGTGGAAAATCTGATACTATTTTTGTCACATTTGATGGCAGCCGTGTTAGTGTCAGTGATTATTCATGGGATAAGGTGTCGTATGTTGTAGACGGTGCGAATATCTCATTCACGTCGACCCAGAATAAGAAGAGCATTGTGTATTATCTTTCAGGCACTTCTTCAGACGGGTCTTTCACAATCACTCCCGACAGAGCGTTTACTCTTGTGATGGATAATCTTTCTCTCTCTAGTGCATCTTCGTCGCCGTTAGTGATAAATCTTGGTGCTGATGGAGACTCTTATGCCACAAATGTGGAGCTGAAAGGCAAGTCTACTCTTTCTGACGCATCGTCTTCATCTTATAAAGGATGTGTGTATGCAAAGTCTAAACTAAAGTTCGGTGAACTTGGTGGAGATGGTGAACTTACTATTTCAGGAAACACGAAGCATGCTATCAATTCGTCTAAGAAGACGGAATTTTATGCTGGCACTGTCAATATTATATCCGCTCAGGGTGATGGTCTGAACAGTGATGGACTGCAGATGTATGGTGGAAAACTGAATATTTCTGGCACAGGAGGAGATGGAGTGGACGCTTCTGAGTCGATTCTTATAGAAAAAGGGGAGTTCGTATTTTCTTCTTCTGCTGAAGATGTGAAGGCTTTGAAATCTGATTCGTCAATTGTGGTGAAGGGAGGAAATGTAGATATCACTATGACTGGAGCTGCTGCCAAAGGTATGAAGACTTCTCTTGCAGATATTGAGATATATGGAGGTGAGATTATAATGAATATCGACGGGACATCTATAATCGCTGACGGTGATACCTCTTATTCTGCTGCAATCAAGACAGACATGGGAGTAGTGATAAGTGATGGAAAAATTGATTTGACTCTTGGAAAGAATGCCATCGCGTCGAAAGGAATCACTGCTGACGGAGACGTCACCGTCAAGGGTGGCGTTGTGAAAATAACCAATAACGGAAGTTATTACACTGGAGCTACAACTACAACATCAACTGGTGGCAGCACAGGAGGCTGGGGCGGAGGATTCGGAGGCTCATCCAAGACGTCTACAGCCTATACAGAAGGACGTTGTGTCAAGGGAAACAATGTATATCTGACAGCAGGAGATTTTACATTGATGACATCTGATGGTGCGAAAGGCGTAAAAGCAGAGGCTGATTTGATTGTAGGTGCAGAGAAGGCCGACAATTCAGCTTTGACAATCAATGTCACTATAAACGGAACAGCAACGTCTTCTTCAAGCTCGTCTTCCACTGGAGGTCGACCAGGCGGATTTGGAGGCATGAGTGATGGAAACTCCTCAAAATATGCTGGAAATCCAAAGGCTTTTGTCGGAGAGAATATCACGGTCAACAGCGGAACAATCATTGTGGATGCCAAAGACGATGCGTTTCATGCCAATACAAAATTGGAAGTTAACGGAGGTGATTTGACTATTGACACATCGGATGACGCCATGCATTCTGATGGAGATCTGACTTTCAATGATGGATATTTAAGAGTGAAGACTGCTTATGAAGGTCTTGAGGGTTCTAATATTTATGTCAACGGTGGATATTTGCATATCACAACAACAGATGACTGTTTGAATGTTACGACAGAGACTACGGGTATGTTGAGAGTTTCGGGTGGACAAATGTGGACTTGTTCATCTTCCGGAGATCACGACTGCTTGGATTCGAACGGAAGTATGGAGTTCGCTGGAGGACTTGTGATCGCATGTGGATCGTCTCCTATAGATGCCGGAGATGGCAACAGTTGCTATCAGAAGCATACAGGAGGCACATTGTTGGTGCTCGGACCAAGCAGTGCGGGAATGTGGAGTCAAGATGTCAAACCGACTTGCGCTAATTCAATCACCAACACATCTTGTTCTGTGTCGGCAGGTGCAACATTATGTGTCGCTAATTCATCAGGAGATGTGATAGCCGCATGCAAAGTGCCAGTCGCATTGTCGAAATTGATTTTTGCCTACGGTTCATCATTGAACGATTATTCTTTCTACACAACAACAGAGAATGTTGATTTTGATCTGTTTGAGAATCAGTATAAAGAAAAAACAACGATACAATTTAGCTCGTTGAGTAAGTTGGAAGCTGGTAGCAATAATGGAGGCTGGGGATGGTAAAGAAGAATAATAATTAAAGATTGTTAGTGAGGAGACGTGATGATTCGCGTCTCCTTATTTTTTTTGTTTTTTGCATATTTATTTGTTTTTTTTGCTTGAATTGAAATTTTATATATATATTTGGATGCTCTTACGCAATAAAAGAGTATTTTATAATATGTGATTGTTTTGTTCTAATATAGAAAAATATGAAGAAACTATTTACTTTATTATCGGCTGCGATGCTTTGCTTGCAGTCTTTTGCCTTTGATTATTCAAATCCAGGCAACAACAACTACGTTAAGGAGTGGGGCAAGCTTAAACTTGTCGGAAATCAGTTGTCATCAGCTTCTGGTCAGCCAGTTCAGTTGAGAGGATGGAGTACCCATGGTAAGAATTGGCATGGTAGTTGTTTCGACGACAAGGGTGATTTTGAGTTGATGAAATCTAAGGGAGCTAATCTTGCTCGTATAGCAATGTACTTGAAAGATGGTGGCTATGAAGACATTAATTGGATGAAGCAGTGTATTCAGTGGACAAATGAATTGGGTATGTACTGTATCGTTGACTGGCATATCCTTACTCCAGGAAATCCTAATGATGGAGCTTATAGCGGTGCTGAGAATTTCTTCAAATCTATTTCAGGTTGGGTTGCAAGCAGTGGTTTCGAGAATGTAATTTATGAAATCTGCAACGAGCCTAATGTCGACATTGAGGGTGACCCATATCTTTATGGTCCGCAAGTATGGCAAGATGTAAAGTCGTATGCAGAGAAGATCCTTCCTGCAATTTCTCAAAATGATAAGAATGCAGTTGTGCTTGTAGGAACACCACAGTGGGACAAAGCACTTTCTTGTCCTATGGAGGATCCAATTTCAGATGATGCACAAAAAGATTTGAATGTGATGTACACATTCCACCACTATACTTGTGATCAGCAGTTCTTCTTAGGTATTCTTTCTGGAGCAGCAGCGTCTATTCCAGTTTTTGTTTCAGAATGGGGTGTTTCTAAGGATGACGGTGGTGCTGACCAGCAGGTTTGTTTGGAAGATGCAGACAAGATGATTGAAGTTTGCAACGGTAAAAACCTCGGAAATCAAATTATTTCATGGGCTAACTGGAGCTGGTCTGACAATGAGCGTAGTTCTTCTGCTTTTTCAAGCTATCCTAACAGCATGAAGCAATCAGGTCAGTATGTTGAGAAACAGTTGAGAAATGGCGATAATTTCTTGAAGTCTACATCAACTCCTTATGATGGTGGTCATAAGTTTGATGGTAAGAACGATTTGATCATCAATATGGAGAAATATGACAAAGGTGGTCATAATGAGGCTTACTATGATTACGATAGAGAAGACTGGTGGGAATGTAAGGTTTGTAACGCAGGTGATTATGGAAAGGCAGGATTCCGTCAAGATGAGTCTGTAGACTTGGGTTACACTGATAAGAACGACAAGGAAAATTGTTTGAAGAATATTGGATATATCGTTAACGGAGAGTGGGTTAAGTATACTATTGATGTTGAGAAGGCAGGTGTATATGATTTTGAAACTTATGTCTGTGACCATATCGACTATAACGTTATCGGAATTTCAGTCGACGGTAAAAATGCTTTAGTCGGAGATAACGGAGAGGAGAGACTTAAGGCTTGTCGTCTTCAGCCTGCTAAGGGTGGTGTTACAGATGGAGGTTATGATGATTGGGCATGGAAGTCTGTTGGTGTAGCAGTTGATGAGGAGAATCCAGCTTATGATAATGTTATGAACGTACGTTCAGAAAACTATAACTTCCATATCCGTTTTGAGGAGCCAGGTCAGCATGTACTTGGAATTGCTTTCTTGACTTCTAATTCTGGTTTGGGAGCTATCAAATTGAAGGGTAAAGGCAACACTGCTGTAGACGAGGTTGTTTCTGATGCTCCAGTTATTGCTCCAAATCCAGCTGAAGGTGGCGTATTTAACGTGTCTGTATTCGAAAACTCTGCAGTTAAAGTTGTTAACTCTCTTGGTTCTGTTGTCTATGCAACTGAAGTTGAGTCAAATACAACTGTATCAGTTAATTTGAACGCTGCTCCTGGTGTTTACTTCGTTTCTGTGGTTGGAGCTACTAACGCAACAACAGAGAAATTGATTGTAAAGTAAGAGTAATCCTTTGATTAAGATACTTACCTGGCAGCCAAAACTGGATAATTTCTGGTTTTGGCTGCTATTATTAGGAACTAACAAAATATTATTACGATGAAGAAACTATTATCATTTATTGTTTCTTTGATGGTGTCAGGCACTGCATTTGCTGAACTCTCTTTCGATAATGCATACTGGGTCATCAAAGATGGAAAACTGACAAACAATGTAGAAGTTTGGGAGTATGATCCTGATGATTTGGAAGATAAAATTCCAAATGTGCTAAAGGATACAGTTGTTGGTGGTGAGAATGTGGTGGTCTATAAGCAGATATCTCATGATTTTTTGGATGTTCGCTTGAAGTTCAACACTAAGAATCCATTGGATTTGTCTACAAATTATGTGATGGTGTTGGAGTATATGATTCCGTCTTCACACAAAGACACAATGATCAGTGAAGGTAATAAACCTTTGTGGATTTTTGGTTTTGCTAGTACGGAGAACAATTTGAAAGTTAAAAATGCGACTCATGCTGAGGCATACAGTATGGTCGATGCAAAATGGGGTGCCGCTGATGAGTGGGTTACTTCATATAAATATATCTATGCACCGTCCACGCTCACGGATTCTCTACTTTATGGTATGAACTTTACGTACGCTCGTGAATATAAACCTGGTAAAAGTTATTATAGAGGCGAGATGACTGAGTTCCCTTACATTAAAAATGTGGCATTTGTGTCAATTAAGGAAGGAAAGCCTTTTTATGCAGAAAACTTTGATGGTATTGACTTAGGTGAATTTTATGATGAAAAATTACCTGGATTAAAAAAGAAATCTTTGTATAACGGAGATATCAAGCCTGTTGTTACTACTGATTATAATAGAGGTGTTTTGTATTTGTTCCGTGATTTTCTTCCAGATTCAATTGCCGATCAGGATGGGTCTGGCTATATTGACTGTGAGCAACTTCATGCATTGCAGGTAGAGTCAGACCGTGATTCGATTATGATCCCTGGTATACAGATTCCTACAGGAACTGAGAAAATCTATTCCAAGATGCTTATAAAGAAACACAAAAATGAAAAGAACACTTGGGTAGACGCTGATTTTTCTGAGTTTTCTAATGCAGATCTTCCTATTCTTTTGAAGTTCAATACGGGAGAGGTTGTTGATTTGGCAAAGGATACAATCAAGATGATTTGGACTAAATTTGAGGGAGAGGTTAAGGTTCCTGCTGGTGCTGAATCATTTGATTTGATTTTCAAATCAGGTAAGGCTGGTTATTTGGTTGACGATATTATGCTTTCTTCTCAGAAGTTTGCTGATGTTAAGGTTGATCAGGTTGATGCTGATGCGTTTGACATCGTTGCTTATGTTGACAAGAATGGTGATATCGTAGTTCTTAACGGAGAATTGGTTGCCGCTTACAATATGGAAGGCCGTGTGGCTACAAAGGCTGACAAGATTGTGGCTATCGTAGTCAAGAACGACAAGGGCCAGCTTGCTTCTAAGGTTATCCTTAGAAAATAAGCGTAGAGACAATCTGATCGTTTCATAGATAAATAGGGGCAGGTTTCAAAACCTGCCCCTTATTGTTTGTGTCAAATCTTGCCCATTATTTGAATATCAATGGCAAAAACTGGCATAAATAGTTTCTCCAATTTCTCCAGATGTGTCCTCCTTCACTCTCTACATAAGTATATTGAAATCCATTAGCATCTAAAAAAGACCTGAATTTCTGGTTCTCCTCGTAAAGAAAATCATCTTTGCCTATTGCAATCCAATATAACGCTGGTTTCTGTGCAAATTGTGTTTTTATTTTTGCTTCACAATTTTCATAGATATGCGAATTTTTTCTGCCCTTAAATCTTGCGGAAGCGGAAAAGAGTCCGATATAGTTGAATAGTGTAGGATACTCTTTTGATATTTGCATTGAATGGAATCCTCCCATCGACAGTCCGGCGATAGCTCTTGACTCTTTTTTTGCAATTGTTCTGTACGCTTTATCTACAAATGTCACCACCTCAGGAAAAGCCTCTTCAAATGAGCCATCTGTCGTTTTGGGCAATTCTATAGTAGGAGTGACATAGCCGGTGGGGGATTCTCCCCATGCGGCTTGCAAATCGGAGTTGCCGTTGGTCATGACCACAATCATAGGTTTGGCTTTACCTTGCACTATCAGATTATCCAAAATCTGAGCCGCACGTCCCAACGTCGACCAAGAATCCTCGTCTCCTCCCATTCCATGAAGAAGATACAATACCGGGTATCTTTGACCGTTTGTCTCATATCCTGCGGGCGTGTAGACGGTGATTCGCCTGTCTGCATTCAGCTTTTCGCTGTGATACCACACCTTGCTGAGAGATCCGTGTGGCACATTCTGAACCTTGTATAATTCACTCTCTTTCCCGTCGATCATGAATAAGTTGCTGATTGTCACCACGTCGCGCGACATGAATACATTTGACGGATCTGAAATCTTTATTCCGTCCATCATGAATGAATAGCTATACAACTCTGGTGCAAGCGCTTTTGGAGTGGTGTATTCCCACACGTCATTGTTGACTTTTTTCATCTCTGCTTTCTCATCTTTCGACAAGAAATCTCCCACAACTTCAACTTTTGTGGCGTTTGCCGCTTTAAGACGGAATGTGACGGTGTTGTCTTTGTTGACTTCTGGCGAGTTGACTGGCGTTTTCCACCACAGATTCTCTTGGCTCACCACCTGCAATGAGAGACATGCTGCGCAAGCCGCTAACAATACTTTTTTCATACGTTGTAGTTTGTTTTGTGTATAATTTTGATTTCATTTGAGGAGTATCAAGCAGTTTGTACGAGCTTCCACCTCATTGTTGTTCAGTTGATCTTGTTGATTCTGTCGCATCTTTTGTGTATGTTACTGACTCACATTCGTGAAAAGCATCATTTCCTATTTTTAGATTATTTTTTGTGTTGTCAATCACAATTTTTAGATTTTTACAGTCGTAAAATGCTTTCTCTCCTATGTTTACGACACTAGACGGGATTTCTATACTTGTCATATTTGTACAAGTCTCAAATGCAGAATTACCAATTTTGGCCACATTTGAAGGAATATTTATGCTTGTCAGGCTATAACAATGAAAAAATGCTCGATCACCCAAACTGGTCACATTTGACGGTATTTTAATGTTTGCCAGAACTTCACAGTTGGCAAAAGCCCAGTCGCCAATGCTTGTTATACTAGACGGCAAATCAATGTTTGTCAGACTGTAACAGTGTGAAAATACCCAATCTCCGATACTAGTCACACTTGATGGGATTACTATATTTGCCAAATTTTTGCATGTGGAAAACGCATAGTCGCCTATTTTGCTTACACTTGATGGTATTGTTATATTTGTCAGTCCTTCGCAATCAGAAAATGCGAAATCTCCGATAGCGTTTACACTTGATGGTATCTCAATGTTTTTCAAATTTCTGCATCTTGCGAACGCGCCTTTGTTTATATCGATCACGCTTGATGGAATTGTGAATTTGCCTTTGATCGCTTCTGGGACAACTATTATTTCTGTTTTGTCTTTGTTGTACAAGACGCCATCCTCAGAAGAATAATTTGTGTTGTTCGGATCGACTGTGATGCTTTTCAACTCGTCACATCCGTAAAAAGCTCCATTTCCGATGCTTGTGACACTTGAAGGTATCTCTATTTTTTTCAGACTACTACAACGGTAGAATGCGGTGCTTCCAATGTTGGTGACGTTGTCTGGTATCTTTATGTTTGTCAAATTTTTGCATCCTTCGAAAACTCCGTATTCAAGACTTGTAACTTTTGTCGGAATCTCTATGTCTGCCAGATTTTTGCAACCAAAAAATGCTCCTTCTCCGATGTGCTTAACGCTTGAAGGAATATTTATTTTTGTCAGGCTGCTGCAGTCTGAAAAAGCTTCATTTTCAATGCTGGTCACACTTGTGGGGATTTCGATGCTTGTCAAACTTTGGCAACCTTCAAAAGCTTTTGATCCGATGCTGGTGACTGTAAACACATAATCAGCTATTCGTACTCTTTCGGGAACTGCGATCGATATGATGCTCCAGTAGGAATCATCGTTTATCACCTCTGCTGTGGAATCGGTCAATATATTGAATTTAAGTTGAGAGTTAGACGCATTTATCACCTCTGCTGTCTCTTTTGTGGAGGTGTTCTCCTTTTTTTTGCGGGCAGCGAATGTTGGCAGACAAAGTATGAATGAAACAATCAATAAAACTAATTTTTTTCTCATAGCATTAAATTGTTAGAATCCTATCTGAATTTAGATTCACTACAAAAATAGAAATTAGTTTGGAGTTTTGTGCCAAAATATGGTTGTTTCTGTAATTAAAATGTGCACAATCAGTAAACGTTTTCGTTTTAGCATGTTTTTTGTTTTTCTTCTCGTTATAAACAAGTACTTTTGCGCCCAAATAAATTGTAAGATGAAGACAAAAATAACAATGTTGGGCACAGGAAATGCCCTTGTGACGAAATGCTATAACACTTGTTTTGTGATATCGACGGAAGAGGGAAATCTTCTTACTGATGCTGGCGGTGGCAATGGAGTGCTAGTTCAACTTGAAAAAGCGGGTATCGATTACCGCAGTTTGAACGCAATGTTTCTTACTCATGCCCACACCGACCATATCCTTGGAGCTCTTTGGATCGTGCGTATGATTTCCACTGCTATCAACCGTGGAGAATACAAAGGTATTTTTAATATATATAGTCATTCGCACCTTTGTGGACTATTAAAGATGATGGTGACGGAAATGTTGCCGAAAAAGATCGCTTCTGAGGTCGGAAAGGGAATTTTGATCAATGAAATTGGCGACGGTGAGGCGTTTGAAGCCATCGGTGCCCGCTTCACTGCGTTCTCTATCCACTCCACTAAATTGGAGCAGTTTGGCTATCGTATGGAGTATGGTGATCTGAAGCTTGCATGTTTGGGTGATGAGCCATATAATGAGAAATGTGCGGATTATGTGAAGGGTGTCGACTGGATGCTTTGTGAGGCTTTCTGTTTGTACGACGACCGTGACAGATTCCATCCATACGAAAAGCATCATAGCACTGCGAAAGACGCGGGTGAAATCGCGTCTACTCTTGACGTGAAAAATATTTTGCTATATCATACTGAAGAGAAGACACTGGATACACGAAAGGAGAGGTATACGGCAGAGGCAAAACTCGGATTCTCCGGTAGGGTAGAGGTGCCTTATGATTTGGAGACGGTGGAGCTGGAATGAAATTCTAAATGCTAAATGCTGATGGCCAAAAGCCAATGTGATACCAAAATGTCCGTTTCCACCAATATTTATCAATAAAAAACAAAAAAACGAGGATATTTGTTATAAAATCGTTAAAAAGGTTTAACTTTGCCTATAATTTTTAATACTTTTTTTAGATCCATTTATGGCTGAATCAATTAAAATCAAAAAAGGCCTGGACATAAAACTGAAAGGTAAGGCAGCAGAGACGAAGTCTGATGCTTTGCAGAGTCAGTTTTTTTCTATGCGCCCTGACGACTTTCACGGCATGACTCCAAAAGTTGCTGTTAAGGAGGGAGATGCAGTGAAGGTGGGTTCGGTGTTGTTCTACGACAAGGCTAACCCAGATTTAAAGGTTGTCTCTCCATGTAGCGGAACGGTTGAAGCTGTCAATCGTGGTGAGAGACGAAAGGTGTTGGATATTAGGTTGAAGTCGGATGGTAAGTTTGAGTCTGTACCATTTGAGAAAGCTCAGCCATCACAGCTAAGCTCAGCTGATGTCAAGAAACTTCTTTTGGAGAGCGGTTTCTTTGCGTTCATCAACCAGCGCCCATTTGATGTAGTCGCTAATCCTAACGATGCCCCTAAGGCAATCTTCATCTCCGGTTTTGACTCTGCTCCATTGGCACCGTCATACGACTATGTGTTCGATTACACACAGTGTAAGGATGAGCTTCAGCTTGGAATTGACGCTCTTGCAAAGTTGACAACTGGCAAGGTGTACGTTTCAATCCACAAGGATTCTGCAGCCCGTGCATTCAAGGAGTTGAAGGGTGTTGTCATCACAGAGTTTGAGGGACCTCATCCAGCAGGAAACGTTGGTGTTCAGATCAACCATATCAGCCCAATCAACAAGGGTGAGGTTGTATGGACAATCAGCCCATACGATGTAGTGGCTATTGGTTCTGCATTCAAGAAAGGAACAATTGATTTCTCAAGACTTATCGCTCTTGTAGGATCATCAGTTTCAAAGCCTTCATATTATAAGACATATCCAGGTGCTGAGATCGCTTCTGTAGTGAAGGGTCAGGTATCAGAGGAGAATGTAAGATACATCAGCGGTAATCCGTTGACTGGCCGTCAGGTTAGCAAAGATGGATTCATCGGAGCTTTCGCTCACCAGATCACAGTTATCCCAGAAGGAAACAAGAATAATGAGTTGTTGGGCTGGATTATGCCACGTCTTAACAAGTTCAGCACAAGCCATTCTTATTTCTCATGGCTACTTGGCAGCAAGAAGGAATATGTCGCAGACACAAACCTTAACGGTGGTGAGCGCGCGTTCATCATGAGTGGCGAGTATGACGCTGTATTCCCAATGGATATTTTGCCAGAGTTTTTGGTGAAAGCAATCATGGACAAGGACATCGACAAGATGGAGCAGCTTGGTATCTACGAGGTTGCACCTGAGGATTTCGCCCTATGTGAGTATGTCTGCACATCCAAGATTGAAACGCAGAGAATCGTTCGTGAAGGATTGGATTACTTGCGTAAGGAGTTGGCTTAAATTGAGTAATAATTTAAATAAGTGATAAATTGAAAGCTTTAAGGAATTTTCTGGATAAAGTGAAGCCAAACTTTGAGGAGGGCGGCAAACTTTCAGCGTTCCGTTCTGTGTTTGATGGTTTTGAAACATTCTTGTTCGTGCCTAACACAGTTTCGAAGAGCGGAACACATATTCACGACACAATCGACAGCAAACGTGTGATGTCATTTGTTGTGATTGCCTTGATCCCAGCTTTGCTTTTCGGTATGTACAATGTTGGTTACCAGAACTATTTGGTGGCTGGCACTCTCGACCAGGCAAGCTTTATGGAGGTATTCTGCTACGGATTCTTGGCTGTTCTTCCTAAGATCATCGTCTCTTACTTGGTCGGTCTGGGAATTGAGTTTACTGTAGCACAGTGGAAACATGAGGAGATTCAGGAGGGATTCTTGGTTTCTGGTATGTTGATTCCATTGATCGTTCCTATTGAGTGCCCACTTTGGATTATCGCTGTGGCAACAGCATTCGCAGTAATCTTCGCTAAGGAGATTTTCGGTGGTACAGGTTACAACATCTTCAATGTGGCTTTGATCACTCGTGCATTCTTGTTCTTCGCTTATCCTACAAAGATGAGTGGTGATTCAGTCTGGATTGCAAAGGAGTCTATTTTCGGACTAGGTAACGATTTGGCTAATGGAACTGTAGATGGTTTCACTGGTGCAACTGCCCTAGGTCAGGTGGCAACCGGTTCTACAACAACAGTGACAGACGCTCTTGGTAATCCTGTAGGTCTTAACGATATGATTGTAGGTTTGATGCCAGGCTCAATCGGTGAGACAAGTGTGATCGCCATCATGATCGGTGCTGTTATCCTATTGGTATCAGGAGTTGCAAACTGGAGAACAATGATCAGTGTATTCGTCGGTGGAGCGCTTACAGCATTCTTGTTCAACGCAATCGGAAGCGAGACAAATCAGGTTTGGAATCTCGACTGGATGGAGCATTTGTGTGTCGGTGGTTTCTGTTTCGGTGCTGTGTTTATGGCAACAGATCCAGTTACATCTCCACGTACAAACTGCGGTAAGTACATCTTCGGATTCTTGATTGGTGTTGTCGCAATTATAATTCGTTGTATGAATCCTGGTTATCCAGAAGGTATGATGTTGGCAATCTTGTTGATGAACTTGTTCGCAGCATTGATAGACCACTGTTTCGTACAGCGTAACATCAATAAGAGATTGAACCGTCTTAATAATAAATAATCATTAAAAAAGCAGAAAAATGAATACAAATAGTAATGCTTATACTATCGGTTATGCTTCGATAATGGTTATTATCGTTGCTTTCCTTCTAGCTTTCATCTCTTCTTCTTTGAAAGAGAAGCAGACAGAAAATGTCAAGTTGGATACTAAGAAGCAGATTTTGAGTGCTTTGAACATTAAGGATGGCGATGTCGCAGCAAATTGGGAGAATGTTAATGATTTCATTTTGAATGCAGACGGTACTCTTTCAGCTTACGACGGAGAATTCAAAACAAACTATTCTGACACAACAGAGCTTCACGTATTTGAGAGCAATGTTAATGGTGAGAAGAAATATGTGTTCCCTGTCAGAGGAGCTGGTCTTTGGGGACCTATCTGGGGTTATGTCGCATTGAATGCAGACAAGAACACAGTATACGGAACTTACTTCGGTCACGAGGGTGAGACTCCAGGACTAGGAGCCGAAATCACAAAACCAATCTTCACAGAGCAGTTCGTAGACAAGACAGTTTCAAAAGATGGCAACATTGTTTTGAGCGTTGTCAAGAACGGAAAGGTTTCAGATCCATCTTGTGAGGTTGATGGTATCTCAGGAGGTACAATCACATCGAAGGGTGTTGATGAGATGTTGAAGACTTGCTTGAAGAGATACAGCTCATTCTTGTCTTCTGCTACAGATGCGACATCTGGCGCAACAAAGGTAGAGGCAGCTGCACAGGATTCAGCCGCAGCAAAGATAGCTGTCGTGGATTCAACAATCAATGCGGTGAAGGATACAATCGTTGCGAAGGTTGATTCTATCGTTAAGGAAGTAAAAGACGAGTTGAAAAAATAACATTAGGAGGATATACAAATGAGTAATCTTAAAGAAACATTTCTTACACCGCTAGGTTTGAACAACCCTGTGGCTGTGCAGGTGCTTGGTATATGCTCTGCGCTTGCCGTTACAGCACAGCTTGAGCCAGCAATTGTAATGGGATTGTCGGTAACAATCATTCTTGCTCTAGCAAACGTTGTTATCTCTTTGTTGAGAAACACTATTCCAAACCGTATACGTATCATCGTTCAGTTGGTGGTGGTCGCTACATTGGTGACAATCGTAAGTGAGGTTTTGAAGGCTTTCGCATACGATGTTAGTGTGGCATTGTCAGTATATGTCGGATTGATCATTACAAACTGTATCTTGATGGGTCGTCTAGAGGCATTCGCAATGGCTAACGGACCTGTAGATTCATTGGTCGACGGTATTGGCAACGGTCTTGGTTACGCAATCATATTGGTCATTGTAGCTTTCATTCGTGAGCTATTCGGAGCCGGCACATTGTTCGGATTCCAGATTATTCCTGATTGCTTATACGAGGCAGGTTATATGAACTGTGGTTTGATGCTTATGCCACCGATGGCATTGATCATCCTAGGATGTATCATCTGGGCGATGAGAGCAAAGAACCCTGAGTTGCAGGAGAAATAACAACATGTATTTAGGAAAAGAATATGGAACATTTTATTAGTTTATTTGTAAGGTCGATTTTCGTCGACAATATGATTTTCGCATTTTTCCTAGGTATGTGTTCTTACCTTGCAGTTTCGAAAAATGTGAAGACAGCTTTAGGACTTGGTCTTGCTGTAATTTTCGTGTTGTGCGTGACATTGCCAGTCAACTACCTACTTTATACAAAGGTTCTCGGACCAAATTGTTTGGTTGAAGGTGTTGATTTGTCATTCTTGAGTTTCATCCTATTCATCGCCGTGATTGCAGGTATTGTGCAGTTGGTGGAGATGGTAGTTGAGAAGTTCAGTCCATCGCTTTACGCGTCACTTGGTATTTTCTTGCCTTTGATCGCTGTAAACTGTGCAATCATGGGTGCGTCTCTATTCATGCAGCAGAGAATCACAATGTCACCAGACAGCACACAGTACATCGGTGGTGTGTCAGACTGTCTTGCATACGCATTGGGTTCAGGTCTTGGTTGGCTATTGGCAATCGTAGGTTTGGCTGCTATACGTGAGAAATTGAGCTACAATGCCGCTCCAGCAGCGTTGAAGGGTCTTGGACTTACATTTATCACTGTAGGACTTATGGCTATGGCATTCATGTGTTTCTCAGGTCTTAAAATCTAAAATGGAGGAATAAAAAATGGACATGAATTTGATTTTAGCAAGTATTGGAGTATTCCTCGTAGTTGTTTTGACACTTGTTGCTATCCTTCTTGTTGCAAAGAAGTTTTTGGTGGCATCAGGTCCTGTCAAATTGAAGATCAATGGAGAGCAGGAGCTAGAGGTTGAGTCTGGTTCATCATTGCTTTCAACATTGGCATCCAACGGAGTGTTCTTGCCTTCAGCATGTGGTGGTAAGGGTGCTTGCGGACAGTGCAAGTGCCAGATCACAGAGGGTGGTGGTGAGATCCTAGATTCAGAGAAGGGATTCTTCTCACGTAAGGAGCAGAAAGCCAACTGGCGTCTTGGCTGCCAGGCAAAGGTTAAAGGTGATATGTCAATCAAGGTTCCTGAGTCTGTGATGGGCGTAAAGGAGTGGGAGTGTACAGTTATTGGAAACAGAAACGTCGCTACATTCATCAAGGAGTACAAGGTTGCTTTGCCTGCTGGTGAGCACATGCACTTCGAGCCAGGTTCATATGCACAGATTAAGATTCCTGCATTTGATATCAGCTACAACGACTTTGACAAGGAGTTGATCGGTGATGTTTATCTTCCTTTCTGGAACAACAACAAGATGTTTGATCTTCGTTGTGTGAACCCAACAGAGACAATCCGTGCATACTCAATGGCCAACTATCCAGATGAGGGTGATATCATCACATTGAATGTGCGTATCGCTACTCCTCCTATGAAGCCACGCTTCAAAATGGATCCAAAGACAAACAAGCCTATCTTGGGTGAGGATGGCAAGCCAGTTCCAAATGTATTGGCACCAGGTGAGAGCCCATTCCTCGATGTCAACCCAGGTATCGCGTCTTCTTACATCTTCAATTTGAAGCCAGGAGACAAGGTGATCATGTCAGGACCTTACGGAGAGTTCCGTCCTGTATATGGATCAGGAAGAGAGATGATTTGGGTAGGTGGTGGTGCCGGTATGGCTCCTCTACGCGCGCAGATTATGCATATGCTAAAAGGACACGGAATTTCAGATGAGGACCGCAACCGTCCAATGCACTACTTCTACGGAGCACGTGCACTTGAGGAGATTCCATTCCTTGACGACTTCTTGCAGCTTGAGAAGGATTTCCCTAACTTCCATTTCCATTTGGCTTTGGACCGTCCTGATCCAAAGGCAGATGCGGCAGGAATCAAGTACACACCAGGATTCGTTGCTCCAGTGATGGGAGATACATACTTGAAGCAGCATGAGAATCCAGAGGATTGTGAGTACTACTTGTGTGGACCTCCAATGATGGCGAAGACAGTTCTTGACTTGCTTCACAGCCTAGGTGTCGAGGACGACATGATCCGTTTCGATAACTTCGGCGGATAATAATCGGAATCAAAGATTATTAAATAGAAAGACACTCGTTTGCAAAAGCGAGTGTTTTTTTTGTTGTGGATGAGAGTAATGCTTGAATCGCTGTCCTAGTATTTTGCCTGAAAGAAAAACTGAGCCTATTTATGACTGATAAATAGTCCATCGTATTTGAGGATTGCAAAGGGCGGAACGCCCTTGCCCTCCTTGCCAGCGCGAGCCGAAGGCGAGCGCATATAGAGTAAACACAGAGACTCTGAGTTTTTAAGAGAAAGTCTACGGCTTTTTATAAGGAAAAGAGGCGAGAGACTGTACTTATGGTATTGCCTTTCAGGCAGAGTCCTTTATCGTCGTCACATCATCCCGAGACTTCGTCACGGGTTACTCTCGCTTCGCTCGATAGCGTCTTTCAGACGAAAAAATAGAAATATCAGTAATAAAATAGGACAAAACCTTAATCAAATTTAGACGCACGACCGCGCGTCTCTACAATTTAGCATTCCGAATTTATAATTTATATCATGACATACGAATGCTAAATGTAACATCATTTAAATATTATTGTAACATGTGGCGTTGGTTTGTAGGTTTTGTTATGGAAAATCAATTTATTCCTGACGTTTTTTTCATCTGATTTAAACATGGCGTAATTTTCCTATATTTTGGAGGATTTTTAATGTGGCTGTCTTTGTCTATGCTCTATCTTTGCCAATGTAAACGGAATCAACAATTTCGTGAACACAAACAAATATTATAAAAAAGTATTTAGCTTTACGACTATGAAAACTACATTTTTCAAGACGCTTTCAATTGCTTTAGCATTTGTCTTTACTCCAGTTTTGGCAAACGATTTTAATGCCGCTTCAGTGGAGAAAACTTACATTAAATGCACTATTAATGAAAAAGGCGATCGAGTTCCAAACTATTTCGTTGTTGTCAAAGGAGTGGCTCACCAAACTGATTCACGCACTTTCTTTGAGGTAAAGAAGGCAAGAGCTTACGTGAAGAAAAATATGGCCGACAATAAGGTGGCGGACAATAACGTACAAAACCCAGAACCCAAAATCAACTAAGAATTTGTTTAAGTCTTAGTATAGAGATAAGGATTACTCCTATTCTCTGGTACGAGTCGAAGATGAGCATAATATAACTGTTCATTTTTACTCGTTTATAACAGATTCTAAATTTTATAGAAAAGATTTGTCTGGTGATGCTTAGGAGAGTAGAGCCAGTATATAAATGGATGAATATATAGATAATCCGTTATAATTTGTCTTATTGATAAATTTCTTGTTTGTATTTTTGTTGAATGTTAGACGGAGGGCAGGAGGTTTGGATCCTGCCCTCTGATCTATATCCATCGTTCTTAATTAAATTTTTTTTCATGTACGAATGCGGTGATTATTGACTGATCACCGCATTCGTAATTATATGAAGCTTTCTTTAAAACTGAAATTTTATTCTATCTATACGCATGTCAAATAAATTAATTAAGGTTCTGCTCTAGATAATGGCTGTTTTTTACGAGGATTGTTAAGGGGCCCGAGACTTCGTCACGGGTTACTATCGCTTCGCTCGATAGCGTCTTTCTGACGAAAAAATAGAAATATCAGTAATAAAATAGGACAAAACCTTAATCAATTAGACGCACGACCGCGCGTCTATACATTTAACATTTAATATCGTGACATATGAGTGCTAAATGTAACATCATTTAAATATTATTGTAATATATGGCGTTATTTTGCAGATTGCTTTATGGAACCCCCATCTATTTATGCTGAATTTTTCACCAGATTTTAACGTGGAGTAAAATTCCTATATTTTGGAGTGATTTTAAAGTCGTCATCGTTGGCGTTGCTCTATCTTTGCCATTGTAAACGGGAACAACAAATTCCTGAATACAAAAACTCATAACATAAACGACTTAACTTTACAACTATGAAAACTTCATTTTTTAAGACACTTTCAATTGCATTAGCATTTGTCTTTACTCCAGTTTTGGCAAACGAGTTTGATTTCGCTTCAGTAGAGAAGACATACATTAAATGTACTATTGATGAAAAAGGCGATAGAGTTCCAAACTATTTTGTCGTTGTCAAAGGTGTGGCTCACCAAACAGATTCACGTACTTTCTTTGAGGTAAAGAAGGCAAGAGCCTACGTGAAGAAAAATATGGCCGACAATAAAGTGGCGGACAATAACATACAAAACACAGAACACAAAATCAATTAAGGTTTTGTCTAAGTGTTCTTCCCTACGACCTAATATATTTTGTTCTTCATCAAATTTTTTTATTCATGTAAGAATGCGGTGATTAGTCAATAACCACCGCATTCAATCATGAGAAGCTTTATTCTAAACTAATGGAATTTTATTCTACCTGTACGCACGACAAATCAATTAACCAAGGCTTTGTCCTAGATAATGGCTGATTTTTACGAGGATTGTTAAACCCATGTTTGATAGATATTGGCCCTAACCCCACCTCTCTTTCGTGAGTCCAAAGGACGAGCGGTCAAAAAAATGTTATTATTCCATATAATGGTAGATTTCAATCTCTTTTTCTTATAAAAAGCAGATTTTCTCTTAAGACTCCAAGTCTCTTTGTTTATTCTACCTATATATGCACTCGCCTTCGGCTCGCACTGGCGAGGAGGGCAAGGGCGTTCCGCCCTTTGCAATCCTCAAATACAATGACCTATTTATCAGCCATAATTTATTTTGATTCCAATACACATTTTCTGAATCTCAAGAATCTTCCTTTGTTGGATACCAATAATTTGAATGCTACTGCTCTCAAACTTTGATCCATGCAGCGGTATGTCACAACTCGGCCGTTTACCAACTCTTTCTTGCTGACCTCCAATAATTCGAATGTCTCTCCGTCTTTCACTAATTCCATCTTGTCGAAATCAACTGAGAAGAATTGTGTCTCTAATGCGTTTGCCATAAATGAAACAGCCACAAATGCGATTGAAAATAATATCTTTTTCATAGTCGTAAAATTTTAATGAATGAATATCTTAATTCTTGCGTCAAGTGAGATCTCTTTCGTTCTCATCGACGTAGCAAAGATAGACTATGATTACGGGGCTGGACGGACAGTTTAGGAAATGTGCGTGGACAGTTTGTGAAGTTCACAATTTGTCCGTTTTCACAAATTGTACAAATTTGTAAGGTGTTGTGTATTAGTGTTATGTACTAAATCGGATTGTTTGAACTTTTTTTGGGGGTTGAGGATTGTTAAGGGCGGAACGCCCTAACCTCTCTCAAAATGTGAGCCGTAGGCGAGCACATAAATTTAATAAAAAACACAGAGGCACAAGGTTTACAGAGAAAGGCTACGCCTTTTTTTGAGAAAAAGAGGTGGAAATTCAATCTGAAAAACCGCTACCAAATCATGCGTTTTTTTGATATTGCAAAGGAGTGCATCCGTATTTTTCTTTGAAAAGTCGACGGAATGTATGGTCGCTGTTGAAACCGCAGATGAACGCGATGTCTGCCAATTTCTCTTTTCCCTCCTTCAGTAGTCGTTCGGCATAGATGAGACGGAGGGAATTCACATATTCGTAGAAAGAGACGTGTTTGACACGGTTGAGATAGTCTGACACATAGTGGCGGTTGGTGCCGAGCTTGCTTGATATCCAGTCGATATTGACCTCTGTGTCGAGATAGAATTTTTCCTCCTCCAGCTTTTTGAAGACATCGTCGAAATCCATAAACTTGCTGCTGAGTGAGGAAGAAGTTTGGGCTTTGGCATTATCAGTTGGTGCAGAAGATTCGTCTGCCTGGCTTTTCTGTTCCCCTGTCTCAGCATCTATATTTGCCGACGGTGCAGCGTCGACAGATTCGGGCTCATTCGCGTCTACATTCTTTTCCCCACCGTCGACTTTGATTTCCATCTCCTCAATCTGTTCGGAGATAAGCTCTATTGTCATCTCGTCGACCTTATGAGAGAGAGAATGTCCGACGATGCCAGTTATGATAAGCAGAGTGAGAAAATCATAAAGCACCATCCATTCATCTACGTTGGTCATCATATTGAGAGGAATATATAGGAGCGTGAGCACAAGAAGGGGCACGAGCGTCCAAAACACCCATTTGATGGAGCGACGGTCGATATTAGAGCAGTTTTCCATCAGTTTTTTGTCGAATTTGCGTATGAAGAAGCCGTACCAGGCAAGCTGTGCGATCACCACGATGATAGTGGATATATAAGCGAACGTGTATAGTTTGAACGGAAGAATTCCGAAAATATCATTCAGACTGTAGATCAAGTATGGCAAAAGGATAGATGGTCCGATCCATTTTGGAGGCATTTTGCCAAGAAGGACGGTGGATCCGAACACCATGGAAAGCGGAAGGACAGCGAGGTCCATATACTCCATCAGCGTCTTATAATTGGGGTAAACATTTCCGATTCGGTAGTAGCCGCACTGCGGTTGGAAGAGTTCGGGGACGATCCACACGCTGTAGTTTGCGACGAAGATCAGCAGCAACCAGCCCAGAGAATTATGAATGGCAGCGGTAGCCGCATTGCGTTTAGGTTGCAGTTTGGGCATTATGAAGAAAAGGAAAATGGCGTTGATCAGGAAGTAGAAGATATTTCCGCCCTGCACCATGATGCCTAAATACTGAATAGATGATATGTATGTGTTCATTAAGATATTCGGTTGTTTGACGATGCAAATTTAATTATTTTATCCGAAATTACCATCGAACACACCACTTTTAGCACCGTAGGCGCGGCATACCAAAGGATAGGTCGTGAGACCTATCCTGCCTATGTTTTAGAAGAAAAATGGCTGAATCTTGCCTATGTTTTAGAAAGAAAATGGCTGAATCTTGCCTATGTTTTAGAAAGAAAATGGCTAAAAGTTGCCTATGTTTTAGAAAGAAAATGGCTAAAAGTTGCCTATGTTTTAGAAAGAAAATTATATCTTTGTGTCGGTATATCAATTTATTAGCTATGTTTGTTAGAAATTTGATTTTACAGTTGAGAAAATGGCGTGAAAATATAAATCGAAAGCCATTGGTTCTTAGAGGTGCCAGACAAGTAGGAAAAACCACATTGGTCAAAGAGTTTGGCAAAGAATTTGATGTGTTTATATCTTTGAATCTTGAGAAAGAAGATGCTGATATATTTCGAAAATTCAGCAAAGTAGAAGATGTATGGCAATACGTATGTATGAAGCATCATCTGGTGCAAGATAGAAATAAAAAAACACTTCTATTTATAGATGAAATACAAGAAGAACCAGCTGCGGTGGCGATGCTTCGTTATTTTTATGAAGATATGCCGTGGATTTATGTGATAGCGGCAGGTAGTAGATTGCAGAGTTTGACAAGTAAGCATATCTCATTTCCTGTTGGAAGAGTGGAGTATTTGACATTACGACCATTTTCCTTTGACGAATATATAGAAGCGAAGGAAGGGGTTGAATGGGCAGATATGCTTCGCAATGTTTCAGTGCCGGAAATGTTGCATGATGATATGATATCTTCATTCAACACTTATGCTTTGATAGGAGGAATGCCAGAAGCAGTGTCAGAATACATACAAACAAATGATGTTGAGCGATTGTCGCGAATATTCAACTCTTTGCTTAAGGGGTATAATGAGGATGCGGAGAAATTTGTGAAAAGTGAGGATCAAGTGAAGATTTTAAGGCATGTATTGTCCACTGCGTGGTATTCTGCAGCAGAAACGATAACATTTGATAAGTTTGGAGACAGCAGTTATACGTCTACCCAAATACATGACGCGATGGACGTTTTAGAGCGAGCATTTATTCTATCGTTGGATTATCCTGTGACTGCAACCACAGCTCCAGCAATGCCAGCCAAACGGCGTTCTCCCAAATTGATGATGGTGGACAATGGGTTGACAAATTTCTTTGCTGGTATTCAGTTGGAATATCTCCAGAACAAGGAATTGCTTGACACTTGGCGTGGTCGTGCAGCGGAACATATTGTGGCTCAGGAACTTCGTCCTGTATTGGATACCCATTATAAGGAGAACCAATATTTCTGGGTTCGAGACAAGAAAGGAACATCTGCGGAGGTGGATTTTGTTTGGCAGTATGGCAACCGCATAATACCTATAGAGGTGAAGACTGGGACAAATGCTCATCTTAGATCGCTTCATGCATTTGTAAATAATTGTGATCAGTACGTCACAGGAATCCGAATTTGGAGTGGTGAATATAGTGTTCAGGATATAGCTACTCCGGCTCCGGATTGTAAGCCATTCCGTCTCATCAACATTCCTTTTTATTATGTCGGTCAGATAGACAAAATAATAGAGAAAAATATCCATGAATAAGCGTTTGCGGAGACGTGAGGGAAAAATAGGATGATGTAAAAAGAATATGGGAAATTTCCCATATGTTTTTTAGACGGAATTGCTTGTGGAATAGGGGATAGTTTGTTAGATTTGTTTTTAATTTTTGCTGATAAAAAACTAAAATGACGTGAATGAATCGATTATTCGCGTCAAAATATGACGTGAATATCGGGTGTAATCGCGTCATAAATAAAATCTCTCCCTCTACCGCGCTTCGAGACATACAGGAACTTGTCGCACACGGAATTCTCAGAGTGGCAGACTCTGGCGGCAGAAGCACGAATTATCTTCTTGTGGAAGATTAGATTCTAGTGAGAGCAAATATCTGTGAATGAGTGGGGAAGACGTGGGGGAAGAATTTGAAAAACATATGGGAAATCTCCCATATGTTTTTTAGACGGAATTGTTTGTGGAATAGGGGATAGTTTGTTAATTTTGCTCAATTTGAAATTTAGGACTATGATTTTTTTGATAAACACAGTGAAAATAAACACAGATAAATAATAATTGTGTTTGTCGTGTAATTAGATTGTTTGCTAAATATGACTTGTTTATGGAAAATGTTGAGATTTTAGCTCCCAAGGCAGATTCTATAATATCAAGTTTGCGATCAATAGGATATTCTTTTGAAACAGCGATTGCTGATTTAATAGATAATGCAATATCTGCAGGAGCAACGATAGTTGATATTAATTCACCATTTGATGGAGAAAATACTATATTGTCAATCTTTGATGATGGACTAGGAATGGATGATTCAGAACTTCATTCTGCAATGCGTTTGGGAAGTAGTGATCCTGTTATTGATAGAAAATCAAGCGATCTAGGAAGATTTGGATTGGGGTTAAAAACGGCTTCTTTCTCGCAGTGCAGAAAGTTTTCTGTATTATCAAAAAAAAATGGGAAAATATCATCGAGAACTTGGGATTTGGATTTGATAAAAAAAACTGGAGATTGGACTATTATTAAAGATATAGATAATAAGTTTCTACATTTTTTTGATAATGTGGATCATGGAACTGTTGTTGTTTGGCAAAAAATGGATAGGGTAATATCTAATAAAGATAAGAATGCATTAAATCATTTTAATCATAAAAAGAAAATAGTAAAAGATCACCTTTCTCTTACATTTCATAGGTTTTTAGAGAAAAAAACATTAAAAATCGTAATGGGGGGAAATGAAATAAAGCCATGGAATCCATTTTTGCCAGATTTTAATTTTTTATATATGAAAAGAGAGGCTCCTATCTCGTTGTTAAAAGGAAAGATAACAATGCAAGGTTTTGTTATGCCTCATAAATCTTATTTTGATTCAGAAACTGCATATAAGGAAGCTGCATTAAATAGAACTTGGACAACGATGCAAGGATTTTATGTTTATAGGGCAGATAGACTGTTGGTCGCAGGTGATTGGTTAGGATTGAAAAAGCCTTCTCGTTATTATGATTTAGCAAGAATTAAAGTTGATATTTCAAATGAGTATGATTTTGATTGGGATATTGATGTAAAAAAGTCTAAAGCCACACCCCCAGATTATTTAAGACAGTATTTAAAAGATTTAGCAGATTCAACTTGCAAATCTGCTTATGAAACATATAGTTATAGAGGAGACGAGTCTGTTAAAATGAAAATTGCAGGAAAATCGTATATCGGAGTATGGAATATTTTGTCAAAAAGAGACGGTAGTATAATTTTCAATATTAATTTAGATCACCCATATATAAATTATTGTTTGAATGAATTTTCAGACAAATCAGAATTGTTCAAGTCATTCTTGAAATTTTTAGCTGCAACTATTCCATACGAGCAAATTCAATTTATGATTCAAGAGAACGAAAATTCTCATGTGGTAAATGAATTAATAGAAGATGGAACAGATTTGTTTGATACTGATATTGTTAAACAGATTGTAGCTGCATATATATCGAAAGGTTATTCCGAGGAACAAGCAAAGACACAAGTGAAACTAATAATGAATTTTTAGTATGGATTTAAGAAATAAAATAATAAAATTAGCAGATGCATTATTAGAAATTGATGGAATTCAACAACCTACACTTGATGATATTGATAAATTGTCAGATCAAATAGTCGGTATGATAAATAAGCAGGATGAAGGTATAGAAAAATCATATGTAAGAAGTGTAATTCAATTGAATACAAATATTTATCAGCAGAATTCCATGTCTTTGCATAATAGTGATTCAAAAAATTGGTGGAATTGTTTTAAAATAAAATTAAAAGAAGACGGTCAAGAATTGAGCTTCTGGAATCATTATAAACGGTATTTGACGCTTCCTGCTGCTGTTATTAATGAGATTGATAGAACAACAGATATTATATTGAATTCATTATATGAACCTTCTAGAGAAGGAGAATGGTATCGTTCTGGTTTAGTTGTAGGAAACGTCCAGTCAGGAAAAACAGGAAACTATATAGGGTTAATTAACAAGGCATTTGATGCTGGATATAAGCTAGTTTTGGTATTGACTGGAATGTATAGTGATTTGCGTCGTCAAACACAACTTCGAATAGATGAATGTGTAATAGGGAAAGATACGGAGCAAATTAATCGTCCTAATATAGGTGTTGGTAAATATTCAGATCATAAAAATGTAATTTGTTTGACTTCTGCAAATATGGATGGGGATTTTAGAGGTAATACTATTACTTTGTTAACAGGAATATTGCAAAATTCAGATCCTACCATTTTAGTTTGTAAAAAGAATAGTTCTGTATTAGATAATGTATTGCGTTTTTTTGCTCAAAATCATGATCGAGGATTCGATAATTTTCCTGTAGTTCGTGATTTCCCTTTATTGGTTATTGATGATGAAGCTGATAGTGCCAGCATTAATACTCAATATTCTAAAGATGAGATAACTCGAATAAATAAGCAAATACGTTCTATATTAGGCTTGTTCTCGCAGAGTGCTTATGTGGGGTATACGGCAACTCCGTATGCAAACATATTTATTGCTCCAAATCAACCAAATACAAGATATTATGAGGATCAACATGGAAATAAATTTAGAATAGGAAATGATATTTTTCCCGAAAACTTTATAATTAATTTAACAGCACCAAGTAATTATATAGGTCCAAATGTCTTGTTTGGAATTGATTCTCAAAAAGAAGATTTTGAAGGTGAACCATTACCGATTATTGAAGATATTCTAGATGGTTTTTCTAGTAATAAGCAAATTAATGTTCCTTCAAATATACAAGATATTCCACAATCTATGATTGAAGCAATAAAGATGTTTTTTATAAGTACAGCTGTAAGACGATGTAGAGGAAATAAGAATTTTCATTCTACAATGTTGATAAATGTATCTCAATATACATCATGGCAGGATAATATTGCAACAATAATTAAGGATGATGTGTTAAATGATTTGTGTGATGGTATTGAATTTTTAAATGAATCTCCTGATTTAGAACATGAGTTAAAGAAACTCTATGAAACAAAGTTTGTTCCTGCAAATCAGAAAATATGTGAAAAGCATCCAGATTGGACTTCTTCTTTGAATTTATATGATTGGGATACTGTAAAAAAAGAGTTATATGCAGTATCAGAGCGAGTTAGACATAATATTTATTCTATTAATTCAGCAGAAAAAACAGACGCAGAATTGAATAAGTCAAAATTGCCGTATAAAGAAACAGAGAATGGGTTATATGCTATTGTTGTTGGTGGTAATTGCATGTCTAGAGGATTGACTTTGGAAGGATTGTCTATAACATATTTTTTACGAAGTTCAAATACATATGATACGTTGATGCAGATGGGACGATGGTTTGGTTATAGGGATGGATATATTGATTTATGTAGAATATATCTGGATCCTGTCATGAAGACTAATTTTCATAATATTGCAGTCGCAACACAAGTTATGCGTGATGATTTTGATGAAATGTGTGTAAAAGGAATTTCTCCAAAAGAATTTGGAACAAAGGTTATGACTTTTCCTGGCAGATTAGAGGTTACTGCCCGTAATAAGTTTGGTGATACAGTACGGGGAGTATTATCTTTGAATAAATCCACAATTCAGGCATATCAAATATTTAGGGATCCTGCAAAAAAAAGTAATAATAAGAAAGTTGTATCTTCTTTTTTATCAGATTTGAATTCAAAACAGTCTTATCGTTCAATTAGTGATATTGCAGAACATAATAGTTCAAAACATGTATATTGGAAAGCGACTCATAGTCAAGTGATAGATTTTTTATTAAAATTTAAAACTGCTACAAATCAAGCTCCATCAAAATTAATAACATCCTATATAGAAAAGCAAGTCGCTGATGATAATCTTGTTGAATGGACTGTTGTTCTGGTAAATGGAGATGGTGATAGTGTGTCGATGGATTTAGATGGGGCAATTTTGAATTATAAAAGAATAAAAAGAAAATGTACAATATCTACTGATTCTATTTATTGTATTAATAATGCATCTGTGATAGGTCCTTCTTATGAAACATTTGATTTGACGCAGAAGGAATTTCAATTAGCATTAGAAAAATCAGAAGAATATTGGAATTCTCCAAATTGTAAAATAAAGAAAAAAGGAGACAAACCACCTACAATTCCATATGCTAGGTATTCAAAAGAATGTAGATCACCAAAGAAAGCTTTGTTGTTGCTATGTGATGTTCAATTTGAATCATTAGAAAATGCATTTACTTTTGCTATCAGTTTCCCTGAATTAGCAAGTCCTAAAAATATTACTTATGAATATAGAGGGCAATTAAATGCATTTAAGGGTGATCAAGATCCTAATGATTATTTTATTGAAATGTAATTATAATATAACGATGATAACAAAAGAGCAAATAGAAGCAATCTGGAATTCGTTAAAAGATAATCCATTAGCAAAAATGAAAAAATGTGTAGAGAGACTACCTATTTTTGCAGGTGTAAATAAAGATACTGTATCTATTATTTTTTTAGTGGACATAAATACAAATGTTTCTATTTCTCCTGTATGTTACAAAAATGTAGAAATAGATATTCAAAAATTATCTTATAATGAGAAAGGTATAGTTGTATCTATGTTTCAACCATGTTTTTATAATATTTTTTTAACGATAGCAGTTGATTTAATCAATACTGTAGATTCTCAGAATGATAATTCTTTGTTTTTGTCTTGTTTTATAAATAGATTAAATGCATGGCGAAGATTATTTGATAAAGGTGTTGGTACGTTGCTTTCAAAAGAACAACAATTAGGGTTGTATGGAGAATTATATTATCTTCGTAGTTTATTAAATGAAGGTATAAACCCAGGAATTATACTTGATTGTTGGGTTGGTCCAGAAGGAGAAGATAAAGATTTCAAGTTTAATGATGTTGCTGTTGAGATAAAATCATCTGTAAACATAGAAAAGAAATGCTCTATTTCAAATTTGGTACAATTAGATGAAACTAACTATAAATTACTTTTTCTATATACTTTCATTTTTAGTAGGACTCAAAATGGAATTAATACATTACCCAATTTAATTAAAGATATACAAAATCATTTGAATGATATGACAATAAACGATTTGTTTGTGTCAAAATTATTGCAGGTTGGATATCTTGAAAGTGATTCTGTTTCTTATACTACAAGTTATGCCTTGTTTGAAGAAAGTGCTTTTTTAATAAAAGATGATTTTCCTAGAATTACGACAACAAATGTAAGTAGAGGTGTAACAAAAGCAAGTTATGAGATTGATTTGAATATCTGCTCAAAATATCAAGTTACATTTAAGGATGTTGTTAAAGAAATAAAATAGTATTACTATGGCTGATAAATATTGGGAATATGCACAGCAACTAAGTTCGGATTTGTTAAGTTTCATGGATGAAACGGGTGGAAATCCAATACAGGCATTTACAAAAATGATTTTGGAAGAAATGTCAGAAAAAGCAAATTTGGATACGTACGAGGAGTGCTATTATGAAATTCCTGGAGAAAATGGAAGAATTCTAGGTCAAATTAATGGTTATGGTATTACAGAAAATGAAGAAACAGATACGATAACTGTTTCGCTATTTTATACTTTTTATGAAAGTAATTTTGAGGGGAATGTTCAAAATGTTACTTTAGAAAAATATAGTAATGCATTGCAGAGAATGTACTTTTTTTATAAAAGTGCATTAAAAGGAGATATGTTAAATGTTGAACCCTCAAATCCAGTGAAACATATTTGTGATATTTTATATTCTCAACGTAACAGAATAACATCAATAAGATTTTGTGTTATATCAAATTGTAAGATACCAAACACAAAAATTAGAAAAGAGAGAAAAAGTGATGTTTTGTTTAAATATATTGTATGGGATATAAATAGTTTATATATCAATTTACATAGTACGTTAGATCATGAACCTATTGATATAAGATTTGATGATGATTGTAATTATGAAATACCATTTATTGAGACTCATCAAACAGATTATAATTATAAGTGTTTGCTTTTGATTCTGCCAGGTCAATTTTTGTATGATTTGTATGAAGAGTATGGTACAGATTTAATGCAGAATAATGTTAGATATTTTTTAGGATTTAAGAAAGCGAAGAATCCTAATGATCCTAATGGAGGTATGTTGGCCACATTAAAAGATAAACCTTATATGTTTTTAGCATATAATAATGGACTTACAGCAACAGCTCAAGATGTAGAGTGCAAATATTCAGGAAATAATATAGGATCTATAACTAATATTAGAGATTTCCAAATTATTAATGGTGGACAGACAACAGCTGCAATTTATAAGGCAAAAAATTTGCATAGTGATATTGATTTATCTAATGTGTATGTTCAGGTAAAATTGATTGTTTTGACGGATAATAATGAAACTGAGTTGCCTTTAATCACTAAATATTCAAATTCTCAAAATCCTGTTAAAGCAGCAGATTTTAGTGTTAATAATTCATTTAATATGCAGATGCAATCTTTGTCGAGAACTATATATGCACCAGACAAAAATGGAAACAACGAGTTGACGATATGGTTCTATGAGAGAATGCGTGGTCAGTATGAAAATGAGATGAAATTAAAGGATAAAAAATATATTGATAAAGTATATCCTAAAAATCAGGTATTCAAGAAAGAATTATTAGCCAAAGTGCGTCAAGCATGGGATGAGATGCCTTATACTGTTGTAGAAGGTGATGCAAAAAATTACAAAAGTTTTAATCCAAAGGTAGAAAAATTTATACCAGATAGGGTATATTATGAGGACACTATTGCATTGATTATTTTATATAATACTCTGTATAAATCTCAAGTTTTTAAGGATTTACATCAAGCGAGATCTCCTATTTTAGCTTATACAATTTCTTATTTGGCTTATGTGACAAATCATGAGTTGAGTTTGTTTAAGATATGGGAATCGCAGCAGATCAGTTCAAATTTGTTATTATTGTGTGAAACTATTGCTACTTCAATATTTGAATTGTTGGACAGTTTGCGGCCTGGAACATCAACATTGAGGGATTTTGCAAAGAAACCAGATACATGGGAACGTATCAAAACGCATACAATGAATATTTCTTTGTCAAGTATTCAGTCATGTTTGAAAGAAAAAGATGAAGATTTTCAAAGAAAACATAACGATGAAATCACAATAGAAGATTACGAATTAATGGTTTCTCAGGGATCAAAATTCTGGGATGGTATTTCTTCATACAATAATTCTTTGGCTAAGAATGAAAAACTTTTTACAGAGAAAGAATGTGATTTTGCTAATATGGTGTATTCATCTATTGTATACAATAAAATATTGGATGATGAAAAGATAATATTAAAAGCAAAGTCAATTATAGAAAAGGTACATGAGAAAGAAATAGATATTGAGATTATAAAATCATTCAGTAAAACAACGGTTGATATTGTTGAAAGTGATTTGTTTCCTAAATATCTAAGAATAAAAAAACTTTCAGGAGAAGATTGGGGTACTATCGAAACATTGGCAAAACTGATTAATCCTAGTTATTCTAATATTTGTAGAAAGGTGATTTTGTCTAATAAATCCAAATTGAATGGAAATCAGATAACAGAAATTTGTTCAATATTGGATGAAATTAATTACAAATACAATCAAAATTATTGATATGTTGCGTGTGGCATCTGTTTTTAGTGGAATAGGGGCATTTGAGATGGCTCTAAAACAAATGCAAATAGATCATGAAATAGTTTTTGCTTGCGACAATGGAGAACGATATTTAAAATTCCCAATTGATCGTCTTCATGATTTATGTATGCGACTCGGTTCTAATAATCGAATATTATTTATTAGAAAGTTATGGGAGGTTAATAAGAGCGTATTAAAAAAGAAAGAGATTACTTTTGATATGTTCTCTAATTATGTTTTGTCAAATACTGGATTATCAGGTAAATATGAGTTGCCTGTTGATTGTATAAAAATTTTGACAAAAGGGTTGTCTAAAGAAAAAAGAGAACAATATGTGAATTCCCTTTATGAATTAACTGGTAAGGTTAATTTAGTGAAGAAATCATATATGGAAAATTATGAACTTGCAGAAAATAATTGGCATGAAGATATTAGATTTTTGGATGGAAAAAAGTACGCTGATAATGTGGATATTCTTGTTGGGGGTAGTCCATGTCAAAGTTTTTCAACCTATGGAAAAAAACTAGGATTGAAAGATACTAGAGGAACTCTTTTTTATGATTATGCAAGAATTATAAAAGAAATAAAGCCGAAGGTTTTTATTTATGAAAATGTTTCAGGATTGTTAACTCATGATGGAGGAAATACATGGAATACCATGTTATCTGTCTGGAATTCTTTGGGATATAAAGTTAAATATTCAAAGCTGAATGCTGTTCATTATGATCATCCTCAAACAAGAGTAAGATTGTTTTTGGTAGGAATTAGAGATGATGTATATACACATGAATATCAATTTCCAAAAAGGAAGGATTTAACTAAAAAAAGTTCAGATTTTTTAGATAAAATTCCAGTTGATGATAAATATTATTTAGGACAAAAAGGTTTTGAATGGGTTACTGATACAAAAAAAAATAAAAACAAAACACGTTACAATAGAGATATTATTGGATGTCAAACAGCAAATCAGCAATTTAATTGGATAGGGGATCTTCTTGTAGAGTCTCCTGCTCCTAATCATCGAGACAACCCGAAAATTTATATTGGTCATATAAATGGTGAGGAAAAGGTTGCTAGAAAAATGACGCCAGCAGAATGTTTACGGTTGATGGGATTTGGTGATTCATTCAAAATTGTGGTTGATGATAAAGTGGCGTATCGTCAAGCAGGGAATTCTATCGTGGTTCCAGTACTTAAGGAAATTATTAAAAGTATAGAAAGCTATTTATAATTATTAATTGTATGTTTATGACAAACACGGATTTAGTTTTTTCATCATCGAAAATGACTGAGTTTTCGTTGAATTTATTTAAGTTTTTATATGAAATAGATAAATTGAATGCAATATTTCCTTATATAGAAAAATGTGAATCAAAATATAAGATTTCAATTACATATCCTCAGAGAATTGAATTGAAAGGATTATTTCTTGAAAGTACAAAAGAAGGAATTAAACAAGAAAATGCAAAGACAGTTAATGGAAAAAGTGTTGCCAGGTGGTTTGAAACTCCATTTTTAATAAAAGATAGAATGTTTTTTTTAAGTAATCAATGGAGTTATGATGATGGTGGTAAGTCAAATCCTTCATTTTGTGAATTGAAAAATGTTATTGATTTTTGTTATCCAAATTTTCATGTTGAAAAAAAGGATGATCTTTATTGTTTTCTAAAATTAAATAAACAATTAGAAAATAAAATGGCTATCAAAAATTTTGATGTGGATAGAATTGCTGCTAAAATCAAATCAACAAAGTTGATGTATTCAGTTGATTTGATCCAACGTTATGTATATTCTCTTCTTACAAAGCCATTTGTCATACTTAGTGGTTTGGCTGGATCAGGAAAAACACAATTGGCATTGGCATTTGCCAAAGCTATGGTAGAAGATGAGGAAAAACAGATGTGTGTAGTTTCTGTTGGTGCAGATTGGACAAACAGAGAGCCTTTGTTGGGTTATCCTAATGCTTTGAAAGATAACTCATATGTGAAGCCAGAGAATGGTGTTCTCGATTTGTTGATAGAGTCTAACAAACCAGAAAATTCTTCAAAACCGTATTTCCTAATTCTTGATGAGATGAATTTGTCGTATGTGGAAAGATATTTTGCTGATTTTCTTTCTGCAATGGAGAGTCATGTAAATATTCCTCTATGGAAAGGGAATGGAGATAACGTTCCGCAAAGTGTATCTTTGTATAAAAATCTATTTATAATAGGAACAATAAATGTTGACGAAACTACATATATGTTCTCTCCGAAAGTGTTGGATCGTGCAAATGTTATTGAGTTTAAGGTTGGTGAAAATGATATGGAGGATTTTCTTATAAATGCTCCTGTTGTTGATATGAGTAATATAAATGGATCGGCTTCAAACATGGCTGCTGATTTTGTTCGTATCGCTTCGGAATCTATAGAAATCAGTAAAGAGGCAAATGATGTTCTGAAAAAATTCTTCAAACAGTTAAAAACAGTCAACGCTGAATTTGGTTATCGCACAGCTACAGAGATCGGCCGTTTTATAAGTTTGTCGAAGGATGTGCTTGCTATAAATGAAGCTATAGATGCGGCTCTCGTCCAGAAATTGTTACCAAAACTGCATGGCTCTCGTAAAAAAATTGTTCCTGTACTAAAAGAACTATGGAAGTTGTGTGGTGCTCCTAATTCGTTGGAGGAACATAATTTATTAGATGATTTACCAATAGAAATAAATTATAAACTTACTGCAGATAAGGTTCTTCGTATGTATAGATGTGCTATAGAAAATGGATTTACAAGTTTTGCAGAAGCATAATCATGAAGAAGGACAAACTCGACATATTATTAAAATCTGATTTAAGACTTTGGATCTATCCACATTCTGTAAATGCAGAATGTTTTGAGGAAGATGATGCAATTGACTATGGCGAAAGCCGATGGCAATTACAGGAGGGTCGTGAGTATGAATACGAACTTGTTGATGGAAAAGGAGACGCTGCAAATGCTTTTTTCGAGGAAAAATCTAATATTATTTTTCCACGCCGAAAAAGGAATGAAGGAACAATAAAGACTGGGATTTATGTTGGATCGATGCCGTTCAATATTTTGGATGAAAATAGCAATGTGATATCTTCAATTTCTTTGGAGATACGGAGTGTTAAAACATCCTATCGAAAAGATTATCGTGATATGCTTTCTGATATTACTAAGTATTATACAGACTTGGTAATGATGCAAGGATCTCCCGTCTCTCAAAAGTTTGAAGTAGATAACGATGCTCCACAACAGACTCTTTATCAAAAATTTGCATTTGTGAAGAGTATTGTAGATAATGAATCTTTTGATGAGGCTATACACAAGATTCAGCTTAGTCCTGTACGTACATGGATGGATACAACTATAACTAGACATGTAGAGAATGTAAAACGCTTGAATAGAAATGGATTACGTCAGTTAGTCAGTCGTAGAGATAGATTTGCTTGTAACGTAATTGACGGATTACATTCATTACCACGAACGTTGGAGGTTAATTATAAGTGTGATACTATTGATACATTAGAAAATCAATTTGTCAAGTACGTGCTAACTCAGTTCTATAGTTTTTGTAATGACATCGCAGGAAAGAAAAATGCTTCCGATCAACTTAAAAATGAGGCTTATGTAGTTTGTAATACTTTGTTGCAGTATCTTGGTTCTTCATTCTTTAAGAATATAAGCATGGCTCAGCATTTAAATCTAAATAGTCCGGTACTACAACGGAAAGAGGGATATAGAGAAATTTTGCAAGCCTGGTTGATGTTTGATCTTGCAGCAAAATTAAATTGGAGTGGAGGAGACAATGTTTATGAAGCAGGAAAAAGAAATGTTGCTGCTTTGTATGAATATTGGTTGTTTTTCGTGCTTCTGGAAGTGATAAGTAATGTGTTCCATATTAAGCCTGAAGAAAAAAGTAATTTGGTTTCTCTTGATAACGATCAATTGAATCTTGATATCAAACAGGGCAAGATGAAAATGATAGAAGGGCAAGATGAGACTTGTGGCCGCAAACTCAATGTCAGATTCTATTATAATCGAACGTTTGGTCATCGCGAAGATATACATGATGCAGGATCGTGGACTTTGCCTATGCGCCCAGATTATACGTTATCGATATGGCCTGGAGATATTACTGAAGATGCGGCAGAAGTGAATGACCTGATTGTTCACATTCATTTTGATGCAAAATATCGTCTGGATAAAATCATTATTGATGACATAGATTCTGATCTTGAGAATATAGATGACGAAAATAATCCTCTTAATAAAGAACTTACGGAAGAAAAAGTACAAGAGGAATCTGGCGAATATGAAATAGGAAAATATAAAAGAGCAGATTTGTTAAAGATGCACGCATACAAAGATGCAATCCGACGTACAAGTGGTGCATTTATTTTATATCCAGGAACTGAATGTTCCCAAAAGAAAGGTTTTCATGAGATTATTCCTGGTCTTGGAGCCTTTTGTATCTCTCCTGGAAAAGAATCCAGTCAGGTAGATACATTGATAAAATTTCTTATGGACGTAAAACGTCACATGCTTAATAGATTCTCTCAACGAGAAACAATGGCTTTTCACTCTTATAATATTTATAAGGATAGTCCAATAAATCCAATTTATGACTCATTGCCTGAATCTGTTGGTGAAAATAGAAATTTCCTTCCAACTGAAACATTGGTTGCTCTTGGGTATGTAAAGGATCAGGATCATTTGAATTGGATAAATGAAAAAAAATTATATAATTTCCGTGTCAGATCTTTGGATGGCTTATTGAGATTGAGTCGGAAATTAATGTCAATTCGTTATATATTATTTCATAAAGAAGGAGAGAGTATAAGGCTTGTTCGCATTGTTGATGAAGAACCTCGTATACTCCGACGTCCAGAACTTTTGGAAAAAGGTTATCCTCAAACTACAAATGAGGAATATAAGAATGATTATATTTATCTGATTTATCAATTTAGGGAAATAGATAGAGATGAACCAGAATGGAATCAATATTATTGGCAAATACAAGATCTAACAGAGAATAAAGGTCGTCAGAGAGCTTTGCCAGATGTAGTTAACCTTAGCGAATTGATGAAGAACGCAAAGAAAAAATGAAAGAATTTTTCCCATACACAATCTCAATCATTTAACTAATTCCCTCTTCCGTACAATCTGTGAATCTTTTGTGCAAATTGTGAAATTCACAACCTGTCCGTAAGGCTTTCTTTTTTTGTCCGTGCCTTTGCAATGCCGTGATCTACTTTTGCAATGTCGACGGGAATGAATGATATTCCGCAGACGAGCAAAAATGTTTAACGACTAAATTTTAAGGTTATGATGACAGCAATTTTAAGAACAGTTGTTCTAGGGGCATTATTGGTAGTGGCATATTTTCCTGTGTTAGCAGACGAGATTTCTCCAGCGACGGTGGAGAAGACGTATGTCAAGTGTACGTTGAATGAAAAAGGGGAGAAGGTGCCAAACTATTTCGTGGTGGTGAACGGTGTGGCTCACCAGACGGATTCGCTTACTTTCTTCAATATAAAGAAGGCAAGAAATGGAGAAAAGAAAGATATGGCAGACAACAAAGAACTAACAAAATAAGATCATGATCGATGGGGCAGGTGCAAGTTTCAAATCTGCCCGCGGTTTCTTTAGTAGTTTATGGCTTATTCTTAAGTGTATAAACGGAAAACTGCATTCAGATGCATGGAAAATCCACAAACAAGTTTGTTTTAGAAAACTCTTAACAGAGAAAACAAAACGGAAGAAAACGACGCATGTTATCTTCCGTCATTTTTTTGAATTGTCTCGTAATGCTATGTCCGTAGGGGCAGGTTTCAAACCTGCCTGCTGTATGGAATTTAACTGAATTTTTCGGTTGCAACCGCCAATTTTACCCTAAATTTTTCGGTTGTAACCGCCAATTTTATCCTAAATTTTTCGGTTGTAACCGCCAATTTTATCCTAAAATTTTCGGTTGTAACCGCCAAATTTATCCTAAAATTTTCGGTTGTACCCACCAATTTACCCTAAATTTTTCGGTTGTACCCACCAATTTTATCCTTAATTTTTCGGTTGCAACCACCAATTTTACCCTTAATTTTTCGGTTGTAACCGCTGAATTTAACTGAATTTTTCGGTTGTGACCGCCAATTTTACCCTAAATTTTTCGGTTGTGACCGCTGAATTTAACTGAATTTTTCGGTTGCAACCGCCAATTTTACCATAAATTTTTCGGTTTGAGTCGCTGAATTCTACAAAAAATGGTGTATCGGAAATCCGATACACCATTTAACATTATAACATTCGAAATAAGATTTTAGTATAGCGATGCTATTTCATCCAAACACCTCTTTTAATCTCTTCATTGCCTCTTCAAGTATTTTTCTCGGACATGCTACGTTGATGCGTTGGAATCCTTCTCCACTTTTTCCAAATATCTTTCCGCTGTCGAGCCATAATCTTGATTGATAGATGATTTTGTTGTCTAGTTCATCGACGGACAATCCTGTTTTTCGGAAATCCAACCACACCAGATATGTGGCTTCGTGGTTGATCATCCTGATTTTGGGAAGATTCGCGTCGACAAATTCTTTTACATATTCAGCATTCTTCCTTATATATTCGAGCATCGCATCATACCATTCGCCTCCATTCCTGTATGCTGCGACGGTGCTGACATATCCCATAACATTCAGTTCACTGTATCCCGAGACTCTGGATTCATGAACGAAAGCTCTCCTGACTGTCGGATTTTTTATGATTATGTTTGCCAGTTGCAGACCGGCAAGATTGAATGTTTTGGACGGAGATGTGCAAGTGACGGTAATGTCTTCAAATTCAGGTCGTAGACTTGCAAATACGTGGTGCTTTCCTACGAATGTGAAATCGGCGTGTATTTCGTCGCTTATCACTAGCACATTATGCCTAAAACAAATATCTCCTAATTTCAGCAGCTCTTCTTTGCTCCATACTCTTGATACAGGGTTGTGGGGATTGCACAACAAAAATAATCTCACATCATTGTCGACGATTTTTTGCTCGAAATCCTTGAAATCAATGACATACCTGTTTTCTTTTTCGTCGTATGTCAGAGTGCTGTCTACAACTTTTCGGCCATTGTGTTCGATAGTGGCGGAAAATGGATAATAGACAGGACTTTGGATCATAACCGCATCGCCTTCATTGGTCAGCGACCTTACGGCTACGGCAATGGCAAATACGACGCCTGGCGTTTTTATCAATTCTCTTTCTTCAAAATCATAATTATATTTCTTTTGAAAATACTCTCTTACAGCGACATAATAATCTGACAATGCCTCGCTGTATCCGAAGATTCCATGTTCGACAACTTCTTTCAGCGCGTCTTGCACGTAACTAGATGTCTTGAAATCCATGTCGGCAATCCAAAGTGGCAATATGTCCGCTGGAAAACCTAATCGTTCCGCATAGTCATATTTCAATGACATTGTGTTGCGACGCTCGATTATCGTGTCAAAGTCTAAATTCCTTTCACTCATGATATAATTAATAAAGCATCTTGTTGTATTCCATTGGGTTGTGATGCTGCTAATCGCTACCTATAGAATGTCAACAAGATGCCGGCCATAAAAATAAAAGTCTTTAGAATTAAATTTTTACAGAGTCATAAATGACTAATTGAATCGCTGAACCGCTACGGTGTAGATATCTTCGATCAGTCGGATTCCTCCTGTATAGCCCACATAAAAATCGTCAAAGACTACTTTGTCTAGGACTGGCCATGAAATATTGAGGAAGTTTCCTTTCAATTTCTCTGTCAACTCTTTCTCGTAATATCCGCCCAACACCAAAGGATAGCCATGATAGTCGTGCTCTTTTATCGCCTCGTGGATCTTGAATCCGTCAGTCTCAAAGGCGACGTCGGCTTTGATTCCAAAGTTGAGATTATTGAATTCTGCCTTTATTGCTTCCTGATACTCTTTTGGCGTATCGTCTGTGACGAATTGCTTGGCAGGAGTCAAACCCAAATCGTTCACAAGGAATTTTGTGATAGCCAAAGAGTATTGAGCGTCAGCCACGACACTGAATTGTTTGTTGATCACACGGTTTTCCAAGAAGAGATCGGCATAACGTGAGATCAGGTAGTAGAAGTAGTCCTCATGTTTCTTGATGACTGCCTCGACTTTTCCCTCGTCGATATTGGCGAATTTGCCGACTTCACGGAGAAATTTGCCTGTCTCAGTGGCTCCGACTGGCAACACAGGGTAGTGGAGATATGGAATTCCAAGCGTCTTTTCCATCGTCTTCATGTTCTTCAATCCTACCCATGGTGAGACAAGCAAGTTGAATTCAGCATGAGGAATCTTGTTGATGTTCTCGATGCCACGCTGATAGCCGAAGATAGTGTTTGGTGTAAGGCCGATTTCAGTCAACAGATTCTCCAGTTCACGGATGTTTCCAAGCCAGAACAGATCCTGGTAAGGCACGTCAGCCCAGATGTTTACAAGTCCTTTCTGTTTGTCGTCCGACTTCTTGAGATACTGGGTGACGATTGCCTCCACCACCTGTTCGTGTCCTTTGTAGTTGTTGCCCTTAAAGCCGGCTGTCGGTGCAAAAACTACAGGTTTTTCAGCATCGGAGAATTTAGATACAACATCTGCGACGTCGTCTCCCACAATCTCAGGAATACATCCCGTCAACACCACATACAAATCCGCGTCAATCACCTTCAACGCGTTGGCGATAGTTGATTCCAACTTTTTCACTCCTCCGAACACCACATCTTTCTCGTTGATGGATGTACAAGGGAAAATCTGTGGCGACAGGTATCCCGAACTTCCTGTCGTGTCTGAAAGTTTTTGCGCGCAGCCAGGGCCGGAATGGAGCACTGGGCATGCACGGTCGATTGCCTGGACGGTCTGCATAGCCGCCAATGCACATTTATATCTTTGTTTGTCAAGTATCTTTGCCATTATTTTGCCTCCTCAAAAAATTTATCAACCTTTTGTTCGTACCACCATTGTGTGTATGGATCGCAAGATTTTCCTCGAAACTTCTGTTTCTGACAGTGTCGAGAATTGCGTTTGCAAACTCCAATGTGTGTTTGTATCCGAAAATCATGTATTCGTCTGCCACATAGATCGCTGGTGTTCCATTCTTTATCGCCCAGACTGTAGAGCCGGGGTGACGTGAAAGATACATGTCTGGCTTATATTTGTTGAGGATGTTCATCACCTCGTAGTTCTGCTGGTCGGCCACAGATGTTTCGAACTCAATGTCGTTGTCCAACAGATATTTCATTGATGGAGGCACATCTCCGTTCTCATATTTTTTGTCGTAGTGCCAAGCCAAAGCCCATACTACTTTGATTCCAAGCTCGTTCAACACTCTGGAAACCTCAAATGTGTAGCCCGGACCCATACCGAGGACGGCGGTCAATCCAGTCAACTCTTTCTTCACCTCTTCTATCTTTGGTAGATAGATGGCACGTTGTTCCTGGATATATTTCTCTATCTTATCTTCTCTGTGTGTCACTTTTCCGATCTCGCGAAGCCAAGTCTCAAAACCGATGATTCCACATTGGTTGATACTTCGTACGTATGGCACTCCGTATTTCTCCTCCAACGCGTTGCCAAGGTAATTGCCCAAAGTGCCACAGATACATGTTGTGGCAAGGCTTTCTGAAAGATGTGAAAGCTCTTCCACTGTCGAATTGCAATATAAGAAGACGGGATCCAGATCAAACTGCTTGAACATCTCGATAATTTCCGGACGTGCCGACTCGAAGAAGTTCTTGAAATTGATCTTGTTGGTTTTTACTCCAGGACGTGGCTTCTGGACGATCGATTGCATGACTGCATGGTCGGAGATATCGAATCCTGTTGCCCAGATCTTCGACTTGAAACCTTCACAGTGCACAGCTACAACCGGTACTTCTATTTCATCTTTCACATCGTCGACGATGCTGTCGATGTCTTCTCCGATGATTCCGGTTGCACAACTGCTCGACACAAATATCGCTTTGGGTTTGTAGCGTTTGTATGTCTCCAGAATGATTTTTCTAAGAGCTTCCGTTGATCCGAAGATCGTGTCTTTCTCGTTCATGTCAGTTCCGACATAGACAGTGTCTGATGTGACACCTCGTTTCTTCGACATTACTTTCGACATATAGTAGCTGGTCGAACTGGTCACAGAGCATCCTGAAGGACCGTGATGGATAATAGCGACGTCACGGATTCCTGCCAACTGACTCAATCCGCAAAGGGATAGACAAGTGCTTGACTGAGAGAAACATCGTGCACATCCTTTCAATGTGCCGCATTGTGATTTCTCTGCTAAATCTTTTAATGAACCGATGTAGCCGGTGATTGAACCGATACGATTCTCACGCACAGCTACATTGGAATTGTTTAAATTTATGGCCATGGATTTTTTAATTTTTATTCTTCAAACAAATGAGTCGATAGATATCTTAAACCTGTGTCTGGCAAAAGCACAACTATATTTTTGCCTTTGAATTCTTCTTTTTGAGCAAGTTGAGTGGCTGCGTAAAGAGCTGCACCTGATGAGGCTCCAACCAACACACCATCCTTTTTTGCCAAAAGACGCGCAGCTTCGTAGGCTTGGTCTGTATGTATCTCAAAATATCCGTCGTACACTTTGCGGTCCAAGTTTGCTGGAATATATTCCTCTTTTGTGTTTTCGAATGGGTGTACTCCTGTGATCTCCTCCTGGTCTGGTCGTTCAGGCGACTGGAATGAGTCCTCTGTAGGTTGCACACCGTATATTTTTACGTTAGGATTTTTGGATTTTAGGAAGTTTCCAACTCCAGACAATGTTCCTCCTGTACCCACACAAGCTACGAAGACATCGACTTTTCCGTCTGTGTCGTTCCAAATTTCAGGGCCAGTAGTGTTGAAATGTACGTTTGGATTGGCTGGATTGCGAGTCTGGTCGGCAAACCAAAGATTTTTTTCTCCTGCCACGTGACGCTCCAATGCCTTTACACACTCGATGAAGTCAGGACCGTTTTTCTCAAAACTCTCCACGATTTCAGGAACCTCTGAAAGTTTCACTGTCTTTCCACCCAATGCATGAATCACTTGAAAACGCTCCTTCGACACTTGGTCTTGAATGTAGACGCGGAAATTATAACCCTTGGCTGCTGCGATTGCTGCAAGTCCCACACCTGTGTTGCCACTGGTTAGCTCTATGATTGTGTCGCCCTTTTTAAGTTTGCCTTCTTTTTCTGCTGTCTCCACCATTGCAAGGGCAATTCTGTCCTTGACAGACTGGTTGGGGTTGAAGTACTCTAATTTTGCGATGATGTTCGCACCAAGATTTTTTGCCTTTTTATATCCGTTAAGCTGCAGTAGGGGAGTCTTACCCACTAATTCTGCGATGGACTGATGAATATTTGCCATATATGATGTTTTAGTTTTACTTGTTGTTTTGTATTGCAAAGGTATTGCGATAGAAAAAGATGCCCAATAATACGGATGATTATAGATAATCTACCTATTATTGGGTATTTTTATAGAATATTCGTTTGGACTATTATGAAAATAAACAATATTTTAGAAAAACTATTCTGATGGAAGATTAGGATAGTTGTCTTCAGATGTTTATTTCTGCACTTTTCTTGACGCTTTTTCTCCTATAGTCTGAATAATCTGCACTAAGATGATAAGCAAAAGCACAGTGATGATCATGATGTCTGTCTGATACCTATAATATCCGAAACGGATGGCAAGGTCGCCGACACCACCGCCACCTACGATACCTGCCATAGCAGAATAGCCGACCAATGTGACTGCCAGAACGGTAAGTCCACGGATCATTCCACTGAATGCACCTGGCAACAAGACGTTGGTTACAATCCTAAACCATGTGGCTCCCATAGCCAATGATGCCTCAATCACTCCTTTGTCTATAGCATGAAGGTTTCCTTCCACCAAACGGGCGTAGAATGCGATTGCCACTATTCCAAGAGGTACTGAAGCAGCCTCAGGACCTATTGATGTGCCGACCACAAAACGTGTGAATGGCAACAGCAACACAAGCAGAATGACGAACGGCGTCGACATGATGACATTTATAAAGAAGCCGACTATAAGGTTCACAACTCTATTTTGACATATGCTATGTTTGCTAGTAATATATGACAACACTCCGAGTGGAGTGCCTAATACGACTGCAAGTAACAGTGCTATTCCACACATCTCCAATGTTTCTCCGAACGCTGGCAACAGGTTGTTGAGCAGTTCGGAATAATTAGTCTCGTTCATTTATCACCTCCGTTCTATATGTGTTATTACTCAAGTAATCCAAGCTGTTGTAAATATCGTCTTGTTTGCCGATCAATTGGACAATCAGTATGCCAAATGGTTTGTCGTTGATATACTCAATCTTGCCATGAAGAATATTTACGTCTACGTCGTAGAGTTTCACTACGTTGGAAACGATTGCGTTTTCTGCTTTTTCTCCATTATATATGATTTTCACCAGTGGTTTCGACTTGTCTTCTGTCAGACGTCCAGGAAGGTCGAGATCAAAGGTGTGAGACAATAGAGTTTTTGTGAATTCGTGCTGAGGCTTCGTAAAAACATCGGATACATCGCCGATTTCTACCAATTCGCCTTTGTTCATCACTGCCACACGATGGCATATTTTCTTGACCACATCAAATTCATGGGTGATAAGCACAATGGTGATGCCGAATTTTATGTTTATCACTTCCAGAAGTTGCAGGACATCATTTGTGGTTTCAGGATCCAGTGCTGAAGTCGCTTCGTCGCAAAGCAATATTTTGGGATTATTGGCGACGGCACGAGCAATAGCCACTCTCTGTTTCTGACCTCCACTCAATGTGCTTGGATAGACGTCGGCACGGTCAGACAATCCTACAAGGCTCAATAGTTCAGGCACACGTCGTTTGATCTCCTCTTTGCTGTGTCCGGCGATCTCCATGGCAAAGGCAACATTCTGAGCCACGGTCTTGGTGCTGACGAGATTAAACTGCTGAAAAATCATGCCTATTGAGTGACGGAATTTAGCAAGACTCTTTCCCGATAAACTGCCGATATCTTTTCCGTCTACTATTGTATGTCCGCCAGTAGGAAGCTGCAGTTGGTTGACTGTGCGTAGAAGTGTACTCTTGCCGGCTCCACTCGTTCCTACGATTCCCAATATCTCACCGTCATTTACATTAAACGAGACATTTTTGACAGCATCTACTATTTGTCCTTTTTTATTGGTAAACGATACACTAACATTATCAAATTTAATCATACCTTCTATCTTTTAACTTTTTTATAATAGATGCCCGATTAACTTAATCGAGCATCTACAAAAGGACCTAATATTACCTGTTTTGGATATTCCATTTGTCTACATACCACTGTGGACGTTGGAATCTGTCAAACTCGTTCTCAGGATTTTCAAAATAGTTTTTGAATTCTTCTGATTCATAAGCTTCTTGAGCGTCTTTTACGAATTGAGCGTTCGCATTTTCTGAACGTACAACGAACCAGATCAGCAGTTCGGATGGCAATGTCTCTCCGACAATGGAAGACGATAGTTTCAATCCGGATGATATTGCGTAGTTGCCAGGGATGACAGCAAGCGTGCTGCCATCGAGTGAGCGTGGCAATTGAGCAGCTTCCAATGGTACAATTTTAAGTTGGAATGGATTCTCGTCGATATCGTTTTCTGTTGCCGTCTTGTCGTCGACTGTTGATTTAATTGTAATCAGACCGATGGAGCGAAGGAATCGCAGTGCACGTGCTAGGTTGACAGCATCGTTCGGTACGGATACGATGCCTCCTGGCTGAAGCTGGGCTTTCAACTCGTCGATGCTTTTCACTTTGTATTTGTCTGAGAAAAGACCGAGTGCGGCAGTCGGAACAGAGAATGTGGCTGTCAGGTCAACGCCCTTTGTGTCACAGAAATTTTGTCTGTATAGTGTGTTCTGGTAAATGTTGGCGTCTATCTCTTTGTTTGCCAACGCAAGATTTGGAGTCACCCAGTCTGTAAATTCCACAATCTTGATTTTGTAACCTTTCTTTTCAAGCGCTGGCTGGATAGTCTTTTTGAATAGGTCGGAATATGGACCAGGAGAAAAACCTACTGAAATTTCTTTCTTTTCTACACTTGATTCCTTAGAATCTTTTGTCGCGTTGCCACATGAAGAGAAAAAGAATGAAGAAAAAAAGAGCAATGCTACTGTGATTAAGTTAATTTTTTTCATACAGTTCGATATTTTTAAATTAAACAATAAGAAGATGTATCTAAAAAGTAGACTATGTCTGTGTTTTTGTGTCTAAACTCTATTATTGTCTAAGGATTGCATTGTTGAAGTGTGATTATAACAATCCTTAAAATAAAACTTATACAGTTTCTACGTTTTATTGTGATTATTAGAAGAAGAATGTTGTTGCGATCAGACCTCTGACATTAGATACGTTGTGTGTGTCTTTCACCTTTCCGTGGTCGGCGTAGTCAACCTTTCCGTATGCTACAGAATTATAGTCGAGTTCTGTTTGTAGAGTCCATTGTTTATGGGAGAACTTCAATGAAGGAGACACTCTTATTATATGGTCTACGTTTTGCCATCTGCCAAAGAAATTGCCGCCAGCTAAGATGTTGTCAGAAAAACCTAGATTCTTAGAATAACCGAAGAATAGGCTTGGAGACCATTTCTTGCCCCATGAAAGACTCAACCAATATGAGGTGACAGCTGATGTTGAGTATGTGCGTCTGCCTGTCTGCTCGTCAATTGATTTCACTGCGTAGCCTCCTTGCTGGAAGTATTCTCCCAAATTCTTTCCATACAAACCACCAGTTCTCAGTCCAAAACGATCTGCCAAATATTGTGCAAAATAGCTGAATGCGTAAGAATTTACAGTCTCATCAGTTTTGTACACTTGTTTTTGTTCGTTTGTGACTTTGGTAGCCGGACGTATGCTCTTGAATTCACCAAACAGTCCGGCACTGAACTTAGACGAGTTGTAACGCCACTGCAAATGGAATTCCGGCACTGGGTTCTGACGTATATCGCTGTTTGACGACTCCTCAAGTATCGACTTGTGCTCGGTCTGGTATACTCCTGCTGCCACAAAGCTTACATGTTCTGTTGGCTTAAATGTGTAGCGTATCTGGTCTCCTCTGTTGAACTGGCGGAACGGAATACCGACATGCAAACCTGCCACATAAGGGAATGGGATATCAGCAAATGGATTCCAAGCCTTACCCAAAAGCAACTCTCCCTTTTGCCAAATGAATTTTGCCCAAGCCTGTCGCAATCTGACATTTACGGTGTTTCCTCCGGAGAAATCAAACTCAACATAGGCTTTTGATTTTGCTCCTCCTAGGTTCGGACCGTCTACCGTAGCGGTGAAACGAGTCGCCTGGGTTGAGAAGTTTTGTCTCACAACTTCGTTCAAGTCGTCTCCGTTAGCGTCGTAAACTTTGTCTTGTGGAAAGAAACCGAAAAGTCCGTCGCAGGCACCTACTATCTCACGGCTATCAACATAATATTCAGCTCTGAAGAAACCACCTAACTTCACTTTGATATCATCTCCGAATCTCACTACCGGAATCAAATCTTTTGCAGTTTCAGAAGTGATGTCTTGTGTGTTCGACGTCGTTTCTTTGGATACTTGTTCCTTGTTTACAGAAATGGAGTCCTGTGCGTTCACTGTCACTGTTTGTAATAGAAACAGTACTAATGCTTGAAAAAATATTTTTGTTTTCATTCTCGTCTTAATTTTGTTGTTAAAAAAAACTTGGTTTGCGACTTGTTTTTTCCTCCTCTCTCTATGTCGCAAATTCTAACAGTAATGGGTTAGTAAAAGGCTCTTTTTAACATTATGACCGATGAAGAGAGCCTAAAAAATAGTCATATATAAATCAATAGACGTTACCTGTTAACAACAGAGTCTGAGATATTTCTTGTCTTTTTCGTAAGACCAAATGCCCAAGGAACGACTGAAAATATTGACGAACTTACTCTTCGCAGCGTCGGATTCTTTTTTCTCCAAATCGTTTTTCTTTTCGTCTGAGTAGTAATACTCATCCTTCAGCTTAAAGGATTCACACCATTGTTCGATCTCTTTGGGATTATCACATCCCCAGTTGAATGTCGCGTTGGTATTGTTGACAGATTTTTGGAGATATGTGCGTTTGCTGAAAAATTTGTTCATACGCTCCACGTGGACCTCGGCATGGTCGAAATTGTCGTCGATATTTTTAAAGACGTTTTTCATTTCTTCCTCTGTAAGATACATGGAGATCCCCTCCAAAATGAATAGAAAATGACCGTAAGGATGACTTGCTTTGATTGTCTGGATCCATTCGCCATTTGTGATGCTGCCTGCTATATATCTGTTGTTTGATGATTCAGGCAAAAATTTCTTTCTTAGATTAATGACATCCGGAAGATCCAGTTCGTACACCTGATATTCTTTCTCGATAGAAATGCGTTCGACGCGAGGGTCCAAACCGCAGGCAATCAGCACAACAACCGCATCGTCATATTTGTCGACGAATTTTCTTACAGCCTCGTCAAAGTATTTTGTCCGGAGTGAGATATAGCGTTGACATCGTTCATCTGCTGAAAATTTTGAAAAGTCATAATCAACCTTTGAAAGGAGTTCCACCGATTTTGTGTCGACGATAATCGGATTCTCTTCTTTGGATTCTTGTGCTCTCATGTAGAGTGGAATCAAGAGCGTTTCAGAAACATTCTCTTGGAATTCTGGTTTAATTTTACCCATAACTTTTTGTTTTAGTTTTTAGCAGATTGATAAATATTTATTTCAACGCCTGTCGAAAATCGTTTATTAAATCTTCTGTGTTTTCAATACCTGCGGAGATGCGGATCAGAGTGTCTGAAATTCCGTTTTTCTCACGCACTTCTTTTGGCACTGAGGCATGTGTCATGATGGCTGGAATCTCGGCCAAACTCTCCACTCCTCCGAGGCTTTCGGCTGTTGCGAAAAGTTTCAATTTGGATAGAAAACGTTGTGCGTCATCAAGATTGCCTTCCAACTCAAAAGAAAAGACTCCGCCGAAACCTCTGGTTTGAGATGCTGCTATGTCGTGGTGTGGATGATTTTTCAATCCTGGATATAGCACTCGTTTCACTTTTGGCGAACTTTGTAGAAACTCAGCCAATGCCAAAGCATTCTTTTGATGTTGCTCCATACGCACTGCAAGTGTCTTTGCTCCACGTAGTGTCAGATAACTGTCGAAAGGAGAGAGCACCGCACCCACGGCATTCTGATTGTAGGATATTTTCTTATAAAATTCTTCATTGTTCAAGACGACGGATCCACCCAAAGTGTCGCTGTGTCCACCGATGTATTTTGTGGTGCTGTAAACCACTATGTCTGCACCCAATTCAAGTGGATTCTGGAAGTATGGTGACAAGAAAGTGTTGTCTACCACGAGAATTAGATTGTGTCTTTTTGCAATTCCTGCAATTGCTCTGATGTCTGCAATCTTTAATAATGGGTTGGTTGGCGACTCTATCCATATAAGCTTGGTTTCGGCTTTTATCGCTTTCTCAATATTCTCAGGCACTGTTGCATCTACGTATGTCGTTGAAATATTGAAATTTATGAAGACGTTGCTCAACAAACGTCTTGTTCCGCCGTATAGGTCGTCGAAGCCAATTACGTTGTCTCCAGCTTTTAGGAGTGAAATGATGACTGTGGATGCGGCTGCTAATCCTGAAGAAAAGGCAAGTCCATATTTAGCACCGTCTAATGATGCCAGTTTCTCTTCCAACGCTTTTCTTGTAGGGTTAAGACTACGTGTGTATTCGTATCCTGCGGTAGGGCTGTCAGCCTTCTCTCTTGCGAAAGTTGTCGACAAATGTATAGGGACTGCAACGTCGCCGCTTGCTCCATCTCTGAAATCGGGTTCTTCACCATTGTGAATTGCTCGTGTTGAAAATCCTAATGACATAATAGTAAAATTAAATAGTTTATAGTTGGATTTTGTTTGATAAAAAATAGCAACTGGAGTTGGGGACAATACTCATTATTAACTTCAAACTTGATTTTTTACTGTTCGTTCTTGCGAACTCGCAGAAGTGATGGAGGTTAGGGCGTTCCGCCATTAACAATCCTCAATCTTTATCGCCATTTTTTGATCATATTTAAAGCTTCTGATTAATCAAGAATTATAAATTGAGAGTCAGTTTTTTCTCTTTCAGCCAATCGTCGTTGAACATTTTTGAAAGATATTTATTTCCGCTGTCGCAAGCCAAAGTGACGATTCGTTTTGGTGTTGTTTGTTCCTGAGCATAACGTAAAGCTGCGCTTAAAAGAGTTCCTGTTGACGAGCCTGCCAATATTCCTTCTTCTAGCAGAAGCAGTCGTGCTGCGGTGAAACTTTCAGCGTCGGTCACTTCGTAGGCTTTTGTCACTAAATCGAAGTCTGCCAACTTTGGAATGTAATCTTCTCCGATTCCTTCCACGTACCATGAGCCTGTGTTGTCACGTAGCTTTTTAAGATTGATGTAGTCTGCAAGAATAGATCCTTTGGGGTCGGCTAGGATGAATTCGGTCTGCGGACTCACTGTTTTGAAGAATTTTGTCAAACCAGTCAATGTTCCTGCTGAACCAACTCCAACGACAACCGCGTCTACCTTATGCTCCATCTGCTCCCATATCTCAGGGCCTGTTGTCAGGAAGTGCGTGTCGGGGTTGTCTGGATTCTCAAACTGGTTGATGTAGTAACCACCTCGTTCATTTGCGATTTTTGCTGCCAAATCTTGGTAATATTCTGGATGTCCTTTGCCCACGTCGCTACGGGTGATGACAACCTCTACTCCAAGTGCGCGAAGATGATTGATCTTCTCATTGCTCATTTTGTCCGGAATCACCAGCAATAATTTGTATCCCTTCATCCGAGAGGCTAGGGCAAGTCCCAAACCTGTGTTTCCTGCCGTAGCCTCAACAATTAGTTGTCCCGGACGAATGGTTCCACGCTTTTCCGCTTGAACAATCATATTCAATCCTGTACGGTCTTTGATGCTGCCTCCAGGATTTTGATTTTCCAATTTCAAGAAGAGTGAGCTCTTTCCTGTGTTTAATCTTGAAAGTTGTACAAGTGGCGTATTGCCAATCAAATCCAAAACGTTGTTATACACTGCCATATCCGTCATTGTTAGATGTTTAACGAATTTTGAAAGATAAAATGATGAATGATTTAAAAATTATCCAAATAAATGTTTGTGCGGTTTGCAGAAAGTGGAGAGAATACAATGTATGCTCCTACAATTTGCAATCTACTTTAAAATACAAACTTTGTGGAAATATTTGATAGATAAGAACTGTCAGATAGAAGTTCCTTAACAAACCGATTTACAACATCGGCAACAACATCCATCAACGTGACATCGGAAGAGTATCCAACGTGGATTTTTTGGGAATAACAGCATAGTTAATGCTGAAATGATCTCGGCAAATGAAACACGCTCGATAACCATAGACAGACGCATTCGCATCATGCGTCTTACCATTGTAGCTATGTCTATGTTAATTAATGTAGTCATGTTTTTGCCTTTAATTTTTTTGATATTGCAAAATTAATGCTGTTACGAACTTGTTACAACAAAATTGAAAAATATGGAATATTTGCCTATACTTTGCCGTATTGCAGTGTGTTTATTCTATGGGGTGCTTGAAATTAGGAAAGTAAATAGAATATTCTGCTATTTGATAATTGAAACGTAGAAACGAATATGAAGTAGACGGAATATTACCTTATATTAAGATGTAAAAATGAAGAGACGATGCGTATATCAAAAAAAAATGCCGTCTGAATTTGATCCAGACGACATTTTTGGATGTAAGATTTAATTAGATCATTTTCCGCCTACTGATGCGCTGTAGATTCTTTCTAAGAATTGCAATGCACCTTTGTAGCCGATGTGAGAACGATTGACAATGAGAGTCTCTGACGATGGGGTAGAGATCTCGAAGAACAAAGCTCCTTTTTTGTTAGCAAGTGTCAATTCCCAAGAAGTACCCAAAATTAATGGCTTACCTGCTGTGAACTCTACGCCTTCGATTAATTTTTCTACCTCATAACCGTCTTCCTCAAAGTCGACGTCTATGCTTACACCTTCTGATATATTATTCTTGAAGTATTCTGTGATGGCAGGACGGAATTTAGCTGGAGTGTTGTCTGTGATAATCACTCTCTTTGGTATCAATCCGATTTGGTCTGCCAAGAATTTAGAATAAGCCAAAGCATACGCAGCGTCTGCCGTAACTACAAATTCACTTGGCATTCCGTACCAATACTCAGCGAAGAATTCTGAGAAATGCTCAAGATAGTAGTAGTAAATGCTAGCCTCCTGCTTGATGAACTCTTCAGACTGCTTTTTGTCGATTCCCGCATACTCAACCACCTGACGGATGAATTTCGTTGTAGCCTCTTCACCTACAGGAATCTCTGGAATGTGAAGGAATGGCTGGTCGTACTTCTTTTGTAGATGTTCCGCATTCTTCACACCCACCCATGGAGATACAACCAAGTTGAATTGAGCTTGTGGAATTCTTTTCCATGCCTCGACTCCTGGATTCTCAGGACCGAATAGCACATTCACATCGAATCCTGCTCCTCGCAATATACGTGCAAGCTCCTGGTAATCACCTCTCCAGTTCTGGTTGTAGTATGGAGTCTCAAACCATAGGTTGATCAATCCTTTCTTCTTTTCTCCGCTGTAGTCGCCGACGAATTGGTCGATAATCGCGTCTACAACTACTTCATGTCCGTAAAGGTTGTTGCCCTTAAATCCTGCGGTATTGGCGTAGACGATTGGATATCCTGCTTTCTGGTATTTGCCAACCAAGTCTGGGACATTGTCTCCGATCAACTCTCCGGTACAACCTGTCAGAACCACGAACAAATCACCGTCGTAAATCTTTAGTGACGACTTGATAAGATTGTCAAGTGTCTTGATTCCTCCGAATACCACATCGTTTTCAGTGGCATTTGAACTTGGCATGTTACCGCCTCCAGCTGCGATACTTCCCTGGAATCCATTCTCAAAGGTCAACATGGCTGTCGTCTTCAACTGACAGCCTGGACTACAGTTTGCGATTGGAACAGCACCTTTGATGGCAACTACGGTGTTTGTCGCACCCACCGCGCAGGCATATCTGACATCGGATATAACCGAAGGCTTTTTCTTTTGTATTTCGCTCATTTGAATATTTCTTTTGATGGTTTGAATTTTGTGAAATTATTCACCGAGTTTCTCTTCGATGTCCTTGAATACATCTTTGTCGTTGGTGAGTTTGAATGGATCTGTCTGGCTAAACCACCAGTCGTTGTATGGCAGGCGGACGTGACGCTGCAATGTCTTGTTGAACTTTGTACGTGCCAAAACTCCCTTCAAAATCTCACCTACACGCAAGATTCCGTCGTAGCCGATTGGAATATGCTCGTCTCCAAGTGCGAATGTAGGTACACCAAGGTGTCCGGCAACAGATGCCAAACCTGGGTGACGGATGATAAGGAAGTCTGTCTTAACACGTTTCAAAAGTTGTGGCAACTGGAATGCACGTGTCTTGCTGACTGTATAGTGTGGAATATCTCCGTATGTCTCGACCAACTCTTTAAGAGTATCCTGGTTCTTACCTGCTCCATCGTAGACTGGGTCGTGGTGGAATACAAGCGCTGCCTCATTCTTGATACCCAATTCTGCCAATACGCTGATTAGTCCGTGTGCGTAGGCCGAACCTGTCAATACCATTCCATACTTGCCTTTGAAATATTCACGATACTCCTCCAATTTAGGAGCGATACGTTTATGTTCGCTTTCAATGTATTCCTCGACCTCTTTCTCTTTGCCTACAACTTTGGCGACGGCTCTCAACCATGCGTCAGTGCCTTTGATTCCATAAGGCTGTGGAGCGTCGATCTGTGGCACACCGAACTGGTCTTCAAGCGCAGCTCCCATGTATCCTCCGAGTGTCTCACAGAATGTTGTGGTAGCTACTGCCTCTGATGCCTGACGGATCTCCTCAAATGAAGCACAGTCCAATAGATAGTTGACTCTTAATCCAAGTGGCTTCAAAAGGTCTGTGAACCAGTCTGTTCCCCACAATGCTATGATGTTGATAAGGTCTTTCTGCTTCTTTTTCGGATGCTTCTCCACAATTTGTCTCAACACACCGTGGAATGCCACGTCAAAACCTGTACTCCAGTGTTTGCTTCGGAATCCTTCACAGTGCAATGGGATGATTGGAACACCAACCTCTGGCTCCATCTCCTCTGCTACACTGTCGATGTCCTCACCTGTGATTGCAGTGGCACATGCCATAGCGATAAAGATGGCTTTAGGATTATATCTCTCTTTAGCGATGCGGATGGCTTGTCTCAGTTTTGCGGCTCCACCGAACACCATGTCTTTCTCCTGTAGATTAGTGCTGATATTCAGTGTGTTCTGCTGTGGCTTGCCGCGACGAGCAAGACCCATGTGCATTGTCAGATTAAATTTTGCATCCTCACTGCTACAGCCGATAGGAGCGTGGTTGATCAATACGCAGTCTGTAAGGTTTCCAATCTGACATTGAACGATGGCGTTGGAACACATGGTCTCCTGGTTCAATGGGCTCTGTAGCTCACAAAGTCTACAACCTTGTCCTGCACCCTTGCATCCTCCGTGTTTCTTTATGCTTCGCTCATCGTATGCCGATTGTTCAATCAGTTCTTTCGCCGAGCCGTCCCACCCGATAATCGTTCCAAGTCGTAATTCGCGATTTTTGACGGTGGTCATATTTAGATTGATTCTGTTTGCCATAGTGAATTTTACTCTTCTTGATTTTTAAATTTCAATTTTCTTTCGTCGAGCTTGCTATAGTAGCTGACGATTTTTGATAAAGCCTCCTTGATGGGCAACTCGACATCGAAAACCGAGATGGCTTTTCGTTCAAATTGTTTAAGTATGTTACGTCCGATTTTCTTGCAGACTACACTTCTGCAGTCGGAAAGCATTTCGACGGATTCTGATCTTTCACTGCCTCCACAGCCATTTCTGCTTCCACAACCGCTTCCACAGCCAGAATTGCAACCGTCATTGCTGCCAGTCTCGCATCCTGTGCCGCATCCAGCGTTATTGCTAAATTGTTTTTGTTCTGGCAAGTCTGGTGCATCCCTCTTCTCAACTTTTTGGAAGTCAAGACCTTCTACTTCGTAAATTTCAAAGCTTGGGGCTGAACCAAAATGCAAATCGACATTCAGACCATCGGAGGTTGCAACTGCGATTTTATAACTCATACGCCTCCAAATTCTAAATTTTATAAGTGGACGCGTTTTTGTGCGTCCACATAGATATTATTTTAGATGCGATAATCGTCCGCATTATCCATCAAACCGTATTCAAGCAAAATCTCCTCCAGACGCTCTGCTGTCATTGGGGTAGGGATAACGAAACTAGTGTTGTCGATAACAGCTTGTGCAAGATTACGGTATTCCTGAGCCTGGTCTGAATCTGGTTTGTATTCGATAACTGTCTTCTTATTGATTTCAGCACGCTGAACAATATTGTTACGAGGCACGAAGTACAAAAGCTGTGTTCCCAACTCCTTGGCGAAAGCACGAAGCAAGTCCAACTCACGGTCTACATTTCTTGAGTTACAGATGATACCTCCCAAACGTACTCCACCTGTCTTTGCGTAACGCTGGATACCCTTCGCAATATTGTTGGCAGCATACAATGCCATCATCTCTCCTGATGCTACGATATAAATCTCTTTGGCTTTTCCTTCACGGATAGGCATTGCGAATCCTCCACAAACCACATCTCCCAAGACATCATAGAACACATAGTCAAGATCGTCTGTATATGCTCCAAGATTCTCCAACATATTGATTGATGTGATGATACCACGACCTGCACATCCTACACCTGGCTCTGGACCACCAGACTCAACGCAGCGTGTGCCTCCAAATCCCTCTTTCATGATTCTGTCAAGTGAGATGTCCTCACCCTCATCACGGATTGTGTCCAATACTGTTTTCTGCGCAAGACCACCCAACAACAAACGTGTAGAGTCTGCCTTAGGGTCACAGCCTACCACCATTACTTTCTTGCCATGTTCTACCAATCCTGCTGTTAGATTCTGAGTGGTTGTTGACTTACCAATACCACCTTTTCCATAAATTGCTATCTGTCTTATTTCTCCCATTGTTTTGATGTTTTAGTTTTGTGCCACTCAATTGTGACGATCAGTTATTTAAATAAGTTTTGAATCTCGTTGTATTTGTAAATTTTGTCTAGAGCATCGAGCAGCTCACCTGGCAAAGCCATTGCGACAATTCCTTTTTCTGCCAGCAACGCGTTGGCTCCTGCTCCTATGCGTGACGCCGTGACGTATTGGCAATCAGAAAAACATTCCACCGTCTTCTCCATCGATTCTCTTGAATGACTTCCGTTCTGGCAAACTGGTGGCACCGTGCGTTTCTCGACGTAGACCCATTCGCCCTCGAAGAACTGGTATATGTAGAATTCTGAGGCCCTGCCGAAATGTGTGTCGACGGTGTATCCTCCGTCGGTTGAGGCTGCCGCTACTCGAAAAGCATTGTATTCTTTTTTGTTATCCATGTGAAAATGTTTCTGTTGTTGCAAAATCTTCTGAATAAACCTCTTTAGAAAACTCGCTTACTCCTGGCACTCCCACAGCATCTGCTCTGCATCGGTTGCAGTGGCGGAAGACGTCGATATACTTGCCGGCGCTCTTTCTTGCCTCTTCAATCTGGAAGCAGAATGGAGCTTTCTCGTCCTTCAGCTCGTATGTCGGAATCAATGGGATGATGTTGTAGATAGATGCACCCAAAGAGGAAACTGTTTTTGCTATCTTCTCGATGTGCTCTCCATTGATTCTTGGCACCAATACAGTGTTGACTTTTACTGTGATTCCGCTCTCCGCAATCTTACGTATGCCATTCAATTGGTTTTCAATCAAAATCTTGGCTCCTTCCAACGCATCGTATTTCTTGCCGTGGTAGATGACAAACTTGTTTAGCTTGGCTTCTATCTCAGGATCGATTGCGTTTACTGTGACTGTCAGCGAGTCGATTTTTGCCTCGATCACTTTGTCTGCCTTCTCGTCTAGAAGTAGTCCGTTTGTGCTCATACATTTCAGCAGCTGTGGGTACTCTTTGTCAATCAGACGGAATGTCTCTAGGGCTGTGTCTGTTGCCAATGTGTCGCCTGGTCCTGCGATGCCTGCCACTTTGATGTCCGGACATATCTTCAATGCCTTTCTCAATATGGCGATGCTATCTTCAGGGGTGATCACTTTCGCTGTGACACCGGGACGGTGTTCCGTGTCGTTCAGCACACGACTGCAAAATCGACAGCCGATATTGCAAGCCGGACTGACAGGCAAGTGAATTCTTCCGAGGTTGCCTGGCTTAGATGCAAAGCACGGATGGTTATTGCGTAATTTTTCTTGATTTTCAGTCATAAATTTTAGATATAAATCCCCCTTTCGACGGCGTTTCTGCCATCGATGAACATAGAAGATATATTTGAAACTAAGTGATAGTGATTTTTTGGAAAAGCCGTCAAGTCAGGAGTTATACTCCCTTCCCGACGGCTTTTTTACCATCGGCATACGTTGAAAATGTATGTATTTGTGATTAATTATTTGAGAACAATGCTGTTGACAAGTATCTGTCACCTGAATCTGGTAATAACACTACAATGTTCTTGCCTTTGTTCTCTGGACGTTCTGCCAAGATGGTAGCTGCCTTTAGCGCGGCTCCTGAAGATATTCCTACTAGGACTCCTTCACTGATTGCGAAGTTTCTTCCTTCTGTGAATGCGTCCTCGTTTTCGATGGCGATCACTTCGTCATAGATCTTTGTATTCAATGTCTCAGGGACGAAACCTGCTCCGATACCCTGGATCTTGTGTGCTCCTGCTGTGCCTTTCGACAATACTGGTGATGTGGCAGGCTCTACAGCTACCACTTTGATGTTTGGATTCTTCGACTTCAAGAATTCTCCAACGCCAGACAATGTTCCGCCTGTGCCGACGCCAGCTACGAAGATGTCTACCTTGCCGTCTGTCTGGTCCCAAATCTCAGGACCTGTTGTCTCACGGTGGATCTTAGGGTTGGCTGGATTGACGAACTGACCTAGGATGACTGATCCCTGAATCTCTTTGTTTAGCTCATCCGCCTTTGCGATGGCTCCCTTCATTCCCTTAGCTCCTTCTGTCAACACGATCTCTGCGCCGTAAGCCTTAAGAAGGTTTCTGCGCTCAACACTCATGGTGTCGGGTAGGGTAAGGATTGCCTTGTATCCCTTGGCTGCTGCTACTGCTGCCAAACCGATACCTGTGTTACCTGATGTTGGCTCGATGATTGTTGCACCTGGTTTCAAAATGCCTTTCTTCTCGGCATCCTCGATCATCGCAAGAGCGATACGGTCCTTCACTGAACCTGCTGGGTTAAGATACTCCAACTTTGCAAGAATAGTTGCGTTTTTAACTCCTGCCTTCTTCGAATAATTGTTGAGTTTCAAAAGTGGCGTATTGCCAATCAACTCCAATGTACTTTCAATAAAATTAGCCATAATTTTGTTATTTTTTGTTCTTGGTTTCTTGTTTTTTTCTTTTGCAAATTTATGGCGGTTTTTAATTCCCGAAAAAGAAAATTTGAACTGCGGATATAAAAACTATATAAACTGAAAAATGTAGTATACTATACTTTGTTTCGCCTGTTTCAAATGCAGAATGTAGAAGATAATTCTATGAATATATTCCGACGGTGGTGATAGATTTTGTGATGTTTGGGGTGATGTGGGCAAAAAATAAGGTTTGAAGATGGATTTTGTGGGATTTTGCCATAAAAAATAAGCGAACTGACACGAATCCCCATGGGTTTGTGGATGGATTTTGTGGGATTTTGCCATAAAAAATAAGTGGTAAGAAAGAAAAAAGCGAACCGATTATTCCCATAATCAGTTCGCATGTTTGTAAATCTCTTCTTTTAGAGATTGCTATATAATATTAGTCTTCATGATCATGTTCTTCTTCTTCATGGTCGTGGTCATGGTCATAGTCATCGTCGTGATCGTGGTGATGGTGCGACTCTGCGTCGTGCGACAGAATGATATCACGAGCCACCATAGACTGGTTGCCAGCTGCGTCGGTGCAATAGACAACCAAATGGTATGCTCCTGGAGTCGCGTTATCTGAAATCACAATGTCATGATGGTGGACATGAGTGTTACGGAGATTGTTCAGATCATACGATTTCTTAATTGAAAATGGCACAGTCTCGTCGGCTCTAGTCTTATGTCCATGACCATCAAAATTGTTGTGGATCTCTATCAGATAGCTGCCAAGAGCCACGTTGTCGGAAAAATCACATTCAAAATGAACGCTTTCTCCGATACGTAGAGAATCACCGTCTTCTGGCTCATCCAATGTGATGACAGGCTTTGTTGTGTCCGCATCCTCTTCATCACAAGCGGAAAAAGAAACACACATGATAGCTGATAGAACGAAAAACAAAATATTTTTTCCCATTTTGATCGAATTTTAAAAAGTAAAACGAATAGTTGATTGGATATCGATGCCTGCTTCTGGCAAATCGATTTTCCTGTAAAAATTAAGATGATTTAGATGGTAAGTGTTGAGCACGTTTCTTGCATTTAAATGCAGAGAAAGTTTGCCGGATGGTGCCGGAATCTCAACCTTGCCGCCCACATTCAACAGATTATATCCAGGTGTCTCATCCTCATTATGGCACACTCGTCTCTGTGCGGCCACACTCTGGCATTCTGCATACGCTTGCCATCGTTTACGCTCCCAACTTATGGTGTTGCGCATAGTGGCAGGAGGGGAGAACGGAGTGGCTGTGTGCGATTCATAATCATATGTACGCACGTATTCCCCAGAAAACTGATAGAAAAGATCACGCACAAGTTTCACTTTAAGACGTGTCTCTCCACCGAAGAATGAGGCGGGCGCGTCTACATATTTATATATCTGTCCGGCGTCTGGCAGCGTCGACCACTGTCCTGTCGGATGTAAAGAGATGAAATGTGGGTAATAACTGAAGAAAGGAGAAAGAGATAATTCGACTCTTTCCCTACGCAGAGAATAAGACAAATCTGCCTGCCAACCCTGTTCGCCGACCAGACTGCTGTCTCCCAACTCATGACGGAAAGCTCCGTGGTGGACGCCGTTGGATGTCAGTTCATTAGCCGACGGGAGTCGGTAGGCACGTCCGATGGATCCGCGCCATTCATGCCCGTCCTTTGGAGTGTATACGGCTCCAATTGCCAATGAATAATCATTGAAGTCACGAACGACTTCTCCGACATCATTGCCGTGGGCGTCTGTGTGGATATGGCTAATGTCGTATCTGGCGCTGGCGTTGAATGCCCACACGTCGCTCGGTTTATAATTCACAAGATAATAGGCTCCATATTCCCCACGTCGGTACGAAGGGATAAGGAATCCGTAGCCACCGATCTCGTTTTTCTGGAATGAGGCGGACACTCCTATATAATGTTCCCATTCATCGGATGAGGTGAGACGGAATTGCATTTTGCCAGAGATTGTCCGCAGGTCGAGCATCAGCTCTTTGTCTGGATCAACCGCAGGAGGCTGTTGCCCAACAGTGTGGGTATGGAATTTGCTCCATTCCTCTCTGTGGTTCTGTTGGAATCCCAAAACAAACATTGTCTGCGTCTTTTCTGTCGTCCACTTGTTGGTGCTCGACACTTTGAAGTGGTTGACCAGACTATATGGCAGGTCGATATTCCACTTGTCGCCGTCCGACAGCATGTTGCTGTTGTTGGGGATGCCGTGAGCTCCGCTGAAGAATCCTGATTTCTGATAGTTGTCGCTGATGTTAAGCCGACCTTCGTATTTCTTATGACGGAAGGCTAACAGACCGTTCGCGCTTCGTTCTTTACCTGCTGTGTTCTTCAAGCGCCTATCATTGATAGGGAGTCTCATGCTCAGATAGGTGAAACTGTCTGCCGGCACACGATAGTCTCCCCAATGACGTTCTGTAAAACGAATCTGGGTATAGAATCTTTTTCGCTTGAATGCAAGCATGGCCGAACCGCTCATCCCGGAGCATACACTCTGATGCTGGAACAATACCTCTCCAGACAAAGTGTCCTCGTAAGGAATGACGGGAGGCAGGATTTCAATCGCGCCACCCATAGCGTCGCTTCCATACAGTACGGAAGCCGGACCTTTGACGACCATAACCCCGTCAACATGGAACGCGTCAATCTCGAGTCCATGGTCGGCTCCCCATTGTTGCCCTTCCTGCTTCACACCGTTCTCCGAGACCACTACACGCTGAAACCCCAATCCTCGGATCATCGGTTTGCTGAATCCCACACCGATGTCCATGGCCTGCACTCCTTCCGTGTGGGAGAGCGCGTCCATGAGGCTATGACCCATGTGCAGATTAATCTCTTCGGAAGCAATGTTTACGGAAGGGGCCGCAACCACTCCCGTCACCGGCATTCTTGTGCCGGCCACGACAATCTCTTCCAGCTGAAATGTATCCGCCAGATCTGTGTTTTGCGCATGAATAGTCAGGGATGAAAAGCATACCAGCAGAAAGAATATGGTATGTTTTATCCTCATTGTATTTGCCTTTTGTTGAGAAGAAGACATGATCTTCTCCCTTCAGTTAATTATAAGAAAATAGATTAACAAAAGGCAGGAGGGGCACGTTGGCTCGGCAGACACACGTCGCGACGGATGACATCTTCTGACAGCCATAAAATAGAGGTTGAGACCTCTGGCAGTGTTGCCGAGAAAGAGAATAGGGGTGGGACAATAATGGATTCGTGGAAGAAATCACATAGGAAACAGTCGTCATGAGTGGGAACCCATTTTATCAGGTGTCCGTGACACTGTTCATGTTTGTGACAATTGTCTTGACATCCGAAGATGACAGTCTCATCCTGCGACTCATGGAAGTGCATAAAGCTACCGGCGAGTATCGTAAGATAAACCGCCAGCAAGACATTTGCTATCCTAAATCGTTTGATGTCAAGTTCTTTCACGTTGATTGTGATGTTACATATTATATATACAGACAGCCGTTTCGCATTATAAAATGTTGTTTGGCTGAGTTGTTGCATTGCCAGTTTCGTTCTAGTTGCAAAAATACGTAAAAATTTTCAGAGATAGAAAAAAAATGATGAAAATGACGGATAAATTGGTAGAGACGGTGCGCGCACCGTCTAGATTTTATCGAAAGATTGCCTGTTGGAAAAGACGGTGCACGCACCGTCTCTACGGTTTGTTTTAATCCTTGTTTTAGTGGAAGATGGTCTGCGAGACGGGCAAAACAAAAATTATGGCAGAACTAAACGAAAGAGAGTCTTAATCCTTGTTTTAATGGAAGATGGTCTGCGAGATTTTTTCCTCATCCATACAACTTTTAATGAGCCAAAAAGTCTTAATCCTTGTTTTAATGGAAGATGGTCTGCGAGACAATGGCAAATCTAAAGAAAATCGCGGCATTCGGTGCTGTCTTAATCCTTGTTTTAATGGAAGATGGTCTGCGAGCCAGGAAACAAATTCAGCAGGACAGATGTATGTGTATAGTCTTAATCCTTGTTTTAATGGAAGATGGTCTGCGAGACACGGTTTATTCTATGACCCCATATCGGTATAGAGTTGTCTTAATCCTTGTTTTAATGGAAGATGGTCTGCGAGTTCTAGGCACATTCCTTGCAGGAGGCGCCTTAGGTGTGTCTTAATCCTTGTTTTAATGGAAGATGGTCTGCGAGACAATTGTAACCCAGGAAACAAATTCAGCAGGACAGAGTCTTAATCCTTGTTTTAATGGAAGATGGTCTGCGAGTTTGCTCTAATAAAAATATTCACACTGCATTTTGTGGGTCTTAATCCTTGTTTTAATGGAAGATGGTCTGCGAGAGGGTGTCCTGTCGATGTACTGACAATCTTTGTTGAGGTCTTAATCCTTGTTTTAATGGAAGATGGTCTGCGAGCCCAGCCATTGCTAAAGAGATTGCTTCCAGTCGTGTGTCTTAATCCTTGTTTTAATGGAAGATGGTCTGCGAGCCAAAATGGTGGAGGAGCCGTACTGTTGGTACGAACCGTCTTAATCCTTGTTTTAATGGAAGATGGTCTGCGAGTAGACCAGCATTTCGGTCTACAAGTCTCTGAAAGAGGTGGTCTTAATCCTTGTTTTAATGGAAGATGGTCTGCGAGATTATGTTATCGAGTATAAGTACTCGTATTGTGACGGTCTTAATCCTTGTTTTAATGGAA
>DFGT01000027.1:8235-8405 GCA_002371265.1 Bacteroidales bacterium UBA3743 | reverse complement strand
GTCTTAATCCTTGTTTTAATGGAAGATGGTCTGCGAGAAAAATTAAAAAAAACCTTCAAAAAAGTTTGCAGTTAAGTCTTAATCCTTGTTTTAATGGAAGATGGTCTGCGAGAGCCAAAGGTAAGGACACTTCTGTTGAGGAAGTTGAAGTCTTAATCCTTGTTTTAATG
>DFGT01000027.1:0-8186 GCA_002371265.1 Bacteroidales bacterium UBA3743 | reverse complement strand
TTTAATGGAAGATGGTCTGCGAGATGGTTATCATCATCATAATTACAGTAGTAGCCGCAGTGTCTTAATCCTTGTTTTAATGGAAGATGGTCTGCGAGTGGCAAACGTAAAAAAAGTCGTAGCTCTTGGAGCTGCAGTCTTAATCCTTGTTTTAATGGAAGATGGTCTGCGAGAAGATATGCCTGATTCTATGTTAATAATTAGTGTGTCTTAATCCTTGTTTTAATGGAAGATGGTCTGCGAGAGGCGTGATTGCTATATTATTAATTGTGGGCATAAAGTGTCTTAATCCTTGTTTTAATGGAAGATGGTCTGCGAGAATAACAATGTTAATTTGATGACAATTAATTTTGGTGTCTTAATCCTTGTTTTAATGGAAGATGGTCTGCGAGTTTAGTTACTTCTACTCAAACAATTATATAGCTATACGTCTTAATCCTTGTTTTAATGGAAGATGGTCTGCGAGTTTAAGATATTCTTCATCGTAATTACAGCAGGTGTTGTCTTAATCCTTGTTTTAATGGAAGATGGTCTGCGAGCGGGTAGGGTCTTCGAGTATTAACAAAAAAAAATTTAGTCTTAATCCTTGTTTTAATGGAAGATGGTCTGCGAGCCCGAGAAAGAAAGCGCAAAATCGAGCAGCGCCATGAAGTCTTAATCCTTGTTTTAATGGAAGATGGTCTGCGAGAAAAGATGAAAATTTTAAAACTTTTAGTTAATGTCATGTCTTAATCCTTGTTTTAATGGAAGATGGTCTGCGAGAACTGGCAAAAAGATTATGAATAAGAAATTATTTAAGTCTTAATCCTTGTTTTAATGGAAGATGGTCTGCGAGAGGTAAAATTGCAACTCGCAGATTTGCAGACCTTTAGGGCTTAAAAATGTTCAAAATTTCAAAAATCGCGTGAAAAAAAGTACATTTTTCGGCTACAAAAATATAATTTTTTTCGTCTCAACAATATGTTTTCTATCTCTTTTTCTCAAAAAAGTCGAAGACTTTCTCTGAGAACTTTTTCCTCTGTGGTTTTATTAAATTCAGTGTGCTCGCCTATGGCTCGCACGTGGGGAGGAGGTAGGGTGTTCTGTCGCTCCCCCAGACTCCGTCCCGGGTTACTCTCGTTTTGCTCGGTAACGTCTTTCAGACGATTTTCCGTCTTTTTTCCTCAAAAAAGCCGAAGACTTTCTCTGAGAACTTTGTGTCTTTGTGGTTTTATTAAATTCTATGAACTCACCTACGGCTCGCACGTGGGTTTCAGAAAAATAGTGTGTTTTTGGATTTTGTAATCACGTCGACGCTGATATTTTTGCCTATAATCTTCATCGATTTGAGATAATCTGTGGATATTGGCACCACAAGAATACTGTCGAGATTTTCATAGGCAGCCTGCACTTCCGTCAGATCATTTCTTATCTGCTCATATTTCTCCGAAGAAAGGTCTGCCAAGAAAATGGATTTCTGTATCCTTGTACATCCTTTCTTCACCAGATATGTCGACACCAGATTCCTTACTCTGTTGTCTTCTATGTCGTACATCACAAAAAACAGCATATTTCCTGCATTATTTTCTTTTCTCTCCGTTATTTCAAATATCATGTCAAGCCTTGTCTCCAGACTTGGCACCGTCTCATCTGTTTTCTCTATTTCTCTGTTTGGGGATGCCGACTCTTTGAGCCCGGCTTTTTTTATCGCTTTTACACGAGCCACAAAATCCCATTCTTCGTATTTCCGTTTTGGCATAGTCGTTCAAATTTTTAAGATGGAAGGGCAGACGCTGATATCTGGGTCCTTTGTATGTTTGGCAGGTCGAACACATACATGGAGTTTATGTATTCATTGACGATGTCTGCCATCAGATCGTTAAGTTCAGAATCGGTTCCTGTCCGTGGCATTTTCACTACAGAGAATCCTTTTTTCCCGTAAAAGAGATTTATTTCCGACTCTTTGATGCCAAGAGCCATTGAAAGTTTCTTTCCATATTGGATGTCTCTTATCTCTTTCACCAGGATCCCCTTCATCTCTATATGCTCTTTCAGACCTCCGATTATATCGTTTAATATCTCAGGCACGAATGCTGGAGGTCTGTTTTCCTTCTTTTTTGCCAGTTCGGGATTCAGTGTGGCTCTGATCTTATCCATTTCCGATTTTTCAGGACTTTGTTTCACCTCTTTCTTTTCTGGCAGATTGGATATACATTTCTCAACCTCCTGCAACAGGGTGTTTTGAGCATCCACGTCGATTATATCCACAAAATCTTCGAGTCGTATAGTCGAGGAGACGGGATTGAAGTAGACATTCGGGTCGTGGCTGACAAAACAAGCTCTTGTGACATCACACGTCTTCATGTCCACAGCTTGCACGATTCCTTTGTCTTGGGCGAAACTAAGCGCGAATATTTTGTAAAAACGGGAGTAAAGACCTTTGTCGTAGCATCTTTCCTGAAGTTTGAAAAACACTTTCAACCCATCTCCTCCTGGAGAGACGAAGCAAGCCGCCACTCTGTCGTCTGACTCTATTTTAGTTCGAACTTGCTCCATTTCCATCGATTTGTCGGAAAGATGGTCAATGTCTATTATGAAATATTCAGTATACGAGAAATCATCGGATCTTCGGATACCTGATGCAAACATTCCACAGACGATGTATGGCAGAGTGCGTTTGGCTGCCGAATACTTTTTCTCGTCAATGTCGCGAAGCAATCTTAGCTGGCGGATTCTTGCCTGCATCTCAGAATTCGGATTTCTCACTGCGTCGCAAAGAGCTCGCAATTCTATTCTCTGGAGAGGATCTCCTGTCATTGTAATGTTGTTACCTATTGATATCATGGCTATTCAAATTTTTTTAATGTTTGTGCTAATTCCTGACAATACAAAAAGATTTGCGTCAGTCTGCTTCTTTTTGTATTTCCGATACCCACTATCTCTTCCAAGTAGTCGTTGAGAGACTGGATGAGCACTCTTCTTCCGAGAGGCTCGAGCAAGCAAGAACCGTCTTCTCTGACACTGTAGAACTCGTCAGTGATGATATTTTGGCAGAGTAGGGAGAACACTACATAATCCACCCACACTCTGTATATTTCAATCACGTCGTATGCCAATACCGGACGGTTGTAGTTGTCTCTGTGCAGCACTCCTATATAAGGGTCGATTCCGCTTTTTATCAGAGCACCTTCGATTTTTGAGTAAAGAATGCCATAGCCGTAGTTGAGCATGGCGTTTGTCACATCCATGGCTGGGTGTTGAGACCTTTCGTAGAATCTGTATTTCTCTGGAAGGAAAATGTTCATGCAGTCGAAGTATATTTTAGAAGCCTGTCCCTCCCAACCTCTCAGTTTTGCGGCGATGTCTGTCACAAAATCACCATCCAGCGAAGTCAACTTTGTCAGATAATCCTCAAGTCTGTTGATGGCTTTTGTCTTAGCGGCTTCTAATGCGGAGTATCCTTTTGAGTCCATAGCCAGAAGCAGAGCCTGTTGGTTTTCAATCTTTTTGCAGATTGTCTCCTTTATCCATGCCACAGAGTCGTGAGTGTGAAGAAAAGAGAGTTGGCCTTTGCGTATAGTGGAGATAGATCCGTATTTTGGGCTCCATACACGTCCCATCGGGTTGCCTCCCTTTGTCATAAAGATGATTTCGATCTCATTCTCGATTGCGAAGAGCACGGCGTCGCTTGAGATGATAGCTCCATTGCTGATCTGTATCGACGTGATACCATCCGTCGGCACTCTTTGTTTGGAATCGCCTGATGAGATCACAAAACCATTCTGGTCACGGTTCAAAGACACCCCATATGTGTTAAGTACCAATTCCATATCCTTGACTCGTTTATCTTTTTGACATCGCAAAACTACACCTTTGCAATCAGCCACATTGAACATTTTAGTTTCAACATATTAATCAGGCGCTCCATTCCTTCAAATGGGTAGTGTGATAACCTGCACATGCGTCACACCAATAGACTCTCAATGGACGTTTGCCATTCTGCGATTCAATCACATCTCCGTTGTAGACGAGAAAAAGTACAGCTTCCTTTTCTGTCTCAAACAGATGTTTGCGTCTGCCACATTGAGAGCAATGTATTCTGCTGATAGGATCACGCATATCGTAAGTTTTCTGATCATATTGATTCAAAGAATTATAACGTGATTTTGATAATGATTTGATTTTGTTTCTTTTGTTTAGCATAATATATAAAATTAAAAGTCAATTAATTATAAGAATCTGCAGAACCATCTTTTCATAGCACTTGTTTCTTTATTATGGTTCTAAACTCCTTCAAAATATCAGTATCCGCACATTTTCCCATACAATCCACGAATTCCTCATCGCTCATATCGGAATTGAAAGCGATAGCCAACGAGTTTGTGATTTCGTCTGCCATTCTGAGTTTGATTTCTTTACGACGCAATAGCTCGCGGAAACGGATCAATCCAGTACGGTATTTTATATGTTTAACCACTACTTGCTGCATAATGCCCAACCCGGGGTCATCCATACATAACTCATTATGAAGAGCCAATGCGTATGCAGTCTTGAAGTCCCAATCGTCGTCGACAGAGTGCATAAGATTCTCAAAAGCAGAATCGGCCTCTCTGGATCTCTTCAGCATAGACAATGCACGGATCTTTACGTAGAGCATATCCAAGTCTCCCGTCGCCATCCAAGCTTTGTCGGCATATTGGCAAGCCTTTTCAAACTTATTCCCATACAAACAGAAGATTGCGTTAAACCAATCAGAATGAGGCATATTTGACGGACATTCTGGCACACCTACAGTCGCACCATACAACATCTCATCGGAAATCATCGTCTGCATCATGTTTTTAGACAAACAATATGCAGACTCTACATCTTCACGAGCAAGAGCATCCAAAGTCTCTCTCAAGTAGACGGAAGTCATCGCGTCGAAATCAGACACTTTATGCAAATCATATAATTCCTTGCCGACTGTAGTTGCTCGTGAAATGGAGTCGACGTTGTTAAATGTCTCTGAATAAGTTTTCACTTCGTAATTTTTTCGGATATGTGTCTCTTTGATTGGAGCGTTCAAGTAGAGACTTTCAAGATTTCGAACACGGGTCAGAGCCACGTAAAGCTGGCCATCCGCAAAAATGCCACCCCTCTTCAAATCCAATAGCATGCGATCGAATGTGGCTCCCTGGCTTTTATGGATTGTCATCGCCCATGCCAAACGGATAGGATATTGCACAAATATACCGACGACTTCTTTCTCCATCTTCTTTGTCTCACGATTATACGTTGTAACTGTTTTTTCCCATGAAGTTTTCTCCACTGTCACTTCATCATTGTCAATCATTACAACTATTTTGTCGTCAGACAAAGATGTCACCTTTCCCAATGTGCCGTTCACCCATCTGCCATTTCTGTCGTTCTTGCAAAACATAATCTGAGCCCCCACCTTGAGAGTCAATTCGTCATCAGCAGGCAGATCATTATCATTTTTTGGAAAATTACCAGATGTCTCAGATTTATATGTGAACCCTTTAGAATCAATAGCGTCAAGAAACTCTTTATTGATTTTTTCAACCTGTTTTTTCAATCCTGACAAGATCACATAAGGCTCATCCTCAGATGTCGGTGTGACAACTCTTTTATTCAGAGCTTCCACTTCATTCTCAATGCACTCTCCCGTACGGATATGGTCCAAGATGTTAAGAAAATCAGCGTCTTTCTGACGGTACACTTTGCAAAATTCGATTTTTGGCAATTGAAGATATTTAAATGCGTGAGCTTTATAGAAATAGGCATCAGTTGTGCCGTATTCAGTCTGCAGCATTTCCGCATCAGCCGTGTGCTTCTGGACCACAGGAGGCAACTGGAACAGATCTCCACAAAAGACCACCTGTTTTCCCCCGAACGGCAATGATGAATGTAAGGCATGACGCAAGGTGTAGTCCATGGCATCCACCCAATCACAGCGTAGCATCGAGACTTCATCCACAATGAAGGTATCCACATAGGACAAATTTGCCAGATTCTTCGAAGACCCCAAAGTGTGAGGTGTGATGTCTCCTGGTTTGAATCCGAAATATGAATGGATGGTGCTTCCTCCGATGAGCATTGCTGCCTTTCCTGTTGGAGCCAACACCACAAAGTGTTTATTCACATTGGCTAAAACATTGTTGATGAATGTCGTTTTACCTGTGCCGGCACGGCCGGTCAGGAAGAAACTCTGGTTAGTTTCTGCGATCAACTTATAGGCGTTCATCTGCTCTCTGTTATTCGAATCAAAAATAGATGTTGTAGTATTTGTAGTTGTCATGATAAGTAATAATTAAATGTTGTTACTAAATTAAAAATGAAGTTTGAATGTCCTGACGGGTTCTTCTGTCGGCAATGCTTTTTTGATGCACATCTCCAATCTGTTTCTGTCGTACTCTTTCAACGGACGGTATGTCCCTTCCACCAACTCTTCGATTTGCGACTCGAGTGCCATAACGTTGCTGTCTTGTCCGTTCATAAGCAAAGAAGACTCTACTATGCCACGCACCATCTCTTTCACTTCGTTTTTCAGGAAATCTTCCTCATAAAACTGTTTGTCGCATTTGCGTCGATCTGCCAATTCTATGCTATTCCCATTGAAACGGTACACTTCGATTTCATTCAGATATGTCCAAGTGTTCCAGAAGGAGAAGGAAAACGCCACCGCTAAGTTGTTGCTGAATCGCAATCCTTTCAGGTAACGGTGTCCGGCCTCACTCGTGTGTTCGCTCACTTTGAATATTTTCATTGACGGCATCCAATTTGGCACATTGGAAGAAGGAGCAGATGTGCCTATAGTTGGAAATAATTCCGTCATCATATTTGAAGTCAATGAACTTGTAAATTTTGTTTTCATAGTTATAAGTATTAAAGATTAAACATTGGGTTATCAGCATCCGAGTCTGTTGCGGGAATAATCAACAGTATCGTCGATAAGCCTTTTCGCCATGTTCTTGATTTCCTCAGAAGACGCGTATGCTCCCGTCAATCTCAACTGGCTTTCAATAAATTCGGCTATAATTTCAGCAGCTTCACTACGGACAAACGCATCATCGAAAAAAAGGCTGTTATAAGAACGGCTGTCGACCACCTCTGCCTTATGACCATTGTAGCGGAGAATCTTCAGCCCATTCAAGAATGTATGGGCGTAACCGACTCCGAAATCACATACGATAGCCAACTGAGGAGAAAGATACATCAACTGCCCGTAAGTGTTGCCAGCGGCGCTGGTCCAACCATCTGTAAGATATGCCCCTTTTGACGAGCTGTAAGTGACACTCTTGTTTGTGACTGCAGGAAGAAGATCGTTTACCTTAACTGTTAAAGATGTAGTTGTAGTCATTTGTTTAGACATTTTTTACCGAGGCTGCCTACCTCTTTTAATGTATTATTACTAATCAACTAAATGAAGATTTTGAATCCTGTTATAATCCCCACCATTTATGTTGATACTCTTTTGTTTTGATTCAGTAACCGCCAAAGCGGTCCGCTTAACCTCCAGCGGTAGGCGTGAGATTTACGAAACAATGTTCGTTTATGCCATACGTATCATCTCCTTTCCAGCCTGTTTAATTGCTTTTTTGCCAAGGACTGTTCCAGCGGTAATAAGAATTACAGCAACACCAGCTTTCACCATAGTATTAGCGCTCATTTTCCACCTCCTTTCTTTTTTATTTGTTTACCACTTTGGGGAATCAGTTCGTCGATGGCATCATTGAGTATATACCCCAGTTTCTTACCCAATGCAACAGCGATGTCGTATGTGCCACCTAAAATTGTTTTTAATTCTTTCATTTGCTTTTCTTTTTTATTATTACCAAATTTAATAATCATCTCCAGAGTTAAACTTCCGTGTCTGGATTTCACGTGAGCAACTTGCAAGTGTGCCCTTACTTCTTACCTCTTCCCTTTTTCTTGTCATTTGAAGAGTCTTTCCATGTTTCAATCAAAACCTCTACGGCCACGACAGCCAAAACTTTTAATAATTGATTCATATAAATATCCCCTCACAGGTCCTTTTCCCTGCTTTTGATTCCCACCATTACAACGGGTTGCTTGACATGGTGTTGACTGTTCGCCAGTTCTAACGCCCGATATCATATCGGATTTTTCTGTAACCGCCAAAGCGGTCCGCTTAACCTCCAGCGGTAGGTTTGAGATTTACGAAACAATGTTCGTTTGTGCCA
>DFGT01000033.1 GCA_002371265.1 Bacteroidales bacterium UBA3743 | reverse complement strand
ACGACCGTATGAGACGCACGACCGTGCGTCTCTACTCAAATTTTATATTTAGAATTTATATCCGATAAAAGGAATGTTTTTACCGACAAAATTTCCCGTCTTGTTGAAAAGGAAGACTGAAGGAGTGACTTCAAGATTGTATGTCACCGCACTTTTCCCTTCCACGTCATTCACACATATCCACGGATAGTGTGCGGCGACTTTATCAAAAGCGTCAACATCTTTGTCGAAACTAACATGGTAAATCTCAACATCCGGATTTGATATATAGTACGACTTGATCCTTTCCAGGACTTCATGATCCATCTTTCTTAGATTCCAGAAAAGCAAAATCACATTCTTGTCTTTAATACTGTTAAGGCTAACCTTGTTATGTTTGGCATTAGGAAGATTCAAATCCACAAATGTTGCTTTTTCTGAAAACAACATACCATCCCCGACCCTACTGTTGGCCTCTTTATTTGCTAATTTTGCAAGCAGATGATTGGAATAGACATTATTAGGACGCACCATATTCCACCCATTAGCGACGATAGCAAGCAGACGATAATCGTCCTTATCGTTGAAATCGTATGGCTCGATATTGTAAATCAATTTTGCATTCATTGCATAATATGCCGCAGGAGAGACGGGATTCTCTCTCACTATCGAATCCGCCAATTCCCTATATTGCATCACACGTGCATAAATAAGTTCCTTCATCTTTTGTGGAGAACATTTGTCGCCCATCGACATTAGTATGCTGATATATTTGTTTGCTGCTCTCACATGCTGACTTAAAATACACAATTGAGATGCATATTCGTCTCCCGTAAGGAACAATTCTCCACGAAGTCCTACTCCAAAATCTATTATTTCCGTCGAATCTGCACAAAACACTGCTGATAGGGAATCTGCTCTCAACTGGAAAAATGACATTCTTTTCACTGCATTACGTTTCATCACAAAATATCCGTTCTCATCCGCCATCGCAGAATCAGTACACATTGGGCTAGACGATGTGATGCTATCTATATACACCATCTTGCCTGCCGCCGCTGGTATGACACCGCTTACGGTAAGAGTTCGTGTTTTCTGACAGGAAATCGAAATTAAAAACAGAAAAACAAAGGTAAATATTTTAAAAAAAGTAGTAATCTTCATAGGTTTTTATTTTATTGGAACATACTTAATTATACTGCACTAGATTTCATAAGCCCCCAAAACCAAGAAATCTAAGAAACAATATATGTTTTTAGTCCTTTTGTGTTATTCTTTTTATACTTTTAGTATTATTACTATTGCAAAAGTAAAGAATATTAGTGTTATAATGAAATAAAATCGTTGTTTTTTTATACCAACAAAAATATTATTTTTGCAGTCGACTACATTTTTTCAAAAAAACGTTTATTCATTAGAAAAATACAGAAATGAATCAACAGACTCAAGCATGGGGTTCACGAATCGGACTGATTCTTGCTATGGCTGGCAATGCCGTCGGCTTAGGCAATTTTTTACGTTTCCCTATTCAGGCGGTGCAGAATGGTGGTGGAGCGTTCATCATCCCATATCTTATTTCGTTTTTCCTACTTGGTCTGCCTCTTCTGTTCATTGAATGGAGCACTGGTAAATTAGGCGGGATGTCAGGACATCATTCCCCACCTATGATACTGCAGACAGCTCACCGTCATCCAATATGGAAATATTTTGGCTCGATGGGGATTTTCTGCAGTACAATCATATGTGCCTACTACGTCTACATTGAAAGTTGGACTCTATCTTATGCCATTCACTCTGTCTGCGGCACTTTTATGGGAATGACGGAAAGCGAGGTTGCCAGTTTCTTCGGCAAATATCTCGATCTTGGCGTCTCCACATCATTCCTTCCTCACGACACAATGATTTGCTTCATAGTGTGCGTAATATTCAATGTTTGGATTCTTGCCAAAGGCATCAAAGACGGAATTGAGAAGGTTGCGAAAGTGGCTATGCCGATGTTGTTGCTTTTCGGAATATTCCTTGTAGTGAGAGCCTACACTCTCGATAAAGGCGACGCGGGGGCTACGTTTGGAAGCATGGATGGATTCAACTATCTGTGGAATCCGCAGTTTGATTCTCTGACTAATCCTAAGGTGTGGCTTGCCGCCGGAGGTCAGGTGTTCTTCACCATGTCGCTTGGAATGGGCTGTATACAATGTTACGCGTCGTATATCAAGAAGCATGACGATATTGTTTTGAACTCGCTCACTGCCGGATTCACCAATGAGTTTACAGAGGTGGTCCTCGGTAGTGCTATCATATTCCCGATTGCAGTGGGATATTTTGGTGTGCCGGCGGTCCTTGAGATGACTCAATCCGGTGGATTCAGTCTTGGCTTTAAGACGTTGCCATACTTGTTTGCCCAGTGGGGTCCAGTGCTTTCCGCATTGGCTGGATTAGCCTTCTTCGGACTGCTTTTCTTCTCGGCGGTGACGTCTTCACTCGCCATCTCAACACCGATGGTTTCATTTTTTACTGACAATTATAAATGGAGCCAAAAGAAAGCGTCATGGATCTTTGGTGTGATTTTGTTTCTTCTCGCATTGCCGACGGTACTCTTCTTCGACAAAGGTGTGTTCGACCAATATGATTTCTGGGCTGGCACATTCGCACTGTTTTTCTTCGGCATGATTGAGGCAGTGATGTTCTCTTGGGTGATGGGAATTGATAAAGGTTGGCGTATTATACACTACGGTGCAGAAATGCAGTTACCCAAAATCTTCAAATTCATCCTTAGATATGTCACTCCTGTGATGATGATCCTGATATTTATCACAGCGCTAATCAAACCTAAGAATGACGACTGGAGCCAGATTTCATTGTCTGGTTGGGAAGTCGACAATTCGTCTATCATTGGAGAGTTGACACATAAAGGAATAGGAGCCAACTCATCTTGGGTGTCAAACTACTATTATTCTGATTTTGTAGGTCAGGTGACGGGAGTGACGGACAACGCTGTCGAGATCAATTGTGGAGAGATTGTCAAAACAGTGTCATTGCCGGAAGGCACTACTCCTGTGGTAAATGTGGGAGATAATGTGGAGCAGGGAACGCCTCTTAGCGAAGGCACAGTCTATAATGACGTCATGTATATCGACATCACACGTATATCGCTGCTGCTTTGCCTTGTGATACTTTGTGTGATGATATACTTTGCAGATAAGAAAAATAAGGAACAACAATTCAAAATTGAGGAGGATTAAATATGAGTGGAGAGGCATTGACTATGTTGCTTTTGGTCCAGGTACCAGTTGCAGCTATCACTATATATTTATATGTCAAGGTTTTGAAAAGTAAAAAACCGGGAGCTTGAATATAGAGACGTACGTATGCACGTCGCTGTCTTTTCGCCAACCAAACGTGCGTCTCTGTCTTTTTGTGGTAAATAATGATTGTCATGTGAGATATGACGTGTTTGTTATAATCGTTGGTATGGTTTGTACGGTAGTTTATTAAAAGGTTAGGATTATGATTTTTGTGATAATTGGAGTTGCCATCGTTATCTTTATAGTGGCGTTTGCATTCTTTTTACTTCGTATATCCATTTATAAGGATACAGTGGGGCGAAGCGAGGAAAATTTCAGAAAAATTTTTGAGACAGAGCAACCAGAGACTCTTTCTTGGTTTGATGTTTTACGTTCCGACGGGAAAGTCGACGACCATTATATCACTAACCCCAAGGGAGAGCGTTTACATGCCTATTTGATTCCTTGTCAGGAGGCGAAAGGCACGGTAATATTAGTGCATGGCTACACAGGCTGTTCAATTCAGACATTGCCACATGCAAGATTATATTTGGAGAAGTTTCACTTCAATGTGGCGATGCTCGACTTGGCACACCATGCAAGTAGTGATGGACATGTGACTGGTATGGGATGGCCGGACCGTTTGGATGTTTTGCAGTGGGCATCAGAAGTAAACCGTTATTTTGATGCCTCTCTTCCAGTGGTGTTGCACGGGCTATCTATGGGTGGAGCTTGTGTCGTGATGTGTGCGGAGGAGGGATTGCCAGCATGTGTGAAGGCAGTCGTTGACGACAGTGGGTTCACATCCGCTTTTGCTGAATTCAGTTATGAGATGAAACAGAAGATGCATTTGCCTGCATTCCCACTTCTTCACGCGGCAAGTCTGTTATGTAAAATCAAGGAAGGATGGTCGTTTATGGAAGCGTCGTCCATCAAAACGTTGGAGAACGTGGAAATTCCGCTCCTTATTATCCATGGCGACGCAGATACTAGAGTGCCTGTGTCGGAAGGCAAACGTATTTTGGCAACAAAGAAAAAGAATGTCGAGATGTGGTTGGTGGAAGGTGGCACTCATATCAATGCCATCACTGAGCAACCAGAAAAATATGAGCAGGTTGTGTCTGATTTCTTAAATAAGGCATTAAGATAATTTAACGTGAGACGAATTGTAATTAAAAGAGAGTCAAGCGATTATCAACTTCACGATGTACATGTATACATGGTTTCTTCGAGAAAAAGCAGTATACTGCAATAGTCCCCAACATATTAGCAACAAAGTTCTCAAATTCACAAATAATCAGCCAGTTAAAATTCGTCAAGTTCACTTTAATTTAATAATTTTGTCCCCGATAATAAAAAAGACGAAACCTACGAGAAGAGATGAAAAAGAAAATCATAGCGATAATAGTGGCAATAGTTTTGATTATACCAGTAAGTCGTGGATGGTATGAATTTCTTCTCGATTATTTTTTTGATGCGGAATTAGCCTCATCCACACAATTGAAGTTAAAATTAAATAATAATATCGGAGAATACGACTTTGTCGGCCCATTCTCAGAAGGGCTAGCAATGGTTGGCAAGGATGGCAAGGTAGGATTCATTGATAGAAAAGGGGAAATTGTAATACCCGTAAATTTCGAAATGGGAAAATATCCTAGTGTATATGACAGTTTGATATTCAGAAATGGATTGTATGTACACAGCAATATAGGTGTAGTCGACAAAAATGGCAATCTGCTATTATCAAAGGACAGTTTAGGGTTTTACCACCATATGTATAATGGCACCACTTTAATCGAAAAAAGTGTTTATGATAATGAGAAAAGTTATGTGATTAAGGACAATCAGATTGTTTCTGAAAAGAAAGGTTCTATAGTATTCAATGTTTTTACAAAAACGGCACTTACAGGAAAGGATGGCAGTTATATGACTACTGAGGATCTAAAATCAATGGGTTACTCAGAATTTGATAAGTTTTATGGAAGTTCCATGTATAGGCCTATATTTAACGTGGATGATAACAATACTTCATATGACGGTTTTGTAATGTACAAAAATGGCAAATATGGCGTTGTTGACAGCCACGGAAAAACTATCCTTCCTTTTGAATTTGACAGTCCGCGAATTTTCCATTTTAATGGTCTTTTTTTCTTTTGTGTAGGAGAGATAAGAGACGGAGAAGTCGGTTATGAATTTTATCCTTATTGGCTTGAAGTTTACAAAGAAGGCGGAACTAAGGTATTAGACAAGATATCATATTTATATGATTTTGGAAATGATTTTTTGTGTGTTTATGGATTGTCAGACAAGGTTGTGACTGATATGAAAAGCACGTTTGGAGTAGATTTTCCTCAAAGCGTAAAAGAGTCTTTTATTATTAATGCTGAAGGGGAAAAAATACAGAGAGTACCCTATGGCAAAAACTACCTTAGGAATGTAGGAAAAGATGCATATTGGATGTTGGAAGATAAGGCAGGAAAGCCGGTTCTTGATTTTAAGTTCAGTATGCGACATATAGGCAACAACGTCTATTATGTATATAGTGAGGCTTTACAAAAAAGTCTTGTCCTTGACGAAAAAGGTGATACTATAAATGTTTCGAATAAAGATGACTCTGAAGTAGAGGATTGCATAGCGAATGGAATTTTGTCATTTGATGAATTAAAGGGGCCTTGGTATAGTGCTCTTTATGGTTATGAAAAAGATATGTATATGTCGAAAAAAGACAAACGTATAAATAGAAGTTATACCAAAAACTTTAGGGGAAAGGGGTGTCATACATATTTCAGAGAGGTTGCTGATTCTCATATTATGAAACGAGTAGACATCACAGTGGGAAAGGATGCCTATGCTTTATTGAATAATAAGGGAGAAATCGTTTTGCCTTATGACTTTGATGAAATAGGCTATTTTTCAGAAGGTCTTATCCATGTGAAATATCATGGACGTTGGTACTATACCAATGAAAATGGAGACAATTTGCCAGAGGAGGTGATGAAAAAAGATTCTAGTTATAGATGGTTTTGAACAATAAAAAACTTCTTACACCGAATATTCGTCGTTGAAGAACGCACTTATCTTCTTGATTCCCTCTTCCGCCTCGAACGTCTCACGGAGAAGATTCTCTATCGGACACTGACCATCATTCTTGCGATTGATGATCATTGGGACAATCTGCTTCGGGCAGACGGGAATGCCTGCCTTCTGCAACATGTCGAGCCCGGCTCTACTGATCACATCCACATTCAAGTGTCGTATTCCTCCAGCAATCAGAAAACATGCAGCTCCTTTGCCGATGATGATGTCCGTCACCGTCGCCCCATGCAATATTTCGCGATTTTCTTTATATATGCGACGTAGGGCTTTGATACCCACCTCATTAGCTGTGATGGTTTCGCCTGATGTTGTCTCTATTATCAATTTATCCATAATCCTCTCTAAGCTCTCAACTTTTTCCTATCGCTCTTACGGGCTTGCGGTGGTGACGGGAGCAAGGGCTATCGCCCTTTGCTATCCACTCTAAACTCTCAACTCTAACCTTTCAACTCAAATCACTAATCTAAAATCAGTCCATCGATTGCTTCAAACTCTCCACATACTTGTCTATTCTCTGCATTTCTTTAGGAATGTCGATATTCTGCGGACAATGGCTCTTACACATTCCGCATCCAATGCAGTGGTCTGCCTGACGCAATTTTGGCACAGCGCGGTCGTAACCCATTAGGAATGCACGTCGAGCCTCGGCATAGTTCTCATCTTGACTGCTAATTGAGACATTGCCTTCGTTGATACACTTGTTGTAGTGTTGGAATATGCCAGGGATATTGATACCGTAAGGGCACGGCATACAGTATTGGCATCCTGTGCATGGTACACTTGGGTATCTCAACATCGCCTGAGCCACCTCTTCAAGCAAGGCCAATTCCTCTTCTGTGCATGGCTCAACAGGTGAATATGTATCAATGTTTTCCTTGACATTCTCCATATATGTCATTCCGCTCAACACTGTAAGCACGTTAGGGAATGAACCAAGATAACGCAAAGCCCATTTGGCGATTGAGTCTTCCGGACGACGTGCTTTCAGTTTGGCCGCTATAAAACTCAAGGTGCTTGCCAGACGTCCGCCAAGCAACGGCTCCATGATGATAGCCGGAATGTTGCGTTTCTCCAACTCAGCGTAGAGATACTCGGCGTTTGTGTTGGCAGGGTTCACCTCCTTAGCGTGTAGCCAGTCGACATAGTTCATCTGAATCTGCACAAAATCCCATTTACACTTGTCGTGCATGGCAAGAGCACGGTCGAATATAGCAATATCTCCATGGTAGGAGAATCCTAGATTACGGATTTTGCCTTTTGCTCGCTCTTCCAAAAGGAAGTCAAGAATACCATTTTCAATATATCTCTTCTCGAATGTCTGAGTGGAATTATATTCTCCGTTTGTGCCGCCGATAGAGTGTAGAAGCATATAGTCGATAGTGTCCACCTGAAGCTCCTTAAAGGAGTTGTGGTACATTTTTATCGACGCTTCTCTGCTCCAGAATTCCTGTGCGAAATTCGAAAGTTTAGTGGCGATAAAATATTTGTCTCTTGGTATACGTTTTAGGGCGATACCCATATGGTGCTCGCTTCTTCCCTGGCAATACACAGGGGATGTGTCGAAATAGTTGATGCCGTGTGCAATTGCATAATCCACATGAGCGTTCAACTCTTCCTGATCGATTTCAATATCTTTCTGCTCTCTCGCGCTTCCGTGCTGCACTGTAGGCAGACGCATACAACCATAGCCGAGCAACGACACTTTGTCGCCGGATGTCGGCACCGTGCGGTATGTCATTTCACCATTAGGCTTCTTGCTTTCAGTCCCGATTATCTCCTTCGTCTTTTCATCAGAAGTACATGCAGCCAGTCCCATAGTGGCGGTAGCTGCCGACAGGCGTTTTAGAAAATCTCTGCGATCCATATGTTGTGTTGTCTTTTTCTGTTAACAAATAGGGAAATATCCCGTCATTTAGTCGATTCTGTGTACACGATGTCCTTCCACGTAGATTGCGCTGTATGGTGATGAAGGGCAAAGATGTTCACAAGCTCCACATCCTATACATCTTTGTGAGTCGATCACTGGCATTTTAGGCGACGTTTCGTCTCCATTGACTGTCGGAGCCATTGTGATTGCTCCTGCCGGACAATGACGGGCACAATTGCCACACGACACTCCTTTTTTCATTGATATACAGTTGTCTGCGATAAGCACCGCATGTCCGACATGGGTGGCACTCTTCTCCGCAAGGTCGGCAAGTGAGATGGCACCTGTCGGGCAGACATCGCTGCATCGTTTGCATTCAGGTCGGCAATAGCCTTTTTCAAAACTCATCACTGGAGTCAGCAATGAGTCGAGGCTCTCACTTGGACGAAGCACTTCGTTAGGGCAAGCTGTGATGCAAAGTCCACATGAAGTGCATACCTCTTCAATATGCTTGTATGATTTACTTCCAGGAGGAGTAATCCTGTCGTTACGCTGTGGCTCCTTCTTCTCTGTGATTTCAGCCAATCCACCGTCGAATGTCTTTGCCATGCTCTTGGTCATTGCGCTACCCATTACAAGAGCTCCGACTGTCAGGAATGCACGTTTTGATTCATCCGTTGCGACGGAAGCATTCACGTCTTTCTGCCCCTTCTTTTTGATGCTATCCTTGATTCTCTTTATGATATTAGGAGTCTTGTCTTTGTCTGACGAAGTCGAGAATGAGATAGCTTCCTTGTGGCATACGGAGATACAGTTCATACAGTCGACACATCTCGACGAATCCACAATTCCATTTTTAGCGTCAATACATGAAGCTTTACATTTTTTTGCGCAAAGTCCGCACTTCACACATTTGTCGTGGTCGACGACCGGCTTCATCACTGAATTTTCAGCAAAGATAGAAAGGATTGTGCCAACAGGACAGATTGTATTACAATATGTACGTCCGCCACGGAACGCAAGGATTGCTATAAGCACAAGTGAGAAAAGGGCAATTCCCAACATCACATATGAATAGTTCAACGCGGCTGGCATGGCGAAAGTATAATCACCGGCCGCCTCCGACGACGCTGCAAGATATTCAGCAATGAATCTGCCGACTGGTGCGAGAAGTGTCGTCGCCATACGTCCGAAGATACTGTATGGTTCAAGCAAACCGACGATTGGGTATGCGCAGATTAGATAAGAAGCGATGAACAACACTGCTATAATCAGACGCATCCAAAGTTTCTCCTCGCTATAGGAATACTTGATTTTCTGTTTCTTTGTCAGTCTGCCCAGACGAGCTATGAAGTCTTGAAAAATACCAAGCGGACAGATCACAGAGCAGTATATTCTGCCAAACAGTTTGGTCACAACCAACGTCGACACGAACGCAGCGATCAAACCTGCGGAGATGGACGGAAGGAATTGGATGTCGACGGTCCAACCCAAATAGTGTCTTGCGATGCCTGTGGTGTCACAGAAAAGAGTGACAATAGAAAGCATCATCACCACAGCACAAAGCACACGTGCATATTTCAAAAATTTACTTTTCATCTTTAACTTTTAGTTATAGTGACAAATTTAGTTGATTTTTGGGAAGAATACCTATTAGTCGGTAAAAAACTTTTGTTTGTCGAACATAATTGCATCGAATCGAACATACAATCATAAAATATTATTTAAATCACGAATGTTTTAACATTTTTCACTTCTCCTTTCTCATTTTCTCCTTTTCTCTCAAAAAAATATTTCCAATCCTTGTTTTTCTCTCTAATTTATTATTTTTGTAGCAATTCAATCAATTCTTTACCAACACATTATATTTTGACAAGAAAAAAATATATTACGTTATGATAAGACATTTACTATTATCAATCCTATTGATGGCGACGTCCGCAATCTCATTTGCGGCAGAAAAAGACTTTACTGCTTACTTGTTTGCCTACTTCAAAGGCGAGGGGTCGGCCCAGGGCGAACAGATATATTTTGCTGTCAGCCGTGATGGACTGAATTGGAAGGATATAAATGGTGGCAACCCAGTTCTCACATCTACGTTGGGCGAGAAAGGCTTACGTGATCCATTCATCATGCGTTCTGCCGACGGGTCAAAATTCTTTGTCATTGCCACCGACTTGAAAATCAATGGCAATGGCAACTGGACCGCTGCACAAACAACAGGCAGCAAATCCATAATGGTGTGGGAATCATCCGACTTGATAAACTGGTCCGAACAACGTATGTGCAGGGTGGCTCCAGATGGCGCGGGATGCACCTGGGCTCCTGAAGCTGTATATAATGAAGAGTCGGGTGAATATCTGGTGTTCTGGTCTTCAAAAATTCCGTCTTCTCAATCTGTTCCCAACAACGACAATACACATCGCGTCTACTATTGCACAACAAAGGATTTCAAAACTTTCTCTGACGCTAAAGTGTGGATAGAGCTGAAAAATCCTCAAAACCGTACAATCAGCGTGATCGACGCCACTGTGATCAAAGTGGGCGACACATACTACCGTTTCAAAAAGAATGAGGCTACTGAAGCCCATAAACAGGGAATGCCGTCGTCTGGCAAATATATAATTATGGAGAAGGCGACGTCGCTTCTTGGCCAGTGGACGGAAGTCAACACCCAGATGAGTCAGACAGCATATGTGGAAGGTCCGACTTGCTTCAAATTCAATGGGGAAAATAAATGGTGTCTTTTCATTGATGATTTTGGAGGAAAGGGATACTATCCGTTGATCACAACCGATCTATCTTCCGGTGTCTTCACTCAACCATCATCGTCGCAATACTCTTTGCCATCGGTGATGAGGCATGGCTCTGTGGTCAATATCACAGAATCTGAGTATAGCAACCTTATGAGCAAATACGAACCATCGTCGACAAGCACCGTCCGCATCAATCCTGCCGCTCGACAGCAGACGATGGAGGGATGGGGAGTCTCTCTTTGCTGGTGGGCTAACATGTGTGGCAAATGGACTGAGAATAAGATCGACGACCTGGTGGATATGCTCACGTCGGAAGACAAGCTAAACTACAATATCTTCCGTTATAATATCGGCGGTGGAGATGCTCCGTCGCACTACAACGGACATATGTGCAACGGCAAGGGTAAACGTGCTGAAATGGAGGGATTCAAGGCAAGTGAAAACTCGAATTATGATTGGAATGCCGATGCCGCTCAACGAAAAGTGATGCTGAAACTGAGAGACGCGCGCAAGGATGCCATCTTTGAAGCTTTCTCCAACTCCGCTCCTTATTGGATGACATATAGCGGTTGTGCGTCCGGCAACAAAGATGCTGGTAAGGATAATTTGAAACCAGAGTATTATGGAAAATTCTCGGATTATCTGATCGACGTCTGCAAACATTATAAAGATGAATATGGAATCGAGTTCAAGACTTTGGACCCATTCAATGAGCCTAACACAAACTACTGGGGTGCGAACGGCGGACAGGAGGGATGCCATTTCGACCCAGCATCACAGGTGAAACTCATACGCGTGATCTATCCGAAGCTGAAGAATTCCGGTCTGAAGACGGTGCTTTCCGCATCCGACGAAACGAGTGTGTCTACCGCAATCGGTGAATTGCAACTGTTTGTGAAAGAGGGCGATATCGTCCCTATGTTAGGACAGTTTAATGTGCATACCTACGGAGGCGATATACGAGACAAAGCCAATTTGAAGGATTTGGTCACAGAGACCCGTCTGCCATTCTGGATGTCGGAGACAGGAGCAGGAGGCACTGGTTTGGCTGGCAACTTATCTATGGCACAACGTATGTTCGACGACCTCAACTATCTCCAGCCGCAAGCGTGGATCGATTGGCAGTTTGTGGAGGAGAACAACGACCAGTGGTGTCTGGTGAGAGGAAATTTCAACAATCAGACATATAACATAGTGAAAAATTTCTACGTCCGTATGCAGGTCACTCGTTTTATCCGTCAGGGATATACGATGCTGGGAACAGGACGCAATGATATCCTTGCGGCTGTCAGTCCGACGGGCGATAAAGTGGTGGTGGTGATGCTCAACACATCCACTGATGAAAAAAATATAAGCATTGATTTGACTCCGTTGAAACAGGTGGACAACCTTGCGGAACTGTATGTCACAAACTCGAATTTGAACTGCAAGCGTATGGCCGATGTTGAGGTTGTCGACGGAATTGCAAACTATACTATGGGCGGACAGGAGATATCCACAATGATTTTCTCAACAGATGCTGGCAAAGGAGTGGAATATTTTACAGAAGGAATGCCATATATGTTTGTGCCAAGAGCAAGCACTTCGCCATTGACACTTAACGGAGGATCATTGCAGCTAAGCTCTTTGTGTGTGGCAGACTCTATGCAACGCTGGTATTTCAACAAGCTGTCGGACGACACCTATAATATATACACAATGCTGAATGGCAAGAAATTAGCGTTGACCGACGACGGTTCATACTACTTGGCAGCCACACCGCTTGATCCGTCAAACAAAGGCCAGCAGTTTAAGGTGGAGAATATTGGCGACAACAGCTATAAGGTGACATCAGCGTCGAACGGCAAGCTTCTTGATCTTGAAGGAGAGCATTTGGAGATCGGCACAAAAGTGGGATTATGGCAAGCCAGTGCGACGGGAGGAAACGCACATAGGGAATGGAGAATCTTATCCGTGCCATTCACTGCGGTTCCGATGTCTGGTGAGACAACAGCCGACGATATCGCATCAGAGCCGACGCTGGTGTATTCTGCAAACGGAGAAATTATCATAGTATCTTTGTCGGCATCATCATCGATGTATTCCGTCTACAACATCAAAGGACAGATGGTGACAAATGGAGCCATCAAATCCGCAGTCACAAAGATTCCGGTAGAGAAAGGATTCTATGTAGTGAGATGTGGAAATGAAGCGGAGAAGGTGATGGTGAAATGATAAAAGCGGAATAATAACTGCGAAATGCGTAATCAAGAACAATCCCGTGGATGCCAGGCATCTGCGGGATTTCTATTCATAACCTATAAGTCCAACAAAAAAATATCATTCTGTTGTTGCAAATAAAAATTAGGATTAACTTTGTCGCAAATAAAAACAATTAATAAAACGTTGCCTTAGTTAGGGCAAATAAATTTAGACAACTTAGTAACAGTTCAAAAAATGGAGAAAGAAGAGAAAACTGTTATGCTGAATCCGTTTTGTGACGAAGGATTCAAGAGAATTTTTGGTGATAAAATCCTGTTGATGGATTTTCTTAACTCTTTTGTAGACACAGAGGCACCTATTGTTGACCTGACGTATGAGAACAAGGAACTCGTGCCGGAAGAGAATGACAGAAGATCTATAATTTTTGACTTGTTTTGCAAGTTAGACAATGGCAAGCACGTCATTATCGAAATGCAGAACAAGAGACAAGATTACTTTGTGGAGAGAGCATTGTTTTATCTTTCAAGAGCGATCTCTATGCAAGGAGAAAAAGGAGAGGAGTGGGAGTACGGAATCAACGCAGTCATTGGAGTGTTCATCACGCATTTCAATTTGTTCGACAACAACGACAATAAAGATGTGCTTTGTGAAATGAGATTGATGAACCCCAAAACAAACAAAACGATCAGCGATAAAATACGTGGCTATTTTATACAATTGCCAAAGTTCAAAAAGTCAAACAATGGATGTGCAGACCATTTTGAGGAATGGATCTACAATCTGAAAAATATGGAGCGTATGGGAAATATAGAATTCAAAGACAAAGAGGTGTTCAAGAGGTTGTGGGATCTCTCTAATTGTTCTATGCTTTCTTTTGAAGAACGCAATAAATATGAACGTAGTCTAAAAGCGTACCGCGACTATGTCAACCAAATAAACTACGCAAAAAAAGAGGGTATCGCAGAAGGAAAAGCAGAAGGAAGAGTTGAAGGCAAAGCAGAGGGAAGAGCAGAAGAACGCTTAAAAACAATAACATTGTTAAGAGAGAGTGGAATGAGTGATGAAGAAATTGCATTCCGCTTAAAAATAGATATCGAAGAGTTAAAATCTCTTTGAAAAGCCTATTAAAATTCATGATATGAGTATGCAGTTTGGGGTTGATGTATGGCAGATTCTAAACAGCATGCTCTTGCTTTCAATGTAGAGACGTCCACAATGCTACGTCTCTACCTGCCATAAAAACAAATTTTTATTGTTATGGATTATATTTTGAGTTTTGCAATAGCCTTAGCAGCAACAATTTTTTTCTGCTTGTCCTTCGATATATTCAAAGCAATAAAGAAGGACATGTCTGACGATTTAGCTTTTTGTATTATGCCACTTATCACTTGTTTTGTATTGTCTATATACGTTGGCATGTCTTGGATCAGTTTTTATCTAGGCTTTTGCTTTTTTCTCCTCTCAACAATACTACTGGTAGCTATTCCGATAGCTATAAACAAGTTAATGAGGAAGGTCATGAATAAACCTTTTCTTTCATACTTGTTGAGTTATTCATTATCGTTCATCGTTCTTTTCTCATTGATATTGAATAGTATGGATGGCAGTTCCAAGACACACAGAAGATTGGAAAATGAATGCGTACCAGCTGATACTGTCGTAATAGAAGATGTTGTCTCATCCCCGTCTGTGAAATTCAGCAATAATTTAGCTAACATAGAGTTGAAAACCACAAGTATAGATTCGATATGGATTGAGGAAGATGGTGCAAAAAAAGCAATTACACTTGAACAAGCCAGAAAATTTTTAGATATAGATTTAGATAAAAAAACTTTCTCCCTAAAATACGACACTACAAATACTAAGCATGAATATGTCAAGAAATGCAAGTCAACAAAAGATTTCCATGAGCTTGTAGAAAGACCTTATGTGTATAGCGACAAATCATACGACTGTGACGTGAACCTTGATGGATTGACCGACTACATTCTTGAAGTCGACCACGAGGCAGACACCATAAGAAACCAAGAAGCATCGGAAAATCACAATCGTGGTCTTATTCTTGCAATAAATAAAGGAGACTATTTTGAGACTGAGCATATCTATTTCTGCCTTTTGCCGTATCAAATACTAATAGGTTATTACGATGAAATAATCGAAGCATCTCAAAACAGACTGAGTATAAATGCCTCGTATAACAGTCATAGTACAGAAAGCTATGATTTTGTATATAAGGATGGAGATTTTGTGTTATGCAATTACCATATGGAAGTCGTAACTGATTTCACAGAAACCCAGTCCTATACAAAAATAGACTTTGTGCACAACAGCATGACATGTACAACCAGAATCAAAGAAGACAGTGATGATGGGGACAACGAGGTGGAGGATAAGTGGATTTCCGTCAAATACAGTATAGAAGACCACAAACCATTACTACTGTCCAGAATGGGTGTGCTTTTGAATTGAAATTTTAATAAATGTTATATTTAGCATTTTGCATCCTTAATTTAGCATTTTATATAAAGATTGTCCCAAAAAATGAATATATTTGCCAAAATATTGTAAAGTGTAAAAGTAGACAAATATGAAAATAGCGCTTATAGGCTACGGTAAAATGGGCCACATGATTGAAAAGATTGCGAGAGAAAGAGGTCATGAAATCGTATCTATCATTGATATTGACAACCGTGAAGATTTGAAAAGCGACGCATTCAAAAGTGCCGACGCTGCAATCGAATTCACTGTCCCTACAACTGCCATCGATAATATCAACGCTTGTTTCGACGCTGGTGTCCCTGTCGTTTGCGGCACTACAGGCTGGACTAAGCAAATCGAGGAGGTGAAGGCTTCAATGGTTAAGAAAAACGGCACTCTTTTCTGGAGCTCCAACTACTCCGTAGGTGTGAATATTTTCATGGCTGTCAACAAATATCTGGCTAAGATCATGAACGGATTCTCTCAATATAATGTTGAGATGACGGAGGTTCACCATATCCATAAGCTTGACGCTCCAAGCGGCACAGCAATCACTCTTGCTGAAGGTATTATCGACAACCTCGACAGAAAGAGCGGATGGTCGAAAGAGGTGGAGAATTCTTCTTCGGATATCGCGATCAAGTCAATCCGTGAAGGTGAGGTGCCAGGAATCCACACTATCCGATACGAGTCGGGTGTCGATTCAATTGAGATCACTCACGACGCAAAAAGCCGTGAGGGATTCGCATTAGGTGCTGTCCTTGCCGCTGAGTTCACAGCTGGAAAGAAGGGCTTCTACACTACGGAAGATATGTTTAAATTCTAATTGGAATAAATGTTTGGGTTAGGATCATCAAATAAAGTTTTGGCGTCTTCAAAAAAGAAAGACGACTATATCGGAAAGAAGACAGGCACTCTGGCTGAACGTTTCAAGGATACCGAAAAGGGTGACTATATAAAGTTCGGAATCCTTGCCGTGATTGTGATATTGTTCACAATATGGACGGGCAATCCTCTGTCGCTTCTTTTCTTGCTTTTCTTCCTTGATGTCTATGTCACTCGCTATGTGGCGTGGGATTGGTGGAAGAAATCGGAAAATCCGATTGTGAAGACGGTGGGGAGCTGGGTAGACGCGATTATTTTCGCTTTGGTCGTTGTCTATTTCATCAACCTCTACTTATTCCAAAACTATGTGATTCCATCGTCGTCATTGGAGAAATCATTGTTGGTGGGCGACTATCTATTTGTCAGCAAGTGCAATTATGGCCCACGTTCGCCAATGACTCCACTTTCATTCCCGTTGGCACAGCATACGCTTCCAATTTTCAACTGCAAATCGTATGTTGAGAATCCACAGTGGGAATACAAACGTTTGGCCGGATTCGAGGATGTGAAGCTATACGACATCGTGGTGTTCAACTTCCCTGCCGGCGACACAGTCGCCATGAAGGTGCAGAACCCTGACTATTACACACTTACGTCTACTTACGGACGTGACAAAGTGTGGAACGACAAGGAAACATTTGGCGAGATTGTTTGGAGACCAGTGGACAGACGTGAGAATTACGTGAAAAGATGTGTCGGTTTGCCAGGCGACAATCTGTTGATTTCAGACAGAAACCTGTATATCAACGGACAGTTGATAGAGGCTCCCGAACATATCCAGTTCAACTACTTTGTTGAGACGACCAATGCGTTCACCGAAAAAACATTCCAGTCGCTTGGAGTCAGCAAGTCTGACTACGAATACTCGATGGTGTCGACAGACTGGAAACGAATGTTGCAGTATCAGCCAAACGAAGATGGCACCTACAACTTCGTCTACAAATTGCCTTTGACCGCTGCGATGAAGAGCCAGCTGGAGAAGCGTAACGACGTGGTGAGCATAAAACTGGAGGACGAGAGATTCGGAGGTCGCACATATCCGCAGACAAAAGCTGACAACAAGTGGACTCGTGACAATTACGGACCGATCCATATTCCAGCCAAGGGAGAGACAATCGAGCTTAACGCTGACAATATAGACCTGTATGCCCAGATCATACGCAACTATGAGGGCAATAAACTAGAATACTCTGGCGACAACATAAAAATAAATGGAGAAGCCGCCAGCAAATACACATTCAAAATGGACTACTACTGGATGATGGGAGACAACAGACACAACTCAGCCGATTCCAGATATTGGGGATTTGTTCCAGAGGATCATATCGTAGGAAAACCAATTTTCATATGGCTTTCTCTCGATGATGACAAAGAAGGATTCTTCAACAGACTCCGTACAGAGCGAATCTTCAAGCGTATCCATAATGATTGATCTGTAGAGACACTACTGTTCCAAATGTAGGTCGACATGAAAAAGATCGGCCGAAAAATGTGAATGACACGCACGTCGATTATAATTATTACACGATAATTATGATGCACGTCCGAATGACACGCACGTCCAAATGACACGCACGTCCGTGCGTCTCTACGAGAATTTTAATTGTATAATTGATAAAACACACTAAGACCATGAACATAAAACACATTATTACACTGATTATTGCGATGGTGTTGTCGGCAGGCAGCGTCTTTTCGCAGATTTCGTATGTAGACACTCCTGTGTTCAAGGTTGGAGAAAAAGCGACTTATGGTATCTATTTCAATCTTGGATTCATTTCTATGAAGGCAGGAAAAGTGCACTTCGAAGTTGGAGAGGCCGTGGTGAGAGGAGAGGATTGCTACAAGCTTATGGTCAACGGCTATACACAAGGCATGTTTGAGAGATTCTATGTGGTGAGGGATACATTCACGTCTTACATCAGCAAGAAGACTCTTCAGCCGGTGTACTATCACGATGGCAAACATGAAGACAGCTACTGGAGCTACTCAACCTACCTATACACAGATAACGGAAAAGCCGACAGTCTGCATGTGAATTTCGAATACATCAAGAGGAAGGGCACATCCAAGACCGAATTCAACATCAGCAAGAAGGCTTGCGATTTGGTGGCCACTTGCTACAAGATCCGAAATATCGATGTGGCGTCAATGTCGAGAGGAGACGTTGCTGCATTCTCACTTTTGTTTGAAGACATCGTCTATGAATTGGGTTTGAAGTTCACAGGAAAAGAGAACGTCAAGCTAAAGGACGGAAGCAAATATAGGGCATCGGTATTTGTCCCTACCCTTATCAAGGGAGACCTTTTCAAGAACGACGAGGATTTGAAAGTCTACGTTGCCGACGACGACAACCACTATCCGGTGTATGTCGAGGCAAGCCTAAAGATGGGCAAAGCCGTAGCGTCTCTTGAAAGCATCTCAGGAACCAAATACGAGCAAACCGGAAAAAAGAAGAAGTAACATTCTAAACCATGGAACACACTAGACAAATAACACACAAATAAGGATTTAATATAGGATGGCAAAAATATTAGTAGTTGACGACGAGAGGAGTATCAGAAATTCAATGAAGGAGGTTCTTGAATTTGAAGGACACGTGGTGACTCTCGCGGAAGACGGAGAAACAGGACTGAAAGAAGCTGAGAAAGAGCAGTTCGACCTTGTGTTTTCGGACATCAAGATGCCGAAGATGGATGGAATCGAACTACTCGCCAAAATGCGTCAGTTGCAGCCGTCTACAAAAATGATTTTGATTTCAGGACACGGCACTATTGAGACTGCCGTACAATGTATGAGAAACGGAGCCTTCGACTTCATTGAGAAGCCGATGAACCTTAATCGTCTGCTTCAGGCGGTGAAGGAGGCTATGTCGAGCAATTCCGCAGAGAGCAGCAATCTTAGAGCCGCCATTTCAAACGGAGTGAAGAAAGCAACCGGTGGTGTGGTGGACGACCGTGAGATGGTGGGTCAGAGCGAACAGATCAACCATCTGCGAGCGTTGATCGACAGAGTGGCGCCGACAGACGCCAGAATCCTCATCACAGGAGAGAACGGAACAGGTAAGGAGGTCGTGGCACACCAGATATATGCAAGAAGTGCCAGGGCAAACAAGCCATTCATTGAGGTGAACTGTGCAGCCATTCCGTCGGAACTGATTGAGAGCGAACTTTTCGGGCATGAGAAGGGAGCCTTCACGTCGGCATTAAAGCAGAGAATAGGTAAATTCGAGCAGGCCGACGGAGGAACACTATTCCTCGACGAGATAGGAGACATGAGCCTTGCCGCCCAGACTAAAGTGTTGAGAGTGCTTCAGGAAGGCGTGCTGACAAGAGTAGGCGGAGACAAAGCGATAAAAGTAGACGTGAGAGTAATTGCGGCTACCAATAAAAACCTCAAGCATGAGATAGAAAAAGGAAACTTCAGAGAAGACCTTTACCACCGTCTGAGCGTCATTCCTTTGTGTGTGCCACCATTGAGAGAGCGAAAAGACGACATACCTTTGCTTGTGGAATACTTCATCAACAAGTATGACTCTGCAACAGGACAGAAACATAAGTTCGACAAAGGAGCAATGGCACATCTGCAATCTTTTGAGTGGAACGGAAACATCCGTGAGCTGAAGAACGTTGTCGAGCGACTTGCGATCCTATGTAACGATGCGATTACGGAGGATGATGTGAAGAACTATGCTAGGCCAGTCTTTTTGTAGAGCAAAACGGCTGCAAATAGGTGTTATTTGACACTTTCACGTTCTTTTTATGCCTATTTTTGGCGCTAATGAGCATAAAGTTTTTATATTTGTATGCCCAAAATTGGATTTATAATCTTGAAATTGGGTTTAATTTAGGAAATTTAAAATTAATATAATTAAACATGGATTTTGGACATTTTGACGATGCGAACCGTGAGTTCGTCATCACCAATCCCGCAACCCCATTCCCTTGGATCAACTACCTAGGAAATGAGGACTTTTTTGGTTTGATCTCAAACACAGGCGGCGGTTATAATTTCTACAAGGACGCTAAGTTCCGTCGTATCACTCGTTACCGTTACAATGGAGTCCCTATGGACAACGGTGGTCGTTACTTCTACATCAACGACAATGGTACAGTGTGGAACCCAGGATGGAAGCCTTGCAAGACTCCGCTTGATTCATACGAGTGCCGCCATGGTATGAACTACACTCGCATCACAGGTTCAAAGAACGGTATCGAGGCATCAGTATTGTTCTTCGTGCCATTGAAGACATGGGCTGAGGTTCAGAAGGTAACTCTAAAGAACACTACTACTTACACAAAGAAGATCAAGCTATTCTCTTTCGCAGAGTGGTGTTTGTGGAACGCAGCTACAGATATGGAGAACTTCCAGCGTAACTGGTCTACAGGAGAGGTTGAGATCGACGGTAGTGTAATCTACCACAAGACAGAGTATAAGGAGCGTCGTGATCACTACGCATATTACGCAGTGACAAATGCGAAAATCGACGGTTATGATACAGACCGTGAGTCGTTCATCGGTCTTTACAATGAGTTCGCTGACCCTCAGTGTGTAATGGCAGGAAAGCCAGGCAACTCATTGGCACACGGTTGGTCACCAATTGCGTCTCACTACATCGAGGTTGAGCTTAAGCCAGGTGAGAGCAAAGACTACATCTTCGTTCTAGGATATGTTGAGAACAAGCTAGAGGAGAAATTCTGCAAGGAGGACATCGCACGCAAGAAGAGCGGAGAGTTGATCTCTTCTCAGGATTCAGACGTCACACTAGTAAACAAGACAAAGGCAAAAGAGCTTATCAAGCGTTTCTCTACAGTGGCTGCTGTCGACGCTGCATTTGCAGAGTTGGCTAACTTGTGGGATATCTTGCTTGACAAGTATGCAGTTAAGTCTGACGACGAGAAGCTTAACCGTATGGTTAACATCTGGAGCCAGTACCAGTGTATGATAACATTCAACTTCTCTCGTTCAGCATCATTCTTCGAGAGTGGTGTTGGTCGTGGTATGGGATTCCGTGACTCTAACCAGGACTTGGTTGGATTCGTTCACCAGATTCCATCACGTGCCCGCGAGCGTATAATTGACATCGCGTCTACACAGTTCCCAGACGGAGGATGCTACCACCAGTACCAGCCACTTACAAAGCACGGAAACAATGACATCGGCGGTGGATTCAACGATGACCCATGCTGGTTGATCTTCGGTACAGTGGCATACGTTAAGGAGTCTGGCGACTTCTCTATCCTTAAGGAGCCAGTTCCATTCGACAACAAGCCAGGTACAGAGGTTTCATTGTTTGAGCACTTGAAGATATCTTTCAACCACGTTGTGAACAATCTTGGACCTCACATGTTGCCGCTAATCGGTCGTGCCGACTGGAACGACTGCTTGAACTTGAACTGTTTCTCATGGGATCCAAACGAGTCATTCCAGACAACAGAGAACAATTCGGTAGGTTCAAAGGCAGAGTCTCTAATGATCGCTGGTTTGTTCGTTGTGACAGGAAAGGATTATGTAGAGCTATGTAAGGAGATCGGAGAGACAGCTGAGGCAGAGCGTGCACAGAAGTGCATCGACTCAATGGTAGAGGCAGTCAAGAAGCACGGTTGGGACGGAGAATGGTATCTACGTGCATACGACTTCTATGGAAACAAGATCGGATCTAAGGAGTGTGAGGAAGGAAAGATTTTCATCGAGTCACAGGGATTCTGTACAATGGCAGGTATCGGACTTGAGGAAGGAATGGTTGACAAGGCTATCGACTCATGTAAGAAGTATCTTGACTGTGAGCACGGTATGGTACTTAACAACCCTGCATTCACAACATACCATGTTGAGATGGGTGAGATTTCTTCATATCCTGCAGGATACAAGGAGAACGCAGGTATCTTCTGTCACAACAACCCATGGGTTATCATCGGTGAGACAGTAGCCGGACGTGGTAACGACGCTTGGGAGTTGTTCCGCAAGATCAGCCCAATGTACTTGAAGGATCAGGCACTTCACAAGGTAGAGCCATACGTAAACTGCCAGATGGTTGCAGGTAAGGATGCTGCTAAGCCAGGTGAGGGTAAGAACTCATGGTTGACAGGTACAGCTGCATGGATGTGGTTGACAGTCAGCCAGTACTTGCTAGGTGTTAAGCCTTCATACAAAGGTTTGGAGATCAATCCATGTCTACCATCAGACATGAAGGGTTACACAGTTAACCGTAAGTTCCGTGATGCAGATTACGTCATCAAGGTAACTAACTCAGGAGCACAGAAGGGTGTTAAGAAGTTGATCGTTAACGGTAAGGAAATTGCCGGTAACATCGTTCCTATGCAGCCAGCTGGTTCTAAGACAGTTGTTGAAGTAGAGATGTAATACATCTTCATAAAAAAACAAGGGGAGTTTTTGGCTCCCCTTGTTCCTATTTAAGTCATTCATAAAAGGGAGTAATATGAGAAGACTGATATTCGCATTGGCAATGTTAACTGCCACATTGATGTCATGTAGCGTGCAGACGGCAGAGAAAAAAGCATCCGCAGTAGCGGTCGACACCACGCCTCCATTGAAAAGATATGGTGCGTTGCAAGTAAAAGGATTGCAACTATGTGACAAAGAAGGAAATCCTGTTCAGTTGGCAGGATTAAGCACTATGGGCTACCAATGGTATGGCCAGTGCTATACAAAAGAGTCTATCACTAAGATGGTGAAAGACTGGCATATTAGTGTACTTCGTTTAGCGATGTACGTAGAAGAGGGAGGATACAACTACAAGCCCGAGATCAGAGAGGAGATGTGTAATCTTATCGACATCTGTGAGGAACTTGGAATTTATTGTATAATGGACTGGCATATCCTGACTCCAGGCAACCCTCTAGACCCACGATATTCGAAAGCAGAGGATTTCTTCAAATATATGGCAAAGCGTAATGCCAACAAGCAAAACGTGTTGTATGAGATATGCAATGAGCCGAACGGTTCGTCTGTAACATGGGACACAATCGCTGTTTATGCCAACAAAATCATTCCGGTCATTCACGCCGCATACGATAGTGTAGGTGCACCGCATCCTATCATTGTTGTCGGCACACCACAGTGGTGCCAATTGGTGGATGCACCAATTAAAGAGGGCAGATACCAAGGTAACGGAAAAGATTTGGACGCATACTTGCCTGATCGTGACGCACGTTTGAAGTACGATAATATAATGTACGCTTTCCATTTTTACGCAGCGTCTCACAACGAGGGATTTGAGAAAGACGGAAAGCCACACTATTATGATATGTATTCATATCTATACGACGTTCTTGGCAGACTTCCTGTGTTCTGCACCGAATTTGGATGTGTGGAAGCGTGGGGCGGTGGCGACGAAGATTTCGACCGCACAGACAAATGGCTGCACATGTTGTCGGGAAACAATGCGGGAAAACAAACCGTCAGCTTCTGCAATTGGAGTTTCTGCGACAAGGAAGAGACAGCCTCCATTCTACAGCCAGGCTCGTGCAAGGCTAATGAATGGGATCGAAGAACACCGTCAGGAGAGTATTTGAAAAGAGTGTTGAGTGTTATCAACTGGGGAGCGCAAGACACAACGGTGTTGAAGAGAACTAACATTTACATTAAAAAGTAAAATAAGTAATAAATATAAAATACCTAAAAACACAATTTATTATGGCTTTAATTGACCAAAACAATCACAAGCTATCCATATTGGAGAAATGCGCGTATGGAGCAGGTGATATGGCATGCAATCTCTTCTGGGGATTGATTTGTATTGCTTCTGCATTTTACACTGAGTATTTCGGCTTGGAGGCTGGAGTAGTTGCAACAATGATGTTGGTAGTTGCATGTATTGATATTGCGTTCGACGTAGTTATCGGTGCAGTCGCAGATAGACACAAAACTAAATGGGGACGTTTCCGCCCTTGGATTCTTTTTGGTGTTGTTCCATTCTGTATCATTGGTGTTGTCACATTCACAACTCCAGAGTTTGACACAACAGCAAAGACAGTGTATGCCTACATTACCTTCCTATTGATGCGTTTGATGTATTCAGTCGTTAATGTGCCTTACGGTGCATTGATGGGTGTGATGAGCGCGGATTCAGATGAACGAGACAAGGTATCTGCATTCCGTAATATCGGAGCACAGATCGGTTGTATGGTCAGCTACGGTTTCGTGTTCACAATCGTACGTTTTATCATGGATTCCATGAATGTTAACGGACAGAAAGCATTCTCAACAACAGCTCTTATTTACGCTACAGCAGCATTCATTCTTTTGATGATCACATTCTTGTTCACAAGAGAGCGTGTGGAGCCAGCAGCTCAGGAGCAGTCTAATTTGTCACAAGACCTTAAGGATTTGGGAGCAAACAAGCCTTGGATCATGTTGACAATTGCAAATATCTCAATGTTGTTCTTTGTATTCGTACACAATGGTTTGATCGCATACTATGCTAAATACTATCTTGCTGACAGCTATGATACAGTTAACGACGTTGCAGTGTTCAACGCAACATTGTTCGGATTCCAGCTTAACTGGGAGACAATCTCAACAATCCTATTGAGTATGGGATCTATCCTTACAATCATTGGTACAATGCTTATCCGTCCAATTGCATCTAAGTTTGGCAAGAAACCAACATGGATTGGATGTTTCGTGTTGGCATCAGTATGTTCAATTATGTTGTTGTTCATCGACCGTACAAACATCGGTATGGTTTTGTTGTTCAACCTATTGTTCTCTTTGACAATCGGACCTTCTGGCTACATGGTTTGGAGTATGTATGCTGACGTAGCTGATAACGCTGAGGTTGAGACAGGACGTCGTGCAACAGGTTTGATCTACTCTTCTGCCACAATGGCTCAGAAGCTTGGTCAGGCAGTTGCAAACTCACTTCCAATCTATTGTTTGGCTGCGGTTGGTTTTGTCGCAAACACACAGCTTTCTGCTGAGACAATCGACTCTATCAAGACAATCTACACTCTAGCTCCAGTAGTTGGTGGTGTAGTTGGTATCATCGCATTGTGCTTCTATACAATCGACGAGGATAAGGTAAAATCAAACTCAGAGAAACTTGCTCAGATGAAGGCAAACGGAGGCTCTGATGTCGTTGCTCAATAACGACATTGATTTAATAGACATATTAGGAGACGCGAGAAATTGCGTCTCCTTTTTTCTTTTTGTCCGCAAATGGTTTTAGACGATAAGGTTTTCAAAGTGATTTTTGCGTATTTTTCCTTAATTCGTCTATTTTTTAAGATTTTTTAGCATTTTTTAGCAATATCATAAAACATCATAATGTTGTTTTTGTGTATTTTTGTTTTGCGAAATAAAAAAAATAGTTTGTATATGAAACAACTTTATGGTATATTAGTAGTGTTCCTTATCAGTTTATCCCTTAGTAGCTGTATGGAATCAACTTTGGAAGCAAATGCTTTCAAGGCACTGCGTCCCGCCATTAAAGATCCTTCCAGTTACAAACTAATTTCAATTGAAGCGGTAGACTCCCTTACCGAATATGACAATATTTATAATGCAATCCAACAGCATGTACATATGCAAGAGATGACATTGTCGTTGATTGATGATGAATTTCAAAGTGCTGAGGGCAAAACTGATATATCTGATGAACTGAAGAAAATAGACCAGTACTTTATAGACATCAGAACAGATAGTGCTTTAATTTCTTTTTTGGATAGAAAGCTTGGAGTGGCTAGCAAAATGCGTGTTTGTGCAATTAAATATGCTTTTCGTTTCCGTTATCTTAATGATGCAGGATTAATGTCTCCCGGAATGTTTTATTTCTGGGCAAAACCAGATGACACAGTGATCCAGATGACAGAAAAAGAGGAAAATCTTGATCCCGCTCCAGTATCAATTCCTGGATATGAGGAACTGATGGATGAAGCAATACAAATGGCTATATTGAAGAAGGATTCAATCGAAGCAAGTTTTGAAAATTGAATGTAAGATTTGATTCCGCCTTTATAAACTAAATTGCAAGACTCAACCAAACCTAAACCAACGTCGGCAAACTACATTCTAAAATCAGAGACTTTCAGCAAAAATCGGAATATTCCGCAATGTATACGTTTTGTTTATGAGAATTAAGTTTCATTAACTAATACTCCAAAATTAAACGACGAAAGCACATACTTGTAAACACGAAAAAATTATTTTTGTAGACAAATGAGTTTGTAAAACAAAAACATTTTAATGAATCTATTGAATATCGTTAGAAACTATTATTACATAATAAACATGAAGATAAAAAAAGGAAAACGATTGATCGCTGGTCTGGCTTTTATAGGCTTGACTATAGCACAATCAGACGTGGTGGCAGCCAACTGTTACGACACATCAGTTTACATTAAAACAGAGATCAACTCAGGTAATCCATCGTATCCATTCCCTCAGTTCTTGGAATATAAGGGAGGTGGCAAGACATTAGCAAAATATAACGCTGAAGGTGTAACTCACGCCGATATGGAGAAAACAATGCGTGAGGCTTATCAGATAATGAGCCACCGTTGCAGGTATGAAGATACCCTTTGTGGAGTGCCATACATTACATTTAATAATTTTAAGAAGCATGAAGGTCTGGATCATGGAGGTGCCGAATTCTGTACGGAAGGTGACGGCTATATGCTATTGGCATCAGCCATTTTTGCCGACCAACCCACATTTAACGGACTGTGGATGTGGATACACGATAACAGAATACCTAAAGCAACACGATATTCAGATGGAAAAATACTATTCCCTGATTACGAATTTAGTCCAGGGTTGGCTGGTTGTTATGCAAATGGCGAAATTGAAACAAATACTACTTATGGCTCCGCCACAGATGGAGATGAAGACATTGCATTGGCACTTTTGATCGCCTACAAGCAGTGGGGAGACACCATGATGCAAAATGGTAAACCTGTGACTGATTTTAATGGCAACCCTATTTCTTACAGACAAATGGCGAAGGATTATCTTTCAGCGTTTGTTGATACATTTATGATTACTAAAATCAATTCTGACGGATCTATTTCTCGATATGGACATTCAAGTGGAAATATAGGAATAGATGGATATGTAAAGGGAGGAAACAAAGGGAATGAGGTCTCTTATTGGAGAGATACTCAGACCACATATCCAGACATAACACAGTTTAGTATCATCGGTGGTGGTGGAGGAGATGGAAACACTCTCACTGACTATTGTGCCCCTGCTTATTATCATGAGTTTGCCAAGTGGCTTGAAGAGGAGGGAGAAGGAACAGACTGGCAAATTAATCAGTATAAACGAGGAGAGGCTTCTTCAGATTGGTTGATTGGCGAGGCTTACAAACAAGGGTTAATCCCTTCAATCGGTCAATTTTATTTCGACGAAGATGAGACTAAAGTGATCTTTAAAAATTTTAATGAGGGCGAAGATTTCCGAGCTGCATGGCGTACTATCCTGAATTATTTATGGCATGGCAATCCCCAAACGACATGGAATCCAACGACTCATCAAATCGATTCTGTTGGAAATACATTCCAGTATGACATGGCTGTCCGTTATGCGGAATTTATGAAAAGACCCAAAATAGACTCAAAAGGAAACGATTGTGGAAAACTTGGACCAAGTCCAGATCCTAATAGTTTGAACTGGTTTGGCCCGACCCAAATAAAGATGTGTTATAACATGGATGGCACGACGGGTCCCTACTTTGCAAATTATGCTTTAGGTTGTACAACACCATCAGTAGTGGCTTTAGGTGATGAAGAATTATTAGGTGATATTTATCGTGAATGCGAACTAAGATGGGATGCTATTTGTTTTGAAAATGATATGACTGACGATGAACGTAATCTCAATGCCACTGCAAAGTATTTCCATGGTTGGTTCCGTACCTTAGGTATGTTGGTGACATCTGGAAATCTTGCCGCACCGGCAGATATGAAACCAAGCGCCAATGTCAAGGTGTATATGTCTGTTGATAAGACTTTCGCTTACAAAGGTGACAGCATAACTTATGGTGTCCAACTTCGTAACTATGGTTCTGCAGACGCAAAAGATGCTGTTGTCACAACCAAATTGGATTCCGACTATGAATTTGTCAGTGCGACAAAGGGTGGCTCATATAATGCGGCAAACCATTCCATCACATGGAATATCAGCAATATCCCTGGCTTTAAGACTGGAGAATTAGAAGCGACGATGGACAGCGTCTCTTTCGTGGTGAAGGTGAAGAATACAGAACATAATAAAGTAGGCTTGACAAGTACGGTAAGCGGATCCAATTTTGAAAATTGGGAGAGCAATGCCTACCCTAACAACGCCACTTATACTATGGAGCGAAACGAAGTGGATATCCTCGACAATCCTCTTACTCTTGTAAAGAATCTTGATACTACTGATGTCTCTGTGAATGACACTGTTGAATGCACTATAAAAATAGCGAGCAATGAGGTAGAATGGCTAAATGGAGGACGTGATAATGTACGTCTATCATACGGAAACTACCTTCCTCAAGATATTTATAATTATAATTTTTACCAATTCTTCCGATTCTGGCATGATGCTTCTGAAGCCTATATCAATATGGGCAACTACCGTGTGTCATACTATCTAAAAGACACGTATGGATTGGCTTCCGATAGTGTTTCAAATGGTATTACGTGTAAATTCGATAATGAATTTGATGCAAAAAAATATGGCTATGCCGAAGAAGGAAAAGGAATGGAGTTTACGATCGAAGATATTCCTGCTGGAGAAGATGAAAATGGAATGTGGGACAAACGTATTATTATGAAATTTCCAAATATCCTTAGTGCCACTACATCTCACATAGAAAATGGACTTAATTCAAAATATTTGATACACAAAGGTGCTTGGGCTCCTGCATTATACATGACAGTAATGAAAAAGGAACCCGTTACTAATGAAGATTTTATGACGAATTTTATGGCTGATTTATTAGCTGACGACTGGTCTTATTCTGATAGCGTTGATATAAATTCGTTTGACGGCCGATATGAAAAACTCACTCCAATCACTCCAGGATGGTATAATGAAGATAAATTAGGGGAAGACATCACTAATTATGCTCGCCATACTTGTGATGACGACGTGGAAGGCTTCGACCGTGTCGTTGTAGAAGAGTGGGATGGCTATACATGGCGTAGAATCCAAGGTAGAGGCCCAGTCAGTGGAGAGAAGTTTAATAATCTGGTTTTGACTGACCAATTGCCTAAGGGTCTTGAATTTATCAGTCAATCAGACGAAAGTGGACTTTCTATTAAGGAGGAAAACGGAAAACTTAGCGTGGAGATTCCTGAATACAGAACAGGAAAAGATATCGTGCTTAAGTATCTTTGCAGGGTTGTGGAGAACTCTGGTTCTAATGTGATTGAGACCGGATCAGCAAGTCTGGTGGCAAACAATAGCACTATAGAATCTAACGCACCTAAATTGACTGTGCTCATTACAGATGTCAACAATGTTAAGGTTGACCAAAATGAATTGGTTGATGTTTATAATGCCAACGGTGCTCTTTTGAGAAGACAGGTAGAATACAAGGATGCTTTGATTGGTCTTCAGCCAGGTGTTTACATGGTAAATGGTGTCAAGACTATTGTGAAGTAATTTCAAAGTTCACAAACAATAATAAAGGCATGCCGATAAAGCATGCCTTTATTGTTTTATTCTGTTTATAGTTGATTAGATCACCTCTATGCCTTGCTTTTTACAAAGTTCAAGACCAATGCCTCCTAGTTTGAACTTCTGGATCTTGCCCGAACCAGTCAGAGGGAACTGATCGATGAAGAAAACATATTTAGGTATCTTGAATCTGGCAATCTTACCCTTGCAGTAATCCACCACGTCTTCTTCCTTGATGTCCGCACCGTCGTGCTTGATAATAAACGCTCCTACCTGCTCACCATATTTCTTGCTTGGAATACCAGCCACCTGGACATCTCTGATGCCCGGCATACTCAATAGATACTCCTCTATCTCGCGTGGGTAGATATTCTCTCCTCCACGAATAATCATATCTTTAATACGTCCGGTGATACGATAGTAGCCGTCTTCATCCTTGATTCCCAAGTCGCCCGAATGAAGGAATCCATTAGCGTCGATAGTCTCTTTTGTGGCTTCATCATTTTTATAATAGCCTTTCATCAGGTTGTAGCCTCGGCAGCACATTTCTCCCTGCTCTCCTACTCCACACTCTTTTCCTGTCTCAGGATTAATCACCTTTACCTCCACTTCCGGATAATCCACACCTACAGTTGTGCAACGCTTCTCGAATGTGTCTCTGATATTTGTATGCGACATTCCCGGAGACGTCTCTGTAAGTCCATAAACGGATGTCATAGTCATGAACATCTCCTTCTCCACGCGTTTCATAAGTTCCACAGGGCAAAGGGCTCCTGCCATGATTCCGGTACGTAGGCTTGTGAGGTCGAACATGCTGAACATTGGATGATTGAGCTCTGCGATAAACATTGTAGGGACTCCATACAGCACCGTGCATCGCTCTTTATGTACAGATGCTAAGACAATCAACGGATCAAACTTCTCCACCATCACCATTGTGGCTCCATGTGTGAGACACGCCATTGTGGCAAGCACCACTCCAAAGCAGTGGAATAGCGGCACACAAGTGCAGAGTTTATCATCCTGCGTGAATGCCATCTGTTCGCCTGTCGCAAAACCGTTGTTGGTGATATTATGGTGAGTCAACATAACTCCCTTAGGGAAACCTGTCGTACCTGAAGTATATTGCATGTTGACAACGTCATGACACTTCACATTTGAGCGAGCGGCACTCAATTCGTCGTCTGAAGACATCTCACCCAAAAGCATCAATTCCTGGGTGCTATACATTCCACGATGTTTTTCATAGCCTATATACACCACCGTCTTCAACAGAGGAAATTTTTCACTCTTAATATGACCTCTCTGCGATGTTTTTAATTCAGGCAACATTGTGTATGTCATATCCACAAAATCGGATTCCCAAGTGCCATCAATTATAAACAATGCGTTTAGATCCGCATTCTGACAAAGATATTCAAGTTCGTTCTGCTTGTAGTTAGTGTTGACAGTGACTGCAATAGCTCCAATCTTGGCACACGCATAAAGAATAATCAGCCAGTCGGGGACGTTTGTTGCCCAAATGCCGACGTGGTGACCGGGTTTAATTCCTACTGCCAACATTCCTTTTGCCATATTGTTGACGCGAGTGTCAGTCTCTTTCCATGTCAATCGGAAATCTCTGTCGGAGTAGACGATGCATTCCCTGTCTGGAGTCTCATTAGCCCATTTCTCCAGCCAATCGGCAATCGTATTGTCAGAAAGTATAGATGGTGCCATAATATTAATCTATTGGTGAGTATAACACTGCTAACAATTTCACTGAGCCCCCATTTTTAGCCTTAACGCAGTGTGAAACAACAGAGTCGAAATATAGGCTGTCTCCTTTTTCCAAAGAATAAGTTTGGTTGCCATAAACTACCTCTGCACTACCCTCAAGCACATATATTAATTCTTCACCTTCGTGGCTCGACATTGTTTTATTGTCGTTGCCCTTTATATCTACAATGAACGGATTAATGCTACAATTGTTCTTTCCATGAGTCAATGAGCTGTAATTCACAAAATCTGGATGCGAAGCCTTTCCATTGCTGAAATTTGTGGAATTATGCACTTCACCTGCTTTTGTAAACACGGGTCCGGAAATGTTGTCCACCTCCAATAATGTGTCAACACGCAAGCCCAACGCCCTCGATATTTTTATGATGACAGCTGATGATGGCGTTTCATCTCCATTTTCGATCGCGGAAATCACCTCTACACCAACACCACTTCGCTCAGCCAATTCATCTATGCTCAGATTTTTCTGTTCTCTGAACTGTTTGATTTTATCGTTAATTAACCCCATGTTGTAATATATCTTGTCTTAAAAACGAATATGTTTGTTCAAATTTTCGCTTTTTTGACATTGTTCTGTTTTTCTTTTCAATTCTTCATTTTTTCATCTTCCGATGACATTACAAACTTACTTTTTAGGATTTATAAAAAAAGCATTTGGACAATTTTTTTGAGGGGTAGGGAGACCATTTTTTCGATTTTTTTTGATGCGTTGCACACATCATTTTTTTGTGTGCAAGAAATCATTGCACATTTATTCGATGTTTGTGCGGTTTTCAATTTTTCGCCTGTTTTGTGCAAATTTTCTCCGTTGCACATTTCAAATTAAAATGAGCGAAGTACAGGGCAAAATGCAGTTTTGCACTCAAATACTGCTGCCGGCAACTGTTGTGTGCAACAACAATAAAGGAGACGACAAAATTGCCGTCTCCTTTATTCAATATTCGGTCTGCTAAATTACTTTCCGAAATATCTGTTGTATAGTCCGCGGAATCCCTGTCCGTGACGAGCCTCATCCTTGGCCATCTCATGCACTGTGTCGTGGATAGCGTCAAGATTCTGAGCCTTTGCGTTCTTTGCGATACGGAACTTGTCTTCACAAGCACCAGCCTCAGCATTCATTCTCTTCTCAAGATTTGTCTTTGTGTCCCAAACGACATCGCCAAGAAGTTCTGCAAACTTAGCCGCATGCTCAGCCTCCTCAAATGCGTAACGCTTGAATGCCTCTGCAATTTCTGGATAACCCTCACGATCAGCCTGTCGGCTCATTGCCAAATACATACCAACCTCTGTGCACTCCCCATTGAAATGTGCGTTAAGGTCTTTGATCATCTCTGGATCACAACCCTTTGCAACGCCTAACTCATGCTCTGTCGCATAGTTGACCTCCGCACTCTCATCAAGCTCCTTGAACTTGCTTGCTGGAACCTTACACTGTGGACATCTTTCTGGTGCACTGTCACCCTCGTGGACATATCCACATACTGTACAAATGAACTTTGCCATAAATAATTTGTTTTAGTTTTTATTTTGTTTGTTTTTCTTATTGCGGAGGTTGGTGCACTAATTCTGCAATCCGCATATTTTTTGTATAAATGCCATCATGCCAAATTTAGCATTCCGCATTTATAATTTATAATTTTATTTAAGCCAACACCTCTTTTGCCAATGCAGCAAGGCTGTCTTCCTGTTCTGCCTTCAAAGCCGACTTGATAGTCACCACAGTGTCGCAGATCTTGATCTCTTTCATCGACTCGAGTGCTGCCTTCATTAGTTTGCCCGACATTGGTGCCCAGGTGCCATTTTCAATTATTCCTACTGTACGTTTCTGATAGTTCTTGCTCTTCAAATGTGAAAGGAAGCTCTCCATAGGAGGGAATAGCCCGCCATCGTAAGTAGGTGCGGCAATAATCATTTTGCCATATCTGAATGCGTCTTCTATCACTTCTGCTTCGTCATCACGGCTAAGGTCGCTCACCACAACTTTCTTTGCTCCCTGTTTCTCAAGGATCGACGCGATTTTTTCTGCGGCTTTTCTTGTGTTGCCATGGATCGACGCGAATGCTACCAACACTCCCTCACTCTCTACACCGTATGAGCTCCATGTGTTGTAAAGGTCGATATAGTATCCAAGATTCTCTTTCAACACTGGTCCGTGAAGTGGAGCTATCGTCTTGATATCAAGAGCAGCAGCCTTCTTCAGCAACGACTGCACCTGCACTCCATATTTACCACAGATATTGAAATAGTAGCGTCTTGCCTCACATGCCCAATCGCCATCGTATTTTGATATTGCTCCAAACTTTCCGAATGCGTCGGCAGCAAACAACACTTTCTCACTGCTTTCGTATGCCACCATCACTTCTGGCCAATGCACCATAGGAGCACATACAAATGTCAAATTGTGCTCTCCAAGGCTCAACGACTCACCGTCTTTCACCTCTACTTTTCTGCCTTCAAGATTGACATCGAAGAATTGTGCCATATAGGTGAAGGTCTTTGCATTACCCACCACTTTCGCAGTCGGGAATGTCTCCATTGCCTTCATCATCGATCCTGCGTGATCTGGCTCCATATGCAAGCATACAATATAGTCAAGGTTTTTGCCACCTAAAGCCACCTTAACATTGTTGATCCACTCGTCTGTTTTTCTTGCGTCGACTGTGTCCATCACAGCAGTCTTTTCATCAAGGATGACATATGAGTTGTATGACATGCCCTCTGGCACCACATATTGGCTTTCGAACAAATCTATATCCAAATCGTCTACGCCAACATACTTGATTTTATCTGAAACATTCATCATGATCTATGTTTTTGTTTTTATTTTCTGGTTTTATTCATTTCTGGTTTCTGGCAATATTCTGTGTGAAATAACTGTCGTTATATACATAAGTTGCCACATTCCAACGTCATAACTAATCGACAAGTCAGTGTTGTTGAAAACTTCAAGATGTAATATTCAGTTCTCAATCGAATAACTCCGACGTTGTCACAAATTTACATTGATTTTATTTCCTTGCAAATTATTTTTTGATTTTTGTTGCAATAAATTTTTGTAAAGTCAATTAGAATTAAACCATACACAAAAAAACAGGGGCAAGTATCTAAAACCTGCCCCTGCAAATATTTTACACATATCCTTAATATATGAGGCGCACATCCGTGCATCTCTAAGGGTATAGTTATTAATCAAGGATCATCACCCAACCGTGCTTGTCTTCAATCTCACCATACTGGATTCCACGGATAGTCTTGTAAAGTTTCTCGCTGATTGGACCAGGAGTTCCATTCTTAGCGATGACGTAGCTCTTGCCAGCATCCGGATCATCAATACGTGAGATAGGGCTGATAACGGCAGCCGTACCACATGCTCCAGCCTCCTCCATTGTCTCAAGTTCCTCAATTGGAACAGGTCTCTGCTCAACGTTCAGACCAAGATCACGTGCGATCTGCATCAAACTGTTGTTAGTGATTGATGGAAGGATAGATGTTGATTTTGGAGTGATGTAAGTATTGTTCTTGATACCGAAGAAGTTTGCGGCACCAGCCTCATCAATATACTTCTTCTCCTTTGCGTCAAGATAGAACTCACATGAATAACCAAGATCGTGAGCGTTCTTGTTTGCCAAAAGGCTAGCGGCATAGTTACCACCTACTTTATATATACCTGTTCCAAGAGGAGCGGAACGGTCGTACTTACGAGTCACAACATAAGGAGTAGTTGCAAATCCACCCTTGAAGTATGGACCTACAGGAGTAACGAACATCATACATAGGTATTCAGTGGAAGGACGAACACCTACCTGTGCGCCGATACCGATGAACAATGGACGGATATACAAAGATGCACCACTCTCGTATGGTGGAATGAAACGCTCGTTAAGCTTGACCACTTTCTTAACCATCTCAAGGAATGTTTCTGTAGGAAGCTCAGGCATCAATATTCCACGACAAGTATGCTGAAGACGCTCTGCGTTTGCCTGTGGGCGGAAGACTCGGATCTTTCCATCTTTGCATCTGTAAGCCTTCAAACCTTCAAATGCTTCCTGTCCATAGTGAAGACATGTGGCAGCCATATGGATGTTCAATGTCTCCTCTGAACTAACTTCGATCTCGCCCCATTTGCCATCTCTCCAATAGCAACGAACGTTGTAATCTGTCTTTCTATAGCCAAATCCCAAATTTGACCAATCAAGTGTATCAGCCATAATAACTAATTTTATGATTTCTTTACCTAATACAAAAGTAACGACTTTTTCAGTATGTTATTTTCAAAAAAGAGATTTTTATTAATTTTTTTAAGCATTTAGCTTCATTTTCAGACACTACTCTCATTACCAACTACCAGTAAGCGAACATTGTATTCCTCCTCTTGCAAACAAGTTTATGATTTAGTATATGCCATCTGCTCCATTTAGTTTGTCGGCTATAACCGACACCTTTTGCCGATTTTCTGTCGGCTATAACCGACAACTTTTACTAATAATGATCATAAATCGGACACAAACGTCAAAACTCGCTCTAATTTTGTAGTTATGTGGGACAAAAGTGGCTCATTTTTTAGGAGTTCTTGTTTTTAAAAGACACTTGAGAGAGATAGATTGATATTCTTTTCCTCCTCTCGCAACCAAGTTGCATTTCTCTCAACCAAACAAATCCTCCGCTGTCACTTCGTTCTGAGCCACCGATGAATATGCATTACGTTTGAGTCCATAGGTGGTTACAAAAATTGTATGAAGAGCTTTGTTGGTCTTGGTTGTATTACGAAAAATCTCGCGTCGATTTATAATATGATTGGCATACACCTCTGTTACGGAGAATTGTGCGTTGGAATACTTCATTTCACAAAGATCAATTATAGAATCGGCGCGATCAATAACCAAATCAATTTGTGCTCCTTCTTGTTTTGTTCCGTCATCTAAAGTCTTTGCTTGAACTTGCCATGAATTGACATTTGTGGACACTCCTCCTATTCCTAACTTTTGCTTTATTTGATTGATATGGAGCAAGCATACCTGTTCGAAAGCGTATCCTGTCCAGGCAGTATAAGAGTGGCTGTCGTAATAATTCTGCCAGCAATGCTCATCCTGGCTCACGTTTCCATCAACAAATTTCAAATAGAAAAGAGAAAAAAGATCAGTGAGCTGGTATATGAAATCACGCTCTTTTTTCCCAAATGACGAATATTTCTTTATGAAGCTACACATACGAAGATTTTCCAGTATAGTGGTCAATTCCCCTCCGTCCGACATTTTTAATGCATTCTTAATATCCTGACGTGTCATTCCTTGTCCTTTTTTTGCAAGCAATTCCACAACTTTTCTATATTTCTGCGAATCAATAAATAACGATCGAAATAAGAATGTAAATTCGTTTCTCAACTGACCACTTGCAGAGAAAAAAAGATTGTCAACATTAGTTGCGAATGGTAGTCTGCCGTCAAGAAGGCTAAGATAGAAAGGCACGCCGCCAAACACCATGTAACACTCCAAGATTTGATGACGATTCCATATTATATTTTTGGACTTTAAGAAAGTCTCTGTCTCTCCTAAAGTGAATGGTTGGAGACATATCTGATGGTTGATCCTGTTGTGAAGACCTCCTTTGTCTCCAATCAGTTTGTTAAGCATCCAAGTTGTTGCTGAACCACAGACTATCAGTTTCAAACGATTACATGTAGATCCCCAAGAATTCCAAAAATAATCCAGTGATCTTAGGAAATTGCTCTTTGGCGTGTCCAACCATGGCAATTCGTCAATAAAAACTATAAGCTTCTGTTGTTTTGAAGACTCCAAAAGATGTTTCAACTGGTCGAAAGCATCCAACCAATTATTTGCCAATGGATAGCAAGCATCAGAATATTCATTTAGAGCCTTATTGAAATTTCTAAGTTGCTCTTGTTTTGACCCATCCAACATGCCTGTGATATAGAAAGCAAAATTGCTCTCAAAATATTCTTTTATAAGAAATGTTTTGCCGATACGTCGTCTGCCATACACTGCAACGAACTCTGGCACAACAGATTCGTAAATATCTTTGAATAGTTGTTTCTCCTTATGTCTTCCTATAATGTTCTGTTCCATAAGCAAATATATGTTTCTTGACTTTGCAAAGATAAGAATTTTCATTCAAATACCTCCTCCGTAACCTATTTTTTTAACCACTTACGGAGAATCTATTCTAGAACAGCTCCTCCGTAACCTGTTTTTTTTAACCACTTACGGAGACTGTATTTCAAAATACCTCCTCCGTCCTCCCTCCTCTCGCAACCAAGTTGCATTTCCTATTCCATACCTTTGCACCATAATCAAATTCTAAAGTGTAATAAAAATAAGTGTAATATGATTTGGGATGTTCTTTCGCCTCTTTACGACTTTTTTGAAACGGTCTACAACGGCAAGTGCTTCAAGGGCATTGCGGAGGAAATTAAAAATCACGTCGGTAAAGATGACGTGGTGCTTGAATGCGCCTGCGGCACAGGCCTGCTGACTCTGCCTATGGCTCAAATTTGTAAAGAGATTGTCGCTACTGATTATTCAGACGGGATGCTGAAACAGACTCAGAAAAAAATCGCCGGCTATCCCAATGTCACGGTTCAAAAAGCCAGTATCCTGGATATTCCGTTCGAGGACAACAAATTCGACGTTGTCGTGGCCGCTAACGTGATTCACCTGCTGGATGAACCAGAAAAGGCTCTCGCTGAAATGAAAAGAGTGTGCAAGCCAGGTGGAAAACTGATCATTCCTACTTATATTAATAAGGAGAGCAAGAATTCAATGGTGGCAGCCAAACTGCTTTCTATGTTTGGCGTGGATTTCAAACGCCAATTCAGTTTAGAGTCGTACAAGGAGTTTTTCGTCGATCATCACGTCGACGTGAAGGAATACCGCATCGTCGACGGAAGGATGCCATGTGCGTTTGCGATAATAAGCCAAAGCCCCCTACCCCCTAAAGGGGGAAATGCGGCCCCCTAACCCCCTAAAGGGGGAAATTGTAACCTAAAATATATTTTATAAATTTGCGATATGAATAGTGCAGATCCTATATATTACGAAGAATTGAAATTGCGAGTAAGACATAATCGCAATAATCCAACAGAAGCAGAATCTTATTTATGGGAGATGCTTCGTGATAAAAAAATGGACGGATACAAATTCCGTCGTCAGCATATTATCGGCAAATATATTGTCGATTTCATTTGCTTAAGTAAATCTCTTATTGTTGAGGTCGACGGTGGGTATCATGATTCACCAGACCAACAATATGATGATTCAGTCCGTACCGCTTTCCTTGAAGGACATGGTTATAAAGTCATAAGATTTAGAAATGAGGATGTTGTTGCAAACACAGATTTTGTCCTCCAATCAATAAAGACAAATCTCCTCAAATAATTTTTTATAAATTTGCACAAATAATATCCTACAAAATGGAAGAAACAACAAATAATAATAGATCTCAAACTCCCCCTTTAGGGGGCAGGGGGGCTACAACTCCCCCTTCAGGGGGCCAGGGGGCTGCCTTTGCACTTTCTCCCCTTATTCTCTTTTTTATATGCTACGTCGGCGGCAGCATAGCGTTGCACGATTTCTATGCGATTCCCATCATTGTGGCTTTCGTGGTGACATGCCTTTATGCGCTATTTATTTTCCGCAACGACACTTTCAACAATCGTGTGATGGCATTCGGACGTGGGGCCGGCAACGAGAACATCATGTATATGGTGTTGATTTTCATTCTTGCCGGTGGTTTCGCTTCCCTTGCAAAAAGTATAGGTGCAGTCGACGCTACTGTCAATATGTGTCTGTATTTTCTCCCCACCGCACTATTGCTGCCTGGTTTGTTCCTCGCCACTTGCCTTGTGTCGATGAGTATCGGCACATCAGTGGGATCAATTGCGGCTCTGGTGCCATTGGCAGCCGGACTTGCTGACCAGACAGGCAACAGTGTGGCTCTCTACACCGCCTGCATCGTTGGAGGTGCCTTCTTCGGAGATAATCTTTCCTTCATCAGCGACACCACCATCGTCGCCACTCGTACACAAGGAATAGCCATGCATGAAAAATTCAAGGCAAACATCAGGATTGCCCTTCCAGCAGCGTTGATCGCCATGGTTGTCTACGTGGTGATGGGATTCGGGTCAAACGTGAGCCACTCCGTTGAAGCTCCGGATTTCATACGTGTGCTGCCATATATAGTGGTGCTGGTGACCGCCATTTGCGGAATCAATGTCATCATTGTGCTTGCGATAGGAATCATTCTTTGCACTATCCTTTCCCTTTGCCTTGACGGTGCCGCATTCACCACAATCATGCAATCTATCGACGGCGGAGTGAAGGGCATGAGTGAACTGATTATTGTGACATTGCTTGCTGGCGGATTGATGGAGTTGATCCGTATCAACGGGGGTATCGACATTCTCATGAACGCCATCAAAAGCAGAGTCACCAAACGTCGTGGAGCGGAACTTAGCATCGGAGCTCTCGTGGTAGCCGCCGATATCTGCACAGCCAACAACACTATTGCCATCCTCACAGTAAGCAGTCTGGCAAAAGAGATTTCCCAACGATTCAACATTCCAGCACGCCGCGTGGCAAGTCTGCTCGACACGTGGAGCTGCGTAGCACAATCAGTCATTCCGTATGGAGCCCAACTGCTCATCGCATCCGGACTAGCCAGTATTGCTCCTACCGAGATTATAAGCCATCTCGTCTACCCATATATATTGGCGGTCATTACGCTTGGTGTAAGTGTGGTGAAGGGGAAATAACATCTGTGGAGACGTCACATTGTGGCGTCTCTGCCCATTCTTCAAACAGTACAAAAAAATTCATTTTATAGAACATTATCCCTATAATTCAACCTAATTATAAAATCATATTCTAATTTTTCAAATCTTCATAGTCAATCTTTCAAGTCGCCATACCTTTGCAATGTCAAAAGACAAGAAACAAAAACATTAGTATTAACGAAAAAAATTAGAATATTATGGCACAGAAAAAACTTCATTTCGAGACACTACAACTTCATGTAGGACAGGAGAATCCAGATCCAGCAACAGGTTCACGCGCAGTACCTATCTACCAGACTGCTTCATATGTGTTCAACAATGCTCAGCACGCAGCAGACCGTTTCGGACTTCGTGACGCTGGAAACATCTACGGTCGTTTGACTAATACAACTCAGAGTGTTTTTGAAGAAAGAGTGGCAGCTCTTGAAGGTGGTGTTGCCGGACTTGCAGTAGCATCAGGAGCAGCAGCAATCACTTACGCATTGCAGAATATCGCTCGTAACGGAGATCACATCATCGCAGCTGATAATCTTTACGGTGGTTCTTACAACCTTATCACACACACTCTTTCAACTCAGGGAGTAGACTACACAATCGTGGATTTCTCTAATTTTGATGCAATTGAGAAGGCAATCAAGCCAAACACAAAAGCTATCTACGCTGAGACTCTTGGAAATCCAAACAGTGATGTGCTTGACATCGACAAGGTGGCTGCTATCGCTCACAAGCACAACATTCCATTTATCGTCGACAATACATTCGGAACTCCATTCCTAATCCGCCCTATCGAGCACGGAGCTGATATCGTGGTTCACTCAGCAACTAAGTTCATCGGTGGTCACGGAACATCTCTTGGTGGAGTTATCGTAGACGGTGGTTCTTTCAACTGGAAGGCAAACGCAGACAAGTTCCCAACTCTTGCTAAACCAGATCCATCATACCATGGAGCAGTGTTCGCAGACGTTGCCGGAGCAGCCGCATTCGTGACTCGTATTCGTGCGGTGATCCTTCGTGACACAGGTGCTACTCTTTCTCCATTCAACGCATTCATCCTTCTTCAGGGACTTGAGACTCTTTCATTGAGAGTAGAGCGCCACGTTGAGAACACGTTGAAAGTTGTAGATTTCCTTAACAACCATCCTAAGGTTTCTAAGGTCAACCACCCAGCTCTTTCAAGCCACAGAGACAATGCTCTTTACAAGAAGTATTTCCCTAACGGAGGAGCATCTATCTTCACATTCGAAATCAAGGGCGGACAGAATGAGGCATGGAAGTTTATCGACTCTCTAAAGATCTTCTCTCTTCTTGCAAACGTTGCTGACGTGAAGAGCCTTGTGATCCACCCATACACAACAACTCACTCTCAGTTGTCGCCAGAGGAGTTGCAGCAGCAGCACATCACACCGTCTACAATCAGATTGAGTATCGGAACTGAGCACATCGACGATATTCTTGACGATTTGAAGCAGGCGTTCGACAATATTTAATAACCAATGACGGAATGAGCCTTAGAGACGCGCATACTTGCGTCTCTACTGGTTCCCCGCCATAAAAACATGAATGATTATGGCACAGATTGAAACATGGAAACCCCAGTATACGAAATATTTTGAAGCACTCAACCGTGGTTGGATTGTCCGCTTCTTCGACGAAAATACAATCGGGCCATCAGAAGTAGAACTTCTATCCAACCCCAAAAAAGAGATCCTCGACAAAGGAGGTCATTTGTTTTTTGCCACTGAAGACGGGATTGTACTTGGCTGTGTGGCTCTTCTGAAGCATGGAGAGACGGAATATGAAATCTCCAAACTTGCAGTGGATCCGTCAGCGCAGGGCAAAGGTGTCGCCAACCAACTATTTGATGCAATATTCAGCTATGCGAAAACGAACAACATCAGCAAATTAATACTAGAAACCAATACAAAGTTGAAAGCCGCAATGGGTCTATACAATAAGTATGGTTTCAGCGAAGTGAAAGATTTCATTCCCCACTACACAAGAGTCAACATCAAATTTGAGAAGCTTCTGAATTAAGACGCTATTTAGATTATTTTGAGGATTATTAAGGGCGGAACGTTCTTACCCTTCCTCTCTAGTATAAATTAATGTCAATTCGACAAAATATAAATTATTATAGTAGGAGAAAAAAAGATAGTTGGTGTATCATAAATGAGGATTCCAAAGGGCGGAACGCCCTTACCCTTCCTCTCTAGTGCGAGCCGTAGGCGAGCACATATACAAATAAGTTTTTAGATCTTACTAAGTTTGAGTAAAGCACTACATATTTAATCACATAAAACTCATATATGGCACAAGATATGAGAATTAGAAAACCACATTTTCACCGCATTTTTTAACGGTGGGGGAAAAACGAAGTAATGCCATAATGTTTAACCAGATGGTGTGTCGAAAACGACACGCCATCTTTTTGTATTAATTCTGTTCCATTGATTATTTCGGCAATTTAGCCAACATTGTTTTGAATCTGATTACACTATTTTCTAAGCGAATACGCTCTGTCCTACGAATTGTCTCTGATGGGATAGTAGATGCAGCCTGAATAAAAGCTGTTGCATCTTTACCTGTAATGATAGGTGTGTTTCTTATTGGTCTTGCCATAAAAATTTTACTGTCCGTTTATAAAAAAACGTCCCTCACATCAACTGCAAAAGGGAACTAACAAGACAAAAGTATGAATTTTTTTCATTAGCAAACAAGAATCAAATAAAAAAGCAGCAGAAGCACTGCCTCTACTGCTTTCCTTATTTACTTTGGATCTAGCAAATGTCCATCATCATAACGTTCATCAAAAAATTTTCCTTTCTTTGCATATAAGCATACGATAACACGTATGTACTTGTCGTTTATGTTATATGCCTTGACAAGCCAACTCTGATTATCTTTAGCAAAAAAGAACGCCTTATCTTTTCCTACTGTCCTTGGACCATCTAAAACTGTCTTAGATGAACTCATTCCTCCAATATTCAACCAATACAGACGCATTCTGGTATTCGTACTTACCTTTCTTGCCTGTGCCGCATAATCATTGGTTATCTGATTGATGTCTTCCTGAACGTTTGTTGATGCATACCACATTTCAAAACCATATCTATTGTCAATCACTGTGTCCTGTGGTCTCTCTATAGGAGTCATTGATGCTGTCCTACACTCACTGATACCAATGGAATCTTGCATAGACTTACTCATTGATGCATATAAGTCCTTTACTTCATCGTCATCATCCTTATCACATGAGGATGCTAAAATCGACATACTGATAACCGAAATTATCAATAAAATAGCCTTAAAACTTTTTTTCATATTTTTGCTTTTTGTTGATTGATTTTCGGCAAAAATAATGTTTTCAATGGCTCGCCAACTATTCGCTATATACTATATACTATATTTTAATATTTTTGTAACAACTATATCTCTCTTCCTCTGCCGACGTCTATTGTCCCCTCAACTCCTTCAGTTTCTCAACCCAAATTCTTGCGGCGCACTCCACCATACGTGGACATGGACGTTTGGCATAGTATTCAGCAGTGCGAGCTTCAGGCACATGCGTCGTCGTCTTCTCTTTCAACTGTCCCAACAGATCAGCACACTTGATTGATCCGTTCTGCTCCTTAAACTTTGCAGCCAACTCCTGCACTACCTTATAATTGAAAGATTTTGTCGCAGCATCTTTCGGCTCTGTCTGTCCACACTCCAATCCAGCGAGGAGGAACATTCCGCTCGCGGCTCCACACGTCTCCCTCATTCTGCCTATTCCAGCGCCAAACGACGCCGACATCCTCAACGCCTGCTCTTCCGTGAAACCATACATGTCGGCAAACGCCGCCACCACCGACTGTGAACAGTTGAATCCACTGTTGAAAAGAGCCACTGCCCTCTCTATTCTTTCTTCGTAATTCATGCCATAAACGTTTTTCTTACTGCAAATATAATGGATTTTTGAGAGTCTGTGTTGATTTTTGAGACATTCTAAACACCCATCATTTTACAGATCAACTGTCCAAAAAATTCGCAAAATCGTCAGACAAACAGAAAAATTAAATAATTTTGGATTCTGAAATTATGGCGGTGTTTTTCGTAAATTTTGTTTTTGTTTGCACTTTAAAAACTACGAAAAACAACGCTATTTCTCAAATAATCAACTAGTTAAAATTCGTCGAAATCTCGTTATATTAGTCTCTTCCCTAATAAGCACGAACTGTATCATCAGTAAAATGGACGTAATCTGGAGCAATACTAGAAAATTCAAGATAAGACTTAGGCAAAGTGCCTTTTATTGTAATTATTGTATTATAGCCAGGTCTTAAATTAAAATTAATATGTGTATCTCTAGATTGTAACTCCCAACAATCTACTTTTCTATAAAACTTGTTATAAGTGCCATAGCATAAATCAAATCTTATGAAATCAATGGTCTTTTTTGTGTTGTTAATTATCTTGACTTTTATAATAGGATTCTTAAACCTATCATATTTTACTTCTTCCGCAAGCTCAAATTCTTGTGCATTAATTCCAAATATTGTAATCATTGAGAAGAAAACAAACATTTTTTTCATAAACACCTCCTTTTTAAATCCTTTCGATAAGTCAAATATAAATTTCTAAATAATATAATACAAATTACGCAATCGATTTCTAACATATCATTGTCATATAACATAAAAAATAGATATTTAACGTGAGTGATTTGTATTCAAAATTTCCTTTCAATCACCATTTTCTCTTCGACATGGATACCGGCATCTTGGAAACTCAAAAACAACCCTGTTTTTCAAATTTTCTATCATTCTCATTCCGTGATTTTATTAGTTTATTTTGATGTGCTTTTACTAGTTTATTTTGCAATAAGGGCCATAATCTGGCATGAAATGACAAAGTTTTTTTGACCGCACGGACTCGCTGAAAAATGCGAATTAGGGCATTCCATCCTTAACAATCCTCCACTATGACACAGGCGATATTACTTGTTAGTTTGTCATTAGTCTTTTCTGTCCATTCTACGAATCTTTCCACAACAAAAAACTGTAGAACCATCATAAAATGACAGTTCTACAGCTTTCAACTTACAATAACTAAATAGTATTGTCGACTACCCAACAACTATTCTTTAATTGTAACTACCGACGTAATTTTTTCGCTGCTTCCACCATGTTTCTCAACGAGGCTTCAGTCTCTGCCCATCCTCGTGTCTTTAGTCCACAATCCGGATTTACCCATAGCTGCGACGGTGAGATGACTTGCGCCGCCTTCTGCATAAGTGCTACCATCTCGTCGACTGAAGGGACACGCGGCGAATGGATGTCGTATACTCCAGGGCCGATTTCATTAGGATATTTAAACTTTACAAATGATTCAAGCAATTCCATCTGGCTTCGTGCGCACTCGATCGTTATCACATCTGCGTCCATCAAAGCGATGTGTTCTATTATATCGTTGAACTCGCAATAACACATGTGTGTGTGGATCTGCGTCTCATCTTTCACTCCCGACGCTGAGATTCTGAACGACTCGACCGCATTGTCGAGATATGCCTTTCTCTCGCTCTTTCTTAGCGGCAAGCCCTCACGTATAGCTGGCTCATCAATCTGAATCACTTTGATTCCTGCCTTCTCCAGGTCGACAACCTCGTCGCGGATAGCAAGCGCGATCTGCTTCATTGTGACCGCTCTCGGCTGGTCGTTGCGGACAAAACTCCACTGCAATATAGTGACCGGTCCGGTAAGCATTCCCTTCACTGGCTTGTCTGTCAGACTTTGCGCATACGTTATCCAATCTATGGTCATTGCGTTTGGACGAGCAACGTCTCCATAGATAACAGGTGGTTTCACACATCGGCTACCGTAACTCTGCACCCATCCGTTCTGTGTGAATGCGAATCCGCTCAACTGCTCGCCGAAATACTCCACCATATCGTTACGCTCTGCCTCTCCGTGAACCAGCACGTCTAACCCGATCTCCTCCTGCTTGCGGATTGTTTTCTCTATTTCTCCTTTAAGCAAATTATTATACTCTGCTCTTGTGATCTCCCCTTTCTTGAATTTGCTTCGCCACGAACGCACTTCCACAGTCTGAGGGAAAGATCCAATAGTGGTGGTTGGGAAAAGAGGAAGGTTCAGCACCCTACGCTGCTCCTTGATTCGCGTCGCAAACGGACTTTTTCTCTGAGAAAACGCAGGTGTGATACCAGCCATTCTTTTCTTCACCTCCTCATTGTTCGTCAGAGCAGAAGAGCGACGGTTCTCTATATCTAAAATATTGTTTTTCAATGCCAGTTTCGCTTTTTCAGACGGTGCGTCGCCTGCAAGTTCAGCCAATGTCACCACTTCATTCACCTTCTGACGAGCGAACGCCATCCATCGCTTCACCTCCGCAGGCAACGACTTTTCATTCTTCTCGTTGTCCAAATCAAATGGAGAATGAAGCAAAGAGCAGCTTGTGGAAATAATCACACGGTTTTCACCCAACTGACTCTTCACGCCCTCGATGATTTCGAGCGACTTGGCAAAATCATTCTTCCAAATATTTCTACCGTCGACGATGCCCAGACTTAGTATTGTGTCTCCTTTCAAACGGCTAACAACATTCTTCCACTGCTGAGGAGCACGCACAAGATCAATATGCAACACGCTGACATTAAGTTCAGTGGCAAGATCCGTATTGTCTGCAAGACTATCGAAATATGTGGCAAGAACAATCTTCAGCTTTGTGGCTTTAGTGATCTCAGCAAACACCTTGCGATAAAGGCTTTTTATATCCTCGTCAATATCAGTGGCAAGGATCGGCTCATCAATCTGGACATATTCCGCACCCAAAGATTCAAGCTGTCTCAAGATTTCCAGATAGACGGGCAAAAGCTTATCTATCAAGTCGACGCGATTGAATCCACTCTCTTTTTCTTTTCCAAGAAGCAAATAAGTGATAGGGCCGATAATCACAGGTTTTGTCTTGATGCCAAGTGCAAGAGCCTCTTTAAACTCCTCTGCTGCTTTATTGTATAGGAGTGTAAACTCTTGATTCTTTGCAAATTCAGGAACAATATAATGATAGTTTGTGTCAAACCATTTAGTCATCTCCATAGCTGTGACATCAATACCATTCTTCTGCAATCCGTGAGCCATAGCGAAATAAAGATCAAGTCTGTCGTTCTTCAACGCATTGTAACGCTCAGGAATTGCACCTACACAAAGCGACAAGTCAAGAGTCTGATCATAAAATGAGAAATCGTTGCTTGGGATCAAATCTATTCCCGCTTCCTTCTGTAGAAGCCAATTGCTTTTACGAATCTCAGCAGCTGTCTTCAACAACTCTTCCTTAGTGGCTTTTCCAGCCCAATATGCCTCCTCGGCTTTTTTCAATTCACGGTTTGCTCCAACTCGTGGATATCCTAACACATTCGTTTTTAATGTCATATCTTCAGTACGATTAGTTTGTAATTATTTGTTCAGACCCGATTAAGACCAGAACATCTTTTTCGCAATTGCACTGCAAAGTTATGCAGAGCTTTTTAATCATAAAAATATTTTGGAAAGTTCGGTAAAATATGCTTAATTTGCGGTCACAACACGCAAAACCAAGAATAATATACTGCAAAATAGATATTTCAAGAAATGGAAAACGGCTATAAACTTGACGAAACGGATATTCGTATTCTGAAAGAACTGCAAAAGAATTCGCAACTGACAATAAAAGAGCTTGCGGCAAAAGTACACTTGTCTCCCTCCCCCACTTTCGAAAGACAAAAAAGGTTGGAGCGAGAGGGATATATCACCAAATACATGGCAGTTGTAGACGCAAAGAAAGCCGGCAATGGTATTCTGGTGTTGTGCAATATCCGTCTGAAGCAACATTCGGAAGAGATGATACAGCAGTTTATAGATGCGGTTCAGGAGATTGACGAGATCACCGAATGTTTCAACACCAGCGGAGATTACGATTTCCTGATAAAAGTTTATGCCCGCGACATGTATGCCTACCAGCAGTTTATGCAGCATAAACTTGGAGCGATGAGTTGTCTGGGAAGTCTGCACAGCGTCTTTGTCATGAGTGAGACGAAAAACACCCGTGGAGTGCCGATTGTTGTGGAGAAATAAACATTCTCTTTCCGTAAAATGGAGATCGTGAAGGATGCCATATTCGAGTCTATTCCAAAAATATGGCAATAATTTTGGATTATATTCCGAAAATATGGCAATAATTTTGGATTAGAGAGTTTTTTTATGTTTTTTTTGCAACATTCAAACATCTCATAAATATGATAAAATCTATCTAGCAGCTATCTTTATAAAGACATTCTTAAAATTGAAATATCAGAAAGCCTGAACTATTGGACAAACTGCTAGTCGCAGGAAAATTCTAATGATTACAAGTAATTTTCTGCATTACCATCTGAGTCCTTATAAAACATAAAGATTTAACATACAGAATATGGAAGATTCATTCAAATTAAATCGCTTCATAGAGGCACAAGACCATTTTGAAAATTATAACAGAGCCCTTGAAGAGGTAAGGAACAGCAAAAAGGAAGGTCATTGGATATGGTATATATTTCCACAGATGGCAGGGTTAGGCCACAGCCATAATTCAAATTATTATGGAATAAAATCACTTCTTGAAGCGAAAGCCTATCTGGAAGAAGAGACACTCCGCAAAAGGCTTTACGAAATAACCAATGCCTTATATAACCAAGACTGTTCGGATCCGGAATCAATTTTCGGAGGAATAGATGCAATGAAAGTGTGTTCTTGTATGACATTGTTTGAAATAGTCTCTCCCTCAGATATTTTCACATCCGTTCTTGAATATATGTACGGAGGGGAAAAATGTGAGAGAACCTTGGCTCTTGTCAAAAAAGAACTCGACTACTATAAATCTAAGTCCCCATTCAAACGTAATGGGATAGTATCATATCAAGACAGAGGGTTCTTCGAATCAGGAATTTGCGAATCAGATAAAATGAACGAAGATAATGTTGTTGCGACTTTCGTTGATCTAATGAGACGTGGGGAAACAATGAAAGAAATGGTTTCTCACTACTTATGGAGAAAAGATTTTTCCTACTACAGAATATCAAATATAGAGTCTACACTGAGATCCCATTTATTTTTATTCATTCATGAACTTATAGAAAGCACTACAAATGAAGATTTGAAGATATCACTATTTAAAGACCAAAAAATCGCAAACGAATACACTAACGACGTATTTACTGTTGCAAAAAATTGGGATGCGTTTTTTTGCAAAATCTCAAATGACGAAAGACTTATTGACGCCATAAACAAGATAAGTATCAAGTCTTTAGCAAATAAATAATGGTCGTGTCTTAATTTGACTTCCACGACCCTATTTAAAACAAAAAAAGCTTGCCCCGGACTATGAGGGCAAGCTCAAAATTAGTAAATCAAAATTATCTAACTACCATTACTTTTTTCACCACAACAGCTTCTTCTGTAGTCACTTCCACAAAATAGCAGCCTGACGACAAGTCGGAAACATCCACCGTCTTATTTTCAGACGTCTTAACCTCTACTCCACTCATTGTCATCACTTTTACACTTCTAATTGCAGACTGTGCCTCTACGACAAATTCGTTGCGAGCCGGATTAGGATAAATCACAACCGACTTTGCATCTAGCATTACGTCGTCCACATCAGCTGGATCTACCTTCTCTCCAGTAAACTCTATGTAGTCAAGATTTGTGTAATTGGTATTGAAGACTACTTTGATGACATGTTTACCCTTTGTCAACGACACTTTTGATTTTGACTTTACAACAGCGTATGTGTCCCAATCGGCAGTTTTCTCGCCAGAAAGTGTCGTCAACTTCTGTCCGTCCGACAAAACATCAAACTCAAAGCTGCTGCTTCCATTGGATGCCGACGCTTCGATTCCAAACTCTGCGTCTTTCAACACCTCCACTGTATATTCAAGCCACTCACCTGCATTTGTATAGCCGATTGCGTAGTCGCCTTTCTTGTTGTCGACGATATCCACTCCATCGTTTCTATACTCCTTGCCTTCGTTTTTGTCGTCAGAATCTGAGAACGCGAATCCGTCGCCACCCTCATCATAGTTTTCAGCCTCTATCTTCTCTGGCAAAACTGGTGCTTTTCCTCCATATGGAGTCTGAGGAGCGTTGACTGAGAATTTAGTCTCCACCTCCATCTCAGATCCGTCCGACATTGTAGCCACCGCCTTCACCACGTGACTACCCTGAGTGGCAGTCCATTCTGTCGACCAAGGTTCAGAAGAAAGGGTAGCCAACTCCTCACCGTCTAAAGTCACAACCACTTTTTTAGCCTCAACCTTGCCACCCACCTTTACAGTGATTGGAAGGATATCTCCATCAGAATATTTTCCGCTTGCTGAAGGAGACGAGAAGTTAACGCCGCTCGATCCTACTTTTCCACACTCAAGAGAGTAGTTCTTCACGAAATTCCAGATTTCACGACTTGTGTGAAGAGCACCGCTATTGTTGTGCTCATGGTCACGTCCATTGAATGAGATACGTACGACCTCTGTCTCACATTCTCCATCTGTCCAGACCTCCTTTGTACAAGATGGATTACCGTTTGAGTACTTTGTTACGACTGGATTCGAATTACACTTGTTGTGTTTAGCACAATCTTTCACGTAGTTTTCTGACTGCTCATAATTCACAACACTGTCACTCGTACCATGCACATGGATTAGAGGAAGCGGTCTGTTAGCTGTGTAGCTTGGAGTTCCCATCAAATGTCCCGACACAGGAGCGAACGCAGCAATTTTATTGGGAAGTTTGTTCATCAAATGGTAAGTGAGCATACCTCCCATTGAGAATCCCGACATGTAGACGCGAGATTTGTCGATGTTGTAATTTTTAGCCATCTCATCTATGATAGCAGAGATGAAATTGGCGTCCTTGTCGCCACTGATATCCCAAGTAGAGAAACCTGTTCCACCACCAGGATAGACAACAAGAAAATTGGCTGTGTCTGCCACCTGTTCCCACTGAGCCATACCACGCTGATAATTGATGTCCTGGTCCATACCATGACAAGAGATAAGCAACGGACGATTGTCTGTAAGTCCTTTTGGTGCATGAACATAGATTTGACGGTTCTGTCCACCTACGTTAATGTACTCTGTACCAGCATGTGCAGCCGACACAGTTAGGGCAGAGCCCAAGATTGAGTAAATAAGTTTTTTCATGTATTTTTGTATTAGAGTAATAAGATTCGTGGCTAAAATAATGCTATTTTGCTCAACTCAAAACAGCTAATCACAAAAAAGAGTTACAATCCTTCGTTTTTGACTGTTTTATCCTAATTATGAAGAATTTTTCATCAAAAGTCGCTTTTTATCTACAAAATAAACCAAACTATTGCTGTCCGCTGAATTTGTTCAAACATTCTCAATTTATTGATAAATATTGTAGCAGAATGTCTGAATCGAGGATTATAAAGGGCGGAACGCCCTTACTCCCTCTTCCATGAACCCAAAGGGCAAGCACATATAGAATAAACAAAGAGACGCGGAATTTTATAAGAGAAAGTCTTCGATTTTTTAAGGAAAAGAAACGAGAAAGCAGTACTTATGGTATTGCCTTTCAGGCAAAGTTTTGTATCATTGGCACTTCTTCCCGAGACTTCGTCACGGGTTACTCTCGCTTTGCTCGGTAGCGTCTTTCAGACGAAAAAAGATAGAAATATCAGTTATAAAATAGGACAAGACCTAATTATAGTGCTCGTCTACAGCTCACACTGCCGAGGTGAAGGTCACTTAACAACCCTCTACTATATAGCCAAGTTTCTAAAAAGACGAATGCATTCTCCGTCTCATTATGAATTATGAATTATGAATTACGAATTTCTATTACACGCACGTCCGTGCGTCTCTACGAGAGGGCTGGTCAACCAAATGTGCGGATTTCCCCAAATAATTATGAATTATGAATTACGAATTTCTATTACACGCACGTCCGTGCGTCTCTACGAGAGGGCAGGTCAACCAAATGTGTGAATTCCCCCAATAATTATGAATTATGAATTACGAATTTCTATTACACGCACGTCCGTGCGTCTCTACGAGGGGGCAGGTCAACCAAATGTGTGGATTTCCCCCCAATAATTATGAATTATGAATTACGAATTTCTATTACACGCACGTCCGTGCGTTTCTACGAGAGGACTGGTCAACCAAATGTGTGGATTTTCCCCAAATAATTACGAATTATGAATTACGAATTACGAATTTCTATTACACGCACGTCCGTGCGTCTCTACGAGAGGGCTGGTCAACCAAATGTGTGGATTTCCCCCAATAATTATGAATTATGAATTATGAATTATGAATTACGAATTTCTATTACACGCATGTCCGTGCGTCTCTACGAGAGGGCAGGTCAACCAAATGTGTGGATTTCCCCCCCCAATAATTATGAATTATGAATTACGAATTATGAATTAATCCTCGTTCCCTTCCTTCACATATTCAATCGCACGGTTGATATAGTCGAGGAATGGTTTGGTGGTCTTAAACTTTTCCGCCACATCGTCGGCAAGCGTTGGAGAGAGGATTTCCTCCGTAGACGGTTCGCTGCACAAACAGAAAACCTTATATTTCACAAAATCTATGTATGGTGTGGAATCATCATATCCTTTGGGCGGACGTTTAAGCTGGAATGTTTTGTCGAGATGGAAACATGGATCCACCTGCTTATCAAGTATCTCCTGGAAATCTCCACCACCGTCGACAATATCCTCTCTAAGAATCTTCAACGCTTTTGGCTCCATACAATAATCGCCCACAGCAAGCATGTGTCCCGAAGGATAGACGTCGCTCTGCTCTGTGGCGACGTGGAAATAATAGCCACTGTAACCTGATTTTTTCCCTCCACGGCAGATGTAGCATCCCATGTGAGTCTTGTATGGACTCTTATCTTTGCTGAACCTCACGTCGCGATAAATACGATATGTGCAGTCCTTCACCTTCAACCCCTTGACTGACGGATCAAATGCCTCCACTTTCGCTATCAACTGCTCTGTGAAATCCTCAAACACCTTTTTTGCCAAAAGGTATTCGTCTTTATGGGCATCAAACCACACCTTATTGTTGTTGGCGGCAAGATTTTGAAGAAATTCTATGACTCTTTTCATATCATCTCACCACTTTTGTGAACTCTGGACCTACCCCATCCTCATTGCTGACGATAACATAGACCTCTGCCTGAGCAGGATTTCCCTTAGCGTCTTTAGAGTCTGTGACAAAACAGTATTCCATGCCGTTCTTTGCCACACGGCTACTTACCTTCACGGGTGTGCCAAGAGGGAACGGATAGTCGCCACATGCAGCGTCGAAGATGCCCTTTTCCTCGTCGTTCAACTCTCTCTTGTCTCCAAACGGAACTTCCGGAGCCACTTCTCCTTCCTTTATTCCATTGCGAATAAGAAACTCATTTATCTCCTCTGCCGCCTTATCTATACGAGCAGAACGGATTCCGTATCCATCCAAAATATTCACACTGGGAGCCATTTTCCTAAGTACTGCCACACTCGTCTCCAAACCACCACTGCCGAATGTGCAGAAAGGGATCACCGTCTTTCCCCTCAAATCAAATCTCATAAACCATGCTTCAGCAGGTCGGGCAGCGACACCACACCATATAGGGTATCCAAAATAAACAGTATCGTATTCAGCCACATCTACATTCAATGACTTAATCAACTGAGGTTTCTCATTCCTCTCAATCTCATTTTTGCATCTCTCAACAGTCTCCTCGAAAGTGCCATTGTATGGCTCAACAGGCACAATTGAATCCAAATCGGCTGAAACAGCCTCAGCCAACAGTTTTGCCACCTTCTCGGTAGTGTGAGTCTGTGAATAATACAAAACAAGCGATTTAGTTGAATGTCGTGGGCTACACTTCTCCGCCGCAGGCTTCTGTTGATTTCCACAACCTGCAAACACCAAAGCCGCAGATATTGCCATTAAAAATTTCTTCATATTGTTGATTTCATTTCTTTTCGTAAACAAAAGATTCTTCCGCCACCATCGGCATCTCTTCATCCGGCTCAAAATCATATCTCTTGGGCAGACGGTAGGAATCAAGAATGATGGAATTTATTTTTTGCGACAAAGCCATCAGCGTCTGATGCTGTTGCTCTTTGCCTCTCAACTGACATTCCCACACTGTCAGCACATGCCATCCAGCTCTCTTATATCGCATCACATTGACATAGTCTCGCTGCATATTATGTTTGATCTTCAGAATCCAAAAATCAGTTCGAGTCTTCGGTATCCTGCAGCACTTGCTGTCGACAACATCTCCGTTCTCCCCTCCGTATGCAAGATTATGACCATGCCAAAAACAACCGTTGATGAAAATCACCGTCTTATACTTCTTCATCACGATGTCCGGTGAACCAGGCAGACCTTTCACATAAAGCCTATATCGGAACCCTTCTGCCCACAACCATTTCCGCACAACCACTTCTGGCTTCGTATCCTTGGACCTTATGTGCGACATGCATTTGTGACGCTGCTCAGGTGTGAGTTTATCCGACATCTATGACTTTCTTTTTATTGAATCCTGAAACAGTTACAAAAATAATATATGATTACTTTTCAAACAAATAAGATGCTGATTAAATTTAATTTTTAAATAAATTGGATACAGATTTGCAAAATGCCCCCAAAAAAAGTAAAATCCTTAAACAAATTTTCTAATTAACGCCAATTCGGCAAATAATAGTGGGAGAAAATGAGGATTGTTAAGGGCAGAACGCCAACTCATTCTCTTCCGCGAGCCCCAAGGGCGAGCGATAAAATGCTTTTAATATATACTGATCGCCTTACGGCTCGCATTTTGGGAGAAGTTAGGGCGTTCCGCCCTTAACAATCCTCGACTCTATAACCAAGTATCTATATTAAATTTGAACAGATTCTAGATTTGCAAAATGAACCCAAAAAGCAAAATTCTAATTATAGAAAATCTAAACTTACATGTTAACTCATCATCTCTTTTATTATATTTGCAAAAATAAGCAGAGACACAAATTTGACCATAAAATGAAGAAAATCATCTATATAATACTGATTATATGTTGTTCTAAATCTATGGCTACTGAACTTTCTCAATCTGAGTTCACTAGCCGGCAAGGAGACTTTATCAACAAGTTTTTCCAATCTGTCGCCACGACAAAAAACAGCAACGAAAATTTTCTGTTCTGTCCTGTAAGCCTCAACCAAAGTATAGGTTTGCTTCTGAACGGAGCAAACGAAAAAGCCAGAACTGAAATTATGCAAGCCCTAAACTATAACGGTTTGACCCTTTCAGATGTAAACAACTACAACCATCAAATTTTGTCTTCGTCCAACCAATCGTCAGCCAATAAACTGTTGATAGCCAATGGACTATGGATTTCCGACAAAATAGAAGGCAAAATCAAACGAGACTTCCTCAACACAGCATCACGTTTCTACAAAGCCGACCTTCACGTCGCCGATTTTAATAATAATCAGGAAATCGAAAAAGAGATGCGGAATTGGATTGTTGAGCGTACAAATGGTTTTCTCAATGACGCGCCATCCGTGAAGCCAGACGATGTTATGATAGGTATAAACAGCACCTATTTCAATGGTGTTTGGGACATACCCCCCCAAACCCCAGCCACAGAAACGCCTTTCAAAAATAGAGACGGTAAGGAAGGCAAATGCAAATACCTGGCAATACAAAAATGAAAAAATGTATTGCTATAGCAACTCCTATTTCAGAGCCATCAAACTGTTCTATAAGGATTCCGATTACAGCATGATCGTGGTCTTGCCTCAGTTGAAATACGGAATAAGTGAAGAATACTTTCAATCATTGAAAGACAATGATTTTTTGCAGACAAGCACCGTCTCACACAAATTTGATATTCAGCAACCCTATTTTTCCGACACTCCCAATAACAGAGAATTCAACATATCCAGATTCGATAAAGCATCCAAATGGAACATAGACCCTAGTCTGTCTTTACAATCCGAGACAGCTACAGGGGAAAAAGATGATAGGAAAAAAGCTTGTGATGACTACTACGACGTCGACTCCATCATAAACAAGATAGAGTGGAACAAAATGAAATTCACTGAGAAAAACTTTGATGAGGTTTTGGTTCCACATTTTGAAACTAAAACAAATATCGATCTGAAAAATCTATTGAAAGGGATGGGCGTTCAGTCTATATTCATTCAGTATGCCAATTCACTTAACCAAATTACTGACAGTCTTTATGTTTCAGAATACGAGCAAACCGCAAGGATTAAAGTTAACGAAAGAGGAACTGAAGCCGCAGCTGTCACTCATTGGACGATGGCGATTTGGGGTGGCAAAAGTCCTGTTGAGCATAACATATTCATTGCCAACCATCCGTTCATTTATGCCATAGTCGACGAAAAGACAGGAGCCATACTGTTTGTCGGCAGAGTGGTGAATCTATAAATCTGCCATCAACCATTCACTATCAGCTTTCGATAGTCCGACGGAGAAGTGCCAGTAAACCGTTTGAAAAAGTTGGAAAGATGAGCCTGCGACGAAAACTCCAGTTGATAAGCGATCTCCTGAATTGTCTTGTCCGTTTTAAGAAGTTCCTTAATCTTGCCTAGCAAAGAGGAATCAATAATTGATTTAGGAGATTGCGACGCTACCCTTCGAGTCACCTGCGACAAATAACGAGGGGAGACATTTAGACGGGAGGCATAATAATTGACATCATGGCTGTTTTTACACTCCTCTTCCTGCATCTTGACAAAACTGTTGTACAGAGTCATGCAACGTCCCGACATTTCAGTGTTTACTCCCGTCGGCATCATATATTTAGCCTTTTTCTCAGCATCGTCGATCGTCATTCCCTGGCAAAGCAAAGTGGCGATAGTCGAACACAACTCATTGCATCGTCCATGGCTGTTGTCAGCGACAATAATCCTTTTTGCGTCGAAACGGTCACTGTCTCGCTCCCTCACCACCAACGCGTCACACAACGGCACAAGTGTCTTCTGGATTCTATTGATCAGCTCTTCACTCATCAATATCTCATCACAACTTGAATAAATGACAGGAGAGAACAACACCCATCTCGGCTTATATCGTGATACACAACGTGCTATAGCTTCCAGAGTATAAATATTGCGGATCAAACCGATCTTAAACACAAATGGAGTGATATCCTCAGCCACCGCATCAATCTGACGCTCAACGATTTCAGCCGGAATATCATAGAAATCTTGAATACCGAGAGTGTTTTGCATAGTAAGAGTAGTGACGACGGAAAGAGCCTTTCCACCGAGAGCTGTGATAGTCTTAATGTCCGCCTGTATGCCGGCGCCACCGGCACTGTCCGATCCTGTGATTGTCAATATTGTGTTCATAGACGCAAAGTTAAACTTTATAGATGTCAAAAAAAGCATCTATTCCGATTCTTGCAAAAATAATACATGAATTTGCAAAACTAAGTAAGTCCGTCGTCTAAACAAATCATCAAATTAGGAAAATACAATCACGATAGAATACAATTTTGTCGAGTTGGGAGCAATTATACTAAATTACCAGAGTTTGATACCACATTACCATCCCAATTTGTCGTTTCGCACTATTTTTGGCGGTGCAATCAGACATGCATATCATGTTAATTGCAACTCAGTCTCACACATTATTTTTAATTTGCATTTATGAAAAGACTATTACTTACTATTTTATCCCTATGTGGCATGTATTCGTATGCGCAATATGGGTTTGGCGGATTTGGAAGTAACGAAAATCTCAATTCATATCCGTCTAAAAAAGACATCAACTATGCAGGAGATGGCAAATCATATCATGCCATGGATGTCTATTATCCTAAAGAGGCAAAAGACTCATATCCTGTAATCATCCATATCTATGGCAGCGCATGGTCGAGCAACAACGGGAAAGGTGGAGCAGATTTGGGAACCGTAGGAAAAGCGGCAGTTGAGGCCGGCTATATTTTTGTGACTCCAAACCATCGTTCGAACAGTGATGCTCAGTGGCCAGGTCAGATAAACGACATAAAGGCTGTAGCCCGTTATCTGAGAGGAAACGCAGAAGAACTAAAAGTAGACACATCATTCATAGCCATCTCCGGATTCTCTTCCGGCGGACATTTGGCGACGATGATGGGAACATCTCGCAATGTCGAAAAAGAGTACACAGTCGGCTCTGCCACAATGGATATTGAAGGTAGTGTTGGTAATTTCACAGAGTTCAGCAGCAGCGTGGACGCCGTTTGTGATTGGTCGGGACCTGTAATCCTGGATAAAGTGAACTGTGGAAATGCGATGGATCTCAACAGCTTTATCGCTCCACTGTTTGGCAACTGCTCCGCATCACAATGCCCGGACAAATATGCTCTTGCAACAGCTGTCACATTTATTGATCCAAGTGATCCTCCATATATGATCGTCCACGGCTCGGCAGACCCTATCGTGGCACAATGCCAAAGTGAGATGTTGTATGACGAGTTGAAAAAAGGCGGTGTCGAATGTGAATATATTCCGACGGGAGGTCAGCATGGAGTCAGTGGAGACAAATGTCCGGATATGATTTCGTTTTTCAACAAAGCGAGAGAGAAAAAAGCAGAATCAATACATACATCAATTGACAACATAAACACAATAAAGACAGGGATCTATCTTGATGAAAATAAGATTTTTCTTGCCAACAACGGGAGGCAATCATTTTCATTAATGATAGTGACAGGAAGTGTTGTATGTCAAGGAGTCGCAGATGATTCAGGCATAGACATTTCTCATCTTCCATCTGGAATCTATATACTGCGTCTGGAAAATGAAGCAGTATTTAAATTCTCTAAATAACCAAATAAGTTATAGTATGTTAAGAGGAATGTGTGGGAAGAGATTCTCACACATTTTTGCATACTTTCATCTTATCGCTCAACATACTCTCATGGGTGTCCGCCAACAATGCCACTCCTATAACTTTAAGAGGCTGCTTAAATTAATCATACTCCGCATACATCCAAAATTGAGGATTGTTAACGGCGGGACGCCCTAACTCTCCTTTATCTTGCGACTCGATGTAAAATCAAATTAGTCTTTATCGTATGAATTTCAATTTTATTGTATATCTTCATATCACAAATATGAGACATACACCATGAGTAGAGCCTTGTTTTTCATATTATCATTGATTGCTTTTTCCGTCTATTCAGCGGAAAAAGTGGAATATGCAAGATTTGACCATTTTTCTTCAAAAGATGGGCTTTCATCAAACCTTGTGTTTTCTCTATCAAAAGATTCGACAGGCTTTCTTTGGATAGGAACAGATTTTGGAATCGACCGTTTTGATGGCTCTCACTTCAAACATTATCGTAAAAAAGAGTACCCTTCTCTCCATAGAGACGACATATACTACGTCAGTCACCTTGGACACGACCGCATTGTTTTCGGCAGTTTCAGCGGAATGTTCCAAGAATACGACCGCAAAAAAGACATGTTTTTAGAGTTAATGCCAAACGAGATGGATTCTCTGGGCTATTCACAAATGAAGGGGACATGTGTCTCGCCATCAGAAGACTGCTATGTGTTTTCAAACGAACATGTATTCAAATATGATGCCCAAAGCGGATGTTTCAATTCCCGTTTTGCCGCTTACGACTCAATTCATTCGCCATTCATCACTTCATTATATGTAGATTCAAACAATCGCTACTGGTTGGGCTCTCTCAATCAGCTTACCATATATGATGAACATGGACACGTGCTTCAAACATTTGATGAAAAGCACCACCATTGCCGTCCTGTCTCATGTGTGCTGCCAATTGACAAAGACAGAATAGCCGTGACATTTATGGGAGACGAAATATGGATCTTTTCAAAAAACGACTTGACTCAAAGAAAATCACTATCCGTGCCATTCCGAAGCGTATCGAAATCATTGCAAAGTAAAGACGGTCGAATATGGTTTGCCACAGATGGCGACGGGTTGTGGTATGCCGACTCATTAACCGAAAATACGGTATTCAATTCAGTGATTCCATACAACGGCACTCCCGACGATATAAAAAAAATATATGGATTGGCAGAGGGCGACGATGGTGCGATATGGATTGGCACACACAACACAGGCTTATGGTGTGTAAATCTACAAGACGACTACAACATTATCTTTTCCGGCGATTTCGGGTTTCCTGCCAATATGTGCACATCTTTTGCTGAAGATGCAAATGGAAACTTACTGGTAGGCACCGACGGAAACGGCGTCTACTCTGTATCGTCCGACCTACGTCTTATTCATCACTACTCGTTGAGCAACAACAATGTCACAGGAATTTGTTCGACAGGCGACAACATACTTGTGTCGACGTGGGGAGGTGGCATCCAAACCATGAATCTAAAAACAGGCATTTCATCGGAGATTTCCTACGACACTATCTGTAATCCATCTAAAATATTCTTCCACGTATCTAAATCGAAAGATGGCACTATTTTGGGGTGCACCGCTAACGACGACCTTTATATGAAACGTCCGTCAGGACTATGGCAAAAACTAACATTGCAAGATGATTCAATAAAAGGGCTTAACAGCAAGTGGATAGTCAGGACATACCAAGGAAAAGATTCATGCATGTGGATTTTAGCGACAAATATGCTATGGCTATACGATGGCAAAAAAGTGAAGGCTATACATCCCGAACTTTATGAAAAGAAGTCGCATTATCCCTATACCATTATAGACGCAGACTCTGACGAAGATGGCAACCTATACGTCTGCTCAAGCCGTGGCATTTTCCGCTATTCGTCGGACGGAACTCGCTTCGACACACTATCTTTTATTCCAAACGACAATTATCGAATTCTCAAATACAGCGGACAAGAACGATTTTGGTTGGCCTCCTACAACGCAATTATCTCTTTCAACCCCAAACAAAAGATTTTTGAATATCTTCCTGGCAACTACCATGATCTTTTCTATATAAAATCAAGTTTCATTGATTCCAAAGGAAGAATATGTTTGGGCACAACAAATGGTTTCTATCTGTTCAATCCATCAAAGATTCTTCCCGACACCACCGTCCAGCATCTATCTTTCTCCGACCTTTACGTCGCAAGAAAAAAGATAATGCCAGGCTCATCCGTCCTAAAAGACGGTGCTTTGTCTGATCAAGACGAAATAGAATTGGAGTATTGGATGAAAGACATAGAAATAGATGTTGATGTGATAGACTATACAAAATATGATAAAGTGCAATTGCGATATCGTATGATAGGGCTACAAGACGAATGGATACCTATGAAAGATGCCCGAACTCTTTCATTCAGCTATATCCCCACTGGGACGTATACACTGGAGGTGGAGGCGTCACGCGCAAACATGAACTACAGCTATCCACGTATAGCATTGAAAATTACTGTTTTGCCACCTTGGTGGAGGACATGGTGGTTCATTCTCATTATTATATCCCTTCTATCCATTGGACTATTCTTTTATATCAGGAAAAAGACGCTCCAACTGAGACAAAAGATGGAGCAGCAGACAAAAAAACTAAATCAGACAATAGAGGAGCGTAAAAAACTGATTAATGTGTTGTCGCACGACTTAAACAACCCATTATTCTCAGTCATAGGCAGTAGCGACGGTGAGATGACACACCTGACACATGACGAAGTGGTGGAGATGATAGAAGACAAGTCGGTATGGGAGGAAAACACCGTTCTGATTGTCGACAAAGATGAAAAGACACGACTTGAAATAAAAGAGATGCTGAGCGACTACTTCCATGTCATCGACACATCCGACGGCACGGAGGCAGTTAATGTGGCAGACTCACAATTGCCAGATATCATTGTGAGCGACATGGACAAATCTGAGCAGAGTATGGCAGAAATGGCGAAACAACTGTATGCTTCTGAACGAACAAAACATATTCCAATATTGTTTGTATCATCGAAAAATGACGCTGTCGACCGTCTGTTGGGATTGCTATGTGGAGCTATTGATTATGTCGCCAAACCATTCAGCCAGCTGGAATTGTTGCTGAAGCTGACCAATATTCTAAAAGTGCGTCAGGAGCATCAGAAACTTATCATGCAGGCTTCGATATCAACGCGAATGAAAGAGCAGACAATGAACAAAGATGACGTGGAAAAAAATGAAATCCATCCATTTCTGCAGTCATTCATGGAAAAAGTGTCAGAATGCTACACAGACAGCACAATAACCGTCGACGGATTGGCAGGAAAACTTGCCGTCAGCAAAGCCACACTGACAAGAAAAGTGAAGTCGATGACAGGGAAGACCCCGATGGAATGGCTGATGGAATATCGATTGAACTGTTCGTTCCAAATCCTGCAGAATTCCAATTCCGACAAAACAATTTCAGAAGTAGCCTACGAGGTAGGATTCAACGATCCTTCATATTTCACAAAAAAATTCAGAGATTACTATGGATTCCTTCCGTCTCAAATAGGAGAAAAGAAAAAATGAGATTGAAAGATCAGATGAAAACCACACAATACTAAACATCCATATACAAAAAAAGCCTGCGTTTAGCAAGCTTCTGCGGAGAGAGAGGGATTCGAACCCCCGGTACCCTTACGAGTACACCGGTTTTCAAGACCGGCTCATTCGACCACTCTGACATCTCTCCAAGACTTTCGTCCCTTTTGTGAACCGGGTGGGGGTCGAACCCACGACCCACAGATTAAGAGTCTGTTGCTCTACCAACTGAGCTACCGATCCAGCGTTTTTGATTGGTCGTTTCTTAAAAACGATGCAAAGGTAAGACTTTTTTCGTCACCTCCAAACTTTCTGACCGAAAAAATGCAAAAAAATCTTTATATCACTCATTTTTCGCTAAATTTGCAGTGTAAAGGCTTATGAAAAGACTTTTTTCTCTAATATCAACTGTTATCGCCCTGCTCTGCATCGCGTCCTGCTCGACCACTAAATATGTGGCCGACGGAGATTACTTGCTCGACGACATCAATGTGAAGTGCGACGACCCGGAGATAGACGCCACGGACTTGTACGACTACGTGATACAACAGCCAAACACTCCAGGCACATTCTTCAACAAAACCTCTCTCCGCTTCTACTCTCTGTCTGGAAGAGACACGTCGAAATGGATCAACAAGCTGATACGCAGATTCGGCGAACCTCCCGTCATCTATTCGGAAGAGTATACCCAACTATCTGCCAAAGAAATAAAATCGCAGCTCTTCAACATGGGCTACTTCACGGCCGACGTCAATTACGACGTGAGCAAAAAGGGGAAAAAGGCAAGTGTGGTATACGACATCAAAGCCGGAGAACCGTACAAAATCCACAATGTGGACGAGACAATCGACGGCGGTCTGATCGACGACATCTTACATTCCAAAAATTTCATCTCCAACGACAAAGTGAAGGAGGGGGCAATTTACAATGCCGAAAACATTGATTCTCGTGTCGGCGATATCGTCTCTTTCGTACGAAACCAGGGATATTATAATTTCACTAAAGAGAATCTGTACTATTCCGTCGACTCTACTCTCGGCACTCATCAAGTGGATTTGAAACTTAATCTCCATGTCGACACTTCACGAGTGGGGCATCCTCTCACCCGCTACCGCACAAGCAAAGTGATGGTGACAATGGGTGATTATCGCGGATACTCAGGAGAATACACAGGAGTATCTGACACAACTCAATACAAACGTCTGACTATCATTTTCCCTAAAGGCCGACGGTTCTTACGTCCAAGTACTATCTACAACAATACTTTTGTACGTGAGGGCAGATTATACAGTGAGTTGCTCCACGACCGTACATTCTCCGCGCTTTCAGGTTTGTCCGCAGTGCAGACAGCCAATGTGACCTACACTCCCGACACAGCCCCAGGCTCACTCATCGCAAATATATCTGTCAGTCCAGCAAAACCATACTATATCCAATGGGGTATCGACAACACCAACACTGCCGGCGACTTGGGTGTGGAGACTTACGTCACCTACCAGGACAAGAACATTTTCAAAGGAAGTGAGATCTGGCGTATTCGACTTGGCGGAGCCTATGAAATGGTGCGTGGCGCAATAGAAAAGGGATTCGACACAAAGAATTTCTTTGAATTCAGCGTCAACACTTCCCTTGCCTTTCCAAGGGTCCTCTCTCCCATTTTCAACGATTCTTACGCAGCTAAAAAAGGTAAAACCGTCTTCTCTACTGGTTTCGTCTGGCAAAACCGTCCTGAATTCAAGAAGCGATACCTGACTTTCGACTGGAAATATATGTGGGCAACTCGACGCAACCGATTTAGCCACACCCTCGATCTCTATAACATCACATACACGATCGTGCCTTGGATATTGCCGGATTTCCAAACCCGATATCTTGATGTCTCAACAAACGCTTTGCTGAAGCAGAACTATACCAACCAGTTCATCACTCGCACAAGCTACACTTTCTCTTACTCAAGTGCTTCAGTCACCGCGTCTTCTTTGATGAAAGCGAAAAAAAATGCAAAATCGAGCAGCAATTTCAGCTTTATGATAGACATATCCGGCACTCTGCCATATACTCTCGCACATATATTCGACTATAAACAAAATGCCGACAAGCATTACGAAATATTTGGAGTCCCATTCAGCCAATATGCACGCTTCGACATCGACTACAGCAGGACTTTCCGCTTGGGAATCCACCAGTCGCTGGCATTCCACGCAGGGGCTGGCATTGCGTCGCCATTCTTAAATTCCGACCAAATACCATACGAGCGAAGATATTTCGCAGGTGGGCCTAACTCCGTGCGCGGATGGAGCACACGTGAACTTGGTCCAGGAAGATACGTGCGAAAAGGATCAGCCGACTTTTTCAACCAAACAGGTGATGTCAAACTTCTTGCGCAAGCCGAGCTGAGATTCCATACTGAAGGAATATTCGAATATGCCATTTTCGTCGACGCGGGAAACGTCTGGACTATACAGGAATATGAGAATCAGCCAGATGGCAAGATTGTGTTGGATGAATTGGCAAAAGACTTGGCCGCCAGTGTCGGAGCCGGAGTCAGATTGGATTTGTCGTTCATTCTTGTCCGACTAGACGTCGGAATGAAGGGATACGACCCGTCGACAAGAGAATGGAATATCACATCCCCTCAATTCAAAAGAGATGTCACATTACACTTCGCTATCGGATACCCATTTTAAAAATTAAGAGTTAAGAGTTCACAAAGAAAGCTTACTCCTTTTATGAGAAAAAATATAATATAAAGACAATCAGCGAGAGGAAAATGTCTTCCTTTTTATAGTTCGTCAAACCCACGTCAAATCAAATTTAAACAGCTTCTTAAAATGCTAAATGTAAAAAATGGGCGGTAAAATGCTAAATGTAAATTTTTATTCTAAATTTGCATTTAAACTCTAAATTTAAATCTAAACATCTAGTACCTAATACATATGCATAGATTCTGCTATTCCATACTAGCACTTTTTATTTGCATGCTCAACGTTGTAGGAGCACATGGGGAAATCCAGTGCTACTTTTTCCATTACACAACGGAGAATGGGCTAGCAAGCAACAACGTGCACGACATTGTGGAAGATCAGAATGGATTTATATGGCTTGCCACCCACTATGGTATCAGCCGTTTCGACGGATGCAGCTTCAGAAACTACGAGGAATCTCGCTTCCCTGAGATGAAACGTAACGATACATACCACGCATTCAAATTGCCCAATGGAGAGATCACATTCGGCGGCTCAAATTTCACAATCTACTCCTACGACAAAATTTCTCACACATTTCACGACATCTCAGGATTTGCAGGTGATGATGCCTACAACTCCGATCTGACAGGCTGCTCAATACAACCTGATGGCGAATGTCTGCTCTCATCCACTGGCAAAGGTGTGTTTTCTTACGACACTAAAGCCAACACCTTCCGCACAATATGCGACAATATCACAGACAAAAAAGTGCTGGATGTGTCAAAAGACTTCAAAGGCAGATACTGGATAGGTTGTTACAGCGGAGTATATATCGTCGATAAGGAAGGCAATATGTTGTTCGACTACCGCTCTAAAATCGGTGAGCCGATCAACAATATACTTCCAGTCGATCCACAACATATCCTGCTCTGCTCAAATGTAGGATCTCTATGGATGGGAAAGCTGAACAATGAAGGCGACATCCTCAGCGTCGAGAAAATCCCCACTCCATTCCACTCGGTTTCGGCAATCGGCAAAGCTTCCGACAACGTCATCCTGCTCGGCACATCTGGCGACGGTGTGTGGCAGGCATTATTTTCAAATGGCACGCTTTCGTTCGACAAAATCAATCCTATAAATAAAGTCGACGCTACTCTTTCCAAAGTAAGCTCCATCTACGTCGACAGCAAAGACAGAGCTTGGATATCCACAAACGACAATGGCATCTGGTGTATGGACAAGATGTCTGAAACTAAAAGTTTTTCCTCCATAAAATTGGGAATCCCTAAATCTGTAGGCACCTGTTTCTATCCATGTGGCAAAGGCAATCTCCTTTTAGGAACCGACGGTGCCGGCCTGATACTGCTGGATGCGAACAACAACGTATTGAAACGATGGACCGTAAATGACGGACTTCCTTCCAATAATGTGCTGGACATAGAGAAATACCAAAACGGATTTATTTTGTCATTCTGGGGTGGAAATCCCGTATGCCTGACTCTTGAAGATGGCAAATTGACTCCAATAGTGACTAACAAACTTTCTACTCCGTCAAACACTGTCAAAGACATTTTGAAAATGAAAGACGGTGCGTATCTTCTGTCGACGGGAGGCTATGGAGTGTACATGCTGAAAGGCAACAATCTCTCCAACATCACGCTTGACCCTAAACTGCTCAACGACGCTCAAGACTTGTGGATGGAGCAGGCAACTCAATTGTCGGACGGCTCGATACGTATATTGTCGTCTCGCACCATATGGAGCAACAAAGACGGCTCATTCAAACCTATATATCCCGACATTGCCCAAACAAAATCTAAAAATCCTTTACTTTTTCTACAATGTTGCGAAGATAACAACAATGGATATTTTGTGTTGGCAAACAAAGGCATATTTTGGTTTGCCGCAGACGACTCATCATACGAGCCCCTTGATTTTTTGCCATCAGGGGAGTATTTCGCCATTTTAAAAACTGATGATGGCAAATTATGGGTGTCTAGTTCCAACGGAATACTATCAATCGACTATACAAACAAAAAATACGAAACCGTCTTCTCATCCGAAGGTTTGTCTGGCGACTACTTTGTAAGGAAAGCATCATGCGTGTATGCAAACGGCACTCTCATATTTGGATGCAAACATGGTTTTGTATGCGTCAATCCTCGATTCATCTCTAAAGACGCTACAGAACACCTATCATTCTCTGAACTATACATCAACGGAGAAAAGGCGTCATTTCCAAAAGATTCAGCAGCGATTGTGTTAGACTACGGACAAACGCACTTGCTTATGAAGCTTGACATGGTGAACTATGCCGAGCCAAACACATACAATCTAAAATACCGTGTGATGCCGGCAGACACTATTTGGAATAAGGTGTCACCGTCGAGAGAAATCACAATAGACGTGCTGCCAGACGGTGATTTCAATCTTGAAGTCGGAGTGTTCTCACCAAACGGCAAAATGTTCAGGGCCATCTCTATGCCATTGTCGGTTCTGCCACCATGGTGGAAATCCACACAATTCTATCTGTTCAGCGTCATGCTGTTCATAGCACTCGGCTTTTTCATTTCCAACAGACGCGTGGCAGCGTTGAAGCGAAGAAAAGAAGAGCTGCAGAAAGCCGTCGACGAGAAGACCGTCGACCTTAGAAATGCCAACGAGACTTTAGTTCTTCAAAAGAACGCCATCGAAGAAAAAAACGAGTCTCTGCTCAACACAATCAAACTCAAAGACCAACTTGTTTCTGTCGTGGCTCACGACCTGAAGAACCCAATGTTTGCCATCGTCACAACCCTACGCAGGGTAATGTCGAGCGATCCAAGCAAAGTAGACTCACGTCATCTTATATCCGAAGCAACACTGGAAGCCGAAAAAATCCAGACTGAAATGGAGAAACTTCTCCAGTGGGCATCCAATTCGGAACGTAAGATGAAATGTGAGATCAAGAATGTGGACCTTGCCAAACTTGTGGCTGACATAGTTGCCTTCCTGCAACCACTCTGCAATGAGAAAGAAATAATTCTGGAATCTTCGGTAGACAATCTCGAGCATCACGTCATGGCCGACGAGAAAATGCTTGCAGTAGTTGTCAGAAACCTTATCTCTAACGCCATCAAATACACAGGCAGAGGAAAGAAGATAAAAGTCGGGGCAATAGAGACTCCAGACAAAATCGCATTCACAGTTGTGGATGAAGGAATCGGAATGACTCCAGAGTTTTTGGAAAAAATCAGAAACAGAGAAAATATTGTATCCCGTCAAGGCACAGAAAATGAAAAAGGTTACGGAATGGGATTGAAAATTGTTTCCGATTTTGTCAGCAAGATGGGAGCGACAATCGATTTTGCCAGTGAGTCTGGAATTGGCACTCAGATAACAGTCTCAATGAATACTGGTACGGAACTTGAGATGCCGACAGAACAAATAAAAGAAGAAGAGACAACAACACAAGAAGACGTTCTAAAAAGCATAGACAAATCATTCTTTGAAGACAAGACGGTGCTTGTGGTGGACGACGACCCTCTTCTCCTAGACAATATAAAAGCCATGTTGAACGGTTTTGTCGCAGTGCAGACGGCAGGAAACGGAGCAGAAGGAATGGAACTTGCGGAAAAGATAATCCCTGATTTGATTATCAGCGACATCGACATGCCAATAATGAACGGACTCGAAATGTGCAAAAATCTTTCCCTTAACCCAACCACATCAAATATCCCTGTCCTGTTCCTGTCTGCAAAACAAGAATTGTCGACTAGGATTGCCGGACTGTCCGCTGGAGCGATAGACTATATAGTCAAGCCATTTAATGAAGGAGAGCTGTTGTTGAAGACATTCAACTTCCTCCGTATGCAACAACTCCGCCAGATCAAGATTCTAGCAGGTACACTCAACAATGAGAATAATAATGTAGCCGACGAAGAGATCAACCCATTAATCCAACAACTTCTCGACTGCATCAAGAAAAACTACGGAAATTCGGATTATTCTTTCAACGACATAGCAAAAGATTTAGGTTTCAGCAAATCTACTCTGACTCGCAGACTCAAGTCGCTCATCGACAAGTCGCCAATCGAAATTCTATCTGAATTCCGTCTACATAAAGCTAAATCGCTACTTTCTGAAGGAAAAATGTCTGTAAGCGAGATCGCATATGAAGTGGGATTCAACGACCCTTCCTACTTCAGCAGAAAATACAAAGACTATTTTGGCACAAGTCCATCGAAATAAAGCCTCACAGACACTTAATAGACAACTATTAATCAATAAAATCTACGCTAAAAACGAAAAATCGATGACCTTCAATGAGCAAAAATCACGATATAAAAGTCTAAAATTCATCTTTTTTGACAAAATAAATTCATCAAAAAAATCCCTTTTCATCGGATTTTTTGGCAACTACGATATTCCGTGGAGCGATTCTCCTATTCTTTGGAGTGTTTTTAAAAACGCCACACGCATCTATGTCCTATCTTCGCAACAGAAACAAAACACAAAAACAAACAAAAGGATTCTACAAATGACAAATAACAACTAGACATAGACAATCTAACAACTTTAACATCGATTATCATGAAACATTTATTTACAAACTTACTACTTCTTGTACTGATCCTAGCCGGACAGACAGAAGCGTGGTCTGCGACTAAGCAGATGGAGTATCTTGATCGTGGAGTTGTTGCCGTTAAGGTAAACAATGGTGTTTTCGTCAGCTGGAGATTTCTAGGAACTGACGACAAATCCACAGGGTTTAACATTTATCGTGATGGTGCAAAGGTGAACGATGCCCCCATCACTTCTAAAACCAATTATGTAGACACAAAAGGTGCCGCAAGCTCAAAGTATGTAATTAAAGCTGTTGTTGGAGGAAAAGAGATTGATGCTTCCAAGGCAATCACTCCATGGGACCAGCAATACAAGACACTTACTCTAAAGCGTCCAGGCACAAACTACGCTGCCAACGACATGAGCGTTGGAGACGTTGACGGAGACGGACAGTATGAGCTTTTTGTAAAGTGGTATCCCGACAACGCGAAAGACAACTCACAGAGTGGAAAGACAGACAACACTTTGATTGACTGCTACAGACTTGACGGAACATTCCTTTGGAGAATCGACCTTGGAATAAACATCCGTTCTGGTGCTCACTACACTCAATTCCAAGTGTACGACTACGACGGTGACGGAAAATGTGAGATGGTCTGCAAGACAGCTCCAGGCACAAAAGATGGTAAAGGCAAAAACGTGATTATGGGCAACGACAATCCTAACGCTGACTACCGCAATGGTAATGGATATGTGTTGACAGGTCCTGAGTATCTGACAATCTTCGAAGGTGCTACTGGTGCTGAGATCCACACCGTGGAGTACACTCCAGGCAGAGGCAATGTATCGGCATGGGGCGACAACTATGGCAACCGTGTCGACCGTTTCAACGCATGTACAGCTTATTTGGATGGCGTTCATCCAAGTGTAGTGATGTGTCGTGGATACTATACACGTACAACTCTTGCAGCTTACGATTTCAAAAACAAAAAACTTGTGCAGCGCTGGTACCACAACTCAGACAAGAAGGGTCAGGGAGCATACGGTGACGGAAACCACAACGTCTCTGTTGCTGATGTTGACGGTGACGGAAAAGACGAGATTATCCTTGGTTCAGCCATTATCGATGATGATGGAAAGACTTATTCAAGAACAGGATTCGGACATGGCGACGCTATGCACGTGTCTGATATGGACCCAGACCGTCCAGGACTTGAGGGATGGTTTGTACACGAGGATAAGGGATCTGCCTACGGATATGAAATGAGAGACCTAAAGACCAACAAGGTGATCCACGGAAAGAAAACAGGAACCGATAACGGTCGTGGTATGGCAGCTGATATTGATGCTAAACACAAAGGTTTTGAAATGTGGAGTTCTGCTCCTGGCGTGTTTGATTGCAAAGGAAACCAAATCTCAAGCACAAAGCCAAGCGTCAACTTCCGTATCTACTGGGATGGTGATTTGCAGGACGAGTTGCTAGACGGAACAAAATGTGACAAGTGGAATGGAAATGGTGTCAACCGCCTCATCACTTTCAAGGGTAATGCTTGCAACGGAACAAAAAACACTCCTTGTCTTTCAGCAGACTTGTTTGGAGACTGGCGTGAGGAAGTGATATTCCATGATGGCGACAAGATTTACATCTACACTACAACAATCGAGTCGAAATACAGATTGTTCACATTAATGCACGATCCTGTTTATCGTTGTGGTATCGCATGGCAGAACAGCTCGTACAACCAGCCACCTCACCTTGGCTTCTATATTGGTGACGGTGTTGACAAAATCGCTCAACCTGACATCTACACTCCAGGTCACGAGGTCACTCCTCCAGCACAAGAAGATGCAACTCTATCTTTCGAAGGATCTTTGAATCAGGAACTTCTACCAAACGAGCAAGTAAACTTGTCTTTCACATTCGGTGGAACAGCAACAGGCGTAGAGGTGACTGGTCTTCCTGAAGGACTTTCTGCAAAGACTAACGGAAACAATGTTGTAATCTCTGGAACAACTAAAGAAAATGCAACATTCACAGTCAAGACAAAAGGAGGCAAAAACGAAGTATCATACAAAGTGAACGTAAAGCAGATTGACGGTTCACTAAAACGCATCGCATACATAACAGACACTACTAACACTGAATTTAAAAACGATAAGATCTATCAGATGCTTGGCAAAACAGATAGTCTATACGTCAGAATAATCGACGCGAACAATGCCAAAGCTGATTTGACAGCATTTGATATGGTTCTTATCAGTGAAGTGACAGCTTCCACAGCACCTATCATTGCGAACATTGAAGGTATAGCAAAACCAGTGCTTAACATGAAGGTTCACTCATACAAGACCGCAGACGGAGCATGGAGCTGGGCAGAAAACGGTTACGGCGACAACACTACAGCTACAAATTTGGTTGTAGAGTCGGCAGCTCAGTCTCATCCAATGTTCAAAGACATCGACTTCTCTAAGGGCAATGAAATACAGATGGTGTCTGAAGTCAACACAAAAGCGTTGACATACATGAACCCTGAATCATTCACAGATGCAGCCGGCAACATTCAGTCGATCGCATCAGTCAAGGGAGAAGAGCAGGTATGTATCTTGGAGATCCCTGTCGGAGCATCAGTCGCAGGAACAAAAATCTCTGAGAAATTCATCCAGATCGGTTTGAACAGCAGTTCTTACGCAAATCTTACAAACGACGCTCTATCAATCGTTCGCAACGCATGCTACTACTTGATGGGAATGAACTCAGGATTACCGTCTAACACTGACACCTTCAAGTCGACAGCTACAGGAATGAGCATCTACGTCTCGTCTGGCATTTTGAATATCTCATTCGACAACGATGGATATGATAAGACAATCATATCTGTAATCGGTATCACTGGAAAGATCATCAGCCGAGAGACAATCGAGACAATACCTGGCCGCAACAACTATCAGACAAATTTGTCTGGCATGGCATCAGGAGTGTACATGATAAGTGTCGAGGGCAATGGCATACACCACGTGGCAAAAATCATTGTAAAGCAGTAATACCATAAAAAATCTTTTTATAACAAGCACCATTCCTAAAATTTTATACCCATAGCCACTTGAGGAATGGTGCTTTTCAAAATAAAGGAGGGATTTCCCCCTCCTTTAGCTCTCTTTATGTCTAACTTAATGAGTATCATCATGAACAAAATAGCAATATATATCAAACGTTTGATGGCCATTCTTATGCTTATACTGAGTGCCCCCGCATTCATTAATGCACAGCTAAGAGTGTTCACAATCGGAGATTCAACCGTTCAGGATTATAACGACGGATATGCTCCTCGCAAGGGATGGGGACAGATGTTGCCATTCTTCTTCGACAAATCTAAAGCCGTTTGTTATAACAAAGCAGTAGGAGGAACCAGTTCTCTAAGTTTCTACAGAGATCACTGGCCCGCAGTCAGAAACCAATTAAAGAAAGGAGATTACGTATTTATCCAATTTGGAATCAATGACCGTAACACAGATCCTAAACGTTACTCACCAAAGGGTGTGTTCGAGGAGAACATCAAGAAATTTGTGAACGACACAAAAGCTAAAGGAGCAATTCCTGTTTTGGTGTCTACCGTACGTCGTGCGGCTTGGACAAACGGCAAGCCATACGACTCTTATCATGAGCACCCTCAATTAATGAGAGACGTTGCAAAGAGCACAGGTGTGCCTTTGGTGGATCTTGACAAGTTCTGCTATGACCTCTTCGTCGCTCAAGGACAGCTCTATTCTGAGAGATTCTGCACAATGCACCTTGTTGCCGGTGAGTATCCTAACTATAAAAACGGAAATACAGACCAGGTGCACTATCAGGAGCTCGGAGCAACTGAAAATGCAAGATTTGTGGTGGAGACAATCGAGAAAAGCACTAACGCAGATTTGAAAAAACTTGCAGCCTGCACTCTGCCTCGCCACAAGGTCACAATCAAGATCAACGATGCTTCTAAATCTCAGGCCATCTCACGTACAGCTGAGTTTCCAGCAGGAATAAATGTGACTTTGAAGACTATTCCAGCAAAGAACGCTAAATTTCTACGCTGGGAGGACGGCAATAAGAAGAGCATATCTACAAAGTCTCTTTACGTAGTCAAGATGGGCAATGCCGACGTGACATACAAGGCAGTCTATGAATCAAACGTAAAAGAGCCAGAAGATGAGCCTCAGACACAGGTCACTGAGCCTACACTGACTATTGACAACAACAAAAAAGCTTTGGTTGCCTCAGATGCCAAGTCGTACAAATGGTATTTCAACAACCAGGTGATATCAGGAGAGACAAAGTCAACCCTTTCTGTCACAAACAATGGAACTTACTCTGTGGAGATGACACTTGCTAACGGAAAAACTGCCAGATTGGATATCTGCGTGACTATCGGCAAGGATGGAACAATCCGTAAGATATACCTTATCGGCGACTCTACTGTCTGCGACTACAAAGACAGCCAGTTCCCTATGACAGGATGGGGACAGGTGTTGAAATACTACTTCAACTCCGACATTCAGATTGTCAACCATGCAATTGGAGGACGCAGTTCGAGAAGTTTCCGTGAGCAAGGAAGATGGAAGACAGTGTTGAACGCATTGAAACCAGGTGATTTCGTTTTTATACAGTTCGGACACAACGACCGTGACACCAAGCCTGAGCGCTACACTCCCGTCGACAAATACAAACTTTATATCGACTCGTTTGTTGTGGAGGCAAAAGGCAAGGGAGCCATTCCTGTGCTTGTATCCCCAATGGTGATGAACGCTTGGAACAATTCCGGAATGCGTAACGTATTTGCAGAGAATGGAGCCGACTATCGTGGAGCGATGGAAAGTGTAGCAAAGAACAGAAAGTGCGCATTCGTTGATTTGAACATGAAGTCATACAATATGTTCAAACAATTTTCATCCACTTATAACCAACGTTTCTTCTACAATACATATCCCAAAGGAGAGTATGCCAACTATCCTAACGGAAGCACAGACAACACTCATTTCCAAGAAATGGGAGCATTGACGCTCTGTCGATTCATCATTGAAGAGTTGACAGCAAACAAAGATCCATATATCAGTGCACTGCAGCGATATATGAAGCCAATGTATCAGGTGACTGTGAAAGCCAACATCGACAAACCAGGAGAAATAACCACTTCCGCAAAATTCCCTGTCGGTGCACCTGTCACAGCAAAAGTGCTGCCTGCTTCAGGCACGACATTCCAAAGCTGGAACCAAGATGGCTCACACAAGTCTAAAACGACCATCTACCGTTTCACAATGCCAGCCAAGGCAACTACAGTGACTGCTATGTTTAAGGGAGGTAAAGAAGAGGATCCGGGACAATTTCCATCTGAAACAATCCGTAAAGACACATTAAAGGACGGACAGAAAAAGATTGCCTACATAACAGACCCTACAGACGCCACCTACGTCAATGATATAATCTCGCCAATGCTGATGAACGTAAAAGAGTTCTATGTAGAAGAGATTGATTGCAATTCAACGACAAGCGATTTAAGCGGTTTTGACATGGTTCTTATCAGTGAGATAACTCCATCCACTGCCCCAATCATCGCCAACCTTGAAGGCATAAACAAACCTATTCTAAATATGAAGGTGCATGCCTACAAGACTGCAAATGGAGCATGGAGTTGGGCGACGGTAGGTTTTGGAGACAACACCACCGCAACCACAATTTACGTGGACGAGGAGTTCCGCAGCCACCCAATGTTTGACGGCATTGAGTTGAGCGACGGAGAGATCAAGATGGTTTCAGCCGTCGACACAAAAGCTTTGACATTCATGAATCCGGAGTCGTTCACCGACGCGACAGGCGACATCAATGCGATCGCTTCAGTCAAAGGTGAGGATCAGGTTTGTATCTTGGAGATTCCAGTGGGCAATTCCGTCGCAGGAACAAAGATCACTGAAAAATTCATCCAAATCGGATTAAACAGCAGCTCGTTTGCTAATCTGACAGATGATGCATTGTCTATCATTTGCAACGCATGCTACTATTTGATGGATATGAAAAAAGACACAACGGCAGAAACGGAAACATATTCAGCCTCATCTAACAGTATCACAGTGAGCCCGAATCCTGCATACGGCGACTTATACATATCATACTATGCAAATGAAAATGATGTAGTGAATATATCAGTAGCCGACGCAATTGGAAGGATATTACAAACCGCCACGATTAATGTTTTCCAAGGAGAAAACAGCCACACCGTCGACCTATCGTGCATTGCTCCAGGAATCTATCTTTTGCTACTGGAGGGATCGAATATTCACGCAACATCTAAGATTGTTATAAAAGATTAGCTTTTTCTTTGATATTTATTTATAAGCTAATTTACTGTTCCGTCTGTGGCATTATAGTCACAGACGGATTTTTTTCGTGTTGAATTATGAACCATTTTAAGATTTTTTGACAATTTTCACATTTATATTTAAAAAAACAACTGAATATTATGTCATTATCCGTAATTTTGCACAACGAATTTATTTTAAGACAAATTTATGAACACAAAGAGATTTATTTCTTTTTCGACGATTCTGTTCACAACTGTATCCTCTGTTTTCTCACAATGTATTATTGCTGGGACAGACTTTGATACAGATACAGAATTATGTTGCCCAATTTTGAAATCAAACAGCAATGAGGGCGGTTGGTATAATGAAGAGCTTAATAAGGATAGCCTTTGCAAGACCGAAAAGTTTGCTAATCTAGAATCAGTAAAACAATCTGGAATAGGCGGTGTGTTTAACAGTAATAGCAACAACAATATTACAGACATCGATAAAGTATTTCACCTAAATACACTACCAGCAGATGGCAAACCATCACAATATGGATATACAACTATCACTGCACAACCCAAATTAATACACTCATTTTGTAAGGCAAATGAGGAATCAAACAATATGCTTGTGAATATAGGATCAGCTTCTCTTTGTCCTGTAATTTCTTATACAGTGTATGGATTGGCTCCTGGCACGACGGCAAAACTGTCCTTCAATTTATACAATCTATTAGACTCTACATATTTTGACTTTCTAGTAAACGATGCAAAAGTCAAATTTTTAAACGAATATATCACTGGATATAAATATTCTGCTGGTATAAATGGCAACGCCTTGGAATTTGGAGTTGTGTCGAGCAATGACAATATAGAGTTTAATACTCTATATAACAACGCATTTGTGCCAACTAGTCTGAAAAATGCTACTATAGCAAAACCGGATTTTGGAAAATCCCAAACAGTGACTCACATAGCAACAGTACCAGAAAATGGAAATATCACATTCTATTTCTACCGCACAAACGATTGTTTCCAGATACCGATAGGTATTGATGACATAAAAGTGACGGGAGAAGTAAGACCTTTGATTTCTGCCAAAGGTAATCCTTGTCCAATGCAACCAACAATTATAACTTCAAAGCAGAACTATCCAGAGGGAACGATTTTCTCATGGGAAGAAGCAATAACAGGTCAAAAATCGTCAAATGCCAACTTTAATTTTATTCCTGACGCTGCGGAAACCGATTATACTGTGACGTGTGAAGTGACTCTGCCTGGATGTAACCCAGCAAAGTCGGATTCTTTGAAAATCCATTCTGGAACATGCTGTACTTCAAATGATGGGGCTCCTATGGCTATGACAAACCTATTCTTTGATGATTTCGGCAATTTCATATCTGATGATTTATATGAATGGACTGATAAATATGGAGTAACCCATACAGAGCAGATTCCTGCGGGGCATATGCATTATTCACAAAGTTTGGGAGGTTCCTATAAAACTCCTTGTGTAAGAGCATATAATATTGAATCGACAGGAGCAACTCTGAATATGCCTTATCTTAAAGATGAGGGTGCAAATAAAGAGTTGTATAATCATGGAATGTATGTTATCTCTGCACATGGTGGTTATCCTGGTGGTGTCACTAAAGATGCAGACGGTTATGCAAAAGAAATACCGGATAATATATCGACTGGAGGCATGCTTCAGTTTGACCTTCTTGATGACGATACTCAGGATGAATTCTTTCAAATAGATGTTGATCATATCTGTACAGGTAAGGAAATCACGTTTGGTGCTGCTGTTGCATCAATGTCTGAACATCCGGGTTGTATTGAGGTTTCTCTTGAACATAATGGCAAAGTTTTAGAGAAAGAATCTGAAAGTTTCAACGGTGGTTCCGACGGATGGAAAAATATATACAAGAGTTTTATTCTTGAGTCTGAAGATGTTGACGGAGTTTCCGAGGCTACTATCACTATGAAATTAAAACATAATCAAGATTGTGTCCCACTCGTTGCTGGTACAGGTGATACTCGTGACTATGCAATCGACAACATCTTCTTTGCTGTTTGCACACCTCCAAATATTGAACTTAATTATTCAGCAAAAACAGGAAAGAACATTTTAGATCTAAACACAAATGACGTGTTGACCCTAAATGCAGTGACAACTGACGCAATAACTAAATTCTACACATATACTAATGGACAATTAGATCCAAGCAAGAAGATTGGATATATCTACCAATATACATTCCAGGATCCATCTACTGAAAATGAGATTAATAGAATTGAGTGGAAAACTATTCACAAAGACGAGGTTGTAGAGACTGCTTCTTTTGATGTGGACATTGAAGAATATTTGGAAAAAATCTTCACACCAATACTTAATGGCACTGCTGATCGTATCTATTTCCGTGTTGTCGCTGGAGAGTATTCTGATTTGATTGCAGACCAATCATGGAAGAAACATTCTGCATTATCTCCTTGTCGTAAAGTTTCTATCTCTCTTATTCCTGTTGCTGTAAAAGTCAATTATGTACCGTCTACAACAATGACATACTTATACTATGATGATTTCGGCAAATTCGTATCTGATAGCACATACGAATGGACCGACAAAAATGGAGGAATCCATACAGAACAAATTTCTGAAGGACATTCACATATTGCGCAGAGTGTGAATATATCGGACAAAACCCCTTGTGTGAGAGCTTATAATATTG
>DFGT01000017.1 GCA_002371265.1 Bacteroidales bacterium UBA3743 | reverse complement strand
CTCAACGAGGTTGGCTCCTTTTTTTGTTTATGCGGGGCAATGGCCGTAGAGACGTTGCGCGCACCGTCTCTACTAAGAATAATGTGATTTTTTAAATAAAAGACTGTCATTTATGTCTTTAGTTTGTATTTTCATTAAAGTTTTTTATCTTTGAAAAATATTTATAATTTATATTGGATGGCGTAATCTATCTGATGGGTTAAAAAAACATATTAACTATGAGTATTAAAAGAATCATTGCAACATCTGCAACTCTACTTTTGGGGTTGATGTCAATTAACGCAGCTGCTACACATTTGACAGTTGAGCTAAAAGCGGGCAATAAATATAGTTTTTTGCTTGCTGACAAACCAGTCATTACTTTTTCAAACGGAGACTTGGTCGTAAATGGAGATGCGGAGACTTCTTATTCTATAGATGGAGTTAAGAATTTCCATTTTACAGAAGGTGATGCATCTGGAGTGGAAAGCCTTTCTGTAGGAGATATCCGTATTGTCAGTCTTGACAACGCTACAATCCAGGTTCAGAATTTGGAGAAATCATCAGTGGTGACATTGGTGAATGTATCTGGTGTTGTCCTTTCTTCTGTGAAAGCTGACGCCGAAGGTTATGCCACTGTATCATTGCCACAGGCAAAAGGCGTTTATATCCTTTCTGTTGGTGCTAAATCATTTAAGGTCATCAGAAAATAATTTGGCTTTAGAAGTTGAGTCGCATAACTTACGTATAAGGTGATTCAATTAAAAGCTGTAAGGAAATAAAAAATCCTCTTTCAAAATGAAAGAGGATTTTTTTTATGTAGGATTTAATTCTAATGATCAATTATAGAGATGCAGATTTTACTTCGTGCTCTTTGCACCACTCTTTGTCAATTTTCTTGATCATGCCCTGAAGCACAGCTCCTGGACCGACCTCAGTGAAACTTGTAGCTCCGTCGGCGATCATATTCTTTACGCTCTGAGTCCATTTTACTGGAGACGTCAACTGACGTAGTAAATTAGATTTGATAACTTCAGGGTCTGTTTCTGCTTTTGTCGATACATTTTGATAAACAGGACATTTTGGTGTTGAGAATGTTGTCGCTTGGATAGCTTCAGCAAGCTCGTTTTCTGCAGGTTTCATGAAAGGAGAGTGGAATGCACCTGAAACTGCAAGTTTAAGAGCACGTTTTGCACCAGCCTCTGTAGCCTTGGCACAAACAGCGTCAATTCCTTCGATGCTTCCGCTCACAACAAGCTGTCCAGGACAGTTGTAGTTGGCTGGGACGACCTGACCTTCAGTAGTCTCTGCACAAAGCTTCTCAACAACTGCGTCTTCAAGACCAAGAATAGCAGCCATGATGCTTGGCTGAATCTCGCAAGCCTTCTGCATTGCCATAGCACGCTTTGCCACAATCTTCAAACCATCCTCAAAAGTGATAGCTCCGGCTGCTGTAAGTGCAGACAGTTCTCCTAGAGAATGTCCGGCAACCATGTCTGGCTGGAAGTTGTCCCCCATAGCCTTAGCAAGAATTACAGAATGTAGGAACACTGCAGGCTGAGTCACCTTTGTCTGCTTCAATTCCTCGTCAGTGCCGTTGAACATGATTTCGGAGATCTTGAATCCAAGAATCTCGTCTGCTTTATCAAAAAGTTCTTTTGCGACGGGAGAATTGTCATACAAATCTTTACCCATTCCGCTAAATTGCGATCCCTGACCAGGGAAAACGTATGCCTTCATCTTTATTAAATTATAAATTAAGAATTAACAGTTAATTACGCATTACGAATTACGCAATGCGAATTTATATTTACAGAGTGCCTTTTGTGCTTGGCAACTCATATTTATAAATATCACGTTTGATTGCCATCTTGATGGCTCGGGCGAGAGCTTTGAAGATACCTTCGATTTTGTGGTGCTCGTTGTCTCCTTCAGCTTTCACGTTAAGATTCATTTTCGCAGAGTCACTCAGACTTTTGAAGAAATGCAAGAACATTTCAGTAGGCATGTCGCCCACATATTCTCTTTTGAATTCAGCGTCCCAAACCAACCATGGTCTTCCTCCGAAATCAAGGCAGACGCTGCACAGACAATCGTCCATAGGTAGAGAATATCCATATCTTTCGACACCTCGTTTTGATCCAAGAGCCTTATAGATAGCTTCACCTAGAGCGATACCCGTGTCTTCAATTGTGTGATGTTCATCGACATTCAAGTCGCCTTTGACGTGAATCATCAGATCGATACCAGAATGTTTTCCTATCTGCTCGAGCATATGGTCGAAGAAACCTAGACCAGTAGAAATGTCGCATTTGCCGTTTCCATCCAGGTCGACGCGAATGTTTATATCTGTCTCTTTAGTCTTGCGTGCTACCGTCGCCACTCTTTCTTCTGCGAAAAGGAATTCTGCAATTTTATTCCAATTTTCTGCGATCAGAGCGCAATTGTCGGACAAACCTTTTTCCTGAAGCATTTTTGCGGCATCGTCAACATTATTTGCGATTAGGATGCCTTTGCATCCGAGATTTTTAGCCAGTTGTACGTCAGTGGCTCTGTCACCGATGACATAAGAATGAGACATGTCGTAGTCGCCTTTCAAATAAGCTCCCAGCATTCCGATGCCTGGCTTACGGGTGTCAAGACCATCCTCTGGATATGATTTGTCGATAAGGATATCGTCAAATTCAACGCCTTCACCTTTCAGAACCTCTAGCATTTTGTTTTGCACCTCTTCAAATACGGTTTCGGGATAAGCCTCAGTTCCAAGACCATCTTGGTTTGTGACCATCACAAACTCGGAAGAAAGACGTTCGCGGATGAACGCCATATTACGGATGACACCAGGAAGAAAAGTCATCTCAGCAAGAGAGTTGACCTGTTCTGTGACAGGCGGTTCAATAATGATCGTGCCGTCACGATCTATAAATAAAGCTGTTTTCATCTATATTTATTAATTGTTGGCAAAGATAACATATAATTCTTAAAGCATAATACAAATGTTTGATATTTGTATAAATATAGTCGATGTGTGAAACAGATTAAAAATATTTTTTTTGTGCATATTTATGTATAAAAACACATAAAGCAAAGCCTTATTTGGAAAAAATTAACATTTTTTAAGTAATGGCTCTGTATTTATATTCGTTTTTTTATTATTTTTGTGTCGCTTTATTTGCGTTTTATTGATGCGAACAGAAGTGGGTTGATATAAGGGTTTAATATCAATGCTAACGATAAAAGTGATACGATTTTATATAAGTGATTGTTTCTTATGCTCTTATGCTGAGCTTAAGGAGTCAGAGGTGTATCATTTTGTCAAAAAACTAATGGTAAGAAGTTTTTTGTAAGAAGTTTTTTGATGGAAAAAGAGGATCAAAATAAGCATTGGTATGTTATGCGTACACTTGGTCGTTTTTGTGAGACTGGAGTCAAACAGAAACTGGATGAAAGTGGCATACGTTATTATCAGGCCATGAAAACAGTAGTGAAGACTCTTAAGGGGAAAAAGTTTATATCAAATGAACCAATAATCCCTAACCTTTTGTTTGTGTATGGCAGCAAAGAAAGTATAATGCCACATACGGTAGTTGGAAGCAATTTCCAGTTTGTTTATAACCGCTGTAGCGGAAAACAGGCTGATTGTTTGATTGTACCGCTTAAGGCGATGGAGGATTTTATTCGAGTGGCGGAATCAAATGGAAATTCACAAATATTTATGCCAGAGGAAATACAATTGGCAAAAGGGCAAAGAATAAGAATGATTGGAGGCGCTTTGGATGGAGTGGAGGGTTATTTTGTTAGAAGAAAAGGTTGCCGACGCAAGACACTTGTTGTTGTGTTAGATGGTCTGTTTGGCATCAGTGCGGAGGTTGAGCCCGATATGGTAGAATTAATAAATTGAAAAAAAGAAATTTAGATACAACGATTTAATTATGGTGATGGTAAGTAAAACTGGCGGTGATGAAGTAAATGTTGCTGCTTCAACTCAGCCTAATACACCTGTTGGTGGCAATAATGGTTTTTCTATTGCAGAGGTGCTGGCATCTTTTGTTTCACATTGGTATTGGTTTATAATATCGTTGGCGATTTGTTTGGGTGCAGCTTGGTATTATTTGGCTACAACATCTCCTGTGTATACAAGGTCTGCTATGCTTCTTATCAAAGATGAAAGCAAAGGTTCTTCCGTGGCAAATATAGCATCAGAGATGCAGGATATTGGTTTGGTCGCAAATAAGTCTAATCTTAGCAATGAACTTATTTCATTGAAGTCGCCTACTCTGATGACCCAGGTGGTTAGGGAATTGCAGCTGATGGATTATTATAAGATACCAGTTGACCTAAGAGAGCAAGACATATATGGAAAATCTCCGGTAAAAGTTGTATTTGACGCTACGAAAAAAGAAAATACAGATTTCGTTTCGTTTAAGATAAAATTGTCGGATGACGACTATGCTGTATTGTATGATTTTAATAATAAAGGAATTGAATATAAGGAATCTATCAATATCAAGTTGGGAGATTCTATTTCAACGGAAACTCCAGTCGGTCATTTAGCGATTTATCAGACTGGAGTAGACGGTGGTGATGTATACAAGAACATCAATTTTTATCGTACAAGTATAGATGCAGCCACGAATACATATAATGGAACTCTTGCAGTCGGATTGGTAGAAAAACAGTCAACTGTTGTAAATCTATCAATTACAGATGAGTCGACGGAGAGAGCAACAGACGTTATAAAAACCGTTATAAAAGTATATAATGATAATTGGGTGCATGATAAAAACAGAATTGCAGAAAGCACTTCGGAATTTATATCTTCTCGTCTAGGTGTGATTGAATCTGAATTGACAGGTATAGATAAAAACATTGCAAACTTTAAGGGAAAGAACCTATTGCCTGATATTGCAGCTGTATCACAGTTGTATTTGCAACAGAATTCTGCGACAAAGGATCGCTTGTTGGAGTTGAACAATCAATTGTCTATGCTTGAGTATATTCAAGATATTTTGAGGGAGCAGAATTTTGACAATCCGTTGCCAATATCTTCTAGTATGTCAAGTGGAAATCTTCAGAGTCAGATTGCAGAATACAATAAGATTTTGCTTGAGCGTAATAGAATGCTAGCTAACAGTAGTGAGAATCATCCATTGGTAAAGGACCAGACAAAACATTTGAATGCAATGCAGTCTGTTATTTTGCAGAGTGTTAATAATGAGATTGCATCCCTATCAATGCAGATTAAGAATGTTAATGCTCAAGAGTCTAGAACAGAGCGTCAGTTGGCTAGAAATCCAAACCAAGCTAAGTATTTGTTGTCTGAGGAGAGACAGCAAAAGGTTATGGAGGGATTGTATTTGTTCTTGTTACAGAAACGAGAGGAAAATGCATTGTCTCAAGCGTTTACAGCTTACAATACCCGTTTAATTACAGAACCTCGAGGAAGCAATTCTCCTGCTGCCCCAAATCGTTCTGTGATATGGATGTTCGCAATAGTAGCCGGTTTGTTATTGCCAGCCACGGTTATGTTTTTGATAGAAATGTGTAACACAACGATTCGTGGACGTCAGGATGTAGAACGTCTTGCTGTTCCATTTGCGGGAGAAATACCACAGTGTACTAAGAAGGAAGGAAATACAGAAAATGGAATCACACTGGTGGTAAAGGAAAGTTGTCGTAACATTATTAATGAAGCATTTCGTGTAGTACGAACGAATGTCGACTTTATGCTTGGAAAAGGAAAAACACATAAGGTAGTGATGTTTACTTCGTTGAATCCAGGTAGTGGAAAAAGTTTTGTGTCTGCAAACCTTGCATATTGTATGTCGCTAAAAAAGAAGAAAGTTGTTGCTGTTGATTTAGACTTGCGTAGAGCGTCATTGTCTCAAGTGGTAGATCGTCCTCATCATGGAGTTGTAGACTATTTAAATGGAGACAGAAAAAGTTGGAGAGATGTTTTAGTGCATATCGAGGACAGCACATTTGATGTCATACCTGTAGGAGAAATACCACCGAATCCAACTGAGTTGCTATTCAATGAGGATTATCTTCCAAGAATGATAGAAGAATTGAAACAAGAGTATGATTATGTGTTTATCGATTGCCCACCAGTTGATGTTGTCGCTGATGCTAATGTTGTTTCTGAGTATGTTGATATGGCATTGTTTGTGGTTCGTGCCGGTTTGATGAAGAAGGATATGTTGCCAATTGTAGACACATTCTACAACCAGAAGAAATTCCCATCACTTTCGTTGATCCTTAATGGCACATCTGTCACTAAGACAATGGGAACAAAATATGGATATGGCTACGGCTATGGTTATGGTAATTATATTAAAGAATAAATTATACTGATATACGAAAATGAATAATCTATTTTGTAGGTTCACGCATTGGTATTTTTCTAAGGATGCGTTGTCTTATTGGTTAGTACTACTTATGGACTGTCTGATTGTTGTCGGAACTAGTTTCTTTGTACATGCAATGATGACAGGAGCCGCAAGCACACTTGCAAATTTTGGACCATTGTTATTGACATTTTGTGCTTATCTGGTTTTCTATCTGATAGGCTTTAGGTTGAGATACACATACAGCGGAGTGTTGAGATACTCTTCTTTTGTAGACCTGATGCGTCTTTGGACGGCCACTGTTATTGCTATAGTCTTGATATTTATAGTAAGACATACAACTAAAATAGACAGTTATTTGGTTCCGTTGTCATGGAATGAGTTGCTTGCTATATGTGTCATGTCGACTTTGATAATGTGTTTTGTCAGAATTATGACAAAATATTTTTATGATGTTTACTTTATAGATGTTTCAGTGCAGAGGGTTTTTATCTATGGAGTAAAAGAAGGTGGAGTTGCTTTGGCAAAAAGCATCCAAGCTCAAGAGTCGAAATATGAAGTTACTGGTTTTGTGTCGGACGTCGAAAGTGATGCTCACCATTTGTTGATGGGCGTGAAAATTTATGCGAATGATGACAAACTGGTCAGCAGAATGCGCCAAAAAAACGCAACTGTATTGATGGTGTCTCCATTGAAGTCGGATGCAATCAGAAATAATCAGCAGATGGCAGACGCATTGGCTGAAGCAGGTATCAAGATATTGATGTACAACCAGCAGGAGTGGGACGGAAAGAGTGATTTGCGTTACACTCATTTGAAGGAAGTAGACGTTGAGGATCTGTTGCCACGTAACCAGATAGATGTCGACTTGGATGCTATCAGCAACGTCTTGAAAGGAAAGAGCATATTGATTACAGGAGCCGCAGGTTCTATTGGTTCGGAGATAGTAAGACAGGTTTCAGAGTTTGGTCCTAGCCAGTTGGTACTTGTGGATCAGGCGGAGACACCACTTCATGACATCAGATTGATGATGGCTCGCAAGTTCCCTGATATTCCTGCAGAAACAGTGACAGCAAGTATCCATCATAAGATACATATGGAGTATTTGTTCGATAAATACAAGCCTGAATATGTATTCCATGCCGCTGCATATAAGCACGTGCCTATGATGGAAGATAATCCAGGAGAAGCAGTCATGAATAATATAGATGGCACCAGAATAATGGCGGATTTGTCAGTAAAGTATGGTGTCAAAAAGTTTGTGATGGTTTCTACAGATAAGGCGGTAAATCCTACAAACGTCATGGGATGTTCAAAACGAATTTGTGAGATGTATTGCCAAAGTCTTGACAAGGAGATCAAGGATGGTAAGATTGAAGGATGCACTGAATTTGTCACAACAAGATTCGGTAATGTCTTGGGTTCAAATGGATCTGTTATTCCGTTGTTCAAGGAGCAGTTGAAGGCAGGTGGTCCTCTAACAGTTACACATCCTGATATAATCCGTTATTTCATGCTGATACCAGAGGCATGTAAATTGGTGCTTCAGGCAGGAACGATGGGACATGGAGGAGAGATCTTCGTGTTTGATATGGGAAAGCCAGTGCGTATTGCGGATTTGGCCAAACGTATAATTCTGCTTTCTGGAGCAACTGATGTGGAAATCAAATATACAGGATTGCGTGATGGAGAAAAGCTATATGAGGAGTTGCTGAACAAGGAAGAGAACACTAAACCATCGTCACATCCAAAGATTAAGTTGGCATCTGTTCGAGAACTTGGATATGCGGAAGTATGCTCGCAGATTAACAAGCTTATTGATATAACAAAGGCTGGTTATGATGATATGTCAATTGTTAAGCAGATGAAGGTTTTGGTGCCAGAGTTTAAGAGCAAGCATTCAAAATACGAGGTCCTTGACAAGGAGTGATTTTCATAATTATTAATTTTTTTCAATAGGAAAAACGTATAAATGGCTGAATCAAGAGTCCAAAAGACATTAATGAATGCGAAAGTAAATATGATATTTTACTTTCTAAATCTTGCAATGTCCTTTTTTTCAAGAAAGATTTTCCTTGATGCTTTGGGGGCAGATTTTTTTGGATTAACGTCTACGTTGCAAAGTTTTCTCGGATTCTTAAGTCTTGTAGAGCTTGGAATAGGTCAATCTATAGGATATGCTCTATATAAGCCATTGTTTGAAAAGGACTATAAAAAAATCAATGAGATTGTATCTGTTTTGGGGTATTTGTACTATATTGTGGGATTTGTTATCTTGGGATGTGGTATTGCAATTTCTTTATTTTTCCCTATTATTTTTGAGAAGGAGAATTTTTCGTTGATACTAATATATTTTATTTTTTATAGTTTTTTGTCATCAATTTTATTGTCGTATTTTGTAAATTACCGTCAATCTTTGTTGGGTGCAGACCAACGTAACTATATTGTGAATGCTTATACCCAAGCTACAAGTTTGGTTTGTTATTTGGCTCAGATTCTTGTTATATATTTTACTAGCAATCCTTATATATGGACTTTGCTTTTTTTAGTTTCCAATATTATAGGAAGTTTTATTATAAATTGGAAAATCAGGCAACAGTATCCTTGGCTTCATGCGGAAATTAGAATAGGAAAGGAAAAGTATAAGGAATATCCGGAAATTATTAAAAAGACAAAACAGTTGTTTGTTCATAAGATTGCAACATTTGCCCAGTTTCAACTTCAGCCGATATTGATGTTTAAATTTGCCTCTTTGAATGCAGTAGGTAGATACGAGAATTATTACATAGTGACGTCTAAAACGACATCTTTTGTTACAAATGTATTGAATGGTGGGGTCGCTAGTGTTGGAAATTTGATAGCGGAAGGAAATAAACAAAATGTTATAAAAGTTTATTGGGAGCTGTTTGCACTTAGATTTTTTATTGCTGGAATGTTGGCTTTTGGTTTCTGGCATCTTACTGAGCCATTCATTACATGTTGGTTAGGAGAGGAATATATCATGGGGGAAATGTTGCTGTTTTTGATTATAGTGAATACATTTATTATTCAAATTCGCAACACTACTGATAGTTTCATCACAGGATATGGCTTATTTAGGGATGTTTGGGCTCCGATTACGGAAGTCGTCATTTCTGTAGTTGTAGCAATTGTTGGAGGATCTCTATGGGGGCTAGAAGGGGTTTTGTTAGGTACTATTGTGAGTATGGCTCTTATTGTTGGTATTTGGAAACCTTATTTTTTATTTACACAAGGAATAAAAATTAGTATTTGGATTTATTGGGGAAATTTTGCAAGATTTTTTGCATGTTTTGCTTTTGCTTTTTTTGTAACTCATAAGGCAATTGCTTTTATTGCTTTAGATCCAGCAACTTCATTTCTTATTTGGGCTTTATATGCACTCATTGTTATGATTATATTTGCTATTGTCTATTTCGTAATGTTATATTTTTTCACAAGGGGCACTAAGGACATATATAGTCGTTTTGCTACAATGATTAGTGCAAAACTAAAAAAATAGAAATTTTTATATGAAAATCTCTATTATATTACCAGTCTACAATGTTGAAAATTACATTGAAGATTGTTTGAAAAGTATTATGGATCAGACCTTTTCTGATTTTGAGTGTTTGATTGTTGATGATTGTGGAGAGGACAGTAGTATTGATGTTGCAAGATCCATTATTTCGGAGTATACTGGAAACGCCTCTTTTGAAATTATAGAAAGTGAAAAAAATGGTGGCATTTCTGTAGCTCGCAATAAAGGATTGAAAAGAGCAACGGGAGAATTTTTGATGTTTGTGGACAGTGATGATAAGTTGTGTCCAAATGCATTGGAATTACTAGTTGCTATGACCGAGAAGTATCCTGGGGTGGATCTGGTCCAAGGCAATATTCTGTGTGATAGAAAATCAAAATATTGGAATATTGCAGGAAGATTTCCAGAATTCTCTTCAAATCGATATTGGATTAGAGAACAAATTCTTTTATGGCATATTCCAATTTCTGTTTGGGGAAAACTATATAGACGAGATTTAATTGTATCGAATGATTTGACCTTTATGGAAGGTTATATGCATGAAGATGTAGCCTGGTTATTTGATTTTCAAAAGTACATTACGTCGATTGCATTTGTTGAAGATATGTGTTATTATTATCGTACTGATAATTGTAGTTCTATGATGCACAATGCAAATAAGGATAGAACATATTCTTTGTTGTCGTATTTGGCTCTTTATAAGAAAGCTGCTATTGAAGCGGATACAATGATTGAAAAAAAATTTGTTTTCAATTTGTTATCTCCAATGAAAATAGCAGAATTATTGAAAGAATCAAAGAATGCAGATACAATATTAGCTGAAATAGATGAGACAAAAGATTTTTTTAAGATATCTCCTGTTGATAAAGTTTTTTTACGCCAGACTAGAATGTTTAAGTTGCCTTTATATGTGGTAAACAATCCCATTTTTGAAAAATTATATTTTTTATGGGGGAAAAAAATTGGTTTGGCATAATTGAAACTACTTTGTTTGATTAATTTGATTTTGTGATGCCAAAGTTTTCTATAATAGTTCCTGCGTATAAGGCAGAATCTACATTGAAACGGTGTGTGGAAAGTGTAATTTCTCAATCGTATAATGATTGGGAACTTATACTTGTTGATGACGGTTCTACCGATACAACACCTTCAATATGTGATGAATATGCAAGTAAAGACAATCGTATCATTGCATTACATAAGGAGAATGGTGGTGTTAGTAGCGCTCGAAATTTTGGTATAGAAAAGGCCTCTGGTGATTGGATTACATTTTTGGATGCAGATGATGAAATAGAGTCTTCTTTTTTGTCTTATTTTGTTGAAGGCTCTGCAAATGATGATTTTCAATTATCATTTTATTCTGATTATATAAGTGTATATAATGGAGAAAAACGAGTGAATTATGTAGGAAAAGGAGAATTTTTTCCTAAAAATAGAATTAATTTATTTTTGGAGAAGTATATAGATTCTCCTATTTTAAAAGCAGTTCATTCAAATTTTTTTCTGACCAAGATAATAAAAGAAAAAAGCATTCGATTCGATTCGAAAATCAGAGCGGGAGAAGATCATGTTTTTGTTCTGGATTATCTTTTATATGTAGACGCAGCTAAAGTTATCAGAGGTAATGGATACATCTATTATTTGCCGTATAGTTATTCATTGAAATATGGATCAAAGTTAGATGAGTTGAAATACAAATCTGATTTGATGGAGGCTCGTGTAGACGCGATTGCACTTAAGCATGGTATAGATCTTTCCGATGCAAAGAAGACAAAATGGAGCCATAGTTTGTCAAATATTGACATTATTGATTTATATGACAAAGCAATATTTGCACAATTCTTAGAATTGTATAAGACAAAATGTGCCACAGATTATAGAAAGGATTTTAAGTGCAATAGAGAGGCGCGTGCAGCATCTATGTTGATTCAATTATCAAAATCCGGAATTGACGTATATAAAAAACAATTTGAAAATCTGAAGAAACTTCTTTTTGATAATATTTCGGAAAGGATGTATGATTCTTCTGCTTTCCCTAAGACAACAAGAATGTTGTTGTATGTAGCGTCATTTAGGAATAGTTTTTTATTGAAACTTTTTTTGTATGTTTTCAAATAAATTCAAGAGGTACCTATTGAATTTTGGTATATTCAAATGGATGCAGTCGTTTAAACGATTTGTGTGTCCGGTAGAAATTCTCGGTTCTAACAACAATGTCGTTTGTGAGTGTAAGACATCCAAGAGAATGGATTATCATATTTCTGTTACTGGAAATAATAACGTGGTGAAAATAGCACCGTCTTGCCAACTTTATGATTTGACTATTATTATCAGTGGGGATAATAATGTTTTGGAACTAGATGATGAGGTGAAAATACAGAAAGGTACCATTAAAGTGTTTGGAGGAGCAACATTCCATATTGGTCATAATTCTACATTTCAAGAATTGGATGCAAATGTAACAAAGGAGGATGTGGTAATAGGAGATGATTGTTTATTCAGTTATGGTATTGTAATCCGTAATTATGATGGTCATAAAATAATTGATTCGACTACAAATGAAATCTGTAATCCTCCTGGAAAAATCACATTGCATGATCATGTATGGGTTTCCCAGAATGTTACAATATTAAAGGATGTGGAAATTGGGGATAATGCAATTGTTGGAGTTGGTGCAGTGGTTACCAAAAGTATCCCATCTAATTGTATCGCGGCTGGTGTCCCAGCCAAAGTGATAAAAGAAAATAGAAATTGGATCAGACATTAAGTTTATGGCATTCCTTTCTGTAATTGTTCCTGTATATAATGTTAAAGATTATCTAACAAGATGTATAGATAGTCTTGTTTGTGATTGCTCATCAGAGGACTGTGAGGTTATCGTCGTTGACGATGGCAGTACAGATGGTTCAGGAGAATTGGCAAATCATCTGGCTGATAAATATGATATAGTAAGTGTTTTGCATAAACCTAATGGTGGATTGTCGGATGCAAGAAACTTTGGTGTCGCTCAAGCAAGTGGGGAGTATGTCTTTTATATAGATAGTGACGATTATATAGAGAAGGACGGACTAAAAACTTTGATTCAAGTGGCACGTCAGGATAATAGTGATGTCGTCATAGGTAACTTTTATTACCAATATTCTGATCACGCAGATTTATTCGACGAAGATGCGCCTAAGCATCAGATAGTGAAAGGCGGAGAAGAATCTTTATCTATGTTGATAGAAGGAAAGCATTATCAGAATTTTGCTTGGGGGAAGTTGTTAAGACGAGAATTGGCTCAGAAATATCTGTTCCCTAAGGGCCGTTTGTTTGAAGATACATATTGGTTTCATCTGATTTTGGATTCAGCGAATCAGGTATCTGTTGTGTCAACTCCAGTTGTCAGGTATGAACAAAGAGAGGGTAGCATTTCTTTTTCATATAAGTTGAAAAGTTTGGATATTTTGGATGGTTATGCAGCCCGTCTAAAATTTTTTTGTGAAAAATACCCTTCATTGGTAGATAAGCAAAAGGTGTTGATGGCAGAGAATTGTATAAGTCACGCTTGGATGATGATAAGATATTTGGGCGAAGATGATAAAAAGAAAGGTGAAGAAAAATTGAAATCTGTCATAAATGATTATGGTTTGGCAGATTGTCCTCTTCTTGAGAAATCTAAGCGAAGAAAGTTAAAAATGATACTTTCAAATATGACATTGTTCAAAATATCGGAAAGTATTGAAAAATTAATGCAACGTTTTTTATAATTGAATAGAGATTGTATGGTAGAGTACGATAATATAGCGGACATGTTTGCCAGGTTGGAAGCGTCGGCTGTATCTTATGTTGTGTTGAGAAATTTTGACAACCTTTTGGAGGATTCGATTTATATGGCAGGACATGGAGACATTGATATGTTGTGTGCAGATATGAAGCAGACTGTCGATGCCATTGGAGCTAAGCCAAGCAATCCGGAATTTGGAGAATATGGGGATGGTACTCATTTCTACATAGTATATAAAGGTAAAAAAGTAAGTGTTGATGTCAGAAGCGTTGGTGATGGCTATTATTGTGAATCTTGGGAAAAAAATATTCTTGCTACAAGAGTTTTGCATAAGTGTTTTTACGTTATGAATGAAGAAAATCATTTATATTCGTTGATATATCATGCTATTTTCCAGAAGCCTTCATTGAGCGATGAATATCAGCAACGACTATCTGATATGATAGGTCGAGATTCTTCTGAATCAGAGTTGATAGATTGTCTTGAAGATTATATGAAGAAAAATGGGTATAATTATGTTTATGCTAATGATTTTAGAGTCCCTTTGCGTCAGTGTATGCATGATAGGACTTTATGTTGTTATTCATTTTCGGAGCGTTGGCCACATTTTAAGTATGACACTAAACTCAAGACTATAGATTTTTTAGTAAAGTTAAAACATAAAATATTTGGTGACCCACGATGAATTTTGATTTGATACAACGTCATACAGTTGAATTGTATGATTTGACGCATAAAGAGTATGAAGAACTCGAGGTGCCGGCAAGAACACTTCTTGTTGCTCAACGTTTTGATTTGTTTGCCAAACTATACTACATTAAGAATAGAAAGACAAGCAGAAAGGAAGCATTGGAGGTCTATAATAATCATATCAAGGCATTCAATCCAGATTTGAAGGAGCCAGGACGAGATGACAAAAATGGATATGACGATTTTGTGGTTAGCTTTGACACTATTATAGAAGATATAGAACAGAATGGCTTTGACTCTAATAAATCAATCGTTCCTGTAGATGAAAACGGAGTGATTCTTGATGGCGCTCATCGAGTTTCAATTTTGGCATATCTTGATAAGACTGTGAGTATCGTCCGTTTCAAGGATGTCGTAAGTAAGGGTAGATTTGATTATGATTATTTTTTGAAGCGAGGGTTGAGTTGGAAGATTGCGGATATTATAGCTCTTGAGATGGTGCAATGGCGTCCGAACATGTTGATTGCATGTTTGTGGCCAAAAATGGGAGGACCAGAAGCAAAAAAAGAGACTCTGTCTATCATTAATGGCAGATATCCATTATGCTATACAAAGACAATCAACACAAATATGGAATCGTTTGTTCGTTTCATTGCCAAAGTATATGAAGCACAGCCTTGGGTAGGCAGTGAGGCAAATGGATATGAAGGAGCAAGAAACAAAGCTTTGTATTGTTTCGCATCCAACAAACAGATCTCATTTGCTTTGTTTGAGGCTGATAATATAGAAGAGATCATTGCATTTAAGGATGAAATCCGTCAGAGATTCCAAAGTGAAAAACATTCAATTCATATCACAGATAATGTTGAAGAGACAAAAGAAATAGCCGCTATTGTGTTTGATTCAGATGAGTTGAATTCATGGAATCAACTTAAAGGAGGCTTTGTCCAGCATCTTAGGGAGGTCATTGCAGAGAAGGTATATTATTTCAAGCATGTGACTTTGATTAATTTTAAAGTGGCGGTAGCTAAGATGTTGAGACACTAATATTTAAGGAATATGAAAAAACGTGTATTCATAAATATCCATTATTTAGAGATAGGAGGAGCAGAAAGAGCCTTGTTAGGTTTATTATCTGCTCTTGACCCTGAAAAAGTGGATGTTGATTTGTTTGTTAATCAGCATACTGGAGAATTTATGCAGTTGGTGCCAGACTATGTCAATTTGCTACCTGAAGTTCCAGAATACACTTGTATTGAGCGTCCAATCAAGGATATAGTTATGGAAGGTCATTTTGGAATAGCCTTCCGTCGCCTTATGGCAAAATATAAAAATAAAAAATATCAGAAGACGCTTACAGAAGAAGAGATAAAGCATGATGCTAGTATTTTTCAGTATGTTTATGATGAGGTAGAATCTGTATTGCCTTCATTGTATCATTTAGGAGAATACGATCTTGCTATAAGTTTCTTGATGCCTCACAATATTGTTTTGAACAAGGTAAGAGCAAAGAAAAGAGTTTGTTGGATTCATACTGATTATAGTGTGACACATGTAGATCATGACAAGGAACTACCTATATGGAATGGCTTTGATTATGTGGCTTCAATCAGCGATGATTGTACTAGAGAATTCAACAATATGTTTCCAGAGTTGAAATCAAAGGTTGTTTTGATAGAAAACATTCTTTCTCCTTTGTTTGTGCGTCAGCAGGCTGAATTAGAAGATGTTAGTTTTGAAATGCCAACTGAACCTGGTGTCACAAAAATATTGACGATTGGCCGTTATTCACCGCAGAAGAAAATAGAGGGAATTCCTCATATTTGTTCTGAGATGGAAAAACTCGGTGCTAATTTTAAGTGGTATATTATAGGATATGGTTCAGATGATTTGATTCAGGCTGAATTGGATAAGTATAATATGCGTCATCGAATGATTCTTTTGGGTAAAAAATCCAATCCTTATCCATATATCAAGGCTTGTGACATTTATGCGCAGCCCAGTGTATATGAAGGAAAGAGTGTAACGGTTAGAGAGGCTCAAATGCTTTATAAGCCAGTTGTTATTACTGATTATCCAACTGCAAAATCTCAAATTACAAATGGTTTAGATGGAGCTATAGTGCCTATGGATGAGGTAGAAACAGCAGAAGGAATGGTCGACTTTATGGATGATTCAGATCTTCGGAACAAGATTGTTGAGCATTTGAAGGTCAGTGATTTTGGTAATGAGACAGAAGTTGCCAAAATTTATAATTTGATGAATTGATTGTATGATCCCATCTGAGTTTTATCAATACATATTTTTGATATTGGTCACGCTGATGACTGTTGTCGTGGCCCAGAATAAAAGAAGTGTATATGACGAGGAACCTTTCGGTTATAGTCTGATAGTCTGTATTCTCTGCATATTATTCATCGGTACGCGTCCTCATACTGCAGTGTTTGGAGACACAATTAACTATGTGAATTGGTGGGGATTGAAAATTTGGTTAGGCTTTGACCCATCCTGTGAAAACTTACTGTTTGATAATTTATACAATTGGATGGGTAGTATATTTCCTACTCCATCGTTGTTTTTTGTGTTAATAGCCTCCATTTATTTCGGCTGTATATTGATTGCTGCAAGAAAACTGTTTCCAGCTAATACATTAATTGTTTTTTTGGTGTATTTGGCAGCGTTTTCAACATTCTCTTATTCTACAAACGGAATTAAAGCTGGTGCTGCAAGTACATTGTTCCTTGTATCATTGGCATATAGGGACAAGTTGCCTATTTCGATAATATTTTTGTTGTTGTCTTGGGGATTTCATCATTCCATGCAGATGCCTGTGGCTGCTTATGTAATCACACTTTTCTTTAAGGATAGCAAATGGTATTTTTATGGCTGGCTATTCTGTCTGTTAATGGCGATGGGTCATGTCACTTTTTTCCAAAATTTATTTGCGGGAATGTCAGATGAATCTGGTAATGGTTATTTGACATCTGATTCAGGTGGAGATTGGGGAGGAAAATCAGGTTTCCGTATCGATTTTGTCATATATAGTGCGATGCCCGTGTTGATGGGATATTACGTCTTGTTCAAGTATAAGTTGCAGGATAAATTGTACGAGATTATGCTTCATCAGTATCTTGTGACAAATGGTATATGGATGTTGTGTATGTACGCAGGATTTACAAACCGTATAGCCTATTTGTCTTGGTGTTTGTATCCATTTTTGGTAGTGTGGCCATGTTTTGCGATTCCAAATGAATCTCATCCATTGGTGGAAAATCGTCTCAAATATATATTTGCACATCTTGGTTTCACTTTGTTTATGGAATTGATTTATTATGCTTAATTTGAATATATTATGATACCTAAAATAATTCACTATTGTTGGTTTGGAGGAAATCCTTTGCCTAAGGATGCACAGAAATGTATTGCGTCGTGGAAAAAATATCTTCCAGATTATGAGATAAAAGAGTGGAATGAAAGTAATTTCGATGTCAATTGCTGCCCTTATGTCAAGGAGGCGTATGAACAGAAGAAATTTGCTTTTGTGAGTGACTATGCTAGATTCTGGGTGCTTTATAATGAAGGTGGTTTATATTTCGACACCGATGTTGAGGTCATTCGGAATATGGATCATATTGTAGAAGCAGGAAATTTTATGGGTTTTGAAAAGAGTTTTGCGACACAAAATCCAGGTTCTGATGCGCAACTGGGTGTCGCCGCTGGTTTAGGAATGGGAGCAGAACCTGGGTTGCCAATTCTGAGGGAATTCCTTGACTTGTATGAAAGCAAACCATCTTTCACATTTGGAGAAGGAACGATTGTATATCATACTACAGAAACATTGAAAAAATATGGACTGGTGAACGAACATCGTTTTCAAGATGTTGCTGGATTTAAAATTTATCCTGCCGATTATTTCTGTCCGATGGATTCTACAACAGGATTGACGGAATTGACATCAAATACTGTATCAATACACCATTATTCTTGCTCTTGGATGAATCAGAAAACTTTGAGTTTCAGATTGCATTTGTTGAAAAATAAATTGATAAAGATTTTTGGTGCCAAGTTTGTATTTGGCATTGTGAACGTCATAAATAAAATAAAAGGATGAAAACACTGACTGTATTTACTCCTGCTTACAATCGTGCTCATACTATAGGCAGAACATATGAAAGCTTGTGCCGTCAAACTTCAAAAGATTTCGAATGGTTGGTTGTTGATGACGGTTCGAAAGACAATACAAGAGAATTGGTTGAAAACTGGATTAAAGAGGGTAAGATAGACATTCGATATGTATATCAGGAAAATCAGGGTATGCATGGTGCTCATAATACAGCTTATGATTATATAGAGACGGAATTGAACACTTGTATAGATTCTGATGATTTTATGCCAGACGATGCGGTAGAGAAGATTGTCTCATTTTGGAAAGAACATGGCTCCGATAAGTATGCGGGAATCATTGGTTTGGATGCGACTGAGGATGGTAAGGTCATAGGCGCAAAATTTCCTGATGGATTGCAGACGACAACACTTCGTAGATACTATGAAGAATTAGGTGGTAGTGGAGATAAAAAAATGATATACCGTACCGATGTTGTGAAAAAATATCCGAAGTATCCGCTTTTTGAAGGGGAACGATATGTGGGTTTGGCATATTTGTACAATATGATCGATGCTGACTACGAGTTGTTGGTTAGTAATAATGTATATGTGATTGTGGAATATCAATTGGATGGCTCTAGTTTCGGAATGTGGAAACAGTATTGGAATAATCCGAAAGGTTGGGCATTCTTCCGTAAGTTTGACATGGTGCAGACAAAGTCGTTCAAGAGAAAGATTATGGATAATATTCATTATGTTTCTCATTCGATTCGTTCAAAGAACAAATCATTCTTGTCTGAATCTCCAATGAAACTATTGACGTTCTTTTGTATATTGCCAGGTGTTGCATTATATTTTGTCAATAAAAATAAAGTCCTGAAAAACAGTCTTTACGGAAAATGAGAATTCTGCATGTTATAACATCGCTTCTAACAGGAGGCGCAGAAAAACTAATGGTTGACTTGCTTCCAAGAATGAAAGAGCAGGGGCATCACGTCGAGTTGTGTGTCTTTAATGGTACGCGGACTCCCTTTTTTGATGACTTGGAGCGTGTTAATGTAAAAATACATGTTTTGTCGGATGGTGGTAATGTCTATAATCCTATGAACATTTTTAAGCTGCGCAATTTGATAAATGAAGGATGGGATATTGTGCATACGCATAATACTGCATCACAACTCTTTGTCGCAATAGCGAGTGTTTGTAGTAAGAAAACAACGTTGATCACTACCGAACATAATACCACAAACAGAAGAAGAGAGAAAGCCTGGTACAAACCGATTGACGACTGGATGTATTCAAAATACGCAAGAGTCATTTGCATTAGTGATCAGGCAGAAATAAATCACTGCCAGCATTTAGGACCAAGTGGATCTCGAAATGTTTGCACTATATATAACGGCATTGACTACAATAGATATGCTAATGCATTGCCTGCGGAAGATGTTCGCAGTATTGGAGAAAAAATCATCACAAATGTCGCTGCATTTAGACCACAAAAGGATCAGCCTACTTTGATTAAGGCAATGGCTTTGCTGCCACAAAATTTCCATTTGTGTTTGGTCGGCAGTGGAGATGAAGATCGTAAACATTTGTTTGAAAACATGATTAAGGAGTTAGGTCTGACTGATAGGGTACATTTGTTAGGCCTTCGTACTGATGTCCCTAGTGTGTTGGCGGCCAGTGATTATGTTGTGATGTGTAGCCATTATGAGGGATTGTCATTGTCCTCAATAGAAGGGATGTCTTCAGGCAAACCATTTTTGGCGAGTGATGTGGATGGCTTGCATGAAATAGTAGACGGCTGTGGCGTTCTTTTTCGACATGAAGATGCCAGAGATTTTGCCAATGCTATTATTAAATTGGATACCGATTTGGCGTATCGTGAAATGATTATCAAACACTGTCAGGAAAAGGCGGCTAAATATGATATCAGTGTTATGGTTGATAAATATTTGGCTGTATATAAGGATGAATTGAAGAATTGTTGAATATTGACTGTTGTTAAATAATAATGAGAATTTTACATGTAATAACTTCTCTTGAAACTGGTGGAGCAGAAAAACTAATGGTTGATTTGCTCCCTCGTATGAAAGAACTTGGACATAATGTAGAAATATGTTTGTTCGATGGTATTAGGACACCATTTTATGAACAGTTGGCGTCGACGGGCGTAAAAATACACTCTTTCACAGATGGAGAGGAATTTTACAATCCTTTATATATCATTCGTCTTATTCGACTGATGAGAAAAGGTTGGGATGTGGTGCATACCCACAATACTTCTCCTGAGTTGTTTGTGGCTATAGCCAATCTTTTTGTTCATACTCATCTCGTTACCACAGAACATAGCACTTCCAATCGTCGTAGAAATTGGAAATGGTATACTGCGATAGACCGATGGATGTTCAATCAGTATGATTCTGTGATATGTATAAGCGATCAAAGTTTGTTGAATCATAAGAAACAGGTTGGAGAATCGTGTGCTAAAAATGCATGTGTGATTTACAATGGAATAGACTTTAATAAATATAAAAATGCACCTCCAGCAGAGGATGTTAGAGCATTGTCAAAAAAAATAATAACAAATGTGGCGGGATTCCGTGCACCTAAGGATCAGCCTACACTTATACGTGCTCTAAAACATTTGCCTGAGGAATATCATTTGTGTTTGGTAGGTGATGGTGAACGTAGAGAAGAATATGAATCTTTAATTAGAGATTTGTCTTTGACAGATAGAGTGCATTTGTTGGGTTGGAGAAGTGATATTCCTAATGTTTTAGCCGCAAGTGACTATGTCGTTATGTGTAGCCATTATGAAGGACTTTCCCTTTCCTCTTTGGAAGGAATGGCGTCAGGCAAACCATTTTTGGCAGATGATGTTGATGGATTGAGAGAGGTCGTCGCTGATTGTGGAGTCTTGTTTAGACATGAGGATGACAGAGAATTCGCAGATGCTATTTTAAGACTGGAAAAAGATGAGTCTTATCGTAATCAGATAATTGAACAATGTCAAGCTAAAACTTATGGCTTTGACATTTCTATTATGGTTGATAAATACTTGGAGATTTACGAGAAAATACAGAATTCATAATTGAATTAAATATGAAAGTCAAAATAATACGTGCTACTACTGTGCCTATGTCGTTAGAATCATTTTGCAGTGGTATGTTAAAAGAATTATCAGTCAAATATGAGGTCGTTGCACTCTCTTCTCCTGATGAAGAACTTGAAATTGTTCGTCAGCAAGAAGGTGTTCGAACTATTGGTGTTAGGATGGCACGTCATATCTCTTTGGCAAATGATATAAAATCTCTTTGGAAACTTTTCCGTGTCTTTCGTGAGGAAAAACCCAAGATGGTTCATTCTATGACCCCCAAGGCAGGATTGTTATGTATGGTGGCGGCATGGTTGGCTCATGTGCCAGTACGTGTGCATACTTTTACCGGATTGGTATTTCCAACGTCAACAGGAATAACAAAGAGAATCCTTATGTTTACAGATTGGCTTACTTGTGCATGTGCTACGCATATTATACCCGAGGGTGAAGGTGTAAAACAGGATCTTCTTAATAACGGTATCACAAAAAAGTCTTTGAAAGTTTTGGGATATGGTAATGTACGTGGAATAGATTTGACTCGTTTTGATAGAACCCCAGAGGTGATGGATGAGGCTGCAAAGATCAGAAAGGATGGAGTGGTGACTTTTATATCTGTAGGACGAATTGTTGGAGACAAGGGTATTAATGAAATGGTGGAGGCTTTTGTTAGATTGAACGAAGAGTATCCATCTACACGATTGATTCTTGTCGGTCCGGAAGAGAATGATTTGGATCCATTGAAACAGGAAACATTGGATAAGATTGCTAAGTGTCCGTCAATTGATGCCGTTGGCACTCAGAAAGATGTTCGTAAATGGTTTGCGGCTTCGGATGTGGCTGTTTTAGCATCTTACAGAGAAGGATTTCCAAATGTTGTGATTGAGGCGGGTGCAATGGGCCTTCCTCAAATTGTTACAGATATAAATGGGGCACGTGAAATTATCGTAGATGGCAAGAATGGTATTATAATTCCAACAAAGAATTCAAATGCACTTTATGATGCGATGAAGAAAATGTTGAATGCTGAATATAGAGATTTATTGGCAAAAGAATCAAGGGAAATGATAGCCAGCAGATACGAACAGTCTTATGTAAGAAAATGCTTGTACGATTTCTATGATTCTATTTTGAATTAAAGTGGTAAAAGTTATACTTTTGTTTCATTAATTTGTTAGATATGTATAAAAACTTTGTCAAAAGGATTCTAGACTTTAGTATAGCATTTGTGGCATTAACAATATTGTTTTTGCCTTTAGTTATAATCACGTTGTTTTTGTATTTTGTTAATAAAGGAGCTGGTGCATTCTTTTTTCAGGAAAGGCCTGGATTGAATGGGAAAATATTCAAAATTTGTAAATTTAAGACCATGACGGATGAACGGGACTCGGAAGGAAATCTTTTGCCAGATGAACTAAGGTTGACTAAAGTGGGTAAATTTGTCCGTTCTACATCTATAGATGAATTGCCTCAATTTTGGAATGTGCTGGTTGGAGATATGTCATTGATAGGCCCTCGTCCACTTTTGGTGGAATATTTGCCTTTATATAGCAAAGAGCAGGCACGTCGTCATGAGGTTCGTCCAGGTATAACAGGATGGGCACAATGCCATGGACGAAATTCCATTTCTTGGACAGAAAAATTTAAGTTGGATGTTTGGTATGTTGATAATGTCTCGTTATTGACAGATTTGAAAATCATCGCAATTACAATTAAGAAAGTGTTAGCACGTGATGGAATTTCTCAAGAGGGGAATGCTACAATGGAAAATTTTGATGGAACGAATTGATTTTGACTGTCTTAATAGGCTGGCATATAAATATGGAACGCCATACTATTTGATGGACGGAGATGTTTTTTTACATAACATAACGTCCTTCAAAGATGTATTTGTGTCTAAGTATCCCAAAATAATAGTTGGTTATTCTTTTAAAACGAACTATGTGCCTGCACTTTGTAGGATAGCAAAGGACGCAGGTTGTTATGCAGAGGTCGTATCGGAGATGGAGTATGACCTGGCAAAAAAAATAGGATTTAAGAGTGTGATATTCAATGGCCCTATAAAGCATGATTCTATAATATGGAAAGCTTTGGATGAAGGGGCTGTTGTTAATTTAGATTCTTTGTATGAGGTTGATTCCATTATTAAATATAAGCAGAAAAGACCTAACAAGGAAGTGACTGTTGGACTTCGTCTGAATATTGATTTGACAGATTCTGATGGCATTTCTAAGATACAGTGTGGTTTGCGTGTAGGTCGTTTTGGATTTACAAAAAATGTTTTGGTTGACGTTATTCATGTGTTGAGAAAATATGGAGTTCGTATTGTTTCGTTGCATGGTCATACGTCATCTTCTGATAGGGCGGTCGCAAATTATGGTTTGATAGTGACTCAGATGTTATCTTTATGCAGTGAGTTGCATCTTGATGATATTGATTATTTTGATGTAGGAGGAGGTTTCTTTGGAGCTGCAGCAAAAGGCATTGATGTTAGCGACAAACCTAAGTATTCTGATTATGCTGATATTATATTGGACACTTGTTTGGAAAATGAATGGTTTCGCAAAGTGCAACCAAATATAGTGATTGAACCTGGAGTATCGGTTGTCGCTAATGTTTTTTCTTATGTTTCCAAAATTTTTCAGACTAAGGAGATCGCCGGACAGAAATTTTTGTCTACTGATGGTACGGTATTTGATGTGAAACCGACGTTGCATAATAATAATCTTCCACATACTTTCTTTACAAAGACGGTCGCTGATGATACATATGTTGCAAGTTTAGTCGGCTCAACATGTATGGAAAAAGATGTGATTCTTTCTAATGTGAGAGTTCCAAATTCAATTAAGGGTGGGGATTATGTAAAAATTGACGGTGTTGGTGCATATACAATTGTGTTAACCCCGACGTTTATTAATTATCTATCGCCTATCGTATCTATAGAAAATTCGGAAGAAATATTGGTTCGTAGACGCCAAACATTGTCAGATGTGACGGCAGTTTATAATAATATCTGATAATAATGCTATTATGAATATCTTATTTACTTGTGCAGGTCGTAGACGTTACTTGCTAAAATATTTTAAGGAGATTATTGGTGACAGTGGAAAAATTGTCGCTGCGGATATGAGTATGAATGCCCCCGCTCTTACTGTTGCTGATGTAAAATTGCAGGTTCCTGGTGTTTATGCAGATAATTATATAGATGTTATTCTAGAATTATGTAAACTGCATGATATTAAAATTTTGATTTCTCTTAATGATTTGGAATTGCCTATATTGTCTGCAAGAAAAGATGATTTCAAGACCGCAGGAGTGGATGTGATAGTGTCGGATCCAGATGTTATTGATATTTGTTTTGACAAATATAAGACAGCACAGTTTATTGAAAATATAGGATTGAAAACGCCTAAGACTTATATTAAGTATAATGATGCTGTAGCTGCTATAAAAACAGGAAAGTTAAATTTCCCATTGATTATCAAACCTCGTTGGGGGTCTGGCTCAATAGGATTGGAGATTGTTGATGATTTAGAAGAGTTGGAGATTGTTTACAGACTTGATCAAAAGAAGGTGAGAAAGTCTATTCTTGCAACCGCATCTTCTGATGACGATTTTTTACTTATTCAGGAAGTTATAGATGGCCCTGAATATGGACTTGACATTATAAATGATCTAAATAAAAATTATCGTGGTGTTTCTGTAAAGCAGAAACTTTCAATGCGAGCAGGAGAAACTGATAAGGCGATAACTGTAGACAATGCTAAATTAAGGGAGATTGGCTCAATTATCGGAAGTAAATTAGGACATGTCGCTAATCTAGATTGTGATGTGCTAGAAAAAGATGGCGAGTACTATGTCTTGGAATTAAATCCTCGTTTTGGGGGTGGTTATCCATTTTCTCATGAAGCTGGAGTAAATGTGCCAAAGGCAATAGTCGATTGGGCTCAAGGTAAGGATGTAGAAGATTCTTTATTTGTGCCAGAATATGGGAAAATAAGTTCGAAATGCGATATCTTACTTAATGTCGGTTGTTGAACGAATTTATTATTAATTGACTGAGTTGTGTATATATACGGAGCAAGTGGACATGGTAAAGTTGTAAAAGAGATTCTCGATGATGCAGGAATTGAAGTGAATGCATTTATTGATGATAATTTATCATTGTCTAATTTTTTTGGATTGCCTGTACTTCACAATTTTGACAATTTGGAACCTGTCATTGTAGGTATAGGTAAATGTGATGTCCGAAGAGATGTTGTCGGACGGTTGAAGTGTAGGTTTGCGACTGCGATACACTCTTCTGCAATCGTTTCTCCTTCTGCTAAAATTGGGGAGGGAACAGTTGTTATGCAAGGAGCTGTGATTCAGGCTGATGTGGTAATTGGTAAGCACTGTATTATAAATACTAAGGCAAGCATAGACCATGAGTGTGAGATAGAGGATTTTGTTCATGTCGCACCTGGTTCCACTATAAGTGGAAATGTTCACATCGGATCTGGCACTTGGGTCGGAGCTGGTACAACAGTGATCCAAGGAATTAAGATTGGGAAAAACTGTTTTATAGGAGCGGGAAGTGTAATTGTCAAGGATGTGCCCGACAATACAAAAGGTTATGGAGTCCCGTTCAAGGAAATTGAAACTCTGAAGTAAAAAAGATAAATATGTCATACGTTCCTGAAAAGATGATATATCTTTGTTTGGCTCACATGTCGGAAAGTGGAGCGGAACAGAAATATGTAAAAGAGGCATTTGATACGAATTGGGTTGTGCCTCTAGGACCTAATGTGAATGCTTTTGAGGAAGACTTGAAGTCATTCTATGGCGGAAAAAATGAAGTTGTGGCGTTGAGCGCAGGTACAGCTGCTGTGCATCTTGCATTGCTTGGCTGTGGTGTCCAACCTGGTGATGAGGTGTTGGTACAGTCGTTCACTTTTTGTGCGTCGTCTCATCCAATCACATATCTTGGAGCAAAACCGGTTTTTATTGGTTCTGAACCAGAGACATGGAATATGGATCCCGAACTTCTAGAAAAAGCTATCAATGACCGTATTTCTAAGACTGGAAAGAAACCAAAAGCAATCATTCCTGTAGCTCTTTATGGCATGCCATACGACTGTGACAAGATAATGTCGATTGCAAATAAATATGGTATTCCAGTCATTGAAGACGCTGCGGAAGGATTCGGCAGTAAGTTCAATGGAAAGTCGTTGGGAACATTCGGAAGGTTCGGAGTGTTGTCGTTCAATGGAAATAAGATGATCACCACTTCTGGAGGAGGTGCGTTAATTTGCGAAAGAGCGGAGGATAAGAATACCGTTATGTGGTATGCCACTCAGGCTCGTGACGCTTATCCTTACTATCAGCATTCCGCAATTGGTTACAACTACCGCATGTCGAATATTTGTGCTGGAATTGGACGTGGGCAGATGACAGTCGTGGACGCACACATCGCTCATCACAAGCATGTACAGTCTCTTTATGAAGAATTGCTGAAGGATGTAAAGGGTTTCCATATTCACAAGCAGCCAGCTGATCCACGTTATGATGCGAATTTCTGGTTGTGTACTGCTACTATAGATCCTGAAGTGAAGATTAAAGGACAGGAAAACGCATATAAAGAGGTCATCAAATCAGCTGTCGGAGGCACGGCAGGAGTAATTAAGGCAGTTGATAGCGCAACTACTGATTGTCAGCCGAATGAGAATGTTGAGGCTCTTCGCGTCTTCATGCTTAGCAAAAAAATTGAATCACGTCCTGTTTGGAAGCCTATGCATAAGCAGCCTGTGTATGCTGGGACTCCTTTCTATACTAATGGCGTAGAGGAAGCTATATTCAAGGTCGGCTTCTGTTTGCCTGCAGGGCCGTACGTCAGTGATGAAGATGTCCATTATATTGTGGATATGATAAAAGAAGCGATTGAGAGGTAGCATGGTTGAAACATCAAAAGAAAGGTCACGTGAGACGGCATTTCAGCTGCTTAGATTTGTGGGGGTTGGAACAATTGCCACTGCGATACAATATGGAGTGTATCTGTTACTGTTGGATTTTTTTAATGAAACTATCGCATATTCAATAGGCTATGTGGTGAGTTTTGTGTGTAATTTTATCTTGACGTGCATATTTACATTCCGTAAAAAAGCAACTACAAAGCGTGGAGTTGGTTTTGCATTGGCTCATTTGATCAATTATGGTTTGCATGTGTTATTGCTCAATGTGTTCTTATGGATGGGGGTTCCGAATAAGTTGGCACCAATACCGGTGTTGTGTATTGCTGTTCCTGTGAATTTCCTCATGGTAAGATATGTGTTTAAGCGTGAATGACGGGCATTTTTGCATGTCTGGTTTATTAAACTCTCTAATCATTGAACGATTGATTTTGAATCGTCTATATTGAAAGGCTCAATCTTATCGATTGGGCCTTTTTTGTTGTTAATAAGTTTTCTATCTTCATATTTGAAATTTTCTTATCTTTGTGAGGTAATATGGAGAAATGATGATTTCAGGGTTGACGCGATATTTCTTGACGATTGGAATGCCGGCCTTATTGGTGTCGTGTAGTCCCAAGGTGAGTTCGTATTTGCCCTATAATCAGTCAAGTTGTCGCACTATAGTCAATAAAGGCGACTATTATGATGATTTTGCAGTGGTGAAGATGCCGACTCCAGTCGCTTACTATTACCGTAAGCATGCCAAATTCCGTGAGATTGAATATCATCGTGAAGTCGGATATGATGGCATTTGTGAGAGTAGGCGGGTGTTGCGCACAAGAGAGGCGAAAGATGGTTTCAACTATATTGCAAAGACGGTGATGGATTCCTTGAGCAATGCGGATTTTGTCAATATCTCCGTCGACGGGAATCTGGTGAGAAGTGAAAGGGATGTATATAAACTATTGCGGTTGCGCAGAAAGGATATTGTTGAGGTAAATCACGAACCTAAGAAACGTGAGATTTGTATTATAACAACAAAGTGATTAAGATGAGTATGAAGAGAAATATATTGTGTGTTATTCTTGCTTTGGTGGCGTCTGTTTCCGCTGCCTTTGCTGATGTGGTTGGCAGCAGTACTGGTTTCCTAATCAGTAACGATGGAAAGATCGTGACGGATTACGCCTTGGTCAGCAATGCAAAGTCTATTGTGGTATATGGTTTGGAAAAATCGTTTTCTATGGCATATAAAGCGAAGGTGGTTCGTGTCGATTTGGAAAATGATATCGCTGTAGTTCAGGTGGATAAGCAAATAGAGACACTTCCGTATGTTGTTTCAAAGGGGCAGGTAAGGCCAGATAGCGTTTCGGTTGTGTCGTATCCTTTGATCACAAAGTTTAAGACGAACACTTTCACTACCAAGTCGAAAATTAATATGCTTGGCAAATTGTTCATGTTGGACAATTCTATAGAAAAGGGAGCTGAGGGATCTCCCGTCTTCAACTCAAAAAATGAACTTATCGGTTATCTATGCAAAAATAATCTTGGCGAAATCAATCTGATGCGTACATTGAATGCACTGCCAGAATTGGGAGCTGCAAATATGGCTGTCGGCAATATTGACGATGCGGTGTGTATGGTGACCGCTTACGATGAAGAGGTTGAAGTGCAGACTTCTACTTTCAATACAACAGTGACAGAAGTACCTCAAATTCCGCAAAGACCGAAATTGGAGATTGATTTTGGTATGGTGACTGTAGCGGGTGGCAAATTTATGATGGGAGAGAAACGTGAGGTTGAGGCTACGGTAGACACCTTTAAGATTGCAAAATATGAGGTGACTCAGGCACAGTGGAATATGGTTATGCATTCAAATCCTAGCCCAATAAAAGGAGACAACCTTCCTGTGTACAATGTCTCTTGGAAAGATGCACAGGCTTTCATCACAAAGTTGAATGAAATGACGGGCAGAAACTACCGTCTTCCTAAAGAGGCAGAATGGGAGTTTGCGGCGAGAGGCGGAGTGATGACAAAGGATTTTCAATACGCTGGATCAAATGAGATTGATGAGGTAGGCTGGTATCGAGACAATGCGAATGCAAAGCCTCATCCCGTCGGCACAAAGAAGGCTAATGAACTAGGCATTTACGATATGACAGGAAATGTGTCGGAGTGGTGCGCTGATGATTTCAAATATCTAGAGCCTCAGGTGAAGAAGGATTTTTATTATGCTAATACAGACACATTCTCGCTTTATAAGATAGACGAGGGTGATAAAATAAAAAATAAACTTATTGAAGGACGCAAGGTGATGAAGGGAAGCGGTTATTTCCACGAGAAATCACGTTGTGGTGTGGCTTACCGTCGTGCATGTTCGCCAACGGATAAGTACACATTCGGATTCAGACTTGCGGAATAAACAAAGACATACAAAGTACATTTTTATTATGAATATTTGGTTTGAGTGTAAAGTCGTCTACCGTAAGGATGACGAAAATGGTAAGAGTACGAGAGCGACTGAAGTTTATCTTGTAGAGGCGTTGAATTTCTCAGAGGCGGAAGACAGAATTAGCCGTGAGGTGGCTCCATTCGGAGAGTTTACTGTGGCAAGTATCAAAAAGTCTCCGATCAACGAGATTTTCCCGAATGAGGAGGGCGACAAGTGGTATAAGTTTAAGGTCGCTTTTGTGACAATTGATGAGGTCAGCGCGAAGGAGCATCGAGCAAATTCCAATATCCTTGTGATTGGAAATGATTTGATGAACGCTGCCGACCATCTGATTGAGAATATGAAGGATTCAGTTTCAGATTATGAAATTGTAAGCATCACAGAAACTTCTATTCTTGACATTTTCCCATACACGATGGACGACAACAGTGATGCCGATTTGACACATCTTCCTAAAGAAGACGGATCGGATGATGTGATAGAATAGAATTTTGAATTATTGGATATTATGGCAATCAAGGATAGAATAGACGAGGTAAAGTCTAAATTGAAGCCAGGCACACAGCTCGTTGCTGTGTCGAAATACCATTCGAAGGAGGCAATCCAGGAAGCATACGACACTGCCGGACAGCGTTTGTTCGCTGAAAGCCATGCACAGGAACTGGTAGGCAAGTATGAGGCGTTGCCAAAAGATATCAAGTGGCATTTTATCGGTCATTTGCAGACCAACAAGGTGAAGTATATAGTTCCAATTGTTGATCTGATCCATAGTGTGGATAGCGAGCATCTGCTTGCGGAAATAGACAAACAGGCAAAGAAGTGCGGTAGGGTAGTTAGATGTCTGCTGGAGGTCCATATTGCCGAGGAAGAGACTAAATACGGATTCTCTTTTGAAGATGTCAAAGCACTTTACGACAGCAATGCGTTGGCTAAATATGAGAATGTGGAGGTTGTAGGCCTGATGGGAATGGCAACAGCCACTGATGATAAGGAGCAGATCAAACATGAATTTGAACAGTTGTCTTCTTTCTATCATTCGGCTCAACTTACATTTGCTCCTAATTTCAAAGAGTTGTCGATGGGAATGAGTGGCGACTATGAGATAGCCACTCTGCTTGGAAGCACGCTTGTACGTGTTGGAAGCTTCATCTTTGGCAACCGTGTCTATAATTAATATTCTAAGTGTTGTTAGATAATGGCGACGGGCGTGTGCTTGCCGCCTTTTTATTTTTGTCGCATGAAAATATTTAAGAAATATATACTGCCTTTTTTGATTTTGTATACAGTTTTGCCGATTATATTGGCAGTAGTTGTTGTATGGATGAATGCAAACGGTTATGCTCCAGTGGCAATGTCTGAGTTTCAGTTCATTTTGACGTTTGTGGTTTCTGTAGCAGTTGCTGGATTGTTGGGTTATGCTGTCATGAGTCTTTGCAAAAATATTAAGGCTGTCTACGCAAATATATCCAAACAACCTCTGTTGGTGGTGTGTGTGGGAGAAGGTTTGTTTTGTGCAAATTCCATGATCGCAAATCTTTTTGACGGACTTGTATTGGGATCACTTATTGTGATATTCCCATTGGCTTTGTATGCAATAAAGACAATGCGCGATATAAAGGAGATTCTGTCGTGATGTTTGTCAAGTACGATTTTTGAAAAATCTCTTGCCCCATTCTCCCCAACCATTTAGGTCTGCAACATTCTCGTTGTGAAATAGGGTAGTGAAATCGCCTCCTATGGCATTGCTGCTTTTTTTGAGTGTGTCAATGTATTGGTATGCTGCATCTACGTTTAGTTTCATGTTTGAACGTAGCGTTTTGTCCATCACTATGAGCGGATGGATAGTTAATTTTGATTCTTCCTCTTTTTCGATATTGTAGAATGAGAATGGTCTTGATGTCCCTGCACGATATCCTGCTACATTTGAATATGCCATTGAGTAGTCATCAGTAAAACCGAATTGTTCCAATCTGTCGTAACCGTATGGTAGAGCGAAGTTCAAATAGTGGAAACGACATTTTGAGACTTGTCTGCCTAAGCATTTTTCCAATATCCACTTCTCTAATTTTAATGCTGTGTCATTTGTCGCTGCTCTATAAGATATGTGCAGCCCCACTATGATTTGCTTGTCTATCCTTTGTTTTGCTTTCCAGTAGCGTATGCTTGGAATGATAGTCTTTTTGTCGAATTTGCCGTAGCATCCGCAGTGAAAGAAAATCACATTGTTGGGATTCTCATCAGCAAGACGCTGGCTTACTTCTTCAATATTAAAAAAAGGATCATCTTCGATGTGTAGCAGAGATTTCCATCTTTTGACAACATCTTTCCAGTTCCCTTTTATTAAGTCTTTCGCGCTGGTCAAAATATGTCTGACAATTCCTTTGTTGCGAAAAGCATAGATATTGTCCACGTCTACTGTTGTAAGATTTTCAGGTGTGTGTTTGGAAATCTCAATTCCGAATTTGTCGTTCAGGGTGCGACGCAATTCTTCCACCCATTTGTCTACAACTGGAGTCTCCAGCAATCCTTGTTTGAATAGAGTGCTGTTTTCTGGCATGTATCGTCCATGCTTGTCTGTCGCATTTTCTCCATACTCTTCGTATCTGGAAATGAGGTAGAAGACAGCGGAAAAGATGTCGAATCCAAACTCACATTCGGTGGGGAACAGATGTTCTCCATCCCATTCCGGTGTGACGTCGCAGATGCCATGCTGATGGATTAAACCTTGCGGAGTAATGTTTATGGCATTGTTGACGGTGGAATTTGTATAGTTGATGACGGTATCATTCGCGTCTGCTTTGATATCATTGGGTTGACATATTTCAAATTCAATGTTAAGCCAACGGTTGAATATCTGTCGGCAAACGTATTCCAATCTGTTGCTGTGTGATGCGATGATACGGATCATGATTCTTTGTGTTTATTCCAAAGCACCCTTGTCGGAGAAACTGTAATATTCGTTGTTTGCTATTATGATATGGTCGACAAACCTTATCCTCATCAGTTGGCATCCGCGGTATATTTCGTGTGTCGACTTGATATCCGCTACGCTTGGAGTGGTAGATCCGCCTGGATGGTTGTGAGCCAAAGCTACGGCGGTGAATCCCTGGAGCAATGCTTTGCTGACAACGGTTCTCACATCTAGCAATGTGCAGTCGAACGATCCTTTGGAGATACATTCAATCTTGCGGATATTTCCGGCACCGTCGATCAAGGCTAAATGGACCTCTTCGCTGGCACAGTCTTGGAGCCCGGGCGCAAATGCCTGATACAGATCAGCGCTGCTTTTCACTTTTCTATACGAGTCAACCTCTTTGCGTCTTCGCGTCGCCAACTCCATTGCCGCGGCAATTGTCAGCGCTTTGGCTTGGCCGATTCCTTTGAATCTGCACAGGTAGTTGACATCCCGCTTTGCTAAGACACCTAGTTTGCCCTCTGCGTCATTCATTATCTCTTCACACAGCTCAATGACATTCTGTCCCGGTGTGCCAGAGCCTACAAGTATGGCGAGCAATTCCGCATTCGTCAATGCGTCTGCTCCCGAAGACAGGAATTTCTCTCTTGGCAGAGCCTCCTTTTTTATGTTCTTCAATGAAGAATTTTTAGAGGAGATTTCCGTCTGGCAAATTTCATCCTGCTCTTCAAATTCTTTTTTTGCTGTTACTAATCTCAATGTTTTATCTTTTTATAATTCTCCTACAGACGCGAGATTGTTCACGAGAGTGTTGGAGTACATCTCCAGCATTTTCGATCTCAAAAACTCCTCGTCTTTGTTTTCCAAATCTATTTTGTTGATCTGTTCTTCCAAGTAGTTGTCGAAAGTGTTCTTTTCGATAGTCGAGTACTTGTCTTTGAATCTGTCGGTTCCGAATCTTTCGTCGTATGCCACATAGTTGCCAGGGAAGAAGCGGTAGGCTTTGTGGATTGCTCCATCAATAAGTTTTGCCACTTTTTCAATCACTTGCTGGCGGTCGTCATCATCGTTCACTAGTTGGTCGATCAATGGAGTGATAGTCTTTGTGACTTCATAATGGATTCTTCCTTTATATCCACGAAGACCGGTATTCATGTTTATGATGTCGTCTTGTGCGCTCTTCTTGAAATCCGGATCATCACGTTTCTGCTGGAATTCTTTCGCCTTTAGGAAATCGCATGCGTCATACTCATAGCAAATAGCTATCGGAGTTATGTTCAAATCCATGAATCCCTGCTTTACGTTTTCGCTACTCATGTTGAGCATCTTCAAAAGGCTCTCCTGCATCACGTCGTTGCTATCCTTGGCACGTCCTTCTCTTTGGGCGATCCATACAGATGATTTGTTCTCTGTGATCATAGAACGGATATATGTAGACATTTTCTGAGAAGACATGAATATCTCACGTTTTGTGCCAGAACGGTTGACAATCAAACTCTTATTGATTTTCATCAGGTCTGTGATCCATGGCTTGGAGCATAGGTTGTCACCGATCGCATTCTGAGAAGTCTGGATGCCCTTTGCAATAAGTTGCACGTTTAGCAACGCAGCATCAAGAATGATGTCGCGGTGGTTTGATATGAAAAGATATTTTTTGTCGTTTGTTAAAGCGTCAATGCCATTGTTAGACAATCCATCAGATGTGTTCTCCACAAGGTTGCCTAAGAAACGAGTCATGATGATTTTCTGAAAGTCATCAGCAGTCTTGATTTGTTTCACTTTCTCCACGATGGCATCTGGGTCAGCGTCAGGGAAAATGTATGGCAGTACCTTTACAAATTCTTCATTGTTGCAAACACGTTCGATCGCATCCGCAATTTCAGAATCATAATACGGACGCATGTCGTCAAAATTGAATTCTGTTTCCATTATATTGTTTTTGACTTTTCTTTTAAATATAACACTGATTCCGGGCCGAGGTTGAATAGCAGATCCACTATGCTTAATCCGTCGGTAAACCCAAACTTCTCCGCAAACATTTGGTAGTAGGGTTTTGAACCTGTGTCTGTATTTTCTTTTTTAGGGTGAAACAGTTCTCTTGCATCTTCGATTCCTGCTTCGCCTTCGAAATAACTGTCTGTTGTTAAGATTTCTCTTTTCATTCCAAGCGCGTCAAGAGTAAACTCAAGCAGTAGCATGTTGAAATCAAACAGATACTTCTCTTTTTTCTCGTAAATGGCATGTATGTCGTCTTTGTAGTACTCAAAGAACGGTGTGGAGTTGTAACTCGTCTCCATCGCTCTCAGGTGCAGACGGCGCCATTCTTGTCCATAGGATATGCAAATGTCTCTTATCTTTGTCTTATCCGTATGTTTCTCGACTGGTATGCTTAAATCCATGACTCCGCTTTCTGTCTGGATGCGGCATCTGTTCCTGTATGTCTGTTTGACATAATGGTCGTGCTGCTCCACAAGAATTTTGTCGTGAGCATAGATTTTTGCGTAATAGTCTACTGGCGCGAAATATGCTGATTGCAACACTATCATCTTATCGTTTCTTTTGTTTTGGTGGATAAGATGTCGGAGGTCGCTGACTGTGCAATGGCAATTTGCCAATCACCCAATCTTCTTCGTAATCCCAGTTGGCTGATACTGAAAGTGGTTTTTCAAAGAAGTAGACCTTCTCTGGTTGTTTTAAACCATTGTAGTCTCCTGTTGTCCAGTCTCCATTTTTATCTGTGTCGACGATTAGGCGTGCGGCATAGGATCCAGGGACAACATTGATGAATTCCACTTTGTTATCTTTAGGGTATTCCCGTCGTACTATTTTTTCTTTGTCTACGAGCTCTACAAACACTTCTCCTGTTGGTACGTTTCCCAATTTAAGGATTATGTTTGCGTATTCTTTCTTCTCTTTTCTTCTGAATGACAATCTTGTAGAGTCGCTTTCCAAACTATAGATGTCTCGTGCCTTGCCTGAGTCTACAACGACTTCATATGATACACCTTCTTCCCAATTTCCTTCCAGTTTGTATTTCCTGCCGCAACTGTCTGCCGCAACTATTGTGAAAGGCAAAGGTTTCTTTGTTGTGTCTTTCTTCTCATGTATAGCCAAGGCTTGTGCCTTGAAATCGAATGTCGGAGTCTCAAATTCAATCTCTGGAGCACTTCCAATTTCAACTGTTTTTGAGATGGCTATTTTTAATGCTTCTTTTTTCTTTTTAGCATCTCTTTCTTCTCTTTTGCTGACTTTCACTTTTTTGTAGATGCTTGTCACAGTATCGGTTTGCGTTACAAAAGCACCAACAGAATCGGTCGCTATATATGTCATTGCGAATTCCAAAGTGTCTAGCTTCACAATGTTGGTGTCTTTTATCCAATAGTGGATAGTGTCAGTTGTCACACTTGGCTCCGCTATATACCAGTCTGTGGAATTTGGAGTGAAGTTTGTCGGTTTGATCGACGGATTTTGTTTTTGCTTTTTGTCGTTTGTGAAGTAGAGTGTGATTTTTCTTGCCTCACTTCGTTCTGCTTTTTTGAAAGCCTGAAACGGCACGTCTTTTGCAAACAGACGCATTTCAATTGAGTCTGGCAAATAGTGCGGACGTTCTTTGCATACGATGCTGTCCACAATTAATGTGTCAGTACGGACGTTGCTTGGCTCAAGTCCAAGCAAGGAATCTCTGTCGACGGTTTTCCATGTAGTGTCGCATCTCTCCACCATTTTCTTTCTTGGCTGGATTATTGTGTCGATCCATGCTAGACTTTCTCCTGGCGCGTCGTATCTGAAATTGGTGTTGTCATCCTTCACCGCACACAGATGGTATGGCTTTTCTTTTAAGCCACGAAGAATGAATCTTCCACTTTTGTCGGTTCTGGTGATCCTTTCGAATTTCTTTGTAGCCAATGTTGTGTCTGTCCAATCAGAATATACTCCGATTGTGATATTTTCCTGTGGCACAAGCGTGTATGCATCCACCACATTGCCGGAAATGCAGAATGAGTCGATTTGATTTCCCGTCGCAAACTCAAAATAATAGTTTCTTATTGGATTGTTTTCGCGGAAATCTCCGATTCTGTCACCGAAATCAATGATGTATGTGGCGTCTTTTTCCAGTGAGTCTTTGAATGTGATGCTTACTTTCTTTCCCACACTCTTGATTTCTGGAGCCAACTCCATAGGAGGAGACACAATTACATCTTGAGCATCTTTCAAGACTACATATTCGTCGAATATGATTTCAGCTTTTTGTGGTTTTGCATTTACCGCACTCCTTTTTGGTGTGCTGAAAATGTATTTTGGTGGAGTCATGTCTCGTGGGCCTCCTTGTGGTCCGCTACCCATGTTGGCACAAGAATGTATGCCTGCAATTCCAATTGCCGACATCATCAAATATGCTATTTTCTTTAGGTACTTCTCCACCATTTATTCAATTTGTTGCAAATGTAATGCTTTTTCTTCTTATTGACAAAAAATACTTTGACGTGAAAAGACGTTATTATTTTTTTATGTCTCCGATCACTGCCATTTCACATTTTCCACAGTCGAAAGCAAGTGAGTATTCTGCTCCATCAGATCCAACTAATTTGAGCGGTTGTCTGAATTTTGACGCTTCTATGACGTTGTCTTTCAGACAAATGCCTAATTCAAATCTCATGCAGTATTTGCAACGCATAAGTTCAGCTTTGTTTTTGGGCTCTCGTTCATAGCTCCATGCAGGATTGGCAATCCCGCATCCTTCCATGAATTTTTTAGCTTGTGAATTGTGGACGTTCAATCTGTAGTCGTTTGTGTTTGAAGGAAAATCTAACTTTTCTTCCATAGGCAGACGTGGCTCACGCTTCCAAGCGGACAGTTTGTTGGATATCAATTCGTTGATGAGTGACCTTCGCCATTCGTTGAGTGTGGACATTGCGAAGAAGTATGGATTTTGGGTGTCAATCTTCACGTCTGTCACACGGAATGGTGTGCCTCCTGTTTTCTTTAGTGTCTTTATGATGTTGTCGTTTGCCATCTGTGGGTTTTGTGCCAAATTCTTTTGGCTGGCAAATGACATCTTTGCGTTGTCTCCTGTGGCATCAGTGATTTCAAGTGCGAAGCCGTCCGTGGTCTCTTCCAACACTATTTGAGCGTCTATTTGACGGCTGCATATGTCATTTGTCACAGCCGACTCGTAGCGGATGTCGTAGTTGCGGAATAGTTTTGCGTCTGGTTGCACACGTATTCCTGCAGGCAAATCAATATTGTTTCCTTGGGCTCTGTTGGCACGGAATCCGATAAGATCCCCGTTCTTGTCGACGTAGCAGAATCCGTCTCCGTTCGCAAGTGTGATTTTGTCTGCCAAGTTTATTTGCAGAGTGGATCCTTTTTGAAAAGATGTTGTGCCGACGAATTCCCCCATTGATTTAGGGGTGTATATGTTGGCCATTTTTTCTCGTTTGCCACTTAGATTGTATGTTGTGAGTCCACGGTTGAATATCTTGTGCAGATTTGGCTCGAACCCGTATCTGCTTGTGCCGTGGCTCATTCTATGAAATTCTTCGTTTTTGGAAATAAAATCGTCTATTATTCTTCTATAGTAGGCGACGGTGGTTTTTACGTATGTGAGGTCTTTCAGCCTGCCTTCTATTTTGAAAGTAGACACTCCTGCTTTAATCATTTCAGCAAGATGTTTCTCCGCGCTGAAGTCTTTCAACGACAGTAGATATTTGTCTTTTGCAATTGTTTTCCCGTCGGCATCATATAAGGAATATTTCATACGGCATGGCTGTCCGCACTCACCTCTGTTCGCACTTCTTCCGAGCATACGTTGGCTCATATAGCATTGTCCGCTGTAGCTTACGCAAAGAGCACCGTGGATGAATGATTCAAGCCTCACATTGGTATGCGACGCTATATGAGCCATGCTTTTGATGTCGGTCTCTCTTGCCAGCACTACTTGCTCGAATCCGCATTTCTCCCAGAATTTCACTTTGTCGAGATTCCTGTTGTCCATCTGTGTGCTTGCGTGCAGCGCGATGGGTGGCAGGTCTGCTCGGAGCAATCCGTAATCCTGGATAATCAGCGCGTCTACTCCAACTTTATATAATGACCAGGCCAATTTTTCTGCCTCTGCAAGCTCGTCGTCTGTAAGGATTGTGTTGAGAGCGACGTAGATGCGCGCGTTGTAGATATGGGCAAACTCCACAAGTTTGGCTATATCCTCCAGACTGTTACCTGCCGCACTTCTTGCCGAGAATGCGGGACCTCCGATATATACTGCATCGGCACCATATTTGATTGCCTCGATTCCGTGTCCGGCTTCACGAGCTGGAGCCAAAAGTTCAATATATTCGCGTCCGACCATTATCTCAACCTATTTTGATAATTGCCACTGTTTTTCAGATAGTGCACGAGCAGTCCAACGCAAAATACACATAGAGGAAGAGCCACGAATATTGCTGTCAGTCCATTTCCACACATTGTGTCGTAGATTCCGTGAAGCACGGCAGGAATGACGAGAGCAAGTGCCCATAAAGCTCGTCTGTAGCGAGGGTATAGCACGGCAAAACTGATGAAGAATCCTCCGATCGCGCACCATATAGCATGGATGAATGGAAGACTTGTCAGACGGGCGATATCCATCAGGAATCTTTCCGAACCGTCTAACTTAATATTCTCTGTCATTTGGTATTGCACTCCTTCATATACTCCGAATGCAAGTCCGGAAATTAATCCGTAGAACACCAACGTCTGCGGCACCAATGGCTTTTTTGTCTTTTTCACAAGCCATATAAGGGGTAGCATTTTTGCAAATTCCTCTGTGAATCCCACTCCGAAAATAAAGCCGATAAGTCGGAACATCATTGGGTATTCTTGGTTCGTGGCTCCATAGAAAAAGTTAAGATTGGGCAATCCGAACGCGTCCCATGCCACAAACACGATCGCCTGCATAAGGAAAAAGATAGTCACACTTGTTTTGGCTGTCACCTGTGGCGATTTGAACATATAGTTGAAGAAACTCCACCACACTACAGAGAAGTATAGGGAGATGCAGTAATATGACAGCCATCCGCTGGGGACAAAGTATGCGGCTACAAGCGGAAACAGACCAATACAGGCAAGCACAAGCAGACGGGTGTCGCTTTTCCACGTTTCTTTCTGCTTTAATTCTTTCGGGAAAAGCAGGTCCTTGGAAATATGTTTCAACTGGCTCATCAGACTTCCTGCCTCGTCCACTTTGACGGATATGTTGTTGTCGTCCAACACGTCGCGCACGACAACGAACTCATTGGCTTCTTTTGCGGTGTTGACGGAAGACAATTTGTCGCATTTCAGCACTTTGCCGGCCTTGACAAGACTGGTCAGATCCGATAAATCATATGGTCCGAACGGATTTCCGTTGCGATAAACATAGTATTCCATAGAAAGCTCATTAATTTTTGTGCAAAGATAAAATTTTTATGGTATTCTGCTATAAAGGAGACGTATAGTCTAACTGATTTCTATTTCATGAAGTCAATCAGTGTGCTGTAGATAGGCACTTGTCGCAACATCTCTTCATTGCCTACAACAAACAGTTGTTTCCTTGCTCTTGTGAGAGCCACATTCAATTTTCTGTCGATTGTCTTGCCATTTTCTTCAATCGCATCACACACAAAATCGAGCTGGTAGTCTTGGTTGACACAGAAAGAATAGATGATGATGTCCATCTGGCCGCCTTGGTAGCGCTCCACGGTGTCGACAACAATCCCGTCTGCCACTTCCGCTTCTTCTAGCTTGTGACGGATCTTTGCGATTTGGCTGCGATAGCCGGTTATCACACCTATTGTCATGTCGGCGTCTGCGATTCCGTTCTTCTTCCTCAATTCCACGCAAGCTTTCACAATCTCTGTCACAATATTTGCCTCGCTGTCGTTTGTCTTGCCGCTGTTGCTTCCCAAATCCCTTTCCGACGGGATATATGCCATTCTTCTGGTAGCCACCAGCGTCTCCCAGCGATTGTTTTTGTCGTAGTTTTTGTAATAATTGAAAGACTCATTTTGCCAATCTGCCACTGTGTGCAGCTCTCCGTTGTAGAACTGGTCGTTCGGAAATTTGCAGATTTCGTTGTGCATTCTTCCCTGACCTCTCAAAGTGTCCCATGCACAATCGTTGCCAGAGTCTCGGTTTAATCGGAACAGCCTTTCAAACAGAGAGTTGCGACGGTTTGTCAATCCTATGTTGCGAAGATCCTCGTCTTCCACTTTCGATTCGTTTTCCGATTGAGCCACGACGGCTGGCAATTGTTTGTGGTCGCCGATCATGATGAATTTCTTGATTCCGTACTCTCCAAGTCGGGTCTGCTCGGATAGCAATCCTATGATTTGAGGCTCGAGAATCTGTGATGCTTCGTCTATTATCGCCACGTCGAAATTAATAATGTGGAATATTTCTTTGTTGGAGAGCATGGCTGTTGTTGTGCCGACGTACACTTTGTGGCTGCGGATTTCTGCGGTCACTTCCTGAGGTGTGGTCATGTTTTTTATCCGTTCAGACAAAATGTTAGGCAGAAACCGTTTGTCAGCATTCAGTCTGCTGCCAATTCTGATAAAATCGATGTTTTTCTCGCTACGGTTCAATGAGTTGCATATCTCGTCTACAGCACGGTTGGTGTATGCCATAAGTAGGATTTTCCCGTCGTCTTCATAGAATTCCTCCACCATAGATTTGAGTGCGAAAGATGTCTTGCCTGTGCCTGGAGGTCCGGCAAGAAGGAAATAGCTGTCTGTCGACTTTGCTTTCTCCACAATACGGTTGATGTCGTCGTTGGCATATACGCCACGGCGGTGAATGTCAGTAGGCTTTGGTAACGTCTCGCCAAGAAGAAGACGTTTCCTTTCCGGTTTTGTGTTGATGAATGTGTACAGCCCGGAGTAAAGGTTTGTGAAACTTGACTCTATGAAGTCTCTTTCGATGGCGAAAGTCATGTCTTTGCGAAGCACGGTTGGGTTTCGTTGCGTCTGACGCATATTGATACGCAGAGTGCAGTTCGTGATTTCTGCGATGGTTCCACGAAGCACTAATTTGTTGGTTGCCAAATCGGTATCGTTCTGCCTCTCATAAATTACAACGATGTCTCCAACACGGAAAGACGCTGTGTATTCGTCGTTTGGAGTCCGGTCGAACACAACATACGGTTCTGCCGTGTCGATGGCTATTTCTCTAGGGCGAAGATCAAAAATTATATTTCCAGACTCTTTTTTCTCTTCAAGAGACTCTCTCCAGCAAGATGCGAATCCGTAGTGGTTGCGACGGGTTCCGCTTCCTCCTGTCTTAGCGTAATCCTGCTCTTTTGCGATGAATCCGAGCATCGAGTAGAAATATTTTTGCTCCAATTGGGAGGATGAGTCTATTGTATGACGGAATTCCTCAATCTTTGGCACGATGAATCCGCTAACAATTCGTTCGCTTCTTACTTTGTCGTAATTGGGAATCATATATTGAGGAGTGATCCACGACACTATTCGTCTTACGTCATCGACGCTTTTTGCATTGGCAAGCAGATGCTCGTAGCAGACTATGCGGTTGCGCAGGTTGAGAGCCTCCGAAATGTTTTTCAATGTGCATTTCGCATAACGGAGATTGGCTCTTTTCTCGTAAGGATATTTAGTGTAAAAAATATAGGTTTTCAGTTCATTGAACGGAATTTGCAGCACACGTTGCACTATTGCCTGATATAGGAAAGCCTGGGTGATATGATTGTCAGCGATCAGATCCAATTGAGTCTCAGGGAATTTGCTTTTCCCGCTTTTCATTTCCACCACAGCATAGTTGCCTTTTGCCTGATGCAGTAGGTCGAGACGTCCGGACAAACCGAGTTGGTCGCAGAAGAAAGTAGGTTCGAGAAGAACGTTCTCTGTTGATATTCCCACTTCAGGGAAAATAGTCTCCACAACATTTTTGATATTGTTATAATGAGACTCTGCATCGGCAATCCATGAGTCGTAGTCGTCTTTGTTTTGCAATTCCTCACATGTGCTGATGGATAGTGACGACTCAAGGAACGCTTCGTTAATGAGAGTCTTGAAGTCGACGGTGCTTTTGTCGTGGGCATGGATGAGACGGTCGTGGAAATAGTTGGCTATGTTTCCGAGAAGCATTGCTTTCGACGTCTTTGCTCGCATCAGTTTTTTGAACAGATGTTCAAGCGGGTTGGGTCCGCACGGAGTGACGCAATCGGCGATGGAGCTACACTCCATAAGATAGTCTGGGTTGATTATAATGAATCTTGGGCAAAGGTCTCCGTTTGGCTCGACAGTGCTGTCTATAAGATTTACAATACAGCCATTCCAGACCATGTTTGGGGTGATGGCAAAATCGCTGTTTTGCCCTATCACATTGATTTTCACCTTTACTTGTGTGTATTCTTCTGCGTCTTCCTTGTAGCCTGTGATGTATTCGTAGTCGCAATGTGTGGCCACAATGCGTAAGTGGCTGATTCGATCTGTATGTCTGTATTCATCTGTAGTCCATGAACCGCTCACTACTTCCAGATCTCTTTTTTGTGATTCAGAGAGTTGCTCTCCGAACATCAGAGATACAAACAGAGCCAGCGCAATATAGTCTTCTCTGTATTGTTCGGCAGAGATCGCGGCGTTGTTGCGCATGGAGTTTATCGCGTCGGCACGGAATTTCATTATTCTCTTGCGCATGGCGATATGCACGTTTTGTTTGTCTAAAAGAAATGTCAGTCTGGCATATTCAGTGGCGAAACGAATATTGTCGTCTGCGGTTAGTTCCTTGCAGATAGACTCAAAAACAAAAAACAGGTTTTTGTATTTTTTTGATACAATATCCGTAGATTTTTCGATCTCCTCTATTTTATATATGTATGAGCTGTTCATAGTGTTAAAAAATCTTTTTTTCTATCTTAAAAAATCTTACAAAGGTAAGATATTATTTTCACTTCATTATATTTGCATAAAAGATAAACGGAACCGATAAGGCGATGTTGATTATGTTAATGATAAAATTGATACGACCATGAAAAATAAATTGTTTTTAATAGTCCTAAGCATTGTAGCAATGCTTGCTATGTCAGAGTTAACTTTCGCACAGCGCTCACGTAATGGTGGAGCTCCACAGCATACGTCTGCGCCAGCAAACAATAATCGTGGTGGACATGCATCGGCAGCACCAGCGAACAGAGGTGGTAATCATGCGGCAGCACCTGCTCACGGTGGCGGACATCGTCCAGCAGCACCAGCAAGAGTAGAGCACGGACCACGTCCTGTGCATCATGCACCAGCTCATCATCATGCACCGGCTCCAGCAGCACATCATCATGGTCCGGCACCTGCGCCTCACCATCATCATGCACCTGCTCCGGTACATCACCATCATCATCCAGCACCAGTGCATCACCATCATCGTCCTGCACCGGTAGTGCATCATCACGCTCCGGCTCACCACCATCGTGTGATTCATCGTCCACACCCAGTGTACCATCATGTGCGTCCTGCTGTGGTTCACACATTCTTGGTTGGCGACTACACTTACTACTATGGTAATGGAGTGTACTATGTATACGATCCAGTATATGGATACGAGGAAGTCGCATTCCCAGAGAATGTCTTCTTCACAACTCTTCCTTACGGAGCACGTTTGTCTCGCGTAAATGGAACAACTTATTATGAAGCTGGCGGAATGTGGTTCTTGCCTGTGGCAGAAGGCTACATGATGGTAGAGCGTCCGATTGCAAGAGCTCAGATAACCATTCCGGTTCCTTCATTGCGTTTCTATGCCTCATTTAACTAACCCAGAACAACGATATTTTATTTCAATGGGGAGTCAGCCAGGTCTTGCTTGGCTGACTTTTTTGTTCTGGCTTCATTTGGCGACGCGTTATCATAAGTCAGTCGGCAATATTGCGTCTTCATAATGCTCCACATACATGCCTTTGTTGTCGAAACCTCCTTGCATCACAATGATGACGACGTCTAATCGGAAATTTGAGTTGACCTGCATCTTTCTGATGTACAAGTTGACCGCGTTTACAAAATTTCTGATTTTGCTTTTGCTCATGCTTGTACGAGGGTCGATGTAGTCGGAATATCGTGTTTTGACTTCGACAAAGACGAGAGTGTCACCGTCTAGCGCAACAATGTCAAGCTCGTTGTTGCCACATCTCCAATTTCTTGCAATGATTTGATAACCTTTTCCTTCGAGAAATTCCACGGCAAAGTTTTCGCCGTTTTTGCCTAATTCGTTGTGTTCTGCCATAATCCTATAAAATTAATTGTAATTGACGGTGCAAAAGTAATCATATTTTTTATGTTGAAAAAAATCGGTTGCTTTTTTTATGACAAAAAAGTGAATTTTGATAAATTTGCATAGATAAATAGTTAGAAAATGCAAAAAAACGGGATTCAGAAGGAAATATTCAGGAATTGTGGAAAGGAGAATATCAAGATAGAAAATGACGGTGTTTTATATGGATTATGGAATGTTTGCCAGATACCAATAATGTCGTCGCCGGAAAGATTGCCTCTTTTCTTCTATGGGTTTTGCATATCAGGAGAAGCAGATTTGGAAATCGACATGAAGCCATGCAAATTTTCAAAGGGAGACATTGTGCGAATCAGGATGGGGCAGACTTTGCTTGTTAAATCCGTAAGTGAGGATTTCAATTCAGTGCTTTTCTTTTTCGACAGACGTGTGATTTCCGGTTTTGTCTCTGGATTAAAAGTGCCTTTGGGCAATACGAATCCGATATTCAAGACGTCTGAAGAGTTGTACGGGTCGATGCTTTTGTATCTTAATTTTGTCAAGAGCCGACTTGATTTATGCAAGACAGAGAAAACGGCATATTTAAGAGCAGCGTGTGAGTTTTTGATGAAGGCGATGCTTTGTGAGGTGTTGAATGAAGTGTCAAAGTCGTGTGTGGCACAGGAGAAAGGATCTCGCACACAGGAAATATTCCTTAAGTTCTCGTCTATGGTGAAAGAGAATTTCAAGAAGACGCGAAATGTGAAATATTATGCCGACCAACTGTGTATCACTCCTAAGTATCTTTGCAAAATAGTGTCGGAATGTGTCGGGTCGTCTCCAAGCCAGTTTATAGACTCATTGGTCATGACAGAGGCCAAACAGATGCTTCGCACAAGCAATCTTTCAATTCAGCAGATATCTGAGGCTTTGAATTTTCCAAATCAAAGTTTTTTCGGACGATTCTTCAAAACTCATGCCGGAGTTTCTCCTGGAGCGTATAGGAATGAAAAATGCTGAATACAAAATGGCTGTTGATTTGACATTTGTTGCCATCGTTTAGACCATTTGTCGGAAATATGAATTTTAACATCCGTTAAGAGTTCAAAAAAATAATATTGATTTTATTTGCAGTGAAAATAAAAAAGCACTAATATTGCATTGTATTTATAAACTAAAACAAAAAAAGAATTATGGCATACGTAATTGGTGAAGACTGCGTAGCATGTGGTACATGCGCAGGCGAGTGCCCAGTAGGAGCAATCTCTGAGGGCGATATCTACAAAATTGATGCAGATGCATGCACAGAGTGTGGAACTTGTGCAGGAGTTTGTCCTTCAGAGGCTATCACTTTGGGATAAGGATATTTGAGGTCCAGTCTTGAGTTCAAGGCTGGACTTTTCTTTGTTTAGTCAAAACAAAAAAAATGTGAGATTTATTTGACGATAATAAAACAAAAATATAATTTTGTCGTCGCAATCAGGAAAGAGCAACAAAATAAGATTGCTTATTCTCATAAAAATTCCATAGCAAGTCAGTTTTATTAGTGTGTATTGCACTTCAGTTGTGTGTCACAGACTTTTGTTATATGCATACGGAGATGTCCTGGTTTATTTGTCAAAAAGAAATATTTCAAGTATCGTAATAATATAAATGATATGCAGCTTCGCTGTGTCTCGTTCAAAAGAGTATAAGTCAATAATATATACATGACAGAAGCAGAATTGAAGGCAAAGAAGTTGCCCGAATTGCAGACTATCGCAAGATCAATAGGTATACATCGTCCTGATGCTTATCGAAAGGAACAGCTGATAAATGCTATAATGGGGCTAGCTCAATCGCCAAAAGAAGATTCGGAACCGGAGCCTCAACCGGTGTCAACAGAAGAACCAAAAATAGAAAAGGAAGAGCCTTTGGCATCTGAACAGAAGCAGGAAATTGTAAAGCCTGTTTTTGATTCGTCAAACAGTGGTAGAGGTGGACTCTCGACAAGCAGTAATAATAATGCGGCTGCGGCTGTTGCCAGAATGATTCTTGAGAAAAAGAAATTGGCCAAACAAAAAGCAGCAGAAAATTCAGGAGCCGCTGAACCCTTCGTTTATCAGAAGCAGGAAATTGAAGAGATGTTCCGTCAAAAGCAGATTGAAGAAGAGCGTAGACGTGAGGAAGAGGAATATCAAAGACGATTAGCTGAAGAAGAAGCTGCAAGAGCAAGGGAAGAGGCTGCGCGAAGAGCCGAAGAGGAACGTGCGAGAATTGAGGCTGAAAAAGCCGCTGAAGAAGCAAAAAAACAAAAACAATATGATTTTGAGGGTGTGATTAAGGGTAGTGGTGTGCTTGAGATTATCCAGCCAGACGGCTATGGATTCCTTCGCTCTCCTGATTATAATTACCTGAGTTCCCCAGATGATATCTATGTCTCTTCAAATCAGATCAAACTGATGGGATTGAAGACTGGTGATGTTGTGACTGGTGATATCAGACCGCCTCGTGAAGGTGAAAAGTATTTCCCCCTTACTCGTGTCGACACAATCAACAACTGTCCTCCAGAACATGTGAGAGACCGTGTCCCTTTTGACCACTTGACTCCTTTGTTCGCAAATGAGAAATTCAATTTGACTGGTGATCCTAAGACTTGTAATACTTCTGTAAGAATTGTAGATTTGTTCAGCCCTATCGGAAAAGGACAGCGTGGACTTATTGTCGCTCAGCCTAAAACAGGTAAGACTATCCTTTTGCAGGATATCGCAAACGCAATCGCTGCCAACCATCCAGAGGTTTATATGATGGTGCTTCTTATCGATGAGCGTCCTGAGGAGGTTACCGATATGCAGAGAAGTGTAAACGCTGAGGTTATCGCGTCTACATTTGATGAACCTGCAGAACGTCACGTCAAGGTTGCCAGCATTGTGTTGGAGAAGGCCAAAAGAATGGTGGAGTGCGGACATGATGTGGTTATCCTATTGGATTCAATCACACGTCTTGCCAGAGCGTACAATACAGTATCTCCTGCTTCAGGTAAGGTGTTGAGTGGTGGTGTGGACGCAAACGCATTGCAGAAACCAAAGAGATTCTTCGGCGCAGCGCGTAATATCGAAAATGGAGGTAGCTTGACTATTATTGCCACTGCTCTTACTGATACTGGTTCGAAGATGGATGATGTCATCTTTGAGGAGTTCAAGGGAACAGGTAATATGGAGCTTCAGCTCGACCGTCGTCTTGCCAACAAGAGAATATTCCCAGCAGTGGATATCATGGCAAGTAGCACACGTCGTGACGATCTGCTTCAGGATAAGATCACTCTTCAGAGAATGTGGATTTTGAGAAAGCACTATTCAGACATGACTCCTATCGAGGCTATGACTGAGGTGAAAGAAAACCTTGAAAGAAGCAGAACAAACGAGGAGTATTTGGCTTCAATGAACCAATAATAAAAAGATTTAATATAAGCAGAGAGACTTCGGTTTCTCTGCCTTTTTTTGTTTATGAGAATGAAGAATTTTGAAAAACTACTGTTGTGTCTTCTGACATTTTTATGTTTTTTCGCATGTACTGAAGATCCTGAGGATAATGAGGACTCACGTCAACCTGCGGAAAATACAATCATCATGTTTTTCCCATGGTCGAACAATCTCAAACCTTGTTTTCTTCAGAATATCAAAGATTTTAAGCAAGTCCTCCAGCAGAAGGGGACTGAGAATGAACGTTATGTCGTATGTATCGAGTCGACTCGTGGAAATGTAGATATCATTGAGTTGAGGAAATCTAACGGTGCTTATGTGGAAGACACTTTGGATAGCTATTCAGATCCAATGTTCACGACGAGCGAGGGAATAACTCATCTTCTTGACAGACTGTATCCTAAGTTTCCATCCAACACATATTCGATGACTGTAGGATGCCATGGCACAGGTTGGGTGCCGGCAGGTTCTTTCTCGACACGTTCAGCCATTGTCGGTTCGGATGAGACACCGGTGCCAGAGACAAGGTTTATAGGAGGCACGACGACAGAATCTCAGATAGAGATCTCAATTTTTAAGGAAGGAATAAAAAACTCAAAGATCAAGAAGTTAGAGATGATCCTGTTTGATAATTGCTATATGGCTAATATAGAGGTGGCATACGAGTTAAAAGATGTGTGCAAGCATATAGTGGCATATCCCACAGAGGTCATGGCATACGGATTCCCTTACCAGATAAGTGGAAAATATTTGATAGGAGGAGTCGATTATGAGAATGTTTGCGAGTCGTTCTACAAATTCTATGTCAATTATGAAAGACCATGTGGCACTATCTCTACAATCAATTGTGATGCTCTCGACACTCTTGCTCGATTTATGAAAAAAGTGAATTTTTCTCTTGATGCGACGGCGCATGTGGACGCATCTTCATTGCAACGTATGGATGGCTATGATCCAACCGTGTTTGTTGATTTTGAGGATTATGTCTATCATTTGACTGACAATACTCAATGGCTGAGTGAGTTTGACAATTTGATGACAGTTGTTATTCCATACAAGAGGAACACACCTACTTATTATTCTGCATTGGGTGGAGAAATTTCGATAGGAAAGTTTTGCGGAATAACAACGTCGGAGCCAAGTGAGCATTCTTTGATGTCTGCGTATAAAAAGACGAGTTGGTATATGGCTACCCATGAGAATTGATAATTACCATCAGTGGTAAACGTCTTATTTCTTAGTCTTCTTTTTCGGATAAGGCAACACTTCGACAAGTTTTCTCACCACACGTTTCGCATCGTCTCCATGTTCGATGTCGAGTATGTAATGCTCTTTTGCTCCATCGTATGGACAGCCACATTCCGCGTCACTCATCATATCCTCAATCGCTGCATGTTTCTTTACGTAGCAGATGTTGTCGCAAGCTAAGACGACGGGTTTCTCGTCGATATAGATACACCAGTCACCGAACATTTTGCGTGTACGTATTTCTCCAATGCCGTTAAGCTGGGAGCATACAAAATCGATATAATCCAATGTGCAAGCCATTTTGATAAATAAGAAAGTCGTTAAATGATTGTATATTAGTCGTTCCTGTGTTTTTTTAAAAGTTCGCCTACGGTTCTCACTGTAGAAGGAAGGTTAGGACGTTCCGTCCTTAACAATCCTCAAAATAAAACATAAACAGCAGTTTAGAACAAATTTCGGAATCCTGGTTTATGACAAATGATCTGCATTTTCATTGGAATCTTCTGATTCTCCCAATTTGTGCAGTTCCTGATTATTGTCTTGTTTTTCCAATACATTATCGACCTCCACTGGTCGCATCTCTTTTCTGTTGTCTTCGCCTGCAATCTTATAGATTGCCCACATGATTCCGGCGAATAGCACTGTCGCAATTACAACGGGAAATAAATCCTCTTTGCCTAATGATTCTGTCGGGGCATCTTCAATTGGAATTTTAGCGACGGTGCAGATGTAATATACCAATACCGCCATTGCGTTGTTTGTGAAGTGGGCGACCATGTTAAGCTTGATGCTGCCACTGAAATAGTATAGCATTCCTAAAAACACGGAAAGAAGGAATCGTGGAATGAATCCGTAGAATTGGAAGTGAAGGGCACTGAAAATGACAGATGTGATTATGATTGCCCAAAATGGAGAGAATTTTTCGTGCAACGTCTTCTGCAATGCTCCGCGAAACATCATCTCCTCTCCGATTGCGGGAGCGGCGGCTATCACAATGAGATTGATTATTAAAGTTAGCCCGGAATCCGTCTTGAGCAGTTCCAATGTCATCTCTTCTGCTAAATCTTCCATTTTCTTGATAGCTTCCTCTATCACTTTAAGAGAATCTGGCAAAGTCATCTGCTCGTTTATAGAGGCTGTATAGTTGACAAGTGGAAGCAGACTGAATAGTGCCACTATAGCCAATATATATATGATTGTATCGCTCTTCTTGTTAAGCTTGAAGTATTCCGTAGCCGGACAGCTTTGTTTGGCTGTGAGATAGAAGAAGAGGCATGGCGTGCCGATGAATACAAATACGGATGCCACGAACTGTGTCAAACGTAAAGAGTTTGTGTGGGAAAGCAATCTCTCACCCACCCATTCAACGCCTAATCCTACTACATTTCCGATTATATCCAATAATATGAAAATGCCGAGCAACAACAGTATTTTTTTTGCCAATCTATAGTCGGCAAACATTCCTTTGATAAGTTTATTCATTGTCGTATCCTTCTAAATTTTCATTTAATATTTTTTCGATGATTTCCAAAGCCACTCCGCTTTCATAACCGCGTGAAGCTGCAAACCTAAATAGCTTAGCCTTCGCGTCGTAACGGTTTTGAAATTTGATTGTTTTTAGTTTCGACGTGAGTGTTGCAAGCATAGTCTCCTCGTATGCGTCATCTGGAATTTCGTCCAAAGCATCTTTAATGTAGTCGACGGGAATCCTTTTCATTTTGAGAGCATATTCTATTTTTTTGCGTCCCCATTTGGCAAATTTGTATTTGTCCTTGGCGAAGAATTTGGAGTATCTGGCTTCGTCGATGAATCTCTCCGTCTCCAGGTAAGACAATATGGCATTAGAGTCAGCGGAAGAAAGTCCGTGCTGTCTCAGTTTTTCGGCGATGTCGTATTTGCATTTCTCCGACTCCGCGCACAACATCGACATCTTAGCCAAAGCTTCGTCTTTGCTCCATATTTTTAATTTTGTCTCCACACTCATATCTTTTTGCCAATCACGAAACGCTCCCGGTCGAAACAATCTTTTATCACCACGACGTCGTTGAATCCCGTATTGCACATCATTTTCTCAACATCGTGGACGTATGCCGCATTTGTTTCAAAAAGAAGAGCTCCGTCTTTTTCAAGATTATTGATTGCAAATTTAGCGATTTTGTTGTAAAATAACAATGGGTCGTCTTGTGGCACGAACAGAGCAAGATGAGGCTCGAAGTCGAGCACGTTTGTTCTCATTTCCGCCATTTCGTTTGGACATATATATGGAGGGTTGCTGACTATCACGTCAAACGGTTCGCATCCCGACAAGAAAGAGTCGGACAAAGCATCGTCGCAAACGAAAATTATGTCTGTTTCATTCTTCTTGGCATTTGCCGACGCGACTTCAAGCGCATCTTCGCTGATGTCTGCCGCTGTGACTTTTGCGTCTGGAATCCTCTTTTTCACTGCAACCGCAATAGCTCCAGATCCAGTGCCGATATCCAACACACTCATTTCGCATTTCGCATTTTTAATTTTTAATTTTTCTATCTCATCCACGAGAACCACGGTTTCCGGACGGGGGATAAGGACTCTGGAATCAACGGCGAATTTCATTCCGTCGAACCATTCAAATCCCAGGACATATTGCATAGGTTCTCCTGTCTGCAGACGGGAAAGCAGTGTATCGCATTGTTTGACAATTTCATCGGAAGCCTTGTCTGGCAACGACATTATTATCTGACTGCGTGATTTTCCGGTTATATGAGAAACACATTCGTAGAAAATTTCATTGATTTCAGAAGTCTCATATAAATGGGAAAGAGTGGTGATGAAATTATTCTTTATATGTTTCATAAAAAAAAGTTAAATAAAACGTACATTTCGTAAAAAATCTAATTATATTTGCATAATCAATATTGCTAAATGCTTTATTGAAGTGCAATTTTGTGGCAAAGATAAAGTAAAAAGTTATTCTTAATGAATAAAAATAAACTTATCACATTTATACTGAATGACATTTCCGAACTTGATATGCTAACGAAATGCATGGAGAGTATGGAAACTATTCCGTATGCGATGCACGACCTTGCTCTTCAGAAGGTGAGGAACATACTGTCGGAGTTTGAGCAGCTCAGTGTTGAAAGCAAAGAAGCTGGTTCCGAGAAATCGGAGAATAAGGCAGTAGTAGCGGAGCCTGTCAAGGAAGAATGTCTTGAGGCAGAACCAAAGACAGTAGAGGCAAGTGTTAATGTGGCACCGGAAGTCGAGAGGATAGATGTAGCCGAGAAAACGCAGAATACGCAATATCAGAAGGTCAACGCTGAAGAAGAGTTGGTTAGTCCTAAGAAAAACACTACTATAGAGGTTGACGTTTCTGCTATAGATAAAGTAAAAGTTGTTGTGAAAGAGCCGGAGCCAAAGGTCGTTGAAGAGTTGAAAACTCAGAAGGCTGAGGCTGAGGTTCAAAAAGAGATCACCAAAACTGTTGAAACAGAGAACCCCGCACCATCGAAAAGTGCAGAGAAGAAAGTGGTTGAACAGCCAAAATCTACAATCGGCGGTCCAGTAATCACCAATGAGAGATTCAAAGGAGGCAGACGATTGGAGAGCAGGTTTGTTACAGATTTGCGCAAATCACTTAATTTCAACGACAGATTCCGTTATCAGAGGGAATTGTTCGGTGGGGATATGACGTTGTTGAACACAACAATCGAAAAATTGAATTCGATGTCGTCATTGCAGGAGGCTGAGGCTTATGTCGCAGAAAATTTCAATTGGGACACAACAGAAGGAGCTGCGTTTGAATTTATGGAATTGTTGGAAGCAAGGTTCACTAACTAGTGTTATGGCAAAATTGTATATAGTTCCGACTCCGGTCGGCAATCTTGAAGACATGACATTCAGAGCCGTAAGGGTGTTGAAGGAGGCTGATTTGATATTAGCCGAAGACACTCGTACATCCAGTGTCTTGCTAAAGCATTTTGAGATAGAGAACAAGATGATGTCTCATCATAAATTCAATGAGCATCAGACGTGTGATTCAGTCGTGTCGAGGATAAAGTCTGGTGAGAATGTGGCATTGATAAGTGACGCAGGCACACCTGGAATATCAGATCCTGGTTTTATGTTGTCGAGAGCATGTGCTGAGGCAGGAGTGGAGGTGGAGTGCCTTCCCGGTGCCACAGCGTTTGTGCCGGCGATAGTGGATTCCGGATTGCCAACAGACAGATTCTGCTTTGAAGGTTTTTTGCCTCAAAAAAAAGGACGTCAGACTCGTATGAAAGAGATTGTGGAGGAGGAACGCACGTCTATTATATATGAGTCGCCTTACAGAGTTGTCAAGACTTTAGCACAGATTGAAGAACTTGCCGGGCCAGACCGAGTGGTGTCAGTCTCACGTGAGATCTCAAAAAAATTCGAACAGACGGTAAGGGGAACGGTCTCTGAGGTCAAAGCCCATTTTGAGGCAAATGAGCCAAAGGGTGAGTTTGTGATTGTCATCTCAGGAAAAGAAAAAGAGAAGGCAAGCAAGAAGAAATATGACGATGATGAGGAATAAAGCCTTACAACGGTATTAAGAATAAATTAAATAAAAATATATAAAATGAAAAAAGCAATTTTATTCGCAGGCGTAGCGCTAGTGGCTGCTACATCATGCAACCCATGGCAGGGAGAGATTGATCAGGCCAACAAGACTTCAGATTCATTGAGAACAGTGTTGGCAGAGGAGCGTCAGATTTCACAGCAGATGTCTGATTTGTTCGAGGAGGTTAACGCTAACATGAAGCAGATCAAGGAGGTTGAGCTTGGTGTTCTTAATGACAAAGGTCAGGAAGGTGGCACAAACAAGGCTACAATTCAGGAGGATTTCAAACTAATCTCTGAGCGTATCCAGCAGAGCAACCAGAAGATCAACGAGTTGGAGGAGAAGTTGGCTAAGTCTAACGGTCAGCTTAACGGTCTTCGCGGTACAATCGGTAAGTTGAAGAAGCAGTTGGCTGAGAGCCAGGCTGAGATGGCTAAACTTAAGGAGGAACTTGAGGCTAAGAATATCAAGATCGCTGACCTTGAGAATATGAACATCGCTGCAAATGCACGTATCGACTCTGTTAATGCTGTTTCTGCACAGCAGGCTGCTGCTATCGCTGCTCAGGACGCTGAGTTGAACGCTGTATACTACTTGGCTGCTGATAAGGCAACTTTGAAGAACAAGGGTCTTTTGGAGAGAGCTCTTAAGAAGGGTGGTGATATCAGATCTTCAGACTTTACTAAGGTTGATAAGAGAGACTTCACTGAGCTAGATCTTAAGACTAAGAAGGCAGTTATCCTTTCTCGTCACCCATTGACTTCTTACACTCTTCTTCCAAAGAGCGCTGAGGACAAGACTTTGGTTTTGAAGATCAAGGATTACAACAGATTCTGGTCAACTTCAGACTACTTGATTATCCAGACTAAGTAATATTAGTTTAGATTACATATAATCCCGGCAATGAAAATTGTCGGGATTTTTTGTTTGGAGGAAGACGCGGAACGGAGGACGAAATTATGGCTCGTCTTTTGTGAAATCGCATTCTGCATTTCAAGATTGAACTAAACTTTGAATGTTTGCAGAATAAATGCTAATTTTGAGCAATTTAAAATAACTGATTATGAGCGACGCATACGGTAAGGCTTTGACCGCATATTTCAATGGAGACAAGAAGACTAGAATCAAAGTTGAAAGCAGTGTGGTGGAGACGGAATATTGGAATATTAAGGAGTTCTTCCATACATGGGAGCAGATGAGTGAGATTGAACATCGAGCGTTGAAACTATGTAAGGGACGCACACTTGATGTCGGCGCGGGTTCTGGCAGCCATACGCTTTGGCTGCAGGATAATGGAGTCGACGTTGATGCGATTGATGTTTCTGCTGGAGCTGTCGACGTGATGAGGCAGAGAGGTGTCAGGAATGCCCAGATTCGTAATTTCTACGATATAGCCGGAGAAAAATATGACACATTGCTGATGCTGATGAATGGAGCAGGAATCGCCAAAACGATGAAAAATCTCCCGTCTTTCCTGAATCATTGCAAGAGCATACTATCCGACGGTGGGCAAATCGTGATGGACAGCTCAGATTTGATTTATCTTTACACGGATGAAGACGGAAATGTGGATCCGGGAATAGATGACGAGCCATATTATGGAGAGATTGATTATTCTATCTCATACAGAGGTGAGAAGGACGACTCATTTGAATGGCTTTTTGTGGATTTCAACCGGCTTAATGCGGTTTGCCAGATGTGTGGACTAAAAGCAGAGAAAGTTTATGAGAATGAACATTATCAATACCTGGTGGTGATTCGCAATGTATGATTGCCGTGGAGTGTAGCTTCTCTCAAGATTAGAACAATATGTTTTGAATATAAAAAGCGCTGGTTTTGTTTAATGTATTAAATAAAACTAGCACTTTTTTGTTTAATGTATTAAACAAAAGCATTAAATTTGTGCCTGTGTTAATACAATTTATATGGATAAGCAAGTTTTTAAACAGATTATAAAAGATAATCAATCAGAGATAGAAAGATATGAGGTAATCTCAAGAAATCTTGATATAGATGATTTCCCTTGTATTGTCATAGTTGGAGTCAGACGTTCTGGAAAGTCATATACATTATTTCAAAAAATGCAACAGTTGTTAAAAGAAGGCCACAAATGGGATGAAATGTTGTATGTTAATTTTGAGGATGAGCGTATGGCGGACTTTTCTACTGAGGATTTTAATAAACTGTTGGAATGTCATGGGGAAATGTATGGAACACGTCCGATGTTGTTTCTTGATGAGATACAAAATATAGATAATTGGGAAAAATTTGCTCGACGCATGGCTGACACTGGTCATATTGTATATTTAACAGGCTCAAATGCGAAAATGTTGTCTGGAGAAATCAATACCACATTAGGAGGACGCTATCTCGTAAAAGAGATATATCCATATAGCTTTAAGGAGTTCTTAAATGCTCATCATATTCCTGCAGGACAAATGGATATAATCGGCACGGAACAACGTATAAACCTGATGCGGCATTACGAAGAATATATTCATGATGGTGGTTTGCCTGCAGCCGCACTCCTTCCTGTCCGCACAAATTATTTGAATAGTGTTTATCAGAAAATTTACCTTGGAGACATTATTGCACGAAATAAGATCACTAATGTGGCTGGTATGCGAGTTTTGGTTCGAAAGATGGCTGAGAGTGTATGTCGCCCAATCAGCTATAATCGAATCAATAGCCTGATGTCAAGTGTTGGAGGAAAGTTGAGCCTTGCTACTACAATCAAATATATAGAGTATTGTGAAGACGCTTGGTTGTTACTTCGACTTAAGAACTATGTGAGTTGTTTGGCCGATAAAGAAAGCAATTGTAAATATTATTTCATCGACAATGGAATCTTGCGATTGTTTCTTATTGGTAAAGACTCGATGTTGCTTGAGAATATGGTGGCTCTACACTTGTTTAGAAAGTATGGCCACGATATGGAAAACGATCATGTATATTTTTATAATGATGGGTTTGAAGTTGATTTTTATATACCCGATGAAGAATTGGCAATACAGGTAAGTTATTCGTTACGAGATGAAGAAACGCGTCGTCGTGAATTGGATGCATTGAAAAAACTGCCAAATCGTTTATCTTGTAGACGACGATTGATTTTGACATACGATGAAGAGGAACAAATAGAGGATTCGCACGGATTAGTGGAGATTATGCCGTGTTGGAAATATTTTTTATGGTTGTAGTATAAATTAAAATCTTCCTTATTTGTTTGCCCTTTGATTGTCATTGTCTATCTTTGTATGGACAATAAAAGTGTATCATCAAATGAAAAAAAATATTGCAATCGTAGCGGGTGGCGACCAGTCGGAAGTTGTTGTGTCGCTAAAAAGTGCCAAGGGTATATACTCGTTTATGGACAAAGAGAAATACAATGTCCATATTGTTACAATCATCGGCACAGAGTGGAATTTGGAAGTGAATGACGCTAAATATCCCGTCGACAAGAATGATTTTTCTGCCGTTATTGATGGATTGAAAATCAAATTTGATTATGCCTACATCACTATCCATGGTACTCCAGGCGAGGATGGAAAGTTGCAGGGATATTTTGAGTTGATGAAGATCCCATATTCTTCATGTGGTGTACTTGCTTCTGCATTGACATACAATAAGTTCACTTGCAATACATACTTAAAGAATTTCGGTATTCCAGTCGCTAAATCATTGCGCTTGAGAAGTGTGAGCGACTATACAGATAAAGAGATTGTAGATGCTGTGGGCTTGCCATGTTTTGTTAAGCCTAATGATGGAGGAAGCAGCTTTGGTGTGACAAAAGTTAAAACGATAGAACAGGTCAAGCCAGCGGTGAAGAAAGCTTTTGCAGAGGGCTCTGAGACTGTGATAGAAAGTTTCATGCAGGGAACAGAGATCACTTGTGGAATCTACAAGGCAGGAGGAAAAACCATAGTCTTCCCGATAACAGAGGTGGTGAGTGAGAACGAGTTTTTTGATTACGATGCAAAATACAAAGGACAGGTGAAGGAGATCACACCAGCCCGTATTTCTGAGGAAACAGCAGCTGTGGTACGCAAGCAGACAGAGAAAATTTACAATGTGCTTGACGCTCATGGAATCATCCGTGTGGATTATATTATTTCCGCAGACGGCACTGTGAACCTTCTTGAGGTCAACACGACACCTGGAATGACACCTACAAGTTTCATTCCACAGCAGGTGGCAGCAGCGGGATTGGAGATGAAGGATGTGTTGTCAAATATTATAGAAAATCAGTTTAAATAATGGCATTATATCCAAAATTGATAACAGACGCACTTTCACATGTGCGTTATCCGGGAACAGGAAAGGATATTGTCTCGTCTGAGATGGTAGACGACGATATTCGTATAGACGGGAACAAAGTGTCGTTCTCGTTGATATTTGAGAAGGAGAACGATCCGTTTGCAAGGTCATTGGTAAAGGCGTGTGAGACAGCTATCTTGACATACGTCGACAAAGATGTGGATATAAAAGGCAATATCACTTGCAAATACAAGACAGCGATGCCAAAGAAAGATCCAGACAATCCGTTGCCTGGAGTGAAGAATATAATTGCTGTTTCGTCAGGCAAAGGTGGAGTAGGAAAGAGCACCGTCTCAGCTAATCTTGCGGTTTCACTTGCGAAGATGGGCTATAAGGTAGGATTGCTCGACGCGGATATATTTGGCCCGTCAATGCCAAAGATGTTCGGATTAGAGGATGCCCGACCTGTTTTGGAAGAGGTGAATGAGCAGGGACGCGAGTTGATCCGTCCGGAGGAGCGATATGGAGTCAAGTTGTTGTCAATCGGTTTTTTTGTCAATCCGAATGATGCAGTGTTGTGGCGAGGCGGAATGGCAAGCAATGCGTTGAAACAGCTTATTACAGATGCCAATTGGGGTGATTTGGATTATTTCGTGTTGGATTTGCCTCCAGGCACAAGTGATATTCATCTTACATTGGTGCAGACACTTGCGTTGACAGGAGCCATCGTTGTGAGCACTCCGCAGGAAGTGGCGTTGGCAGACGCGAAGAAAGGAATCAGCATGTTTGTTGGAGAGAAGGTCAATGTTCCGATCATTGGTTTGGTGGAGAATATGGCATGGTTCACACCAGCAGAATTGCCAAACAACAAATATTATATCTTTGGTAAGGAAGGATGCAAGAAGTTGGCTGAGGATATGAATGTCGAGTTGCTCGGACAGATACCAATCGTACAGTCGATATGTGAGTGTGGCGACAATGGTGCACCTGCAGCGTTGAAAGACGATACGATCACGTCTCAGGCATTTATGAATTTGGCTTCACGTGTTGTGGCAAAAGTGGATGAAATCAATGCATCTGGAATCAAAACAAAGCGAGTAATCACACATAAATAGCAAATATCATTGTTTTTTTCAAAAAAAGATTTATCTTTGGAGCGTTGATAGGAAAACAACAATGAATATAAATTTATAAAGGGTTAAAAATGAAAAGATTAAGAAATTATTTCGTTATGCTTACAGTTGCTATTTTGGCACTGTTTGGTACATCATGTTCAAGTGATGATTCAGAGGAGTTAGGCCCATTCGTGGAGTATACTGAAGCTCAAACATTCTATGACACTTATACATCTTACAAAGGTGCTAAGGCATTGATTGATACTCGTGAAAAATCAAAGTTCGAGGCAGGACATTTGACAGGAGCAGATAATTTGCCTGCAGATATTTACAATACTGCTGATGACAATGCACAGTGGAGCAAGGATTTGTTGGCAAAATATCCAACAAATACATGTTTGTTCTTCTATGGAACAACATCATTCCAGATGACGAAGGCGGTTGCAGGTCGTGCTTCAAGAATTGGATATGGAAAAGAGAATTCACGAATCTACTCTAAGGGTTATGATGCGTTGAAGTCAGTTTGGAAGTAAGAAATAAACTTCATCGGATATAAAAGGGAGGCAGAAATGCTTCCCTTTTTTTGATAAATCATAAAACCATGTTGTTTGCCAAAAAATGTAAAAAGCAAAGCCGTTCTAAATAAAAAGATTTTTTGTTGTTCTTGTCGATTAATTATATATCTTTGACGTGATTAATAGTATTAGGAATTAATTTTAAGAGGATATAAAATGAAAAGACTAGGAAACTATTTTGTGATGTTTACAATTGCCATTTTGGCATTGTTTTGTTCTTCATGTGGACCAGATGAGCCGGGAGAGGAGTTAGGACCTTTTGTAGAGTATACAGAAGCACAAACGTTCTATGACACATATATGTCTTACAAAGGTTCTAAGGCGTTGATTGATACTCGTGAAAAATCAAAGTTCGAGGCAGGACATTTGACAGGAGCAGATAATTTGCCTGCAGATATTTACAATACTGCTGATGACAATGCACAGTGGAGCAAGGATTTGTTGGCAAAATATCCAACAAACACATGTTTGTTCTTCTATGGAACAACATCATTCCAGATGACGAAGGCAGTTGCAGGTCGTGCTTCAAGAATTGGATATGGAAAAGAGAACTCACGAATCTACTCCAAGGGTTATGATGCGTTGAAGTCAGTTTGGAAGTAAGACATAAACTTAATTGGATACAAAAGGGAGGCAGAAATGCTTCCCTTTTTTAGTTATGTGTGGATCATTATTTTTCGCAGTGATGGACAATCTGTCGGTCATGTGAAATATTTTGCTGCTTGCAAATGGCAGAAGAAAAACGGACGCCGGTTAGCAAGACCAGCGTCCGAAGAACGGAATTGTATAATTAAAGATGTGGAATAATCCGTCTCAACAGGTTATTGTTCGTCATTTCTATGTTCGTGCTCAAAATATTCAGCGATCTCTCTCTCCACCACTTTGGCACCATATATTTCGTCGTGCTGGCTCATGTCAAGTCCCATCTTTTCGCTCTCTTCACTCACACGCATCGGAATCATTTTGTTGGTCAGCCAATAAAGTCCATAGCTTACAACAAAAGAGTATATGATCACACCTGCCATGACTAGACAATGGTTTCCGAAATATTGTAGGTGAGTCAATTCTGCTTTCACGGCTGGATCTTCATAGTTGTAGACGAAGATGCCTGTCATCAATGTGCCTACGATACCGCCGACACCGTGAGTGGGGAATACATCCAAAGCGTCATCCAAGTTAGATTTTTTGTTTTTGAAGTAGACTGCGAAGTTGCAGATAAGTGTTGTCACAAAAGAGATGAAGACGCTTTCTCCGACAGATACCCATCCAGCCGACGGCGTAATAGCCACCAATCCGACTACCGCGCCAACAGCAGCACCAACAGCCGATGGCTTTCTTCCTCTCAGACAGTCGAACACGATCCACGTGATCATTGCCACTGCGGATGCTGTGTTGGTGTTCAAGAAAGCTTTTATAGCCATTCCGTCGGCAGCCAAAGAAGAACCTGCATTGAATCCAAACCATCCAAGCCACAGCATTGCTGCTCCAAGAAGAATGAACGGAACGTTTGCTGGAAGATGTTCGCCAGCCTCTTTTCGCTTGCCTAAGAACATTGCACCTGCCAGTGCTGCGATACCCGATGACGCGTGAACGACGATACCTCCTGCGAAGTCCTTTACATGGATGCTTGCAAACAATCCCTGTGGATGCCATGTGCAGTGAGCCAATGGGCAATATACGAAGATGAAGAAGAAAATCATGAAGAACAAGTAGCCTGAAAATCGGACTCTTTCGGCGAATGATCCTGTGATTAGAGATGGTGTGATGATTGCAAATTTCATCTGAAATAGTGCGAATAGAGCAATTGGAATAGACAAACCTTCAATGAAGTTGGAATCGGAACATGCCCCTCCTACATTATTAAAGAAAAAATAAGAAGCCGGATTTCCAATAATTCCACCTAAATCGTGTCCGAAACAAAGACTAAATCCAAAGACCACCCAAAGGACACTGATGATACCCATCGCGATGAAACTTTGTAGCATTGTAGATATGACATTTTTTTCTCGCACCATTCCACCATAGAAGAATGACAAACCAGGAGTCATCATCAAAACAAAGATTGTGGCTGTGATCAACCACGCCACATTGGCAAGAAGTTGTGCGTCTTCACTCAATTCGATTTTGAATCCAAAATCCACGTTTCCAGGAATGAAAAGTCCGCTAATGCTGATTATAAGCATGAATGCGAACATGATAATCCATCTTTTTTGCATAATTTTATATTTTGTCAGTTTTATGTGAATATTAGTTCCTTTTTTATCGGGAATTTTTCTTTTAACGATTACAAAGTTATTGTTTTTGTGTATATGCTTGCATTTTGACAAATTGTAGTTTATTCTGTTGGTGATCCTTGGTTTTAATGTGTAAGAATAAAGAAGACAAAAAGATTAAATTATAACAGAAAATGCTTGATTCCGTTACTGTTTGTTATGTCGCTTTTTTTACAGTTTCTCAATATAGATATGGATGCTTATGGTTACCGCTAATTTTCTTTGGAATGTTTGTTGCAAAAAATAGGAGTAGTTTACAATGTATTGCAGACATTTTGTTTATATTTGTAGAAAATAATTTTAAAATGGGATTTTTTAATAAGATTTTCGGAAATAAAGAGCAGGCTAATGCAAAGGAGGAATCGAAGCCCGTTCCAATGAATGAGGATAAAAGCGTTAAGCCAGAGTCAAATAATGAGATTGAGCAGAAGTTTAATCCAGCCGACAAGTTTGATCCGACAAAAGTGAATAGCGCGGCGGCTGCCAATGTGAACAATGCAGAGCCAGTAGGAAAAGTTGACGAATCACAGTTCAGATTCAGAAGCAATGACCCAGCTCAGAATATTCAGCAGGGCCAGCAGCAGATGCAGTTGAATCTCAACATGAACATGGGAACACCAGTGGAAAGTGATGAGAAACGTACTGAGTTGCTTCAGCAGTGTTTTAAGGGTCCGGAAGGTTTGAAATTGTTTGCAGGAAACACACTGCAGGAGAATCTGTTCGTGATGTCATACATGCAGAATGTGATGATTCCGAAGGCTCGTGACATGAAGAAAGATCAGGACGTTAAGGTTTTCAATAATCTTCTTGCAATCAATTCCAAGATGATGGTGGCAAAGATTGCTGCTCAGGAAAAGGTCTGGATCACAATATGTAAGACTACGGGTTATCCATACGAATTGCAGCATGGAGCTTTGATCCTTCTCACAGACGAGAATAGAGAGGCTTTCATACAGAAGATGGAGGAGGGACATTACAGTGTTGACATTATGCCTGTTAAGAAGGAAGAATTACATTTGTGTATGGACGCCTTACGTAAGGATGGATATTTGGCAGTATTTGTTGCTGACGGTATCAGACCAGCGGTAGGAATCCCAATGCAGGAGTGGCCAACAGCTAAAAAAGAAGGTGAGAATTCTATTCAGAATCCGCGTCTTCAGATTGCGATGACTGCATTTTTCCAGGAGATGCGCAGAGAAAACGTTGAGGAGGGAGCAAACAAAGATATGCACAACAGAATGTGCGCGTATTTAGAGCATGAGATGATGGCGGCTATCGTATCGTCGACTTATCTGATCCCTACTCGTAAGGACGAGAAAGGCAATACAACATATCCGGTGATGAATGGCAGCGACAAGACAACTGCTTTGGCTGTATATACAGATATTGTTGAACAATCTAAGGAGTTTGGAGCCGACTGGATGACAACCACACTATCTTATGACAAGGTCGTGGAGATGGTTGAGACGATGAATGCAGATGCGTTTATTGTAAATAGCAAAGGTGTTTGTCTGACTGTAAACAAGAAGATCATGGAGCATCTGGCTGTTGTGAAGAAGGAATTGAGAGAGGAGTATGAGAAACAGCAGAAGGAGCAGGAAAATGCAGCAAAACCTGAAGTCGCAGAACCTACAGGGAATAAAGAGTCGTAAAAAAAGAATTTTCTTTTCATAATATAAAAGGCGAGCCATTTAGGTTCGCCTTTTTGTTTGGATATTTTTGTTCTGCAATTTTTATTTCAACTCATAACTCATGAATGCGAATTTTGTGCCGCACGGACTCCAAGAGTTGACATTCAGAGATCCTTGCCCACCAAACAGTTTTACAAGCGTCTGGATATTCTTTCCGTCGTTATCCATCATTCGTATTTCCACGTTTTTGTTGGCGGGATGGTCTCCGGGAGCAACGTCGCCTTCATAATACGAGATGAAGATGACCTTTTTTCCATCAGGGGACAGATGGGCAAACCAATCATTCATGCCATCGTCTGTAATCTGAGTTTGTTCTGAGCCGTCAGCTTTCATTCTCCAGATATGCATCAGTCCGCTTCTGACGGAATTAAACCAAATGTATTTGCCGCACGGACTGTATTCCGGACCGTCGTCAAGGCCACAAGTGTCTGTAAGTTGAGTCTCTAGCCCTCCGTTTACGGGGATTGTATAAATGTCGTATTGACCGTTTCTTTCTGCGCAGTAGGCAAGGGTAGAGCCGTCCGGGCTCCATCCATGCAGATAGCTTGGTGCCATAGGAGTCACGAGAGTCGGAGCACCTCCTTCAATAGGGAATGTGTAGATACGACTCTCTCCATCTTCGCGTGTGTGATGGCTCACAGCCACGCGTTTGCCATCAGGCGAAAGGACGTGGTCGTTGTTGCAGTGATTGCAATATTGACTGTCGATTTGTGTTGAGGTTTTTGCGTCGATGTCGAAACGGAAAAGTCTGCCAAGGCTGTTGTAGACGAGATGTTTTCCATCTTTTTCCCAGTTAGGGGCTTCCGCAAGAGCATCAATTACAGCCACAGTCTCGTATTTGCCCGTCTTCAGGTCGAAGATATTAAGAATGCTTTTAACGTTGCGGTTTTCGATTGGCTTTTGAATTTTAAGTGTTTTCATATAATGTTTGTTAGTATTAAAAAAGCCAAACTGGTATTCAGTTTGGCTTTTATTGTTTAATGATTTATTTCACACGCTTTGCTATGTCAGCGGCGATAGCTTCAAATTCTTCTTTGCTAAGTTCCATTTTAGGATTTGAAAATAGCATGTCTTTTTCACTGTTCATTGGAACAAGGTGTATATGCACGTGAGGCACTTCCATTCCAAGTACAGTTACGCCAACTCGTTTGCAGTTTGTGCTTTCTTTGATAGCGGCAGCAATTTTTTTTGCTGTCATCATTAATCCTGAGTAAGTGGCGTCGTCAAGGTTGAAGATGTAGTCATCTTCCTTCTTTGGAATCACCAAAGTATGGCCCTTCTGAAGAGGGTTGATATCAAGGAAAGCGAAGTAGTTTTCATCCTCATATATTTTGTAGCAAGGAATTTCGCCCTTGATGATTCTTGTGAAAATAGTAGCCATTAGATAGAGATGCTAAGAATTTCAAACGACATTTTTGCGGCAGGAGTTACCACTTCAACGATATCTCCAACTTTCTTTCCAAGAAGAGCCTTGGCGATAGGAGTTGTAGTAGAGATTTTGAACTCCTTTAAGTTAGCCTCGTTTTCCGACACGATAGTGTAGCTCATCTTGGCATTTGTCTTAGTATTCTTGATTTCAACCTTGTTAAGGATATGTACAGTCTCAGTGTCAATCTTCGACATGTCAATCACCTTAGAGTTCAATATTTTTTCTTTAAGCATAGAGATTTCACCTTCAAGTAGACCTTGAGCCTCTTTAGCGGCGTCATACTCGGCATTTTCGCTTAGGTCGCCTTTTTCTCTTGCCTCAGCAATTTGAGCTGAAATTCTTGGACGCTCCACTGTTTCAAGGCGGTGCAGTTCCTCTTGCATTTTCAGCAATCCCTCTTTACTAACGTAAGATACAGCCATAGTTTTATATATTTGGTATTATTTTTAAGTTTCTAAAAAACACAATAAAAAAGAATCCCGACGTTCAGTCGAAACTCTCATTGGTCCAATTCTATGGGTACAAAGATACCCTACTTTTTTGATATTCCCAAACTATTTGAGGAAAACAAAATAAAAACAGACGGAACAAAAAGTTGCTCCGTCTGAGATATTGTGAAATAAAAGAATTCTTACTTCTTTGCTAAGAATGCTTTTACGTCGTCGTTGTGAACCATAGTCTCCTCGAATACGTAAGCACCGCTCTTTGGTGACTTAACCATCTTGATGACCTTTGCGTATGAACGACCTTCACCTGTCTGCAATGATGCAACCGCTTTCTTTGCCATAGTGCTTATTATTTAATTTCTTTGTGAATAGTATAACGCTTAAGAATAGGATTGTACTTCTTCAACTCCAAACGCTCTGGAGTGTTCTTTCTATTCTTTGTAGTGATGTAACGAGAAGTTCCTGGCATTCCGCTATCTTTGTGCTCAGTACACTCCAAAATTACCTGTACTCTATTCTCTTTACTTTTCTTTGCCATTGTTAAACCTCCCGATTAAAATAGACCTTTCTGAGCTGCCTCTACAAGGGCGGCATCAATACCTTTCTTGTTAATTGTACGCAATGCTTTTGCAGACACCTTAAGCTCAATCCAGCAGCCCTGCTCTGGCCAGTAGAACTTCTTTGTCTTCAAATTTACGTTGAACAATCTCTTTGTTCTTCTCTTTGAGTGAGATACGTTGTTACCGTTCTGCGCTTGCTTTCCGGTAAGCTGACAAACCTTAGACATTTTTGTTTAACTTTTTTGTTATTGCTTACAGAATATATTCAAGGAGGAGTGTCTGAATCTTTCTCTCGAAAGTAGCGTAACTATCAGAGTCCACCAAAGAAACAATTCATTTTTACCGTTTGTGCTTCGCCCTCACTTATTAGGCTACTTCACAAATTCGGTGCAAAAATATAAAAAAGTTTTTAACAAACAATCTCTAAAAGCATAAAAATGGCTGTTTTTGTGGCTTTTTCGATTATTTCTTCTCTGTTGCCGTCGAAATGCCATAGTTTGCTTACCGTTTTCTTCCCGTCGCTCACCGCCATCCAGACGGTCCCGACTGGTTTTTCGTCACTGCCTCCTCCTGGCCCTGCTATGCCAGATGTGGCGACACTATAGTCGCTGCCTATGGTTTTGCATGCTCCCGTCGCCATGGATTCCACTACAGCCTGACTGACAGCCCCATACTTTTCAAGATATTCTTTGCGTACTCCCAGCACATTCATCTTGACTTCGTTAGCATACGAAACTATTCCGCCGAGAAAATATTGTGAACTGCCTGCCAGAAGTGTGATGTTGTGGGCTATGTTGCCTCCTGTGCAACTCTCTGCTGTGGCGATTGTTTTTCCGCTTGCGATAAGCCTTTGTGCCAGCTCTTTTACCAATTCGCTTGTGGTTGTCTTTCCTATGTTGTTTTCCATAATACTCGTAAAAATATTTACAAAAATAGCTCTTATTATTCGCTATACATATTAAAAGTGAAAAATAATTTTTTATATTTGCATCGTAAATCACTATGCAATATAAAAGCGTACCAATGAAAAACAGTTCTTTAATAATGAAATTAGTCATCGCGGCGACCTTGTTGGTGTCGTGTCTCGCTGACGTATTTTCTCAGAAGAATATGATTTTCAAGTTTTCCAATGATTTGATGGCTGGCAAAGATTTTTGCGGCGCGAAGAATGATTGGACGTTCGCTTCTGAATATGCGGTGGAGCTTCCTTTGTGGGGCGACTGGAATCAGGATTACACATTCAATTTCCCAAGTGTCGGTTTTGCCATTACTCCTTTCTACACGATGTTTCCCGACAGTGTTGCTCCGTTGATCGAAAATGGAGAACTTTCAGAGTGGACGGTTGCAACGTATGCATATTTTAAGTGGCCTTTTATTCACACTCCTCGTTTTGCGGCTAATTTGAAATTAGGATCTGGTTTTGCTCTATATCCAAAAGAACTTTTTAAGAAAGACAATTGGAATCAGACAGATGCATTTACTGTGTTGTCGCGAAATATTGTGGCATTGTATAATGGTGGATTGGATTTTAATATTCGTCTTGGTAAAGCCTACGGTCGCAAACTTTATCAATGGGAAATCGCATTTGGTGGAGATATCTTTGCGATGAGTTCATTCGGAATAAATCGAAAAGCTGAAAACAAAATTATATGGGACGCTTATCTTGGAGCCCGTTACACACCAAACGTATGGCCATTCCCATTGAAGAATGACGCGGAGAAGAAAAAGAAGATCTTGGCGTTGGAATTCGAGTTGACGGGAGGAGTGAACCAGCTTGATATAGATGATGGCAGCCACTACTATCCTGATTTCAGCTTCTGTGCACGTGCGGCACTCCCACTTTCAAATGCGTACAGAATAGGTTTGTTTTCTGATGTTTTCTTTAATAGCATCTATAATGGAAAAGACAGGGAAATCAACCGTCGCTATAATTTTATAGAAGAGGATAAGTTCAAAAATAAGCTTCGTGTAGGAGTGGGATTGTCTAACGACTTCACTTTCTATCGTTTCACGTTAGGCTTAGAGTGTGGCTTCTACGTCTACAAACCATGGAAAGTGCCTGAAGAGGATGACTTAGGAAATCCGAATAAGAATTACAAGTTGGAGAATCTGATGTATCAGAAACTTACCACTAAGTATTATTTCACCGACAACTGGTACGGTGTTGGTAGGGTAAAGACACATCTTCTGCAATATGAGAATGTGGAGATGGGTATAGGTTATGCCATTCCAGATTTCGGATCACGTTTAAAGAGTAATCCATTCAAGCGTCTGAAAAATCCTTTTAAGCGAAAAGAAGATTATACAGAGATAAAAATCCAGGGTGAGCGAAACCGTTATTATACGCCAAGAAAATATGATCATCCTAGCAAGAAGTATCAAAAGAAAAAGAATGACTCTAAAGGTAAGAGCAAAGGTACCAAGGGTAGTGAAGCTTCTGGTGTGACAAATCTGGAGTAAATTTAATTTCGAAAACGGATAGATTTTCTTATTTATGGGGGGGCTGACGTTTGGTGATTCATAATAAAACGCCTTGACAGATTATCTGTCAAGGCGTTTTGACTTTTTATGTGGAAACATATCATAGCGTCTCCACAAGAAGGTCTTATTGATATACCTTTCTGAAATCCTTCACGCGGACAGCCTTACCTTCCGATTGAGGAAGTGTGCCGAGAGGAAGCAATTTGACGTGAGGAGTAAGCAAAATTTCGTCTTTTAGAGCACGAGTTATCGCTTTGGTCAACTGCATGACCTTTTCATTGTCATTCAAATCGAAGTCGTTAACCTCCACCTCGACTGTCATGTTGTCGTTGTCGTTATCTGTTGTCAATGTAATCAGATAATTTGTGGTAAGCTCTTTGAACTTCATCAGAATCTTCTCGATCTGGATAGGGAAGATGTTGACACCACGAAGCACCATCATGTCGTCTGAGCGACCTTTCATGCGGTCCAAACGGATATGGTTACGTCCACAAGGACATGTGCGTCCTAATACTCTTGTCAAATCGCGGGTGCGGTAACGGATAAGTGGCATCGCCTCACGGTTGATTGTTGTCAAAATCAATTCTCCGATTTCTCCGTCAGGCACTGGCTCCAATGTCTCTGGATCAACAATCTCTACGATATAATAGTCCTCCCAGAAATGTAGTCCATTCTGTTCCTTACATTCGAAAGCCACACCCGGTCCGCACATTTCGCTCATACCAAAGCTGTTGTATGCCTTTACTCCGAACATGTTCTCGATACGTTTGCGTTGCTCTTCTGAGTGAGGCTCAGCACCAATGGCAAGAACCTTTAGCTTTGTGTCTTTGCGTGGATCAATTCCCTGTTGGTCCATAACCTCCTTGATACGAGTCAAGTATGAAGGAACAGCGTGGATGGCTGTAGTTCCGAAATCTGTGATGAATTTGATCTGACGCAATGTGTTACCAGCTGCGGCGGGAACAGTCAACATACCCAAACGCTCAGCACCGTATTGGAATCCCAATCCTCCAGTAAACATTCCGTAGCCAGAAGAATTCTGGAATATGTCAGTAGGTCTTAATCCTACCATCCACAAGCATCGGGCCACGGCATTAGCCCACTCATCCAAGTCTTTCTGACTATGCAAAACGACTGTAGGGTTACCTGTTGTTCCGCTTGAAGAGTGAAGACGGACACATTTTTCTAGTGGCACGCTAGCCAAACCAAACGGATAGTTGTCTCGCAAATCTTGTTTGGTAGTGAAAGGCAAATTTCGCACATCCGCTGGAGTTTTGATGTCCTCGGGCTTGATGCCCATCTCTTCAAATTTTTTCTTGTAAAAAGGAGAATTCATGCAGTGACGAATTGTCGCTTGCAATCTCTCTACTTGTAATGCATCAATCTGTTCTCTTGTGAGACATTCTTTGTCTGGATGCAAGTATTCGTTTGGGTCCAACATCTTTTATTTGGTTATCTTTTGTTTTATTTTTTTACAAATTCCGATTTGACTTGTAAATTTATTGTAAATATTTGATAAAGCAAAACCTTTCATGCTAATATACAATTTTTATGCTGTTTTTTTGTATATTAGATAATGCATTTTACTTTTGTATCCATTAAGGAAACTCATGTTTTTGCCATTTGTGACAAGAATGGGAGTTGACTATTATAAATAAGTAATTTAAATGAATAAAGTGTAATTAACAAAAAGCAAAATGTATCGACAAACAAAATGTTACATTCCGTTTCTTCTGTTGTCGCTTTCTTTAGTATCAAATGTAGAAGCAGAAGAAAATGTGTCGGTGAATTCGGTTAAGAATGACACCACACGTGTGGAAAATCTAGTCCAAGAAAAGCAATGCGAAGAAAGTGCGGCGAAAAAATTCGTGTCAGACATCTCTGACAGAATCAAGTTGCATGGCTATGCCCAGGCAGGCTACACCTATCAAAAGAATTCAGAACAAGAGGTAAATTCATTCGACATTAAGAGGACACTTCTTTGGGCTAACGCTCAAATAAATGATCGTTGGTCGTTCCTTTTCATGCACGACTTCAACTCTCAGGTCCAGGAGTTTTATACGGATTTTAGAATCACAAACAACGATGCTCTTAGCATTCGTTTGGGACAATTCAAGAATGGCTACTCTCTTGAGAATCCAATGTCGCCAACCGCAATGGAGACCATCGACGTCTACTCGGAAGGTGTCACTTATCTTTCTGGATGCGGAAGCGATCCTTTGTTCGGTATACAGTATGGCCGAGATTTGGGAATGTCTTTGTTTGGAACCGTTTGTGAAAAGAAGTTGCGTTACGAATTGCAGTTGATGAACGGTCAGGGTATCAACCGTAAAGATAAAAACAAGAGCAAGGATGTTATCGGAAGATTGGAATGGCGTCCAGTAGAAGCTTTGAATATTGTCACTACAGGACAATGTGGACGAGGTCATGCTGTGGATACGTCTTTTTATGCTCCTGAGATTGCTAAGGATCAAAACTATGACAGAAACCGTTTTAGTGTCGGTGTTGACTATCGTTCTAAAAGTTTCAACATACACAGCGAATATTTGTTGGGTAAGGACGACAAGGTGACAAGCAGTGGTGTTTATGTGACTGGTAGTGTGGCTCTTATTCCTAGCACATTGGATTTGATCGGCTCATACGATTATTTCAATTTCAACCAGGATCTTGATATGGATCAGCACAAAGGTGTTTTTGGTATACAATGGTGGTACTATAAGAAATGCCGACTCCAGTTGCAATATGTATATAAAAATGCTGTTGTAACTCCAAGTGGTTTCGTCCACGACGATAACCATGCTATCATGTGTCAGGTACAAGTTCGATTCAATTAATATAATATAAAGTCATGCTAGTAAAAATTATACTTACTATTCTTTTTTTGGCACTTACGGTTGGAGTGGGTGTCAATTCCCGCAAACATGCCAATAGCGTCGACGGATTTGTTTTAGGAGGAAGATCTGTTGGCCCGTGGCTCACTGCGTTTGCTTTCGGAACCTCTTATTTCTCAGCTGTTGTCTTTGTCGGCTATGCTGGACAGTTCGGATGGAAATATGGTCTGTCGGCTTCTTGGATTGGTATAGGAAACGCACTTGTCGGCTCGTTGCTAGCCTGGTTGGTATTGGGAAGACGCACAAAACTGATGACTCAGCACATCCAAAGTCGTACGATGCCGGACTTTTTTGGCACACGTTACAACAGTGAGGGATTACGTGTCGTCGCATCTGTCATCGCGTTCGTGTTCTTGATTCCTTACACAGCTGGAGTTTACGTGGGAATATCTAAACTTTTTGAGATGGGTTTTGGAATACCATATGAATATTGTGCTATCATTATGGCTTGTTTGACTGCGGTATATGTGATCTTAGGAGGATATAAGGCGACGGCAGTCAACGATTTCATCCAGGGTATTATCATGCTGTTTGGTATTGTTGTAATCACAGGAGTTATTTTGAACCATCAAGGAGGTTTGGTGGCTGCCATCAGCAAGATGACAGAGCAGGTGCCTACTGCACATGATATGGCTGACAAATCTGGCTTATATGCCAATTTTCAACCTGGAGACTTCGCTTCTTGGTTTGGCCCTAATCCACTCAGTTTGTTAGGTGTGGTTGTGCTAACATCGTTAGGTACATGGGGATTGCCTCAGATGGTAGGAAAGTTTTATTCGATCACTGATGAGGCGGCTATCAAACGCGGCACCGTCATCTCGACTATTTTTGCATTGATCGTGGCTGGCGGTTGCTACTTCCTTGGTAGCTTCGGAAGATTGTTCCCTGAGCCTGCTTTCAACGAGGTCAAAGGAAAATATGCGTATGATGCCATTGTCCCTTCTATGTTGGAGACATTGCCGGATGTTTTGATCGCATTGGTCGTTTTGCTTGTTCTTTCCGCATCCATGTCTACATTGGCGAGCCTTGTTTTGACGTCTTCTTCTACTATGACATTGGATATTATATACAGAGACAAGAAAGCTGATTCCACAGAGGTGAAGGATGGAGAGATTGATGCTCATGTCGCAGAGAAGAAAGAGAAAAGAAAGGTGGTGGTAATGCGTGTCCTTATCATTTTCTTCATTGTTATTTCATTGATGATCGCTTTGAATCCGCCTCATTTTATCGCTCAGCTGATGGGTATTTCTTGGGGTGCATTGGCAGGAGCCTTCTTGGCACCGTTCATGTTAGGACTTTATTGGAAAGGCGTGACTACAGCCAGCGTATGGGCTTGTTTCGTTTGGGGCGTAGGATTTACAGTAGTCAATATGATGATGAATAATTCTATTCTGAATCCTATCGACTGTGGAGCAGTAGCGATGTTGGGTGGATTTGTTGTAGTTTTCTTGGTTAGCTTGGTTACAAAGAAGATGAATGCTCAATCAGTGGAAAGAATTTTCGACTGTTATAAAAAGTAATAGATTTTAATTGTGTAATTAAAAAGCCTTGGCGGTCAGTTCCGTCAAGGCTTTTTTGTATGTGATTTTTTTGAAGAGACGTCGCTCATCCAATCATCTTGTTTATTTCTTCAATATGTTTTGTCTGTATTCCTTAGGGGATATTCCTACACTTTCCTTAAAGAATTTGCCGAAGAAACTTTGACTTGTGAAGTTGAAATGGTATGCGATCTCCTTGATAGGCATGTTTGGATTGGAAAGATAATGTTTGATCTCTTCAATCACAACCTGCTCAATCCATTGTTTAGGAGTCTTACCGCTTTCACTTTTAATCATAGTGGAGAAATAACGTTTGGAAAGACCGATTTGAGATGCATAAAACTCCACACTTCTCTCCTTTATATAGTTGTGGAACAGAAGCACAAGGAATCGTTTCAGAATGTCGGAGCTCCTGTTATATGAGTTTCCCTTATTCTCTGATTCACTTCTGTAAATGCTGTAAAGGTGGAGAATATAGTAGCAGACGGAATTGACTAGAGAATCTTTCAATTTCTTTGAATAGTCCGTTTCCGATTGACTTGTCTCTTTGAATACTTCAATAGCACTTTTCACAAACTGAGACAGAGTGTTCAGTTGTTCCTGATACAAGTGTAGGGTGGGGTTGGAGCGAAGATAGATAAGTTTCTCAACGTTGAATACAGAATATATTGTACGTTGCAAACGGTCGTTTGAAGACCCCAAAAGCAGTCCACTCAAATCGTGTGAGTAGTCTATCATTGAGACATTTCTGCCAGGGGTATAGATGCAGACATCACCTTTTAGAAGTTCAAAAGACACTCCTTCAATCATGATTTTCAACCGTCCGTTATCACAAATGAACAGATAGTACATATTCTTTGAGATTTCCGACGAAAGGTCTTCTACAAGATGAAGGTTGCTTGAACTTATTTTCTTAAATACTATTTCAAAATCTTCACTGTTTTTCATACTCCCCTTAGTTTAAGAAAAACAGGTGGACTTTGCAGAAGCCCACCTGCAATTGACTACATTAAATAGTTCGTTCGATATTCCAAACGAAAGCTCTCAATCCAAGTTCCTCGCTTCTCTTGTCGATTTTCTTGATGACTGTTAGCAATTCGTCGACACGATCGTCTTCCACCACTGTCATGATGGCTGAGTTCATATCTGGCCATACATGCGAGCCACGATGTGGATTTCCACCATAGGTGCCTCGACCCTGCACTTGCTCAAACAATGTGAATCCGTAAATGTTGAGTGAGTCCAACACGTACTCAACTTTCTCGGTATTGGCCTGATTGAATATTATGAATACTGATTTCATTTTTCCTTGATTTTCGTTTAACCTATACGAACTGGTTCGTCCTCATCAGAGAATCCGCCTTCACCTCTTCTGACAGAACCTTTTACAGGCTTTGTGTTTGGTCCGGCGATTTCATCTTTGTTGACGTCGATGTCCATGAAGATGAACTGTCCGCGTACTTCTTTCTGGAGGTCACGCTCTCCGTGGCGGCTCATGATACCGTAAAGCACAGGCACGATGATTAGTGTCACCAGCGTCGACACGCATAGACCACCGATCACGACGATACCCATTGACACCCACATCTCTGATCCTTCAGCTCTACTCAATGTCATTGGAATCATACCCAATACTGTGGTAGCGGCTGTCATAAGTACCGGACGAAGACGGCTCTGACCAGACAATGCGATAGCCTCGTTAAGCTCGTATCCACGGTCACGCATCAAGTCGATGTAGTCTACCAGCACAATACCGTTCTTTACTACGATACCCACCAACATGATTACTCCAAGCACACCGATCATATCCAAATATGTGTTTGTCACCAGCAATGCGATAATCGTACCGGAAATTGCAAACGGAACGGCCATCATAATCATGAATGGTTTAGCCAAAGACTCAAACTGTGATGCCATAACCACGTACACAAGGAAGATGATAAGTGCCAAAAGCATTCCCATGTCTGCGAAAGACTCTTGCTGGTCTTCGTATGCACCAGACAACATAACCGTACATCCTACAGGAATTTCTGACTTGTCGATTATTTTCTGGACCTCGACAGCAAGCTCTCCAAGAGATGTGTTGTATGGAGTCACTTTCATAGTCAACATACGCTGACGGCTCTTACGCTCAATTTCAGGTGGAGCCCAGTACTCTTCCACTTTGGCAATTTCGCTAAGTTTAACTCTGCCCATTGTGGTCGGAATAGAAAGGTCGTTGATCAAAGATAGTGAATTACGGTTCTCCTCTTTCAATCGTACAAGAATATAGTACTCATCTCCGTCTTCTTTTAGAAGTCCTGCGTTCATACCGTTTACTCGGTTGTGTACGTAAGTAGAAATTGTCGCTGACGTAAGACCTAGCTTAGATGCCTTCTCTTTGTCTACGATAACTTTTAATTCAGGACGGTCTTTCTCACGGCTGATATCTATGTCGCGGGCACTAGGAACGTTCTTTTCGATCTGGCTCTTCAAGTCGTAAGCGTATTTGCTTGTCATGTCGAACTCGTATCCGAATACCTCAATGTCGACTGTCTGTCCGCCTTGTCCACCAAAACCACCTTGGTTTTCTGCCTTATAAGTGATGATTTCTGGGTATTGGCTAAGAATCTGACGAAGTTTCTCGGCAATCTCATCGATAGTCACAGAACGTTCTGCCTTACGTGTACAGATCACACGCATCTGGATCTTATTGTTCGTCGTAGATGAGAACAACGCACCGATACCTGCTTCATCATTTGATCCACATGTCGTAGAGATAAGTCTGATCTCTTCTGGGAATGCTGCTTCAAACTGAGCTTCGATTTTACGTGCGATCTTGGCTGTCTCTTCAACTCTGTTTCCTTGCTGAAGCTCTACGTCAACGACGATACGTCCGTTGTCCTGGTTTGAGATAAAGTTTGTACCGATCATTCCAGTAAGAATTGGGACAAGTGATAGAGCGAAGAATGCTACAGCTCCAAGCATTGTGACTTTCTTGTGAGTCAAACACCAGCGAAGTACGTTTGCATAGAATGCGTCGATTTTGTCGAGTGCCTTTACCACTGTGTTTTGATACCAACCCTCTTTTACTTCCTCTTCGATAAGCTTTCCGTTCTCAATGTGTACAGGCTTGTTCTTTAATAGTTTTGAACATAGCATTGGAGTCAGTGAGATGGCGACGGCAGTAGACGTACAACAACAGATAGTCACAATCCAACCGAGTTCCTTAAACAAGATACCAGCGATACCTGTGACCATAGTTAGAGGCACGAACACAGCACAGATTACGAGTGTAGTGGCGATAACGGATACCCAAACCTCATTTGTGGCATAAATAGAAGCCTCACGTGGAGAACTGCCTCGTTGGATATGGGTAGAAATGTTTTCAAGCACCACAATGGCGTCGTCCACAACCATTCCGACTGCAATTGTCAACGAACATAGTGAAATGATGTTGATCGAACTGCCTGCACCCAGCAGATAGATGAATGCCACAAGCAGAGAGATTGGAATGGTGATACCGATAATAAGGGCCGCTCTCCATTTTCCAAGGAAGAACAATACCACAAGAACCACGAATGCCAACGCATACATGATAGATTCCTCAAGTGAGTTGATAGCGTTGACGATATCTCTTGAAGAGTCGTAAAGAAGGTTGAACTGGACATCTTTTGGCAGTGTCTTTTTGATTTTTTCAATCTCCTTCTTGATGTCTGTACAAATCTGTACGGTGTTTCCTCCTGTCTGTTTTGTCACAATCAGACGAACACCATCCTGTCCGTTGATCTTCTCCTCCAAGCAAAGGTCTTTGATTGTATCCTTCACAGTGGCGATGTCTCGAATGTAGATGCTTTTGCCGTCAGCTGTCGTTGTGACTACAATATTCTCAATTTCAGCACTTTCTGCATACTCGCTTCTTACCTCAAGCTCATATTGCTCTTTGTTCATCTTGATAGTACCGCTTGACAAGTTCAGGTTGTTGCCTGCGACAGCAGAACCAACCTGCTCCAAAGAGATTGCATAAGCATCAAGCTTGTTCTGATCAATATCCACGTAGACGCGACGCTCTGGCTCACCACTTAATGAGATGTTACCAATCTGGTCGACGTGGTTAAGCTGGGGAACCACGATGTCATTAAGAATTTTTTCAAGTCCTGGATATGACTCTTTCGCTTGTACGATGTACTGGATGATAGGCATCGAACTTGTAGAGAACTTGATCACAAGAGGTGTGCTGGCTCCGTCAGGCAGGTTGTCTTTCACCATGTCCACGAATGATCGAATGTCAGCAACTGCTTCGTCAAGTGAAGATCCCCACTCAAACTCCATGGCAACAAGAGAGATGTTGTCTTTACTTGTGGAAGTCAATGTCTTAAGTCCATCCACTGAGTTGAGTGTGTTTTCCATTATCTTCGTCACGTTAGTCTCTACCTCACTGGCATTTGCACCAGCGTACGTAGTCATGACGCAGACGAATGGTGGCTCCATCTCTGGGAACTGGTCGATAGGCAGTTTCTTAAAAGAGAATATACCTAACACCATCACCGCAATGAAGATGAGCGATGTTGTTATCGGCTTGTCAATCGCCGTTTTGAATATACTCATAGCTTGATTACTGGCTTAATTAATCGTTAATGATTTTAATGTCACAACCGTCTACCAAACGAGCCTGACCTGAAGTGACGATGATGTCTCCTGGCTTAATTTCGTCTGAGATGATCTCAACCATGTCGTCGAATCTGTCGCCAAGAGTAACGTCTACTCTCTTTGCCTTTCCGTCTGGCTGAACAGTAAACATGTAGCGGTTGTTTGAACCTACAAGTTTTAGAACAGACATGTATGGCACAAGCATTGTCTCTGCTTTTCCTACGCCAAGCACTGTCTTTACGTACATACCTGGACGAAGAGTGTTTGATCCGTTAGGAATCTTAACCTTTACCTGGAATGTGTGAGTCGAAGCGTCAACAGTCGGATATACGACATCGATAATTCCTGAGAACTCCTTTCCTGGATAGATGTCTGATGTGAAGTTCATCTTCTGTCCTTTCTTGATTGCGGGAATGTACGACTCAGGGATGCTAACCAAAGCTTTAAGTACATTCACTTGCTTGATTGTATAGATAGGACGAGCACCGTTGTAAAGTTCGCCGCTCTCGTAGTTCTTCTCTGCGATCACACCTGTGCATTCAGCTTTGAAGTAAGTGTTCTTCTGAAGAAAATCAAGATTTTGTTTTGCCTGATCCAACTGAAGCTTAAGAGCGTCGTACTGTTGCTGAGTCGTGTTACCGCCAGCAAGAAGAGCTTCCATACGCTGCATCTCTGTTGAGACGTTGGCATAAGCAAGTTTGGCTTGGTTTAGCTGAGTCTGATCCATACGTACCACAACTTCACCAGCGCTTACTCTGTCGCCGATTTCTTTGTTTATCTTTTCGATGATGCCAGTCACAGAAGGCGACACAGCCACTGTCTCCCAACCGTCAAGGACAGCAGTACATTGCAGTTTTCGTTCGATTTTACGTTTTTCCACCAATCCTGTACGCACAAGCTGTGCTTCTACAGAGTCGACAACTGCAGCTGATTCTCCTGCTGCTTTGTTGTTGTCTTTTTTGCCGCATGAAGAAAGTGCGATCATGCCGGCTGCTAAGAAAATGAGTGATTTTCTGTACATATTTTATATCTTTATTGTTTTTACTTGTTAAGGAGCTTCTTAAGCTCAATGTTTGCGTTTACCATTTCAAGCACAGAGTTGACGTAGTTTGTCTGTGCGGTTGTAAGGTTCATGCTTGAGTTTGTGACATCCATACTAGAAGCACGTCCGTATTTGAATTTCTCACCATAGCTGTTGAATACAGAAGACATGACTTTGATGTTTTCTTTCTGCACAGTATAGTTCTCATATGCGGAAGTCAGGTTGTATTTCAATTGCTTCTCCTGAATCTTCAATCCAATCTCTGTATCTTCTACGGTGTTGGCTTGTTCAATCTGTGCGATTTTTGCCTCTTTCACAGCACAAGTTCTTTTTCCAGAAGAGAAGATGGGAACACTTAGAGTTGCGACGAATGTGTTTGTAGGTGTCATGTCAAAGTTCATTCCATCTGTAAAGTAGTGCTTGTGTGTGTTCTGAAGTGCTACGCCTACAGTAGGGAAGAATGCTGCGACTGCCATCTGTTTTTGTTTGTCTGTTATCTCAGAACTCTTTGTTAGCATCTGGTAATCAAGATTCTGATTTAAATCAAGATTTGAATTAGTAAGTTCGAGAATAGTACCGTCGTTTACTAAATCTTCAAAATTTTGAGTTAGAGTTATTTCTGCATCACTGTCAGCTCCGATGTTGAGAATCAATGCATTGTACAGTGCTTCAATTGAACGTTTTGTCGAGTTTACAGAGCTTTTTATAGAAGCGACTTGAACTGAAATCTGATCAGCGTCATTTTTTTCAGCAACGCCTGCTTTGACTGCATTTTCAGTCATTGATTTCAATTTCTCTAGGTTTTCTACATTTGTTTCAAGCAGACGAACTGTCTGCTCAAGAGCAAGGATGGTTGTGTATGTTGACTCAACTTGATATTTAGTCTCTTGTTGACTTTTCTGCACGTTTATTTCCTGCATTTCTTTAGCCATACGTTGCATTTGAGCTCCAATGATTCCTTGAACAGAAACACCAGCCGAGGCTTGGAATGTCATTTGTCCATAAGGATTCATCTTCATTTTCTGCCCCATAAGATCCATTTCCTGATTAAACATGTTAGTGTATTGGAAATTTCCGTCGATCTGAGGCAACATCTGTGCTATAGTCTGCCAACGCTGCATTTCGGCTTTCTGTACCTCAAGAGAAGCGTTTTTCAACTTGCGGTTGTGTTCAAGTGCGTAGTTGATGGCATCTTGAAGTGATAAACTCATCTTCTTGTTGTCATTTTGTGCGACATTTGAAGTCTGTTGTGTGCTTTCTGTGCTTTGTGCCACTATCTCTGGTGTGCCACTGAGCAGAGCAACTAATGTTGCGGCTGAAAGTGTGATTCGTTTCATATATTAATACTCTTTATATTCTATTGAAAATCTAATCATCAATTATAAGGTCATTTTGTGATTGTTGGCAATCCACTCTTCAATGACTTTTTGTCCATGCTCAGTCGCTATTCCTCGCATGAATATTCTCCATGAAGTGGAATATACATCAAAATACGACATCCTTGTATAGTCGAACATCGGGTCTTGAACGACGGCTTTTAATTGAGAAACCAACAACCTTGATAATATTTCGGGTCTCAAACTTGGGTCGATTTCTGGTAATTTCCCGTCTCTTGACTCTTGACCTTCTTTCAACAGACGTTCGAAATACTCAAATTGAAGCTCATCGTGCTCTTTTTTCTTAGGGTCGCAATGTGCATTCTTTTTTACCTCTTCTAGAAAGGATTTGTGAGTGTCGTGTATATGTCTGATGTAAAGTTCGTTTAATGTTAGTATTCGCTCAAATGTTGAACAGTATTCTTTATTTAACACAGACTCAAATTTTATTTTCAGTTGCATGGCATAGTTCTTGCAACATAGCTTTATAAGCTCGTCGCGGCTTTGTATCGTCTCGTAAAGAGTACGTTTTGAGATGCCTAAAGCAGATGAAATATCATCCATTTTGACATCTTTTATGCCTTGGTTCTTAAATAATTTTGTAGATGTGTCAATTATCGAATCTATCAAACTCATTTTTACAAATATTACTTTGTTTAAGACTCTGCAAATTTAGGCCAAAAAACTCAAAAAACAAAACAAGTTTTCAAAATAATGCTATAAAAAATGAAAATTAACAAATTTTAAGGTTTGGATAGGTCGCTTATTTAAATATGTATGATATTTCGAATGAAATGTGTAGAGTATATATTTAAGCCTGTATGTAATTCAGAACGAAAAAGTGGATTATTTTATTGTATAGATGTTATAAAATGTCATATTGATTTTGTTGAAATTAGGCAGAAAACCACTATAAATGTAAAAAAATGTTATAATTTGATAGTTTACTCTAAAAAAATTATAAATTTGTGGCAGAGAAAAAAATGTATAAATTTCATTCTACACGGAAAAGATGAAAAAGATTGTAACTTTAGCGTGTGCAGCGGTTGCAGGAATATCTGCTGTCACAGCTCAGACAGAGTCTAACCAGTGGGCTATTGGCGTTTACGGAGGTTTGACAGAGTATGAAGGAGAACTTGCAAGCAACATGATGGGTATCCTTAAGGATAACTATAGTTTCTACGGACATGGAGCTATCTCAGTTAATCGTTTCTTGAACAAGCGTTGGGATGTTGCATTCTTCGGTTCTTACGGTTTGTTGGGAGCAAAGAAAGAGGGTGTTGAGTATGATGATGAGAATAGTAATAGTTCTCTTGTCTATGGCACAAACTCAAGTAACAAAGCTGAGATGAAGTTGACAGAAATCTATGGAGATTTGACAGCCGCATTCAAGTTTGTCACTAAGGATTCTTGCCGTTTCAGCCCATATATTTTCGCTGGTGCAGGTTACCGTTACTTGATGGAAAAGGATTCCAAAAAGTACATCGGAGCAGAGGGAGGAGATCCAGTTATCGTAGCAGGTGTTGGATGTGACTTCAAAATCAATGATCGTTGGGCATTGGCATACACAGCTCGTTATGGTTACACTCTAGGAGATGATAAAGATCAGTACGAGTGCGGTAGCGCTAAAGATCAGCAGTTGATGCACAGCCTAGGTGTGAAGTTCGCATTTGGCTCACCTAAGGATTCTGATAAGGATGGTGTAGAGGATAAACTTGACAAGTGTCCAAACACTCCACTTGGTGTTACAGTAGACGCTAATGGTTGTCCACTTGATGAGGATAAAGATGGAGTACCTGATTATCTAGACAAGTGCCCTAGCACTCCAGCTGGTGTACAGGTTGATACTCTAGGATGTCCAATTGATACAGACGGTGATGGTGTCGCTGATTACCTTGACAAGTGTGGTGACACTCCTAAGGAGGCAGAGGTAGACGAGAACGGATGTCCAAAGGATACAGATGGAGACGGTGTTGCTGACTACCTAGACAAGTGTCCTGGTACTCCAGCCGCAGCTAAGGGTTATGTAGATGAGAACGGTTGCCCAACTGATAAGGACGGTGACGGTGTGTTTGATTTTGAGGATAAGTGTCCAGAGACTCCTGGTATCAAGGAGAACAAGGGATGCCCTGAAATCAAGGCAGAAGTTAAGCAGTTGTTCAAGAAGGCTCTTAACGGAATCCAGTTTGAGACAGGAAAGTCTAAGATCAAGGGTAAGACTTCATTCGCAATCCTTGACGATGTTGTAAAGGTAATGCAGGAGAACCCAGCATACAAGTTGAATATCGGTGGTCACACAGATAACGTTGGTAACTCAGAGAAGAACATGCAGCTTTCAAAAGAGCGTGCAGCTTCTGTAAGAGACTACTTGATCAGCAAGGGTGTTGAAGAGTCTCGTTTGGCTTCAGCTGGTTATGGTGATACTCAGCCAGTAGCAGACAACAAGACTGCTAAGGGTCGTGCTGAGAACCGTCGTGTAGCATTCGTTGTTGAGTTCTAATATAGAATTACAATAATAGTCTGAGAAAGAATCGTTTCGACGGTTCTTTCTCTTTTTTTGGTTTTTATTTCAACTATGGATGGTATGATAGATGATTCAGAAGATGATATTTTAGTTTGGAATTCACAGACTGTTTCCGCTGACGATTTGGTGGAAGAAAGCTCTCTTATGAAAGATGACGTTAAGGAGAGTGATACAGACGATGTGGATACAACTATGGTTGGCTCAGACAAAAAAAAGACAGAAAATTGGATTGATGATATTGAAGACTCTGACAATTCCGTCTATGAAAAAAAATATTATAAAATTAGCGAAGTAGAATCTATAATTGGAGAAACTCAGCCGACAATTCGATATTGGGAGGATTCTTTTGTCGGATTGGGAAAAAACTTTTGTAGCCAGCGTTCGCGAGGAGGAACAAGAATATACACAAAAGAGAATATAGAAAACTTAAAACTACTTCAGCTATTGCTTAGGGAACGACGTCTGACAATAGAGGGGGCTATTTCAGAAATAAAAAGCGAACGGAAACGAAATGTCAAAGAAAGAGCAATGATCCTTCTTAAGGAGACGAGGGAAGAACTCAACAGTCTGATAGACGCATATAATTATATTCTTCATCAGAAATGTGATTGATTTTGCTTGATATGTGTTGTTTGGCCTATTTTTTTGAAATTTTACGTATTTATCTTGATTTTAAATACGTAAATTTTGTTTTTGTTAAGTTGATTAAATACATTTGTGATATAACGAAATAATAGGGAAAAGTATGAAAAATATGATATACAGAAGACTTACGACTATTTTTTTGCTTGCGGCGTCGTGCAGCATGTCAGCCACGGTTAAAATCAATGAGATAATGCCATGTAATATCTCCGCATATATGGATGGTAGTACTTATGATTATCCTTCATGGGTAGAATTCTATAACGATGGCGATCCCGTAGATCTTAATGGGGCAACTGTGACTGCCTATAAAGAATCGGGTAAGGTCGATTGGACAGGCGTTTTTAAGGAAAGTCATAAGATTCCAAATGGTTATAGTGTTCTTGCCTTTTATGGAGACGAGGAGACAAAACCTTCTTCAACTAAGATATTGGGAAGTTTTCCTAAGAATTTGGAGTATAAAGCTGGAAAATTGGAAATCAAATTTGCTGATGGCAAGACTATCTCTATGACTCATCCTTTACAGTTGCCAAATGTTTCTTATGGTGACGGTGGTTATATGGAGCCAACTCCTGGCACTAAGAATACTACTGCATTTGCGACTCGTGTGCCGACTCCAAAGTTCGTGACAACTCCTGGCTTTTATTTCGGAGCAGAAAGTAAGAAGATATCTCTTTCTTGTGATATGGAAGGTGCTGTTATATATTATACAACAGATGGTTCTACTCCTACAGAAGAGAGTCATTTGTATGAAGAACCTTTTGAAATTAAAGAAAACAAACCAATTAGAGCTAAGGCATTTGTTGAGGGTAAATTGGCAAGTGATGTATTGTCAGGTACATTTATTTTAAAATCTCCTTATGGGGAAAGTTGTACAGGAAATGATCTTCCTGTTGTCTGTATTGTTACTGATGATGAGTATTTGAACGATGATGAGATAGGAATCTGTGTAAAAGGAACAAATGGAATAGCAGGACCATCTTCTTGTGTAGGTTCTAAGGCTAATTACAACAGAGATTGGAATCGTCCAGCAAATTTCGAATATTTTGAGGATGGCAGTTTGAAGTGCAGTCAGAAAATAGAGATTGGAGTTACCGGTGGATGTTCTCGTCAGGAATCGTACAAGGTGAAAAGTCTGAAGATGAAAGCATCGAAGAAGACTGGAAACAATCGATTTGGCTACACTAATTTTTTTAAGGATAAGCCTTTCAAGGAGGTGAAAAGTTTGCAAATCCGTAATGGAGGTAATGCTTATGGATCTTTGAGATGTCGTGACGGATTTATGCAATCTTTGGGTAAAAATTTGGGTATTGATTATCAAGGATATCAACCTGTGGCTTACTATATAAATGGTAAATACAAAGGTTTGATGGGACTTCGTGAGCGTACCAATGAGGACTACGTTTTCCATAATTATGGATTGGAAGAGGATGAGGTTGATGAAGTGTCTCTAAAACTAGAAAAAGTTAATTTGGTGTCCGGATCGATGGATGCGTACAATGAGATGATTTCATATGTGGAAAACCATTATTCTGATGCTGATTTCTACGAGCAACTTTCTCAGAGAATGGATATCGATGAATATATCCGCTGGCAAATTTTGGAACAATTTATTGTAAACACAGACTGGCCAGGCAACAACACCAAGATATGGAGAAAGAAGAAAGGTGGTAAATTCCGTTGGGTTGTATACGATACAGATTTCGGATATGGAATGTATAGTGATTGGTCTCCGAACTACTGCAACCCTAATTTGAATATGATTGATTTCACGATGGGAGTAGGTGAAGCAGTAAACTGGGCTAATGGTTCATCGGATGGTGGTGGATATCGTTTTGATGAAAAATCAAAGTGGAAGACTACTTTATTCTATCATTGTATGCAGAATGAGGATTTCAAGTTGCGTTTTTCGACGGAGTTCCTGAAACAGTTAAAGACTAATTTTACTGAGGAGAAGATTATGGCAAAATGGGATTCCATTGCGTCTTTGGTGAAGAAGGACTTTTGTGCCACAAAAGAAATTTCAGGAAGTGTGGATGATTATACCAATGGAATTAAATCTTTTACATCTACAAGATGTCGTGCACTTAAGGAACAGTTGCTTTCAAGGTTCAATATGACGGACACAAAGGTGAAGTTTGATTTCAAGGTTATTTTGCCAGAGGAATTGTCTTCTGTTGATTATCTATTCAATAAGGAAATGATGAATGATGTGTCATACAGTTTCTCTGCTTATGATGGTCAGAAAATCAAGATTGAGCCTGAATTGCCAGAAGGCTACCGCGTACAAAAATGGTACTTGTCTGATTCTCTCGTCGATACAAGAGATTTGATAACCAAGACTACGGAATGGACCTATTTCTATGATAGTATTATGCCTGCAAAAAATTGGATGGCACCAGACTATGATGATTCAAAGTGGTCGGTAGGAAAGGGTAAATTTGGTTATGCTAGCGATAGAGACTACGATACGAAGTTGGATTATGGTAAAGACGAAGAAAATAAGTATTTGACTGCCTATTTCCGTACAACGGTTGATTGTGACAGAGACAAGGAGTTTAAGAAAGTGTCGTTTAAGATCATGTATGACGATGCTGCTGTTGTCTACGTAAATGGCACGAAAGTGGCCGTCTTTAATTTGCCAAAAGATACAACATATACTTATGATATGTTGGCTGTATTTGATGGAGATGATTATGTTAACGATGAAGAGACTTCGTTCTCTATCGATGGTTCTCTGTTTAAGAAAGGCAAGAATGTGATTGCTGTAGAGATTCATCAGAATGAGCCTGCAAGTTCTGATATGTCTATGAAGATGACTGCATCTTCGATATCTAACGCAAAGTCTGAAATTCAAGGAGATGTCTTTGAAGGAAAAGTCGGTAAGGATATGACAGTGAAGTTGTATGTAGAGGCAGATCCAGATTACAAGAGACCACAATTGTTTATCAATGAGGTTTGTTCTTCTAACAATACGACAACAGATGAGTATGGAGAGAAACCAGACTGGATAGAGATCTACAATGCTGGAGACGAGGATGTCGACTTGGCTGATATGGTTTTAGTCAATAAGACAAAGGCAAAGTCAAATGTGTTCCCAAGATTCAGATCAGATTCTACTATAGTTCCTGCTAACGGAAGAATCTTGCTTTGGGCAGATGGTAATTCAGATGAAGGCCCACGTCATTTGAATTTCAAACTTTCTGCTGATGTGTCTCAGCAATTAATATTGATGCATTCTTATAAGGGAAAGAACGACACATTGGATGTGTTTACAACTAAGAGTCATCCTAGAAACGGAAGCTATGGACGCGAAACAGATGGCTCTAAAGAACTTGTCGTTTTTGCAAATTGCTCTACTGTTGATAACTATGGCATAGAAATTGCTTCCCCTCGTAAGGGAAATGGTGAGGTCTTGTGTGACGCTGATATTATGGCTGGAGACAAATTGCTAGACACTGGAATCGTTATTTATCCGAATCCTGTAGACAACACATTGTATGTAGAAGTTGAAACAAAGGGAACTCATCATATTCAAATCACAGACTGTATGTCACGTAGAGTCGCAGAACTAGATTCTGATGAACATATTACTGCGGTCGACGTGAATAGTTTGGCAACTGGAGTTTATGTGATCACAGTAATCTCTGATGAGTCGACTTATACAACAAGATTCATCAAGAAATAAAAAAGTTTTACAAAAAAATGCAAGATAAATTGTCATAATCTCATTTTTATGTAATTTTGTAGAAAATATTAAGAAAATGAGATTTCGCAGATTACATAAGCACCATCATGAGCATTGTATAGAAAATGATGCAAGTGAGCTTTGTGTGTGTTCTGCAAAACATTAAATAGAGGAACGAAGGAGGCTTACTTGAACGGTAGGTCTCCTTTTTTATAAAACCATTACAAATTCAAATTATGTTAAGAATAGCAGTTCAGGCAAAAGGACGTCTATTTGAAGAGACGATGACGATGTTGGAAGAGTCGAGCATCAAAGTAGAGTCAGGAAAGAGAACATTGTTGGTGAAAGCCAAGAATTTCCCTGTGGAGATTCTTTATTTGAGAGATGACGATATTCCTCAGGCAGTCGCTACTGGTATCGCTGATGTCGGCATCGTAGGTGAGAATGAGTTTGAGGAGAAAGGTGAGGACGCTGATATCATCAAGCGCCTAGATTTCAGCAAGTGTCGTTTGTCTTTGGCTATCCCTAAGGCTGCAGACTATAATGGCATTCAGTGGTTCAATGGCAAGAAAATCGCAACATCTTACCCTCATATCTTGAAAAACTTTTTGGATAAGAATGGTGTGAAGGCCGAGATCCACACAATCATGGGTAGCGTTGAGATCGCTCCGGGCATCGGAATGGCCGACTGTATCTTTGATATCGTAAGTTCTGGCTCTACATTGGTAAGCAACAATTTGAAGGAGGTTGAAGTGGCAATGTATTCAGAGGCTCTTCTTATCGGCAACAAGCATCTTAATGATGATGCTGAAAAGATGGCCACTTTGAAGGAAATCCTTTTCCGCTTCGACTCTTACAAGAATGCAGAGGGTAAGAAATATATTCTATTAAATATTCCTAACGATAAGATTGATGATGTATGCAAGATCCTTCCAGGAATGAAGTCTCCAACTGTTACTCCTCTAAAGCAGGAGGGTTGGTCGTCTCTTCACTCTGTGATTGAAGAGAAAACTTTCTGGGATATCATCAGCCAGTTGAAACAATTGGGTGCTGAGGGTATACTTGTCGTTCCTATCGAAAAAATGATTCTCTAATGAAGATAATCGAATATCCACAACATAAAGATTGGAAGTCGTTGCTGTCTCGTCCTGCTCTTGACAATAGCAGTTTGACCGAGACTGTGACAGCTGTGCTTGATGATATCAAGAGTCGTGGCGACGCTGCTGTAAAAGAGTATGAACTGAAATTCGATAAAGTTCAGCTTGATTCTTTGCAGGTGTCGGAAGATGAAATCGCAGAGGCAGAAACGTTGGTGGCGGATGAATTGAAGAACGCTATCCGTTTGGCCAAGGGAAACATCGAGAAATTCCATGCTGCGCAGGATCACGAGCTCCCTCGCATCGAGACTATGCCAGGCGTCACTTGTTGGCAGAAGGCTATGCCGATTGAAAAGGTCGGATTGTATATCCCAGGTGGTACTGCTCCATTGTTTTCAACAGTGTTAATGTTGGCTGTTCCTGCTCGTATTGCAGGTTGCAAGGAGATTGTGCTTTGTACTCCTCCTGCTAAAAACGGAAAGGTTCATCCGGCTGTATTGTTTGCGGCTAAGGTTGCCGGTGTGAGCAAAATATTCAAGATTGGTGGCGTACAGGCTATTGGATCAATGGCTTACGGTACAGAAAGCGTTCCGAAAGTATATAAAATTTTTGGTCCAGGTAACCAATATGTGACAGCTGCAAAACAGAGAGTCTCTTTGAAAGACGTCGCTATTGATATGCCTGCAGGTCCGAGTGAGGTGGAGGTGATCGCAGACGAGACTGCCAATCCAGCATTTGTGGCTGCAGATTTGTTGTCGCAGGCCGAACATGGTGTGGATAGTCAGGCGGTATGTATCACTACAAGCAAAACTCTTGCTGAAAAGGTATTGGCAGAAGTCGACCGTCAACTACAGTTGCTGCCAAGAAAGGAAATAGCGGAGAAATCTGTTGCCAATAGTAAGATTATTTTGGTGAAAGACTTGGAAGAGGTCATCGACGTCACAAATGAATATGCACCTGAACATTTGATCATCTCTACGTCTAATTATATGCAGATCGCGGAGAGAATCACAAACGCAGGTTCGATTTTCTTGGGTCATCTGACTCCGGAAAGCGCAGGCGACTATGCGTCGGGGACAAACCATACACTTCCTACAAATGGTTATGCCAAGGCATACAGCGGTGTCAATCTAGACAGTTTCCGTAAGAAAATAACATATCAGGAGATTACTCCTAATGGACTTAAGCTAATCGGAAACGCAATTGAGATAATGGCTGAGAATGAGCAACTGTTTGCTCACAAGAATGCCGTTACTCTAAGAATGAACAAATAAGTTGGAATTCAACAAATAAAATTTTGTTATATGAAAGAATTAAGTCAATTGGTGCGACCAAACATCCTCAAGCTAAAGCCATACTCATGCGCACGTGATGAGTTTAAGGGCGAAGCGTCTGTCTATTTGGATGCTAACGAAAATCCACGTAATGATCCCTACAACAGGTATCCTGATCCATTGCAGTGGGCTGTGAAGCATCGTGTGGCAGAGGTCAAGCATGTGGATGCGAAGAACATCATGTTCGGAAATGGTAGCGATGAGCCGATTGACTTGGTTTACCGTGCTTTCTGCGAACCAGGAATTGATAATGTAGTGGCTATCTCACCTACATACGGAATGTATGAGGTATGCGCAGATGTCAACAATGTCGAGTATCGTCCCGTCGCTTTGAAGGAAGATTTTCAGATAGATGTCGACGCGATGCTTGCAGCTGTAGACGACCACACTAAGGTGATGTGGTTGTGCTCGCCAAACAATCCTACCGGAAATTGCTTGAAAGACGGTGATATAGAGAAACTGTTGAAAGAGTTCGGAGGAATTGTCGTTATTGATGAAGCCTACTGGGATTTCTGTGGCAGAGAGTCATACAGCCAGAAATTGGCAAAATATCCCAATATGATTGTGTTGCAGACATTCTCCAAGGCGTGGGCTAGCGCGTCAGTTCGTTTGGGCATGGCTTTCGCATCAGAAGAGATTATCGGAATCCTTAACAAGATCAAGTATCCATACAATATCAATAAGCTTACACAGGATTATGCGTTGAAGATTCTTAAGAATCCGGACGTTATTAAGAATTGGGCGAAAGAGACGGTTTCTCTTCGTTCTGATGTGGTTTATGAGTTGAAAGGATTCAAATTCGTTGAGAAAATTTATCCTACGGATGCCAATTTCGTATTGGTTAAGGTGACGGATGCCAACGATTTGTACACATACTTGACAATGAAAGGAATCATTGTTAGAAATCGTAATCGAGTGCAGTTGTGTGGCAATTGTTTGCGTATTACGATCGGTACAAAAGAAGAAAATGAAGAATTATTTAAAGCATTAAAGAAATATTAATATGACATACGAATTTATTGGAAAGGTTCTAAACCTGAATGAAAGAAGCGGTCAGTCTGCAAGAGGACCATGGAAGATGTGGGAATGCGTTGTGGAGCATGACACAACAGGACAGTTCCCTCGCCGCGTGCTTGTGAGTGTTTGGGATGAGAACGCATATAATACAATAGCCGCTGTTCAGCAGCAGGGTGGCTTAATCCACATAACATGCAGCATCGACGCAAGAGAATACAACGGACGTTGGTTCAACGATATTCGTGCTTTCCGTGCTGAGCCTTACAACGGTATGGCAGCTCAGCAGGGATACGGACAGCCAATGGGAGGATATCCACAGCAACCTATGCAGCAGGGCTTTGCACAGCCACAGGGTGGCTACCAGCAGCCAATGCAACAGCAGGGCTTCGCTCAGCCACAAGGTTTCCAGCAGCCACAAGGTGGATATCAGCAGCCTATGCAGCAGGGTGGTTTCACGGCTCCAGCAGCTCCAGCAACTCCTGACGCACAGTCTGCTCCTAACGCAGACGGGGGTGATCTGCCTTTTTAAGTATGCTCTCTCGTAAGGACCGTTACTCAAATGTCTTGGCATGGTTCGCAGAAAACATGCACAATGCCAAGAGTGAGCTTAATTTCCACAATCCGTATGAATTGCTTGTGGCTGTGATGCTGTCGGCACAGTGTACGGATAAAAGGGTGAATCAGGTGACACCTGCGTTGTTTGAGCGTTATCCGGATATTTATTCGTTGGCGAATGGCACGGAGGAGGATATCCTTGAGTATATTAAAAGTGTCTCCTATCCAAACGCAAAGGCCTTGCATCTGTTGCAGATGGCAAAGATTGTTGTGGAAAAATGCGATGGGGTAATTCCGTCGACAATGGAAGCTTTGACAACTTTGCCAGGTGTAGGCAGAAAGACTGCCAATGTGATGCTTGCCGTCGCTTTTGGAAAGCCTGCAATGCCTGTCGATACACATGTATTCAGAGTGTCGCATAGGGTAGGGCTAGCAGACGAGGCAAAGAACCCACTTCAGACAGAGATGATTCTGCGTCAGTATATACCAGAGAATATCTTGAGTGACGCGCATCACTGGCTTCTTCTTCATGGAAGATATGTCTGCACAGCGTTGGCTCCAAAATGTGGAGAGTGCGGAATACGAGATTATTGTAAAGAATTTAAAGAATAAGAGATGAATAAAGCATTGACAAAAACTGATTTCAATTTTGCAAATCAGAAGTCCGTTTATCACGGAAAAGTTAGAGATGTATACAGTATCGGTGATGATGTGCTTGTAATGGTAGCCACAGACCGTATTTCTGCATTCGATGTCATTTTGCCAAAGGGTATTCCTTTCAAGGGTCAGGTGTTGAACCAGATTGCCAAGACTTTCTTGGAGGCAACTAAGGATATCTGTCCTAACTGGCTATTGGCGACTCCAGATCCAATGGTGTCTGTAGGTGTACGTTGTGAAGGATTCCCAGTGGAGATGATCGTTCGTGGTTATTTGTGCGGTAGTGCATGGAGAGCATATAAGAGCGGTGTGAGAGAAATTTGTGGTGTTAAGTTGCCAGAGGGAATGAAGGAAAACCAGAAGTTCCCAACTCCAATCATCACTCCTACAACAAAGGCAGAGATCGGCAAGCACGACGAGGATATCTCAAAAGAGGAGATCATCGCTCAGGGTCTTGTGTCTGCTGAGGATTACGCAGTTCTAGAGAAGTATACTTTGGCTTTGTTCCAGAGAGGTACAGAGATCGCTGCAAAGAGAGGATTGATCCTTGTCGACACTAAATATGAGTTTGGTAAGCACGACGGAAAGATCTACTTGATGGATGAGATCCACACTCCAGATTCCTCACGTTACTTCTACGCTGATGGATATGAGCAGAAGTTCAATGCGGGAGAGCCACAGAAACAGCTTTCTAAGGAGTTCGTTCGTGAGTGGTTGATGGATAACGGCTTCCAGGGTAAGGCAGGTCAGCAGGTTCCAGAGATGACAGACGCAATCGTGGAGTCTATTTCAAACCGTTATATTGAGCTTTACGAGAACATCACAGGAGAGAAGTTCGTAAAGAAAGATGATTCTGATTCAATCAACGCAAGAATCGAATCTAACGTTAAGGAATGTCTTGCTAAATTAAAATAAGGATTATTCCCCAAAATATCAAGGAGACGCGAGCAATCACGTCTCCTTTTTTGTGCCTGTTTCCCGTAGAGACGCACGTCCGTGCGTGTCAATGATTGTACATGTTTTTGGTGTGCTTTATAATATATGGCTGTGCATATTTCCAAGAGACGCAAATATTCCAAAAAGACGCACGTCCGTGCGTCTCTACGTGAGGCCCCATTGCCTGTATAATGTATAAAAAAAGACGGAATTTATTCCGTCTTTTTTTATATTTAATGGTATTTGGATTATCTGTAGTAGATGTGGTCAATCTCTACCCAATGTAGTCCTCTTGCATTTATTGGCTCTATAAATCTGAATCTCACCATCACGTCATGGTCGTAGACATTATGATGTCCAAGCTGAGCAGGAAGAATTCCGTCGTTGTAGATTGCACAAATCATACCATAGTAAGGATTCTCTCTCAACACTACAGCCCAATAGTCGCCTTTCCACTCAAGTCTTCCATAGTAGTAGTGATTGTAGTCGAAGTCGTAGCGGTAATGGTGTTCTGGATCTGAATAGTAATAGCCGTCGTAATAGTAATAATGAGTGGCGTAATCTTCATATTCGTAGCCTCTGAAATGATCATGGTCGCTTGAGCAGCCACTTGAGATCATCGCCAATACAAAAATCAAAAATCCTAATGTTCTTTTCATTATAATCTTAAACTGTTTTTTCTTTCCACAAAAATAGTACAAAAATTATGCCAATGAACAACTTTTTTGCAGATTTCTGCATTATTTTCTATATTTGTATTGATTTTAATGACTTTCTTTATGAATAAAGACAACGAAAGACTACACAGGGTTGTCGATATCTTGTCAGACACTACGTCGGTGGAGAACATGGTCAATCCATCACGTGAACAGAGTCTGCCTTCATTATCGTCGCTTAAGAAAATAGTACAGCTTACAAAGAGCGTCGTCTTCCCTGGGTATTTCGATATGGCTCCGGTGGGGGATGGAATGCGCAAATTCAGTATTGGAGTGGCAATAGATAATCTGTATTGTGAATTAAAAACGCAAATCAGTTCTGGATTGGAGTTCGATCCTAACATTTCAGCTTCTAAAGCTCAACAGATGGCACCAGGGCTTGCCATGGATTTCATTGAGCAGATCCCTGAGATCAAGCGTCTTCTTTATACAGACGTGAATGCTATGTTCGACAATGATCCGGCAGTGGTGAGTCACGGTGAGATTATCTTGTGTTATCCGGTGCTTCAGGCTATGAGCAACTATCGTATTGCCCATTGTCTGCTCAAAATGGGGGTTCCGATCATCCCTCGTATCATTTCTGAGATGGCTCATTCCCGCACAGGAATAGACATCCATCCCGGAGCTCAGATCGGAGAATATTTCAGTATCGACCATGGCACAGGAGTTGTTATTGGAGAGACTTGTATTATTGGAAACCATGTCAATCTGTATCAGGGCGTGACACTTGGAGCCAAAAACTTTACTCTTGATGAGAATGGTCATCCGATGAATCTTCCTCGACATCCTATTATAGAAGATCATGTGACCATTTATTCAAATGCATCCGTGCTTGGCAGAATTACGATAGGTCATGATTCCATTATCGGAGGTAACGTTTGGATTACTCATGATGTGCCTCCACATTCAAAAATTTCTCAAGGAAGGCTGAATGATGCACCGTCGCAAAAAAATGTTTGATTTTTTTTGCTGAAATTTTTGCAAAGACGAAATTAGTTGCTACTTTTGCACCAATTTTTGTAAAATAGTCTAATAGTCTATATTTATGAGGCAGTTAAAAATTACCAAGTCGATTACCAACAGAGAGAGCGCGTCACTTGACAAGTATTTGCAGGAGATTGGCCGTGAACCATTGGTTTCAGTGGAGGAAGAGGTTGATTTAGCGCAGAGAATTCGTCAGGGAGATGAACGAGCTTTGGACAAGTTGGTTCGTGCGAATTTACGATTTGTTGTGTCTGTTTCAAAGCAGTACCAGAATCAAGGTTTGAGTTTGCCGGATTTGATTAATGAGGGTAATTTGGGATTGATTAAGGCTGCTGAGAAGTTCGATGAGACACGTGGATTCAAATTCATCTCTTACGCAGTGTGGTGGATCCGTCAGAGTATTTTGCAGGCTTTGGCAGAGCAGTCGCGTATTGTGCGTTTGCCGTTGAATCAGGTTGGATCATTGAACAAGATCAACAAGGCATTTTCTGCATTTGAGCAGAAGTATGAGAGAAAGCCATCCGCAGAGGAGTTGGCGCGTGAGCTAGACATGCCGGAGGATAAGGTGGCTGACACATTGAAGGTGTCTGGACGAAGCACTTCTATCGACGCTCCGTTTGCAGAAGGAGAAGACAACAGTTTGCTTGATGTCCTTCCAAACGCAGACTCTCCAGTTGCAGACCGTTCATTGATCAACGAGTCATTGTCGAAGGAGATTGACCGTGCATTGGACACTTTGACAGAGCGTGAAAGCGAAATCATCAAGATGTTCTTTGGTATCGGTTGCCAGGAGATGACATTGGAAGAGATAGGAGAGCAGTTTGGCCTTACACGTGAGCGTGTGCGTCAGATCAAAGAGAAGGCTATCCGTCGTTTGCGTCAGAATTCACGCAGCAAACTTTTGAAAGGATACTTGGGTTAATAAAACCAAATTGATGATATCAGCGGAATCTTGCTTTGGTAGGATTCCGCTTTTTTTGTCATTAGTTGAGAATGGCGGATTTCGTATTGATAGATTAGATTTTTTTATGTAGTTTAGTTTATGTACTTTTGTACGATTAGAATTAATTCTTTATGTTTTACGACAATATACAATTGGTAGTCCTGCCAAAGCAGGCAGCGAAGGAGGATTTGTTACGTGCGGAAGTCGCTAAGAAAATAGGCGTGCGTCCCGACCGTGTTCGTCAGGTTCGTATTATCCGTAAAAGTATTGACGCACGTTCTAAGGTGCAGGTGAAAGTCAACCTTACTGTGCAGGCTTTTACTGATAAGACTGTGGCAAAGCCAATTGAGTATCCGTTCAAATATGGCGACGTGAGGAATGGCGAGAAAATCGTCATCGTCGGTGCAGGCCCAGCAGGTCTGTTTGCCGCATTGCGTTTGATTGAATTGGGATATTGTCCTGTCGTGTTGGAACGAGGAAAGGCAGTGTCCGACAGAAAGGTAGATGTTGCCCAACTGTGTCGTAACAATGGGTTGAATGAGGAGTCTAATTACTGTTTTGGAGAGGGTGGAGCAGGAACATTCTCGGATGGCAAACTGTTCACTCGCAGCAAGAAGAAAGGAGACAGTGAGCGTATTTTGCAGGTGTTCCATTATCATGGAGCTCAGGATTCAATTTTGTATGAGGCTCATCCGCATATCGGAACCGATCGTTTGCCAGAGGTGATCAAGAAGATGCGTAAGACGATTCTTGATTGTGGTGGTGAAATCCATTTTGAGACGAAAGTGTCTCATTTGATTATAGAGAATGATACTATCAAAGGTGTTGTCGTTTCTGATGGCACAGAATATAAGAGTAGAGCGGTGGTGCTTGCCACAGGTCACTCTGCAAGAGACATCTATCAGATGCTTCACGACGAGGGGGTGGCTCTTGAAGCGAAAGGCTTTGCGATGGGTGTCAGAGTGGAGCATAAACAGGCGTTGATTGATAAAATCCAGTATCACGCTGCCGACCGTGGACTATATTTGCCTGCCGCAGAATATTCGTTTGTCACTCAGGTAGACGGCAGAGGTGTCTACACGTTCTGTATGTGTCCGGGCGGATTTGTTGTCCCCGCGTCTACTTATAAAGGAGAGACTGTCGTCAATGGAATGTCTTCGTCGGGACGAAATTCCCCATACGCTAATTCCGCTGTCGTTGTGGAAATCAGAGTGGAGGATTTGCCTGAGTTGATGCCCGACTATGAGCAGTATGGCGTGCTTGCAGGCTTGGAGTTTCAGAAACGATATGAGCAGATGGCTTATGCTAATTCAGGAGGCGGAAATAAAGCCCCATGCCAAAGGTTATATGATTTCGTGAAAGGCAGAATGAGTTTCGAACTGCCAGATGTTTCGTATTTGCCTGGAGTGACGTCTTCTCCCATACATTTCTGGATGCCTGATTTTATTTCAAAGCGTTTGCGTGAAGGATTTGTTGAATTCGATAAGAAACGAAAGGGATTCCTTACTAACGACGCTGTGATTATCGGAGTGGAGAGCCGTACGTCATCTCCTGTCCGTATTCCGAGAGATATGGAGACGATGCAGCATGTCCAGATCAAAGGTCTTTATCCCGCGGGAGAAGGAGCCGGATACGCAGGTGGAATCACAAGTTCGGCGGTGGATGGCGACAATGTCGCAGTGAAGATTTCCGAGTGGCTAAAGAGTTGTTGATATGCAGGAGGCTCCATTCATAGGCGTGGCCCGCCATAGACTTGTTGTTGACGGTGCTGGCGTGACGACGCTTGCCGCATTCCACACTTGCACACTGAGCTGCAAGTATTGCCTGAATCCACACTCGTTGAGGAATATTGATGCGGCAAAGGTGTACTCTACAACAGATCTGTATGAAAAGGTGAAAATCGATGAACTCTATTTCCTTGCCACTGGCGGAGGAGTCTGTTTTGGAGGAGGTGAGCCAAGCCTAAGATATGAGTTCATACGGGAGTTCCGTGAACTATGTGGACCGGATTGGAAACTGACTATCGAGACTGCGTTGAATGTTCCCAAAAAGAATATTGAAGCTCTTATTCCTGTGATTGACTATTGGATTGTGGATGTCAAAGATATGAATCCAGAAATCTATAAGGCTTACACAGGAAAGGAGAACAAACAAGTGTTGGAGAATCTTGAACTTTTGCGTGGAATATCAGACAAAGTCATGATACGTATTCCGTCGATTCCTGAATATAATACAAAAGAGGATCAGGATCGTAGCGTCGCCAAATTGAAAGAAATTGGATTTTCTGATTTCGATCTGTTTGGTTACAGAACGGAGATTAATAAGGGTTGATGGTTGATGGACATGGCACGTAGAGACGCACGGACGTGCGTGTCATGTGACGATTTATAATGCGACGTGTGTGTCTTGCATCAATAAAAATCGACTGCGTATTGAGAAACAAATAATAAGAGATATAATTATGAAAACAAAAGGAAGGATAATTTGCGACGAATTAAAGAGAGTCAGATTGGAACTGGCAAAAGCAAACGGAATAGATTACAATCCTACAGTCTGCAACCATCAGGGAGAATGCTCAGGCACATGCCCAAAGTGTGAGGCTGAACTTGCGGAGCTGACACGCCAGATTAAGGGGAAGAAGAGCGCAAAGGTTATTGGTATCGCTCCACTAAAGATTGTTGCGACTGCTGTTGTCGCATCAACACTCGCATTGGCATCTTGTCAGGATGGCGACATGGAAGGTGATGTTGAAGTTCCAAAATCAGATACAACGGTTCAAAAGCAAAAAGTTTTGGATCCTTCTGTTTTGCCAGCAGATTCTATTCCAGTCGAAAAAAAGTAAAAAGCGTTTAGAACTATTGTATAAGAAGAATAAAAGAATTATTTTTGCGATGTGATCTTACGGGATTGCATCTCAAATATGGGGATGACCGGTTTTGACAGCGGGCAGAAGCGGTATGTAAGCATGCAGTGCGCTGGTGGCTAGCACTATAATCTGGAGACCAAAAATTTAACTGGCGAGAATAACTATGCTCTTGCAGCCTAACCGAAGTACAGTAAGTTAGCTTTATCGCGGTCAAGACGACTGCGACAAGACGTCTCCCCAAGCCCACGTCCTGAGGCGATTGGATCAGCGAGGCGCAGAATATCGGGAATAGTGTCGTTAGAGTCTGGATGACGGCATGAAATTTTCAGACTAAGGTGTTGGTTGGTGGTCCAGGTCTTGCCAACGCTCGAAAACCAAAGGCTGGAATAAGCATGTAGAAAGCATATTGATTCCTCGTTTGGACGAGGGTTCGACCCCCTCCATCTCCACGTTGAAAAGGAAGGACTGTATCCAAAGATACAGTCCTTCCTTTTTTGATTAAGAATTAAGAGTTGAGAATTAAGAATGTGTTGCTTAGCATACCGTTGCAGATTTTTTACTAATTTTGCGCCCGTAAAAAATAGAAAAATGGATTCGGTTATAAGATTTTTGAGAAATTGGACCTTGCCTTGCGCTATGGTGTTTGGCGCGACATGTTATTTGATATGGCATTTCTTGCTTCCTGTGTCGATGCAGTGGCGTACGAATGCGGCTGATATCGTTTCTGTAGTCCAGCCTATATTGATTTTCACGATGCTGTTCATCTCGTTCTGTAAGATTGACATCCGCGACTTGCGATGGAAACGTTGGCATATTTATGGACTGGCATTTCAAATATTTATTTTCCTGTTGACGGGAGGTTTGATTTACCTTTACCCAGATGGAGTCTGTAGAATCACGTTGGAGTCGGCGATGATCTGTTTCATTTGTCCTACTGCCACTGCCGCTGCTGTACTTACTCAAAAGTTGGGCGGAAATGCCGCTACATTGGTGTCGTATACAATGTTCATAAATCTTGTGACAACTGTTGCTGTGTCGGCGATTGTGCCGATTCTGAATCCAGAGAGTGGCATCACATTCTGGGTCGCCTTCTTTAAGATAATGGCAAAAGTGTTCCCGATGCTTATTTGTCCGTTCTTTTTGGCTGTACTTGTAAGATACATTATGCCGAAAACTCATAACAGAATTATTTCTACACGAAATCTAGCCTTTTATATCTGGGCAGTTTCTCTTTCAATTGCGATCGCTGTCACTGTCAGATATGCTGTCTTGGCTGAGAATCTTACCGTCGCAACTGTAATAGGCATTGGTTTTGCATCGCTTATAGCATGTGTGTCACAGTTCGCATTGGGCAAATTGTTTGGTAGAAAATTCGACGACGAGATAAGCGGTGGTCAGGCATTAGGCCAGAAAAACACAGTCTTTGCTATTTGGGTAGGCTATACATTCTTCACTCCAATAACTTCAATCGCTGGAGGTTTTTACAGTATTTGGCATAACGTGTTCAACAGCTGGCAGCTGTATCGGAAAAACAAGGAGAATGGAATGATAGGAAAATGATCCTGTTTTAAATAGTATCTGTCGTTCTAAAATCCCCAAAGTATGAATAAATTATTTCTGTTTGTATTATTCTTGTTGTCTCAATTCGTTTTTGCAGGCAATAGTGTTAGTTATTTAGGATTGAAAGGTCCAGTAAAGCGTTATAAAGGAAACTCGCAAGTTTATTATTTTGACGAAGCTGGGTATTTGACACATGCGGATCGTTGTAGAACGGTGGATATTCGTATGTCTTGGAAAGAGTGCTACAAACATGTACTTGATGAATCCGGAAATTTAATCAAAACGTATATCGCTAAAACTGCACCTCCATTTGTTGAGGAGGCTATGTCCGATTCTGTAGTTTATAATGATATTGACCCATTTATAGATGATTTTTACAAAAATAAGATAGGCAGACGTAGAAAAAAGATGAGCCTGTCGAATGGAGGTACGGCTATTTATTATTATAAAAAAGGTTTTCTTAATCATATAGAATATAAAAATAAATATGAAAGTAAGGAATATCAATATATTGTAAAATATCATTGTAAATCAAAATCAGACTCTTTAGAAAAAGTAGAAATTATTTTTAAGTATTTAACAAAATCCATGGTTGCAGATGTGGATGAAAACAATAAAATGCGGATTCGTAAATACTATGAAAAGGAAGATGATACAATTCGTGATGAGCAATACACGTATTACGAGGATGGACGAGTGAAACAGAAGACAATGTATCGTAAAAACTATAATGTTGTTTGGGAGATAAATAATATTGATTGTGTCATAACGTATATCTATGACGGGTGGAAAAACCTAATCAAAGAAGAATGGTATCATAAAGATACAGGAGAGACAACGTTTGTGGAGTATGATATAGAATATTATAGATGAAAGTTTATTGGCATCTGCACTATGTGGAAAAATCATATGGATTTTCACATTCCAACGATAATTTTGCGTATTTTTGCACAAATCGTAGAGAGTTTAGGTTAAGTGCCTCCTACAAGAATTGATAATACACATATAAAAATATGACTATGGATTATTCTTTCATTCCAAAACTAAAATATCTAGCCGACAATAATTTCTTCTTGATGGCAGGTCCTTGCTGTATAGAAGGTGAGGAGATGGCTTTTGAAATTGCTGACAAGATGGTGGCTATCTGTGATAAACTTCACATCCCATATATTTTCAAGGGTTCATACAGAAAGGCAAACCGTTCGCGTCTTGACAGTTTCTCTGGAATCGGAGACGAGAAGGCACTTGATATTTTGAAGAGAGTGGGGGAGAAGTATAATATTCCTGTGGTGACGGATATCCATTCTGCTTCTGAGGCAGACATGGCAGCAAAGTATGTTGATGTGATCCAGATCCCAGCGTTCCTTTGCCGTCAGACGGATATTTTGGTGGCTGCTGCCAAAACAGGAAAGGTGGTTAATATCAAGAAAGGTCAGTTTATTTCTCCGGAATCGATGAAGTTTGCTGCTGGCAAAATCAAGGAGTGTGGCAACGACAAGATTCTTTTGACAGACCGTGGAACTGAGTTCGGCTATCAGGATTTGATTGTCGATTACCGTGGTATTCCTACAATGCAGAAGATCGGTTATCCTGTTGTGCTTGACATCACTCACTCACTTCAGCAACCAAACCAGACTTCAGGAGTGACTGGGGGTAATCCGGATATGATAGAGACAATCGCACGTGCTGGAATCGCAGTAGGTGCGGATGGTTTGTTTATGGAAACCCATCCAAAGCCAAGTGAGGCGAAGAGTGACGGTGCGAATATGCTCCGTCTTGATTTGGCTGAGGCGTTGTTGACTAAATTGGTGAAATTGCGAAAGACAGTAGTAGAGTTGTAATTGGTATGTTGCAGATTCAGGATACGATAGTAAGTTTTGATGTGTTGGAACGCAGATTCCTTTGCGACTTGGCAAAGTGCAAGGGAGAGTGTTGTATTGAGGGAGACTGTGGGGCTCCGTTGGAAGATGATGAAATTCCTATCTTGGAGCGTCTTGTAGATGTAGTATGGGATCAACTTTCGGAAGCGTCGAAGGATGTGATTAAGAAGCAGGGAGTGTGGTATACAGATCCGCAGGGCGACAAAGTGACATCCATTGTGAACGGTAGAGAGTGCGTCTTCACAACCATCGACAAAGATGGAATGTGCAAGTGTGCGCTTGAGGTCGCATATAGAGAGGGAAGAAGTGATTTCTACAAACCAATTTCTTGTCATCTGTATCCTGTCCGACTCGATAAGGTCGGCGATTGTGTCGCTGTGAATTATCATAAATGGGATGTCTGCAAATGTGCAAGAAAATTAGGCAGTATAAATGACCTTCCCGTCTACAAATTCTTAAAAGAGCCTTTGATCAGAAGATTTGGACAGGAGTGGTATGATGAACTTGAACTCTGTGTCGGTGAGTTGAAAAAGCAAGGAATGATTAAATGAAGAATACGGATATTCATGCGGCGACGTTGCCCAACGGAGTCCGCATAGTGCATAAAGAGGAGGCTTCACAGGTGGCGTATTGCGGCTTCGCAATCAATGCCGGCACCCGAGATGAGGAAGAGGACGAGAGTGGTATGGCTCATTTCATAGAGCACATGCTTTTTAAGGGAACTGAGAAAAGAAACTCGTGGCATATTCTCAACCGTCTTGAAGGAGTGGGCGGGGAAATCAACGCGTATACTACAAAAGAAGAGACCTTTGTCTATTCCACTGTGTTGACTGCTGATTTTGAAAAAGCAGTTGATTTATGCTCTGACATTGTATTCCATCCGACATTCCCGTCTCATGAGATAGAGAAGGAGGTCGACGTGATTATAGAGGAGATTAACTCATACAACGATTCTCCGTCGGAATTGATCTATGATGAGTTTGAAAGCATCGTCTTCAAAAATTCGCAGCTTGGCAGAAATATTCTAGGAGATGCAGAACGTCTGCAGGAATACACCACAGAGAATGCACTTCGCTTTGTGGCGAACAATTATTGCACAGACAGAATACTTTTTTTCTCCGTCGGCAACATTCCGTTTAAAAAGGTGATGAGGCTCGCAGAGAAATATTTTGGCGACGTCGCTGCCAAATATAGCACTAAGACCAGACAAAAGTCGGCGTTGTATGTGCCCGACCATGTTCGCAAGAATCTGAACACACACCAGACACATGCGTTGATCGGGGCGAGAGCATACTCGTTGTCGGATGAACGACGTCTGCCATTGTATCTGCTGAATAATATATTGGGCGGCCCAGGAATGAATTCCAAACTTAATCTTGCTGTGCGGGAAAAGAGAGGTTTGGCTTATACAGTGGAGTCGGCCTACACAGCCTATTCAGATGACGGCTTAATCAATATCTATTTTGGCACAGAGCACGACGACACTGAAAAATGTCTGCATGTTATATATAAGGAGTTGAAAAACTTGCGTGAAAGGGAAATGCCGTCATCACAGTTGGAGCGAGCAAAGCGACAACTGATGGGACAACTGACTATAGCCAATGAGAACAGAGAGAACTATGCTCTCAACATGGCAAAAAGTTTTCTATTCTTTGGTATGAATGAATCAAATTCGGTAGTGGCTGAAAAAATATCTAAGATTACGTCGAAGCAACTTTTGGAGATAGCGAACGACATTTTTGAGGAGGACAAATTATCCACTTTGATATATACGAAATAGAAATTATATATATGAGTAGAGACGTGGAGAATCCCGTCTCTATACAAAAGAATGCGGAAACATTATTTTTGTTAGTCGAATGTAAATTGAAACGTCAAAAAAAATGTCGAAAAATACGCAAATGATATTTTTTTATCTTAAATTTGCACATTAATAGTGTTAAGATGAATATAAATAAAAAAATTAAATAACAAAAAAAATGCAAAACAAAGGAATTGTATGGTTTCTGGTTGTTGCTCTTTTTTTGGCATGCGTGTATTCACTATCGTTCACATTTGTCTCAAACCACTATAAGAGTGAGGCTGAGGCATACGCTGAGGGAGACGCTCAGAAGTATAACGCGTACATGGATACATTGTTGAGCCACAACGAATCAAATTGGTCGTTGAAAGAGTGCCGAGAGAAAGAGTTGAACTTAGGTTTGGACTTGAGAGGTGGTATGAATGTGGTGATGGAAATTTCCGTTCCAGACATCTTGAAGGCGCTTGCAGGCAATCAGGCATCAGAGGAATCTTTCACAAAGACAATCGCTTTGGCGAAGGAAAAACAGAAGACTTCACAGAAAGACTTCTTAACACTGTTTATTGATGCATTCAACGAAGTTAACCCAGGAGGCCAGTTGGCTTCAATCTTCAGTGGTTACACGTTGAAAAATAAAATCAACTACACATCAACAAACGACGAAGTAGTAAAGGTATTGAGAGAAGAGGTTGATAGCGCTATCGACAACTCATTCAATGTGCTTCGTTCACGTATCGACCGTTATGGTGTGGTTCAGCCAAATATCCAGAAGCTTGAGGGTTCTAGCCGTATCTTGATTGAGATGCCAGGTGTGAAGGAGCCAGAGCGTGTACGTAAGTTGCTTCAGGGTAGTGCTGATTTGGCATTCTGGGAAACAACAGAGTTCTCTGAAATCGCCCGTAATATTTCTGCTGTAAATGAGATGGTGGCAGAAATGAACAAGAATGCTGCTGACACAACAAAAGCAGATACATCTAAGGCAGTCGCTGCAGAAGCTACAGCATCAGATAGCTTGCTCGCTAACCTTAACAAGGATGCTGACTCTACAAAGGCAGAGGGTACAACTTCATTGTTCTCATACTTGCAGCCAAGCATCAACTTCCAGACTGGTCAGGTTTACCCTGGTCCACGTGTAGGTTATGCTCACTACAGTGATACAGCTAAGGTGTCTGAGTATTTAAATATGGGTCGTGCAAAAGGTTTGATTCCAAACTCAACATTCTTCGCTTGGACAGTTAAAGAGGAGTTTAATGGCTATTTCGGACTTATCGCATTGAAGTCTAAGGCTTTGAAGGGTAAGGAGAGAAAAGCACAGTTGACAGGAGCAAGCGTGACAGACGCACGTGCTGACTTCAACGATCGTTCTATCTATGCTGCTGTAAGCATGGAGATGAACCAGGAGGGAGCCAAGACATGGGCTAAGATGACACGTGAAAATATTGGAAAGTGTATAGCAATCGTCCTTGATGGTTATGTATATTCTTATCCTCGTGTAAACGGTGAGATTTCAGGTGGACGTTCAGAGATCACAGGAGACTTTACTGTAGATGAGGCAAAAGACTTGGCTAACGTATTGAAGAGTGGTAAGATGCCAGCCCCTGCAAAAATTGTTCAGGAAGACGTGGTTGGACCATCTCTAGGTCAGGAAGCTATCAATGCAGGTATGATCTCATTCGTGGTTGCATTCGTGCTTGTCCTTATATATATGATTGCTTATTATGGATTGGTGCCAGGTCTTATTGCTGATGCCGCATTGGTTTGCAACGTATTCTTGATATTTGGAGTTTTGGCTTCATTGAAGGCTGTTTTGACATTGCCTGGTATCGCAGGTATTGTGCTTACATTGGGTATGGCGGTCGACGCTAATGTGTTGATCTATGAACGTATCCGTGAGGAGTTGTCTGCAGGTAAGAATATGAAGCAGGCTTTGAAAGATGGTTACGGCAATGCGATGAGCGCTATCATCGATGCCAACGTGACAACAATCTTGACAGGTATCATCTTGGCTTATTTCGGTACAGGTCCTATCAAGGGATTTGCGACAACATTGATCATCGGTATCCTTTGTTCATTGTTGACAGCAATCTTCGTTTCACGTTTGATCTTCGATTTGTATTCAAAGAGCGAAGGATTTGAGAAACTTACATTCTCTACTAAGCTTTCAGAAAACTGGTTTAAGAATGTCAAATTTGATTTTATTGGCAAGTCAAAACCATATTTGATGGCAGCATTCGGAGTGATTATCGTTGCTATTGTTTCTTTGTTCGCAATTGGTTTGCAGCAGGGTATCGACTTCTCTGGAGGTAGAAACTATACAGTGAAATTTGAAAAGGATGTCACAACTGGAGAGGTAAAAGATTTGCTTGATAATGCATTCGACGGTGCCAATGCAAGCGTGATCACAATCGGTTCTGCAGATCAGGTACGTATCTCTACTAACTTCCGTATTCAAGATACAGAGGATGACGTGGATGCAGATATTGAGTCAAGATTGTACAATTCATTGAAGCCAATCCTTAATAACGGTGTTTCTGAAGATATGTTTGTAAACCGTTATGTGGTTAATGATGGTGTCGCATCGTTGGCAGATGCTCAGTCTGAAGTGACATATGGTATTCAGTCGTCACAGAAGGTCGGACCAACAATGGCAGACGATATCAAGATTTCAGCTGTAATCGCGGTGTTGATTGCAATGTTAGGTATCGGATTGTATATCTTCTTGAGATTTAGCCGTCTTGCATATTCAGGAGGTGCATTGGTTGCACTTGCTCACGATACATTGTTCATCCTATTGTTGTACTGTATATTGCCATTGACTGGAATCGTTCCATTCTCATTGGAGGTCGACCAGTCGTTCATTGCTGCTATTTTGACAGTGATCGGTTACTCTATCAATGATAAGGTGGTCATCTTCGACCGTATCCGTGAGTTTATCCGCAATCGTAAGGGTGCTGATTTCAATAAGCAGGATGTGTTCAACTCAGCTATCAGCTCTACTCTAAGCCGTACATTCAGTACATCATTGAGTACATTGATCGTATTGGTTATCATCTTCTTCTTTGGTGGAGAGACAATACGTGGATTCATCTTCGCTATGTTGATAGGTGTGATCGTCGGTACTTATTCTTCAATCTTCATTGCTGCTCCATTTGCTTGCAAGTACTACTCGGCTAAGGCTGATGAAGAGGAGGAGGCTAAGAGAATTGAGAAAGAAAAGCGTCTTGCAGAAAGAGCATAACGGTCTTTTTTTGAAACATATTAAAACCGGGTTTGCAAAAACCCGGTTTTTTTGTTATTTAGTAAGCCCTTTTTGATTGATTATGAAATATTCAACAAAAATTATTATCTTTGTCATGTAATTTTTAAAATAGGGTATATGGAAAAATTTAGTTTTTTGAAATTCGTTAAGATTTCATTTTTGGTATTGGGCTTGTCTTCTTTAGTTTTTACATCTTGTAAAAGCGATGATGATGACCCTAAGGATCAAAACAATTTTACTGATATTGATGTGCCTGGTCAAGTTTTAAATTTGGATGGCATTCATATTGTTTATCCTGAAAACCACACTTTTGGTGTGTGGAATCAAGGGACTAAAGAAATCAAAAATTTAAAGTTTGACTATTTTTTGACAATGGACACTTTGTCCAAAAATGTAAGAATCCATTATTTTTTGCTTTCTGATTCATCTACAGCAAATCAATCAGATGTTGACGTTATTGCGGATGTATTCAAGAATGACCAGTATAGTGAAGATACCGGACATGAATTGTTGTCAGATGAAACAGTTTCATTTGCTGGCTATGATTCACGAAAGCTAACCGTCAACCAGGTTGCATATCTTGATAAGACTACTTATAAATTAGTTAAATTGGACACTACGATTTATAAAGAACGCTACGTTTTTTATGATAATGATACTAAGAAGCTCTTTACAGTGTCAATGGAAATCCCTGAGCCTCTTAAGGATTCTCGTCGTACGGAGTTGTATGGCATTATTTCTAGTATAAAGGTTAACAAATAATAAATGATATCAGTTGATGGATTGGCCGTAGAGTTTAGCGGCAGAACCCTTTTTGAAAACATCTCTTTCCAAGTCAATGAGAAAGACAGAATTGCGTTGATGGGAAAGAATGGTGCTGGAAAGAGCACATTGTTGAAAATCTTGGCAGGTGTGCAGAAACCGACAAGAGGAAATGTGTCAGCACCTAAAGATACTGTTATTGCATATCTTCCGCAACATTTGATGACGGAGGATGGTCGTACAGTACGTGAGGAGGCTAGTCTTGCTTTCGAGCAACTTTTTGCCATGGAAAGGGAGATTGAGGAACTCAATAAGGAATTAGGTGAGCGTACAGACTACGAAAGTGATGAATATATGGCATTGATAGAAAAGGTTTCCGCATTGAGTGAGAAATTTTATGCTATCGACAATACGAATTATGAGGAAGACGTGGAGAGAACTCTTCTTGGTCTTGGATTCCTTCGTTCTGATTTCGACCGTCAGACGAGCGATTTCAGCGGTGGTTGGAGAATGCGTATTGAATTAGCCAAATTGTTGTTGAAGAAACCTGATGTTCTGCTACTTGATGAGCCAACAAACCATCTTGATATCGAGTCTATTCAGTGGCTTGAAGATTTTATTGTGAATAGCGCAAAGGCGGTGATCGTGATATCCCACGACCGCGCCTTTGTCGATAATATCACCACACGCACAATTGAGGTGACGATGGGAAGAATATACGACTACAAAGTCAATTATTCCCATTATCTTGAGTTGCGTAAGGAGAGACGTGAGCAACAGCAGAAAGCTTACGAAGAGCAACAGAAGATGATTGCTGAAACAAAAGATTTCATAGAACGTTTCAAGGGTACGTATTCTAAGACTCTTCAGGTGCAGTCTCGCGTCAAAATGCTTGAAAAACTCGAACTTATCGAGCCTGAGGAGGTTGACACTTCAGCTTTGAAGATCCGTTTCCAGCCTGCTCCTCGTTCAGGAAATTACCCTGTAATCGTAGAAAATCTACAGAAGGCATACGACGACAAGGTGATTATATCAGGCGTGAATATGACAATCGAAAGAGGAGACAAAGTTGCTTTTGTCGGTAGAAACGGTGAAGGTAAGTCAACTCTTGTGAAATGTATCAAGAATGAGATACCTTTCGATGGTAGCTGCCAGATCGGACACAATGTGCAGATTGGATATTTTGCACAGAATCAGGCTTCTCTTCTAGATGGAGAACTGACGGTGTTTGAGACAATTGACAATGTCGCGCAAGGAGATATCCGCACTAAAATCAAAGATTTGCTAGGTGCTTTTATGTTTGGCGGTGAAGCTTCATTGAAGAAGGTCAAGGTTTTGTCGGGAGGAGAGAAGACACGTCTTGCTTTGCTGAAACTTTTGCTTGAACCAGTGAACCTTTTGATTTTGGATGAGCCGACGAACCATCTTGACCTTCGAACAAAGGACATATTGAAGTCTGCTTTGCAGAATTTTGAGGGCACAATTATCCTTGTGTCCCACGACCGTGACTTCCTTGATGGCCTGGTGTCGAAAGTATATGAATTCGGAGGTGGTAAGGTGCGCGAACATTTGAGCACAATCACTGAATATTTGAAAGAGAAGAAAATGCAGAATTTGAGAGAGTTGGAAAAACGCTCTTGAAATGCTTAGTTATATGATATTTGATTAATGAGATGAAGAAGATTATGTTGACGTTGCTGCCTGCTACTATTATCTCCATGGCTTCATGTGGAGGCGGAGAAAAGCAGACAAATGTTGTAGAGTCGGGAATCGACAAGACAAATTTAGACACTACCGTCGACCCAAGGAATGATTTTTATCAGTTCGCGTGTGGCGGATGGATGAAAAAGAATCCTTTGACGGGTGAGTATGCTCGTTATGGCTCATTTGAGCAGGTGGGCGAATTGAATAAGCAGCAGATGAAGTCGCTTATTGAGGATCTGTCTACGAAACAATTTGAGAAAGGCAGCGTCGGAGACAAACTTTGCACTCTCTATAATCTTTATATGGATTCGACAAAACTGAATTCCATAGGAAAAACGCCTTTGACTGAGGATCTCCGTGCAATTGACACCGTGCAGAGTAAAGATCAGCTGCCTGCGTTGATTGCTGATTTGCATAAGATCGACGTGAATGTATTTTTTGCTTTTTATATTGGAGCCGACGACAAAAACAGCAAAATGAATATGCTCCACACATATCAAAGTGGACTGTCTCTTGGAAGCCGTGACTACTACCTTTCTCAAAAAGACACTTCAATGGTGAAAATACGAGAGCAGTTTGTCGCACACGTCGGACGAATGCTGCAACTCTTTGGCTATTCGGCAGAAGATGCAAAGAAATGTACGGAAGACGTGATGAAAATTGAGACAGCGTTGGCTGAATCATTCTATACCAAAGAGCAGCTTCGAGTTCCGAACGACAATTACCACAAGATTTCATACAGCCAGTTTAAGGAGGATTTTGTCGGGTTTGATTGGGATTCATATTTTGGAAAATTCAATTTGAAGGAAGATTCCATTAACGTTTCACAGATTCCTCCAATTAAGAAAGCAGTGGAACTGATTGCAAATGAGGACATAAGCGTATTGAAAAACTACATGGCATGGCAATTGATCGACCGTGCCGCTGGATCTTTGGGAGACGAGGTCTACAATGTGAACTTTGATTTCTACGGTAAAGTTTTGTCCGGACGACAGAAACCATCTCCAAGATGGAAGAGGGCAGTATCGTTGCTTGAAAGTGCGATGGGAGAGGCTCTTGGAGAAATGTACGTAGAGAAATATTTCCCGGCGTCGCACAAGGAGAGAATGGTGCAACTAGTTAAAAATTTGCAGGATTCATATGCAGAACGTTTGGATAGTTTGTCGTGGATGAGTGATTCCACTAAGGTCAAAGCAAAAGAAAAATTGGCTGGTCTCACGGTGAAAATCGGATATCCTGATAAGTTCAGAGACTACACGTCTCTTGAAATCACAGATGAGAATCTTTGGGAAAACACAAAGAGAATCAGCAGATTCAAGGCTGATATAATGCTGGAAAAGGCGGGAAAACCAGTGGATAAGACAGAGTGGCATATGTATCCGCAGACTGTTAATGCCTATTATAATCCATCTACAAATGAAATCTGTTTCCCAGCTGGAATTCTTCAGAAGCCATTTTTTGATATGAGTGCGGATGACGCATATAACTATGGAGCTATTGGAGTGGTTATCGGCCACGAGATGACGCATGGATATGACGATCAGGGAAGACAGTTTGATGTTGATGGAAATCTCAAAGATTGGTGGACGGCAGAAGACGCTGCTTTATTTACACTTCGCTCAAGCAGCATCATGGAATATTTCAATGGTATAGAGGTGGCTCCAGGAGTATATGCGAATGGAAAGTTCACTTTGGGCGAAAATTTGGCAGATCATGGAGGATTAAAAATCTCTTTCAACGCATTGAAAAGAGCTATGAAAACAAATCCATTGCCAGTTGTGGATGGTTTTACACCGGAGCAGAGATTCTTTTTGTCGTATGCTGGAGTGTGGGCAAACAATATCCGTCCAGAGGAAATCATACGCAGGACAAAGGAGGATCCTCACTCATTAGGAAAATGGAGAGTGAATGGAGCACTTCCGCACATCAACGAATGGTATGATGCATTTGGAGTTACTGAGAAAGATTCTATGTATATAGATCCAAGTAGACGAGCAAACATTTGGTGATAAAAATTAACTTTTTTTTAGAGATGTTTGTTTGTTTATCGTCAAAACTAACTATCTTTGTTATAATCTGTCTATTGAAAAGGGTGGATTGATTGATAAAGAAAGTGTAGGTGGCTAATTTACAGATGAATATGTTTGTTAATTACGAAAATATATTTTTTAAAGGTGTCGTTTTTATCGCAGAGATGCTGTTGTTGAATTTGCTTCTTGCGGTATTGCTCCATTTTTTTGGATATAATGTTGATCCGTATTTGTCTCGTGACATGTTGCATGCTTTGGCAACATTGGCCTATGCAGTTTCGTTTTCGCAGCATGGAACGATATTTGACAAGCCGACGGCGGTGATAGAAGGAATTATGTCGAAAGTGTTCCGCACTATTTTCTTGTTTTCTTTGATACTGATAGTTGCGTTTATACTTGCAGACATAAAGTTCTCTGTAAGATTTTTTGCTTTATTCTTTACCACATTATTTGGAGTGGTATTTTTATGGAGATTTATTGCAAGAAACGTATATCGTTATTGGAGACATTTGCCTAGAAATTGCAGTAAAGTCATTATTCTAGGAGCTGGTCATGTTGCGTCTCAGGTTTATGAAGAGTTGAGGAAAAGCAGAATACAAGGATATGATGTGCTTGGAATATATGATGACAGAGATCCATCAGATTATAAAGTAGATGCCGATCTCGTGAAAGGAACATTGGCAGATGCATTGGAATTGATAAAGACGGGAGATGTTGATGAGGTGATAAGTGCACTTCCTGCAGGTGACGACCGAAATTCATTTAAGATAATGCGTGAAGCCGAGCGATGTTTCGTAAAGAGTTTGATAGTGCCAGATTTTCAGAGATATATAAAAAAGGGTGTCTCGTTGGTAAATGTGGCCAATATTCCAATGATTTTATTCCGTGACGAGCCGCTTGAAGAGCCGTGGAACAGAACAGGAAAACGCCTTTTTGACATTATATTCTCGTTGCTGGTCCTTTTGCTACTCTCGCCGTTGTATGTTATTCTTGCAATAGCTGTTAAATTATCTTCGCCAGGACCTGTATTTTTTAAGCAGAAGAGAACAGGAAAAAATGGCAAGGAATTCTATTGCTTGAAGTTCCGTACGATGAAAGTTAATGATGAGGCGGATAGACTGCAAGCTACAAAGGGAGATTCACGTATTACCAAGGTAGGTGCGGTGTTGAGAAAAACAAATTTGGATGAAATGCCACAGTTTGTTAATGTTTTATTAGGAGATATGTCTGTTGTCGGACCACGTCCACACATGGTAAGCCAGACAGAACAATATTCAAAACTGATTGATGAATATATGGTGCGTCATTTGGCTAAGCCAGGAATCACCGGTTGGGCTCAAGTTACAGGTTTCCGAGGTGAGACGTCTGACATAAGTCAGATGATAGGTCGAGTAAAACAAGACGTGTGGTATATAGAAAATTGGAGTTTTTGGTTAGATGTAAGAATCATATTTCAAACCGTTTTTAATATGATAAAGGGAGATAAAGCTGCATATTAACAAGAATTTAGTAAAGAAAAGTAAAAAAGTATTGCACGTTTTATTAAACTTATTTATATTTGCCAAACGTTAATAAATGAATTAGGATAAAACCTATTTCTAATTACCATTATTTAAGAACTGTTGCAAAATAGTTGAAAAATGAAGATAAAACACATTTTAGTAGCATTGACTATGGTCTTGCTATCTCAGACGGGACTAAAGGCGCAAGAGGAGATCGTCTATAATCAGTACTATTACAATTATTACTTGGCTAATCCTGCTGTTGCTGGTGCTGAGCGTTGTACTCACTTCATGTGGACTGGTTATTTAGGATTTTCAGGAGTGCAAGGAAGCAAAGGTGAAACTCCACGTTTCACTACGCTGAGCTTTCGTACGAGATTACGCGGCGGATTGGAGCGCCTAGGTATTGGTGCTTACGCGTATATAGATCAGAATGGATACTCTTTAAGAAGAGGTGGACAAGTATCTTTGGGCTATCACATCCCATTGTCGGGTGGTAGTACACGTGGCTATATGATGAAGCAAAGAGACATTACTAGACAGTTGTCTTTTGCACTTGCTTGTGTTGTTAATGGCTATAGTTTTGATAGTAAGTTGTTTGAACAGCAAGCTATAGATCAAGTATTGGAGAACGGTGGTGAGAATAAAGGATACTATTTCAATGCCACTTTCGGTACTTATTTCTTGTTCGACAATTTCTTCGCTGGATTAACTATTGCTAACTTGGTTCCTACAAAATTGGAAGAGATGGGTAGAACAGAGCCTATCAGACCTATTAACCCATTTATTTTCTTGGGTTATGATTTCCAGTTGGGTGATGGAATGCAATTTGAGCCAGGAGCAATGTTCAAGTTCAACATTGATCGCGATGATGAAACAAGTGGTGAGAGCGACACTGAGACTAATACTAATACTAATACATCAAAAGGTAGTCAGCGTCAGTTGGATTTCCATTTGAAGTTTATGCAGGATGTCCCTGGTCAGGATTTCGGATATTGGGTAGAATTGTTGTATCGTCATTCTTTGGATACAGGAAATTCACAACCATTATGCTTGAGACCAATGGGAGGTATTAGAATTAAGAAATTTAATATCGGTTATACTTATGGTTTGCTTTTGACAGGTTGGGGTAGACATACCAAGGGTGACCATGAGTTGATGTTAAGTTACTCATTCTGTAAGACTCAGCATTTCTGTAGATAATAAGAAATTTTTAATAGGAATTGAAAGCGGTGTTCTTTTGGACATCGCTTTTTTTTTGTACATCTTAGTGGTGACCTTTGTGTTCGTTTTAATTGTAGAAAATCATAAAAATGACAACTGTATGAAAAACTCCAAACATATTGGGCATTGATGAAGATGTTTCCAAAGATTAGTTTACAGCAAAGAATTTTTATTAACTTTGCACCGTAATTTTAAAGACTATGGATTTATCAGATTATAAAAACATTGATGAGAGTAGCGTCGGTTTTTTAGAAAATCTTCTTTCTTCATATTCACCCTCAGGATATGAGATGGAGGCTGCTCATTGTTGGATGGATTATGTCCATCAGTTTGCTGCCGTAGAGAGTGACGTTTTGTGTAATTCTTATGGAGTGATTAATCCAGATGCGGATTTCAAAGTCATGCTTTGTGGGCATATAGATGAAATAGGATTCCAGGTGATGCACATTGATGACAATGGTTTTATTTATGTACGCAAACATGGTGGCATTGATTTGTTGACTGTTCCTGGAACTGAAGTCGTTATTCTTTCGCGCGGCAACAAGGTTAGAGGGGTGATAGGAAAGAAACCCATCCATTTGCAGACATCTGAGGAACGAGTAAAGGCATTGGATCTTGATAAACTTTGGATTGATATAGGTGCGGAAAGTGCGGAAGAGGCAAAAGAGATGGTTCAGGTGGGGGATCCTGTTGCCGTTGTATCTAATGTTTCTTTTATCGGAAAACACAGAATTTCCAGCAAAGGTTTGGATGATAAAATAGGAGCTTTTATCGTAGCTGAGGTGATCCGTCGTCTTTCCAAGGAAGATTTGAAGATTGGAGTCTATGGTGTGGCTTCTTCTCAAGAGGAGGTCGGATGTCGTGGTGCTGTGACAAGTGCGTATAAAGTCAATCCGCAGGTCGGTTTTGCTCTGGATGTCGGCTTTGCTACAGATGTTCCTGATTGTTCCGCAATAAAATATGGAAGTTGTAAATTGGGAGACGGTGCTGTGATCCGTCATTGTGCCGACAACAACGTCGCTTTGGTGCATTTGTTGCAGGATACTGCGGAGGAAAAAGGCATTGTATATCAGAATGTGACAAACTCTTCTGCCACTGGAGGTACTGACACATGCAAAATTCAGCTTACAAGAGAAGGTGTGGCGACAGCGTTGATTTCCATTCCGAACAGATATATGCATACACCTGTAGAAGTATGTGATCTTCGTGATGTGGATGCGATTATATCATTGTTGATTGAGACAATAAAGAAGATAAATGAGAATGAGATTTTCGATTTCATTCCTTGTCACAATTATTGAAAATCTATGCTAAATAGGCACTTCAATGATAGTTGTTCGATTTTAAAATAATAAAAGCGATTGGAGAGCCAATCGCTTTTGTTTTTTAGAAGAAAAATTCAATTGCGCTATAGGAAGCTTTTGAACCGTTCTCCTCAATTTGGATTTTGTTTTCTCTTGCCAGCCAACCGATTGCGGCATATAATTCATCATTCTTTAGTTTTGTTCCCTTCTTCAATTGCTCGAAAGAGAATTTTTCACTCGAAGATGCATTTAAAAACCTCCAAACGACACCGGCATTTTCTCCGATGACTCCAATTAATTTGCTCTCCATACTCTATAGATTTAATTTGCATTTATTTGTATTGCAAATATGTGATTTTTTTTTCTCTTTTGAAAATTTTTCTTCAATTTTTTTTCATGCTAAATTTTATCAAAAAATCTTGCTTTCTCGTTTTGATTCCACAAAAACAATCTAGTTTAGTCGTTTTTTTTCAAAAAAACACTTTTTTGTCTTTTTTTTTATATATTTGCTTTCTCATTATGTATAAATGTGTAATGGAATAATTAATTTACTTTTATAATTTGAAAATTAATAGGGTTAATATATTATGAAAACACAACGTTTTTTAGCTTTTTGGCTTTTTCTTGTTGGGTTGTTGTTGGGTAGTTCCAATGCTTATGCTCAATGGCCAGGAGGTGGCGGTGGCGGAGGTGCCACAAATTTGCCTTTGATTGCATCGACCGACTTTACTGTAGTTGGTGGTGAGGATGACTATTATCATTCTTTTGACATGCAGAATGATTTTGGCGGTTTTGTTTTGCCAACTTTCAGAACAAATTTTTCTTTGCCAGATTCCACTGCATCTACTGCGAAAAAGTCTGCATTCTTAGACAAACAACATTATGCTATTACTCCGAATCCTATTAGATTGGATTCTTTGCGTTTTTACGATAATAAAGATTCAGGAGATTGGGGAGTGGTTATCTCTAATGGAAGTGGTCTTGCTCCGACTTCTCCAGTTTTCTCTATGACTGTTGTGGGTCTAAAGAACAATGGTAATTATAGAGTAGTGGTGGAGGTTTGTAACCCGCATTCTACAAAGTATTTGAATACATCAGGAGCTGCTGATCCTCCTCATTTGTCTAGTGGATATAGCTCGGCTTTGAAGATCGGTGTTAATAATTCTCAGTTTGGAGGAAAAGAAGCACGTCCGGGATCGACTGCTGGCTCTTGTGAAGAGGTCGAAATAACAAATCCGACAACACCAACTAATGATTTTGGTCCTGTTCAAGATAACAAACTTACTGTAAACTTTTATATTCAGCAAATGAATAAAGGAGAGGCCATTATGATCAGAAGCATAAAGGTATATGGTGAGTTGGATCCTAAGATTACAGGACCTGATGAAGTGTGTGCTGGTGGTGAGTCTGGTATATTGGCTTTGTCGGCAACATATCAGGGTTGTAAGTATCAGTGGTATCGTGATGGAAAGCCAATCTCAGGAGCAACGAGTCAGTCGTATGCTCATGTGAGTGAGAAAATATCTAATGATGAAGTGCATGAATATTATATAGAAGTGACAACTCCAGATGGAAAAAAGGTAAAGTCGAATGTTCATAAGTTGACTGATGCTATCTGTTGTACAAGTGATGATGGAGAGCCTATGTCTCAGAAACTTATCTGGCAGGATGATTTTGGTACTTTTACAGGAAAAAACAGCTATTGGGTATGGGATTATTCTGATATCAATAACCCTGTAAAAGTGAAAAAGACAGCAAAAAACGGATGGTCTTATGGCTTGTCTGCAGAGGATGAAAAGAAACTTGCAGCTTCGTATCCTGCTGATGGTATACCTAAAGGAGAAGGAACATATTCAATTGCTGCAAATGTGACTTGTACATGGGATGGTGCAACTACAGGTACTGTATGGGAATGGCAAGCTTATACATTTAACGGTCAAACTCCTAAAAATAATGGTTATACATTTGCTCCAGATCACACATATCGAGGCTCTGATTATGGAGCGATGTTGTTCCTAAACTGTGGTAATGAGCCAGATGCGACAATCTATGATAGAACGATAACAAATTTGTGTAATAAAGAAGTAACTGTAAAGTGTTATTTGAACAACTGGTCTGCTTCTGAGAATGAAACGGAGGTTTATATAAGAATCACGGATTTGAATTCAGGTGTTTCTGTTGAATCTTCTCCTCAAAAACGTTCTTCAACGAAGAGTGGTCTTGAGTGGATTGAGGTAAAGAAAAAAATCACTTTGACAGGAGCTGAACCAAAAATGAAATTTGAGATTATCTCTAAAGTGGGTGGTGCAGCATATAATTTGGATGGTAACGACTTGCTTTTGGATGATATCCAGATTTGGACATGTACGCCTCCAAGTGTGCAGCTTTATTTTGATGAGCAGTTTAAGGAGGATACAACTTCATGTGAAGGAGATGATGTTGATTTGTTTGTAAATGTAACTAAGATGATCTCTAATTTCTATAAGAATGATCAGCGTTATATTTTCCAGTACACAACAGGTGATCCTGAGGATAATAGTTCATGGAAACCAGTTCCAGGAAGTAAAATTACTGATACTCCTACATTAAAAAACATGTCTGCAGTCTTTGAAGAGATTGATCCTGAGGAAAATGTATATTTCCGTGTCGTTCTTGGATCAAGAGAGACTTTGGAGGATGATTTTGGTTTGAATTATAAGTATAATCCAAGCGAAGCATGTGCGAACTATACAGTATCAGGACCTATTAAGGCATTGAAAACGTGTCCTGCATGTACAGAGCCAAAGGCTCCGATAAAAATAAAGTCTGATAAGAAAGGAACTTCAAAGAAAAACAAGAAAGATGTTATCGAGTTGTGCTTTGGAGAGTCTGTTACTTTGTCTCAAGCTGCGGATATAACACCAGATCAAGCTGATTGGGCATCTGCTGATTTTGTAGGATATGCAATTAAGTGGTTTAAGGATGTTGAGAAACCTGGTACTATTCCAGCTAACTCTAAAGGTATTCTTAATGATGTAATCGAACCATTGGAAATATCATACGATGATGAGACTTTAGGTGGTAAGGAAATGCCGGTTATCCTTTTTGCTATAGATGCATTGTATCCAGATGGAACATGTAAGACAGGGGATACAGTATATATTAAGTTCAATCCGGTTCCTGATGCGGCATTCAGCGACTCAAGCAA
>DFGT01000026.1 GCA_002371265.1 Bacteroidales bacterium UBA3743 | reverse complement strand
TGTGCGTGAATGTTGAGTTGGACACCTTCATGTCTCGATTTGAAAAGACCGCCGCGTTGCGGATATGGTAAAACTCGCTCTGGTCTACAACAAGACGACCCACATTCTCGGCCTCTATTCCCTTGTCAGCCACATACAACTTACAGTGATCTACCGTCACCTCGTAATCCGACGACGCGGCCGCTGTTATTCCTAACATGGCTGGGGATGTGCCTTTGGAGAACGACATTCCCGTCAGCTCGATTCCGCTGATACGCACGTCGCTGGATATGTTCATTTTGAGCAGTGACGACTCCGCATTGTCTGTGAAGTTCTCAAACTTGTATTCACAGTCACTCTGCACAACGACCCTGTCGTCTCCATTTATATCTCCTGTAAATATTGTCCTGTACATATCAGGATATGCCTTTGTTGTAGACGCTGTTCCCGTCGCCTTCGGACTATAGCCTCCGTAGATGTTCGCTCCATGTTCAGACACCCATAGCGATGTTTTGTCGTTGGTCTCCTCCCCATCTCTGTTGTATACCGCATGGTACGTGCCAGCAGCCACATAGAATGTCACTCCCTCTGTCTGTAGGTTCTTGAACACGAATGCGAAATCCTTTTCTCCTATCGCATTGTCCCATGAAGACCCATCGCCCTTACCGACACCTTGAGTCTTCACATAATACTCCTTTATTAAAGGATCAATTTTTGTAATTTGTGACAGTACTATTTGTGCTGCCATACAAACTACAATTAAAGAAAAAATCTTTTCTTAATATAATTAACATTTTATTTTCAAAACAAAACTCTTCATTTTTTCGGCAAACAAAAATTATACTTCTTTCATCAAATCTCATGCACAGCGAAACATATCACATTAAGCTTTTGGACTTATAATAATCAATTTTTCAGTTATACCTTTGCAAATATAAAAAAACAAATGCTTTAAAAGTATGATCAACAACATAATTTTACGGGAAATAATTAAATTATGTTAATTTTATTAGACTTATATTACTTGATTTTCCCTCGTGGGTACGACACAACATCGGATTATGGAAATTCCAACTTCACAAACCGACCCTAACATTCCCAAGTCAATACGCATAAAAAAAGGCCCCGCATTTCTACGGTGCCCTAAAATATTTCGTACAACGTGACATCATCACGTCTATTCGATCAATCTTCAATCATGCATTATGAATTATGCACTATGAATTTTTATAGTCCTAGAGACTTCTTGATTGCCTCAATCTTAGCTGTTGCCTTCTCGTTCTGCTCAGCATAGTCGGCAGCACTCTTCATTGTGCCCTTAACCTCGCAGTAGAACTTGATCTTTGGCTCTGTACCTGAAGGACGAACTGAAACCTTTGTTCCATCCTCGCATAACCACTGAAGCACGTTGCTTGTCTCAGGCATGTCTAGCTTCTGCTTGCCAGCTGCAGTTGTCATCTCCAATGTCTTGAAGTCCTTCACTACAGACACCTTGCTGCCACCAAGATCCTTAGGTGGGTTAGCACGGAAGCCTTCCATCATTGCCTTGATCTCGTCAGCTCCGCTCTTTCCTGGCTTAGTGACATTGATTGTGAACTCCTTAGAGAAACCATACTCCTGATAGATCTGCATCAACAAATCGTATAGTGTCTTGCCCTGGTCCTTAGCCCAAGCTGCGATCTCACAGATCAAGCAGATTGACGCTGGTGCATCCTTATCACGTACTTTGTCGAATGGTAGGAATCCGAAGCTCTCCTCACCACCACCGATATATTTCTTCTTACCTTCTGAGATTGCGATCTCACGTGCGATCCACTTGAATCCTGTGTAGCAGTCGCGAAGTTCGATGTTGTTCTTCTTTGCGATCTCTGCGATAACCTCAGTTGTCACGATTGTCTTAACAAGGAACTCATTACCAGTCATCTTGCCAAGCTTCTTCATGTTTGTGATGATGTAGTAGCAGAACATCATAGCTGTCTGGTTACCGTTGATGATCATCCACTCACCCTTGTTGTCGCGGCATACGATTGCAAGACGGTCTGCATCTGGGTCTGTTGCTACGACCAAGTCTGCGTTAAGCTTAGTACCTAGCTTCATACCAAGTGTCATAGCCTCTGCGTTCTCTGGGTTAGGGCTGACAACTGTAGGGAAATTACCGTCTACAACCATCTGCTCTGGAACGACGTTGATGTTCTGGAATCCCCATGAACGCAAGCAAAGTGGAACAATCACACGACCTGTTCCGTGCATTGCTGAATATACAATGTTAAGATCCTTCTGACGGTTGATCACATCCTGGTCGATCAATGCCTCGTGAACAGCTGTCATATAGTCGAAGTCCATCTCACCACCAATGATCTTGATCAAATCCTTGTTGCCAGCGAACTTCACATCCTCTACCTTTACTTTGTTAACCTCGTCGATGATTCCCTTATCGTGTGGAGCTAGCACCTGTGCACCATCCTCCCAATAAGCCTTGTATCCGTTATACTCGCGTGGGTTGTGGCTTGCAGTCACGTTAACACCTGCCTGTGCCTTCAACTGACGAATAGCAAAAGAGATCTCTGGTGTAGGACGCAACGACTCAAATAGATATACCTGAATACCGTTTGCAGAAAAGATATCAGCTACTGTCTCTGCGAATAGACGTGAGTTGTTACGGCAATCGTGACCAACTACAACTGAAATCTGCTTACGGTCTGCAAAATTCTTCTTCAAATAGTTAGCAAAACCCTGAGTGGCCATGCCGACTACATACTTGTTCATACGGTTTGTTCCAGCACCCATGATACCACGAAGACCACCAGTACCGAACTCTAAGTCACGGTAGAACGCATCAATTAAAGCATTCTTATCTGATGAATCCAAAAGGGCTTTTACCTCCTTCTTTGTATCCTCATCAAAGTTACCGTTTAGCCAAACCTGAGCTTTGGCTGTTACTTCTTGCAATAATGCTGTATTGTCCATTTTAACTTAAATTGTATTTCTTAGTTGTTTTCGCCCACAAAGATATTATTTTGCGGCTGAATTATTATATTCAAATGTTAAAAAATGTTATTTTTCAGCCTCAAAACGCCTCAAAAGTGCAATTTCTTCCGCCCAAATTGATTCATCTGGCGTTTCAAGTATCAACGGAATGTCGTCAAACATATCCTGCTGCATAATCCATTTGAAGCACTCAATGCCTATTTCTCCTTTGCCGATACTGTTGTGGCGGTCCACTTTCGAGCCAAACGGCTTCATCGAATCATTGATATGCATGGCACGCAAATAGTTGAGTCCTACCACTTTGTCAAATTCGGCAAATGTTGTTTCACAAGCCTCAGCTGTACGCAAATCATAGCCGGCGGCAAATGTATGGCAGGTGTCGATGCAGACTCCCACCCTGCTCTTATCGTCGACCATACTGATAATCTTTGCGATCTCTTCAAATCTATTGCCGACGTTGGAGCCCTGACCAGCCGTATTCTCTATCACAGCACACACGCCAGAGGTCTTGGACAAAGTGATATTGATCGACTCTGCGATACGTGCCAGACAATCATCCACAGATATTTTCTTCAAATGGCTTCCTGGGTGGAAATTTAGAAGTTTCAAACCGAGTTGCTCACAGCGCTGCATCTCATCCAAGAAAGCGGCGCGTGATTTTTCAAGCCCCTCCGTCTCCGGATGTCCGAGATTAATCAAATAGCTGTCGTGAGGAAGAATATATGCCGGGTCGACGTGAATCTCTTCCGTCTTCTTCTTAAACGACGCGATTGATTTCTCACTCAACGGCGCCGACACCCACTGACGCTGGTTCTTAGTAAACAAAGCAAACGCATTCGCTTTGATTGCTGCTGCGTTGACGGGAGCGTTCTCCACTCCACCCGATGTTGAGACGTGTGCACCTATATGTTTCATAATTCTATTCTTATTTTAGATTCCTCTGTTCCGTGAACCATTGTCTCACTGATAATTAAACAGTTTCCCTCTCTTCTTTATATTGCTTATAAGCCTTGTAGAACAAATAGAATCCTGTGACGAATAGAGGCACACTTAGCAGCTGACCCATGTTGAGCATCATTCCGTCTTCAAACGACTCTTGGTTGTTCTTGATGAATTCGAGCAAGAAACGAGTCAGGAATATTCCCTGCAAGAAGACGGCGAAAATCAAACCTTCATATTTGCGAGCATTAGTCTTCCAATACAAGTACATGGTAAAGCAGTATGTCACTATGCAGTAAAGCATCTCATAAATCTGCGTTGGGTGACTTGGCTCAGAGAAAATTGGTTCAGCCTTGCCTGCCATCCACGAATGAAGATTTGTCACGAATTGGAAAGCCCATGGCACGTCAGTGGCATGACCGTATATCTCATGATTCATCAGATTTCCGAAACGGATGCAGCATCCTGTGATCGCCACAGCAATGACAGTACGGTCGAGCACCCACAAATAACTTTTTTTTGCCACGCGTCTGCTGAAGACATACATTCCGATTAGGATTCCGACCGCTCCTCCGTGGCTCGACAATCCTCCCTTGTTGATCAACAACACTTCTCCAAGGTGAGAGAAATAGTATTCAGGATCATAGAAAAAGCAGTGGCCAAGGCGAGCTCCGACGACAGTGAAAATAGCCATGTAAGTCAGGAAGTCGTCGATTGCAGTGTCTGGCAGTCCTTCTCTCTTGTAGATATACTTCTCTGTAATATAGCCAAGAAGAAATCCGAAAGCCCACATCATTCCATACCATCTGACATCCATATCCAGCCCAGGAATTGTGAATGCCACAGGATTAACGGTCCATGTAATATATCCTAACATATTTATTGTATTTTATTGAAAAGAGGCGTGTTCTGATGCAAAACACGCCTCAATTATTTTGATTCAATCAATCATCAAATGTTTCTGCCGCAGCACTGTTTGTACTTCTTGCCGCTTCCACATGGACAAGGATCGTTTCTGCCGATCTTCACGCCTGCGTTAGCCGGCATCTGTTTTGGCTGCGACACTTGCTGAAGTGGCGATTGCTCTTCCGGAGCCTCCTCTAGATCCTCGCTTCTGTTCATCTGCATAGCTTTCATTCTTTCTTCAGCTTCCTTAGCCTCTGCCAATGCCTGGCGACGTGCTGCCTCTTCAGCTATACGTGCCTGAGTCTCAGCGTCATCCTCCTGTCTCATCAAGATCTGTCCGCGCATCAACACATTGACTGCCTCCTGATTCATATCATCAAGCATAGCCGCAAACATATTGTAAGATTCAATCTTGTAGATCACAAGCGGATCTTTCTGCTCGTAGTGAGCGTTCTGAACTGAGTTCTTCAAATCGTCCATCTCACGCAAGTGGTCTTTCCACTTTGAGTCGATAGCGTGAAGCAATGTGCGACGCTCAAACTCCTTCACCACATTCTTACAATGAGTATCAACAGCCTCTTTCAAATCAACAGCAATGCTGTAAACGAAGTGTCCGTCTGTGATAGGCACACCTACCATACCACCTTCCGGATGCTGCGCATAGATATTGTTCAATACAGGGAACGCCTGATCAGCGATCATCTCTGTACGGCGTTTGAATGTGGACATAGCCTCCTCAAACAGTCTCTGAACCAAATCCACATCCTTCAATGAATTGTAATCATTTTCAGGAATGGCTGTTTCGAAAGACAACAAACGAACAACCTCATTCTTGAAATCTGAATAGCTCAACATTCCTTTTGTCTCACCGACAATTCTCTGAGCCACTCCATATATCATATCCATTAGGTTGACACCCATTCTCTCTCCTCGCAATGTCTGGCGGCGACGGCGGTATACCACCTCACGCTGATTGTTCATCACGTCGTCATACTCGATCAAACGTTTACGGACGCCAAAGTGGTTTTCCTCCACCTTCTTCTGGGCTCTTTCGATTGACTTAGTGACCATGTTGCTCTCGATCATCTCTCCGTCTTTCACACCCATCTTCTCCATCAAGTATGCGATCTTCTCCGAACCGAACAGACGCATCAACTTATCCTCCAACGAGACGAAGAACACTGATGAACCTGGGTCTCCCTGACGTCCTGCACGACCACGCAACTGACGGTCGACACGACGAGACTCGTGACGCTCTGTACCGATGATTGCCAAACCACCCGCGTCTTTTATCTCCTGAGAAAGCTTGATATCGGTACCACGACCTGCCATGTTTGTGGCGATAGTCACAGTCTTGCTCTTACCTGCCTCAGCGACAATCTCAGCCTCCTTCTGGTGTAGTTTCGCATTCAACACGTTATGCTGGATGCCGCGCATACGCAACATTCGGCTCAACAACTCAGATATTTCAACTGATGTTGTACCCACCAACACTGGACGACCTTGATTTGTCAACGACACGATCTCCTCAATCACAGCATTATACTTTTCACGCTGTGTACGGTAGATACGGTCGTTCATATCTATTCTCGCGATCGGACGGTTTGTAGGAATAACAACAACGTCCAACTTATAGATATTCCAGAACTCAGCTGCCTCTGTCTCCGCTGTACCGGTCATTCCGGCTAGTTTGTGATACATACGGAAGTAGTTCTGCAATGTGATAGTCGCATACGTTTGAGTAGCGGCCTCTACCTGTACGCCCTCTTTTGCCTCCAATGCCTGGTGCAAACCGTCGGAATAACGGCGGCCATCCATAATACGGCCTGTCTGCTCGTCGACAATCATCACCTTGCCATCAATCACGACATACTGGTCGTCCTTGATGAACAATGTGTATGCCTTCAAAAGCTGGTTGATTGTGTGGATACGCTCGCTCTTGACCGCATAGTTTTGAATTAGCTGTTCCTTTTTCTCTGCCAACTCTGCAGCTGGAAGATTCATTGCTTCCAAATCAACCATCTCGCTGCCGATATCCGGCAACACGAAGAATGTAGGGTCCTCGCTGACACCAGTCAACGCGTCGACTCCCTTATCTGTCAAGACGATGCTGTTGTGACGCTCATCAATCACAAAGTATAGAGGGTCTGTAGCCTCTGGCATTCTCTTGTTGTTCTCAGCGATATAGATCTCTTCCGTCTTCAACAAAAGAGGTTTGATTCCTGGCTCACTCAAGAATTTGATCAATGGCTGGTTCTTAGGCAATGCCTTGTAAGAGCGGAACAATGCCAAAGCACCTTCCTCCTGGCTCTTCTTGTCGCTCTCCTTCAACAATCGCTTAGCCTCTGTCAAATAGTTTGTAGCCATCACCTTCTGCAAATTGACAAGGTGCTCTACACGTGGTTTATATTCATTAAACAACTGCTCATTACTCTTTGAGCTGTCCATCGGACCAGAGATGATCAATGGAGTACGAGCATCGTCAATAAGGACTGAGTCGACCTCATCGACAATAGCGTAGTTGTGCTCACGCTGCACAAGTTCCTCCACTCTTCCAGCCATATTATCACGCAAGTAGTCGAAACCGAATTCGTTGTTTGTTCCGAACGTGATATCTGCCATATATGCCTTACGACGCTCGTCTGAGTTTGGTCTGTGCTTATCGATACAATCGACAGTCAAGCCATGGAACATATATAGTGGTCCCATCCACTCAGAGTCACGTTTAGACAAGTAGTCGTTGACGGTGATGACATGGACTCCATTATGAGTCAATGCATTCAAGAAGATTGGCAATGTACCCACCAATGTCTTACCCTCACCGGTAGCCATCTCAGCGATCTTACCCTGATGCAATACAACACCACCGAACAACTGAACGTTGTAGTGGATCATGTTCCAAACTGTCGGGTTACCACCTGCCTGCCACTCGTTATGGTAAACAGCCTTGTCGCCATCAATATCAACGAAGTCGAATTTCTCAGCGAACTCACGGTCAAGGTCGTTAGCAGTAACGACCACCTCCTTCTGCTCTGTGAAACGACGTGCTGTATCCTTTACAATAGCAAACACTTCAGGAAGCACCTGTGTAAGCACTTCCTCATATTTGTCAAGCTTTACTTTGGATAATTTGTCAATCTGGGCATAAGTTTTCTCTCTCTGCTCGATTTCCTGCGACTCGATCTGTGATTTCAAGTCTGCTATTTCTTTTGTCTCAGCGGACACATAATCCTGTATCCTCTGTTTGATTTCTTCCGTACGTTCACGGAGTTCGTCATTCGACAACGCTTTTATTGAAGGGTATACCAGCTCTATCTTATCAATGTATGGCTGAATCAGCTCCCTATCTCTCTGGGCTTTATTTCCAAATATCTTGGATAAAAAATTCCCGAATCCCATATATTATATTAGTTTTTTATATTATCAATTATGTCTTCTTTCAGAAAACCTACGCAAAAATACACTTTATTTGCTTATAAATCGTTCTTTTTCTAAACAACAATGATTTTTTATGCTTTTTTAGCATTTAGATACTCTGCGTAGATACGTGCAGCACGTTCGACAAGCACTGAGCAAGGGATTATCTCCTTCACGTCCGGATTTGGTTTCACACCACGAAGTTCGGCGCAGATTGTGCTTCCATTCTGCTCCTTAAATCGCATAGCAAGATCCTTGGCCACTTTATATGCATGCTCCTTGCCTTCCATATTTCCAGGGTCGACGCAACCCTCTTCCAAACCCGACAACATTGCCGCGCCTAAGTATGCGCCACACACGTCCTTCATCTTGGCCACACCGCCACCTAATCCTGCGGTGAGACGGACAGCCGTAGCCTTGTCAATACCGTAATCCTCTGCAAACGCTGCAAATACCGCTTGAGCACAATTATAACCCTCTGCCTTCAACTGGCATGCCAACTGTGCTTTTTTCTCAACATCAATCATTATCCTAAATTTATTAGATATATCTTTTTATTTCCGTTAGGCACAGCATCAAAGATAATATATTTACAGCCGTTGATAGTCTTAATTTCTGATTTGATTACCACTTCGTTCTGTAACACTTCAACTTCCTTCCAGCCAAATGGCAAAGGGCATCTCAATGTCAAAGGATAATCGTACAAGTCGTCATCCAACCCGTCTTCCAAAGAGATAATCAGTTTGTTGTTGTCTGTACGTTCTTTCATTATCTCTTCCTTTGGAAACTCAATTTTCGCTCTATCACGCTCCTTTGAATACTTTGCCGCATTCTTAAATGTTGTGACCCAGAATGAGTTCGACTTTTCCTGCTGTTTCAAATAGTCGAGACTCTCTCTCAACACTGCCGACGACAACGGTGAATAGCCATTTCCGTCGTCCAAGTCATACAATGAGAATATACACCATCCGCCACTGCTTCTTGCTGTATTGAACGCATATATGAAATCATCCAGTGTCCTCACCGCCTCATTCGCGCCGCACATTATGGAACTTATGTTCAAATAGTCGTTGGGAGTCGCACGCTCCACATAACCATGGCATCCTCGAGCCGCAAAATAATGTTTGCTTATGATGCTTGTGTCTCCCACGACACAGTCTGTATAAGCAAAAGTGTTGCACTTATACATCGGCAACTTGACATTGATTCTTGCGTTAGCATCAAGTATGTCCTGCTTCTGACGCTCTCTCGACAATGTGTCATACACCGCATGGTCTACCGTATGGCTGCCCACCTCACATCCTCTCTCCGTTGTGGCGACTCGCAATGCGTCCCACTTGGTCCTGTCACACCAACGTGTCGTCACGAAGAAAGTGCACGGATAATCATGTTCGTAGAATATCGGCAGAGCCGTAGTGAACTGATTATCGTAGCTATCTTCCATGGTATATGATATAGCACACTGCTTAAATCCGTGCCATGTAGCCACTTCAAACTCGGTCTGTGGGGCGCACCCTACAGCTCCAAGCATAACTATCATCGCATAAAGCGTCTTTATATTGTTTACTATACGCATACACAAAACCATTTAATAGTAAAGGTTTTAATCATCATCGTCTTCTACGCAAGAGCCACTCGTATTTAATTCCAACAATCCGTCTGGAATATCCATAACTATGGTTTGCTTGTCATCATCAATCTCTATAATAAAATCATCCACCGCTGGAATCATAATCTGAAAACCTGCAGAGTCCGTTGCATCCAAACAGAACAATACGTTTTCCGTGTCATAGTCGACATAATCGACGACTCCGATTTTTTTACCACTTGAATCGTAAATCGTGTACCCTTCATAATCCACTTCTTCCGCTTCTGCTAATGTGTCTTCATCAACATCTTCTGTGGAAAGGTATACTGTCGCTCCAATCAGGCGTTCCGCCTCTTCTTTTGTGTCGATATTGTCGAGCTTTAGAAGCCGGCCACTGTTCTTTGTCCTCTCTTCTGCAATACGAAACGGTATGTAGCACCCGTCTATATCAATGAAAATAAAATCCACACCCAACTCATCAAGCCAATCAACAGTAATCACAACCTCCAGATTGCCTGACAAACCATGCGTTTTACTAACATATCCAACTTCAATTATGTCGTCTTTCGTAATCATCGATACTTCGTTGAGCTACAAATATAAATATTAGTATCAAAAATCAATCTTATTTTTCCGCTTTTTTGCTAAAAACGGAGTCGATAAAGGCTATCATCATTTCTGCAGTCTTCTCAAAGCCCAATTTCGACACGTCGACACAAAGGTCATAACCTTTGGAATCTCCCCACTCTTTTCCGGTGTAATAATCGTAATATTCCTTTCTCGCCGTCTCTCTCTCCTCCACCAGTTTTTGAGCTTTTTTTATGTCGATATTATGTCGCGACGCAATGTTTTCCGCCCTGAATTCCATCGGAGCCCGCAAGAAAAACGTCACCACATCTTTTCTTTCTCGAAGCACATAGTCGGATGCTCGTCCCACAATCACACAACTCTCTGTTTCCGCTATCCTCTGCATCGTCTCACTCTGTGCCTTGAAAAGATTGGCTCCGGAAAGCATTGGCTCACTTGTGTTTGGAGAAGAAAGATCTGCCAAATTTCCAAATGATGTCTGCAGAGACGGCACTTCATCCGCCTTTTCAAATATCTCAGGTGCGAAGCCCATATCCTTAGCAGCCTCAACCAGCAATTCGCTATCGTAATACTTGATGCCATAATGGTTGGCTATAAGTTTGCCAATATACCTTCCTCCTGCTCCAAACTGACGGCCGATACTGATCACAACATGGTTGTCGTCTGTATTTTTCTCCACGTCCACCACTTTTTGCTCTTTGCTTGGCAACATCAACGATTTTTTATATTGAAGTTTCAACACTATCGCTGCGGTGATCGCAGAGAGTGTGTCGGATACAGGCATCGCCATCCAGACACCGTCGAGTCCAAATTTCTGCGGCAGCAGCCACACAAGCGGGATAAGATAAAGCAGCTGACGGGTAGAACTCATAAATAGGGAGACGGGAGCTCGCCCGATGCTCTGGAAGAAATTCGCCACAACCATCTGGAATCCAACAATCGGCATCATTATCACCACAATACGCAATCCATGTGATGCTGCCTCCATCAACGCTCTTGCATTGCTTTCTTCCTGATTGACAAAGATGGATACTATATTATCAGCAAAAATCTCACACGACAACCACATGACCACCATGACGCATGATGCGCACAGCACCGTCATCTTCAACACCTTATCCACACGATCCACCAACTGCGCTCCAAAATTGTATCCTGCGATCGGTTGCATCGCCTGATTGAAGCCAAACACCACCTGTGCCGCGACCATTATCACACGGTTGCAAATTCCATACGCTCCAATCGCATTGTCGCCACCATACTTATAAAGAGTATTGTTGAGCATCATCGTCACAAGACATGCGCATGCGTTGAGTGTGAACGGTGCTATTCCGATAGCGAAAATATTCTTCACAATCTGTTTCTGCAGTTTGAAATCTGGAAGAGAGAATGTCAGGACATCCTTGCCGCTATAGAAATGATGGCAGATGACAACCAAAGAGATGGTCTGGGATGTGATTGTGGCAAGTGCGGCTCCCTTAATGCCCCATTCAAACTGATAGATGAAAATTGGAGCAAGAATAATATTGAGCACCACAGTGAGAATAGTGGTGAACATTGCCTTTCTTGGATTGCCACTGCTTCGCATCACGTGGTTGAGGCCGAAAAACAGATGGGTCAAGACGTTTCCAATCAACAGCACCGTCATAAAATCACGTGCCGGAGCTATTGTCTCATCACTAGCGCCGAACAAAACCAGAATCTTATCCAAATAAAATAAGCCAAGAGCCATTATGACGACACCTATAATGACGTTGAGAGTCGTCACATTTCCAAGCACTTTGTTTGCCGACGAATAATCTTTCTGCCCAAGTTTGATCGACACCAACGTCGAGCCACCGGCACCGACAAGTGAGCCGAACGCTGCGGAGAGGTTCATCAACGGGAATGCGATAGCCAACGCTGTGATACAGCGAGGTCCGTCGTTCGGGATGTGCCCGATAAAAATAGAGTCGATGATATTATACAAAGATGCCACAACCATCGAGATGATGGCTGGCACTGCATATTTGAACAGCAACTGAGGTATCGGCTCTGTACCAAGTTCCGTAGGTGTTGACTTAGTGTTCGTCATTTTTCATATCATTTGGACGGCAAAGTTAGTAATAATTTTCTTTTGCATAAAATCATTCGAAAGCATTATCCAATACGTAATGAAACTGATAGCGAAATGGTTGAGGGTTGACGCAAATAATGAACGATGTCAATACAAAATTCGATTAAACCGACACCCCAATGGACGATGTCTGTCGACATCATTCATTTTGGTGTCGGCTATCGTTGCAAGCGATAAAGTGGATACGACCCTTCTAGTGGTTTCGGGGATCGCGTCGGAATCGGGGAATCGGAAATGATTGATGGTTGATAATCACGTATTAAATGTCGATTTTTCCAATTTTATTTTTATTTTACACATGAAACTCTGTATCTTAGCGACATGATAACACATTATTATTATGAAAGTACTACTAACAACATTGTTCAGTTGTGTCTTCTTTTTGGCAAATGCATTAGACACAAATAAAAAATACTACATTTTCCACTCTTCCGGAATGGTGCTATCCGCCGTAGACGGCAGGCCAAACCTTCATACATTTGATGCCACAAACGGACAGGTCTTTCAATTTTCCGCTACTGGCAACACGTATTTTATCAAGAGTGTGTCGCAAAATAAAAACGTCGCTAAAACTGGCGACTGGGACACGGAATACAATTCCACGACCGGCAACGCAGCCAAATTCACAATTGAGGATTGTGGCGGGGAATATGTCCGTTTCAAATGTGCCGCAAACAATCTCTATCTTGGCACCGACGGAATTGCACCTGGCAGCTACGTCTACTCGGATAAAAACGGAAAGGAGACTCTCCACTTCTGGTTTTTGCGTGAGGCTTCTTCCTCTGTGCTGGTGACAGACGGGTTGCAAGGCATCATAAACAAAGCAGAAGACCGTCTCGCATCCACTTCTGAAGGCGACGGTGGTGGAGAATATCCGTCGTCTGCGCGAAAATCTCTACAGAATGCCATAGATGAGGCTAAAACAGCCTTGGAAAACGCCTCTTCCCAGACGAATATTGTGTCGGCGACAAAAGACCTGAACTCCGCCATCACAGTCTACAACAACAGCCGCAACCTTCCGTTCAGTTCAGGCAAGAAATACTACGTTGTCCATGCCAGCAACCGTTTCCTGACCAACACTGGCAACGGGGTTTCTATCAAGAATGCGGCATACAACGCGTCGCAACAATTCACAATCGAGACCCTTTCCGACGGCACTTACGCACTCAAAAGCGTCTCTGGCAATAATTATCTGAATGCGACGGGAGAATACAACACTAATTTTGCAAATTCTTCTAACAATTCGTCCGCTCATCTGAAAATTGCCTACGCACCTAATGAAGACAAGTATGTGAGGATACAGTTTTCTTCCAACAGTAAATATCTTGGCACCGACGGCACTAGCGACGGGAAGGGAGTGTATAGCGACAAGAGCGGATCAGACGGCAAACATTATTGGATGCTGATACCTGCCGACTCACAGATCGGCCAGCCTTACTCACAATTCCACATCGGCAGTCCGGCTCTCCGACTTGGTGTGAACTGGAATGATGCGGATGGCAAACACATCAATGCCCATGGAGGATGCGTGCTCTACAAAGATGGCATATACTATTGGTTTGGAGAGAATTACCGTGCGAATCCAGTGAAGAGCAACGGAATCGTCTGCTATACATCCACCGATTTATACAACTGGAAATACGAATGTATGGCATACAAATGTCCGGAAGCACCGTTGAGGAACGACAACCAGGATATGAATTACGGCCGTACTCTTGAGCGTCCTAAAGTGATGTACTGCCCCAACACTGGAAAGTATGTGATGTGGGTTCACTGGGAAAATGGATCTGGCTATGCGGCTTCCCGCGTCGCCATTCTCTATAGCGACAAAATCACAGGACCTTATACATTTGTAAAGACGATGCGTCCGAGAGGCGACGCGCAACCGTCCGGCTCACGTGACCAGACTCTGATGTATGACCCAGACTACAAAGTTGGCTACCATTTCGGTTCAGCGGAGGAGAATATGACGATGCACGGCACGTTGCTGACCAACGACTATCTCGATCTCTCGCCTACGTGGGAGCGTATGTTTGTGAAAAAACAGTATGAAGCCCCTGCCATCTTCAAATACCACAAACGTTTCGTGGCAATCACATCTGGCTGCACAGGCTGGGATCCCAATCCTGCCCACTCTTCATATTCTCAGATGCCGTTGAGCGGATGGGAGGACTTGGGCAATCCATGCGTCGACGACGAGAAAGCCACCACCTATCACTCGCAGAGCAATTACGTCTTCAAAGTGCCAGGCAAATACGATGCCTACATCTATATGGGCGACAGGTGGAAAGGCGGAGATTATTTTTCGGATGCCAACGTGGGAGAGTCATGGCATATATGGCTGCCAATTGACATGCGAACAGGCTATCCGATCATCCGTTTTTATTCCGATTGGGATTTGAGCATTTTCGACAAGATCAACCGTTACAGACGAGTGAAGAAGTTCGAAGATGGAAAAACATACGTGTTGCTTTCAAAGAACGCCAACAGGGTTTTATCACTGAAAGATGGAAAGATGCAGTTGACTGAAGATAATGACGGCATCAACCTTTCGCTTAAAGTGACGAGGACAGATGACGGATTCTATAAGTTGACAGACGAGGATAAAAATATGGCTCTCGACGCTACAAACGGACAGTTGACAATGGCTCCAGTCAGCAACACCCCATCTCAGCGATGGAAAATAACAGACAGTGGCACTCACGACGGTTATTACTATCTTTCTCCAGCAGGCGACAGCAAAGTTGCCTTGACAAATTTCAGCGCGACACCGACATCAAATGGAGTGGTAGGACTTAACAATGCATCTAAGACCACCTCATGCCAGTTTGCATTCTGTTTCGACTCAGAAAAATATAATATGGAAACCATCACAGACGAGTCGGACGGCACATACGACAGATGGATGCAAAGCATGGGATTTGAGCTGACAAGCGTGGAGGATCATATTAATGAAAACAAAAAGCACGACGAGCATGAAAGCATCCACGTCTACAGCACAGACAAAGGCATTGTCATTTCATCAGAAGACGACGTGGATATCCGCATCTGGACAATCAACGGACAGATGCTCGATAGTTTCGAGTTGAAAGCAGGAAGCCAGAAAGAGATCCGATTGCCAAGAGGAGTGTATGTGGTGAATGGAGAGAAGGTGATGGTGGGGTGAGTGGAATAACATAAACCAATGGAATCATTGCACATTGTCATTGTTGTTTGGCTATTCGCCAATGGTGTTCTTAAAACACTTGTGACGATTTTTTTCTTGCTATATTTTGGGGCAAACACCAATAAACAATGCTTCGTGATTTCGTTTGTTTAGTGTAATAAAACAAATCCTCCCCATCCAAGGATTCCGTACCCATCTTTATTCATTGTTTTCTGAGCATCAGAAAATGCAGTTTCTATATCTTGCCCCAAAACTATGTTTTTATAAAAACGAGTCATTAATTCCTTGGTAGCATCATCTGGCACAGACCAAAGACTCATTAAAACGTATCTAACGCCAGCAAGTTTAAAGGCTCGTTGTAGCCCGAAAACGCCTTCATCTCCTTTTATTTCTCCTAGTCCTGTTTCGCACGCAGAAAGGACAACAAGATTACATAAAGCCAGATTTTGAGTTTCTATTTCATCCGCCCTTAAGATACCGTCTTCATAATGTTCAGAGTAATCCTCTTGTTGGAAGTTTGGGTTCCAAGCCTTGTTGGCATTTGCGAAAAACAAACCTGAATTATGCATTGGGTTGTTAAATTTATGCTGTTTATCTTCATTAAAGAATCCATGAGTTGAAATATGTAGAATATTTGCATCTGAAGTTTCTGTTTTGAAAGTATGTTCAGATGCTGAATATCCAGAGAACAAGCGAATTTTTACTGACTTAACATTTGATTTTAGCAAATCCGATATATTGTCGACTTCTTCTTTTGAACCAGGCAAAAAAGTCAAATCATCTCCTCTAACAATCGATTTTGATGTTGTAGCAAACATTTCGCGTGTTCCAAGCCATCTGATATCAGCAGCATCTCTATTGAATTCTTTCTCTGCAATAGATCTAACTTTATCTTTTATGGAATCTTTTGCTGTAGAATCAGAATTTCCATATTGAATACCTCCCCATAGAGAAACATTCGCTTTTTCCAATTCAATTTTTCCGTTTGATTTTCTACTTATTAGTTTTTTTAAGAAAGAATCTCTATTTCGAATGTCTATAGGATTAACAATTACAGATAGAGAATATATATCTGATAATGTTCTTAGGGAATCGATCACTAATGCAGAAAGAGGTATTCTATTAACAATACCAGACGGAGAATAGAGCACCTTTGAATTTTCTGGTATATTATTTAAAAATTTGTATAGAATGTTATTAATGCTTTCATTTATACATAACGTCTTTATTTCTGTCTTCTCAAGAACTTCTAACTCTTTTGCATTACATAAATTGAAAAATTCTATTCCTTTTTGTTTGCTTAAAACAAATGCGGCTAATGATGTTCCTTGGGGCTGTGGAATTTCCACATATGATACAAGATATTCGTTTGGCAATAGAGATGATTTTATTTCAGAAATGCTAATATCAGAAAGTTCCTCATTAGTAAATATAGAACATTTTAATGCTATTTTTTTTTCAAGATCCGAACATTCATTGTTTATGCTCAGTTTTTTTACATAATTACCAGGTCCTGTGATTTCCTCACGTGCTACGAGTTCGCGTTTTAATTTAATATATTTATTGTAATCATCTAACAAAGAAGAGTCATTTGACTCTTTTAATGCTTGTCTAAGCATAACATCAGAACGCATTAACAAACCTCTATTAAATACTTCATTTTCAAAACAAAGTTCTATCAAATCCTTATTGCTGGGATTTTCACTTAATAACTGTAAAGCATAAGAAAAAGGTTCTCTTAGTTTTTGAACAAAGAACTCTCTCTGACTAATAGTCATACCAGAAAAGTTCTTTGCTATTTGATTTCGTATACCAACACAACAATGTGATATTTTTTTTATTTTTTCTTTTGTATCGTTTTGCTGATATTTTAGGAAACGAACTTCTGATAGTAGATATTCAATGTCCTCTTTATCATAATGATTGTTCATAAAACGCATATAATCATTCATAAATAATCTAGCATTCTTGTAATCATGAAGGATATAACAATACTCAGATAGTTCTCCTAATGGTTCTGCTTCTTCTTCAGAGCTAATCTCATTTGACATTTCTATCGCATGTATAAGCGATTGCTGTGCATTAAAAATTTCTTTACGTTCAATTTGCCATGACAGCAGTCGATTTATCCAAATTAATTTATTTGAGCGACGAACGTTAGGTTCAGTCCAAATATCATTAAGAAACACCTTCATTGAATCAAGTGCGGCATTGGGATTTTCAAGATATAACCCACATATCAATTCATATTTAAAAGAATATTTTAATAATTTTTCTTTTCCCTTAAGCACATTCTGAGCCAAATCGAAATATACTTCTGAGTAGTTTTCTTTAAGTTTATTAAGAAAATTTTGATATGATTGGTTTTCGCAATATCTTTTTAGAGTATCATACATTTCTATTTGCTTCACTCTGTCCCCCATTTTTTCATAAAGATGAAACAAGTCTCGTGCCGCAAGCATGTGACTAACGTCGACATATGATTCTTCTAAATCTTTATAACTTGTATCATTGAAGAGTTCAGATGATGTTGAAGAAAGGATATCCAGCCCAATTTTTTCCGCTTTATTATATTCCCCTACATGAGAATAGCAATCAAATAACATAAACGTATCTTTAATGTCCACAGTGCCTCCTTCCGCAATCGCTAAAGCCGCATGATAATTATGGTTTTCACATAACTCTATAAAGGCCTTATTTGTTAACGAATAATTAAACACTTGTACAGTATCTGGAAACAACAACTCAAGCAAAGATAGTCCAATTGCCAAACTAAAAACATACTTTAAAAGAAATATCGTAACTATAAACAAAACGGACAAACTGCATATCATTTTGTTCTTAATTTTTTCAAACAAGTCTTTCATATCAAGTTCAATGAATTATATAATTATAAACAACATATAGAGATATCACCCATAATATTATAAAAATCACGGGCAATAGCCTTATAATTCTATGTACAAATGCATCCTTTAATGTTTCTTTATTTGAACAATAATCTCTAAGTCCAAGATAAAGATAAAGGACACATAGCAATATTATAAATTCTTTAATTATTACAATCATCGTTCTTTAAATTTAAATATTGGGTAAGATCAAATTCAATATTATCTCTTAAAAAATGTACTGATTCCATCAGATCGTTTTTGGCATATTCTTCTTTGTTATATTTCTGATAAGTACAGTACTTTTTACTCTCAGAATCAAATCTGAATGATGTAGTCCATACATAATTAACAGAATCCTTCCTAATAAGGTATTGATTTAAATAATATTGTTCATCATTTATCAAGGTGTCACAAAAAAAGATCTCTTCAACAGATAAAGAATTTGCTGGTATATACTGCAACAAGATATTCATAAAATCAATATGTCTTTTTGCATTAGATGTTCCCCCTAAAATAGAACGTTTCACGGAATCTACAGTCAAATTCCATCGAGTAATTGGTTGTTTTTCACCACTTAGATCAAGTATTGTGTCACGAGTTTCACACCAGACCGAATCAGACGTAAACATAATTAATCCATCAGATTGACGACCTTTGGGAATGTTTAGTCTCTCAACCGCAATCACTTTAGATTTATTTTCTTTTTTTATATAAAAATATCCCATGAAGCCACAAAATATTAAGCACGTGATCGTGTATAATAACCAAATCCAACAACCAGGGGAAAAACGTCTTTCTTTGATAGGAAATATATCTTTTATAAGATGTGATTTGTATGTGTAAATAAAAAATAAAAATAGGAAGATGAATATGAACACATAAAAGAATTGATTTGGAGATACCCTAAACTCAATTAAATAGTAAAAAATGTTAATTATTATGGCACACCGGATACCAACAATCGCATCTTGAGTTTTTTTCAACACGCGAATTATACTCCAAATGGTCATACCAAACATTATAATACAAAGAGATCTCGTAATAAGAATATCTAATATAGATATATCACTGGCTATAGCCTTTTCTACCAATCTTGGACCTCGAATAAATATTTCACGCCATCCTATTCTTAACGTAAGATAGAAAAATAGGAATAAAAACAAGTTAAACTTATATCCCAGCATTACTTTTTTTTCCATAATAACACAGCTATCATAATTAAAAAAACAAAAAATATGGTACAACAAACAATCAGATTTTCTTTATCATTGCTTTCCTGTCCTATGGATTCTGAAACTTGATCTATATCATTTCTTTCAATGTTCAAAGTGATGCTAGAAGCGAATTCTGGACATTGCCTACTCCATTTGTTGTTATTCATAACGCTTTCTTTGATATCCAAACATAATTGAACAATGTTTTGTAATTTATTACTCCGATAAGCTTCCGAAAAAGCATAACATAAAGATCCATACCAGATACCAGAATCTGCTCTCTTCTCCTCATTTGTCTGATGACTTTGACATGCACTAATATATACAATATTAGCTTCACATTTGGATTTATCTAGTTTAACATTTTTTTTCTCTTTTCTTAAAACTCTTTTTTTTGAATCTTCACTACCGAATATTGTGTCACTGCCACGATAGTATTTTTCTTTAGATTTGTCATTCTCTCCTCTAAAAGAATCCCCACTGTGACAAGCGTCCAACAATATCAATACAAATCCTGTTGCTCCAGCTTTTTTTCTGATTCTAGAAAGTTCTACAGAAAGTTCGTTATCTCTAAGATGATTTTCCCCATGATAAAATTCAGATTCCATTAATTTTGCATCATAAGGAACGAGTGCTTCGTCCAATGAGTCCGGTTCTTCTGTTCCTTTTGCAATCATCTGTTGTCCATGGCAAGAGAATGAAATAATAATAGTATCTCCGACATCTGTAGAATCCTCTAGTCTAGATAGTTCTTTTTTGATATTTGAACATGTTGCTTTTTCATCAACTATAGATTCAATAATATAATTATCTTTTAACAGGTCGGTTAAAAGAGAAATATCATTATCAGAATTGATTTTTCTCCAACCACTATCATCTGGATAATTCGCTACTCCAACCAATAATGCTCGATGTTGCTGAGCCAAACTTATCACAGTCATTAATACACAAATTGAAAAACAGAAAAATCTCTTCATTCTCAATTCACTTAAATATATAACTTTTTGCATTCAAGCTGTCATTTAACTTTCTAGCCATTTCTTTGATTTCTTTATCAGAATTCTCATCGTTGACAATATGTTCCAAAACCTTTTTAGCCTCATCTCTTTGGTCATCATATATATATGCCGTTGCCAATGCAAAGGAAATGACATCTATATATTGATCTTCTTCATCTGCATAATCATCAATAGCCTTGTTATAATGAGCTCTTAATTTTTCTATTGTATGTTTTAGATTTGTGTTTGGTTTTACAGACTCAAACAGTTTTTGTAGCACTTTATACATAGACTCTCCATCACCCCTCGAATCACCATTGTTCGTGTTGTAGGCTATTATTATAGTCTTCAAATTTTCTTCTGCGATTCCAGGAACCTGTGAATAATTATAGTAATCAGCCCCTATTCCTGCAATCATTAAGACTAAAGCAGCGATTGAACCATATCTTAAAACAGTTGACCGAACACCTTTCTTAAGTTCTTTTTTAATATCCTCTGCCGTCAGTTTTCTCGCGTCTTCAATGGCTTTTTGTGTTTTTTCTTGCTCAAGGTGAATTCCTTTATTTAACATTGCAATTGAAGATGCTCGTTCATTAAATTGAGAATCAGTTTTCAGACGCTGCTTGAATTGCGTTTCCTCAGAATCTGACAATTTTCCTTTTAAGAAGTTGTCTATCAATTCGTCATCATCTTCATCTTTTAATTCTGCAAATAAATCTTGTATCGATGACTTGGTCAATTTCTTTGCACTCTCAATTGCTGCTTCATCTGATTTACGAATCTTCTGAATAGCCTTGTATAAGAATGCTTGAGCAAGGGCATTGTTACGGAATTCCTCTTCAGACAATAGTTTTTTCTTGAATTTCTCTTCTTCATCGGACTCCATCATTCCAGAGAAATACAATTCAATCATTGACTCATCCTCTTCTGAAATGGCTATAGTGTCGCACATCAACGCTTTTTCGGATATGAACTTTTCTACTTCAACAGGATCACCATTGCGTAAAACTTCTTGAATTGTGTCTTCTAACGCAGGATTTGATTTGAAGGAATCAAAAAGTTGTTCCTTCTCTTCTTGAGTCAATTCACCTTTGAAATATCGCTGCAGAAGTTCTTCTATTAATTTATCTGTCAACATAATCAAAGACCTTTCTTAAATGTATCGTAAATAGCTTTAAACTTTTGGGCGAACTTACTTTTGCAACGAGAAGCCATAGTCTTAACAACGCTGGCATTGTTATATCCGCACTCTTTGGCAATGATCTCTTGTCGTTTCTTTGGTTCTCCGTACATTCCGTATAGGATTTTGTCACAAGGCTCAGGCAGGTCTTTGACCACCTCTGCTACCTTGTCAAGTAATGTGTCCCTATCATCTTGTGAATCAAACACAACGTCAATCAGTTCATCTACCTTGTCTTGTCGTATGGGTTGATCTTCATAATCATCATCCTTAAAACCATAATCATCAGGAATTTCCCATCTTCTTTCTGGATGACGAGCTTCATGTTCGGCTTTGTTCCAACAGCATTTATATACATAATTGAACAATGAACAAGTTAATTTAAAATTCTTATCATGTGCTTTTTCTACAAGTGCAATGCATACATCTTGGAATACATCCATTATTTGTTCTTCTCCCAAGGATGAATAATGTTCTTGAACTTTTTTTATTATATTCTTCCGTTCTTTTCTTATGAATTCAATAAGTGCGTTTTCAGTAAGGCCGTTTGCTTGGTCTTGTGTATTCATTTTTATTGTAGTCATAATATTAAATTTTACTCCAATATTACGAATTCGCCACTATAAATCCCAAACAAATATTATTATTTATTATTATTAATGTTGCAAAACATGTCGGATATTACTTTCGTCTTGAACAAACAGGTCTTACTTGTTGTTCGTAGCCCGAAGTGCAGCTCGACATGTATGCTCTATGCAAATTGAAATGAAAGTATGAAGCGAAAGTGCTTTCCTCATTGATATACGGGTTGTATGATGCGGACCAATAGGCACCTGTAGCTCCTTGATTTCTTTTTCCGTAATAAACACGATAACCAGAAGCCGGGAGAAAAATAGAATTGTTATTCTTCCCTGTTACTAGATACCCATGTTGCCCATTTATTGTAGTCCACTTCCATTTGCAGTATTTTTTTAGTTCCTTCCAATCTTTGTTTGATGGTGTCCGCCATCCTTCTTTCCAATTCACAAATGCGATGTCACTGTCTGTACCTGCGATTGAAGACTTCCCATTATACGTGGAATCAGGCTTTGTGCCGTCAATTCCCCAATAGCAGAACACTCCTGAACAGTATGCATCTCTTGCTCCGACGTTACATGTTGCCCACATTGTTCCGCTAGGAAGGGATAAATCCACATACCCATGATCGTTTAGGTAACCATTTGGCTCACTGTATGATGTTTTGGCTATGAGATTGTTTATAAAGGCAAGGAAAATAAATAGTATCAACATTAATCTTTTCATTGTAGTAAATGTAGTTCAATTATGCTTAAATCTTTCATCTCATTAAAATTTAGTGAGTAGGAATGAGGGCAATCGCAAGGGATTGCCCTCAAAAAATAGCTTCATTTTAGAATCTTCAAAACCGATTCTATTGCTGTCGCCCGAGTTTCCTTTTGATTTTTAGAGAGAAACTTAAGCCAGAAATCATCGTATTGCTCATAACTTTTTGTTTTAGTCAATATTCCAATACAATTCAGGATCACCATCAAAGACTTCCTCAATAAAATTGATGTCGTCATAGTCTTCGCAATCATCTGCATAATCGCTGTAATCAACAGGATCATAAACGTCGTAATCGTCGTAGTAACTCATCTCTGTTTAGTTTTTAATTGTTATTAATTCTCTTTTGTATCTATATCCCTGAAGTCGGAAAAAGGTAAACAGCCTGAACTGAAATCATTTTAATGATTAGAGAATCTCTTGTTCGACGTTGGGGCTATATTACATTGTTTGTAGAGGAGGACCTCAATTGCAGCCTCTTCTTGGAACTGAGGGTCGCTGGTTAGTTTATAGGATACCATAAACTATAAAAAGGAGAACTAACATTATGCATTTTTATTGACATTATTTAAGTTGATAAATCAGAACAAAGGCAGTTGTACCCTCTTAATTTGAGGTTCTATCATTTTAATAGAAGACATAAATGTTTCATCTGTAAGAATGACAGCACTTGCACCATCTTCTCTTAAAATCACCCTGTTGAGATCAAACTGAGGATTATCTTTGTCAAGAAATTCATTATACATGACCGCTCTTTTGATACCAGCCTCCTTAGCATATTTTAATGCATGTCTAGATCCACAGTCGTTGCCCAAAGCATTGGGTGCATAACTTGCAGACAGCAACACACAATCAGCAAAAAATGCTTGTAAACGATCTCTTTCAATGAACCGACTAATGAATTTTTGCTTTGAAAAAGCCTCATTTAGATACTCCGTGACTACAAGGCCTCCGTTTGCTACAATATCTTCAGCGAGCTGACGATTGGCAACAGGCTGAATATTCTTCAATGTAGACGGAAGAATAGCAACTGTCTTTCCTCCACTTACTAAAGCTTCAGTATGAGAGATAGAATCACATCCTAGAGCAAGTCCACTTACGATCGTATATCCATTAGAAACAAGTTTAGACACAACTTTTCTCTCTCTTTGTTCGATATCATCTGTAGGATTAAGAACACCTATCACAGCAATATTTTTATTCTGTTTGCTGACCAAAGAAATATCTCCACGATATGCCAACAAGATAGGCATATCAGAATTCTTGATTGTTCCTCTACACTCTGGGAACCCAGGATCTCCCTTTCCAATAATTCCGTCAGCTATTCCATCATAAGATGAAATCAAACGGTCAACCTTTTCTTTGTAAGAATATAGTTGTTCTTTCACATCCTCTTTGTCTAGTTTTGTTTTAACAGACACTAACGAAATGATCTCGCCGATTGACTTATTCCAAATCAAATTGGAAACAACCCAAGCCTTACCGATACCTTTGAAATACAAAGTGGCAAGCATATTGATTGTATTTTCTGATATTTCCATGACACCAAATCAAAATTTTTTTGCAGTTCTGCCAATTGAATAAAAAGCCACAGATCTAGCACCAGCATCAAAAAGAGCTTGGAGACAATCTTCATCAACATTCACAGTTTTAGTGTAAATGTCATCAATAAGCAAAATGTCTTTTCCTCTAATTTCAGAAGATAGTTCGCAAGAATCTCTTGTGATTCCAGGATAAATGCCAGCCGCACCTTCGTAATGAGTAGTCGGAGTGTCTGAAACTCTGTAAACATAATCCGCACCGTCTCTCATACCTAGACGATTGACTACATTTCTGATGGTTTGCTTCATCATCAACTTATTGCTTGGATACGAAATTTCTGCTTTTGAACGAGGAATCACACAAACCGTCAAATCGGCGACACCCAATTCTCGTTTGATCTGAGGAAGATCCTCACACAAGATCTTGTCCAGAGTATTACAAGCATCATCAAGACGATAAATATGGCCGCAAGCAAAAACAAAATTTTTGCCAAAGTCATTCTTTAGAGCATTGATGAATGTTGGATTACCGGGATTACTCATTCCGATGTAATCACAATTATAAAATGCTCTAACATTCCTAGATAGGAATCTGTTTGAATCAATTGTAAATCTATTCATCTTGGTTATTTTTTAATTATTAAATACATAAATGCTGTTTTCATTCACGCCAGCCATAATTGCATTATGAGCTTGAACAATTTCATTCTCGAAAACAAAGATTTCTTTGGGATTGATGTTCAAATCGCGAATGCTCTTGTTATACTTGTCTCCCGAATAAAACATGTTTCGATCCATCATTGAATCCAGATTATGGTATTTCAATGTCATTTCGCCTCTTTCTCGATTGCAATTGCTAACTAAAAAAGATTTCTTTCCACATTTAAGAATAAGTTTCACCAATTCATTATTGACTTTAGTCAAATAAAGAAAATCAGCATAAATCTCATTCTTCTTCAAAATGATAGAATCAGCCACATCGACGGGATAAAGTTCAAAAACAGAGTCGCTTGTAATGCGATGGTTACAGTTCAACATTTCTTTGCCAGTAACAATTAATGCAGCCGACTTATAAGCTTCGTTATTTGCGTCATCGGTGTCGATTAACGTTCCATCCATATCAATGAATAGATACTTGGCTCTATTGAAATAAATATTCTGATTCATATTCATCATATTTTATCTTTATCTATTTATAAATACCAAAAAGCGAAAAAGGTAAACAACAAATATTCTAAAAAGGCGAATCATCGATTATGACAACTCGCCTTATGATATATCCAAAAACTTAGACATTCATTATAATATTTGTAATCACATTACAAAGTTGTTGTGAAAATTGGGATTCTATCTATATATATGTAATGATGGTGGAATGGAAATGGGGTTTCTCATTTCTCAAAAAATCCGTATCTTTGTGAAAAATCTAAATGATATGGCAAAACGATTTAACACTACGGGAAACTGTAATCCAAAGTATCATTATATGGTCAACATTGATGATAAATTGAAACAGATAGAGGCTCTCATCAACGACGGCCTCTATTTCACCATAAATCGTGCCCGTCAATTTGGAAAGACAACGACAATGGACTTGTTGTATGACAGACTGTCAAACAACAATGTGGTTTATCAGATCAGTTTTGAGACAGACGCTGATATGTTTTTTTCCAAGAAGAGTTTTGCAAAGGATTGTTTATGTAATTGGCAAAATCCGCTTTTTTGCCACAAGAGCAGAAAGAGTTCTGGACCAAAGGTCGTCATTGCAACAACTATGAGGATTTGTCTTCTGTCATTTCGGAGTTTTGCACTATGCAAAACAAGCCAGTCATTCTGATGATTGATGAAGTAGACAAAAGCACAGACAATCAATTATTCCTAAGTTTCTTAGGAATGCTACGCAATAAATATCTCGACAGGAAAAAGAAAGGCATGAACTCCACGTTTCCTTTCCGTCATTCTTGCAGGAGTATAGCGACAACACCTTAGCTGACGACATCTCCAAGAACATGGAAAACAACGCAGAATTGAAAGAATTCATGTATTCCATTTCTGTCAACGGTGCTAAATAGACCTACTCACTGACAAATCCGCCATTGCGTATCGCAGACATGTTCTCCTAGATCAAGGATGTAGACGGCCAAACAATGATGCATAATGCGATATTTGAAGAGATATTCCACCAGTATTTCACAATAGAGTATGAAATTTCCAATTACTCCAAACTTTCCGTCACCAAATCGGAGTACATTCTTAATGGCAAACTCAATATGGAATATGTGATACGTCGCTTCAAAGAGACAATCGAAGAGGAATATAGAGATGAAGACGCTGCTTTTCTGGAACGACGAGGCAGACTACTCTTCCTCTGTTTCTTGAAACCTATCATCAACGGCACAGGCTACTACTACGTGGAGCCACAGACCCGAGACAACAAGCGTATGGATATTGTGGTCAACTACGACAGCGAGGAGTTTCTTATAGAGTTGAAGCTATGGTATGGAAAAGAATACGAACGGAAAGGAGAAGAACAAGTCTCTGAGTATGCCAACACAAGAGGTTTGAAGAAAGCCTACCTTATCACATTCTCATTCTTGAAAGACAGAGTCGTCCAAGAACATCCAGAATGGAAAACCGTAAATGGTGTGGATGTCTATGAAGGTATTGTTTGGGCAAAGAAGAGATGAGGCAGAATAAATCCAAAATTTTGGTCTCAGTCTTTTAGCGTTTAGACCATAGTATACACATAAATTGGATTATTGTATTTCTCCATACAATATGCAAAAAGACGGAGATAATCCCCGTCTTTACCAAATAATCTATACCGATTTCACATCCTCTATATCCAGATCCAAAAGAGATGCGATTTCTTCGTCACTCTTTCCTTTTCTCTTTAATGTAGATATTATTTTGAAACGTTCTTCTGTTTTGCCTTCCGCTTTTCCTTCCTCTCTTCCCTCTGCCCGCCCTTCCTCTCTTCCTTCATTCTTAGCAAAATCCAATTGGTTGACATAATCACGGTATGCCTTCAAACTGCGTTCATATTTGCGGCGTTCCTCTATGGAAAGCATAGAGCAGTTGGATAGATTCCATAATCTATCGAACACTTCCTGATCCTTGAATTCTATATTTCCCATACGCTCCATATTTTTCAGATTGTAGATCCACTCATCAAAATGGTCCACACATCCGTTGTTTGACTTCTTAAATTTAGGCAACTGAATAAAATATCCGTGTATTTTATCACTTGCTGTCTTATTTGTCTTTGGATCAATCAGTTTCATCTCAGAAAGGACATCGTCGTTGTCGAACACTCTAAACTGAGTGATGAATATTCCAATTACTGAATTAATCCCATATTTCCATATTCTTCCTTTTTCTCCCTGCGCTGAGATTGCTCTTGAAAGGTAGAATACCGCTCTGTCTACAAAAAAATCCTGATTTTTATTCTGCATCTCTATTATGACATTATTGCCATTATCCAACTTGCAAAACAAATCAAAGATTATTGTCCGACCATCACTCTCCACTGACACCAACTCTTTGTTTTCATACGTCAGATCCACAATGGGAGACCCTGCGTCAACAAAAGAGTTCAGAAAATCCATCAATAGGATCTTATCTCCAAAAATTCGTTTGAATCCTTCGTCACAGAACGGATTCAACATCTCTGTCTTTTCTTCTTTTTTCATTTTGTACCATTACTTTTAATATAATGTCTTAATAACTATCTTCTATTGTCTCAGACTCCAGAGATAATTTACGCAAAGATAGTATTTATCTTTCATCTTCTCTACAATGACAATAAATATTAACAAGAAACTTTTCTAATTAGATTTAAACAGTTTCTATTGTCAAGATGCAATTTCTGTACCGACGTGAATGCTATTGATCTTTTTCTTCAATATATATATAAGCAAATCCAAGATTATAAATATCATTATACCCACAAGTCCTGTTGTGCCGCATAAAAGATCGTTGCCACCAGCAAGATACAGCACGGAAATACCTGCGGACCCATTCAAGGTGCCATGAGCAATTGCCGCAACCATTGTAGACCCTGACTTTTCACGAAGATAAAGAAAGACTGGTGTCATAACCACACATAACAATACCATCATAAACACTCCTGCTATCGGATGATCCGGATAGTTATGTCCCATAAGGATAAGGGGAGCGTGCCAGAACCCCCAAACAATTCCGATAACAAGTGATTTTTTCCAGAATCCCCAATCGGACATAACTCGTGGAAGGAATCCTCGCCATGCAATCTCTTCTCCAAATGCAAAAAAAGCATTGATAGTGAAGCCAGCAAACAAACTACCTACTATAGTAATAGCAAGCAATCCCCATCCATCAATCTCAAGACCCTTCGTCGACATATCCGCAATCGCAAGTCTCACCAGCTCTGAATTAGGATCCAACGAAACGCCTGGCAACAAAGTAGATGCAAACATCGCTAAGATATTGACAACCGGCATTAAAAGCCATGCCACGATCCACCATTTGTTTATCTTAAAACTAACACCTACATCTGAAAATGGTTTTTCTCCAAATATCAATTGTGTGATTATCACTGATATCAGTGGAATTAACATGTATGCACTGGCAAAAAACATTCCCGAAGCAGACGACAAATCACCACCAAGAAAATGAAACGCACCTCCGGCAATAAAACTGATTCCAAAACAAACGTAAAGAAATACTTTTAATTTTTTATCCATAATTATTTTCGCGTCTTTCTTATTTAGGGTATTTCGCCCTTTACAATCCTCGACTCTTTTAAATTAATTCTGAGCAGTTTCCTAAATTTGTAATCTATTAAACGTATCCTTTGATACTACTGTATTATCATTCAATCGTCATCTTCCTCCTCCTTGACGCCGTATTTCTCTACCATGTCTGCAAAGGTCTTTTCTATCTGATCCATGATAGCGTACGAATCGTCGCTCTCTGGAAGAGTTGGTTGTCCGAAATGTAGTGTGGCATTGTATGGCAGCACCACCACTCCACCTTTGGGAAGTGACGTTCCCATTCCAGTCATGAACACTGGGACGTACTTTAGATTAGGACGTTGGGACAACAAACGTGCGATGCCTGACTTCATCTTGCTCAATTGTTCTGGTTCCCCACGGCTTCCTTCCGGAAAGAGGATTAGCGAATACCCCTCGTCGATAGCCTCTACCATTTTTTCAATGGCGTTGCTTTTCCCGTCCTCTTTCTTAGGTCGACGGTTGATAAGGAGCGTATTGATGAAGAAATTGCTCAACTTTGCCTTCAGCTTCGTATTGCCAAAATAGTCTTGCGCAGCCACAGGACGCACTTTCCACAGAATATCGCCAGGCAAAGAGGTCAGCAGGCTCAACGTGTCGAGATGGCTGTTGTGGTTTGCGATAATCACGAATTGCTTTTCGTCCTTAAGGAATGAGCAATCCGGATATTGCACACCAACAAAATATTTCAATATTGGTCTACAAATTCCTTTGTAGATCACTTTAAGGCAACGTGACTTTAGAAAAGGTTTTTCCATATTTCGTCAAATGATGGGAATGGAGGATAAACCAAGAAATACATCAGATGGAAGAATGCAGGAGCTATGAACGACAATGAGTCGATACGGTCGAAGATTCCGCCATGTCCGGGAATCGTGTCGCTCATATCCTTGATTCCTTTATCTCGCTTGACAGCAGACAACACGACGTCGCCAGCAAAACCAAACACTGCGATCAAAGCGCTGGTAAAAATAAGCTGTGGCGTCGAAAGCGGAGTAAGGAATCCGATAAAATAGCCGATAATTGTGGTGCTGATTGCCCCACCTATAAAACCTTCCCACGTTTTATTCGGGCTGACATTTGGAAGAATCTTATGTTTGCCCAACGTCTTGCCCCATACAAACTGCATAACGTCGTTTATTTCTGTCAAGAAAACTAAAAACAGAAGTAGTCCTCGTCCACCTGACGAATAACCTTCGATATCCGGCATTGAAAGAAGAAAAGCCAAATGACTTAATCCGAACACCGACAACATCAACGACCACTGAAGCATCGCCATCGACTTCGTGATGCGGTGAGTGTCCTGCTTGAGCACCAAAATTGGAGGCAAAAGCAAAAACATAATCACTGGAATGAAAATGATATATCCTCCATACCAAGTGAAATAGGCAAGCGTATATTGGATCGGGATAGCCAACAACGCCACCAACAAACCGTTTCTGTCCGACTGTCGGAAATGCAACACCGAATACAGTTCTCGGAATGCGAAGAAAGACAAAACTGCCAAACAGACATACGCCACCGTATTGTTGATGAAAATGGCACAAATAAAGATAGTCACCATTATCCACCACGACTTCGTTCGGTTGATGATCTCCGTGATATTCAATTCCGGCTTAATCTTTCTCACTGCAAACAGGATCGCACTCACCACAGACAATGAAGTGAGTATGATGGCAATCATCAAAATGACCTCGGAACTCTGCTCTGGAAACAGATAACTTAAAAATTGTCTCATAGTTCTTTATCAGCGTGAGTCATTAAGTAAAGACGGTTGATAAGTGTAGCTACCAAACCTACATTCATGATAATCAAAGCAATCATATAGATTAGTTTATCGTAGCCGAATGGGACGCATACAGCAGCTATAAGCGACGCGAATGTAAGCACTGCCATACGGTGTTGCTTAGCCATCGGTCCGTTGAAGTAGTGATTCTTAGTCTTGTAAGCCCCAATCCAACGGAAATAAGCCGTCATGACAGCGTTAAGAGCAGCCAACCACGACAGCTCCACTCCGATACCTCCTACGATGTAGCCGACGGGAACGATAAAGAAAGCATCAGCAAAACGGTCTGGCATATCATTGTATAGATCTCCATTTGGTGAACGCTTACCTCCCTCGACAGCAACCATTCCGTCGAAAAGGTTGCAAAGCAATCTGCACTGGACACAACCTGCAAATAAAATATATGCGACGTAAGGGTTCAAGCCGAAGAAATAGTTTCCTAAAAGAAGAGCACAACCCACCATCGAGAAGAAAATGCTCATCAAAGATATAGTGTTGGGGGCGACATCCCATTCCGTAAGTTTGTGGGCGACAGCGTTTGCCCAACCCGTGTTGCGAGAAGCTATTTCACGTCTTCCGTCAACATTTTGTTTTTCCTGTTCCATATCTGTTTAGATTTTTTGCAAAGATAATTGTTTTTCGTATCAATAGCAAAAGAAATTATTTCGACATAATCATAACAAATGACAGTAAAATTGAAAATACCAAAAGACAGAACATCCTTGCATTCTATAAGACCATAGCAATTATTTTTTGACTCCATAAGTTTTTTCTAAATTTGCAAAGAAGGGCAGATAGAATAAGGACTAAAATAAGAAAGGGCAAAGTTTTCAACGACTCTGCCCTTTTTCAATGTTTACCCAAACAATTCAGAATGGAATTCCACGGTAGCCGACAGATATTATAACATCAAGGTTGTTAGACTTTGTATGATATTTTTTCCCATCAACAGCAGTATGTAAGGAATCCTTACATACTCCATTTTCTTTCAGTTCACCCTCCTTAAAGATATCATTTAACATGAGTCCGAAAAGAATACCTTGATGACTATTGACTCTAAAGCCAACAGAGATAATCATGTCAAGATTATAGTAATCAATATTTCTATAAACCATACGATTACCTTCTTTTCGAACTGTTCGGAAATTCCGAACAGTTGCTTCTCGTGAGAGTTCTCCTTGTGAATATATATTAGAGAAATAAAAATTTATTTCTCACCAGTTTTCCCTATCCAAACTTCTATACGACAATGCCTCCTTCACATGCGTAGAATCGATTTCCACGGAATCGGCAAGATCGGCTATCGTTCGGGCAAGTTTGAGCACCTTGAAATATCCACGGGCAGAAAAATTAAGTTTCTTCATAGCTTTTTCCAGCAACTCCTCCGCCTCTGAAGATATCTTGCAATACATGTCACAGTGTCGTTTCTCCATCTGCCCGTTACAGTGGATTGTCTTCTCGTCTCTGAACCTCTCTTGCTGAATCTTTCTTGCTTTCTCCACTCTTGCGCGGATATTAGCACTTGCTTCCCCTCCCTTATTTTCAAGCAATTCTTTATGGCTCAACGGAGAAATTTTCACCTGAAGGTCTATGCGGTCCATTAATGGGCCAGAAATCCGGCTCATATATTTTTGCACCTCTATTTGCGAGCAAGTGCACTCATGGTTAGGATCGCCATAATGTCCACACGGGCACGGATTCATCGCGGCTATAAGCATAAAACTCGAAGGAAATTCCGCAGAAAATTTTGCTCTGGAAATGCTTATCTTATGATCTTCAAGCGGTTGACGCAGTTCTTCCAACGCTGCACGATTATACTGTGGCAGTTCATCCAGAAATAGCACACCATTGTGGGCGAGGGAAATCTCTCCAGGTTTTGGATAACTGCCTCCACCAAGCAACGCCACTCCCGACACATTGTTATGCGGACTTCTGAACGGACGTGTCGTCATCAGCGATGTGTCTTTTGGCAATTGTCCGGCGACGGAATGGATCTTCGTCGTCTCCAATGCTTCATCGAGAGTGAAACTTGGCATTATGGATGGCACACATTTCGCCAACATCGATTTTCCCGAACCTGGGGTGCCAATCATGATCAGATTGTGTCCGCCTGCCACAGCTATCTCTATCGCTCGTTTTGCTGTCTCCTGTCCACACACCTCCTTGAAATCACTCTCGAAAATATCTCGTTTGCTGAAAAAACACTCCTGTGTGTCTATCACAGTTTTTTCTATCTGTATGTTTCCATTCAGAAACTCCACCACTTCAGTCAGACTCTCCACGCCAATAATGTCTAATCCACTCACCACCGCCGCCTCTTTCGCATTCTCTTTTGGCAAAATGAATCCTTTGAATCCAAGATGTTTCGCCATGATGGCTATCGACAACGACGCTGTTATTCCTCTCACCGAACCGTCCAACGACAATTCTCCCATCACGATATAGCCTTCCAACGCTTCTGCCGACACAACATCCGAAGCCGCAAGAATGCCGACTGCCAACGTCAAATCATAACCTGTCCCCTCCTTTCGCATATACGCGGGAGCAAGATTAATCACTATCTGTTTACGTGGGAATGGATAATCTGAGTTCATGATGGCCGTCGTTATACGGTCTTGACTCTCCTTCACTGCACTGTCTGGCAATCCTACAATAGAAAATCTGAATCCACTGCTGAGGTTAACCTCAATTGTAATCAGTTCTGCATCAATGCCATTGATTGATGCCGCATACGTCTTTACTAACATATTATTTTGTACTTAATTAATAATCCAATTTAATTTGTCGTTTCTGCCCATATAGCAGAAAATAAAATGTGGAGACGGGAATATTCCCGTCTCCACGGGATATTTCATTTGCAAAGATACAAATATGTATCAGAGATCACAATAGTCTATCTTACTTCTGTCGTACAAATATGTTGACTGGAGTTCCCGTAAAACGCCACTGCTCACGCAACTTGTTCTCCAAGAATCGTTTGTACGGATCCTTCACATACTGAGGAAGGTTGGCATAGAAGACGAATGATGGCACCGAAGTAGACGGTAGTTGCATCACATATTTGATCTTGATATACTTTCCCTTCAATGCTGGCGGCGGATAATTCTCAATCAAAGGCAAGAAGAATTCATTCAACTTGCTTGTTGAGATTCTCTGTGTACGGTTCTTATACACATCTATCGCAGCCTCAATCACCTTGAAGATTCTCTGTTTGTTGACCACTGATGTGAAGATGACAGGGAAATCCGTGAACGGAGCCAAACGTTCCTTGATTCTCTGCTCAAACTTGGCTGAACTGTTGGCATCCTTATTCTCAATCAAATCCCATTTGTTCACAACCACAACCAAACCTTTGTTGTTTTTCTGGATCAACTGCACAATATTCAAATCCTGAGCCTCCAATCCACGTGTGGCGTCTAGCATAAGCACACACACGTCTGAATCCTCAATCGAACGGATTGAACGAATCACTGAAAAATATTCCAGATCTTCTGTCACTTTTGCCTTCTTACGTATTCCAGCCGTGTCCACCAAATAGAAATCGTAGCCGAACTTGTCGTAACGTGTATAGATACTGTCTCGCGTCGTGCCGGCGATATCCGTCACCACTGTTCTGTCCTCTCCGATAAAGGCATTGATGATCGACGATTTTCCCGCATTAGGTCGACCGACCACAGCCACTTTTGGCAATGTGTCCTTAGTATCATCCTCTGGTTTGGCAGGCATCACCTCTAGCACTCGGTCGAGCAGATCACCAGTACCGCTACCGTTGATTGCAGACACACAATATGGCTCTCCAAGACCTAGTTTATAGAACTCAGCAGCCGCATACTGCCAATCGTTATTATCTACCTTATTTGAAACTACGACAACTGGTTTTTTGCTTTGACGCAACAGATGAGCCACCTCAGAATCTAGATCCGTCAATCCATTCATTGTGTCGACAACAAATAGAATGACATCACACTCCTCAACGGCGATAGTCACCTGTTTTCTGATCTCCTCCTCAAAAATATCATCAGAGTTGACTACCCAACCTCCTGTGTCGACGATAGAAAACTCTTTTCCGCACCATGTCACTTTTCCATACTGGCGGTCACGTGTTGTGCCAGCCGTGTCGTTGACGATGGCGCTTCTCGTCTGTGTCAGACGATTGAATAATGTGGACTTACCTACATTCGGACGTCCTACTATAGCTACAAGATTACTTGCCATAATTCTTTCTCCTTTCTTTTTTGGGGTTAAATGTCTGCGTCGTATCCAAAGGATTTCAACTTCATCTCTTTGTTACGCCAATCCTTCTCTACCTTTACGAACAACTCCAAGAATACTTTTTTGCCAAAGAATGCCTCGATATCCTTGCGTGCCTCTGTGCCGACTATCTTCAACATCTTTCCTCCCTTACCGATAATGATTCCCTTCTGCGTGTCTCTCTCCACATTGATCACCGCATTGATTCTGATAAGGTCGTCACTTTCCTTAAACTGTTCGACTACAACCTCCACTGCGTATGGGATCTCTCGGTCGTAGTTGGTAAGTATCTTCTCTCTGATAATTTCTGTCACAAAGAAACGTGCAGGTTTGTCGGTAAGTGCATCCTTCTCAAAATAAGGCGGACACTCTGGCAACAAATCCTTGATTCTCTTCAACACGTAATCAATATTAAACTTGTTGGCTGCCGACACTGGGATTATCTCCGCGTTTGGAAGGATCTCTTTCCATTGTGCGACCAAAGCCTCCAACTTCTGTTGGTCGGTAAGATCAATCTTATTTATGATAAGTAAGACGGGAGCATGCTGCTTCTTCACCTTTTCAATGAAGTCGCTGTTTTTCATGCCATTCTCCACTGTATCTGTCACATAAAGCAAGATATCTGCATCTTTAAGAGCACTTGTTGAAAATCCCAACATAGACTCTTGAAGCTTATAGTTAGGCTTCAACACTCCTGGAGTGTCGGAGTAGACAATCTGGAAATCCTCACCGTTGACAATTCCCATTATACGATGACGCGTTGTCTGCGCCTTCGAAGTGATGATGGAGATTCTCTCCCCCACCAAAGTGTTCATCAATGTGGATTTTCCTACGTTCGGATTACCCACTATATTTACAAATCCAGACTTATGCATAGTCAATAAATTTCATCATTTAAACAAACGAAATACATCGTTCAAATTCGCAAACAACATCAATGCGAGAAGGAATGCGACGCCAATCATCTGAGCTTTTAGCAAGACCTCCTTGCTTACCTTCTTACGTGTGATGATTTCTATCAAGACAAACAATATGTGTCCGCCATCAAGAGCTGGAATCGGCAAGAAATTCATAAATGCCAAGACCAAAGACAAGAATGCCGTGATAGTCCAGAACGCATGGAAATCAAACGAATCCGGGAACAACGATGCGACACTTCCGAAACCGCCTAACGACTGCACTCCTTCAGGAGTGAAGACGTATTTGAAATCGGAGACATATCCTGTTATCTTCTCGACCGCTGTCTTTATTCCGTGTGGAAACGACTCCAAGAAAGAATACTCGACATGTTCCATCTTATACAAGTCGTATGGCGACTTCATATACACACCTACTTTGCCATTGATATCCGGAGTGACTGTCAGTTTCACAGTGTCTGCCCCTCGCAAAACACTCCACTCCATCTGCTTGTTCTTATGTGAAGCTATCTGCTTCATTGCCTGCGTCAAATACACAGACTGTCCATCTATTGTCAGCAACCTATCATCTGCCTGAAGTCCTGCCTCCGCAGCAGGCATTCCGTCGATAATTTTCTGCGCTACAAATGGGACACGGTAGAACGCAAATCCATTACCCTCTCTCAGCAACATAGCCATGAATGTGTCTGGAATAGCAATGTCTACAATCGCACCGTCTCTCTCCACCTGAACCGTCTTCGCTTCAGTAATCTTACGAAACTCTTCCTCTGACAAACTTTTTAATTTCTCTCCATCCGCAGAAACCAATATATCGCCATCAACAAAACCTATCTCATGAGCCGACCAACAAAATTCCATGCCATCTTTGGCATTCTCAAATGGCAAATATGTATCTCCCCAGTGGAAAGCGATTCCGGCATATATCGTTATCGCAAGGAGAAAATTCATCACCACTCCAGCAACCATTATTATCAGTCGCTGCCAAGCAGGCTTTGTGCGAAACTCCCACTCTTTCGGCTCTTTGTTCATCTGCTCCGTATCAAAACTTTCGTCAATCATTCCAGAAAGTTTAACGTAGCCACCAAGAGGCAACCAACCGATACCGTAGGTAGTATCACTGTTTTTCGGTTTGAATTTGAAAAGACTAAATCCAGGGTTGAAGAAAATATAAAATTTTTCAACTCTGACGCCAAACATCTTCGCAGTTATAAAATGTCCAAACTCATGGATCACCACTAACAACGTCAATGAGGCGAAAAACTGTATTAACGTATAAATCATATTACTTTATAAAACTTTCTGCCACTTTTCTTGCCTCTATATCTGTCTGGATATAATCCTCATATGTAGGCTGTGCGATATAAGCTATTTTAGCCATAGTCTGCTCTATGATATCCGACATCTGCAAGAATCCTATCTTCTTATTCAAGAACTCACGCACCACGACCTCATTCGCCGCATTCACCACACACGCCACATTACCTTTTTTATCCAATGCCTCATAAGCCAATGCAAGATTACGGAAGACTTTTGGATCTGGAGCCTCAAAAGTAAGTTGCTTGACTTTGCCGAAATCCAAACGTTCTCCACCAAGGTAGATACGCTCGGGATAGCTCAACGCCAATGAAATAGGTATACGCATATCTGGCGTACCAAGTTGAGCTTTCACAGCACCGTCGTTAAACTGTACCATCGAATGGATAATGCTCTGCGGATGCACCTGCACCTCTATCATATCTGGAGTAAGGTCGAAGAGCCATTTCGCCTCAATCACCTCAAATCCTTTATTCATCATCGAGGCTGAATCAATTGTGATCTTAGCCCCCATGCTCCAGTTGGGATGTTTCAACGCCATCTCTGGAGTCACGTTCTCCAACTTATCACGAGTCCAGCCACGGAACGGACCTCCTGAAGCTGTCAGGATTATCTTCTCAAGTTTATTATGGCGTTCTCCATCCAAGCATTGAAAAATAGCCGAATGTTCCGAGTCGACGGGAAGGAGCTTGATTCCGTTTTCCTGACACAGGCGGCAAACCAAATCTCCTGCCACCACCAATGTCTCCTTATTAGCCAATGCTATCTTCTTGTGTGCCTTGATTGCAGCAATCGTAGGAGCAAGTCCGGAATAACCCACCAATGCCACAAGGACCATTTCTGAAGCGTCGTTGGCTGCGACATCCGCAACAGCAGCAGTGCCGGTCATCACTTTTGTAGGCAATCCTGCCACACTATTCTTAACCTCCTCATACTTGCTTTCGTCGGCAATCACTGCAATTGCCGGCTTAAACTCCTTGATCTGTTCAATCAACAAAGAAGCATTTCTTCCTGCTGTAAGCGATTCTATTTTATATCTGTCTGGATTCTCACGCACCACATCAAGTGCCTGTGTACCGATCGAACCGGTAGAACCCAAAATTGTAATTACCTTCTGTGTCATTTCTATCTGACTTTATCTTTATTCTGCAGCCGGAGCTGGAGTTTCTGTCGCTGGTGCTGGAGCAGATGGTGCAGGCGCTGGAGCCGGAGTTGGTGCTGGCTCAGATGCTGCTGGAGCATGTGTCTCAGCAGGAGCCGCTTCTGCCGGAGCCTCAACTTTCCTACGTCTTACTCTTGTTGTTGTATCTCTTGTTTGTGTTGAATCACGACGCGATCTTCTCACAACAGGTTGATCCACAGGTTCAGCCTCATACTTCTTGACCTTTGGCTGAACAGGTGCTTTCTTCTGTGTTGAGAATGAAATATAATCATTTGGATCAAGTGGCTGACCGTTGAGCCACAACTCAAAAGTCATTTCCGACGGTTCTCCACCTCGCAATGTGGCAAGGATTTCTCCTGCATGCACTCGTTCACCTATTCTCTTCAAGAATGGCTGAGTAAACTTATACATCGACACCAAACTTTCTGAATGTTGTATCTGCAAGCAATAACGGTTGTGGGCAGAATATCCAGCAAAGATGACCGAGCCATCCAAAGCTGAATACACGCTTTCCAATGGATCGACACTTAAAGTCACGCCATTCACACCCGAATATGGATCAAATCCCATAAGCACAACACCAAGTGCAGGGCGATGCATGAGTCGGTTTTTACTTGTTTCGGATATCTGTGAATTTGTCGCATAACGCTGAGCAATTTCATATTGTGAGCAAAACTGGTTTTCTCGATCCGACGGTTCATTCTGCACCTTCGACATGTCCATCTTGACAACATCCTTAAGTGAAGCCGTACTGTCGCCTACCGCAATATCGCCTGTCACAACCTTTTGCAACATCGCCAGATACTGGTCGTTGATTTTTGCCTGCTCCTGAAGTGAATCAAGAAGCACTGCCTGAGAAATAACCTGTTTTCTAAGCTCATTCGCGCTTGTGTATCCAGGCATGAACGAACGTAATGGGGTCTTGATAATCAACACCGCAATGATCAAAAAATAGATCACAGCGACTGCGAAACATACCGAAATCACACTCAACCTCGACAATCGTATATGCCATGCCTCTTCCAATGTGTTCTCATTGAAAATGGTAAGACGATACTTAAAATTCAGTTTATGCAAAAAACTACTCTTGCTATTTGCCATTCCTCTTCACTTTATTCTCCCTTGGAAATCTCCGAAGGATTGATTCCTACTTGTTGTTTAAAACACTTTCTAAAATATGCGATGTCTTTGAATCCGACATTGTATGCCACTTCAGAGACTGTCATCGCACCGTCTTCAAGCAACTGTTTTGCTCGCTTGATACGAATATTTCTAATGAATTCCTTCACGGTCATTCCCGTGATCGCGTTCATCTTTCTATACAACTGCATACGGCTGACTCCCACTTCCACCGCAAATTTCTCGATGTCGAAATCCGCATCGGAAAGATTATCCTCAATAACCTTCATCGCCCTGATCATAAACTTCTCATCTGGCGACTGAGTTACAACCTTCGTAGGTTCTGAAATCATCTCTATCTTGAAGCGACTGCGAATCTTTTCCTTCAATCGCATCATGTTCATCACTTTCTGGTCGAGCACCTCTATATCAAATGGTTTTGTGATATAGTCGTCGGCGCCTCGCTTCAAACTCTCTATCTCACTCTCCTTGCTGTGAACGGCAGTAAGCAGGATGATCGGAATATGCGACGTCCTTTCGTCATGCTTCAACTTATTACACAACTCATCACCACAGATATTTGGCATCATCAGGTCTGTGATCACCACATCAGGAATCTGCTCCTCTGCTTTTTCCAATGCTATTCTACCGTCTTCCGCCTCAACAACATTGAATCTAGACTCGAAATGGATTGCCACAAACTTACGGAGTTCTTCGTTATCTTCGGCAATCAGAAGCACTGGTTTTTCCTCACTCGACAACTCGATTGGTTCGTTGTCCTTGTCATTTGAAACGGGATCTCCATCAAGTGATATTTCCTCAGGTGCACTCTCAGCTGTCTCAAACAATGGCAGCACGACTCTGAATGTTGTGCCTTCTCCTTTTTTGCTGTTTAGAAGCACCTCTCCATCCATCAGTTTTGCCAAATCAAACACAAGATTCAGTCCGATTCCAGTGCCTATTCCAGCCTCTTTTTCATCGCTGCTCTGGTAGAATCGTTCGAAGACATGTTTCTGGTCTTCTTCAGTCATTCCCTTTCCTGTGTCAGCCACTGTTATCTGATAGCTGTCACTGATGTTGCCCTCAGAATATGTGTGCTGCGACAATATGTCTAGCTTCACATTGATTGAGCCTCCACGTGGTGTGAATTTCATACTGTTGGAGACAAGGTTGTCGACAATTTTCTCTATTTTATCAGAATCAAACAGCATACGTCTGCCACGAGCCGCATCGTCGACATCAAGCGAGATCTTTATACCTTTTGCCTCTCCCTCTGTCTGGAACGCACGAACAACTGTCTCAAGCAACGCTGGAAGATCGCCAGGCTTGTATATTGCCTGCAACGAACCGCTTTCTATCTTTCTGAAATCAAGAATCTGATTCACAAGACGCAACAACTTATTTGCGTTTCGCTCCGCCAACACCGCCATCTGCTTCGACTCGGAAGAGACTCCGTCGTCTTTCAGAATTTTCGACAACGGACCAAGAATCAGCGTGAGCGGAGTACGCAGCTCGTGTGATATATTCGTGAAGAAATCCAGTTTCAGCTGCTCCACTTTCTCCATCTCTTCCGCCTTCTGCTTCTCCAAAACCAACTTGTTTTTAAGAATCATACGGCTGCGATAATGGTAGAGATACATCAGCACAAGGCCGACCACCAACAGAGTCATCAATGTCTTGAACCACCATGTCTTCCAAAATGGAGGCTTTACATAAAGATGCACTTTCAATGGTTTTTCATTCCACACCCCGTCACAATTGGCTCCCCTCAACTCAAAGATATAAGAGCCAGGCTGCAAATTGGTGTACGTACATTTGTTTTCATGACCCGCGTCGATCCAATTGTCACTTTGTCCGACCAAACGATATTTGAATCTGTTCTTGTCTGCGCGCGAATAAGAAAGAGCCGAATATCTGAATGTCACCATGTTCTGGTCGTAATTCAAATTCAAGCATGTTTCTCCCGTATTTTCATCAATTGAAATCTGATCTGCCTGCACATCCTGATTGAAGACTTTCACGTCCTCCAACACTATCGGCGGTATGAACTCATTCACGCGGACATCCGAAAAATCCACTATATTGAATCCGGCATTTCCTCCCATCAGGACTCTGCCGTCAGTGCAGACATACACTGCTCCATAATGGAACTGGCGGCTCTGCAATCCGTCGTTCTCATCATAGTTTACAATCTCCTTATTTTCTTTCTTTATCCGGCTCATTCCTGACGTTGTGCAGACAATATAGTAATCGCCCCACTCTAAGATAGACTGCACATTATTGTTCGACAATCCGTCCTTTTCTGAAATCGTTCGTATCTCTCCAGTATACTTATTATATTCAACGACACCTCTCTCCAGACTACCTACCAAGAATTGATTTTTTGCCTTTTCAGCTATAGAGCGTGCTCGTTCTTTATAGACGAGAGTACGATCTTCCTTCGTAAGATATACGACTATCTCTTCCGGAGTGAAAATCCACAAATCATTGTCAGAGTCTTCAAAAACCTTCCAAACCTCTTTGTTGAACGCCAGTTTGTCCATGTGGCTGAAAGTTCCGTTATTCGGATTATACTTGTCTACTCCGTCGCCTGTTCCCAGCAGGACATCACCGTTTCGACGAATGCAAATACTCCAGATATTGTCACTGTTGATAGAGGTTCTGTCTGTTTCAGAATGTCGGTATACTCGCTTGACATTGCCGGTGTTGATATCCAACACATTCAAGCCTCCCATGTAAGTGCCGACCAGAATTTCGTTGCCGACCCTTGCAAAACTCTTTATGCTGTTGACCGACAAGTTTGAATTCGACTGGGTGATATACTCAAATCTGCCGCTCTTTATGTCGTAGACATTGATACCGCCGCTTTCTGTTCCGACCCACACTTTTGAGCCCGGCACTTCCAAGAATGCGTAAACCTGCTCACAATTCAGATAGCGATTGTCGTTTTTCGACTCTTGGATAAGTTCAAACGGCTGTTTCTCGCTGTTTCTGTAGCTGATACCTCCTCGAGTACAAACCCATAGATCACCCTTATTGTCAACAAACAGATCAATGACCGAGTTGTGGACAAGAGTGATGTCATTATGCACATCATTGACATTGACAACATATCGTTGCGACTCACGATCATAACAGATCAATCCGGAGCGAGTGCCTATCCAGATTCTGCCATCCCGGTCTTCACATATCGCCTTTACAGAAGCTTCCGCACCCGAGGTAGGTAAATTCGTCTGATGCTTACACTCTACATTATTCTTATCGTTGATGTCAACAGTGTATACGCCTCTGTCGTATGAGCCTATCCACACCACACCATCTTTGCTGATACAGATTGAACGGACCTCCAAATCTTGGAGAATAGTCTTGACATCTCCCGTCGACGGATCAAAAAGTTTGACACCAGACTCTCCTGTGCCAATCCACAATCTTCCGTATTTGTCTACCGTCAATGTCTTTATAAATGGTATGCTTCCAACCTCTGAGTCCTGGAACTGATAGTATTCAAGAAGCAAGCCTTCACCAAGGAATGCAAGTCCTTCATCCGTTCCGACCCATATTTTGCCTTCCATGTCCTCGACTACAGAGTTTGCCGAATATTTTGCCAACCCGTTTTTACTCAACGGTATAGCGGAGAACGTTTCACTTTTAGGCTCATAGATATTCAAGCCTCCATTCTCTGTGCCGACCCAAAAACGTCTTCGTGAATCCTGAAAGATACAACGGACTAGCTCTCCTCTGACATGACCTTCCTGACTGCCGTATTTATATGGATGGAAAGTGTAGCCGTCAAAACGATGAAGTCCCTGACTTGTGCCAAACCACATATATCCTTGTGCATCCTGATACGCGCACTGCACAATATTATAGTTTAGTCCATCCTTCTGTGTATAGTTGTCGAAACGAGACAATGCGAGTTGCTGGCTGGCAAACGTACCACCCCACAAAATGCACCAAACAAATGCTAATATGTATCTTAATCCTCGCATACTCGCGTCTTTTTTTATTTTTTCAATCCTAAATCTACCATTTCAGGAAGGGCTGATCTGAACTCATACATATCATCAAAAAGCACATCTGCTCCCTTACTCAACAAATCCTCCGGAAGAAGGATTCCAGTGTTGACAGCCACCGTGAATATTTTAGCGGCATGTGCTGCCGTCACTCCCAACGGAGCATTCTCCACCACGATAGCCTCATCTGCTGAAAAACCGCCTTTCTTTAATGCCATCAGATATGGCTCCGGATCTGGCTTGCCTTTTTTCACGTCGTAGGCAGTGACCATTCTCTCCGGTGCGAATATACCCGGGAATAGAGAGTCTAGTTTTTCAAACAGGCTATGCTGGCCTGAACCTGTGACGATATATATCTGCAAACCAGCGTCGCGGACAAATTCCAACACCTCACGAATGCCAGCCATCACCCCTGCCGGACCCTCCTGCTCAAAGTATCTGCACTTGGTGGCGTAGATTCTGTCGCACTCCTCAGCAGTCGCCTCCCTGCCCTTCTGGGCAAGAAACATCTCCTGGATTGTGGAGACTCCCGTCATTCCTTCACGCTTATAGGCCTCATACTCATTGAAATCAATTTTCTCGTCGGCAAACGCCTTCACCCATGCCACCGCATGATGCGGCATTGAATCGAAGATCACACCATCCATATCGAAGAGGACAGCCTTTAGCCTCAACACCGACAATTTCTCTTTCACCTGAGCCGTTAGTCTATTCATTGCAAACTATATCAAATTCTCGCAAATATACATTTTTTCCTCAACTTTTCAGCGGAATTTGCCGATATATGATTTCAAAAAAGTATTTTTACAAAAAACACGAACAAAACAAATATGACAAAGACTAAATTCAGACCAAGATTCTACTACATCACATCGATTTTTGTATTGATGCCCGCGATTTGCGGACTAGTGCTTTCTATAATGCCAGATGAAGCTCCAAAGCATTGGTGGATGATTTTCACAGCCTTCACAGTGATATTCATAGGATTCCTCATCTATCGATTGGTGATGCAGACAAGAAGTCTTGAAGTAGACGGTACTGTTCTCAAAGTGAGCAGATTCTTCGGTTTGATCAAGGAAGGCGAGGTAGACTTGAAGAAGTTCGACGGTTATTATCTTGAATATGTCCGCACAGGAAGAGACGGCAAAGACGTGTACGGATATTTCTGTCTGATGAAGAAAGAGACCACCGTCACCAGACTCTGCTTCAACGACTATGAAGATTTCGATGAATTCCTGAGAGACGCGGTTGAGCCTGTGATTCCGAGAGTGACGTATAGGAAAAAATGATTTGAAATGAAAAAAGCCTTTTTTGTATTGCTAAGCCAGCTGATGATCTTCTCCATTTCAGCTACAACTGTCGAGACCAACTCACCAGACTCCGTACAAGATTCACTGATAAAGAGATTTTTAAGATTTGTGCCAGACAGTATGGCAATAGAATCAATTATAATTTCAAATTTTAAGGATGAAGAAATAGAAATAAGAAGAAAGTTTTTTCCACTTTATGATTGATTTCTTATCTCTTTTTCTCATAAAATAGGCGTAGCCTTTCTCTGTTAACTTTGTGTCTCCGTGGTTTAAAATCTGTGTGCTCGCCTTCGGCTCGCACTTTAGCAGGGGGTTAGGGCGTTCCGCCCTTAACAATCCTCATTTTTCTCCAGCTATAACATTCTTCTATTTCACCGAATTGACGTTAAATACAGAAAGAGGACATATCAATTTTGATACGCCCTCTTGTTTAATATCACCGAAGAGATTCAGCTCCTCATTCCATTAAAGAAACATAATGGTTGGAATATATGTGATTTTACAATTCCACCTTATGTGTTTCTGTTCCGACTTTTACGACATAAATGCCTTTCTGTGGAATCGAGATCTGGATATTTCCCTGACCGCCACGCTTACTTGCAATCAGTCTGCCTGACATGTCATACACTTCAACATCACTCTCCGCTCCACGTATATAGATAGTGTTTCCTTCTGTCCATACAGCTATTTCACTTGACACAGCATCGTTTACGCCAGTACCTTCCTCGATATATTTCACCGTCCAACCCTCAGGTATTCTGTCTTTTCCATATTCCTCTGCCAATGCTTTCGGACAAATAAAAGTGCCAGTTGGAGAAACATTTTCGACCCAATTTTTAGTGTTGTCATTCCACTCATCGAAGGCGACACTGATTTCAGACAAGTTAGTGCACCCTGAGAACATATCTTCGTAACAAGTTAGTTTCGAATTTGGGTCTGACAATTCCGAAGCTGGCAGTTTCGGAGCTTGGATAAGGCTAGTGCAACCCGAGAACATACTGTTATAACAACCATCAGCCAACGTTGTGGCTGGCAATTCTGGGGCTTCTGTCAAGCTTGTGCAACCTTTGAACATAGATTGATAACAACCATCTGCCAATGTTGTAGCAGGCAATTCAGGGGATTGCGTCAAACTTGTGCAACCTTCGAACATTCCTCCATAACAACCATTCTCAAAGTTTGATCCAGCTGGCAACGTCATCGCCGGCAATTCAGGAGCTTGCGTCAGGCTGGTGCAACCCGAGAACATTAATTCATAACAACCAACTGCCAACGTCGTAGCCGGCAATTCGGGAGCTCGCATCAGACTCGTACAACCATAGAACATTTTTTCATAACAAAGTCCAGCCATTGTCATGGCAGGCAATTCCGGCGCTTGCGTCAGACTGGTGCAACCTAAGAACATAAATGCATAACAACCCTCAGCCAATACCGTGGCTGGCAATTCAGGGGCCTGCGTCAGGCTGGTGCATCCGGAGAATATTCCATAATAACAATAATCAGTCAATGTCGTGGCTGGTAGTGCAGGGGTCTGCATCAAGCTGGTGCAATCTCTGAACAAATCATGGAAACAGAACTTCCCAGGAATTTCCGTAGAAAGGCCTAACCCATCGATTAGGCTCATCACACTGCCGCTGGCGGCCACTTTCCCGGTCATCCTAAAGGATGAATAGGAGCCCTTCTTTGAGAAACCTTGCGGATTGACTCCTCTCAGCAAGGCCTTGTCACCCACATGGGCCAACACGACCGTGTCGCCTTCCGCCAAGGCGGTCCATGTTTCCCCTCCGTCCAATGAATACTGCACGTCTGGATTATTATTATTCATGTTCACGATTCCAAACGTAGAGCCATCCTCCTCGGCAGTGAAGGTGAGGTAGTTGGTTATATCCTCGATATATTTCACCGTCCAACCCTCAGGTATTCTGTCTAATCCATATTCAAGCGGCAATGCTTTCGGGCAGTAGAATGTGCCGGTCTGAGCAACATTTTCGACCCAAAAATAAGTGTTGTTCCCCTTTTCCCACTCGACGAAGGCGACTCTTATTTCAGACAAGTTAGTACATCCTGAGAACATGAAGTTATAACAACAATTAGCCAACGTTGTGGCTGGTAATTCTGGGGCTTGTGTTAGTTTTGTGCAACCTTTGAACATTTCATAATAACAAAAATCCGCCAACGTTGTGGCTGGTAATTCTGGGGCTTGCGTCAGACTGGTGCAACCTGAGAACATTCCGTCATAACAACGAAATGCCAACGTTGTGACTGGCAATGCGGGGGCTTGCGTCAGACTTGTGCAACCTGAGAACATTTCGCTATAACAACGTTCTGCCAACGTTGTGGCTGGCAATTCTGGGGCTTGCGTCAGACTGGTGCAACCTGAGAACATTTCATAATAACAAAAATCTGACAACGTTGTCGCTGGCAATGCGGGGGCTTGCGTCAGACTGGTGCAATAAGTGAACATATATGCATAACAACCAATCTCTATGTCTGATCCAGCTGGCAACGTCATCGCCGGCAATTCTGGGGCTTGCGTCAGACTGGTGCAACCTGAGAACATATATGCATAACAATCATTTGCCAACGTTGTGGCTGGCAATTCTGGAGCTTGCGTCAGACTGGTGCAACCTCTGAACATTCCGTTATAACAACATCTATCCAACGTTGTGGCTGGTAATTCTGGGGCTTGTGTCAGACTCGTGCAACCTTCGAACATAGATTGATAACAACCATCTGCCAACGTTGTGGCTGGTAATTCTGGGGCTTGCGTCAGACTGGTGCAACCTTTGAACATGTAACTATAACAATAATCTGCCAACGTTGTGGCTGGCAATTCTGGGGCTTGTGTCAGGCTTGTGCAACCTGAGAACATTCCGTTATAACAATCTTCTGCCAACGTTGTGACTGGCAATTCTGGGGCTTGTGTCAGGCTTGTGCAACCTGAGAACAACCTATAGAAACAATAATCAGCAGGGACAACAAGGGTTTCGCCTGTGCCGTCGATCAAACTCATCACACTACCGCTGACAGCAATCTTTCCTGTCATCGTAAAAGATGAGTATTTATTATACCCCTTTGAGAACCCTTCCGGATTTTCCCCTCTCAGCAAAGCCTTGTCACCCTTATGAACCAACGTGATGGCATATCCATTAACCAACTCGGTCCAGATTTTTCCACCATCTAATGAATACTGCACGTCAGGATTGTTATTTTTGTTCACGATTCCGAACGTAGAGCCATCCTCCTCGGCGGCAAATGTTAAATAATTGGCGGCATTTGATATACAAAAGACGCACAACATCATAATTAAAGAAGCTATTCTTTCCATATTATTTGGTTATCAATCAACATCGCGTTATTACACCTCAACAAACTTAGCAATGCAAATGTAACAACAAAAAGAACAAACGCCCTCCCCGCATTGTTGTTTTTAACTTATTTTAACACCAACAGATCTGTTCTTTTTCCGACCGTGGAACAGTCGCTATTCCAGACATCTGTTGACAAACGTCGCAGACGATTTAGCAAAAGCGATCTCAGGCTTTCTCGGATCTCCATTCTGAGCCACAAGATAACACGCATAACGTGTGAGCATGTAGTCGTCGACCTCTCTTTGAGCTCCTTTGGCGATCTCGATCATTTTCCCGGCGCCGGGAAAATGGTCAAACACTTCACATCCTGCATTTCGGCAAGCTTCCCGAGCTTTTATCATTCAAACATAAAAAAAGAGACGCAGCAATGCCACGTCTCCACAGAAAACGCCAATACAATCTGTAGTTGCATCAAAC
>DFGT01000028.1:58671-98559 GCA_002371265.1 Bacteroidales bacterium UBA3743 | reverse complement strand
AGAGTTGTCTTACCATGGTCTACGTGACCAATAGTACCGATATTTACGTGCGGTTTTGAACGATCAAATTGTTCTTTTGCCATAATTATATTGTATTTTTTTAATAATTTCTTTGAGCCGATGACGGGACTTGAACCCGTGACCTCTTCCTTACCAAGGAAGTGCTCTACCGCTGAGCTACATTGGCAATCTGCCATCTAAGCGTTACCGCTGTAGTCCATTGTTGTGGGTGCGGATGGATTCGAACCACCGAAGGCAGAGCCAGCAGATTTACAGTCTGCCCCATTTGGCCACTCTGGTACACACCCTTCATTCTCACGCCTCCCTCTAGATTTCTTTGAAATTCCTAGATCTGGCCAGCTGAGCCATAAGGCTAAAACAGTCGTTAATCGGGCTGTTTCCGAATAACGACTGCAAAAGTAGAAACTTTTATTTAAACTGCAAAGAAAAACACAGATTAATTTCTATTTTTTTCTTTAGTCTTCTGAATTGAGCGGATCATCGAGTCCATCGCATTGTCGAATGCCTCCTCAAAGCTGTCAGCTGTCTTCGTCACAACTAGCTCATTATTAGGCAACAACACTTTCAACATAACCTCTTTATTGTTTGCAACCTCTGGTTTGATCACCTTCATCGCAATATCAACATTAGTAATCTGGTCTGAATACTGCTCCAACTTTACTACCTTCTTCTGTACGAATGCCTCCAAATCTGCCTTTGCATCGAAATGGATTGTCTGAAAATTAACGTTCATATCATTTTTCTTTTTGTGCTCTTGGATGAGCGTGTTTATAAATTTTCTTCATTTGCTCAAAGGTCGTATGCGTGTAGACCTGTGTGGCTGCCAGATTCGAATGCCCCAAAAGTTCCTTCACCGATTCTATCTCCGCTCCGTTGTTGAGCATCACAGTCGCAAATGTGTGTCGCAATACGTGCGGACTTCTTTTCGCTATGGTGCTTACTTCTGAAATCTTCTTGTGTATGATCGAATAAACTTTGCGCGGCTTCAACTGCTCTCCCTTATCCGACACAAACAGATTCTTTTCCGCACCTCCTTCGAAAGTTTCTCGCTTTAGTTTCAAATACCGTTGAACTAAATCAATGTACTTGTCCCCAAGCGGAATCGCCCTCTGCTTGTTTCGCTTTCCAAGGATCGTGGCGACCTTTCTCGAGAAGTCAAAATCGGTTTCTTTTGCGTTAATCAATTCTGACAAACGCAAACCTAATGAATAAAACGTTTCAATCATCAAAAAATCGCGAAAATTTTCATACACTGAAAAATTTATATTATTTGCAAGTATTTTTTCGACTTCATTTATTTTTAAAAACATAGGAAGTCGCTTTTCTTGCTTCAGTGAACGTATGGAAATCATCGGCGATTTTAGTCCCGGAACTCTCCTTTTGCAAAATTTGAAAAAGGATCTGAGGGCAGAAATCTTGCGATTCACACTCGTCGCCTTCTCTGTCTGACGTAACTCATAGATCCAACTCCTAATATGTTTATGTGTGATTTCTGTGACTTCTAAATTGCCATAGTTTTCCAACAAAAACGTAGAGAATTGGTTCAGGTCGTTCTCATAAGCAATAAAGGTATGAGAAGAATAGTTCTTCTCATACCTTATATATTGTTTGAAGTCTTCAATCAATCTGTCCACGAGAACGATTAATCTTCATTACCATACTGTGCCTGTACGTAAATTGCGTGAATCTTCTGCTGACGCTTTAGCACTGATGGCTTTGTGAACTGCTGACGGTTTCTCAACTCTTTAACGACACCAGTCTTCTCAAACTTTCTCTTAAATTTCTTCAAGGCTTTTTCGATGTTCTCGCCTTCCTTGATTTGAACTACGATCATAATTTTTTAATTGTTACGTTTTAATTTTGCCCGCAAATTTAATCATTTTTTCTTTCATTATCTTAATTCTATGAAAAAAATGCGGATTTTTAATGATTTAAACTTTTCTCTTAGACTGTCTGGACATCAAAACCAGCCTCTCTCAAAGGTCCGGCTATCTTTTCCAGTTCTTCGTGACTTACCTTTTCCAAATCTTTGTATGGTGTCTCACGATCTATTGAATAAATCATTATCTGTTTTGGCGACATTCTCTCCACGGCCTCATACCATGCTTTTACTTCTTCTTCTGTTGTGTTGTCGATTTTCTTGCCTTCCACAACACCACGAAGAAACATGGTCTGCAGTATGAATTCACCGTCGAATTGTGCCATCTGTTCTATCACTCGATCCACACTATAATGCGAATCTACTGGAGCATCTATAAGTTTTGCCGTCGAATCAATCGCGGAATCAATCTTCAATATGTTGTTGTCTACCTTTTTCAAAGCTCTGACAACCGACTCGTTAGCTAATCGCGTCGCATTTGTCAATACTGAAATTTTTGAATTAGGATGAAACTGATCTCGCAATCGTATCGTCATATATATCACTTCTTCAAAATGCGGATAGAGTGTCGGCTCTCCATTTCCTGCAAAAGTGATCACATCAAGATGTTTTCCTTCCGCATGCAACGATCGGAAACAGTTTGTCATCTCTTCTTCAACTTTCTGAAGCGACGGGAATTTTGCGGATACTCCTTTTTTTGTGAAACCGCACTCGCAGTATATACACTCAAATGAGCATACTTTGTTTTCCGTTGGCAAAAGGTTTATGCCTAAAGACAAGCCTAATCGTCTGCTATGGACAGGGCCGTAGACGACACCATCAAAAGTCATCATATATCACCTCCTTTCAAAATCTCTATAAACTGTTTGAATAAATGATTTACCTCTTTTTAAGATTTTCGCATCTGTAGACGTGATTTCTGTTTGGGAATCATAGTCGTACGACGCATAACCTTCTTTTTCAATGATACCAAAACCATTATTGAATGCAAAAATAGCAAATTCTGGCGAATTGTTGTCAAAAACATCCTTACTAAACATAAAATCATCATGTTTTATGCCTAATTGGCCTAACAATGTTGCCGACAAATCAATCTGTGAACTGATTTTATCCACCACCTGATGCCTCTTCACCGCTCCACCGCACCATACCATCGGGATTCGGTAGCGGAGTGAATCTGAATTAGCCAGATCTCCAACCAATCCTGTCGAATGGTCGGGCAATATTATAATAAGAGTGTTATCCCAATATTTTGTCTGACGGAATCTGTCTAAGAATGAGCCAAGACAACTGTCGGAATACATAACCGAATTCAAATACTTATCTTCATGATGCTTATACGGCACTTCAAACGGCTCATGACTGCTCGAAGATAAGACAGTACAGAAAAATCTGTCGCCAAAATTTCCATTCTCAAAATCTTTGGCAAGGAAGTCGAACAAGACATGGTCGTACGCTCCCCACTTCGACTGCTTCTGATCTTTGGTGAAATTCGCGTCACAAATTATTTTCTCATATCCTGACATCACCAAAAATGAATTCATATTGGTGAAATTGATGTCACCACCATAATAAAATGAGTTTTTATAACCTGCCTCTTTCAAAGCATTCGGAAGTTTCTTCACATTCTGGCTCTTATTCGTCACCTTCATCAAAGATGTGGTGGGCATTCCTGGATATGAGGCAAGTATACATGCCAATCCACGGTCGGTGCGAAAGCTGTTGGCATAAAAACGGTTGAAAACAATTCCGTCTTCCGCATATTTGCAGAGATTAGGCATTGCGTCTGCACCTCCTGTAAGTTTGCATGCTGTGCCTCCGAAGCTTTCCATTATGCATAGAAGGACATTCGGACATGACGTATTAAAAAGTGTATCCGTGGCGACGCGAGGTTCTCTCGACGGTGCAAGCGTCTCTTCATATATATGTTGTGACTCCTCGTCCGATAATGTATAATATTCTGAGAAATCATCCGTCTTTTGAACTGAATAAATCAAATTCCAATTTGGATTAATTGCCAAATGATTAAAATAGACATCGTCACTAAAATAGACTCGTCCGGGATTCATAGTGGACACTCCCACTCCACCTCGAATGGCTAAAACAGTAAAGCCAACGAACAACACTACCGGTATAAAATTGAGTCCAATTCCGTCGAATCTACAAACATAATCTTTCTGTGCAATTTCATACGCCATCCCAAGCAAACGGACAAATGCGTAGACAAAAGATGCGGCAAGAAGCACCAACGTCGACCCATAGATAAGATAATCGGATGTTGTGCCACTTGCGAGCGCGGCTGTTGGCGACTGCATATAGAAAAATGGAGTGGCATCAAGACGGAATCCCCACGCAGGATAAAGGACTATATCCAAAACGCAGAAAAAAGAGGTCATTGCAGACAACACTATACCAATCACCTTATAGGTGGAGTGTTCCGCAGATTTGTTTTTCCAAAAAGAAAACAATAGTGCTGCCAACAAAAACGGGATCATAAAATAGCCCGTCGCCGACAGATCCATCGGGAATCCATGCACAAACGACCTTGATGGCTCTGCAATCCCGTCTTTGAATGTATTGCCAAAATTAAACAGGGCGAAAAGGATGCGTTCCAAAAAGAAACACACCAAGAAAAAGATGTAAAAGAACGACAAATAAATTGATTTACTTAGCATTTTCTCTGTCTCTTAAATCGCTGACAATAAACAATGCCTCTTCCTTGATATCATCAGGCAATACTATATTTCTGAGCTGTAGACTTCTGAGCCATCCTGCCACATCATACTCTTTCAACGTCTCAAACACCTCACGCAACTGAGCGATCTCCTCTTCTGTATAATCCTCAGGATCTTTTCCAGAAAGTGCATCCAATTCCTCGTCGTCGTAGTACTCAATCTTCAGATTAGTATTTATAAGGTTTGTTTTCTCACACACCTCATGTTGTCCGCAACATTCCGAAGACTCCTCCTTTGCTTTTTCCGCCTCTTCTTCTTTGATTCTTTCCTCTTCTGAAAGACGTGCTTTGCGCTCTTCCTCCTCAGCCTCGATTCTTTTCCTACGAAGATTGTAGAAAATTATCCACGCTACGACAATAGCGACAAAAACAAAGAATAATATCATCGTTGAATTCATAAGTACTCTACAACTTTAGTAAGTTTCATACTGTTGGATCCCTTGATTAAAATTAGGCATCCGTTCAATTTATTATCTGTCAAGACGGGAATCAACTCGTCTGCATTCTTAAACGTAGACATTCCATTTTTTGCAACTGACGCAAAATTTTGTCCGACCAACATGACCTTCTTTATTCCAGACGCTGCTATCATCTCAACTATTTTGCCATGCTCTACTTCAGAGTCTTTTCCAAGTTCAAGCATATCACCCAAGATAAGTGCCTTCTCACTGTCTGATTTCAAAGATATGAAATTATCAAGAGCCGCCTTCATACTTGTCGGATTGGCATTATAAGCATCGACAATAAGTTTGTTGGAAGAAGTGGAAATAAACTGGGAACGGTTGTTTGATGGTTTATAGTGTTCCAATGCAGAGACAATCGTCGGCATATCGACGCCAAAATGAGAGCCGACACAAGCCGCAGCCATAACATTTTCAAGGTTGTAAGCACCAATCAAATTAGTCTGTGCAGAATATCCGTTGGAGAACTTCACCTTCAAAAATGGATCAGCCGACTCAACAGAGGCATTCAATGAAGACCCGTCTACTCCATAAACGATTCTGTTTGCTCCTTCCGATTTAGGGAAAATGTTGTGGTTTGATCCATTAACAAAGATTGTGCCGTTGTGCTTTTTCAAATTGTCGTACAACTCGCATTTTGTTTTGATCACACCTTCAAAAGAGCCGAAGCCAAGGATATGAGCCGTGCCGACGTTGGTGATCAAGCCATAGTCTGGCAACGCGATATCAGCCAAAGTCTTGATCTCGCCCGGATGGTTTGCTCCCATCTCCACAATAGCATACTTATGGTGAGCTTTGATACGAAGCAATGTCAATGGGACGCCAATATGATTGTTTAGATTTCCCTCTGTGTTGATCACATCATCGCCATATTTAGCCTTCATCACTGCAGAAGTCAACTCCTTGGTTGTAGTTTTGCCATTGGTTCCAGTGATAGCGATCACAGTCGCATTCATCTGTTGACGGTGATAAGATGCCAATTGTTGAAGAGCGACTAATGTATCGGGAACATAAAAGATTGTTTTGTTGTTAGCACGCTGTTCATCACTTGTAAGTGCGAACTTGCATCCCGATTCGATGGCATTCTCGACAAAAACATTACCATCAAAGTTATCACCTTTAAGAGCGATAAACATAGAATCTTTAGGGCATTTTCTGCTATCAGTAGAAACGCCATCACATTGGATGAAAAGTGAATATATTGACTTGATATCCATTTCTTTGTTTTGACTAATTATTCTTTGTTATGTCTAATCAAAAAAAACGAAGCCTTCAACAAATTGAAAGCTCCGTTTTATATGTTTAATAAACCTACTGTTTATCTGTTGTCATCCTCTGGACCTACCTTAGACATTGCGCAACGGAAACCAAGGTCGCTGCGAGACTTAGTCTGCTCTAGGTAACGTCTCTGAGCTGGGCTCAACCAGTAAGAACGATCCTTCCAAGAACCACCCTTGTAAACACGAGTAGTGTTAGAGATGTTAGAAGTCAACTTAGACACAGCAGTACCAGCATCTGGATCATACAATTTCTTAGTTGCGATATCTGGATCTACAACTGCAGTCCACTGGTTTCTGTCAAGAGCACTCTGACCATCACCATCCTTGTAGTTTCTTACATCAAGGCGAGCGTACTTGTCAAGCTCAGTATCCTTATCAGCTGGGATAGCGAAGATCACACGACCAAGGCTGTCGATCTGAGGAACCTTAGCTGAAGTACCATCCTCAAGAGTTGTCTCCTGCATGATAGGGCTTACATACTGGTTACCACGGAATGGGTTGTACTCCTGCTCATCATCTGATGTCAATACACGATATACATCAAGCACCCACTCGTTAACGTTACCAGCCATGTTGTATAGACCGAACTCATTTGGCCAGAAAGCATCAACTGGAGAAGTGATAGTAGCGTGGTCATTCAAGTTACCTCCGATACCCATGTAGTCACCACGACCTCTTACGTAGTTAGCGTACATCTGTCCACGGTTAGCTTTCTTGTCCTTACCTGGGTTACGCATCTGGTGACCATACCAAGGATAGATCTTCTTCTCCTCGTAGTTTTCCTCACCCTCTACAGAAAGGATACCGTATGCAGCGTACTCCCACTCAGCCTCGGTTGGGAGACGATACTTAGGAAGTAGGATACCGTCAGACATTGTAGTCTTTCTTGCATTACCATATACATCCTTCAACTGTTTCTTTCCTTCTGTTGGCTTGTAATCACCCTTCATCAAGTACTTGTCTGTGCTGAATACCTGATTCTGCGCGATATCGTTAGCATCAGTATTTCCCTTCAATGCCTGGAAATCTGGATACTGGATTGTTCCTGCGTCAACCATTCTCTTCTCGTTTACACGGTCAGAACGCCAAACACAGAAATCACTTGCCTGCTCCCAAGACACACCTACAACTGGATAGTAGTTGTATGACACGTGAGTGAAGTAGTACTCCAAGTATGGCTCGTTGTAAGCCAACTCCTCACGCCAAACCAAAGTGTCAGGACGAGCTCTCTCAATCAATTCAGGAGTATTGTGGAACACATTTGACATCCAATACAAATACTCACGCCAGTTTACATTGGCAATCTCATATTGGTCCATGTAGAACGAAGCTACAGTGACACGACGTGGAATGTTATTCCAATCTCCTAATACATCCTCAATAACACGACCCATTGTGAAAGTACCACCCTGGATGAATGTCATTCCAATTGGTGTATCCTGTTCATAGCCGATGGTTACCTGGTAACCTCCGTTTTCCTTGTCGTTGTACTTCCATCCGGTTACATTCGATTCCTGCGAATCTTTCAAGGACTTCTTACCACATGATGTAGTCAAAGCTCCTAAGATCAACATCGCTGTGACCGGCGTAAAAAGCTTTAAGTGTTTCATAGTACCTTTCGAGTATAAGATAATTTACTAATTTTATTTCTAACTTAATTAACACACAATAACGTCGCAACCGAATTGCGTCGGATTGTATGGTTGGCAAAAATAGACAAACTTTGTTTCTTGCAAAACACTTTTGTGATTTTATTGCAAAAAAGTTGATAAATTTGATGAAAAATGGCCATTTTTATGTTGGCAAACTACTTTTTTTGTTGTTTTCGCTTTATCAACTCTTCCTCCAAAATCTGATCCAATGACTCTGTGCTTATCTTCTTTGCTACAATTTTTCTCTCTTTGTCTAGAAGGTAAACTCCCGGTGTGACTGTCGCGTCGTAGAACTCCCAGAAATATGATTCTCTGTTTGGATCCCATACGTTCACCCAATCATGCAACTTGTGCTTGTCCAAGAAGTCGACCCACTCTTTCTTGTCTGTCTGTGTATAGCAGCAGAACACCTCAAATCCTTTGTCCTTGTACTTCACATAAACTGAATCATGCAACACTGGTGTGATTTTCTTACAGTGTCCACAACTTGGTTCAAAGAAGTATACCAACACAAACTCGTTCTTTCCCTCTGATGGACGCAAATCTTTCAACTGTATCTGTGTCGAGTCTATTCCACGCATTCTCAAGTTCTTAGCTGTCATTCCGATCATGTTGTAGCGGACTTTCTTGCACTCTGCCTTCAAATCCTCTATCCATGAAGAGTCTGCCCAATCAGCCTTGCCTGACAAGTAATACTTCTCTGCTATCTGATACCACATCTTGTCCATACCCATCTGATTGCTCTTCAATCCGTAGTTCATCATCTTGCTGAGCATTGTCTGGTATGTCTCTTTGTTTCCTTCACTCTTCTGAATCAGCACGTCTGCTGCAGCAAACAGGGAGTCTGGAATCGGAATCAATCTCGCCATATAATTGTCCACCTTTCCTGGGAAATATGGAGTTCTCAACATACGTGGATCAGACAAATTGATATTATCAAAGAAATGGTTCTTTGTAAACTGGTATCTTGCCATTGGTCTTGCTGTGTCTGGCAACTCGGTGAAATCTGGAATATCAACCGCTACCGTACCTCTTACAAACTCAGAATAGAAAGTCCCCTTAGTCGTTTCGATCTCTTTCTTCTGGAATGCCTCTACCTCATCTGATAGTTTCTTTAATTTTGCCTCAAATGTGACTGAATCAATTTTTCCGGCTTTTTTGCTTTCAACTACATCTTTACGCTCCTTATTCTTGTCTGACATAAATTTGACAAGTTTTGAGAAGTAGACCGACTCTTCTCCTTGAGTCACAACTGGTGTCAAGTCTGTAGTGTCTGCCTTCAACTTGATGTTTTGATCTTTTCCCACCAATAGGTCAAAGAATTTATCCTGCTTGAAGTAGACAATATACATTCCCTCCTCCAATCTCTGCTTCTCTTTATCCTTTCTTTTGCTTCCATCAAAAACTGCAACTCCCTTACCATTAAACTGTGCAGTATCCTTGGAATATGTTTTTCCATTATAATAGAATGCCAAGAACACTTTCGAAGTGTCTTTGATATCAGTCATCTTGACCTCAATACGATATGGCGCATCTTTTGGAGCAGTCGCCGCCAACGATACAAACGCACATATCAACGCCCAAAAAGAGAAAAATTTTCTTTTCATATCTATCTGCCGTTTCTTTTAATTTTCGCAAATGTACTAAATAAAGTCTTTAGTTTGTACTTCAAGCCAAGCATTTTCTTCAACATTCAAAAAATTTGTTAATTTCTGCCTTACTTGTCTGTGATAATCATTAAGCCATTTCTTCTCTTCGTTAGTCAATAATGATGTCTCTATCAATTTGCGATCATATGGACATAATGTCAAGGTTTCAAATTGCATAAATTCTCCAAATTCAGTATTTTCCGCTTTTTTCACCGCCAACATATTTTCGATGCGGATTCCCCATTTTCCCGTGCGGTAAAGTCCTGGTTCATCTGTTATGAACATTCCTTCCTTCAATTCACAATCCACACTTTTTTTACTCATTGACTGTGGACCTTCGTGAACTCCTAAGAAATGTCCGACGCCATGCCCCGTACCATGTCCATAGTTCAAACCTGCCTGCCACAAATACTGACGAGCGAGTGTATCAATCTGAAAGCCAACCGTTTTTGCAGGAAATTTTTGCATTTGGATGGCAATATGTCCTTTCAAGACCAATGTGTAATCTCTTTTTTGCTCTGTCGACGGTGCGTCTGTCAACGACACTGTCCTTGTGATATCTGTAGTGCCACCGAGGTAGTTTCCTCCTGTATCTATCAAAATGATATTGTCTGGAGTCAGCGTATAGTCACAACCTTTCTTGGCAGAATAGTGGACGATGGCTCCGTGATCCGCAAAACCAGCAATTGTATCAAAACTTTCACAGATATATTCAGACGAGTGTTTTCTCAGCTCAGCAATCTTCTCTGCCACGTCTGTCTCATGCAGCCCATTGCCTCGGTTTTTCTCCAGCCACATCAGAAGTCGGACAAGAGCAACACCGTCGTCTACCATAATTTTTCTTTCACATTCCAATTGCGTATGATTCTTCACCGCCTTCAAATTTTCGATGAACTTTTCTGTCGACGCGACTTTTCCATTCAGCAGTTGCGACGTTGCGATGTTGCATTTTGCATTCTCAAGCAGAACCTGACTTTCAGACAGATTTTTACGCAAATACTGTGCGAATAGCGAATATTGAGCTACATTTATCACATTCGCACGCAAATATTCTGATATTTCGTCCGTTATTTTGTCTGTATCAACAAACAAAGTAGACTTTTCCTTTTCAATTATTAAATATGAGTAAAAGATTGGAGTGCAAAGAGCGTCCGCACCACGAAGATTCGTCACCCATGCCACTTCATCAAGGGTGGAGACGAGCATTGCGTCTGCATTTCTAGATGCAAAAAACTTTCGGCATTTTTCGATTTTTGATTTCACCGACTCTCCAGAATATTTCTCCGAATGAACAAATAATTTGGAATCCGACATTTTCGGTTGATTGCCAAACCACAACGATTCATACAGATTTTCATCATAGGTGATCTTCACTCCAGTTCTCTTATATTCCGTCTCCTCCGACAGGGATGTTGTCCACGGATTAAGTGCAGCTACATTTTCAGGATTCAAAACAGATGCCAAAAAATCAGGTATCGAACATTCACTCTCCTGCTTGACCATACGTATTCCAGACGGCTTCAACTGTTCTGCAGCCTGCAAATAATATCTTGAATCTGTCCAAAGGGCAGCGTCATTCTTGGTCACCACAAGAGTGCCGTTCGAACCGTCGAACCCACTCAAAAAAGAGCGCAGGCAGAAGCAGTCGGCAGGGTATTCGCTGAAATGAGGATCACTGTCTCCGACGACAATCGCATCCACTCCCATATTCGCCATCAGCTCCCGAATTTTTCCAATTTCAATCATATCAATCAACAACTTTTCAAAAATATTCCAAAGAAAACGCAAAAATATGAGTATATGAAAGATTTTTTATTTTTCTTTGCAAAAAAGATTTTAGGTACGGTAAAAATGCACAAGAACTTAGTCATAGTTGAGTCTCCCGCAAAAGCGAAGACAATAGGTAAATTTTTAGGGAAGGATTTTGTAGTGAAATCGAGCTACGGACACATCCGAGACCTTAAAAAAAGTGGAATGTCCATCAACTTGGACAACAACTACGAACCCATATATGAAATTCCCGACGACAAGAAAGAGCTTGTCGACGACTTGATCAAGGAGGCTAAAAACGCAGAGATCGTGTGGCTCGCATCCGATGAGGACCGCGAGGGAGAGGCTATCGCCTGGCACCTATTCAATGTGCTGAAACTGAAGAAGGAAAACACACGTCGTATCGTATTCCACGAAATCACCAAGACCGCCATTCTTCACGCAATTGAAAACCCACGTGACATCGACGACAATCTGGTCTCAGCCCAGCAGGCACGACGTGTATTGGACAGAATCGTAGGTTTTGAGCTTTCCCCAGTACTATGGAAAAAAGTGCGTCCATCACTTTCAGCCGGACGTGTGCAGTCGGTGACAGTGCGCCTTATCGTAGACAGAGAAAAGGAGATTCAAAATTTTGTGAGTGAATCTTCATTCAGAATACAAGCTATTTTCACAGTTGTGGACAGCAAAGGAAAATCTTCCACACTTAAAGCAGAACTTCCACAAAGAATCAAGACAGAGGCTGAAGCAAGAGCATTTTTGGAAAAATGCAAAAATGCGGAGTTCAAGGTTTCAGACATCAGCGTGAAGCCAATCAAACGTGGTCCGGCAGCTCCTTTCATCACATCAACATTACAACAGGAAGCAGCGCGTAAGCTTGGATTCTCAGTGAACATGACAATGTCGCTCGCACAGCAACTATATGAGGCAGGACAGATTACATATATGCGTACCGATTCAGTAAATCTTTCCGATCTTGCCATCAACACAGCGAAAAAAGTAATCAGCGAATCAATGGGCGAAAAATACTCTCAGCCACGTCGTTTCACAGCCAAGGCAAAAGGTGCTCAGGAGGCTCACGAGGCAATCCGCCCTACATATATAGAGAATCAAACGATTGAAGGCAACAACAACCTTCAAAAGCTATATGACCTCGTCTGGAAGCGTACAATCGCGTCGCAGATGGCCGACGCCGAGATCGAAAGGACAACTGTGACTATCGACTGTGGCGACGACACATATAAATTTGTAGCAGACGGTGAGGTCGTCAAGTTTGACGGTTTCTTGAAAGTATATCAGGAGAGCAAAGAGAACAGTGAGGACAGCAACACTTCCGTGCTTCCTCCACTCAACAAGGGAATGATTCTTTCAAAGCCTAAAGAGATCGATGCCACTGAACGTTTCACACAGCATCCTCCACGCTACAGTGAGGCTTCCCTTGTGCACAAACTTGAAGAGCTTGGTATCGGACGTCCTTCTACTTACGCACCGACCATCTCCACTATCCAGAACAAGGAGTATGCGGAGAAGCGCGACTTGGAAGGCAAGAAACGCAATTACCAGACTCTGGTGCTTAAAGACAACCAGATAACTGAGACTACAGAAACAGAAACTTACGGCGCAGACAGAAAGAAACTCGTGCCAACAGACACGGCAATCGTGGTGAATGAGTTTTTGACCGAATACTTCCCTGACATTCTCGACTACAACTTCACAGCGAAGATTGAGAATAAGTTTGATGACGTGGCAGAAGGAAACATGAAGTGGGAAGATATGATCGACGACTTCTATCACAATTTCCACCCATTAGTGGAAGACGCGTCACAAATCAGCGAGAGAAAGAACGGAATGCGCAAGCTTGGTGTCGACCCAGTGAGTGGCAAAGAGGTTTTCGTGAAGATCGCGCGCTTTGGAGCAATAGCTCAGATCGGAGCGACGGAAGATGAAGAGAAACCACGTTTTGCATCTCTACGCAAAAACCAGCATCTTGAGACAATCACCTTGGAAGAGGCTCTCGACCTGTTCAAACTTCCACGTACGGTAGGCACATACGAAGACTCTGAATTGGTGGTGGCAGTCGGACGATTTGGTCCATATATCAAACATAACGGCCAGGCATATTCACTTGCCAAGACTTACGATCCGCTAACGGTGACGAATGAAGAGTGTATAAAGATCATCGAAGCCAAACGAGAAGAACAAAAGAACAAGGTGATCAATAAGTTTGACGACAACGGCGTGGAGATCGAAGTGCTCAACGGAAGATTCGGACCGTACATCGCAAAAGACGGCGTCAACTATAAGATTGCAAAAGGCACAGATGCTAAGTCGTTGACATTAGATGACTGCCGCAAAATAATAGCGGAACAGGCAGACAAGGCTCCAGCAAAAAAGGCGAAAGCCACAAAGACAACAAAAGCCTCAACTAAAACGGCAGCAAAAACGAAAGCAAGCACAAAAAAGAGTGCTGAAAAATAATATATTCAGTATCGGCAAGCACCGTCGATACTGATTTGATTTTAATAAATTGACATTTTACACTCTAAAAATATGGCAAAAACAATGATTCCTGCATGCGTACAAGACGAGAGAAACAGCAAAGTGCTACGCATCGGGTTCGTGACTGATGAGACAATTTCTAAGATGGAGAATTCCAAAGTCGTTATGCTCCACAATCCAGCTACAGGCTCTGACGAGAATGTGCTTGCGGGAGAATACAACGACACTATGGAGGTAGCTGAGATCCAAAAATCAGCAGCTGGCGACAGTGTGCTTATCCAAGCACTTCCAAAGGGTTCAACCACAGGTGCCAACCAATTCCTTGGCTCAAAGAATGTGAAAGATCTTGCTTTCCTTACTGAGCTTCAGGACTTCATTGAGAAACGTCACGCAGAGATGCCAGAAGGCTCATACACAACGAAGCTTTTCAAAGGTGGCGCGGCTAAGATGTGTAAGAAGGTAGGAGAAGAGACTATCGAGGCGATCGTAGAGGCAATGAACGGCACAAACGACCAGTTTATCTACGAATGTTCCGACATGATCTACCACCTTATCGTATTGCTTACAAGCAAGGGCATCAGAATCGAGGATTTGGCAAGAGAGCTAAAAGCCAGACACAAAGGATAATGCGGAATTCATAATGCTAAATGCATAATTGAGGATTGCAAAGGATTTTCCATTGCATCCTCCATTTCCGTTAGCTCAGAATGGCAAACGGATTATTTATTAGCGACTAACATATATCGAAATGAAGAAATTATTACTTATCATATTGTCTCTTATAAGTGTGATCGCAAACGCACAGGATCTCCATCCTGCAGTAAAGACATTTGTCGATTCTCCCGGACTTCACAATGCAGGTGTGGGAATACTGATCAAGGATGTGGAGACGGGAGAAACGGTCGCTGAATACCGCAGGAACACGAATCTGATTCCCGCGTCGATCACCAAACTCATCACTACCGCCACTGCATTGGAAGTGTTTTCAGACACTTTCAAATTCGAGACGAAAGTAGTGATGGAGGGACATCTCACTAAAGATTCCACTTTGCATGGCAATATTTACGTTGTCGGAGGCGGAGATCCGTCGATCGCATCCAAATACAACAAACAGCCTAATGATTTCTTCACAAATGCAGCCAATGCGGTCCGCAATGCAGGGATCAAGAAAGTAGACGGTGCTGTGATAGGCGACGCGAGCCTTTACGCCCAATGCGCGCAGATGCCCATCTGGCTTGTGGAGGATATCGGCACCTACTATGCCCCAACTCCGTCGGCGATCTGTGCCTACGACAATATGATCCGCATCTACGTCAACAATTCAGCCGAGGATTCTGTTGCAAGAGTGGTGAACACAGTGCCAAAGACCAACCTTCTTGACGTGAAGCTGATAAACAAAGACACTCCATACAGAATAATGTCGACAGACTTCTCTTGGAACAAGACAATTGAAGGTCCGTTCGCTGTGGGCAAGATGCAGGAGATTCAGTCGGAAAATCCGGAGCCTGCTCTATTCGTGGCAGACGCAATTGAGCAACAATTGAAAGATTCAGGAGTAGTGTTCACTAAAAAAGCCTCAACAACAAGGATAGAGCAGTTTGCTAAATCAGACTCATGCAAACTTCTCTACACACACTACTCCGCCCCACTGTCGGAGCTATGCCGCGCCACAAACTACAACAGCATCAACCTGTATGCTGAAAACATATTCCTTCATTTAGGACTACGCAACAGCTACACATCGTCGTATCCAAAATCGATATCCTCATCATTCGGATGGTGGAACGCTCATGGAGTGAACGCAAAAGGAGTGTATCAGGTGGATGGTTCGGGACTCAGCATGAAGAATGCGATCAATCCAAACTTCTTTGTCGACATGCTGATATACATGAAGAAGAAGAGCAAGTTCTTCCCAGCCTTCTACGCATCATTGCCGACATGCGGAGTCAATGGCACAGTGAAGAGTTTTCTTGCCAACACACCTCTTAAAGGCAAAGCTCACTTCAAAAGCGGAAGTATGGAGAGAGTGCAGAACTATGCGGGTTATGTGGAGCACAACGGCAAGACATACGCAGTCTGCCTGATGGTGAACAATTTCTCATGCCAGCGTGGAGAATTGCGTGTGAAGATGGGAAATATGCTAAAAGAGATTTTCAAATAATCACATTACTGTAGAGACGGTGTGTACACCGTCTCCATGTGCCACACCGTCTCTTTGCATTGTGCCACACCGCCTCTATCTACACCGTCTCTATGTTTTTACACCGTCCCTACATCAATATTTCTCAATCTCCACACTCTTCACAAATTTCACCTTGATTTCCCCTAATTTCTTGAAATTGGCTGTGGCAGTATGGATTTTCTGAGCCTCATCGCTCTCCCATTTTTCAAGCAATAAGACAGTGTTAGCGTCGTCGACAGGCAAGAAATAATCGTATTGCATATTTCCCGGTTCGACGCGGCTGTTCTCTGCAATCTTTTCCATCTTTACAGCCGTCATAAAAGCATCACGTTGACCATCTTTGCAATGGTAATAAACAATCATTGTCAGCATAGTTCCTAAGTTTTAATTTGTTGTAAAGATATGGAAAAACTGTATGACATATATTCTTGGATCTAATAAAAAGCTTTTGACATTTATAAATCTCACATTTTTCTCTCCTATGAAAAGACATTCGACATATAGACCAATATTCATGACAGATTAGAGCTCTATTTTCATTATTCTCTATTAAAATTTGGAGGTTTCTTATCAATTCAATATATTCGCACCGCTATTTTTTTAACAAAAAACTCAAAAAGATGAAATCATTAAAAATTTTACTTTTATTTCTGGTCAGTACAATATTTTTGTGTAATTGCAAAGATGAAAAAGAAGAAGAAAACGAGTTATTTTCTATAGTCCGCAAATGGTATTGGATTGATGACACTTCTGGGATCATATCGATATGGGACTTTTCTGAAGATTCGTTTACATATTATCAATACGATAAAATTTTGAGCACATTAACAATACGAAATGGCAATTACATCTTCGATGGATCACACTTGTCTACTACTAATATCGTATCAAGAACAATTGAAAATAATGTTTACACAAGTCTTGACAGCATTAGTACAAAACAGTATAATGCAAATTATGTAGGAGACCCCCAGGCAGTGCCAGATCTTATTATAGGATCGTACTTGTATAAGGCAAACATTGACTTTAATCCTTATCCCTATGAGGAAAGCATTTCAGATATGATTGAAAATGCCAACAAAGACGAATCATATATACGCACAATGGAAGTCAATGCTGGAGATACTGTTAGAGTAATAATTTCAGAAGACGAAGCTAATGGATTTAAATGGGAATGGTATGACATGCCAATAAATTCAGTGTCCATAAAAGATAACAATCAAACCGTAGAACTTCAGATTTTTAATAGTCTCGTAAGTCTAACAAATAATACTCCTTGTTTGGTACATAAGAAAAACAGATATGGCAAAGAATCATATGAAACAATTTCTATGACAGAAGCCTCATCGTTATCTGACGACAATTCTCTTTTCAGTTATGAAATCATATTATACTTAGATGTAGACGCAAAAGAGAAATTCACCATTTCTTCACCAGAAAGATATTTCACCTGGTTAAAAAAAGAAGATGTTATAATTCATTTTGTAAAACTATAATTTAATATCCCATACCGGTTGAGTTAGATGATAACCCAACCGGTTTCTTTATATTCCTATTCCGTAAAAATCAAGCAAAATCCTTAACATTTTATGGATTTGACATAATATTTTCAATTAAAACACTTGAGCACCAACATCTTTTTGTAATTTTGCATCAGTTAGTTAGCAAATAATCAATACTTTCAAGTTTAAGTGTGGTTGTTTGCAAGTCATTAGGTATAATAAAAATTTATGGGTATGCGAAAAACTCTACTCTTAAGTTCGGCGTTACTTTCTGCCGTATCAACGTTTGCGACAGTAAAAACCGTCACACTTCCGGCTGTACCGAAAGGGCACAATTGTAGTTTTGTCATTCAAGACATTCCTGGAAATCTTGATTTGGATGGAATTCAAAATGACATTCTCCACAGTCTAGTAGGCAGCACCTACGAAAAGGACACCACCATCTATTTCAACTCTTACCTCAGTACTAATGACACTTTAAAGTGTGAGATTTCTATTGGAAGAAAAGCCAGTATAACGGTCAACGACACCATTCTTTGTGCAGAAGACAGCACTTACATTGGTTCTCTCATCAACCTCTATAGTGGAACTTATTGGAGAAAGGATCCTTCCTCTAGTGTGTATGCTGAATACAGACCATACTACGACATGTATGCCTCTAAAATTGAAATAGAAGCAGATTCTATAGATTGGAGAATACCGGTTGACTCTACTCGTCACGATTCCACTTTCTACTACCCCGGTTCTCACATTGATTACTATCCAAACTTCGTACACACTTTCGACAATGTCAATCAGACAGGAGTCTACACGTTTGTAGCGAGAGACACATTTACCGGCTGTATTCATCGTGAGATTGCGAAAATCACAGTAAATAACTGTAAGACTTCGTATATCCACTGGTTCAACTATGATGGTCCGAAAGAGTATAAAGCGATCAGGAGCGACGACTATTTGTCGTATCTGAAAGAAGATTCCATCTATGTCCTAGATCCATTTGTTAACTGCATCTGCAAACTGCCGCTAGACACAATTGTGGAGAGCACACAATCGGAGGATCCAGAAGACTGCGAGCACTACAAATACGACGTGACAGTCAAGTTGGCTGCGACTGTGACGTATAATGGAAAAGTTTTGGAATCTGACACTATTGTAGCGTACGTTCTGCACTTGGACGATTCTGGATCTTCATTCAGAATAGCTCCAGACACAGCTATAGCCAATTATAATGGCAACTGCGTCTTCACTGTGCCAGAAATCCAACTTTTGATGCCAAAATGTGATTGTGGATCATACTACTACACTCAGAATCTGCACACAGGCGACACTATAACAAAGTCGTGTGACGTCATCTTTACTTTCAGAAACTACTGTAAAGGAGACACAGTCGAGAAAGTCCACGTCTTAGTGCCAGATGATATAAGAATATTTGGCAACGACACCACAGTGTTCGCCAAAGACAGTATAGGACTAGACAAAGTCATATACATCGACAGCCGTCGCCCAGTATATAATTCATTTACACATAAAGTAGAAATGACAATTTCTCGCACCATCGAATTGAAAGGATACTTCAATTCTATTGCAGAAGACAGTCTAGTGCTTCGCCACGGAGGAAAAGAGATGCCAATACTATATTTTCTCGACAACGTAAACAAAACTGGCACTTACTACTTTGTAGCAAGAGACACAATGACAGGATGCGAAGCGACTGAGAATTTCGCCATCACAGTGCTTGGCAATGACTCCACTGACGCTCCACTCCACCCTGCCGACATCTACGATGTGAAAGGAAACATTTACACAGTTTCTGGAGCTATCATCATGAAGAATGTATATTTGAAAGACGTGAAGGAGAGATTGAAAGAAGGCATTTATATCTTCAACAACAAGAAGATCTATATCAACAGGAAGAAATAGAAACAGCTTCATATTCTGATAATTAAAATGAGGGATGACGGAATGTCACCCCTCATTTTTTTGCAATTATGTAGGGCTATTGCCTTGTGCTCGCCCTGTTTAACATCAGTTCGATGAAATTAAACATTATAGTTGGAGAAAAAAAATGATAGTTGGAGTGTCATAAATAAGGATTGTTAAGGACCCATGTTTGATAAATATTGGTCCTAACCACTTTCCTCGAGTACGAGCCGTAGGCGAGCACATAAAATTTAATAAAACCACAGAGACACAAGGTTTACAGAGAAAGGCTGTGCCTTTTTATGAGAAAAAGAGGTGAGAAATCAATCAGGAAGTGGAAAATGATTCGCAGGACTCACGTTATTTACGGCACCTTGTGCACACCCCATTTGTCCATTGTGGCGAGTGCAATGGTTTGAAAACGAAGCAATCTTGATAAAAGTGTAGTTGGAGTACATTTTTATCAGGATATCCGATTTCTATTTCTTATCGCAGCCATGGCAATCGTCTCCGTGGCAATCACATTTGTCGCAGCCGCATCCACATTTGTTGTCTTTTGCGACAAGTCGTTTGACAGTGAAGAATACAGCCACTGCTACTATGATATATACTATTATTTCCTGCATAGTTTTCTATTTTTGTTATTATTTTCCCTCGTTGCTGGCAGGTTTGAAACCTGCCACTACGCTGGGAATTTCTGTCTTAATAATCATCATTGCGGACAGGCATAAACCATGTCCCTACATTATCCGATCAAACTTGCAATCTGATAGAATGCAAACGACACAATCCATGCCACCAATGTGGTGTAGCCTACCGCAAAGGCCGCCCACTTGGCTGTCGACTCTTTAGCCAATGCCGTGACCGCCGCTATACATGGCGAGCAAAGCAGTATGAAGAGCATCAACGAGAATGCCACAATCGGAGTGAAGACGTGTGTGCCATCTTTATACTGCGCATTTTGAAGTGCTGACACAAGTTTTTCACTCTCTTCATCAGCCTCTCCATCCGCCTGGTAGAGAATACCCATAGATGAAACAACTATCTCTTTTGCCGCCAAACCAGTAAGAATGCTCACAGACGTTTTCCAATCAAATCCAAGTGGCTGGAATACTGGGGCAATAAACTTACCGATGCTTCCGATATATGAGTTTTCACTCTGTACAGAAGATCTCAGCAACGTCAACTCGGCATACTCATCACTATTCTCATCCACCTGGGCTATCTTCGCATCGATCTCATCCAATTCAGGCGAAGACGAAGGGAAATAGTTTAATGCCCATAATATTATAGACGCGAGTAAGATCACCGTACCCATCTTTTTCAGATACTGCACAGCCTTGTCCCACATGTGGATCAAGACGCTTCTCCACGTCGGAATACGATAAGGAGGCAACTCCATCACAAACTCCTCGCTATTGTTCTTAAACTTCGTCTTTTTGAGCAACAATGCCGTCAGAATAGCGAATACTATTCCTATAAGATAAATCAAGAAGAGCATCAAACCCTGTTTTTCCGCAAAAAATGCACTCACAAGCAATAGGTAGACGGGAAGGCGAGCCGAGCAAGACATAAACGGTATCGCCATCATTGTGATGATTCTATCCTTCGGATTCTCCAGTGTACGTGTCGCCATAATGGCAGGCACTCCACAGCCAAAGCCGCTCAACATCGGAATGAAACTTTTTCCATGCAGTCCGACCTTATGCATCACCCTATCCATGATAAACGCCGCTCTCGCCATATAACCGGTGTCTTCCAAAATGGCGATGAAGAAAAACAGAATCAGGATGTTGGGCAAGAAGACAATCACACCTCCCACTCCAGCAATAATTCCGTCGACCACAAGATCCGCAAGTATTCCTTCCGGCAACACACGTTTCACTCCATCACATATCAACGACACCAGACTCTCTATCCAGTCCTGCGGATAGGCTCCAAGTTGGAATGTCGCCTCAAACATCAGAAACAGGAATAACAACAGGAATGGGAATCCAAGCCACTTGTGAGTCAGTATTCTGTCTGCCTTATACTCCAAGTCGTTCTGCACTCCCTCTTTCCACTCCAATGTCTCATTCAGTGCTCCACGAATGAATCCATATTTGGCATTTGTAATTACGCTGGCAATATCCTCATCATATGTCATGGCGATTGCCTCACGAGACTCCTCCACCTGCTTTCTGATCGGCTCAAAATCGGCAAACGATTTTTTTATCATCTCTTCCGTATGCTTGTCGCCCTCAAGAAGTTTCAGAATAATATATCTGAATGGATAATCCACAGCTATCTCATTGTGCGACTCAATCAACGGTTTGATTTTCTCTATCTCCTTCTCTATTGATGAACCATAGTTGATATGGATATGCTTGAGCAAAGTCTCCTTCTCCTCATGTATGTTCACAATATGGTCGAGCACATGCGTGATTCCCTCTCCGGTTTTTGCGATCGTTGGGACACAAGGGAAACCAATGATTTTCTCAAGTTGGTCTATATCAAGTTTGGAGCCGGTTTTCTCGAGCACATCATACATGTTCAATGCCATCACCATACGCACATTCATATCGATGAGCTGAGTGGTCAAAAACATATTTCTGGCAAGATTACCTGTATCCACCACATTAAGGATCATATCCGGATGCTGCTCGGTGATATACTCACGCACATATAGTTCTTCCGGAGAATATTCAGTGATGGAATATGTGCCTGGGAGGTCGACGAGATTGATTGTATATCCTTTATGGTAGAATGTACCCGTTTTCGACGAAACCGTCACTCCACTATAGTTGCCCACATGTTCGTGCAGGCCGGTAGCATGGTTGAAAAGAGATGTTTTTCCACAATTAGGATTTCCCACCAAAGCCACTGTGATGGTTTTGTCGAAAGGCTCAGAATGGAAATCAGCATTCTCACTTATAGTGCCCTGGAACGCATATTTCTCATCCTTCGACAACTCATCTACATCGACCACTTCGATATGAGCAGCCTCAGTGCGTCGCAACGACACATGACTCTGCATAATTTTGTATTCAATAGGATCTTGTAAAGGGGCACTCTTTATCACCTTCACCTTCTCTCCTCTCACAAATCCCATCTCCATCACACGATGGCGGAATCCTCCTTGTCCATTCACTCTGTAGACAATGCATTCCTTGCCTTGCTCTACATCCAACAAAAGTTTCTTTTCTTTCGATTTCATAATTTCTTATTCTAACCTGCGTAACTATGCATGCCTCCCAACAGATAGTTAACACCGAAATATGTCATTATAATTGATCCAAAGCAAACCAACAGATAAGTTTGGAAATACAAATCCCGTTTCATCCATGAAATGCTTTCTCTGTGGAATGCCATTGCATAGACAATCATGGTGATTAATGCCCACGTCTCCTTCGGATCCCAACTCCAATAGCTGCCCCACGATTCGTTCGCCCATACAGCCCCGATAAACATTCCTATCGCAAGCATAAAAGTGGACGGATATAGCAAAAATCTATTAAGCAACACCAGTCGGGAAATTGTATCCTGATGTTCGGCTCTGTTTCTCGCCATCACCAGCGTCGCAGCGCTATTGAATGCCATAAAAGCAAAAAATGTGTACGACAACATCATAAGTGTCACATGTATGCTCATCCAAGGCGACGCGAGGACAGGCATAAGTGGTGTGATTTCAGGATTCATCATTCCCAGTTTGCTAACCAAAAGCGCGAATCCTCCGATGAAAAATCCAGCGGGCATCACCAATGGAATTTTAATTCCGGCAAAAATGGTCGCGGCAAACGAAATCCAGCTTATGAAAAGCATCGTCTCATAGCCGTTGCTCATAGGGAACCGTCCTGATATAAATGCACGTATTCCGATGATAGCCGAGATACCGATAAATATTATCGCCGAAGCAATAGAAAAACCGACTCTGAACTTGGTCAACTTACGTCGCAACAAACAGAAAAATGAAAGTAAACCAAGAGTCAACGACGTGTATGCCAACGGCGCGGTATTGCAATAACGGTTGTAGACATGCTCGGCATAGGCTTTCAATTTTTGCGTTCTTGTACTTTCTCCTCCCTGATTTAAAATATAGCTCTGATCAACATTTATACCATACCAAATACCCCACAAACCATCATACTTATTATGAAACTTATTATACTTCACATAGTTGGCATCCGTACTTTCGTTGACTCGTGCGACAAATTCCTGCATGCCTCCTTTGAATACAGTTGACGGGGTTTCCCACACAATCAAAGAATCAATTTTTCTGGGGAATATCTTCAATGGGTTTCCACTCTGCAAATCAAGTATAAGACCTATCTTTTCATCCAATTGATCAAAATCCTTAGTCATGACTTTGCCAACCATACCCTTCTTCAGTATTTCGACAGCAGAATCAAAATCAAGCATTCCGTATTTCGATTTGATCATTTTCTCTTTTCTCCAATCCTCTGGAGCAAAGATCCATCCTGCCAACACCTGAGTGGCATCATACTCGCCATAACTGTTCTTGCCTGTCAGTTTACGTGTGAAATCAAGAGCATACGTCTCCATCAGCGTAACTCTTCCATTATAGAGTATACGCACCCTGCCAAACATCTCTGCCACATTCGAATTTTCCTTACCTTTCGGGAATGTGCGTGGGGCGGCATCAATCAGCGTCGGCACACCTAATAGAAGCAACACAGTGAATGTTTTCCAAAGCGGGTCACGAAGGATCTGTCGGAAATAACTGCGTTTTCCAAAAAGGAAAAGAATCATTGAAACTGTCAACAACAAATACCCAAAATAGGTGATTCCTGTGCCAACAGGATCGTATGCGACCGTAAGGATACTGCCATTGCAATCTTCATCATATGATGTCTGAAACATACGGTAGCCATCCACGTCGAGAACCTTATTCATGGAAATTCGATGCGTAGATGATGAGGAGGCTTCCTGTGACGCATGACCATGAGACGCATGACCTTCCTGTGACGCACGACCTTCCTGTGACGCACGACCATGAGACGCACGACCGTGAGACGCATGACCATGCGTCTCTACGTAGGAAACAAAATCTTTTGGGGCATCGGATAAATGATAATATTCGATATCGAATTTCTGTAATGTGATTGAAAAAGGCAATTTCATCACATCTCTATTCTCCTTGATAGCATAATCCTTGGTCTCTCCCTCTCGCAAATGAACAATTCCCGATTCAGAGAAATGGCTGAACAAGGCTCCGACCAAAATTATTCCAAAAGAGAGATGGATCAGAATGGTGGGAATCCCCATCTTTTTCCTTTTTTTGAAGATAAGAAAAGAGGCTGACACAACCACAGCACACCATCCTAGAATCATGAATGGATTGGAATAGAGAGAAGTATCGCCGGCATCTCCGACGACGGAGAATATAGCCAAAGCAATTGTGATAATTGCCAGCACTACGAACGGCAGATATTTCAATATCGTTTTCCCCATCACTCTTTTCCTATTGCAATTGCCTCCATTTCTATTAACCAAGCAGGACGACAGACAGGTGCCTGCACGATGATAAACTGCTTGTCGGTCAGTATCTTGCTCAATTCATTGTACGCGCATTCGTAATCCGCAATATCCCTAAGGTAGACGGTGGCTTGGGAAATATCGTCCCATTTGCAACCTGCCTCCTCCAACAAAGCATTTACGTTTTCGGTCATTCGTTTCACCTGACCTTTCACATCGCCGACATGAAGCACCGCCCCTTTGGTGTCGATACTTGCCGTACCGCTTATATACAACTGTTTGTAGCCGGCTGAATGATGTATACAGACTCCACGCTCAAAAGTGACGCCATATTCAATCGTCTTGTTCATATTTTGAGCCGCATAAAGGATCTGCCTCTTGTCGGAAGGTATTCCCTTCACAGCATACGCGTCGAACAGACTCAACACATTATGGTCTTCATGTTTGCCTTCGATACCAGTGCTGGCAATGTAATGAGTGTCGGGAGTCAATCCATTAAGAAGGAAATTCTCACGTCTTCCTACCACCACACCTCCATAATTACGGTCGATATCACGGACAAAAAACCAAGTGCGCACACAATGTTCAGCGATATTCATGCCGTTTTCAGCGAGGATTTTCTCATATTGCTGAAGTTGACGGTGCGTCTGCTTATAGCTATCATCATTAGCATCCGCAAGACGAGTGGTCCAAAAGCACTCCTCATCACCATTGTCTACCTTGATTGTATTCGCGTCGACGGAAGAAATCTCAATGCCACTTTCAAACATTGCTATCGCCTGCACCTTGCAAAGAGGCATAGGAGGCTGTCCGACAATAGAGACAGCACATTTTTTCCCCGAAAATGATTGTTTCACATAGTTTGCCTGGGTAGCGATGTCGCTAAGATGGAAACGGACGAAAAACGCGATAGTTCCCGTCTCCTTTTCAATTTGTTCGATCGCAAGACGAATATTATCCACCTGCGACATCACGTCGCTGCACTTATCCGAAGTTGGGACAAACGTCGAATGGATTATTAAACGGTTGCGTCCAGCATTGTCAGCTGCAAACGTAGATATGTTTGCCACTATTCTGTTGCTGTCTTCAAATAATCTTGTTTCGTGTTTCATATTGCAAATTTACTTGCTTTTTGTCGTTTTTGTAGCGAACAAGCCACAGAAATTGCGATGTTACAAATTTTTCCGCAAAATTACGGGCATAAAAATAAATTGGCAATACTTAAAAATGGGTATTATAAATAATTCATAATTCACAATTCATAATTGGGGGCGACGGTAGTATTACCATTCTGATGAATCATATCCAAGCAAATGAGGATTGTTAAATTAAATCTAAACAGTTTCTACGTCTTTTTATGATAAAAAGAGGCGTGTTTTCAATCTGGAGTGGAAAATGCATTTCTTTTTATCCAAACAGATTCTTAATTATGGTCGATGTTTTTCGCAACAAACATTTCCTATTTTGGAAAGTTTTTGTTATATTTGCAAACGTTAATTAATAACAGTATAAAAAAATGAAATACGAACCACGATTTGACGTCGTATACAACAAAGATGTAAATCTAAAAAGTAAGACTATGGAATTAATTACACACGAAGAAATGTTAGATAAGTTGATTGGAGAAAAAGGTACTCCAAGAAGAGATAAATACGACAAAGAATTGGAGGATTTCCTTATTGGCGAGGCAATCAAAAAAACTCGTCTTCAGCAGAACCTCACGCAAAAGCAGTTGGGGAGTTAGTTGGAGTAAAATCACAAACAAAATAACGAATAGCTATGAAATTTCATACCGAAGAAGAAATATTAACCAAATATATAGGAAAAGAAGGCACACCAAAAAGAGATGCTTTCGACAAAGAGATAGAGGATTTCCTAATTGGTGAGGCAATAAAAAAGACTCGTCTTCAACAGAATCTCACACAAAAGCAATTGGGTGAGTTAGTCGGAGTGAAAGAGGCTCAGATATCCAAAATAGAAAGTGGGAAAAGTATAACCTGGAACACCATTGTGAAGGTTTTCAAAGCGATGGGGGCAAACTCAGGTGTGCTCGACCTTGGAGATATGGGACGAGTGGCATTGTGGTAATTCATAATGCGTAATGCATAATGCATAATTGGGGGCGACGGTAGTATTATCATTCCGATGAATCATATCCAAGCAAATGAGGATTGTTAAGGGCGGAACACACGTCAGTTGCTCTATAATGCTATGGTTGCTCAGATGTTTAAGACAGTAAGTGATCGTCTACTGAATTGAGCAATACATAAAGAAGTCGCATTTTATTCATATCTTTGTAAAAAATCAAGTTTAGTCAATCGATTAGACGCAGTATAAAACTAATTTTATTTAACGTGAGTTCGATGAATTGAAATCTGCGAATAATTTCCCCTTTCTGATTGAATTATCACCTCTTTTTCTCATAAAAAGGCGTAGCCTTTCTCTGTAACCCTTGTGTCTCTGTGGTTTATTAAATTTTATGTGCTCGCCTTCGGCTCGCACTAGAGAGGAGGAGGTTAGGGCGTTCCGCCCTTAACAATCCTCATTTATGACACTCCAACTATCATTTTTCTCCTATTTTTTATTTCGTCGAATTGACGTTATTTATTATGTCAAACGTGAAAATGATTGGGCACACCCAAATAAATTCTAAAGATCAAGAATCTAAAGCCATAGAGAAGTTGATTCTCAATATACATGATCAACAAGTGATGATTGATTATGACATTGCCACTTTATATGGAGTAGAAACAAAAGTTTTGAATCAGGCAGTAAAGCGAAACATTGATAGATTTCCAGATAGATTTATGTTTCAATTGTCGAAAGAAGAAAAGGATGAACTAGTCACAAATTGTGACCGGTTTAAGAAACTAAAACATTCTTCAAGTTGTCCCTACGCATTCACAGAGCAAGGGATAGCAATGCTTTCTGCCATTTTGAAAAGCGAAACTGCTGTTTCAATCAGCATACAGATTATGGATGCCTTTGTTGCAATGCGTCATATTCTAACGAACAATGCACATATTTTATTGGAGTTAGAGAACATAAAGAAACACCTATTGGAAACAAATGTTCATCAATTGGATGCGGACAGACGAATTGATGAGCTATTTGAAAAATTTGATCTATATAAAATCAAAGATAAAAAAGGCATATTTTTTCAAGGTCAAATTTTTGATGCTTATGCAAAGTTTGAAAGTTTTTTACAATCTGCAACTTCTAGTATCATTTTAATTGACGGATATGTTGATGTGACAGTTTTAGAACGATTATCAAAAAAGAATTCAAATGTCAAAGTTGAAATATACACATCATCTAATTCAAGAATCACACAAACAGACATAGATGCATTTAATGCACAATACCCAACACTTACAATTAAATATACAACAGCGATGCATGACAGATTTCTTATAATAGACAATAATAGTTTACTTCATATTGGAGCTTCCCTGAAAGACTTAGGCAAAAAATGTTTTGCTTTTGAAGAAATGGATTCATCCTTGATTCCTGTCATTTTATCAAGACTCTGTCCTAATTTATGACTGATTTTTATGAGGATTGTTAGGGCGTTCCGCCCTTAACAATCCTCAAACTATATCGCAAATCAACCAGTTTCCTACATTTTTACTTTATCACAACCTTCGTCGACTGATTGCCGTCAGTCACCACATAAACACCTTTTGAAACAGATTGTTTGATCTCTGCGCTTCCATTAGCATCAGTTGTTCCGGAAGCGACAATCTTTCCGTTCATTTCAAACACCTGAATCTTGGCATTGGGTTGTGCGTCGACAACATAGATTGTTCCGTTTGCTACATAAACCTGCAGTGCTTGGCTGATGATGTCTGAAACTTCACTTGCTTCTGGTTTAGAGACAGCACGAACCGGGCATCCTAAATAGCGATTGCTGACATACCCTTCCCAATAACCATTCTCGTTGCTGAATAAATAGAGGTAAGAGTGGCTCTCTTTCTTCTCATCTAGAGAAGACAACCAATAGCCACCTTCACTGCCTACATTAAGGATATCCAAACCTTCACGGAATCCCTGAGCAGGAAGGAAAATATGGGCATCGGCAATGCTATAGTCTGTTGAAGGAGACTGCGTACTTTCCACACGCTGTCCCTTGTCTTCCGCTCTCTTCGCTTTGTATACGATGATGCCTTTCGCTCCACTGTAGTCGTTTGTCCAAACGATATAACACTCACTCGAAAGTTCTTTCAAATCATCGATAGTAGGCATAACCCACTCCTTACCCCAGTTGGCTGTAGCCGCGTCATCCTCAGAAAGAAGAATTGATTGGTTGTCGATTGTTCCTGTATATTCATTTCCGAAATTGTACTTTGTGATAGATTGCAATTTCCAAAGATCAAATTCATTCAAATAAGCAGTACAATATTTGTATGTGTTCCAGTCGTAAACATCCTTCGGTTCTGTCTCTCCCCATGCGAAATAGTCACCATACTCTGTCGGCTTGGTTGCTCCCACGTTGTATGTCGCCCAAAGAGTTCCGCTTGGCAGGCCAAGATCTATATAGTCGTGACCAGCTATCTGACCGCTGACTGGCAAACTTTGAGTAGTGTCTTTCTTCTCCCATTTTAGGATATTCGACTTTTGATTGTAATGCTCAACGTCCATCCAAATCAACAGACTATCATCTTGACTATAAAAATAGACATTATGCAATGTTATTTTGTAAACAGAATCGTTTTCCTGAACATAATCACATGTCACGCCTGCTTTTGAAGAGTAAGTATTAGTATAGAAATACGATGATAGTTCGTTGTTATAAAAAAAATCTCCTCCTATTCCATACACTCTTTCTCTCTCAATATTTGAATAAAACGAAAGAGTGATATAACCTGATGTGTCGATATTAGCGATGTCGCTCATATCCAATCCCCATATAGAATCCTTCTTAGCCTCTCCTATCATTTCAACAGTGACGACGGTATCGCACACAATGTTCTTTCCATCAAAGTTGTCGGAGAATACATAAGAACGACCTTTGACAGAGCAAACCGGCAAAGCAATGGTTCCATCCAAAGAGACTTCATAATCATTTATGGCTCCCTTGAAATGAACCACATATCCCTGCGTCGGTTGAAGATCCACACCCTCAAAACGAGGGAAGCCATCCTCACCCTGCACCCATGAAAACAATGGAACTGAATCTCTGTCGTAACTTTTCGGATTTTGAGAGACATACATGTTCAGAGAATCTTTCACCGCTCCTGAAAGGAATGCAATGGAATCCATTTGTTGCAAGACGAATAGGTTACCATAACTTCCCTTAAAACCTGATGTTTCTATATAATAAATAGAACTAAAATCTGGAGTGTAGACTTCTCCGGCATTATATAAATTGAAATGAGATCCATCATACATTCCGAGTCCGATAGCTGCTTCATCGCTTACGATTCGGCCTCTGTTGTAGCAATTGTACATATTGGCGGCAGCCACTCCGATTGAGTATTCGGATGAAACGATCAGACCATAGTTGCTACAATTGTATGCCTCAGATCCTTTTCCATACTCATTTACGCCACCTGCATATTGTCCGATAACGACTCCTTCAAAATGGCAGTTGATGAAAAATCCGTCAATTGCTATGCCTGCCACATCTCCGCCTCCCTTCACATAGGCATTCGTCACCTTCAGGTTCTTAATTCGCAGATTTCCTTTTGTATCAAATAACGCCAAATTGTCCTTATTATTCGGCTGATTGATATAAAGGTTGGAAATTGTGTGGTTTCCGCCATCGAATGACCCACCACTCATGCGGATAGGAGTCCAACTGATCTGTTCTCCATTAATGACACCACAAACGGAGCTGAGGTCGATGTCGGCTTCAAGTATTGCATTCATATACACACCCTTAGCCGCCAAAATCTTATATGAGATGAACTCCTGAAGATTATGGATAAATAGAGTATCCCTGATAATACGTATAGTGTCACTTTCTGTCAAACAGCAAACCGTGTCAACATGTAAAGCATTCTTTCCGATGGAAGCAACGGTATTTGGAATAATGACAGATGTCAAACCAGCACATTCCTTGAAAGCCCCTTCTCCTATAGCTGTGACGGAGTATTCCTTTCCTTCGTATTCTATCTTGTCGGGAATCGTAACTTTTCCAGAAATGGTATCCGACGCTGCTGACACCGACACTGTAAGTCCTGTTGTGTCAGTCACATCGTATTTAAAATCACCGATGGTGAAACTTACCGACATTGCAGGCATAGCCATGAAAAAGAGGCATACTACCCAACAAAAGATTTTTTCAAATGACATTTTCATTATATGAGTTTTAATTAGTCCCAAAATTCGCATTTAATTTCAATGATGTGCGATTGTTTGCAAAATAACTAAAAAATTCAGACACAATCTCCGGCGTTTCCAGAATTAACAAAAATTAACATCGGTTATTATTAGATATATCCCCTAAAGGGGAATATCCGTCACGTCATAATATTATATATCTACCGATATAAAACACCTAACGGTGTATTTTCTATGGTTTCATTTAGCGATTAGTTCGAAACAAAAATGGTATCATGATATCATGTAAAATAGACGTTTTCTAATAGTCAATCACCCCCATGTAGGTTTCAAACCTGCCAGCAATATAAATTCCGTTAAATATGAGTCTCTGTGATTTTATTAAATTTTATGTGCTCGCCTACGGCTCGCACATGGGGAGGGGTTAGGGCCAATATCTATTAAACATGGGCCCTTAACAATCCTCAATTCTTAAATTAAATCTAAACAGTTTCTACGTCTTTTTATGATAAAAAGAGGCGAGTTTTCAATCTGGAGTGGAAAATGCATTTCTTTTTATCCAAACAGATTCTTAATTATGGTCGATGTTTTTAGCAGCAAACATTTCCTATTTTGGAAAGTCCAACCATATTTACATCTAAAAAATGTTTTACTCCGGCATTTCTATATGCCATGGTCAAAAGAGTAACAGAAAACGCACCGCTAAAATACAACTTTGTTGTCGGTGCTGAAAAACATGTCATAATGACATTGAAAACAGCCCAACGCTAAAAACAAAAACGAAAGAAAACTTGTTTTGTTTTCTACTGTTTGTGTTTTCTCCATTAAAGGATTTCAAAAACAAACTTGTTTGCGAGTTTTCCCAAGTGTCAGATATTATAGCTGATACTGTTTTCTGTTTGATCATTATTCATATTGCAATTAAATCCTTGGCCACAACCAATTTTTGACATCTATGATGCCAATTATTGTCTTATAAGAGTGAAATGTCCTACATAGGTTTTACCTGTTTCCTTGATCTGGATCTCGTACCAGTAGTCGGTCGACGGCATGGCCACTCCGTTGTAGACTCCATCCCAGTCGGTTCCGTCGCCGGCGTTGTATGTCGCAAGCTGCTTGCCCCAGCGGTCGAAGATCGTCACCTTGGCGTCAGGATATCCCTCAGCCAAGCCCTTCACCACGAACTTGTCTGACACTCCGTCCTCGTTAGGGGAGATGTGGATAGGTATCTCTATCGCAGGGTTGTTGACCACGAACCTGAACTCAGTCGAGCAGCCGACCTCGTCCACCACCTTCACCACGTGCTCGCTGTACGAGAGTCCGTCCCTGATGTTGCTGCCTATCTCCGGGTCGTCCTCGTTGCCGTCTATGATGTACTTGAACGATCCCGTTCCGAGTCCGACCTCTGTCTGTATCTCTATCTGACGGATGCCGATTGAGTCGACCTGAAGCACAGACGGAGCGGATGTCACCTCTACATACTTCTGCACCTCAGCTGAGCACTTGCCTCGCGTCATGCTCAGCGTGAATGTCGCATAGTCAGGGTCCGGCACCAGTTTCGCCGTCACGCCAGTGAACACAGAGTCCTTCTCCTCATACTTCCACTCGTATGTGTCTGCCTGATATGATGTCGCGTCAAGAGTCAGCTCGTCGAACTGGCATATCCTGTCCGCTGTCCTTATATCGCCCTCGATAGGTTTGTCGACGTAGGCGCTGAACATGAACGGTTTGTCCTGGCAGATGCCGTTCTTGGCTATCACCTTGTACGTCTTCATCTGTCTTGCGACACCCGATTCTGTGTGGATTGGCATAAACGTCGCTCCGGATATCGATCCCGCAACCAGCTCGCCAGCCGGATTGTCGCTCCAGTCGAGGTATGTGCCGCTAGGATAGAGATTCACAACCTCGACCGTCGCCTGACCACCTTCACACACAGGCTCTACCGTCGAAAGTTCAACCTGAAATTTCTCATACACTGTCAGATCCAGCTTCTTCGACTCGTCCTGACCGCCAACATTGTATGTGTATGTCACCATATATTTTGCATTGTGAGCCGGGTTCACCTCCGCCTCCAGCTTGCCTGTGCTGCGGTTAGGTATCAGCTTTATCGTCCTGTCACCGTCGGCCATCGTCTCCGTCACCTTCAGCACCAGATCACCAGGATGAAGCACCCTGCCAGTTCCTGTTGTGTCGACAATCAGCTTCGTGGTCTCACCCTCGCATATCTCAGTCCTCTCCAGCTCCGCCGTCATCTTAAGTCTGGCGTCCACTAGGATGGCTATGTCCGTCTCAGCCTTGCAGTACTCCTTGTTCTCCGCCACAATGTGCAGGTCGTAGTCCCTGTCCACAGGCGAGATCGTCACGCTTGCCCCGCTCTGGATAAATCCCGAATTTATGTCGCTCCACTTCACGTCCGACTCGATGTCCGACGCCGTCGCAGGCACCTTGAATTCCAGGCTGATGCTCTGATTCTCTCCGTTAACCACCTCATATCTCTTCTCGTACGAGTTATCGTCAAGCACCACGTAAGGCTTCACCTTCAGCGCGTTGCCCAGGGCAATCCTGCCGTCGAAGCGGCAGCCTGCGGAGAAGAGCGTGTATGTGTACACTCCACTGTTCTCAGGCTTCGCGGGGTTGAGCTGCAGCTTGGCGTTTGTCTCGCCCGGGATGACGTCGCCGTTTCTCTGCCACTCGATCGTAGGTTTCGGTCCTGTGATGTCGATGATCTCAGCGTTCCACTTCTCCCTCTCGCAGATTGTCATATTTCCGTTCGTCGATTCTGCGCTGTTGCTGTAGTCGGTGATTTCAAACATAAACTTTGTTGGACACTCGTTGATGTACGACAATGTATATCTGCCCTCACCAAGGCTTAATATCGCCTCTCCGTCAAATTCGTTGCTGAATGATCCTTTGGAGGATGATGTTCCGCTCAATGTGTAGCCCGACGTGTTGTCCTTGTTGACTATACCAGTCAGTTTGACCTCCACGTTGCCGCCGCATGAGGAGAACTCTATGTCGTTGTCTGACACAGGCAATGTGATTGACTTCGTATTGTTGATTTCGTGGAACGATATGTTTCCGATCAGCTGTCCGTCGCCCACCGTAATGCGGTGAGTCTTGGTCACCGCCCTCGGTCCGTTGCACGCTTGGCTCGACACCTCGAGGGTAACACTCATGAGATCACCGGGTTTGTCCAATCCATCAGAGCCTGTCAAGTATTGTTTCTGGTCACCAGTGTTCGTGTTCAGGTCGTTCTTCCATGAGTAGACGACCTCGCTCTCCTTCAATCCGCCGCCTACGGTGATGTCGGCCTCAAGCGGCACGCCTACTCCTGGACATGTTCTTTCTGTGCCAACGATTGATGCGTCAAGTTCGTGGAACACCACCGTCAGGTCCTCTGGCTGGGACGAGCATGTTTCCTCCTCTGGTGTGCCCTTGTTGATCACATACCAGCCCTTCACCTCATAAATGCCATTTTCAGTAATCGCATCAGTTGTCATCGTCGACATCGTGCCCTGATTGACATCGTAATATGTGGCATTGCAACTATCGATATCTATGTTGTACATCTCCGACAGCTTCTGAACCTCTCCCTTACACTTGGGGTCAGTCACAAGTTTTGTCAGTCTTGGATTCGTGTTGACCGTCACTGTCACTGGGACAGGGGCACTCTGTGCGTATGGTGGCGTCGTGCTGCTCGCCAGACGCTGTAGCACATAATATTTATATATAGTCTGTTTACTTCCCGTCTCCGCCTTCTGTATGCTTGGCGACAAATCTATCTTTTCCAGTTCGACACTCTCGTCAATAGTGCCGTCAGCCTTGCTGTTGTACCACACAAGCTTGAAGTCGCTCGCCGCCGCTCCATTAGCACCGTCTACCTTATTGGTTGTCGCCTCAATATTGCCAGCCAATTTTGTCGAGTTCTCACACACGTTATAGTTTTTCACCGTAGGTGACGGATAGCCGGAAACGATGACAGTCACAGGCTTGAAATTGCTCTCACAGCCAAGTTTGTTCACCTGCTTCACATAATACGTGTGCTCCTCATTTCCTTCTAGGTTGGCATTATACTTAGGTGTCGCGTCGTTTTCATCGATTTTGTTCTTGTTTTCGTCATACCACACTATAATGCAGTCCATACATGAGGTATCACCTACGACCGCTTCAGGAGTCTGCTCGGTAGGCTTCTTAAAACCGTTTACCCCTTCCGACTTCAGGTATGTCACAGTTCCTGTCATGGGATCAGCCACGCTCTGAACCTCAACAATGTACTCATTTGCTTCACCACGACAGCCAGTTTTCTCATCCGTCAACGCATAAAAGTAAGACTTTGGCATATCAACCTTTTTCAACTCTCCTATCTCAGGAACAGATATTTTCATCAATGTGTCGACATCCTCATACCAATCAATGCTATACCCACCAATACTTTTTTCTGGTTCCTCAGTTAACGATCCTTCACAAAATGGAGCTGGAGCTGTCAATGTTATGAGGGGTTTTGGATTAGCGACGACTGTAATTGTATCCGTCATATCACAAGGAGTGGAATCCAACGCAGAATCATAATAATCGTGGAATGAGATAATATATTTCACTCCCGTCGCGCCAAATGATTCGACATCATCATAGTTCACTGTGAGCGTAGGAGCCTCATCATCAACCGTCGTACATCTCTTCGTCGCCAATGCAGGGCTATCCACATTCTCCTTGAACCACTTGACATCATAGTTATTATAGGCTTTGCCATCCTTGTCAAGGCCGTGAACCGCCTCCACGATGCCAATTTCGACGGATTCTCCAGCACAAAGTTCAACCACCCGTCTCTCTGCATCATACTTGCCATTGTCCGCTGTGAAAGACACTCCCGTCTTCTCAAAATCCAAATGAGAGCACTCCGCACAATTCACTCCTGCCGCAACAGGAATTTTAGAGATAGAAATCTTACGACATGGAGAAAATGCGGAATTCTTTTTCCACGATTGGTCGGCGACCAAATCACTATACTCACCTACAACGACGCGGAAATATACACGTTGATTTTCAGAGAGCGAAGAGAAAATATCCGTCCAATACTTTGCCATCTCCACTATAAACGTCTCTGTTTCGACAACATCCTCTTTATGAAGAGATTTCCAAGTTATTGGATTTGTTTCACTTTCAGTAGACGGATCGACATCCGTATATTGATAAACAAAACCTAATTTCTTGCTCATATCTGGATTTCCTCCACTGTAAGTATAAAACTGTCGGGTGGCATCAGATATCACAGGGATAAGAGTCAGCACATCCTCAGCACACAGATTGAATATGTTTTTGCCAGTATTGACAAAAGCATCCACATTTACGTCAGGCGGAGTACATACCTGAAAGACAATATTGTCGATGGCATAATCACGCGTCAACTTATCTCCTGGAGGAACACATGATTGATTATGTTTGACTTTCATTTTAATCGAGACTTCAGATGCACCTCCGACATCTTCAGCTTTTATAGTGAACTTTTTATTTACACTCAGCCAACCATCTGCTCCACTTTTAAAACTTTTAGCTTCACTTTCCAATACATTCCCATCATGTTCAAGAGTAACTTCTATACATCCAGGATGACTTGAGATTGAAGCGAAATCCGCTCCAAAAGTAATTTCTTTGCCTGTACAGATATGATCAATATCCACTTCAAAAAAATCATCCTGTGAACCATTGTCAAGGAGATCAAACTGAAGCATGCCACCGGTAGGAGTACCCGAATTGTCATACTTCACGCCTCCAGAATAGCCACCATATTTGGAAACGACATACACACCGTGGTCGAACAATTCCGACTTCATTTTTGACTTATTATCATCTTGCGGAACTGTGCCCGCCACAGGCACCGACAATTTAGCTCCACTGTTTTCAATATTATATGCTCGCACATAAGGGATTCTCACCTTTTTCGAATGAGAGCGTGCCTCATGAGTATGTTCAACAGGTATTTTTTCTGTATGTGTAATTCCCATTCGGTCTGTCCACTTGTAGATATCATCAGAAACGAAGTCACCGAAATCATCAAAAAACAAGTTTGTCATAGCCATAGGAGCACCGTCTTCACTTGTGCAACAGATTCCAGAATGGATGATATAAGGGTCAGACTCTACAGGATCACATCCAGGGATGGTCACCACACAAGTAATCACATAATCAGTGTCTGGCTTTTTTGGTGTAAATATAAAGTCGTTTTCTGTCGACGACAGACCGGTAACCGACTCATTCCAATAGAACTTTGTACCTTCTGGATAATCTTGTTTAGCAGTCACCCGTAATGGCTGTTCCGGGCATGGGTTTCCTGTGCTCATCACAACAGGTTTTATTTCACCGCTGACCTCAATGTCATCTATGCCAATAGGGATCTGAAAACAATCATTTGGACGGTAGATGTAAAATGTGACACTACCTGATTCTGGAACAATTGCTTTATGTACCACCAATTCTGATTTTCCATAATCCACAGTCGTAACTGTCGATTTATTCTTTTTACCCAGTTTAAGTACACTATTGTCTACAGATTTAAATGATATATCATCATCGCTAGAAACAACACCTATTTCCAATTTTTCTCCTGAGATTGTCTTCGTGGAAGAATCATAAAGATACTTTGTTATATAATCCTGCATTTTGGGAGACTTAGAAGCAGTTTCCCCACAAACATTTGTGGCAAGATGTTCAAAATAGGTAGAATCCAACAAATTATACAATGTAAAAGACAATTCAGCAAAAGTGCCAGGAGCTAATCCATGCACCGTATAAGAAAACATCGGACACAGTGCTGCGGAACCGACACTGACATACATATTATTCGGTGTATCATTCGCTTTACAAAAAGGATGTACGAGTTTTGGCTGTGCAGTGACGAAAGAATAGCCATATTGAGTCTTTTTTCCATCTGCCTGATGGTCTTTTAAGTGGAATGCATCATCCACTTCTGTCACATCGTTGATGCCAAAATTATAAAGTCTGCCACCCATTCCTTCAAATATAACATATTCAGGCTCCGCAAACATATCTGTTTTGCACATTTTATTCCAACCATGACTTTCACTATACCATCCCTCTTCGTCAGAAGTCAAGACAGGGCAGCAAAGGGCAATATCTGTGTCAAAATTTGTGTTTGCCACGACACATTGTGCCGACGATGACGATGAATTCAGCATGCAACAAAGTGTAAATAAAGTCATAAGGTAATACTTTGCCATAACTTTTTTCATCATACTATTCCAAATAATGATGTCTAGCGTGTTAGATCGCATATAAAAAAGTTTTTGTGTGTTGTTTATGTGTGCAAATGTAGTTGCAAAAGCAAAGACGCATAAGAATTTCAATACCAAACAATATAGATGAACATTTTTCCGTGGATGATTAATGTAACAATATCAAACATCACTTGTAACACACTCCACATAAAAAATTGACTTGCAACAATATAGAAACATTCATTTTAGCAGAGAAAAAACTTAGGATCAGTCTTAGATTGGTTATATAGGCGAGAATTGTTAAGGGATCATGTTTTTGGCAGATATTGGGTCTAGCCCTTCAATATTTGCAAGCATTTAAGGACAAACAGTTATATTTATTATGAGATCAGAATGGATTATAGTTTATGATTTATTGGCTCTAAGACTTTATTTCATCACTGTTCATCCTTCTTAGCTGTGGAGTGTCTCCGTCTTATGCCAAAAGCACTGCTGTAATCCATCTCTTCTACTACAGGGCAATCACATTTCTCCACATCTTTATTCTTGGCATATTGTTTCCTGAACTGATCACAATCACATATTGAGTAAATGTGCGACTCATCACGGCATACCACATGAACCACTTGAATGGTATCTGCATGTGGATCATATTCATTCACAACCATAAGTTGATACATGACATTACTTTTTCCATATCCTTCAGCGAAATAGAAATTTTCCAAGTAGCCACAGTATGGCTCCCAATTGTTAAGATTACGTCTAAAAGGGGACCCTTTCTTAATCAGGTAGCATAAAGAATCGTCGACCATCACTCTGCACTTATACAACATCATGAATTCATGATCCTTTGCAAAAAGGGTTGCGGCAGACATCAGCACAGATACGATCAGAAAGAATATTTTAGTTGCTCGGATAGGCATAGCACATTATCATATGTTCGGGATGATTAAAACAATAGGTAGGATTAAAAAACACAAAAGGTCTCACTTTTCAGTAAGACCTTGATATTTGTGTTCTTCGATAGATTCGAGAAATGAAAGATTAGAGCTTGTTAACGTAAATAGCCAACTTTGCCTTAAGATTAGAAGCCTTATTCTTGTGAATAACACGAATCTTAGCCAACTTGTCTAGCATAGAGCTAACTTTTGGATAAAGCTCTTCAGCCTCTTTCTTGTCAGAAATTGCACGAAGCTTACGCACTGCATTTCTTGTAGTCTTTGCGTAGTATCTATTGTGCAATCTTCTCTTCTCTGTCTGTCTGATTCTCTTAATAGAAGACTTGTGATTTGCCATTGTTTTTAATAAATGAATTTATATTAGTAGCCCATAGGAGAGTCGAACTCC
>DFGT01000028.1:0-58495 GCA_002371265.1 Bacteroidales bacterium UBA3743 | reverse complement strand
GTCCTAGCCGATAGACGAATGGGCCTCCTTAATGTCACAAAATCAACAAACTATACGTTTACCCGATTTTGCGAGTGCAAAGATAGACATTATTTTCTAAAATCCAATACTTTTGCTTAAAATATTTCTCACGCGTTATCAACACCACAAGACAAACAAAATTATGAATTGTGGGACGACACAACAAATGATGGATCATTCACAATTACGCATTACGCATTACGAATTACGAATTACGAATTACGAATTACGCATTATGAATTATGAATTGTAATAACACGCACGTCCGTGCGTCTCTACGAGAAAGGGATCTCCAAATGCATGGACGTCCCCCTCATTATGAATTATCATTTGCTTTGTTCACGCGATTTCTCACCGAGGTAGCCTCCATGATGACGTTTGGCATACTCTTCGTTTGTGAACTTGATTTTCTTCATTGTGCCTACCACAATGATGTCTCCGATCACTGTCATCATTGTTGTTGATGTTGTGGGAGTAAGGCCAAGTATGCAGACTTCCTTCGGATTGCCTGTATATAGGCAGATATTTGCTTCTTTTGCCAACTGGCTGTCCTTGTTGCCAGTAATGACAATAAACTTGACATCTGGACGCAAGCCTCTTGCCAAAGCTGTAAGTTCTATGATCTCTCGTGTCTTGCCGGAATTTGAAATCAAAAGCATAACGTCATTTGGCTGCAACACACCTAGATCACCATGCTGTGCCTCACTTGGATGAAGGAAAACAGCAGGTGTGCCAGTCGAACTGAATGTTGTGGCGATATTCATGGCAATCTGACCTGCCTTTCCCATACCGCTCGTCACAAGTTTTCCCTTCTTGTTGTGAACCTGCTCCACAATCAAATCCACAGCATTCTCATAGTCATCCGTAACAGGAAGCGAAAGGATTGCATTTGCCTCATGTTCCAAGATTTTCTTTATATCCTCTTTCATTGCCACATTTAATTTTGTGCAAAGGTAGTTTCTTAATATGATATTTCAATACGAAATGCAAAAAAAGGCGACGCAAATGATCGCGTCGCCTTTTTTATCACTCATTGATTAGAGTAAAATGTCCTACATATTTCTTTCGGATCTCGTCAATCCAAATTTCATACCAGTAGTCGGTCGACGGCATCTTTCGTCCAAGATACATTCCATCCCACGACTCATTTCCCTTAATCTCTGTAAGTTTCTTTCCAAAACGATCATAGATAGTGACCACCGCATCCGGATATGCCTCAGCTACGACTTCTGAAATAAATGCATCATTCACACCGTCTCCATTAGGAGTGACGACTGTTGGATACTCAATGTCAGGAGCTTTCATAGTGAATTGGAAATCACTCTGACATCCATACTCATCAATGATATATGCAGTATGGATTCCATACTTCAAGTCAGTAAACGACTCCGACGTCTGATATTCGCTGTTGTCAACTTTATACATGACATTTGTCGACTCGTTGTCCTTGAATGGCACAATCTCAACGTCACGGTAGCCTTTCTGACTGACAGATGCAATCTCTGGATATCCTACGACCTTGATTGTCGACTTGGCTGTCACTGTCTCACAAATTTCATTTGAAAGCGACACCGTATAAACAGTCTCTCCTATCACATCAGTTGGAGCCTTATATATAGGCGACGTTGCCAACACATCTCCAGCCTCATTTGTCCATGTATACTTGCGTGGTTTTCCTTGAGAGACATTAGTGAACAATCTCACTGATCCTGGCGTCATACAGGCTATCGTATCTGTTGGAGATACCGTAAACTCAATTGGTTCCTCAACCTCGACTATGATCGAGTCTTTCACCTCACATCCTCCTGCCTGAGAGACAGTGAAACGATAAGTAGTCGTAGCTGTTGGATTCACAACGGCCATCATACCTGAGCCCACAAGGGTAGCGTCGCTGTTCCACTCTATAGTCGCAGTAGAAGGTGTCAGCTCCGACAATCCTATCTGAGCATCCGAGCCTTCACAAATCACTGTGTCATCCGCAATCTTTGTGAACTTAGGTGCCTCAGACACTGTCAATGTACCATACGTCTCTTCCACAATACAATTTCTGTTTGTTATTGTGTATGTGTACTTGCCGTCATCAGATGTCGACGCTGATGAAATTGAAATAGAATTAGATGTTCCAACCTCAACACCGTCTTTCTTCCATTCTACCGTCGGAGTCTCCTTGCAAGAGAAATCCAAAGTCATTGCATATTTAGCACCCTCACAAAGGACTGTGTCTCTTCCTACAGTATTATTCTTGATTCCTGCGTCGACCACCTTCACCTTCTGGCTTGTCTCACACTCATTGGTGAATGTGACAACATACTCTCCTTCTGTATTCAATTGTATTGCCTGAGATGTCTCACCTGTGCTCCACTTGAAATCGTTAGCATCAGACTCCAAATCAGCGAACAACGAATATTTAGTGCCACAACTGTAGAATGAGATAGGATCTCCATGGGCTGAGATTGCCTCTGTATTGCCATCCTCATCTGTGAAAATGATTGATCCATTCACCTCTCCTTGTCCGATTTTAACAGTGTGCGACACTGTCTTCTCACAGAATCCATCAGACACTGTGACCTCAAACTTCGTAGGGTCGTTCAATGGCTCGCTCACAAAATTGCCGGCATCAGCCATTGTCGACTTATTAGTTGTGTTCCAAGTGTAGGTGATATCTGAATTATACGTGTCACCCTTCAACACAGCGCTCAACTCTACCGAAGCTCCCGGACATGCTGACGCAGCTCCGACAATTGACAAAGAGTCGATTCTGTGGATCTCAACATAAATCTCCTTTGGCGAATTACTCTCACACTTGATTGAAGTGTCGTTAGGCATCTTGAAATAACCTGTCACATTGTAGTGACCTGTCTTATCAATTGCATTATAATTATTCAAAGGATTTCCACTCTCATCTGTAAATGATGAATATACGTTTGACACGTCGTTGCTAACGATCCACATTGTATCAAGATTAACAGCTCTTGAACAAACTGTATCGAAATGAGTCTTTAGTTCAGGACGTGCATATACAATCACCTTCACTGGCACTGTAGACGACTCAGCTCCATTATCATCAACCTGACAAACATAGTATACAGTCGTATCTGTAGGCTGTTTTGTTGTCTTGGTCGTTGAAATAGCTGGCATAGAAATTTCAAGTCCACCCTTTGATTTATCTGCGTCGTACCATTTCAAGCTATATGATGGATCAGATTTTTCAACGAAATCCTCAATAGATTCCGTAGACAGATAATCCTCACAGAAACGAGCCACCTTTGTCTTTGGCACCGGTGTCAAACTGATAATCACGTCGACCTCACTCAACACGCTCTCACATCCGTCCGCATCTCTCTGGCTTACATAGTAGAGAAGTTTCACATCCTTTGTCATGCTCTTGTTTGCCGACGGAATTGGCTCCGACTTCAACTCAGACATATTCTCGTCATACCACACAATAGTCATATCCTTGCCCGGAGTGACAGCCGACGGATCTTGAGTAAGCAGGCTCTTGAATGAGCCGTCTGTCAACGTATCACCCAATGTGTATGTGATCACATTGTTAACTGCCGGAGCATCTATATGCTTCACTGTGACATCAAGATCAGCAGTGTCACCCTTGCAGACGTGATTGCTTGAGATTGTGTAAGTAGGCACCACCTTATATGTGTTTGTGGTAGTGGAAGAAACTTTTGATGTCGACGGAATCAAAGCCGACTCATCAAGTTTCACACCGCCAAGATACCATTCAAACTTAGATGGATCATCAGCCTTCACAAACGTGCTCAATGACGAGACATCTGTAGTAGCCACAAGTTTTTCAGCATTTGCATCCTCACAATACGACACAGGGACTGTCTTAGCCGTGCCGACACCAACAGTTGTGATTGTGATTTCGGCGATGTCACTCTCAGCTGTACCATTAGTTGACTTGACATAATATTTCACCTCACCAGGAGTAGTGCTTTCAAATGGAGTTGGTTCCGATAGTGGAGCACCAGTCTCGTCGCACCAGATCAAAGACTGGCCTGTTTCTGGAGCCTCGACCAATGTAGTGACATCGATCTTTTCACCGACACACAATGTAGTGTCGCTCACCTTTGGCTTGTTAGAGCTTGTGATATAGATTACAACCGAATCCCTTTCGCTCTCACATCCACCCTTCGACACAGCGCTCACATAATAAACGATTGTGTCTTCCTTAGCGACAGAAATTGTGACAGGGGTACGCAACGAATCCGTAGCAGTCTTCGACTCATACCAAACCACACGTCCATTTGCTGAAGATGCAAGTTTTGTGATATCCTCCTTGCCTGTGCCTACGGCAAACTCCTTAGGAGAAGTGACAGTAGGAACATCAGGTATAGCCTCCTTAGAGACCTCCATCATTTGAACTTTGCCCACGCACTTGGTTGTCTTGTCTGTGGCAGTATAGAAATATGCACCTAATACATCCTTGCCGTCGATATTCAAATCAGTCACCTCAAACGCAGCAACGTCATCCGAATACCAATTCAAATCATAGCCTTCAATTGTAGCTTTCGACAGATCAAGACCTTCACCGTCACACAATGCCACTCCGTTTTCCAAAGCCACATCAGGAAGAGGATTGACAGTAAGTTTGACACTCTTAGAAGAGATCTTACATCCTGCTATCTCCTCATTGTAGACAGTCACAGAATAAGAGCCAGCCTCCTTAACGAAGAACGAATCCACCTTGATTGGTTTGTCGTCATTCAGAGATGTCTTTCCGTTGAAGAATTCATATGTATAGCCCTTCGACTTAGGAGTTGCGACAGCCTTGATATAAGTGCTGTCACCCTCACAAATCTCCTCAAGTTTCAAACTTGCGACAGCGTCTGTAAGGTCGCACTCCACTGTACCGCACTCCACTGTGTTGAGCACTTTGAGTGTATCCCGTCCATAGACAGTAGCAAGACCATAGTTATTAATGTAGTTATTACAAGAAACAACCTCTGCCGTAAACGTATAACCAATTGAATCACCAGGAGCTAACGAAGTCTCTGGTGTATCTCCGACTGACGGCCAAGTAATTAGACGTTTAGCCTCATCATATACACCCTTATGTGAGATATCTGTAATATTTCCAAGTTCAGCAGGGATCTGGTCATAAAGTCTAACATCAAAAGCATGGTCAACTTCTGCAGAAAAGCCTACCAACGATCTTTCACATCCAGTTGGACCGCTATATATACCCATATAGCCTGATTTAGAAGAGGTCAAACCTTTATAGGTTGCAAGAGGTGTTTCCAAATCATTGATATAGACATACATCTTATCCTCTTTCACCATAACCTTCAAGTCCATAGGAGAGTATGTACCATCTTCTTTTGCCGGACAACTCTTATTTGTTTTGTCTTCAGCAATCAATTTGCTTCCTTCATACACTTCAAACTTAACATATTGGCCTCCGGACATTGTAGAAAGCTTCAAACCAATACCTTCAAAACCCGAACCTCCAGGAGTGCCTTTACCTTGATAACGGAACACAAGATACAAAGAGCCATCATTTCCACTCCATTGAGTTTGAAGAGTAACATCTTTACCATAAGCCTTCTTGTCTGTAAAGAAATAAGGAGGTCTTACACCTTGGTTTTTGTTCTGATCACATGAAATCTCGCCTTTGACATTTGGAAGATTACCTCCGCCCAAAGTTGTCCAAGAATCTTTGGAAGAGAAATTTCCTTCTATAACAGTTCCTTCTGTATTTTTGAAATAAACTGTATATGAAATGTTTTCTCCAACTTCAGCCTTTTTCCTATCAGCATCCTTAAACAAGGAAGCTTGCGGATCAATTACAGGAGGCAACTCATTACAAGAGATCATCAGATCAACCTGAGATGAATCAGGAGAATCTGTTTTTGATGATATCCAAGCCACATTTTTAAAATACTTATCATCTGGTTGTGGTGTTTTTTTGCAACCGATGTCTTTGGCAACAGCCTGGTAAACCAATTTGCCCTTTTCTCCGACAAGCATTTCAGGCACCGTCCATTTTACAATACCAGTAAACTTTCCCTCATCAGCACCAGAAGCAGGAGTATAAGTGGCTGTAACTCCCAACGCTTTATCTGTAATAAAGCCATCCCATTCCAATTCTATCGGAATTGTATCAATCACAACCACATCATATGCTTCTCTTCCAGGAAGAGGTCCTTTTCCCATAACACGTCGCCATGTATATCCATCGAATTCCTCAACCAATACTCTATCGAATCCCTTTAGATCTGGAGAACATGCATATCGTGAGAAATTAGTTATTTCCTCGTTAAATTTGTCTGGATTATACCATCCCGGAGTAATCGGAACGAAATTACAAGCCTGTCCTGATAGATTATCATAAGAACCATTATTTTCAACCGCTTTTGAATAAGACCAATCATCAGCCACCTTAAATTTCATGTTTGTGGCATTTTTAGTCTTCAATGCAGTTCTATATAAGCCTGGACCGTAGACACCCTTGTGAAGTAGATACTTCGAGTCTAGTTTATCATAAACATGTGTAGTAGTGGCAGTAAGCACATTAGGGAACTTCACAATGAAACGCTGATTCCAAGCCTTGCCATCTTCATCTTCTCCAGCAGGAATTTTTTGGAACAAAATTTCCGCACCTCCTGTTTCAGGGAAATATCCATATTTTGACACATCATTCTCATTGTCTAGATAGAAAAGCCATCCATTGGGATTATCATCACCATAAAATCCTTTGTTGATGTCGTTCAAGAAATAAGAGACACGATAATTTCCCATATTGATGTATGCTTCTTGTGCATCATTCCAAAAACGATAATATTGATAGAATGTGGTGTTTGTCCAATCGCCTTCATCATCTCCATTTGGCAAATAATTTCCATACGACATGCGGACATTATCACGTCCACCATTCAACCAAGAGGATTCTCCTTCCGACTTGTTTTCGAATTCAACTGTAAATTTAACAACATCATTCGGGTTCATGGCTGTACGGTTAGCACTTTTCTTGACTGCCAACGAACGATTAGCCAAGATATCCACACAGTTACGCTCCATTGTGTATGTGGCATGGTTAGGATACTCGTTACTTACCCACTCTTCAAAATTTGAACCTGAAATTTTGCTTGTCAAACAGATACGTGGATTAAGAGTGTCTCTTGCAACAACACGGAATGAGACAGAATCTATTGTCTCAGCCAGATGACCTGTTTTGAATCCAGGCACAGTACCGATGTTCCAAACTATTTTTCCACCACTGAACTTACCTCCGTTTGAAATGCTGACCACCTCATAATTAGGGTCTATTTCTGTCTCAATCTTCACTCCTGTAGCATCAGCACTACCATAGTTACGATACTGGACTGTATAGTCAATTTGGTCATCAACGTAAGCGTACGTCTTATCCACGGACATATACACTTTCATGTTAGCCGCAGAAACCATATCGCTTGGAGCATGCCAGTTACCCGTATATGTCAAAAGAGGCAAACAACGGAACCATCCATGGAAGTATTTAGGCATACTTTCAATGTATCTCTCATCATCCGTTAAGTTTTTAGATTCACCTGATGCATCATCCCACACTAACTCACTCTGGCGATACATATCCGCTATAAGCCCCAAGTCTTCATTAATCACAACTGCTGGAGCCGCACAACCTAAAGCATAATTTGCTGAATAATGTGACAGGACACCTCCTTCTGTATTGTAACACATTTTAATCTGAGATGGTCCCCAAAACTCTGGCTGACCGGGGTCTGGAGATGCACCTAATTTGCTACACCACTTTCCTTTTCCATCCAATGCAGGAGGCTCCTTCATAAGTGCCGCAGCACGAAGTGCCATGTCATATTCATATGTGTTCGTACCTTTCTCTATCTGATGTGTCTTTGGATTCCAATTGTATTCAGGTGCACCATGCCACAAATAATTCTGTGCCATACGCCACATTGTACGAAAATCCTCTCCCTCACTAAAATTAGTAAACGTAGGTTGTCCGTCAGTCGCCATATTTGTGGTTCCAATACTTGATACCAATCCCTGACTGTAAGCCTGACCACACAACCAATCTGAAGATGCCTCTGCTCGCTTATACTGACCTATCTGCCAATCATTAGCAGTCACATCACCACTTTCAAACCATTTTGCAAACTCATTATAATAAGCAGGAGCACAGTAGTCGGTGTGAGTGTTTCCATCTCCTCCAGTACCTCCAATATAAACCGATTTTGAAATATCCGGATAAAGAGTCTGATTATTTCTCCAAGATGAAACTTCTCCTCCTTTATTTCCGCCCTTCACATATCCATCAACGCCAATGTTTCCACTCATATGACCTCCCGTATTGGGGGCAGAAAAAGTATCGACAAATGCTTTCAAGAAATCTTCAGCAGCCTCCTTATAGGAAATAGGCTTACCACTGTAATCCAAAACAGGTTTGCCATCCTGCATCATGAATTCTCCCCACTGTTTGTAGGCGATAAGAAGAGCCATAGCGATATCATCATCACCATCGGTGGCCGATCCATCGTTTTCTGATGTGCTTCCCTCTAACGCATAACATATAGGAAGACCTCCACCAAACTCATAGTTTGGAAGTCTTATCTGACCATCCTGATATCTGACACGATGAGGAATACGGTTGTCGTGGATCCACATCCACAATCCGTTGAATGTTGCCTGATCAGCAAAAATCGCAGCCGCCAACATCATATAGCCATCTCCCTCTGTACAGAACTGAGCTCCTCCTTGAGGCATCTCTTTGTCTCCGAGCTTACGGAAATTGTTGAATGTGATATAAGGCACTCCACAATGCGTTCCTCCGTCGTATCGACATCTGTGGCTCATGATTTCATAAGCCTCACGTCCTGTTTTTTCCATATCCGCATGTGTGACTCCTTCAGCATTGTATTTTGCCAAAGTTTTACCTACCTTATACTCCAAAAATTGAGGATAAGGGAATGCTGGATTACCAGAATTTATATTAATAGGAACGTAACTGGCAGAACTCCATGATCTGGCACTACCTTGTGCTGATGCACCTCCTATGCTACACAACAAGCAGCATAAAATTGCAATTAATTTAATACCAAATTTATTCATATATTAAACCCCTATTACAAATTCAAAAATAGTTAGTGTTATTAGATTAGGCAAAAATAGCAATATTTTCAAATTGTGGCTCTTTTTTTGTGAAAAATTGTTAACAACCGAGCCTTAGGTCTCACTCCAGCAACCATTTCCAGACGGGAATCACTTAATATTTTTATTTGATACCAGCAAACAAAATTAAGTGTTTTTATTCGCTGTCATCAAACAAAATTCAATATTTTTGTTTGACACCAGCAAATAAAAAAAAGACGCAGAAGGTTATTCTCCTGCGTCTTCCAAATCAATAGTAAGATTTTATTTCATGATAATAAGCTGTGTCTTTCCATTGCTGAATCTGACTGCGTAAACTCCTGAAGGCAATCTTTTCTCCCTGATTTTCATATTCGCGTCGACGCTGCTTTTCGCAACAATCCTTGCCCATGTTTTTCCCATCATATCCACCACCGTGGCTTCCTTTGGCTCACCCGACAAAATGTCGATGTTGCCAGTCAGATCTTCTAGTTCTTCTTTTGTTTCCGCAAACGCAATCCAGTCGACATTGGAATATGCTCCGCTGATTCTGACACGCAGGATATGATCGCCTGCCACGATCTCGGAGGTCTTGCCGTCCACTGTTGTGTATGTGTTCCAGCTGTCGGTCTGGGGTATCTTGACTGTGTCTGCCACTTGTTTGCCGTCTACCATAATGATGAAACTTGAGAAATCCAATCCGCTAGCCACATTGGCTTTATAGAAATACGGTGCAGTCTTCTCGACAGCAATTGAATATTCCGTCCACTCCCCTTCTTGTGTGTAGCCGATGGCATATCCTTTCGCATCGCTGATTGAGTCGACGGTGACGATGTCCACTCCGTCGTTACGATAGGCTTCTCCTTGGTTTTCCACATCCTTGTCGTAGTATGCGATGCCCTGTCCGCCCAAATCGTAGTCTTCCATCTCTATCTTGCCAGGAAGAGTGAACACAGAGGAATATGGTTCCTGTGGAATAGCCTCAGAGAAATTAGGCAATGGGATATCTTTATTCTTGATACTCTTATACTTCTGCTCAATTCCGGCGTTGTTGATCACACCCTTGTCTGATCCGTCGTTGTCGTGGGTATAATTGCTGCCACACTGGTTGCAGGCTGTTCCCTTCGGAGCATTCACAGCCACATTGTAAGCGATTTCAAAACCGCTGGTTCCCTCATCCTGATAGATAGGGCAAGTCCAATAGTCTGCCCAGTCAGATCCGTTGATATCATGGCTGTAGTTGTACATAATCTGTCCGTTTTTGCCCTGATTAGAAAGGGTGTAGATCGCCGCACCGTCGCACAACAATCTTGCGATATGATGGATTTCATTATAATTGATCTTGTTTCCGTCCATCGCAGTCTCTTTTTTGGTCCATCCGAATCCGACAGAGATTCCTGAGTAATTGGCATACGACACTTCATTATGCTCGATCACGATATATCTTGGATAGCCACCAAGGATTGGCACCGCACCCTGAATCTCGTTAGTAGTGTTGTGGACGTAATTGTTCTTCACCGTGTCGTGAGTGCATATCTCATCCTTATCGGAAGGGTTGTAACCTTTGTGGATTTCCGTCAATGAATCAGGAGCGAATTTTCCGATCGAAATGCTTGAGCCTCCTATCTCTGTGAAGACATTGCCCTCTATACGTGTGTCGTTGGTGCCGGATGTGAAATCCAGTCCAGTGGCAGCCATCTGAGTGAAAATATTGTCTTCAAAAATCACACGGCTTGCGTTTGTCACCTCAATTCCCGCTTCCGGATGCCAAAGCATAAACTCATTCGATTTAAGATACCCACGATCCTCCACCTTCACTGCGAACTGTCCGGCCTGCAGATTAAGCAGTCCCTCCCTGCTTGGACGCAAGAAATTGGTATGGGCAAACACAATGCCGCTGAACGAGATGTTTTTCACCTTGTTTTTCGTGCTTTCTCCCGTCACCTCAATAAGGGTCTCCAGATTGGGAGCCACGACATTTGCCGTAGTCATATCTTCCCCTTCACGCGGAATATAATAAAGTGTGTTGCTATCCTCGTCGAGAAACCATTCGCCCTGCATATCCAAAAGCGACATGTCGTTTTCAAGATAGTAGCATTGCTGTTTTGGAGGATTGCTCATGAATGCCGTGCCAAGCATCGGATAGGCTCTGCGGAACAGACGGGTACGCTCTGGATCCTGAGGAATGATCTTGCATGTGTTGCCGTTGTATTTCACATCCTCAATTCTAAGAATCTGGTCGGCCCATGCCACCATAACATGGATCTCCGACCTCTTTATATTCTCTAGTTTTTTTATTTGATCCGTGTAGACGTCGAATGCCCTGCCAAAAGTATCCACTTTGGCAAGACGGTTGAAATAGTGGTCGCCGTTGGGTTTGACATTCGGATGACGTGCTCTTATCGCTTTCTTTCCATTGACGTACAACTGACGGAAACGATTTACGACATCCTTCACGCACCAGATGTTTTTGTCCGCGTCGAACAACTCCCATCCGTTCACAGGAACACCTCCCGTCACCAACGGAGTCTCGCCCGGAGCTGCCATATAGCGAACATAGTGACCGTTTGTTCCACCGTCGGCATTGGAAAGACGCAATGTGCTTGTAAGCTGGTATGTGCCTTCATGCAAATAGACGTTGATATCTTCCGACATTGATTTGTTGACTCCACGCACCGCTCTTTGTGCCTGCTCAAGCGTTTTGAATGGAGCTGTAAGCGTTCCTTCAGCAGCGTCGTTGCCATTTGGAGAGACGTGGAAGTCTATTGCATTGGCATTGATGATGAAGCAGCCTAGTAAGATTGGTAATAAATATTTATTCATAGTTGTATTCTGTTAATAATTGGGATTGATGACATTGGGTTTAACCCGTTAATATCTGGGCAGGTTTGAAACCTGTCACTACGTTTATTCAACGATAACAGAAAGACTTGTCTTTTCGTCGACAGATTTCAAAAGATATACGCCCTTCTCAAATCCTTTGTTTTTCAGCAATTCTTTTGGTGAGACGGAATTATTGAGCGTGATTATGTCTGCGATTTTTCCGTCTGCGGTATAGACTGTATAATCTCCGTCAAAAATCGTCAGATTATTTATTTCCACCACATTTGTGGAGTTTTTATCACAAAATTCAATCCAGTCGATATTGATCCAGTCGCCTTCAATCTGTAATTTCAATATATGATCTCCCTCAGGCAACTTTTTTGTCGTCATTGTTTCAGCGATAAGGTATGCTTCCCAATCACCGTCATTTTCAGAAGTCTGGATAAAGTCGGAAATCTCTTCGTCGTCAAGATATAGCTTGATTCCAGCATTCGCATTTCCAGTAGACAATCTTGCGCGGATTTTGTAGTCGTCGGCGACTTTCACGTTGACGGAATACTCCAGCCATTCTCCTTTTTGCGCGTAACCGACAGCAAAACCGTCGATTTCATCGGATTTATACACGTCTACCCCATCCTTACGGAATGCCTCTCCACGGTTTTGCCCATCCATATCGTAGTAGGCTTTGCCAGATCCCCCAAGGTCATACTCCTCAGCCTGTATTTTACCAGGGATTTCAGCTGGCTCACCATTGTATGGAGTCTGTGGAATATTATGAGACTGGTCTACGAAATACCAATAGTCAAATTCAAACATTTCACTATTCTGACCAGAAAATGTGAAATAGATGTCGTGGACTCCCGTCACCATCATCACATCCGTCTCAATCTCTTTCCAAGCATTATTAGTAGGCTCCACACTGAGAGAAGCGATCTTTTCACCGTCTTTTTTATCCAAATGGACCTCAATATTTCCTCCCTTTCCAGAAGCACAACGAACAGCAGCGACAAACTTGAACGCGCCCTCCTCACCGAAGTCTACCGAACGGACTTTGATATAGTCGCCATTGTCGATACCATGCACAAAGATATTGTTTCGGTCTTTATAGTTCATACGCAATCCGTGTGAGAACGCTTTTGTCTCAGCCTCGACCCTCAAATACGGATCAAGATTTTTAACGGCATTTTTCACACCTATGTTTGTGGCTGGGATAAGGGGTATAGAGCCATCAGCACCATATGTAAACTCCTCCACGCAGCACGAACGGGTGAAGCCTCCGGTATAGCCCTCCTCTCCACGCAGATTCTGATTGTGGTAGAAGTAGTATGAATGACCCTTGAAATCAATCACACCCGAGTGGATAGTAAAAGCGAAATTATTCACCTCATTATGTCTTCCACTCTCCTGAATGATTCCACGAGATGTCCACGGGCCTTCGGGACTGTTGCTTGTGGCATACGAAATCTTCTCCGGCACACCGTGAGAGGCATATATCATATAATAGATGCCATTGCGTTTAGAGATCCACGGACCTTCAGTATACTTGTAGTTCGATTCAGCAGTAAGGTTGGTTTCATTGATTCTTCCATCAATAGTCACCATGTCCTTATTCAGTTTGCACCAATAAAGTTTAGGATTTCCCCAATAAGCGTAAGCCTGCCCATTATCGTCGATGAAGACGGTAGGATCGATATAGTTCCAATTTGGTCCGGCAAGAGGTTTGCCGATAGCATCTTTGTAAGGTCCGGCAGGATGGTCAGCCACACCGACACCGATCACACGCGGTCCATTAGACGTGGAAGTGACATAAAAATAATACTTACCGTCTCTTTCAATCATCTGTGAAGCCCAAGCGGCATCTCGGTCAGCCCATTTAAAGTCGCTGTTTTGAATAGGAGCTCCACGGTCGGTCCAGTTTACCATGTCGACGGTGGAGAAGACACGCCACTCATTCATTGTGAAATAATCCACGCCATCCTCATCATGCGAAGTAAAAACAAATACCGTGTCACCAATCACAACAGGTGCCGGGTCTGCGGTAAAATCCGTTTGGAAAATCGGATTGTCCGCCATAACAGATGCCGACATCAAAAAAGATGCAGCTGAGAGTAAAGTGTTTTTCATGAAGTCTAGTGATTTTTGTATTAAATTATAATGTAGAGAAATCTGTTGCGATTTCATCACGACGATAAAATTAAAGAAGTCTGAAAAAAACAATTAACAAAACAAGATTTTGAGGTTAACAAATATGGGAATAGCTGTTGTTTTGTACGAATGTACCCCATGGAGCCATGAAATCTTACAGAAAAAAGCTTCTTAATTGGAGCTTTTCTATCTTCTGTCTGATTTTCCGTTTCTTGTCATTTTACCGAAATTTTGGTAATTTAAACCGAAAAATATGCAACGACAGGGTCCCTTACATTTTTTATATTTGCATTAGAAATTTAAGCGAAGAAGTTTTTTTAAGATTATATTATGAAAATAAGGCATTTATGTACATTGTTAATTTCTGCATTAACCATTGCCGGTTGTCAGAACAAAACGGAAAATAATATCAAAGACATGAACACATTGACATTCAACGAGAGACAGGCGACATGTATGTCCGCGATCGCCTGCAACGAGGCTTCTGGCGATCAATCTCTACTCTACGACGCCATCAACGAAGGACTTGACGCTGGGCTTACCGTCAACCAAATAAAAGAAGCATTGTCTCAACTTTACGCTTATACGGGCTTTCCTCGCAGTCTGAACGCTCTTGGCACACTGCAAAAAGTGCTTGCCGAACGAACCACGCCTTACGAGCAAGGCGACGATGCGTCGGCCCTACCCAAGGACTACAACGCGTTTAAACAAGGCACAGAGGTCCAGACCCAACTTTCGGGACAGCCGTTCAACTACGATTTTTGTCCTGCCGAAGACTATTATCTCAAAGCTCATCTTTTCGGCGACATCTTTGCCCGCGATATTCTCACCCATGCCGACCGAGAGCTGGTCACAGTGAGTGCCCTTGCAGGATTAGAAGGAGTTGAGCCTCAACTGAAAGCGCATGTCAACGGAGCTCACAACATGGGAGTCACAAACAAACAGTTGCAACAGATCCCCGTCTCATTGGCGACGAATGGCTGCAACAAAGCCGCTTCAAGAGCGTTGAAAGCCATCAATGAATATATGGGCGTTCCTAATTCTAATAGCATTAGCCAGTACGACCAAATAGATTTGAAATCATATTGGCGACGCGGAGTGCCCAACGATGCCTATGCTCAATATTTCACTGGCCGCAGCTATGTGTCTCCTTATGGTGAAAGCGTCGTGAATGTGACCTTTGAGCCAGGATGTCGCAACAATTGGCACGTGCATCACGGTGCCGTTCAGGTGCTGATATGCGTCTACGGACACGGCTGGTATCAGGAATGGGGCAAACCAGCGGTGGAGCTTAAGGAAGGAGTGGTGATTGAAGTGCCAGAAGGAGTGAAGCACTGGCACGGCGCCGCCAAAGGATCATGGATGCAACATCTGACCTATCACAAGAACTTGCAACCCAACCCTACCAACGAGTGGCTGGAAGCAGTGAGTGATGAAGAGTATGGGAAGGTGAAATGATTGGAAAAATTGTTTATCCTTTCCGAAAATTATATACCAACAACAAAAAGTAGAATTTCTATTTTTGTATGTAAATTTTAATTTAGCTCGATATGAATAAACTAAAATCAATAATTCTTGCCATTACCGCTTTGTTGATCGGAGCAAGTTGCAATGGGCAAAGTTCTAAAAATCAAAACAAAATGGGCAAATCAATCGTTATTTTCTTTTCACACGCAGGAGACAACTATTCTGTGGGAAACATTGAGGTCGGCAACACAAAAATCGTGGCTGACTACATCACTGAACTTACTGGTGCATCTCAATTTGAAATCGTAACTCACAAGTACGACGGAATGGCATACAACCCTCTCATCCAACTTGCTAAGGAAGAGGCCAACAAAGGAGAACTGCCACCATACGAAGGCAAAGCACCAGATTTGTCAAAGTACGACACGGTGTTTATCGGCGGCCCTGTTTGGTGGGGAACTTATCCACAGGTGATGTTCACACTGTTTAAGGACATCAATCTAGATGGCAAGACCGTCTATCCGTTCACCACTCACGAAGGCAGCGGATTAGCCAACTGTGTGGAAGACATAGAAAAAGCTTTCCCTAAAGCTAAGGTTCAGAAAGGTTTCTCAATCTACGGACATGAGGTTCGTGCTGGAAAAGCAAAAGTTGAAAAATGGCTGAAAGGAATTGGGTATTAATGGAATTTGATGATTGTTAACGATTCATGTTTGATAGATTAACAATCATCTTTTTAGCTGCATGATGAACTTCTATAGCAAAGCATTTTCAGCAAAACTTAAACTACTTCTCAGCAAATGAAAAATATCACATTATTATTCAGTCTTTTTACTATGCTTTTGTGTTCGTGCCGTTCAAACACCACAAAGAGCGACATTTCAGCAGAAATGGCATACGAGGGAGTAAACAACTATTGTCATAGGGAGTACGACTGGAGTATTGCAGAGACCAACCCTTCAATTATGAGCGTAACTATGGGAGACGAGACTGAAACTGAATTTCAGGTGGTATTCCGCAGTTACACGGGAGCATTGGTCTATTTCTACGTCGACAAAAAGAGCGGCTCCACAAGAATGGTTGAATGTGTGCCGAATCTTGGCATTGAAAACGAGGCTGGGACAATTGATTTACACAATTATTTAGAAATGTCGGAAAAGAGAAAATGACTTGGCAAATGAAAAGACTATTCGCATTCATATTTTTTTTAATGTCAGCAGAGATTATCATGTCACAAAAAATAATCGATGTGCACGCACACCTAATCACAGACGACTTTGTATCGGAGTTGAAGAAAGAGAACCGTCTTCTAGACGAAGGGTTTCCTTTGCCAAAATACAATATTGAGCAACATATCAAGTGGATGGACGACAACAACGTGTCGACATCAGTTTTGACACTCGCCGCCCCTCAACCGTCGTCTGCATCAACCATTCGGAAGAATAATGAAGAGGCGGCATCTCTTAAGCAGCGTTACCCTGGACGCTTTCTCATCTGTGCGGCACTTCCTTTGCCTGATGTAGACGCTGCGATAAAAGAAGCCATTTATGCACTCGACATTCTCAAAGCCGACGGCATAAAGCTCGCCACCAATGTTGCAGGACAATATCTCGGCACTCCCGAACTCGACACTCTCTTCTCTGTGCTCAACAGCCGCAAAGCCGTTGTCATCCTGCATCCACACCGTCCAGAGCCTGTCAACAAGCAGGTGATGCAACAGACCCCGCTTGCAATGCAGGAATATCTCTCAGAAACCACACGTGCCGTCGCTAACATGTTCAGCCGCAATGTCTTGGCTCGTTATCCGAATGTGAAAATTGTGATTCCGCACTGTGGTGCCTATCTCCCTCTTGCCGTGCCAAGGATGAAGTCGCTGACAGCTGTGATGCAGGCAAACAAACTTGTCGGAGAAATAGATTGGCAAGCAAACCTCAATTCCCTTTATTTTGATCTTGCCGGTGCACACTCGCCAGAAGTCATCCGCATGATGCTTACAATCACCACACCTGAACATATTCTGTATGGGTCCGACTATCCTTACGTAGCCCCACAAGTGCTTACAGCAGGTATTGAACGTATGAAAAAATATCTTGCTGAAGAACCTGATCTAATGGCATACAAGGATATGTTTTTTCACCAGAACGCTGAACGTCTATTCAACCTTTCAGATGGAGCTGCCACCACTGTGACAAACAAAGAGAAAGATGACATGATTGTCCGAATTGCAGAAATAGAGGTTTTTCCTGAATTTCTAAATGAATACCTGGAGTATGCCACTGAGGTAGACCGTCTGTCGGTGGAGCGAGAGCCAGGTGTCATCTGCCTGTTCCCTACGCAGGATCCCGCCGACTCGTGCCAAATCCGCATTCTCGAAATCTATGCCAACGACGCCGTCTATCAAGCACACCTGAAAACCGGCCATTTTCAGAAATACAAACAGGGCACGCTCAAAATGGTGAAGTCGCTCAAGCTCAACACTATGCAGCCTATGGACAAGGAGATGATGAAAGCAATGTTTGGGAAGATGAAGTAAAAACTACATGGTAAAGCTCGAAAATCAATATTACAATAATATTTAATATATTTGAGCAATTAAAGCTTATACCATGAAAAAAATCATCATTATCGACGGTGGTCCACGCAAGACATTCAACACCGCATCCATGCTCAAGAAGTTTGCTGAAGGAGCCAATTCCGTCAGCGAAAAAATTGAAGTGAAATACTATCGTCTCTACGATATCGACTACAAAGGCTGCATGTCGTGTTTGGCATGCAAAATCAAAGGCAAAGCTGTGAATGTGTGCAAGTTTAAGGACGCGCTTACACCTATTTTGGAAGAAATAGCAGAAGCAGACGGGCTTGTGCTTGGCTCACCTAACTATTTCGGTGAAATCAGTGGCCAAATGCGTGCGTTCCTTGAACGATTGGCATTTCCTTGGCTCTCTTACAACGACTACAGCAATACAGCGCCCAAACGTATGCCAGTAGTGCTGATTGAAACGCAAAACGGCACCAAAGAATACAACAACTGCAATGGCTATGGCACAATGGAATATTGCATCTCGCAAGCTCTCGGTGAACCAGAAAAACTGATTGCATACAACACCTATCAAGTAAAAAACTACAACAACTACGAATTGGCTGGATTCTCGGAAGAGGCTAAGCGACAATATCGTGACGCACACTGGGAAGACGATTTGCAGCAAGCATACAATGCGGGCAAACGTATGGCGGAGAAAATAAACAAATAACAACCTAAACACTGGTGACGAAAATTCTTCTCACACACAAACATGCCGACCACAGCAGCGAACTATGTTCGTCTACAAATACAAAAATTTAACACGACGGCATTGCTTTCGAAGATCTTCCCGCCGATTGGAAATGTCCACGTTGTAAACAAGGAAAAGATAACTTCAACAAGGCATAAATGAAATTCTGTCAAGTGCTTCCATTTGTCGCAATGCGAACAAATTGGAAGCTGACAAGAATGTTGCAAAAAATAATCTATTAACCCTTTTGTTCATTAGATGTGTATTAGATAGAGATAAATAGTGTTTTTATTCACGATACAAATATCGACATAAAGCTGCACAAAAACATCTTAAAAAGTACCAAAGAGGATTGTGAAAAATTTCAAGACAGAGATTTTTTCACGAATTCATCGGAGATTTCAAGACAATTAAAAAATTTATTGATATTATCACACAAAAAGGATGGCAAAGGGAAATATCCTTCGCCATCCTCATTTTATATTGGTTATTTTAATGATTCTAATACAATAGAGGCTTTAGTTTAGCGAATCTCGTGTGGGTATCCTTTCCCTCTGGAAAGTTTTTTACGACCGATGGACTAGCTAAAGTGAAATCGGCAGAAGTACCGTCGCATACAAGCACAGCCACAACATTTTCAGGATTACTATCAGCAATCTCCTTGTCGACAGGGGCATAACCCATTGTGCCGAATCGCATCAAATATACGCTACCAGAAGCCTCAGACAAAACAAAATCACCCGGGATTCCAGCGATACGGAAATTCACTGTTTGGTTTTTATTTGCATGGCTGCCTGAAAGAGAATCAATATTCATAACAAAAGAATGTCTGTCCGAGCAAACAAAATAACGACTTTCCGGAGTCAAAACCAGCAACGAATCTCCTGGTTTCACCAACGGATCCAACATATCATGTGTATGGGTTCTTGTGAATCGTTTGACATTTCCTTCAGCTGAAAGATCAGAAAGCTTAAATTCTCCGTCTTCCTCCAAACGCAACATAGGGGCATTCATCTCTTCAATTATCGCAGCCGTTTCAAAAGTATCTTTCCACACAAGGACAACAGCACTCTCCACTGCCGTATATTTTCCTGTATCCTGTCTGTCCAACATCTGAAGATAATCACCGGCAAGCAGGCAAAACAGCGAGTATTTCACCACAGACCCATCAGTCTTAAATTCCAATATCTCGGTACCAGCTTCGTGTGATTCATCAGCATCATTGAAATATGAATTCACAAAGACTTTGCCAACAATTGAAAAATCTTGTTTTGAAACGGGATCTTCATCTTTATCACATGCAACAGGTATTATCGTCATCACTAAAAATCCAATGGCCAACGCCAATACTTTAAGCAAATTATTCATAATATTTCGGTTTTTATTTTTTTCCTTTTGTTCTAAATTAATTTACATACAAATATACATACACTAATGCAGATATACAATATTTTTTTGACTAAAGATGACTCTGCCATAGTTTATGGCCTATTTTTATGAGGATTGTTAAGGGTGATATGCCCTAACTTCCTCTCTACGACTCCGTAAGGACGAGCGGTCAAAAAGTTCCGTCCTTTGTAATCCTCATTTTAGCTACAAAACGACCTTAATATACCACTTCTATTTTGCAATATCTGTCGTAAACTATGACAAGCCATAGCAATAAAAAAGGCGACGGAATTGCTCCCGTCGCCATATATAGAATCAATCAGATTCAAATGATTATCTGCCAAGACGTGCGTTCATTGCCTTTGTAGCCTCCTCATAACCTGGCTTGCCAAGTAGAGCGAACATGTTCTTCTTGTATGCCTCAACACCTGGCTGGTTGAATGGGTTAACACCAAGAAGGTAACCAGAGATACCACAAGCCTTCTCGAAGAAGTAGAACAACTGACCGATGTAGAACTCGTTAAGTGAAGGCAAGTTGATATGCAAGTTAGGAACACCACCGTCTGTGTGAGCGATGATAACACCAAGTTCAGCCTGCTTGTTAACGTAGTCAACGTTCTTGCCACCTACGAAGTTAAGACCGTCAAGGTTCTCAGCGTCCATAGGCACCTGGATCTTCTTTGATGGACGAGCGATCGAGATAACTGTCTCGAAGATAGAACGCTCACCCTCCTGAATCCACTGACCCATTGAGTGAAGGTCTGTAGAGAAGTCTACTGCAGCTGGGAAGATACCCTTAAGATCCTTACCCTCAGACTCTCCGTAAAGCTGCTTCCACCACTCTGCGATGTAGTGCAACTTAGGGTTGTAGTTGACCAAAATCTCAATCTTCTTGCCTTTCTGGTAAAGCTCGTTACGAGTAGCGGCGTAGATAGCAGATGGGTTCTTTGAGAATGGAACATCCTCAGCTGTAAGTTTCTCCATAGAAGCAGCACCAGCAACAAGTTTCTTGATATCGAAACCAGCAACTGCGATAGGAAGCAAACCTACTGGAGTAAGAACTGAGAAACGACCACCGATATTATCAGGAATAACGAATGTCTTGTAACCTTCCTTTGTAGCAAGTGTGCGAAGAGCACCCTTAGCAGCGTCTGTAACAGCAATGATTCTCTGACGAGCCTCATCCTTACCAACCTGCTCCTCAAGCTGAGTCTTTAGGATACGGAATGCAAGAGCAGTCTCTGTAGTTGTACCCGACTTAGAGATGTTGATGATACCAAACTGCTTGCGGCTAAGGAATGAAGAAAGCTCTGCAAGATAATCCTCGCTGATGCTGTTACCAGCGTAAAGGATAGTTGGGTTCTTTGAGCTCTTGATATATGGAGCGAAAGAGTTAGAAAGAGCCTCGATTACGGCACGAGCACCAAGGTATGAGCCACCGATACCAGCGACAACAACGTAATCACACTTCTCTCTCAATACCTTAGCAGCAGCGATGATCTCATCCATAAACTTCTCTGTGATAGAAGAAGGAAGAGTCAACCATCCAAGGAAGTCGTTACCAAGACCTGTACCCTTGTGAAGCATCTCCTGTGCCTCTTTCACCTGCTGCTCGTAACCCTTGATAGCAGACATTGACATGTGAAGTTCCTTGCAAACGAAGGCATTCTCCACGTTAAGTTTCATGTTTTCCATTATTCTTTTTTATTTGTTTTTTATTTCCTTTAATTATCTTAGAACGACTCGAACTTGCTGTTTTTGTCGAGCAAAGTAACACGAATGGCGACGCTGTTATACTCTACAGACACCTCAACATCCTCAGGAAAGCCAGCCGGCATTTCGATTCCGACCAAAGTGCCTTTGTCTATCCATCTTGTATTAGTGTCTATGTCGTTTCTGCCCTTCAGATGGTATATGCCATACACTTCACCACGAGTCAATGATCCATCTTCATTTTCCTTCAACAAGACAAATCGACAATCAAAATTTTCTTGGGAAGTCTGGTTAATCACACGAATGCGCCTATACACATTATGTGGACCTTCCACCTTAAATGTTGTCTTTGCCTCTACCGAAATAAAAGCAAGCATCGACAAGATAAACAAAATGATTTTTTTCATATCAGTTTTATTTTACTTAGAACGAATCATATTTTACGCTGTTTTTATCATATAAAACAACAACGACATAATCATAAAAACGATGATCTACATAACTGATCGTCACTTCAATATCCACTGGAAAATCAACTGGAGTTTCGATACCGATCAAAGATTCTCTTTTAATCTTCGCTATAATTTTCTGTTCATCTTTATGCCCATTGAAATGATAAGTACCATATTCTTCACCTCGTTTGAACGACCCATCACGATTTTTTGACAATGACACAAATTTACATGAGAAATTGTTCTGAGAAGTACGATTAATCACAGTAATTTGATTGTAACTTCTTTCTGGACCTTCTATTGCAAACACTGTCTTTGCCTCTACCGAAATAAAAGCAAGTATCGACAAGATAAACAAAATGATTCGTTTCATAAATCTTACTTCAACTTAGTAATCAATTTACGCATTTCGAACGCTGCAATAGCACGGTCGTACAAGATGTTGTAGACAGCCTCGAGAATCGGCATCTCAACATTGAGCGTCTTGTTGATCTCAGTGATACACTTGGTTCCGTAATAACCTTCAGCCACCATTTCCATCTCCACCTGAGCCGTCTTCACACTGTAGCCTTTACCTATCATCGTGCCAAACAAACGGTTGCGTGAGAATTTGGAATAGCCAGTCACAAGCAAGTCGCCAAGGAAAACTGGTTCACATATATTTCTGCTCTTCTGTGTGGCCACATTAAGGAACTTGTCCATTTCCTGAATGGCATTGCAAATAAGGACAGCCTGGAAATTGTCGCCCAGCTTCATGCCATGACAGATTCCCGCAGCAATAGCATAGACATTCTTTAGCACTGACGCATATTCAATTCCGTAGATATCATCAAGTATTCGCGTCTTCAAATATGAGCAGTTCAATATTTCCGCCACCTCTTCAGCGCGTTCCATTGAGCTGCATCCGACAGTAAGGAATGACAGACGTTCCAACGAGATCTCCTCCGCATGCGTAGGTCCTGACACCACCAGAATATTCTCTTCCTTAACACCATATTTTTTCTTGAAATACTCAGAGACAACAAGGTTCTCATCCGGAACAATTCCCTTAATTGCCGAAATAACAATCTTGTCCTCCAAAGATTCTGTCAAATTCTCCAAATGACTTTTCAAATATGGCGACGGTGTGGCAAAAATCAAGATGTCTGAATTGGCCACCGCCTCGTTGATGTCGGAATAAAACGATATTCTCTCAACATCAAAGTGAGCCGACACGAGGTATGACGGATTATGTCCCGTCTGCTTAAACTCCTCTATCTGCTCCGGACGACGCATGTACCAGTTGATATGTCTATCTTTATTAGCCAAGCAGACTTTAGCCAAGGCCGTAGCCCAACTTCCGCCGCCCATCACCGCTATCGTTTTTTGCGTTTTCTGCATCACTAAAATTAATTAAAAATCAAATAGCCTAGATTTATTGAATCATACAGGATTGGGAATCTTGCAATGAGACACACGTCAGTGTGTCTCTACAGATCATCATCCTCGACTATCAATTATTAACTCAACTATCAATTTACTTTCGATACCCACTCCGCAACCTCTTCTTTAGTTGGGTTAGTGAGCTCTAACTTGTATTTCTTGTTCAAACCGCAGATGTCCTGGTGTAGTTTGTTTGGATTACACTCCTTCAAGCTTTCGATTGTCATGAAACCAGCCTTCTGGATCACCTCTACCCAAGCCTCTGGAATTCCAAGCGCTACATATTTTGATGTCGCGTCTTTAGCTTGTGTTGTCTCTGGCTTCATCTGAGGGAACAACATCACCTCACCAATAGCGAACTTGCCTGTCATAAGCATCACCAGACGGTCGATACCAATTCCGATACCGAATGTAGGAGGCATACCGTACTGAAGTGCGCGTAGGAAGTCGTGGTCGATGATCATCGCCTCGTCGTCGCCCTTATCAGCAAGCTTCATCTGGTCGATAAATCTCTGCTCCTGATCAATTGGGTCGTTAAGCTCAGAATATGCGTTTGCAAGCTCCTTACCATTGACCATAAGCTCGAAGCGTTCAGTCAATCCTGGCTTAGAACGGTGCATCTTTGTAAGCGGAGACATCTCCACTGGATAATCGCAAATGAATGTAGGCTGGATGAAGTCGCCCTCACAAGTCTCACCGAAGATTTCGTCGATAAGTTTGCCCTTGCCCATAGTCTCGTCGACCTCGATGCCAAGCTTCTTAGCCACCTCACGAATTTCATTCTCGCTCATTGGATATAGGTCGTAGCCTGTCTTCTCCTTAATCGCGTCCAATATTGGAAGGCGACGAAATGGTGCCTTGAATGAGATAACTTTTCCATCAATCTCAACCTCTGGTTTTCCGTTGACAGCGATACAGATCTGCTCAAGCATCTTCTCTGTGAAGTCCATACCCCAATTCAAATCCTTGTAAGAGACATAAAGCTCCATACAAGTGAACTCAGGGTTGTGAGTCTTGTCCATACCCTCGTTACGGAAGTTTTTACCCATCTCATACACTCCCTCGAAACCACCTACGATAAGGCGCTTCAAGTAAAGCTCCGTAGCGATACGCATATACATATCCTGGTTGAGAGCATTAAAATGAGTGATAAACGGACGGGCAGAAGCACCACCTGCGATACTCTGCAAGATAGGAGTGTCTACCTCTGTGTATCCTGCGTTATCCAAGATGTTGCGTATAGTGCGGACGATAGTGGCACGCTTAAGGAAAGTCTCCTTCACACCGTCGTTGACGATCAAATCGACATAACGCTGACGGTAGCGAAGCTCAGGATCATCAAACGCATCGTATGCCACGCCATCTTTATATTTTACGATTGGAAGTGGCTTAAGGCTCTTGCTCAACACAGTAAGCTCAGCACAATGCACTGAGATCTCGCCAGTCTGTGTGCGGAAAGCATAACCCTTAATACCAACAAAATCACCGATATCTAGAAGTTTCTTGAATACAGTGTTGTACATCTCCTTATCCTCACCCGGACACAAGTCGTCGCGAGAGATGTAAACCTGAATACGACCTTTGGAATCTTGAATTTCAGCGAACGAAGCCTTACCCATGATACGGCGGCTCATGATACGACCTGCGATGGAAAGGTCCCATCTTTCAGCGTCGTCCTTAAACTGCTCTTTGATGTCTGTGCTATAAGCAGAAACCTTATACTCTGCTGCTGGGTATGGCTCGATACCCATGTCACGCAATGCCTTAAGACTTTCACGTCTTAGAATCTCCTGTTCACTTAAATCTAGTAAACCCATGTTTTTATATTGTTTTCTTTTTCTTTTAGATACACGAAAACGTCTTTAGAAAAGACGTATTTGGGACAAAATTAGAAAAAAGTTGCTTAATAGTGCAAAAAAGTAGACAAAAAAGGCGGTCTGAAGCATAATTCATGATTCAGACCGCATAATTCACACTGTATAATGTAAGTTTAACGAATTGTCAGTAAACTTTGAGCATCGGCATAGATGTGCTTTGTGTATGTTTCTCCGTAAGTAAATGTCACAATTGTTGTCCTCTTGTCATTTTAGACCATTCAATATCTCATCTACAACTTCAATGTCTACCTCCAACATTTCTGCAATTTCAGACGCTGTTTTGCCTTTTTCTTTCTTGGCGAGCACCTGTTTTGTGAGTAAAGCTAATTCTCCCTCTGCTCTTCCCTCATTTTTAGCAGTTCTCATGACATTAAACCAATCAAGATAATTTTTTAGATTCTCTTCATAGTCATAACGCTCATTTTTAGAGAATGCCGCTATTTCTGCCACTTCAAACAGTTTTTTGAAGATTCCTTCCGTCAATGCGGCTGGTTTGTCCTGCAGACGGTAGAGGTTCTTGATGACATACAACCACTTGTCCATAAACGTTTCCAACTCGGCCTCTGTCTTCCTGAATTTAGGCATCTCCACAAAGATGAAATTCAGTTTGTCACTGAAATCCTTATTGTCTTCATCCTTCAGTTTGACTTTGGATATTACCCTATCCGACTTGTTGGTCTCGTCCATTTCGAAATTAAGGATGCCGACAACATAAACCGGAGACAAGCAATAATCCCACGGCATATTGTCCTTCTTTCCTTTCTGTCCCTGCTCACGGATTGCGAAAGATGAGTAGTAGATGGAGCGGTCCTGGAAATGGTCCTGCTTCGCTTTCTGCATCTCCACGATAAACCGGTCGCCTCCCTTTGTCTGGCAGTACACATCATAAATGGCACGTCTTTCCCTGATATCTTCACCAAGATTCTCGCTGTTGAGGTAGGTCAGGTCTTTGATCTCGCCATCCCCCTTCAAATCAAGAAGAGCATTCAAAAAACTGATTAGCAAGTCTTTGTTCGTCTCCGTGCCGAAAATTTTCTTGAAGGCGAAATCTGTGTAGAAATTTATGTAGCGACTCATCGCTGTACCCGGTATGCACATAACCTCTTATATTTTTTGATTGTTACTATGCCACAAAGGTAACACATTCGTTTGATTTGGCAAATATGTATTTCAAATATAATTTTTCACAGGCTCTTTATAACTTGCAACAATAGTCAACACCATAATGGTTGAGTTCAAAGACCTTAATCATTATGGTGTCGGATTATTCTATTTTGCGTCGGGAACATTGATTTTGGCATTTTCTCCCTTTCATCATCAATGGTGTTTTTCACTACGTAAAAAGTCAACCATTGGCTTATAAACAAAGGTTCCACGATAGCACAATGTCTTACCATGAAAACGGTTATCATGACAGACAAGATTGCAAAGTGTCACAGACGTTCAATTTCCTTTGTCGGATTTTATTCATCAATCAACTAAATTTGTCGACTTGTAGTTAATTAGCGAGAAATAAGGTAAAAATGATTTTTTATAAACTAAATCAATTTTATCATAAAACAATTCACTTAGTAAATCAGTGTCATATGCTTGATATACAAATATGAATTCACCATGCTTGCCATAATAGATTTTTAACAGGCTACCTAAAAAAGACAAATAATTATTATCCTCATAAACCTCTATTCTATAAATGTCTTCCCTTAATATAATTTTATTATGATGATCACTATCAAACACAACACTATTTTCATTAAATATAAGTTTAGAATGCTTAAATTTTTGGTAGATAATCCAAAATTGGCTCATTTCCGAAAGGAAAAGGAAATTCAAACAAAACAGCATGAAAATTTCAGAAAAAATCAAAGTTATTATATCAGAACCATATCTTGTATAAAATGATGGTGCACAATAAAAAACACTAATAATAAGAACAGGCATACTCATTATTAATTCAAATATTAAATATTTATAATACTTTTTATCTATCAAATCAACAGTCATCTCCATAATTCAAAAACAAATAATAAAACAACTTGTTACCTTGAGAATTTTACAATTATATTCTAATGACATTTAGAAACAATTAATCAAGCAACAAGTGTTCTCTATAAAAGAGAACACTTGTTTTACAAAATTAATAAAATCCAGCACTTTGATAAAAATACAGAGGATTTTTTCTAAAAAATTCATTTGCTTCATTTACCCTATCTATAAACCACACACCAGCACGTCTGTACATCTCAGCACAGAAGGAAGCAGCTGCACCAACTGGGCCTCTTGTGCCAACTCCAGTACTTACAAGACTATAGACATTCATAGGTGTAGGACCGTTTTCGTACATATCCATACCTGCTTCTACTGCTTGATATCCGGACAATAGCCATCCAGCAACTGTTAACCCTTTCATCATATTTGTAGGTTTTGGTTTTGGAACATTCGACACCGTATTTCCTGACGAATTTGGCTTATTAACTACAGGCTCAGCCTTTGCTGTTGGATTTGGTTCTTTTACAGTCGACTGAGCTTTATTTGCAGCAGCCATTTGTTGTTTCTTAGTAGGGACACCAGGAACACCTGATTTTATTCCTTTCGATCTTTGTATAAGCTGAGGTGTTGTTTTTGTAGTAGAAGCACCTGTTGTTGTCGATCCGCCCGCAGTTGAACCGCCAGTTGTCGATCCGCCCGCAGTTGAACCGCCAGTTGTCGATCCGCCAGTTGTCGATCCGCCTGTATTAGAACTACTTGTTACTTTATTCGATTCTTCCGCTTTAAATACTTCCAAAGTCACACTTGCTCCACCTAACATATAAGTTTTTAGTGCACCTGAGTCTTCTCCTTCCATTCCTGTCGGATCCACCATCTTCACCGGATTTCCCATACAATAATTATACGGGCTCATTCCAGCATACTTCTCCCACATCGGATCAACACTCAACCACATTGCTCCAGTAGGATCCAAGTATCTTGCACCGTAATGATAGAGACCTGTCTCGTTGTCTAACTCCTTAGCATTGAATAGGTAGTTTGTTGAGAATTTTGAATTACGCTCTTCCACGAAGATTTCTCCATAAGGAATATACTCCACATGCTGGGCGATGTTTCCATCGGCATCCGTCACATAAGAAGTTGAGCCAAGATGGTCTGGATGATAGAAGAAGATTAATGCCTCATTCTCCTCACTGTCCACAGTGGAATCTTTCTCTACCTTGTCTTCATTCTTTGGTGCACTATATGATATACCAAGAGAATCATAACGCGCTTTGATTGTTCCAACAAGGTTGTCGTCATATTTCTTTCCGCCTGCCTGTTCCACTCTTCTCGGATCGGCTCCGAATTCGTCCTCATTGCCAAGTTTCGATGCGATTCGCTGGTCTCCAGCATATACATGCTTGGTGTAGGCACCACCGTTAGATACCACAAAATAAGGGCTAACATAAGCGGTGAATTTAGTTACTGCTTCGTTTCCACCCACCTTCTTTCCATTGACATGAACCATTTCTGTCTCGCTCGTCAACTTCACTGTTCTTTCGCCTGCCGCATCGTAGAAGTAACATGACACGCTTCCATTGTTGTTAACGGCAAGAAGGCGGTTCTCTTCATCCCATAAGAAGGATTTCAACACATCTTTGTTCTCTGATTCCTCAGTAGTTTCAAATTCCTGGATTTCTGGTTTCAATGGGATCACTGAAACAGATGTCATGTTTCCATTTGCATCAAACTCATAATTCTGGGCATGAATATTCTTTGCCAACTCCTTGTCCGTTTCTGCAATTGTACCATCCACATTATACAGTTTCATCGCCACTGATGCAAGTTGCATTGGTTTGTCGTCGCTATATGAGTAGGCGAACTCATGACCTGCAGACAATGTGCCATCAAACTGAAGGTTAGTCTGGCTCATCGTCATCTTCTTTGATGTGATGTTGAAGAGATTATCGTAACCCATAGCAAGATGATAATCCGCCTTTTTCTTTCCATCCACAGACTCAAAAACTCCATTGGCAGTCTTCAATCTGTGCCAATCGTCGTATGTATACTCATGCGTCATTGTTCCTCCGATTCCGATATTCAATGCGGCATCATTCTTAACACCCAACACATTGTTGACCTTGTCGTAAGAATAGACATTATTCAAGAAAGTGCCGGCATTGTTAGTAACCTTCATGTTCTTCAATCTGCGAAGGACATTCTCATATTTATACGTAGTCTCCGTTCCGTTTCCATATTTTATATAAGATCGCTGCTCATACTCATCATATTGTATGTCGTCGACATAGGTGCAGATATAATTCTTTTCACCCATTATCTTATTCAACTGGCCTCCCAGATTGTAATAATACTTGATTTTTTCTCCATCCGGATACACCATCTCCTGGATCCTGTTCCATGAGTCATACTTCCACTCTGTGGTGTAAGTAGCGACATCAATGCCTGGAATAATAATCGTGCGACGAATTTTCTCAATCTCTCCCATCTTGCCATAGAAGTACTCTTGTGCTCCACTTCCGTCCTCCACCAACGCAAGTCTACCCACGCGGTTGTACTTGGCATCAACACCTCCGTAGGTATATGTCACATTATTTTTCCAATTGTCTTTATCTCCGTATTTTTGATTTATCAGACGGTTGTATTCGTAGGTGTATGACACCTCGTCTCCCTTGCCTGTTTTTTTAGTAAGGATATTACCAAGATTATCGTATGTGAACGACGTTGTTCCTGAATATGGATAATTCACAGACAATGTTCTTCCTGCCATATCATATTTGTACTCAGTAAGTTTACCTGCAGGATCTATGACTGTGAGCAACTGACCTATTCCATCGAACAAAAAATACGTATTGGCTGGTGCTTCTTCCTCTTTACTATGATACTTAATAGTCTTTATTTCTTGTTCCGTACCATCTGTATATGTTGCTACTTTCATTCCTTCTGGATCGACAATTGTTGTGGCAAGAGTATCATTCTCTATGGAGTATGTCATTTCCGCCCGATATGCTGTGTTGTCATCATCATAAACAGTTTTATTTACTGGCCTGTCAAAGGCATCATATTCTGTGAGATCTGTCTTAATATCGCTGAATTCACACTCAGGACTATCGATTTTGTCCTTACTACAAGTAGTAGGTGCAAAATGAGAAGACTCACGGCCAAGAGCATCGAACACAATCTTTCCGCTGACAATCATGACATCAGAGTTACCCTTGACTTCAGAATTCTTTCGTACCTGTAGTTCACGACTAAGTCCATCCACGACATTCACAGTGATCATCGGTTCATCCTCATGCTGAGGGTCATAATGATAAGTCTTTGCCATACGCACATTACCACCAACACCATACTCATACTTAACCGTGTAGTCCTTGCCCGCACTCAATTCGTTAGGGGCAATCACCTTCGTAGTACGGCCCAAATCATCTATCTCATACTCGGTGATGAAGCCGTTCATATCCTTCACGCTCAATGGGATACCATAGCGGTAGTCGTAGTTGAACATATCGCTTCTGTAGCCGAAGCCGTCAGTCACACGTGTCGGATACATCCTGTACTTCTTGTCGTACTCGTAAGTATACTTCATGCGTTCCTTCATAAGGTTGTCTCCAGTTGCCTGTGGCATAATCTTCTCGACGATGTTACCCAACGTATCATATTTAAACTCAGTGGTTGCCGACTCTTCTCCTAAATCCTGAGTGATACTAATCATGGAGCCTGGATTGTAGCCAGTGTTGTCATATTCAGCAGAGACATGACGCATCGTCTTGCCATCAGAAACGACTGTCACATCTGTTGGCAAGCCGAAAACACCATATTTATCAATCGACTTATACTTGATATTAGTTGTATAACCGGTTTGGGCTATACCATCAGTATAGGTATATTTCTCTACATTACCATAGTCGCCATACTCATTTTCCACAATATTGGCGACAACTCCTTTCTCCACATTTTTTTCAAATCTCTTAGAAGTTGTTTTCGTAGGAGCCACGAAAATGCGAGAGGATTCCTTTATAAGAGTGGCAAGATCCAAGTGTCCTTGACCAGAAACATCAAACATTTTAATTTCAGAAGTATCCTTACTGAACAATTGATGATCTGCGTCGCAGACATAAGAGCCGATAGCAGTTCCAGAAGTATAATAATTTGTAGTGTCATAATTCTGAACGATCTGGCTCTCAATTTTATTTTCGCCATTAATCCTCAGTGTTCTGACCTCCGCGAATCCGTAGAAATCACGCTCACGTCTGTCTCGCTTACCTCCTGAATATATGAACTCCGAAACAATAGGAGGACAGTCTTTCTCGTCTCTCACATTATCCTTTACAGTCAACTTAGACATAACCCACTTTCCTCCAGGATGCTGCTGGGTAGGAGTAGAATGAGTATACTCCATCTCATACGTTCCTCCAAACGGAGTGGTAACAGATTTAAGTTTGTTTGTGGCTCCGATTTTAGAAAGTTGCACACCCAACTTCATATTGTTTGGTGTACCACCAGACGATAAAACATCAGGGAATCCATCGCCATCATAATCACTTAACATGCAATCTGTTGTAGAATATGAACCTGATGCGGCACCACCACCAGATGCAACTATTTTAACTAACCACACAGGGAAACCTACCGTAAAGTTACCGTTTATGGATCCTGAATTAGAAGTGGAGCTGCCCAACAAAGGAACTCCATAATTTCCTATCTTTTCAAATCCGCTTCCCGTATTAATGTATATTTCCGATATAGCACCATAAAAATCGTTAATGACATCCTTAAATTTGTCACTTTTTTTCAACAAAGAAATAGGGAATCCACCTGGAATATCAACTTGCTTTGACACTACCAAATCAGGTAGTCCATCGCCATTGACATCCCTTAAGTCACGCATAGTATTCGTAGATGCTGACGATGTTGATAATCCGCCACTTATACTTTTTGCACTCCAGCTGAATCCTACATTCATTCCTCCATTCGCAGAGAATGAAAGACTCTTTCTGATACATCCTTTATCCCAAACAAATTCAGTTCCGAATCCATAGCCGGTATTCAACGAAACAACCAAATAGCCATCATATACGTTTACTTTGTCCAACAGTCCGTCTCCATTCATATCAACCATGGCATGTTCATTGTACTCTCGCTGTATTCTGCCTCCAAACGAGCATGATGATTCTGATGAAAGTTCTTGTTTGTTTTGGTCCTGGTTGATCGTAGCAGCTTCATTTGCCTTGGAATTGCAAGGGAACATATTTACACTTTGGCCCTTACCTAATCCCAATCCCTGTGACTTTGATCCGTCAAGAAGACGACTTGAAGAAATTGAAGTGGAACTAAAGCCGCCACGTTGGTTTGTAAACCTTATGCGTCCATTTTCAATTATATCCGGATAACTATCACCATTCATATCAACAAATCCGGTCTTTGTGTTGCCGTCTCCATTCCAACCTATATTCAATGAATATCCACCTAGTCCAACATTTGAATTGCCTGATGTTGATTTTGTTATCAAATCTATACCGACAGCACTATTCTCGGAAGGTAACGACTTCGCAAATCGACTCATCGGATCCTTTGCCACAACATCCTGTTTTCCAGAACGTGATGCCCACATATCACTTTTTCCGACACCATTGATACTCTTGCCATTAATATCCTTAGGCACGCCAACCCACATATTAAGGTCAGCATCCGCCGTCATGGTCACAAACGCATTCTCGTTTTCATCCATGGTTGGGAGAGAATTTTCATCCAAGTTTTCAGGATCCAAATCCTTGAACTGTTCCTGATATTTGGAATAGATATCGTTTGTCAAATACTTAAGATCCAAAATATTCTCGTATCTGACATCTGTTTTTTGTACTTTGGCCCCTTCATTTTCTCCATCGACCTCATATACATATTCATTCGCTATATATCCGAACTGACCCCAGTTTCTATACATTGGTCCATATTTAAGATCAGAGACCGCCGCTTGGAACGCTATGTTTTCAAGTTTCGAATCATATAGGCTGACGGTACAACTTTTCGTTTCTGTCGTTTCTTTTCCTTCCGCATTCTCAACCGTATATGTATAATCGGTGGTATGCTTTGCATAGACACGTAATTCCGATTTTGTCACAGTTTTTTCAAACACTCCGTATTCTGTGTCTGGATAATACTCCAGCCACACACCTGAATATGTTTCTCCATCATTTCCTAACAGATAGTCTGACAACAAGCTGTTTTCCTTCTGCAATCGGACAGGTTCGTATGCTCCATTCTTCACGCCAAATGAGATATATTCGCACTTTCCGTCTTTCTTTACAACCAATCGTACAGGGACATTCTCAGTCTCCTCCGAATATTCAAATTGAGGGACAATGTATAGATCCGACATCACGGATGACACTGGCACAGAAATTTCCACAGACGCCTTCTCCTCTTTGTTGTCCTTGTCCACTCTTGTCAAATGTTCCTCTTTCCAAACAAATAACGGATCTGTGTCATCTGTAGATTCAGTGACTGACAGTCCTTCCATCCATCCGCTATTGGCTTCTCCGAATCCAGAAATGACAGGAATGATATCTTTTGATGTTCCGTAATAAACATTCTTAGCGTACATCGAATATCCAGGCACCAATTTCTTTATGTCTGGAGTAGACATCGTTGGATTGGAATATTCAATTTTTGGCATAACCTCTATATTGCCGAAATCGATATTAGATTTTGTCTTAAGATCACAAGATAAAGAATAGACGTATCCTTCTTCCATATAGGAGAAAAGATTTTCGATAGTTTTTTGTGCAGTGCCGCTTTTCTCATCAAAATCATAAGTGATGGATTCTATCTCGACCTCATCTCCTGTATCTGATGTTATGTCTTTCTTCTTTATTGAAATCAATATGCTGAAAACATCCGTCAAATCTACCTTTTTATTGACATCCAACACAAAACGTGCTTTGTTATACTCATTGTTGTTGATCAGCGGCTCAAGGCTAGAATAATTACTCATCTGAAGAAGGAAATCTTTCTCTGAATCATATGTGCTGAGCGACAATCCATTGACATCCTTTCCAAAATCTTCCACATACGACACAACTGGAGACCACACGACTTTATCGTCATCTCCGTTTGAATCAAACTTGTCTCCCGACTGTATACGGAAGAACAATCTATCTCCCTTATGTACTTGAATCTGTTCCGTTGACGAAACTGTATGTTTCTTGTTTTTTTCAGTTATACTTATCTTGCTGATCAAAGTTCCTTCCTTCTGGACACTCAAAACAACTCCATCAGAATTATTGCCGACCAGCGATACCTCTCCAGCAAATGTCACATGGCCATCATAAGGAGCCACCCATACACGAACGACATCATGCATAGGATTCTGTTTTGCGTTCTCTTTTGTTTCTTTATCAAGTTCATCTTGTTTGTCTTGATCTATCGTGTAGGTAAAACCTGATGTATTGATTGGATTTGCTGTTCCTAAACTTCCTTTTCTAAAAACAGGAACAAATCTTTTTTGTTCTTCTTTCCATACCAATCTGTTGAACAGAACCTCCTCATCTGTGACCAAATCAACTAAACCATCGCCATTAACATCTGAGAAATAAACTGTCGTCGTGGCTTCTGAGAAACCGTAATCTCCACCTAATGACACAAGGGCGTCACCTATTCCAACATGGCCTTTTCCTCCCACAGTATTTGAGATCGAACTTGACTCTGACAATTCGCTTATTCCTTCTATGAGAATCGGAGACCCAAATCCTGCGTTGTATGGGAAACAAGGTCTGTAATATATTTTCTTGTCACTTCCATTCTTGAAAACCATATCCGACAAGCCATCTCCATCTATATCAATATATGAGATCGCTCCTTTCGAAGATGAATAACCAAACGTATATGTCACACCAGCACTATTTGATTTTGATGTGACCTGTCCATCCGTGAATCCGACTCCTCCGTACACATCAACAGAACCAGACAATGAGCTTGTCGTTCCGAGAGGTGAAAGGTTACCTGTGATTTTCGCCAAAAAATCTGGACCATACACTTCTATTTTGTCTCCTTTCGTAACATCTATGGTTTCCGTATTCTTAAATCCGTTATTTCCCGTAAGTTTATCATGATAATCGAATGTATTCTTTGACACTTCCTTTTCTCCGGACATGTGCCTTACCGATGATAACAACACTGTCTCAAACACACCTTTTGTATAATCAAACACATACGATCGTAATGGTTTCTTATCATCCCCAAAGAAGACAGAAACTTTAGTCAAAAGATAATTCTGACCGCACAAGAAGCCATATCGTCCGCTAGTTGTCATCTTGGACGAAATACTGTTGTTGGACTTAACATCATTTACAGTACTAGAGTAAGATAATCTGACTGTAGTATGAGCATGCTCTCCTGTGTTACCTGCTGATACAGAAGATATACGCAAAGACTGTGCTAACGGTTTTTCTGTAACCCAATCCTCATACTCATACTCTATCCAGTCGCCATGAACCTCCTCTATTCTTACAACCTTCCACTCGGCTATCACATCTTTACCTTCATAGTTCTTGCCCATCAGCACTCCCTTCATATTACCATCAGCATCTTTCATACCATAGTAATATTTTGTTCCGCTCTTGTCTGTCACCACCCATGTGTACTCACTTGGATTGTCTCCTAAACGCACAATTTTTGAGAACGAGTTCTCTTTTCTCGGATGGAACACTGCGCTACCCTTGACTCTGCCGATCTGGTTCTGTCTATGTGCAAGATAGTTTTCTTTCCCGTTTTCCATCACAAGCATTGAGCCATCCATATTATATGTCTCCGACTCGACATTAGAGCTGTATCTTGGCACTCCCCATCTTGTCTCGACGCTGATTGTTGGCACGCTCAAATCCCAGCCCTCTCCAAGAAGGCCTGAGCCTCCGTCACTGTTGTACTGGATGCCAAGGCTTGGCTGCATGCCATTTCTTGCTGGTGGCATCTCGAAACTGTACGACAGGTTCGCGCTACCTCTGTTGTTGGCTGTCGGCGGCTCGATGCTCTGGATCTTCGCTGTTGGGTCAGCAAGTTTGAGATCGCTCATCATAGTCGGTGTGAAGCCCTGTGTCTCTGGCGACTCGGGTGCCTGGATCACACCGTTGATCATATCTGTGAAGTGGTTGGTGCGCGACACGATAAGGTTGTTCTCCTTGTCGATCGAATCTCTCTTCAACGCCACCCAGTGCTTCGTGTCAAGGTCGAAATAGTAGGTGCGGATATCATTCTCTGTATATCCGCTAGGAATCTTCGTCCTGTCGTATTTTAGGCTGACCACGGCTCCCTCTCCGTCGAAATGCGCTCCGTGAGGCAGGAATCGGTATCCCTCTACCCCATCAGTCACATTGGTCATTCCAAGATCCAATGCAGGAAGGTCTTTGTGACGCAGATTGGTCATCGTAATCTTCATGTCCTTCTTCACCACTCCGCTGTCCACATTCAAAGTGGCTGCGACATCCTGCACTTTATTGTTCTCTTTCTTCGCTAATGAAAACTCTTTCTGGGTCTGCTTCTCTGATTTATTGACGCATATCAATCGTGTAGACGCGATGCATCCAGGCACAGTTGTGGCATGGAATGTCTTGCTTGCGTTTCCACATGTGATTCTGACATCCTCGTCGTCGCCAGAAATCAAAGCCTCGAATGAGCCCTGTGTCAGCTCATACTCCTTGCCTGCGATTTTGACAGATTTTGCCTTCGCGTTCTTCACAAATCCTCTCACATACACCTCTCCGTCCAATTTTGAAGCAGTGGCGACGATATTGCCAGACGCTGTGTTTGCTGATATTGCGATCTTTAGGTTTGAAATCTTATAGCCATAGTTGGCGCTGTCCGGCAATGTGAACATGATTCTGTTCTTGCCTTTCACAAGCCATGCCGCGTCTATCTCCTCGCTCACCGACGAACGTTTATCCGACGAGTATGCCACCATACCACCCATTGCAGTACGGTCGTTGATGCTTAGAGCCACACCTGTGGATCCGGCGACTCCCTCTACATCGTAGCTTAGAACCACCTTGTCGCTCGATGAGAATGAAGACGGAAGGACGACCTCAAAGATGTTGTCTTCAGGGTTGTCTATGGAATTGCCTCCGTACACACCAATCACACCACTCTTCTGCGATGAAGTGAATTCGCCGTATGATGGCTTGACAGCTTCTGTCTGGGCAGGTTTCGTCTCAGCCTCTGCCGTCACCGTCGGCACATTCTCGGACTTTACACTCCTCTTGACATTAGTCTTTCTTTCCTTCTTGATATCAGAAACCTTTACCTCATCCTCTTGAAGGTTTGAATATGTCTTTGCCACTGTGCATCCTATGACAGCGGAGAAAAGCAGAATCGCAATTTTTTTAGCTTTCATATAGCTTTTATATGTCTATTTTACTTTTTTATCTTCCAAACGCATCTCTTTCATGATGCAACTCATTATTTAGCTCAAACATTGGCACAACAGCACCGTTGGCTATGTCTTTCATATACTCATTCGAACGAATATAAGGTATAAATTTCACATCTTCAGATCTCTGCAAAACATTTCCTTCCTCGATCTTCAACACCATCATTTTATCCTTGTCGATAAGATTAATGATGTTTCCACTCTTGTCTACACCATACACATAAATATTCGTCTCCTCATTATCTTCTCCATTATCGACATTTGCGTTACGCAACATCGGATAATAGAATGGCTTATAATCAACAGAAAATTCATCTCCAACTGTAGCGGCTCTCTCCTGAATTGCCTTATTAGCGGTCAAGGTGTGAAGGGAGTCGTAATTAACAACAAAGCCAATTTCATCAACGTTTGATCCGGCTCTTTCAATTCTTACTGGTCTTGCACCATAACTGAAGGAATCCACAACTTTTGTCATAACCATTTTGTCATCGAGTAAAATATGCTTTACACAAAGACTGTCTTGATCTTCAAAATATGGATTTACAATCAGATGTCTTTCTTCAATTAGAGAGCTAACTCCACTTATTTTTCCATTTACATAAACCTTCTCATTTGAAGCCCCGACATTCATTGCCAAGTTTCCTGTCATATCATAAAAATATGAGCTCAAATAACCATCATTCGAAACAGTTGCCATTCCAGAATTTTCATCCTTTCCATCAACAACCTCACCAATATCACTCTTCAAAGAAGTATATTGTTCAGCAGACTGCACATCTCCTTCAACACTATATTCTGGATGATTATTCTCATAAGAGATATTTTGAGAAATTCCATTATTGAATTTAATGCTAGTCAATCTGCCAAGATAATCATATTCAACCTTATCAATATACTTATAATCAAAAGTTTTGCTTCCTTTTACACTTTCAGTAAGACCTGCATAATTAAACGAATAAGTCAAGATTTCACCATCAGGATAAATCATTTCCAAAAGACGGCCCCAAGTGTCGTACTTAAACTCCGTCACATAAGTAAGGATTTTTCCGTTAGGCACGATCATTGTTCTTCTTACTTTTGCGATATTGCCCAATTGATTATAGAAATACTCATCAACAACAGAAGAGTTAAAGCTTAATGCGATTCGATTACGTCTTCCATACGAAGAATTCTTATTTCCATAAATGTTTGTGACATTTGCCGACGGAATTCTTGGATATTTTATCTCCTTTAGATTGTCGAATTCATAGACATACGAAATAACATCTCCTGAAGGAGTCGTCTTAGAGATCATATTTCCAGCATTATCATAAGTATAAGACGTTGTTGTTTTCGTCTTCTCATCATTCACTTCCAAGATATTACCAAGCAAATCATATGTATACGACACATTTTTTTCATTATCAGAATAATGAGTCACACGGCCGACAGCATCATATTCAAAATTCTGTATGACTTCATTTCCATACTTATCTAGAGACATAACCGATGTAATACGACCATAATCATCATATTCTGGATTTTTATATTCAATATAATCAATATCATGTGGAAATTTCTCATAGGGATGAACCAAATATGTCTTCTTAGCTAATTCATCATACATACCTGCATCATAAGACGTATTGGAGCCCAAACTATTAAAGGCATTCTTGTAAAGTTCCCTACCCAAACCATCAACATATAAAGAGTTAGTAAGATTTTTACTTCCTCTTGGAGACTCATCATAACGAGTAAGCAATACAGATGTTGGAGTGGTAATAGTATCTGTACAGAAGCACTCAATAAACCCAAGTGTATCAGCAAAATATAAATTATCTTTATCAAAAGTCAACTTACATGCTTCCAAATCCACATCTTCTCCTAACAATGCATACAGATTTTCTTTAACAACATCACTAAAAATGGCGTTCTTAACAGAATCTTTGATTGGTATATTCACTTCTAATGTAAGAGTATCAGAACGATCAGTTCCTTTGGTTTCTCTATCCATTATAACATAAGGTATATTGAAATTAGAAAAAGCAGAAAATATTTTATCCATTTTTCCTGTTTCAACCATATCAATTCTAATAGGAGAAATGACCGTATCCAAAACAGTATTCAACCGATACGTGAACTTCTCGACATATCCATTCATATCACGTATCGTTTTAGGCTGACCGAATCTATAATCATAGTCCTCCATGTGAGACGTGAATCCACGAGAATCCACGACACCAGTCTGATACTGATTAAAACGTCTGTCATACTCATAAAGATAAGTCAACGACTCTTTTGACTTATCATTATTTGCCGGCATAACACACTTAATCATATTTCCATAATCATCGTACGTCAATTCATACGAGATATATTCATCATTATTTTTATATCTGTTAAATGTAGCGGATTTGTGATTAGGATCGTTATAAATCAGTTCTTCTCTGAAATACCACGAGTCGTCATCTAACGAGTTCTTGTCAAACACATAAAATCCAATACGATCTTCTCCAGGCATAACCCATTGAATAATATCTCCGCATATACAAGAAAAGAAGCCTTTATACTTAGTGAAATCAAAGGTATAATTAGATGTACCTTTTACTTCGATGGTTGTATTATAACAATCATACTTGAATTCTTTTGTCATTTCAGGGGCAGAGTCGTCATGTTTGAACAAAACTTCTTTTTCTGGTTTTGACGACTCACTTTCATATATAGTACCTATCTCATGATTATATTTACGCATCATTTTATGCAAAACGACATCATCAACACTCATGTTGTAGGTATAAACCGTATCAAAACGTACAGCGATGTATTTTTTATCGTCATCCGTCTTGTCAGTGCTTTTTTTATCAATAGGTTCAATATCGAACACATCACCTCCTGAATATGAATATCTGTTCAAAACATATGGTCCATCAACCTGATAACCGTCATTAATCTTCAAATAATTCATCACCAAGATCGTGTCTTCCACTGCAACGTCCTCATTTTCTGCATCTTCTGTTTCAGTATCTATATTTTTTGGAGTTTTCTTAAGAATCTCTCTTCCATAGTTTACTGTATAACATGCACCAAGAGGCGTATGAACTACCTTTAACATATCAGTTCTGTCAAGGCGAAAGCTGTCAATTCTAGATTTTACACTGTCAATGTTATCAGTATAAATTGAATCTAGATATATTTTTTCCATCTCGTCCAGCTGAGCAATTGTTGCGGTGTCATTATAATACTCAAATTGATGTGAAAATTTTAATGCTCTGGCAGTTTTATCAGAACTCATGAATTCTTGAGAAATATGCGTAACCAGATATTTAGACTTATCATTTACAGATGGAGCACTTCCGAAACTATACTTACAGAAATCCTCGTATCTATCATTCTTTGCTTCCCTAACATCTTCTTTCGTGAAATCATACTTTTCTTTCGATGTTTGTATAGTTATAACACTAATCAAATTACCCCAATAATTAAACTTAATTTTAACGTGAGGAATCATATCATCATGATACAAACAGTCGATATAATCTATCTTAGCATAGTTTCTTTTTACAGGGCCATTCTCTATATAATGATAAATAATCGAATCTCCTTTATATTCCGAATTATCAAGCAAATAACAATCAGGATCAGATGTACTCACAAAAGTATATTTGATATCATCCTCTTCTATAATAATTGTTTGCTTACCATCGTCCGTATGGTCAAAAGAAAGTTCACTTCCACATCCGGTATATGCAGGATCTTTAGAATCAACAGAATATTTCTTGCAGTTCCAAATATAATCCACATCATCAGACTCTGAATTTTTCTTCTTTTTATGTAAAATAAATTTACTTACCGTCCAACCAATACCGAGCATACCCTCTTCTTTCATTTCTCCAATATAACGAATGTCAAAAGAAGGAGACATGTGAGTTCTCTCTGGAGGTGTCTGAATATGGTATGTCAAATTGGCACTACCATGAGAATTAGAACGAGGCGGACGAATAATTTCAATCGCATCTGCTATATTTTTTGGAGCAAGTGCATTCATTTCTGATTCAGAGAAATGAAAAGGCTTAGTCATCTTTGGTTTTCTGATGAAACTATCCACAACTGCCTTCATATCAGGCATTTTAAACGGACCGAAATCGAAGCCATCCATCACTCCCTGACGAGCAATATCTTCTCTTTGTGAGACGGCAGGTGAATGCAACGCTGCCATCACAACAAGAGGGAAAAAGAGAATGATCAAACTATTTACAAATCGTTTCATTGCCCACTATTATTTAATTTCAAACTTACCAGTCAACTGACCTGACTGAGATTCTATAATCGCTGTATAAATTCCAGGCTTATTAATGTTTATCTCCTTCTGGAAAATTCCAGTTTCATAGTCAGAAATCATTGGCATTGAGAAGTACTGTTTAGTGCCAAGGGCATCAACAATAATCAAATTTGCCCAATATTCTTTTGGAAGGGTCACTCTTACTGTTGTTTTATAAGTACCATTAAATGAAGATGTGACAACAAGATTCTTAGCAGATCCCTGTTCCAGTATATTCTGCTCCTCTTCTTCATTATTTCCATTCTCTTCCTCTGAACATGTCATAGAAACAGGATATTTGAACAAATCAACTTCATGAAATGAAAGATGCTCACTACTTATAAAATGGTCGTCATAATCATATTCCGCAACAGGAGCACATCCAGTAATTGAAACCTCCTCAAAACTTATATGTCTTACTGTATTACCATCAGTTGTAGATACTGACCAATACAAACGTTGATCCATGTTTTGAGACATTCCAAATACTTCTTTATCATTTACAAACACTTTTATTAAATTATGACCTGCACCTGCAAACTTAATCACATCACCAGCTTTTACTTCAGATCCATTAGGATCAACCTTTCCATTTTCAACCTTATAAATCTTTCCGTCTTCTATCTGAACTCCACAAATGATATTTGCACGTTCTTTTGTTGTCAAGCCTGATAAGCTATAAGTCTTTGCATCTCCGACTATCCAGGTAGCACTCAATTTAGAATTATCATTGAATGATGGTTTCAAAGATACGATTTCTGGTTTTTCTGATTTTCCATGAATATCAAACTTATAAACGCCATCAAATGGAGCTATATACAAGATAAAATCTCCATTCCAAATATTCTCAATTAAAGCAGATTTTGTAGCATTGGCATTCTGATAGTATGCATTACCATTTTCTCCAGCCAAAATGTATGCATAACTATTATCATCAGGGAATGTAATTTCAATTTTTCCTGTTGCACTTGAATTTCCATTATTACATACTGGCATTGTCTCTTCTATAATATATTTTCTGTCAGCAATACCAAACTCTGGTTTTCCAGATACAGCAAATGTGAAATAAGAGACTCCTTTTTCCCAAGATAAATTTTCAAACAACACTTTTGATCTCACGCGGTCCTTAGCAGACATCTTATAAATCTTAAGTTCAGCATCCTTAGCTCTAAAGTCTATATTCTTACTAGCGACCAAATAAATTTTACCATTGCTATAAAAACTTAATGAATCATCAAAATCATACGACAATTCTACAAAATCATTAAAGAAATCATCTGACTGGTAATGAAACTGTCCTATTTCAAATTTATTGTCAGTTGAAGATAAAATCATATTCCAATCTGCTTTATCTCCACTATTTCTGATTCTTGTCGACGGAATATTCTCTCCATTTCTACGTACATAAAATAAAGTGTCTTTCCTTACGACCTCTATCATATCGTCTATTTTATATTTCGTATCAACAACATTAGCGTCAACTGAAATAGATCCATTAGAATCAAACTTATACGTATGAGATCCTATTTTTATAGTCACAGAACCGTTCATTGTAGATGCAATCCAAGAAATTTCTCCATTCTCTTCAAACGCTGGCAAATTTTGGATATTCACACTTGAATTTTCTGCTATTCTAATACAATAAGACCCTGCAAAAGTATCAATCACTTCAGCATCAGACAATATTAACTTTTCTTTTATTTCTTGGTCGTATGATTCTTCATATCTCTGAACCTTCCATATACGTTTAAGAGGGAAATATATTACAGAGTCTTTTTCCTGAACAAAATTGACAGCATCAGAAGGCATACCAAATATTGTATCCTTTCTTGTAAGTTCAAAAGGTGCGTCATTATCTCCAAACATCACAAGCGAACTATCTTTGATATAACCAAAACATCCAGCAACCAAAAGATTCTCATAAGCAGACTTATTAAGCACACTATTTTTATAATAAGTATCTTTTAGATAAAATGGCGTTTCTCTTTCTGAAGTAGTAACTTGAGATTGTAAAAAATTATAGCTGTCCAAACGTCCGTATCCACAGATTCTAGTGAAATTGTCTATTTTCCAAACCACACTATCAAGCAAATAATCTACATCCAAAGTTATTCCATATTTCAACGCAAGATAAGTTTCTGTTCTTTTCCTTGCAGTGTCTGTCAAAGCTCTATCGTATACCATGAACTCTGGTATTCCCATCACTCGTTTTTTTCTTGCCTCTGCAGGGAAAGTGTCTATATGGTACACTCCTTCTGTAGTAGTTTTTCCATCTTCAAATACGCCTCCAATCTTAATATTTGTAAATGTAGAAGACACAGTTGTTCTAGGATTTGCACTTTTTGTATACGACATAATTCTAAGATTTTTCTGTGTTTCCTTATTGTTTTTAGGATCTGTACCTGTAGGTTTTGCTCCCTTTAGATTTTTACTATTATAAACGAACGATTTACGCGAAGAAGATGTAGAATGTATAATCTTCGCTTTGGTAATAGCTGTCTCATCTTCTGCAATACCATTGGAAAGATTCATCACAAAACCATCTTCCACATGATCTGTTTCTGAATGATATCCATACACTCCGATTATTGTGGCCTTTTGCAATCCTGTGCCTTCTAATCTCAAAAATGAATTTTGATCTTCTGCAAAAGAAAGAGAAGGATAGAAATTATATGTATAAATGTCATTTCTGTTATTAACACACTCCTTGCCATCAACATCCAATTCCATTTTATTACCATTTATATCCTTCCATACATAATTGGCATCAACTTTATTGTCTACAGGTGACGTGCACATCCAAGCATATGGAGTCTGAACTCCTTTCTTTTCTTTAGCCTGGACAGGCACTAACATTTCCGCTATAACAGCAAAAACAGCCATCAAACAAATTCTATTCTTCATAATTCTTATCTTCCTAAATTCTACTATTTGTTGTTACATGATTAAATAAAGAGCATGACATCATATACGACATCAAAATATTATTTAACAGCAACCAAAACCATTCTAAATGACATGAAATAAGGCGAATTATTCACTGGTATTTTCATTCTGTTTGTCAATCTGAAATTAGTTTCTATAGATGAGCCCAACAAACCTCCTCTAAATGTAACAAAATCATCGACAACCTCATTTACAGGATCAATTTCACTGGTTGTGATATAACCATCTTCCGACCAATAGTCAAGAGTCAACTCTGAAGCATTTCCTGTCATATCATAAATTCCTAGCTCATTTGGCATAAATGATTTGACAGGAGAAAAATCTGGACCTGTTTCAGCGACTTCCTTCAACGAATTGCTTCCTGAATAATAATATTTTTTTGAATTTACTCCGCCCCTTGCAGCATACTCCCATTGAGCTTCAGTAGGGAGTGCAAACTGTAGACCTGGATCCAATGTGCCGGCACGATGCATCCTTGTATTCAATAGATCAATGAAATCTTTTGCATTCTTCTGCGTCATAAAATATATTGGCTTGTCATCTGCCATCAAATCAGGACGAAGCTCAAGATTTTCATTAGGCTTAACACTCAATGTATTCCAAAGTTCCTGTGTAACTTCTGTCTCTCCTATTGCATAAGAAGTAAGAGTAACATCATGCACAGGAGATTCAGACCAAGAGGCATGAGAATCATATCCATCTTTAGTATTGTCACTTGGCTGAGCACCCATCTTGAAAGTTCCTCCTTGGACATAAATCATCTTAAACGAGACTCCTTCATAAGTATATGTCTTCGTAGCAAGTTTAGACTCTACCGCAGGATCAAGTTTTCCTGGTTCAAGCAAAGGTGTGTCTTCCTGATTATTTTCCTGATTATCTACAACAGAATTCTCATCTTCATTGTCTTCTCCCTTGCATGAAGCAAAAAACATAGATGATAGGAACATTGTTCCTAATACGAAAACCAAACTCTTTTTCATTTTATTTTATTTTTACTTTTTTCTATTTGAACTAACATTTTTGTATACTAAAGAAATACTAAAAAGTGAAAGGAATCAACTCCTTTATTTATCCTTATCTTTTTTCTTTCTATCTAAATATACATACATACAACTAACTTTACCATCAATCTTCAATATAAGAAGATATGGATGAACATAACTTAAATTCAACTCCTTGCTTCTTAGAGACAACTTCGAAATCAAAGTAAATTTAGCCGTTTCGACGGGAAGATCATTATATTCTTGGCTAATGAGCTTAACTCCTTTCTCGTCACACAAAAACAATTCTACTTTTGTATTCTTTCGATATATGTCAAAAGATAATGTATCATTAAGTTCTACTAGAATATGAGAAGATAGCTTAATATTATTACAAGGATCAACACAAATCTCATTTATGCTATTTACATCAACTCTAATAATATTATCCTCTCCATTTCCTAAACGATTAAGAATATTACCATTTTCGTCTGAATAAGTCACGAAATAATCAAAGTATTTTGTGCCTTCAGATAACTCTATATCTTCTGCATAATAGTTTTCGCCATCTTGACTAACCATTTCTACATCAGAAAATTTAGGAGAGGATTCTTCAGTAACTGATTCTGAATAATGCAACTTCAACTTGCCTTTTGTCTCTGTATCTCCCTCAATTCTCACAAACACACTCAATTTGTCTCCTATCTCCTTACATAAAGAGAATTCTGGATCTCCAATCTTGACATCTAATGAATCACATGAATTAACATTCCAGAATCCATCAGCAGAAGGAGAAGTAATAATCTTATCATTCTTCGAATCAGATACTTCAATCCTATATTTTATATAAGATGATTCCTGACGATATGGTATAAATGTTTCATATCTGTCTACATTAGCTAGCTTTTGTGGATATCTCAAATACATTGTATTCAAATCTTCCCTATCTGAATATTTATAAACAATCTTCACTTCTCCATACAAATTAGTTCCGCAACCACCAGGAATATAAAATATTACTTTCAGACTATCATTAATACAAGTATTGTCATACATCTTCGTCTGCTCATCACGAACGATATTATTGTTTGTCATTGAAGAGGCAAATGAAACTGTCTCTAGGTTTTCAAAATCACATCCAATCTCGTATGCACCCATACATGTCATGTCAAAACGTGATACTCCACGCTGATCCTCAGTAACAGAAGTCTCTGTTAAAGGGAAACGTATAGAAGTACCATCAGGCAATTTATCTGCCAACAATGCAACTGTTGGTGTTAATCCTCCATTATCCTTAAGAAGCGGAATGAACAAGCCTGTAGTAGCATCATAAGTACCTTCCAATACAGTAGAAATATCAGCAGACAAATCCTTGATATCTGAAATATCATCTGAGCCTGGATATTTTTCTATCTCACTACGAATCTTATCTATGTAGTATTCAGAAATAATGTTTGTCGAATTAAGAACCTTAAGATTATAAGCATCTTGACAAATAGTCATTATATTATATGAAGGATCTTTTTCTACATCTTGTGACATAATGCGGTAAACTACTTCATATTGGTTACCAAATATAAAGTTGCCGACCATTGATTTATATCTGAAATCATGGAAAGAAATTGATTTACATTTATTTCCAACTATCGTATTATTCTGCATGTAAAGATTTGAATACTTTGGATACCAGATTTCATCAGCACATTCATTAGAAACAATTGTGTTATTTCTTAAAAATACATCATTTGTACTATTAAATACAAACATCAAATCTCTACACTTATTATTTGACATAGCATTATTTTCAATATGAACAACCGTCTTAATGTCTTTGTATCCTGGATTCACAATGGCGGTCAACATATCTTTTGTGTTACAATCGTTATTGTCAAAGAAACAATTTGTAAGATCTAATCCATTACAATTAGTAGCATGGAAAACTGAATTTGATTCATTTCCCTTAAACTCACAATGATCGATTTTATCTATATTAGATGACTGTATCTGAAATAAATATTCATCACTCACTAAATCTGGATCTTGCTTCTTACATTTGTTTGATAAGAACTGACAATCCTTAATTGTAACATCATTTGCACCAGACATAAACATCAAGCCAAGAGATTCATTGTCAGTGAATGAAGATTCTGTAACTGTGCAGTTAGGAGACTGAGAACCAGACCCATTGATTATCTGCATATATGTTGTATTATTAGAGAACTTCGAGTTAGATATATTTACATAAATATCATCAAAAGACAATGAAGAATAAACCAATCTATAATTGTTGTTTTGGTCAAATATAGAGTTCTTAATGTCTATTGTTCCTCCCGTTTCGACTAAGTTACCAGACACATTGTTCTTTGTGAAGTCAGAATTCTCAACCAACAATTCTTTTGATCCATAGAAACTGAATGTACCTTGATTATTTAATGCATTGACAGACTTTAGCACTACACCATAACCATCTCCATAAACGTTAGATATAGTACTAAGATTATCCACAAACTTTACATCTTCCATATATACGGATTTTGTTCCATACATATAAAATACGGTACCTTGTGTCTTACTAATTTCTGTATTGATAATATTCAAACTAGATTCATTAGTGACATTACTTATATAATTATTTCCATCAAAGTAAGAGTTTCTTATTGTAAGATCAATGGACGGCATTGATATAACATAAGATTTATAATCATTTACATAAACTCCATCCAAAACAAAATTTAGCAAATCTGACTTGTCAGAATAGAACAACGCAAATGAACTGTTTACATCATAACCCAAAACTGTTTTATATTTGTCAGGTTCACTTGGAACATCTGTTCCTGTTGCACCCGCAGGATAACCACCATAAATTGAAACGCTATTATTCACATTGTAAAGCGGATATTCAGAAACATTTCCGTTTGAGTCATACACTGGCTTATATTCACCCTCCGCAACATAGAATGTGGATCCAGCAGGAGCTAAAGGCAAATGTGTGGCGAAATCAGTACCGTTCATAGCATCATCCCAACTTGAGCCATCTCCCTTACCCCATCGCTTTGTCTTAACATAATAATTCAACTTCGTTGGATCTGGCTTTACCACAACTGTATGCATCACCACACTATCACAACCGTCTATACCTACTAGATTCTCGAAAATGCTGTCGTGTTTGCCGACTTCTGTGAATGTTTGGCCTAATAGTTCAGTGCCTACATATATAGTATCGTTTACTAATGTTGTATCCGCTAAACATCCAATCTCGTATGCACCCATACATGTCATGTCAAAACGTGATACTCCACGTTGGTCTATAAGTACATTTTCCAAACGTGGGAATCGGATAGAAGTTCCGTTTGAGAGTTTGTCTGTTTTTAAAGGTAAAACAGGAAGTTTCTCTTTAATTTCAAAATCAGCAGTGAAAAGCCCTGTTGTTTTATTAAATGAACCATTGAAAAGAGTTGTTAAAATTTCTTCATTACGGTCTGTAATCTCCTGAAAATTCTCACAATAAGCCTTCTCTGTATGAGCAAAAGAGATTATATTTGACGCATCAGGGAAGTATGTGCAAGAATTCATAGTCATTTCTACATCAGGCAAAATATTATTAACGACATCACCCAAAGAGCCGTAATTAATATATATTCTCTCCGCTTTTTCCCCAGAAACATCTACATTTCCAAGAATAATATTTCCATAAGCATTAAAATAATTCGAGACCTCCTCGATAACATTATTTACGACTTCATTTCCTACAATTGTATTATTGTACAACCACATATCAGAACCATCTGAAAAGATCAAAGTGTTCGTTTTATTCGAACCAATTGTATTATTCGATAGAATTAAAGAAGTTCCAGATGTCGTAATTATCAAATTTCCAAAATCATTACTTAGAATTGAATTTCGCTCCAATTTTGTAGATGCATTTTGATTATCATTACATACTGTATATCCAAAAAAATACATCAATGACGATGTATTGGACAAATCTCCTTCGTCATAAACAGATTTGTTGTCAGAAAAAACATTACGAATAAAGTTTGATTCACACGTAGATAATCCATTTATCAGATGTTTTTGAGAACCGACCGTATTACCATTAAACGTCACATTTTCAACATTGACAATATCTCCAATCACTGTCATCATGTTTCCATTTGAGACATTTCCATCAACAACTGAGTTTGTGAAATATAGATGATTCTTGCTAGAAGAAAAGTCAAATAGGTCTTTTATACTATTATTATTAACAAAGTCACATCCATCAATATAAAGATCTGATGTTTGATAATTGCAAATCATATTATCTCCTGAGTTCCCCTTGAATTTTGAATTAGATATACTTACAGATGTATTGTTTCCTACAAAATATAACAATTTGGACTCATTGTCAACAAATTCACAATTTTTAATCAACGTATTATATCTGTAGATTTCCAATCCACTTGAAGCCGTATTAGAATTCACATTTACATGATCCATGTATAGAGTTCCAGACAAATCAGTATCAACTGAAGAATAAAGCAATTCTTCACTATTATTGGCAAAATCAACATATTGCAATGAAATGTTGTCTACTGAGATCAAGTATATACATTTTCCCCAATTATTATTGAATACCGTATAGTTTGCAAACAACTGACCTCCATTAGATGTCATGTTAACACACATATTATTGTTAACAAATGAATCTTTTTCCAAATAGAGAATCTTATCTTTTGAACCATCAATATGAAATACATTACCCGTTGTATTTTCTACTGTAATACCACTAAAAGTAAGCTCTTGTTCTATATCTTCCGTCGAAGTGAACATATTGGAAATATTTCCATCCTTAGTTTTTCCTTCAAAAATAGTATGATATTTCTTTGGTTCACTAGGGACATTTGTACCTGTCGCTTCATTTGGATAACCACCTCGGATGGCGACACTGCTATTGATTACATAACTCAATGCTGATGATTTTGACGGCACTTTCAAATATGTATCATAAACCGGCATATATTCACCTTCCGCCACATAGAAAGTAGCCCCATCAGGAGCCAAAGGTAAATATGTGGCGAAATCTGTGCCATTCATTGCATCGTCCCAGGTTGAGCCATCTCCCTTACCCCATCGTTTTGTCTTGACATAATAGTTCAACTTCGTTGGATCTGGTTTTACCACAACTGTATGCATCACCACACTATCACAATCATCAACACTCTTGAGATTCTCAAAAATGCTGTCGTGTATGCCGACTTCTGTGAATGTTTGACCAAAGATTTTTCCACCTACATAAATAGTATCATTTTTTTCTGCTATAGTCGTATCTGTAACACATCCAAGTTCGTACGCTCCCATACATGTCTTATCAAGACGATCCGTTCCTCGCTGGTCGACTGTGATATTCTCAAGACGTGGGAATCGAATACTTGTTCCGTCGGACAACTTATCCTTCAACAAAGCAACCGTACGCGTATACGCACCCTTGTATGTCAATTTTGGATTGAAGATTGATGTCGTAGCTGTATATGTACCTTCTAGGATTCCATTATATAACGAAGCCACATCCTCGACTTTTACATTGTCCTTCTCTATGCCAGACTCTCCCAAATCAATTGTCTTACATGCGAACAAGTTATTGGTAAACGTCTGTTGCTTTGCTTCTCCATCTCTTTTGTTGATACTGATCGAAGATCCTGCAAAAATATTTCCAGAAACCGTAGCGGACACATTATCATAAAATGATAAATACGATCCGCTTTTACATGATATAAATGTGTTATTATAAATCTTGGCTATTGCAGAAAGAGTTCCATCAAAATTATATGCCTGTATATCCGAACGGTTCTTGACAAACGTTGAATTCTCTACGACCAAACCTGTATTGTTTCCACTATAAGAAATTCCCGTCGTATAGGTAAATGTCGAATTGGATACTTTGCAATCTCCATTCGAATATATTGCTGAATTGTTTATATAGTCAAACTCACAATTGTCAACAGTCAGATTGTGGATATAGTTCGCCTCTATACCCTTATCCGCAACACTCAACTTACAATGATCAATTGTAGCACTATATTCAGTTCCCGATTTTGCGATCAAACGAATAAGGGCAGGTGAAGTACCATGGGAAAAAGTCATGCCTGTAAGTTCGATACCACTGATATGCACATCGCCATATACTTCCATCGAGATCATCGATGAATTCATATTGTCTGAGAAGTTCTCAAAAGAGAATTCACAGTCATCATTCATCACCACCTTATCATCACCATTGATATCGCCAGTAAAGATTGTGCGATACAAAGAGAAATCCTGTTTTGTAGTCGATGCGTCTCCTGTTGCCAATGGATCATAGCCACCATAGATGTTCGCTCCATGTTTAGAACACCAATGCGCATATTTGTCATTGACTTCCTTACCCCATCCATCGTAGAATGCATGGTAAGTTCCTGCTGCAACATAGAATGTCACACCTTCCGTCTTCAAATTTTCAAACACAAATGCGAAATCCTTAGGATCCATGGCATTGTCCCAGTCACTACCGTCTCCGGTTCCTATTTTGCTTGTCTTCACATAGTATTCCTTAATCTTTGAATTTGGAACGACAAGCAATGTGTGGTTGACCACGCTGTCGCATCCAATCTGAGATTTATGCTTCGAAAGGATTTTTTTGTACAATCCAATTTTATCATATACTTTTCCATCAACATTGTATTTAGAGCCAACCTCAATTGTATCATTGACCAACGTTGTGTCTTTGCCACATTCTATCTCGTACGCTCCCATACATGTCTTATCAAGACGATCTGTTCCTCGCTGGTCGACTGTGATATTCTCAAGACGTGGGAATCGGATACGTGTTCCGCCGGACAACTCATCCTTCAACAAAGCAACCGTACGCGTATACGCACCCTTGTATGTCAATTTTGGATTGAAGATTGATGTCGTAGCTGTATATGTACCTTCTAGGATTCCATTATATAACGAAGCCACATCCTCGACTTTTATGTTATCCTTCTCTGTGACATTCTCTCCTACCTCATAATTCTGACATGCTAACAAGTTGTTAGCAAAAACCTGCTGTTTTGCTTCATAGCCGTTGCTGCTCTTTTGGACTGCAGAGCCAACGAAAACATTGCCTTCTACTGAAGCTAACAAATTATCTCCAAGAATAAAATTCGCTCCACCGACACATGAAATGAATGTGTTGTTGTAAATTTTAGCACTAGTCGAAGGCTTATCTTCATAATTATATGCCCTGATATCAGATGTATTCTTCACAAATGTTGAATTCTCTACAACTATTTCAGCGTTATTTCCATGAAAAAGCACTCCATTTGAATAAGTAAATGTCGAATTTGAAACATGTAGATTTCTATCCGAGAAAACAGCAGCATTTCTGATATAGTCAAATTCACACTGATCTACCGAAAAATTGCCAACTCCACTCATTTCAACACCTTTATCCGCCACATAAAACTTACAATGATCTATCGTGACATTCCAGTCTGTTCCCTCTTCTGCCTGCATTCGAATAATGGCAGGAGATGAGCCTCTTGAGTACGACATACCAGTCAACTCTATTCCGCTGATATGGACATCTCCATTGATTTTCATCGTGAACATCGACGAAGTCATGTTATCTGTGAAATTCTCAAAAACATCATCACAGTCATTTTCCATCACCACCTTATCATCACCTTTGATATCTCCAGTAAAAATTGTGCGATACAAAGATAAGTCTGGCTTCGTTGTCGATGCATTCCCTGTTGCCAATGGATCATAGCCACCATAGATATTCGCTCCATGTTGAGAGCTCCAACATGAAACTCTATCATTGGTTTCTTTGCCCCATCCATTGTAGACGGCATGGTATTCTCCTGCCGCAACATAGAATGTCACACCTTCCGTCTTCAAATTTTCAAACACAAATGCGAAATCCTTAGGATCCATGGCATTGTCCCAATCACTACCATCTCCTGCACCCGTCTTGCTTGTCTTCACATAGTATTCCTTGATTTTTGGATCAGGGACGACAAACAATGAATGGTTGACCACACTGTCACATCCAAGTTGAGATTTATGTTTTGTAAGGATTTTTTCGTATAAACCAATTTTATCATATACCTTACCATCTACTTTGTACTTAGAGCCAACCACAATTGTGTCAGCGACTAACGTTGTGTCTTTGCCACATCCAATCTCGTATGCTCCCATACATGTCTTAAGAAGACGTGATTCTCCTCTCTGGTCTTTTTTTACGACAGTCTCAGTCAATGGGAAACGTATATAAGTTCCATCATAAGACTTATCTGATATAAGAGCGACAGTTCGTGTAAAACCTCCATTTTTAGCTAGAGTTGCTTTAAACTGATCTTTACTAGAAACATATCTTCCTTCAAAAAATCGAGTACAATCATAAGCATTCAAAGAAATTGCATTTTCTTCATTCACCGAAGAGAATGCAGTCCCTCTAGACGAAAGGTCACATACATAAATGTTGTTATTAGAAGTAACATTATCGCTATTTCCAGCAACTGAAATACTTTCAATTACATTACCAACCAATGTCAATTCTGGATTTGAACTAAAATAAATAACATGATTGGCATCTGTAGTATTAGACAATATAGTGTTATTGTACAATTCACATTTACAATTAGCAGATTCGCTACCTATAACATAATTATCTGAAATATTATTAACATATGTCGAATTTACAGAACGAATACTACAATTATTAGATAGATAAACTACGGAGCCTCTCTGTGAATAACAATTCTCAAACGTAGAATTCTCAACATCAACAGTTGTACCTATATCTGATAAAATCGCACCTCCACTATAAGGAGTAATACATTCATCAAAATAAGAATTTTTTATAATCAATGTTCCTTTGTTAGAAATAGCTCCAGCATAACCAGCATTTCCAGAGCCCTTTACAAACCGACAACTATCAATGTTTATTTCCGACTGATTCGATCCAAATACACTAGTATTGTTTTCATTGAAATCAACGGAATGAAGATTCAATTTTAAATTGTCTTTGTTCAAACGAAATGGACTAGAAGATCTGTCATGGTCATAAAATCCTTTAATCTTCACACCTCTAACACTCAAATCGTCATTTTGAATAAACAAATTTAAAAGATTATCTTCATAATTTATAAAGGACAAATTTCTTGCTGAGCCTTCTGGATTCTCTTTATTATCATGCAAAACATCTCCATTAAACACTGTCTCATATTTGTCTGGCTCACTCTTCTCATCTGCTTTTGCAGACGCAGGATAACCACCTATGATAGTAACTTTTGAATTCACTTCATAGCACAACTCAGATCTATCATCTGTTTGCTTTAGATTATGACCAAACTTAGGAAGATATTCTCCAGCAGCCACATAGAAAGTTGTTCCATCCTGAACCAATGGCAATACAGCAGCGAAATCGTTTCCATCCATCGCATCCTTCCAACTACTTCCGTCTCCTTTACCCTCTCTCTTTGTTTTAACATAATAATTAAAGCGCGTTAAATCATATAGAGAGGCAGCACAAAAATAAGGTTCTGAAAAACGACTTGTATATCTGCTTTTCGTTCCTTCGCTATAACTTTGATGGCATTGATGAGTGGCTGTAGCTACAATATGGCTGGCATATTTTGATTTTTCCAATTGATACAACCACTTTCCTTTTGCATCAGTAACAGTAGAGCCTAAATATCTCAACGCACTTTCTGTACCTCCATCATTTAAGAACAATTCTATAGTAACTTCAGTCTCCAAAACAAGAGTAGTTGATGTAAATTTTTCTTCATCAAGCAGTTCTACAGTTCCTTCTATATAAATATAATCATCATCTGAATATACTTTTTCTATTACTGGTGCCGTAATATTCTCATCTGGTCTCTTCACTGCAAAAGGTTGGTCGCCTCCGAATAGACATTGACTATATTCAAATTGTGTTCCAGGATTGCCTCCAGTAGTATAATCCAACATCACACCGCCCTTTTTATTATCAAAGATCAGTGTTTCTGTAATCTTGCCATACAAGGTTCCATAAACACCATACTCTTCATTAGGGAAAGAATGTATACCGTCTCCACCTATATAATCATGGTCGATCGTCGAATAAGAGGTCACCTCCATTCCATTGGTTCCATTAAAACCAATATAGTTGCCTTCGGACGTAACACTCTGAGCTACGATTCCAGCCTCTTCATTAGGCATTGGTTCGAAATCTGGAGTGACTCCAATATAATTATAATATGTACGGACACCACCCTTGTCATTAACTATTCCAACTTTATTATATCCGATAAAATTTCCATCAGCCTTATCTTTTGAACCAATTTCAATTGGACCAACATTATGTCCAATACTTATACCCGCTTCTGTATTTCCATGCGCTGCAAATTTCTTATTTATTCCTATATAGTTTCTTCGAATATAGCAATCACAACCTTTGTTAAAAAAAGATATTCCATACTGGTTACAACATATCACATTGTCATATATGTATGTTGGCTTCTTGTCTACTATTCTGATACCACTTTCATTTCCTTTCTCCTTATTGCTTGCCGTGATTCCTATAAAATTGTCATGGATATTATTAACACTGTTATTCACAATTTCTTCATCTGATCCTAGAATCCATGGATCAGAAACTTCCACTCCTACTTCATTACCAATAAACGTACAATTCTTGACTTCAGAAATACAATCTCCTAAATCAACTCCATACTGATTTGACTCAAATTCACAACCATCTATACATGCGTTTCTGGTCACATTGACATCTATACCACACTTGAAATTTCTAAATTTCAACGCTTTTATAGTAATATTATATAGATTAATGCTGAAATCTAATCCTACAAATGATTTGTCTACGCCATCCAAAACTACAGTGCCTTTACAATCAGAGGCATCAATAGCGACACGAGATCCTTCTAAATAAATGAAAGATTCAAGTGTAATGACATGTTCTTCATTAGTCGTGAAATCAAAAACAATCCGAAATGAATCTGTTGTTTCTTCTTTTAAAGCATTGACAATATTAACCGCATCTCTTAATGAGCCTTCTCCAGAATCATCGGTATTAGTAACCCTAAAAACAGTAATTTGTGCAAACATCATCTGCACAGCCATCAAAGCCAATATAAAAGAAAATATTCTTTTCATCGTATATAAATTATTCTCGTATTATTCTTAAATTATTCTACAAACCGTTAAAACTTCCCAGAAAATAAAATCCTCTTTTTCACATTAATGCTTATACTACACAATAAAGAAGACACACATGTATCATCTATCATTCTATATATCAGGCATTTAATTCAAAAATTTCTTTCAAGGCATTCATATTCCTGGACAAACTCTGCAAATTTAGGAATTAAATGTTGTTAAAAAATGATTTATAACACATTTTCTTGTGAAAAGAATTAAAAAATGTTAAAAAAAGCACCGTAGGTGCGACATAACACAGGGTTGGGTGTAAACCCAATCCTGACATAATCCAAATATAAAAAGGAAATCATTGCAGAATCTCTCCTGCAATGATTTTCCAAGTAATTATATATGTTCTATGCAAACAGAGAACAAAAATTATGAACCGATAGAGACTCTATGATTTAGTCTCCGTCCTTTCATTGTTTTACAAATCGTAGACACGCCTGTTGATTTGCCGACTGAAGTTTCAAGAAATACACTCCATTTGAAAGTGCAGCAACAGCAATTGTGCCAGATGATTTGCCACTAGACACTGTACGTCCTGTCAAATCAATGATTTCGTATGAGAACGATTCTTCACATCCATTGACATTCAACACTTTTTTCACTGGATTAGGATAAATCTCACATATAGCATCATTCAACACTTTTGCTCCTGTCTCCTCATCCTTCTCATACGCTCCCATACATGTGTTGTCCAGACGTGACACTCCTCGCTGGTCTTTGGTGATTTTCTCCAGACGCGGGAATCGGATACTTGTTCCGTCTGGCAATGCGTCCTTCAGCAATGCGACGGTGCGTGTCGCGGCTCCCTTGTATGTCAGATTCGGAGAGAAGACCGCGTCGGCATCCGAATATAAGCCGTCAAAAACACCTTTATATAGAGTTGTCGCGCTTTCCAACTTCACATTGTCCTTTTCCTTGCCAGACTCTCTCAATTCCAGTGTCTCACATGCCAACAGGTTGTTT
>DFGT01000006.1:52156-175407 GCA_002371265.1 Bacteroidales bacterium UBA3743 | reverse complement strand
TCTAACTTTAGGGGTTCATATCAGACACCCCGTCTTTTTTATTCTTTTTTCGGTTCTTTCAGCACCACATTGTATTCCCCACTCTTTCTTGCTCGCATCTTGTGAGGGATATAGTGCGACCACAGAAACCATACTTTTTTGCGTCGTTTCACCTTGATATCATACTTCCCATTCACATCCGCCATAATCTTCAGATTGCAATCCTGCACCACTATATCCGTGAACGAAAGCGGTGCCCCCGTCGTGTCGGTGACTATGCCATAAAGATGAATCTCTTTACGCGCATAGACATTGCTGATGCAAAACAATGCGATGAATATTGATATGATTGATTTCATTGGAATCAATATATTCATTTATGTGATTATTCTACCCCCATTTTTTTCAAAAATTCAATAGGAGAAACAACAGGAATATCATTATATGGGTAATCACGTACATTTCTGGAAACAATATATTCAGCTCCAGAACGTAACGCTGTATAATATTGAACAGAGTCTTCAAAATCTTTTGACTTCTGTTGTAATGCCCAATCGATTGCGATTTTGCCAGATGGAGCTACATCAATGAAGTCACGCAATGATTGCAATACTTCATAAAGTTGTTCTTGAGTGCGATTCTTTCGTGCATAAAAAGAAACCGTCGTAAATGTAATGTCTGATGCACATAGTTCACATTCCCCATCTAAGCCTAATTGTAACACTTTACTGGAAGTTTCAACAAAATCAATGCGATTTTGAACCACATCAATAAGGACATTAGCGTCTAGAAAAACTTTCATATTGTTAGTATTTATCAGAAATCACATCTGTCAATTCATCCTTATAGTCTTCATGTGAAGAAGATGGTGGCACAGCGGATAAAGACTTAATTCTTTCACTGACATGCACTGCTCGCAATGGTTTGTTTTGCTGCTGCTCATCAACGGAAATCTGTCTTAACATACGTTCAATCTGCTGTTCCATCCAGACTTTAATCGCCTCCTGGGTCGGAAATGAACCTTTTGCTCTTTTTAACAAATTATCATTTAATGTAAGATTATACGTAGACATAGTATATAAGTATAAGAATTATTGTTAAGACGTAAAAGTAATAAAAAAAACAGCTATTAAAATAGTTTATGACTGATTTTTAGAGACAGCTTAAATTTAAATTAAAGATTTGGTTATATAGTGATCCATGTTTGATTAGTATTAATTCATTTTCATGGAACCACCAAGGGGGCATTCTTATAATCTCTATATAATGGCTATTGTTTTTGAATTCAAAAACAGTTTCTCATCCAACATTATTTTTTCTTCTTTTTTGTCTCTCTATCCTTTTCATTCTTTTCAATCTGCTTCTGGATCTTGTAATCCTTCACAAAGCCTTCGGCAATCCACTTTGCCATCGCCTCTCGATTGCTTGTACGAATGAAACGCTGCTGATCCTGCAGATTCTGAATATTGCCAAGTTCAAAGAATATCGACGGTGGATTTGTCTCTGTCAACACAAACAGGTCTCGTCGGCTTACCGTGCCCTCGAATCCACGGTTGGGCTGATGCTGTGCATACTTGTCCTCCAACGTTGTACGGATACTTTCGGCTGTCATCTTTCCTTTTTTGCTTCCCTTGGCATGGTAAAGGAAAATATCGATTCTTTTTCTCTCGCTTCGGCTGTCGAGATGGATAAACACAGCGCGACGATATCCTTTGTTATCCTTCTTATACAACGCATTTATTTTTTCACATCTCTGTTTCAGACGCTTTACCTGATCGAGAGGAATCGGCGATCCCATACATGTCTCTCGACGAGATGTCTGCAAAAACTGGTCGTCACGTATTCCGTCGACATGATCCTGAATGATAAAGTTCACTTTTGCGCCTCGCATCATCAACTGTCTGCCAAGACGAAGAATCACATCATAGGCATACTCATCTTCATGCAGTTCATGACCGGCATAATTGCCAATCGCACCTGGATCCGGACCTCCATGCCCAGAAACAAGATAGAAAACAGCACCGTCCAACTCCTTGCTCGTGACAGGCACTCTTTCATAATCTTTTCCAAACAATTTCTCTATCACATCACTCTTCTGGGGCTTCAACGGCACCTGGTCTTTCGCCACAGGAGCAGTCTCAGGCTCGATGTCGTCAATAGTAGGAATCTTATAGTATACTCCCGTCAACAGAGAGGCATCTTTTCCAAATCGTCCCTGATTGACATCCATGAAGACGTCTCGCAAATCCTTGGTATTCAAGCCAACACGAGCATAAAAAGCCCATAATCCTTCTCCCTCCAACGGACAAACATGATCCTTGACTGTGACTTTCTTGATCTTCTTTGTCGTGTCGACGGTGGAGACATCTCCAGCATGAGGAATTTTATAATACACTCCCGTCAACAAAGAGGAATCTTTACCGAATTTTCCTTTATTGAGAGCAAAAAATTGGTCGCGAAGTTCTTTTGTATTCAGTCCGACGCGAGCATAGAACGCCCACAGACCTTCACCCTCCAACGGGCAAACCTTAGTCTGGGCAAACGAAGAGGCCGCAAACCACAAAGCGAATATTGCAGAAATCAGTCTCTTCATCTTTTACAATTGCAATCGTATTTCGCCACTTCCGTAGCATTTATTACCATCCTGATCATATATCACTCCAAACTGACCTGGAGCAATGCCCTGAATCGGCTCCGGACTCTCAACGTTCAGATCAATTCCATTGTCTGCCAGACGAAGTTTTCCGCTCTTCAACATCTCTGTGTGACGAATCTTAAACTTGATATCGTACACTTCTCCAGCCTTCCACGGATGTTCCGACAAAGTGAGATGGTTGAACGCAGTGACAGTAAAATTATTGCCGTAGATTCCTCCCTTCTGCTCACAACGAGAGACATACACCACATTGTCGTCAATGTCCTTGTCGACCACAAACCATGGTCCACCACTCAATCCAAGTCCCTTACGCTGGCCTATAGTGTGGTACCAGAAACCTTTATGTTTTCCGAGAATTTTTCCACTCTCCCTGTCGACGATATTACCCTCTTTCTCTCCGACTATATTCTTCAGGAAGTCGTTGTACTTGAACTTTCCAAGAAAACATATTCCCTGGCTATCTTTTCTGTATGCGCTGGGAAGACGGGATTCCTGGGCAATTTTACGCACCTCACTCTTCATCAAGTCTCCGATCGGGAACATCGACTTTGCGATCTGCTTCTGGGATAGCTGCGACAAGAAATCAGTCTGGTCCTTCACTGGATCAGGAGCTGTGCAGAGCCACGTCAAGCCACCCTCTCTCACAGCTCTCGCATAATGGCCAGTGGCTGTGAAATCGTACTGATAGCCCACTCTCTCCTCGAACATACCGAACTTGATGAGTTTGTTGCACATCACATCCGGATTAGGCGTAAGTCCACGCATAACCTTCTCCTTGGCATAGCCGACAACGTTTTCCCAATACTCCTTATGAAGATTCACGACATCAAACTGCAAACCGTATTTTTTTGCGATCATAGTTGAGATCATGATATCATCATCCATGGAGCAATCAGACAAACCGTCGCATCCACCACCGATCTGTATATAGAATAAATCTGGTTTGAGACCTTGTTCGCACAATTGATGCACAACAACAGAGCTATCGACGCCACCAGATATAAGAGTAGCTATATTCATACGTTCTTTGTTATTCCCTACAAAAATAAGAAATTTATGGGAAATAATAAGATGAGGTAACAATAAAAAATATTGATATTCGATATTTAATATCTTGTAGAAACTAATATTCATTCTTTCTCATCATAAGCAGTACCTTCAATACGCTCAGGTTCTGCTTTCAACTCTGTAGCATGGAAATAATGTTGAAGCATTTGTTGCCATTATTGTAGATCGAATGGATGCTGAAATATATGTCGAAGTGTTTCTTTGCTATATTATTTTATAAGTTTTTTCAATTCTTCCATATCAGGCAATGCATCCCTCAATGGCTGTGGCAATTCATTAGAAGTACGATAAGTTGCTACACCCATTGGCTTCGTCGTGTCGGAAAATGACAATTCCACGATTTCCTCATTCCTAGTTTTGCAAAGGATGATGCCAATTGATGGATTTTCTTCCGGCAGCTTTACATATTTGTCAAGTGCAGCCAAATAAAAGTTCATTTTCCCAGTATATTCCGGTTTAAAATCTCCACGTTTTAACTCAAAGGCGACAAGGCTTTTTAGACGACGGGAAAAGAACAACAAGTCGATGACAAACTCCTGACCAGACACCTCCAATCGGTACTGATTGCCCATAAAAGCAAAATCTGGGCCAAATGCCATAATAAAATTTTTGATGTTTTGGATGATGCCTTGTTCAATTTCCCTTTCATCAACTAATTCAGGATCTTCTATGTTGATAAAATCCAACAGATACTCATCCTTGAATGATTGCAAAGCCCGCTGCTTGAATACTGAATTATCCAGGGTCTTGTTGAAATTGGTTTGTTGGATGGAACCTTCTTTCTTATAAAGATTCTCAGTAAGATGATATTTAAGAGTATCCTTACTCCAGAATTCCTTTGCACATCGTCTGATATAAAAAAGTCTTTCCTCTAGGGAATAAGTCTTTCTTAGAATCTCACGGTGATTAGTAAAACCGACACTTAGGAAACACTCAAAATCATAGGCATCTAAATCGGCAGCCACCAGTTGCCGATTTTGTAACGCACTGAAATCTAGAGGCTTTTCCAATTCGGCAGCCGTCAACTGCCGATTTAACACAGATCCCCATGCCTCATAGAAAATACGCATATTCTTGATATTTGTCTCAGAGAAACCTGTTAATCCAGGCAACTCCTGCTGAAGCATTTTTGCGATGGTTGCAATGGCATTCGTGTTCCATGCATCTACACGACTATGGACAGAGACATAATTGCCTACCCAATAATAGAGCGAAAGCAATTCTTTGTTCACTAACTTTGCTGCCCGATAGCGACTTTCCAATATTGCTTGTTTTATAGCTTTTACTGCATGTAGATATTCAGAGGAAACTATATCTTGTTTCATTACTTTGTCTTAAATGAAGGTTTCGGAAATAATATACTGTTTATTTTTAGAAATATCCGCTAAGATAAGAAAAAAAACTTAAAATCCGTTTGCAATTTTATAAAGGTTATAACATTTACCCATTCTCCTATTAACATTAAGTATATTCAAAATAAATAATCTATACAATAGAAATCAAATAGGGGCAGGCACAAGACCTACCCCCTACATTTTCACACCAATTCCTTCTTTTGCCTCATCCTCCATATTTCCTGACCCAAACGAATGCTCACACATCCGATGGCATAGCAGATAATGTCTGCCCATGCGAAGGATGTCCCCATCACGGCACAAGCTATACTGTTGTCGGAAAGACCTATCACCTCTACCAGTTTGAAATACTGAGTGATCTCGATTCCAACTGAAAACAGGAATATATACATCGGCAACATCTTAAATCTCTTCGGATAGAAGATACGGACAAAGCAGTATATCAACCACTCCACTATGATGTCTCCCCCGTATGGACGGATAAACGCATCGTCTACATACATTGCGATAATGACTTCCTGCACAAATATCAATACAAACAGGAAAATATAAATTGCTCTTTTCATAAGATGTAAATTCATTAGCAAACCTATGTAAAAATTAAAGGCTCTGTCTTAGTTTATGACTGTTTTTCTCTTCTCTTTTCCTCAAATAAAGTCGTAGACTTTCTCTGAGAACTTTATTCTCTGTGGTTTTAGTTTTATAAGTGCTCGCCTTCGGCTCGCACTTGTGAGGGAGGGGTTAGGGCGTTCCGCCCTTAACAATCCTCAAAACAAAACCTTAACAAGCTTTTATGTGTCTGATTACATAATACTCTATAAGCGATAAAATGATTTGAAACGGAACGATGATAACATAGGCAAACACCGCTCTTAAAGACCATCCAATCCCCATAATATGCGACGACATTCCTTCCACCATCACCCTATCGCCAGGCTCCACATTCCGATAACACTCGCTTTCACTCATGCCATCCAGATCATATCCATAATATTCCATCAACCATTTGGTAGAATAATCATCCATTCCAAAGAACATGAGGAGAAGTATTCCATCCACAATAAAAAAAGCAAGAATCAGAATCACCAAATATTTCTTGTCCTTTATAAACGGCACAATGAAAAAGGGATAAATGACAACGAAAGCGATAAATATAAAACTTATACAGTCTATGAAACTTTTCATCATACATAGGTCATTGACTATCCAGACAATCTCTGCGACACTTACGTCATTTTACAATCTTATTCCAATCTACCTTCTGCGACAGATACATGATGCCAGCCAAGATAAAGAACAGTCCGACACTTCCAGCAACCAAAGCATAAGTCTCCATCCGGATCAGCACGAAAATGTAGACGTAAAGCACCGTCAGAATACCACCGATATAGAACGCAGTCTTCTTAATCCTCAACACAGCAGCGGTGTAGACGGTGAGCATGGCAATCGTCATCACAGACGCCACAGCATAAGCTGGAACAAATCCGATATGCTCCGACAATGAGATCAGCAGCGAATAGAAAAGAGTAAGAGCCAGGCCGACGAGCAGATACTGGATCGGATGGATGTTCTTCTGCTGGATGTGCTCCACAAAGAAGAACACCGCAAATGTCAACATAATGAAAAGCATAGCATACTTAGTGCAACGGAGTGACTGCTGATAATGCTGTACAGGAATCAATAGGTCGACTCCAAACGCTGAATTGCGTACCGCATCAATCACGTCTCTTGTTTCTGTTGAAATTTGTTGCGGATAATTTCTGTTGAGATATGAAATCTTCCAGTTACATGTGAATCCGCTGTCGGCGACCGAACTTTCGTCAGGAAGGAAATTGCCCGTAAAACTTGGAGTCGTGGCGTTAGATGTCAGTGCGACGGTGGTCATCTCACCTATTGGCACGAATTTTATCGACTGCGAACCCTTGATATTGAACTTCATAGTGAATGGGATTTTGTTAAGATCCTGAAGCTCTCCAAGGTTCACCTTTGCGGAAATCTGACTTGTCTCATTCAACAGTCCGTTGCCATCAGGCTTCAAATCCAACTCCGTGCCTGCAATCGTAATCTTCATCTCGTCTTTGATTCCTTTCAGGTCACTTAAAGCCAACTCCACTGTGACGGATCTGTTGACATCATCCATCTCTGATACACATTTCTGCATCTCCTCACTCAGTTCAAAAAAGCCATTCATTTCAATAGGAGCGGAGAAAAGGGAGATCTGGTATATGCCTTTTTTGCGAATTTTGTTCTGAATATCCCCCTTAATATCCAGTTTTTTAGGCAACACCCTCACATCCACCACACTCTTCACTTTCGACTCTTCTCCATCAACATTCGTATAAGTGGAATATGTTTGCTTCGGGATTGTAAGCGTCGGGCCGACAATCTGCTGAGCCGCGCACCATTGCCCCGTCACCTTCTCAATGGCATCTTCTGATGTCCTTTTACGTTCGTAGATCAAGTCTTCGATCATCTCCATAGGAATGATCAACAACAGTGAAAGCACGAAGATGATGATCATCTTAATACCTACTCTTCTGCCTGTGTTTTCTGTTGCTGCTGATGTGGTTTCTACCACTTTTTCGTTTTGTGTTTCCATAATCTAAAAATTTTAAAGTACTTTGAATTTCAAAGTATATAAGTAAAAAAAATATTTGATTCTAATTTGCCACTGATTCTAGTTTCGCAAGTATGTTTCATATTCAATTTTGTGTGAAAATGAGGATTACAAAGGGCGGAACGCCCTTATTCCTCCCTTTATCGCGAGCACGTAAGTGCGAGCGACAACAAAGGACATTGAATAAGGAAGTCATCATGCAAAGTTTTATTAAAGTGCTCGCCTACGGCTCGCAATGCAGAGAAAGAGGTTAGGGCGTTCCGCCCTTAACAATCCTCTATTAAATGCCAACCAGGGAAAAAATCCACTTACGAAACTTGAGCTTCTGATTTTTCGAGTTGAGATCCTATACTTAACCAATTTTTAATCACGGACAGGAAATGGATCATCACCAAAAACAAAAAATAGATAAAAAGCCAAGCAATATAGATAATATGCCACAGCAAAGCATACCATTAATATGAAAGGCATTATAGAAATAATAATACTTTTCACCAGCTTCCTGCTCGTATCAGTCTTTCTATAAAACAAGATTGCCATACAAAAACTGAATAAGAAATGAAGGATCTCACTAAATTCAAAAATTGTATGCAGTGCACCCTGTAATAATGAAACCGCAATAAAAAGAACGACAGAACCTATTGCTGTCAATCCCAAAGTTGGAATAAATTTCATAGCAAATTAATTTAACATGAATTCGATGAATTGTAATCTGTGAATCATTTTCCACTTTCTGATTAATATTTAACCTCCTTTTCTCATAAAAAGACAAAGTCTTTCTCTGTGAACTTTTTCTCTCTGTAGTTTTATTAAATTTTATGTGCTCGCCTACGGCTCGCACATGGGAAGGGGTTAGGGCCAATATCAATCAAACATGGGCCCTTAACAATCCTCAGTTATGACACTCCAACTATCTTTTTGATTTAGTCGAATTCACGTTAATTTATAAATAAAACTTACATTAAATTCAAAAGTACTTTGTATTTCAAAGTAACATAGTAAAAAAAAGAGGACACTACCCTCTTGAGAGTTTTAAGAAAGACTCCAACGCATTCAAGTGTTCCTCGAAAGCCGCCTGTCCACGCTCTGTGATATTGAAAGTGGTGTTTGGTTTACGGCCGACAAACTGCTTATGGCTCTCAATGTAGCCCAGTTCCTCCAAACTTTTGGTATGGCTGGCGAGATTGCCGTCGGTCAGTTCAAGCAACGTCTTCAGGCTCACGAAATCCAACTCCTCGTTCACCATCAGCGCCGACATAATACCCAGACGCACCTTGCTTTCAAAAGCCTTGTTTATGTTCTTCAACTCATCCCTCATAATCAATTTCTTTCATGTTTGAAATAGAAGAAGATGCCGTAGATGATATGACATACGCCGAAGCCAAGAGCCCAGAAGAGAATAGCGTGATTGCCAGTAGCACAGTCGATCAAGCCAAGAATTATATTTGCGTAGCCCAAGAACTTAGCATTCGAGTATGTGTACGACGACGCGTTGTAGAGAGCCAATCCGTAGAAGATAAGCATCATCGACGACGTGAGTCCGTAGAAAGCGTTCATCACAAGAGCCAGGCAGAGAATGCCGCCCACCATAAGAGGGAGTGCAAAATGCCAGAGCATCTGTTTTGTAGTCTGGTCGAGACGGAAAGCCATGTTGTTTTTGTTTGCCTTCTTCTTTGAGAAGAGGAAGACGGTGGTAATGCATATGCATAGCAGTAGAGCTCCTTCCGACAATAGAGCTATCGTTTTCTCACCCTGCCCCAACGATGCATTCTCCAGTATGCAGTTGGCAATGTATGATGCTATAATCGCAAAAACGCCTACAAAAACAGACGATGTTCCACTCAAAGAAAGGACTTTTGACGACTTCGCCATCATGTCTCTAATCTCGTTCAGTGTATTTAATGCTTCACTTTTCTCCATGTGCTTTTTATAATTAAAAGTACTTTGCACTGCAAAGTTAATATTCTTTTCACAAATGCAAAATAATTTTTAAGAAAAAATTAGTAGAGACGCCGTAATACGACGTCTCTACAAGGGATTTCATTGTACATCAATCATTTGAATCCAATCCTACAATTTTCTTTGTTATCAAGTCTTTCATTATCACAATATGAAGATAGCACATCAACAATGTTTTCAGCCTCTCCATGCAGGATATTCCTGATGGTGTAGTGTCTGGCTATATTTTCAATTTGTCCGCCACTGAAATTATATTTTGATGCCAGGACACGCGTCTCCTCTTCTTTCAAGACAGGCAACATCTCATGCCACATGTTCATACGGGCGTCGACGGTGGGCTTTTCAAACTTGATTTTGTAAAGGAATCGACGTTCAAATGCCTTATCCATATTCTGGGCCAAATTTGTAGTGGCGATAAGGATTCCGTCGAGAGTCTCCATCTCCTGCAAAATAATATTCTGGATTGAGTTCTCCATCTTATCCACAGCCCTCTCCGCTCCTTCCTGACGTGTGCCGATAATTGCATCAGCCTCGTTGAAAAGCAGGATTGGAGCAATGGCACACTCTTTTACTTTGGCTCGGTAATTATCGAATACCTGCTTGATATTCTTCTCGCTCTCGCCAACCCACATGCTTTTTATCTGTGAGATATTAACTTGAAGAATATCCCGTTTTGTCTGCCTTGCCAATTGAAGTACCGTTTCCGTTTTTCCCGTACCTGGTGCACCATAGAAAAGACATGAGAAACCACAGCGAAAGCCTTTCTCTTTCATCCTTGTGCAAATCTGTTTGTAGTGTTCATCGTCTAGAAGATTGCCCAGTTCTGCTATCTGCGAGCTGATTTTCTCTCCGTAGAACAGGTTCTTAGGCGTGATTTCCTCCGACTTGATAACATCACCACGTTTCTTATTTTGATTTAAAGAAGAAAGATTGAGTTCTGCGAATAATTCTCGCTTAGCATTTGCAGTCATGCGAAACGATTCCCTGTCAACGAAACCGTCACTATTGTTGTACTCTATCATTTTCTCCGTAAGAAGGATATGATCACCACCGTTCATCTCTGACTTTACAAAATTCCAAATGTGCTTGTCATCATACAGAAAACTAAGATCGTGAAACCTGATGTTATCGTCATTGTTATTCACGAACAAATGGGAAAAGAGAATCAGCAGAATCTCGTCGTCAGCAGACAATTTATAGCTCCTTAACTTCTGAACATAAAGAAGCTGGCTATTGCTGTCTAAAAGATGATTTATTTTCTCCACCATCGCATCATAAGTCAATAGATGATCATCACGTAACTCAAAAACATCTTCAATCTGACCGAATAACTCCTGACATGAAAGTCCTGTGTAGTCCTTTGGCTCATACTTTTTGTTGTTCTTAAAAGCATCAACAACATCATTCGGCACTCTATATTTAAAGCAACCGTGTTCTCGACAACATCTGACCAATTCTCGTTTTTCAAGAACATCAATCTCTGCCATATATCTGATGAACATAGCCGTCTTGCAACAAAGAACATTACAGATGTCTTCAATGGTAATATATACTCTGTGACTATTATCTATAAATAGTGCCATCATAACGCTTTGCTCCTTAGTAAGTTCCAATCTCTCCGACAAATATTTGATATATTTGTCAGCCTTACGATAGAACTCACTACTAAGTCTTGTCCCCGTTGCCTTATCCATGATTTGCTCTACAGCTGTGAGCAAATCCATTTTTCTTCTTGTTGCCATAATATCCTATTTTTAATTTTTGTTCCACTTTTCAAATTTCCTGCATACGATTCACAATGTTGATTCTGCCACATCCAACACCGATGATCTTTACTTGGAACAAAATAAGAGAAGACCTCCGCCAACTTGTGGCAGAGGTCAGAAAAAAATGCTTAATAATTTTTTTATATAGAATTCAAACGATTGGATCCGAGCAAAACTCTCTACGTTTGCATGACTTGCAGTGTTTTCCCATCCACACCTCATCAAACTGGTTCATAGCCTGTTCTACGATCTCAGGGATATCAGTCAGGATGCCAGCCTCAAAATTACGTGTGGACTCTGCTTTCATCCCTATTCCCGCACCCGTCAGGTTCGCACTACCGATATATGCCACTTGACAGTCAAAGACAATGATCTTGAAATGGACCCGAGGGCAAAGCACACGTTCCAAACCATCAAAGAGCACATGATACTTATCGAAATCCTCACGGAAATTCGGACCAGGCTCCTTAGCATGGATCAGACGCACCTCCACACCACGTTGGATGAGCTGGGCGACGAGAGCCAGAAACGGCTTTTTCTCTTTGCCCATCTCCACATAAAGGTCTTTGATGTCAGCAGTGCCAATCCACAGCGTGTGCTTCACAGATTTCACCCGTGATAGCACTTCGGTGTAGTGGGAAGAGTTGGAGATGAAGGTGAGCATATGGCTACTGTTTTTTACGTCAATCACAACTCCGTCAAAAGGAATCCCATATAAAACGGCAAGGTCAACAATGCGCCCTCCCGTCCAACATTATAATCACCTAATTTCAAAGCGTCATACACATGGTATTTTTCTGGATGCTTCAGCAGTGTGGACATAGACTTCGCATTACCAGTACGAGCCTTGCACTCTAAAGGCACACATTTACCTTTGTAACGAATCACAAAATCGATTTCTATTCCGTCTGTTTTTTGGTAATAATATAATTTACGCCCCATCTTGCAGAGAAAATCAGCCATCACATTCTCGTAAATAGCTCCTTTATAGCTGAGTAGATTTCCTCGTAAAATATCAGATTGGGTTCCTGGATCCAACATGCTGACGAACAAGCCAGTGTCGGTCATATACACCTTGAACGAGTCATGCAACACATTGCCACTCAACGGCAATTCTGTTGTCGTCAGGTTATAACAACGTTGGATAATTCCCGCATCCTCAATCCATTGCAGGCTACCAATATATTCTTTGCTTCGTCCCCCTTTCCGCACCGTGGCAAACGAGAACTTCTTATTATCCTTGCTCAACTGACGAGGGATCGACTCAAAACATTCACGAATCCTGTTTTTATCACCAGGGGTGGCATACTTCACCATGTCAGACTTATACTCGTCAACGATACTACGCTGAACCTCAATGACTTGATTAATGTCATGAGTGTTTAGAAATGTGCGGACAGCCGCAGGCATTCCACCAACCACAATATACTCCAACAATAACTGCCGCATCCGATTGTGGATTGCCTGCGGAACAGGTGTCTCCTCAGCCAACATCTTTTTCAACAAGTCAAAGACAGGATCCTGCAAACCATTCGCCCAAAGCCACTCTTCAAAATCCATAGGATACATGTCCACAATCGTCTCGAACCCGACTGGAATTGACGTTTCAGCATCCGATGACCTGTAACCGCTCACGCCAAGCAAAGAACCAGTACATATAACGTCGTACCTGCCATCCAATTTGAAAAACTTCAATGAAGCTCGTGCCTGCGGACAGTCTTGTATTTCGTCCAACACCAGACAAGTCTTCCCCGCTTCAAAACGAGCTGACGGAACAGCGGCTGAAATAGCAACTGTTAAATAATCAACCTGCAAAGAACCATCGAACAACTCGCACAAATCCTTCTGCTCATGGAAGTCAATGTAGACTACATTCTTATAGTTTTTACGGGCAAACGACAGCACCGAGCTCGTCTTTCCACACTGACGACACCCCTTAATAACCAATGGATTCCTTCCCGGTGTTTTTTTCCATTGCGAAAACAAACTATCTATCTTTCTCTTATACATGCGATTACAGTCATTTCACAATGCAAATATACACTTTTTCGGGCGACTTTTCACTACATCCCCACACTTTTTCGGGCGACTTTTCACCATACCATCACATTTTTTCGGGCGACTTTCCACCACATAGAGGTCTTTGATGTCAGCTGTGCCAATCCAAAGAGTTTGCTTCACAGATTGAATTCGAGAAAGCACTTCGATGTAGTGGGAAGAGTTGGAGATGAAGGGGGAGCATGGGCTATTCGCTTTTTTTCACTAACTTTATCTTTAATATTTTTTCTTCTTCAATCAACTCAACAAAATTGCTATAATCTTCTGAGTCTTGAGGCACTTTGAAAGGGAATAGATGCATAGAACCTTTATAGCCTTCAAGTTGATAATCACAATATTGTCCACTTCCTTCGTCTGGATATATAATGTCTTGAAAGGACTAATCAATCATAGTTGTGAGACTAAATTTTATTCAAATCCCATATATCTTTCACAGCATTTTTAATTTTTTCGTGGCGTTTTTCTATAGCTGTTTTATCCCAAATCGGATTTTCTTTGTCGCTGACAAATTCAATGATTTCTTTCTGCTGATTCAAAAGATTGTCTTTCCCGTAAGATGCCAATTTTTCGGTAAAAGGCTTATTGCCAATAGAACTATTGTGACTTTGAGAAATAAGCATCAAATTGCCTACACAATTCAACAACGCTCCCGAAGCAATACCGTTTTCTGGCGTTTCCATGTCTTCGTAGACACCATAACCATTGGCAATAGGATCACCATTTGTTGGTGTTTGCGGCGCAATGTGTTCAATACTTTCGTTGCGAATCAACTCATCGAAAGTTACCTTATGTGGCATTGGATGATTGTCGTTACACAGATACATTTCGTATTTCCACAACAAATAGTTATCTACACGATTTTGATAGAACCAACCACTATTTACAATACGCATCATTTCATTGTCGCTCCAATACCCCCACCACCAATCTGTTCGGATACGATCGATCATCCAATCGATACTCTCATCAATCTTGGCATCATCGGTTAAGTCCATATTCCTTAAAACACAATCTAATCTAGTTTCAACACCAGCACGTCCTCCACGAATTAGACTGCGAAACGTAATATTTTCAAGGAATCGCGTTAAACGGTTGAATGTTTCTTCTGTTACATTGGCTCTATCGGCTTTTATAAAGAATGGATAAGACAATGCCATATTGTTCAAATAGAACAAATCGCGAATATAACCATATGTGCTATTCTTAACTTTATAAACAGTTTCAAAGGCACTTGCAATACCAGAAACAAAATTCTTTATCCATTCTATTTTATTATCTTGCTCATATAAAGCCGATTTTACACCTTCGATGATTTCATTGCTACCGAATCCTTTCCCGCTAACTGCACGCCAATAGTAGTTGATTACGTCGTCCTCCTTCTCGTCGACATTGACGATTCTTTGATAGATGGTTGAAAATTCGTTTTCAAGATATTTTATGTTCTCGTTTATCAAATCCTTATCTGCCGAACTGAGATAAATTTGAAGCATGAAATACGATTTCAGTATCTCCAATTTTGACAAAGCCTTTCCTCTGTCGTTTTGGAATGCGAAAATCTGTGCAGCTTCGGCCTTGTTTGACACTACATACTGAGTTATGGTTGCGTTTTCTACGAGATTATACCAGCGTTCTATTTCAAGAGTTTCCGTCTGTTCCAGTTCGCCCTCAAACATTTCTTTTGCCTTGCGGATTTTTTCTTGTGAACGTGTCGCAGGATATTGAGAGCGGTCAGTACGGTCTATGACTTCGTTAACAAAGAAATTATTGTCATATTCTACCGTTTTGAACTTTTGTGTTCCTTTGCGAATATCACGAATGTAATAGTCGGCAATGTCATCTAAGTCTATGCTTACGGTTTCTCCGTTTTGTTTCCGATTATTCAATTCATTTTTAACCGAACTGAAAAAAATAACGCAAGTCGTCAGGCGTTGTTGGCCGTCAATTATCAACAGTGTATTATCAGACGAGGATTCAAAAAGGAAATGCCCTAAATAGTATTGCGAAGAAGCATTTCTTAAGTCATCTATAAATTGCTCTATTTGTGTTTTGCCCCAGCTGTAAGAGCGTTGATAGGCGGGGATTTCAAATTGACGATTTTTAGCGTCAAAGAGTTTTTGAATTGTTAGTGATTCCATTTTGTCGTTATATTTAAAGTTATTGTTCGATTAGAAAGAAGCTGCCTTTTCGTACAGTCTCTTTGTTACTTGTCAATTTCCTATTCCCAACGATGACTAATTTCTTTCAATCTATTGTCATATGTGTAAATCATCTTGTTGCGACGGAAGTTGACAGAGTTTCCTGCTACATTGCGGAACTCCCCAAGGGATGATTCCCAATTGTGGGCAATTTCTTTCAGTCTATCATCCATTGTGTAATACATCTTGTTTCTTCTAAACACAATAAATGTTCCACTAAAACCCATCAGCTCTCCCAGTGAGCTTTCCCAGTTGTGAGAGATTTCTTTTCCTTGTTCATTCAGAACATAGTACATTTTGTTTCTATAAATCACATCTGCGATCATAATCATTAAATTTTACGTCTGCTCCTTTAGCAGACATTATATATTCCTTCCAAATTTATCAAAAATAATATAGTACTCCCCATTTTTTGACAACTGGTTAATACTAGTTTTATTGTAAAGTTAGTTCTATGATTAATACAACTATATATTTCCACCAAATATATCCAAAACAACCAATTTTCACAACACAAAGCACGATATTTCCGCCAAAAATCGCACATTTTCTGGAATCTTTTTACACTACATCCATTTCATGTAATTAGACATATCTCTCCCACATCCTTTTTATCTTTCCGGCTATCTCATCTCGAAGCCACTTAGGCTCTAGCACTTCTATATTCTCTCCAATCCGAAGTATCTCCTGCTGGAAATCAAACTGAGGCCGAATATTGAATGTGAAGATGCTGTACTCTTCATTGCGCTCAATCTCTTTCTGCGACTCATGTATCTTCAGATCACGGATATATTTGGCTTGACTTGCCGTCGCCTTCAGCTTGACAATCTGCTTCTCTACACTCTGGTCGGCTATGATTCCAAAACATCCGTTGAAATATTCCTCCGCATCCCAATCTTTAGGCATTATAAATGTCTCTTCTTTCATGTTAAGATTTTTAATGCGGTCCAATGAATATATTTTGGGGCCATTGTCTTGAAAATAAACGCTTCTTGCCACCATATACCATCTTTGATGGAACAGTTTCACACAATATGGCATGACATCAAAATTGCTTTCCTTCTCCTTCCAATAGCTTTGATACGTCATATTGAGCACACGGTTCTCCTTCATGGCTGTGATGATAGGATGCAGATATTCCTGTCCCGACGGTACATATTCCAACAGAATGCGATCTTTTATACTCTGACTGTTTGCCAACGCATTGCTGACGGAGAAGGTATTGTAGAGCCACGACCTTATTCCATTCTCGTTTATGTCTTCCTCATTCTCGATATAATAACGATAGCTGCCTGAATTTTCATTGGAGATATCGATGCCAAACATGTCCGCTATGACCAAACGCCAATTGTCGAATGTCCGTTTGGGAAGATCCAAACCTCTGCTGATATCTCTGTCTCTGACCCATAACTCATTCAGATCCTTGTATGATATCTTATGTCTGCGATAAATAGTTTCTATCACCCAAACATACTTGTTAATCAAACTTTGTCCTCTATCGTTGTTATTCATACTCTTTGATTTTTTACAAAGATGCACCAAGGGTACGCCAAATCGTGGTGCAGGTTTTGAAAAAAAATAAAAAAAAAGAGGATATATCTCCATTTTCAATTTTGATATACCCTCTAAATATCTCGCGACGTGAGTTCAAATCACATCTGATGCTCTTTTCTCAAAAGGTCGTTCACTGTCTTCACTGGATTGAATGTGTCGATTGGAACCTCCACAAAAATGGTGTTCCAGTCACTCATCGCACCGTTCCACAAACCAGGAAGTTCGAGTGCTTTCAATGCCTTGCCATCCTTGCTCTTGCTTGATATGAAACCAGTGTTAGGGTCTACAAACTTAGTCAAGTCATACTTGTCTCCCTTATAATCTTTCACTCCACAAACAAGGTCTACAGGGTTAAAGTGAGTGGCTTCCTTGAAAATATGCATCTGCTCAGGATCATTCTTGTCGAACTGTGCACTTTCAAGAATCTGAAGAGAATGGCTGCCGTCAGGATTGACTGCGACGTAAGGGCCACCTCCTGGCTCTCCCTCATTTTTCACCATACCGCAGACACGGATAGGACGGTCTAACTTCTTCTTCAAGTATTCAATCTTATTTGCAAGATGAAGAGCACAGTCTGCAGCGTCGACATTAAGCTTTTCGACAACGAATTTTTCGATTTCCTCCAACTCCTTGTCGCTTACAGAAGCACTGTTGAGTTTTTTCAAATATTTGAACATCTTATCCTGATATTCGACGAGCACACCTGCCAACACTGCCTTATATTCGACAGTCGGCTGCTTCAATGCGTCTGGCACTACATTGTCGATATTCTTAATAAAGATAATCTCAGCGTCTATCTCATTAAGATTCTGAATCAACGCTCCATGACCACCCGGACGGAACACCATCTTTCCATTGCTTGAACGGAACGGCTCGTTATTCTCGTCGACAGCTATAGTATCAGTACTGTGACTCTGCACAGAGAATGTCACGTCATACTGAACCCCGAAGTTGTATTCATATTCAGCAATCTTTTCAGACAACAATCTGTTGAAATATGTAAGGTGATCCTCAGACACTGTGAAATGCAAACGAACAATTCCATTCTTATTTTTCGCATACATCGCACCTTCAGCCAAGTGTTCTTCAAAAGCAGTACGAACTCCTTTATTATTCTTATGAAACTGAATCAAACCCTTTGGCAAAAATCTGTAGTTCAATCCATTCTGCTCGAGCAACGCATCCAGGACATTAGTGTAACGCTTTTCTGTGATAAGGCGCATAACATTTTTTCCATCGTTCTTCAAGCACACTTTATTCAGCTGCTCATAAAATGCGAACTTCTGGATCTCGCTAATAAACTTCTGCTCGAACTCCGTTTGAGGCTCCCCTCCTCTATCTCTGAACGCAAACAAATCCTTGAACATACGGCTTGCCGCTCCAGAAGCAGGAGTAAATTTCAACACGTCGTGACCAGCAGCCAAATAATCTCGCCATATTGAGATATATTTATCTTTGCTTTTGTCTGACAGATGTAAAATTCCATCCTCTACCGTGGCTGCACAAACAACCTTCAAAAAAGGAAAACCGTTTTTGAAACACTCCAACTGTTCCAAAAGTTTTTCTTCTGAAATTCCCATCTGCTTCAGCAAATCCAAATCATCCTGTGTCATATCCTTAAAATTTGCGTATCCTAAATCTTTGTCCTAAAATTAAACCTATTTCACGAACATTGCAAAGTTATAAGAGAAAAAGATAATAAAAAAGTTTTCATAGGCAAATAAACTATGCTACTCAGCAACTTTTAACATTTTTTAATTTATTTCAAGTAGACTTCAGATGCTGGAAGTCCTCATGCAAAATTTTATTAAAGCGCTCCATCTACGGCTCGCACTACAGGGTGGAAGGTTAGGACGTTCAGCACTTAACATTCCTCATTTTATCGCACCTTGAACTCTATAGCATTTCACAAAAAAACAAGCACCTCTATTCCCATAGAAATGCTTGGATAATTAATCACATAAAACGAACTGAAATATTACTACTTAATATTGTCTTTATAAAAGACGGTGCGAATATAAGCATTATTTCAATTCGACATTCAAGTTTTTTGTATAAAAATTGATTTTATGCTATATTTGCACACATATTATAAGAAAACTGAGACGTGACAAGACGACTATACAATATTTTTCTTTTATTGGCTATGTGCTTCAACATAGCAGCACAAAAAACGGACAGTCCAATCAACAGTTCGCTTGACAGTGTCTTTATGTGGTTTAGAAACGCCAACTATCCGACATTGAAATTCGGAACCCTTAAAGTGGAAAACTACAGCGCGAGCATAAGCGACTCCTTAATACAAATTTCTCTGAGCAAACCATTCAAAAATGTCAATTTAAGAGAAGATGCGATTAATGCGTTAAAAGACAGCATCAGCAAAAATTTGCCTGCTCCATATAAAAATTTTGACGTAGAATTATATATCTCCTCAAAAAACATCTATGATTATGTTCCTAACGAAATGCGTAAAGAGACTAAAAAAGATAACTCTCGAATGCTCAAACTAAGGAACAGAGATAAAGACGAACTTACGAATGTAGTCACAAAAGTGAGCGCTCCTTGCACCCCTTCCGCTGGACTGCAAGGTCGAAACATCGCGCTTTGGGCCAGCCATGGCTACTACTTCGAGCCATCTCAAAACCTTTGGATTCTGCAACGTCCTCGCTTCTGGGGCATTTCAGAAGACACATACACTCCATCCGTCGTCTTGCCATACCTTATTCCAATGCTGGAAAACGCTGGAGCCAACGTTTTTTACCCTAGAGAAAGGGATGTCCAGAAAAATGAGGTGATTGTTGATTTTGAGACTGCGAAGGAGACTGAATACGTGGAAGAAAACGCCCGTCGCGCCAAATGGCATAATCCCGACCCTGACAGAGTCGACACTACGGGATATGCCCCAAAGAAAAAGATCTATCGCCATGGAGATAATCCTTTTGCCGACGGTTCTTTTCGCACAATCCGTTCGCATCCCAACGGGTCTGCCTATACCGACTGGATTCCAGAAATTCCCGAAGACGGAGAATATGCCGTGTACATATCATATAAGAGTGTGCCTAAAAGTGCAGACGATGCCCACTATACTGTTTTCCACACCGGCGGGGAAACAGAATTTGTCGTTGACCAAACCAAAGGTGGCGGCACTTGGATATATTTGGGCACTTTCAAATTCAAAGCTGGATCAAACCCTGAATTCGGCAAAGTGCGTCTGACCAACCAAAGCGTGGAAAAGGGCAAACATATCACTGCTGATGCCGTAAGATTCGGAGGTGGTGTCGGATGTGTTGAGAGAAGTATCGCTCCTGTTGCCGGTGCGCCAGAGCCTTTCTATTTCACAAGTGAAAAGCCCAAATATTTGGAATGCGCACGCTACTGGCTTCAGATGGCTGGATTTTCCGACAGCGTGTATTGCGGTCAGAACAACGAATACAAGACCGACTACATGAGCCGCGCGATTTGGGTGAACGCTCTATCCGGAGGCTCGCCTCTTAACACCAGAACCAAAGGCAAAGGTGTGCCAATTGATTTGGCTCTTGCTCTTCATACCGACGCTGGTATCGACTCCACAACAGTCGGTTCGCTGGCAATCTTCCTCACAAGCGATATGGGTAAGACGGAATATCCTACCGGACTTTCACGTATGGCATCCAGAGATTTCGCCGATATGGTGGAATCGCAAGTGGTCGATGACATCAAAAAAGTGTACTGCCCCGACTGGCACAACCGTGGGTTAAGAGACGAAGCCTACTACGAGGCCAGAGTGCCTGAGGTGCCAACCATGTTGCTTGAACTTCTGTCGCATCAGAATTTTGAGGATATGAAGTATGCCTTCGACCCTGAATTCAAATTCACTGTCGCTCGCTCAATCTACAAGGCTGCGACGAAATTCATAGCCAGCATCAACAATATAGAAGACTATGAGTTCACTCCGCTTGCGCCGTCGCATTTTGCTATTGATTTCAACGGAGACAAGATCAATCTGTCTTGGCGACCAACCAAAGACTCTCTTGAGCCTTCTGTCACAACAGACGGATACATCCTCTACACCGCGATTGGCAACAATGGTTTCAACAACGGTATATATTTGGAAACCAACAAATATTCAATGGAATTGCACAAAGATTCCATATACAGGTTCAAAGTGACCGCTGTAAACAGAGGAGGAGAAAGTTTCCCTACTGAAATACTTTCCGCAAGCATAGCGTCGAAAGAAAAAGGAAGAGTGCTGATTGTAAACGGATTCAACCGCGTGTCTGCTCCTGAATTCTACGAAGATTCTCTGATTGGAGGATTTATAGACAGCAAAGACCCTGGAGTGCCATATATAAGAGACATATCCAAGACTGGCAGCCAAACAAATTTCACAAAGGGTTCTCCATATATTTCCAACGACCAACCAGGATTCGGAGCTTGTGAGAAAAATCTTGAGGGCCAGATTATCGCTGGCAACACGTTCAACTATCCATACATCCACGGAAAGGCTCTGCACTCATTAGGGCTTAGCTTCGTCTCGACAAGCGACGAGTCGTTTGAAACATATAGCAATGTTGACAAAAACCACTTCTGCATGGTGGACTATATCCTTGGAATGGAGAAAGAGACAAAATGCGGAATGCAAAAAAGATATAATGTGCTGAATTATCCGACAAGAAAGAAATTGTCTAAATACCTGCTGTCTGGAGGAAACCTATTCATGTCTGGAGCATACTTAATGTCGGAATTGGAAATAACAAAAGCCGAATATCCTTCCGTCGCCAAATTCGCGCATGAAGTTTTGGGAGCAAAACTTAAATCAACTGCAAACAACCAGTGGTGCAACACTCACCTCAATGACGGATCGGGGGTAAACCTTAACGAGGGAGGCTCTCAACTCAGCCAGATACAAACCTCTTTCAGTATCAAAAACGACTTCAAACATAGCTACAAGTTCAATAATAAGCCAAGCGAACGACAATACACAGTGGCTTCGCCTGATATTCTCGACAAAGGCAATCCAAACGCATTCGTGGTGTTCAGATACCTCGAGAACGGAGAACCGGCAGCTATAGGTCAGAAAGGCAAACTGAACACCCTGATCAGCGCAGTTCCTTTTGAAAGCATAGACGAAGATGAGCAAGGCAAATTCATGAAAGAGCTCGCCACCTTCTTTAGCTTGACCGGAAACAAAAACAAAGCGACCAAAACAAAAAACGCCGCAAAAAAGTCGACTTCGACAAAGAAAAAAACAGTTGTGACTAAAACAACACCAAAGAAAACGACAAAGTAGAGAAATGAACATATATGTATATACTGAATTTGTTGACGAATGTGTCGGAAACAGATTCAACGGAAAAAAAACAGCAGACGCTGACTACATACTTCTAGACAAAGTGGATGACGCCGAACATATTCTTGGAAGCAGCCGTTCGGTGTGGCAGGTGTCTCAGGCATTAAAAAAAGCAAATTTCAACGCTGATGATTATCTGATGCTCATCACACGCAATGTGGACTGTAAAACCGTAAACGGTGGAGAAAGTGAGTTTGCCTTTGCCGCCGCATACACTGGTCGCACATGCGTCTACTCAAACTATATCACCATCTCCGAGGGTGAGGCTCACGAGACTCCTGTGATAGCCCCACAAATAGGAAGCGTCAGAGAAGACTTCAACATGGGAAGCATCGTACTTTACAAAGCATCGGAATGGGTGAAGGCAAGCGAACAGATGGCTGACGACTATGATTACGCCGCCTACTATTTCATGCGTCTGATGCTTTGCCAGAACGGCGACACTTACCATATCCGCCAGACACTGTATCAGGAGAGCGAGTTCGACAGCCGTAGCGCCGAAGACAAACAGTTTGACTACGTGAACCCAAACAATGAGCTTAAACAACTCGAGATGCAACGAGCATACCTTGAGTATTCGAAACTCACAGGGTCTTACATAGACTACGCGCAAACCAACAGAATAAAAATAGAGACCACAGACTACACCGACAACTACAAATTCAAAGTGTCGGTGATCATTCCCGTCAGAAATAGAGAAAAAACAATTGAAGACGCTGTGAAATCTGCTCTCAGCCAAAAATTGAAAGACGGAAAAGTAAACGTGATCGTTGTAGACAATTTCTCAACCGACAAGACGACAGACAAACTGATCAAACTTGCCAACGAAAACAACCGTCTCTACCATATATTTCCGTCGCGTACAGACCTCGGAATCGGAGGATGCTGGATGGAGGCCGTGCGTCACGAAGCATGTGGATTATATTGCGTACAGCTTGACAGCGACGACGTCTATCAAGACGAAAACACATTGCAGAAAATTGTCGACACTTTTGAGCAAGAGAAATGCGCAATGGTGATCGGCTCATACTCGTTGACCGACTTCGACCTCAACCCTATTCCACCGGGATTGATCGCGCACAAAGAATGGACAGACAAAGAGGGGCCAAACAACGCCGTCAGAATCAACGGTTTGGGCGCGCCTCGCGCATTCTTCACACCAGTACTAGTGGAGATTCCAATCCCTAACGCCAGCTACGGCGAGGATTATGCGGTGGGTCTGCAAATGTCGAAAAAATACAAGATCGGAAGAATCTACGACAGTCTGTACTGCTGCCGCAGATGGGGAGGAAACTCAGATTCTTCACTGTCGGTAGAAAAGATCAACGCAAACAACAACTACAAGGATTCTATCCGCACGATAGAATTGCTGTCAAGAGGTTTTAACAAATAAACAATCAGCAAATGGAAATCGAAAACATCAACATATCGCTAATTTTCTACGCCGCATTCCGAAACCAGGCGTGTGAAGACAAATTCCAGAAACTGATCAAGGAGGTAAATCTTTCTTCCGACGTGATGATTGGAGGCAAACTATATAATGCCAACTTCACATCCACAATAATAAAACTTGACTTTCCTAACTTCAACTCTGACAGAAAGAGAAAAAACAACATCATATACGTTGACCGCGACTGCAATGCAAATGAAAAGATGAATGGCGGTCTGATCGACGCTGTCCTTGGTTCTCCGGAAGCTGAATATGTAAAAAGTTCAAAACCAGAGAATAAGCACTACGCCATATTCTTCAGCCGTCTTGTTGACTACAACGTCAATCCAAGCGAATTGTCGGAATTGGTTCGTGTGATGGTGGAGACCGACGCGATGATCACATACTCCGACTACAACAAAGTGGTGAATGGACGCAGAATCAGGATGCGTCTTGCCAACCCGACTACCGGAATGTCCGTCTGCGACAGGGACTTCGGCACCGTCTTCGGAATAAACTGCGAGAAATACGACGCTTATCAGAAAGATAACGGATTCATGCAGCTCGACAGAATGATCTTCAACAACTCATTCGACAAGCGTGGGGAAATAGTACATATCTGCGACGCTCTATACGATGAGGTTTATCTGCCAGGATACGAAAACATCATAAACAACGAAAAAGGCACATCATCCGAACTTGCAAACTTCGCCATGGATCTGCACTTCGACATGATGAACTTAAAGGCGAACATTCCGTCTGACCAAATCAAAGAAAATGAAAGTATCGCCAAAATCGTCGAGAAAGAAGAGAAGCCTAAAGTGCTTGTCCTTTTGCTTGGCGACGAGTGTACAAAAGACGATGACGAACTAAACATACACAGATACGAACAAAAGACCAAGATTGCCGTTGAATTGAAGAGATACTATGGCGATGATTCTGTCGACGTGAGATTAAAAGAGCCACATTTCGTTTACACCGGCTACCCTACTCATGAGACTGAGTATAATCTTCCTCTCGACCTTGTGCAATTGGCAGATGTTGTGATTGAAATTCAATACAACACATTGATAAAAGCAGCAGACATTCGTTATATCATAAAACGTATGGCTGAGACAAAAGCAGGTATGGTGCTTTCCATCCATCCCGATATGGATCTTTTCTCGAAAGCCGACGCGATGCATCTGGGCGAAGCAATGCCACAGTGTTGCTTAAGCGGACTATACAGATTCGTGGACAGAGCGTTCTCCACATCCGCATTCCTAGATTCAAGATTGCGTCTTACTACTGCTATGCCACGGTACGAAAACTTCCTGAGCATGGCTCAGAAATACAAGACAGTAGTGCTGCAGAAATATATTTCATCTGAGAGCAATGCCAAGATGGAAGACAAAACCAATCTCATCCACACCGCTGAACTTCAGTTCAAACGTGAAACCGAGGAGGCCGCACTGCTTGAAAGAGAGATGTTCCACCGTCAACTGATTGGGAAACAAAACATTGGCTGATAGCGGTTGGCTGAAGTGTTTTCTATAAAACTATACAACTATGAGCGAGATACAGAAGAAAGTTTACGATGCTCTGATTCCCGCAAACGAGAATCTTGAAGTTTTGACCAAGACTTTCGTAGTCGACGGATACAAGGTTGTGGCCCAACACAATCCAGCAAGAGCAGTGTCGTCTGGTGCCAAACTTGACAAGGCAACAATTGCCAAACGAAAATGCTTTCTTTGTAAGGAGAATCGTCCTGTCGACCAGCCAAGCGTGATATACAACGAGAATTTTGAGATTTTGAAAAATCCGTTTCCAATATTGAAAAAGCATCTCACTATTCCACTTATGCGTCACGAGCGTCAGGAGATATTGCCTCACTTTGCCACCATGCTTGATTTGAGCAAAGATCTGCCCGACTTCGACCTTCTCTACAACGGACCGAAGTGTGGAGCCTCAGCACCCGACCACATGCACTTCCAAGCTGTGCAAACAGGGTTGATGCCACTTGATGAGAAATCATTGTCGGAATTTGATATTGTAGACGGGGAGATTCGTAACTTCGGCAGAAAATGTTTGGTATTTGTTGGTTCTGATAAAGAAGCTATCTGCAAACAATACCGAGAGTTGTACAACAAGTTGGAAATCAAAGAAGACGAGTGGGAGCCTAGAATGAATATTGTGGCACATTATATTCCGTCGGCAAACAGCTGGAATGTATGGGTATTCCCAAGAGACAAGCATCGTCCTTCTTATTACGATCAAGGAAGAATGATCAGTCCAGGAGTGATCGACATGGCAGGAATATTGGTATTTCCCAAACCAGATGATTTTGAAGACGTTGATGAATCCATGATACGTCAGATATATAAAGAAGTCTCGTTATAAAATGCTAAATGCTAAATGCTAAATGCTAAATGCTAAATGCTAAATGCTAAATGCTAAATGCTAAATGCTAAATGCTAAATGCTAAATGCTAAATGCTAAATGCTAAATAATAATTAAAATAAGAATCTAATTAAAATTAATCAAAAAAAGGAGGTTAGAGGTTGAGGATTGTTAAGGGCGGAACGCCCTAACCCCACCTCTCTGGTGCGAGCCGAAGGCGAGCACATAAATATAACTGCTCATTCTTACGAATTCGCAAATGTGATGGAGTTAGGGCGTTCCGCCCTTAACAATCCTCATTTTTAGTTGCAGAATGAGTCATTTTAACAAATTCAAACAGCTTCTAAATAAAACTCAATACATATTATGACAAAGTTATCTCATTTATTTTCAGCAGCCATGATCACATCAACAGCAATTCTATCAACAGGTTGCGGATTCGACCATTCTCTAATCGACGCCAGCGACAAAAGAATTAAAATTTCCGGACGTGTGGTGTATGAGACATATGACAGACATCATGGAGATTTTGTCAGAACAGAAACTATGGCTAAATGGTCATATCCAGGAGTGACAATATCCACAAAATTCATAGGCTCCAAAATCACCATGTTTGCCAAGCCAAACAGCGGATTCTTCATGGTGGAGGTAGACGGGAAAGACAGAAAAAAAATCGGATTCACAGAAGCTAATTATGATGACAGAATTGTTTTAGCTGACAGTCTCGACAAAAATGAGATTCACAGCGTCAAGGTTGTGTATTGCAACGAAGGGCACGAATTGCAGCCGGAATTCCACGGATTTAAGACAGATGGAGAATTGATAAAAGACGATACTGAAAAGAAAAACAAATTCTATTTTATCGGAAACTCCATCACATGCGGATATGGTGTGGACGGAGACAGAAGCCAGACATTCAACTATGAGACTGAGGATTTCACAAAAACATTCGCCTACCAAGTGTCGGAAAAATACGATGCTGAATATATCGTGTTTGCCAAATCAGGTTATGGAATCTACCGTAATTATGGCGACGTGAAAGAAGGCAGCACCGTCAACATGAGCACACTCTACGACTATACCCTATTCTGCGACACCACATACAAATGGGATCACAACAGTTTCAAAGCCGACGTAGTCTTCCTTAATCTTGGCACGAACGACACGAGCGAAGACAACTACGACATTGAAAGATTCAAGTCGGCAGCAAAAAACTTCGTCGCAAAGGTCAGAGCCACAAATCCAAACAGCAAGCTCATTTTGATGACAGGTCCGATGATGCACGACAAAGCATTGTCAGACGTGATGACGACACTTGATGAAATCGCATTCCAAATGGCTAAAGATGGAGACGACAAAGTATACCGTTTCAACTTCACTCCAGACGATGGCAAATTCGGTTACGGCACCGACTGGCATCCAAGTGCAGAAAAGCAGAACGATATGACAAGAGAACTGATGGAATTTATGGAGAAGCATGAGATTGTAAAATAACTTTTTTTTCGTCAACATACCGATCTCTCACAAATAGCATATGAATTAATTTCTAAAATCAAAATCAATTCATATGCTATTTTTAAAAATAAACCATTACATTTGGAAAGTCATTATCTTTTTACGTTCAACATTTGTTGGTTTGGAGAAAATGATTTTTAAGTTTTACGTAAAAAAGGATTAAACATGAGATTAACAAAATTCGGATTTTTGATGACATTAATTGCTTCACCACTTTGTATGGAAGCTGAAAATCTAGATGTCAAACGTATTGAAATCGACAAAGAGAGGTCTGTCGACTTTTTAAGTTGCGATGCCATTGGCAAGCAAGGATTGATTCTGACCACAAAAGATGATGACAATCAAAAAAACACACAAAAAGGCCATAACAGACTTACGTTCACAAAATACGACACATTACTGAACAAAGTGACGAGTGTGGATGCGGAATTTTCCCGTAAAGACAACATTGATCAGATCACGAAAGGAAATGACCTCTACAGACTCTCTATGGAGAAAAACGGAGAGTTCGAATTGCTGTTTATTGACGGTGAAAAAATGAAGCCAATATTGTCGACTGGTGATATAGGCAAGAGAATAGTCATCTCATACAACCAGGTTATGGGAGACTACGTATACATGGCAGGAACACAGAAAGGGCTTCCATTCGTGTACGCTTTGAATGCGAAGACAGGTGCTGGCAAGATGACAAACCTGACTGTGCCAAGCAAAAAGAAATTCAGCATCATGTCGTTCGAGACAGACGACAACCAGAATGAAGCACATCTATTCATCAAAGAAAAGCAAGACAAAGGTTATGTGATGAAGCTATATGTGTTTGCAGACGGTGACCTTAAAAACGAAATGACAATGGCACCTGATGCCGAAGAAAAATATCCGGCAACAGCTTTTGCTTCCAAAATGAGCGACGGCAGCTATATAATCTCTGGCACATACTCCGACAAGGATACAAAAGGCACAGTTAGATCAATCGGTGTGTTTTTGAAAAAGGTAGAGAATGGCAAAACATCCTACTCTACTTACATCAACTACCTTGATTTAAAAAACTTCACTTCATACATGACAGAGAGAAGACAGAAGAAAATTGAGAAAAAGAAAGCCAGAAAAGAAGTGAAAGGCGACGAATACACTATCAACTACAATATGTTGCCATATAAGATCATAGAAGAAAACGGCAAATACCTGCTGGTTGGAGAAGCTTACTATCCTACCTATATTACAGTTCCAGTCACTCAAGTAAAGACAAACGCTCAAGGCGGAACGTACACAACCACTACATATAAACGAGAATTCGATGGATATTTCTACACTCACTATTTCGTGATGGAATTTGACAAAAATGGCAAAATGGGATGGAGCAACTCGGCACCATTGGAAGTGTTGAAGAGCTGGGTTCCTAGACGTCACTTGTCAATCAACAAGAAGGCTCAGGCATTGGAGGTGTTCTATCCATCATTTGGTCATATGAACCATGTTTCATACAGTTATGGCGGAGAGGAATTATTGAAAGAAGAAGTTACATACGTGGAAGATGACGTAAAACTAAAAAGGTACAGTGGTTTAGACACCGAATATTGGTATGATAACACATTCTTATCATCTGGTTTGCTAAAAATAAAAGATGACGACGGCAAACACCGCATCTTCAGCATCAACAGAATTAAATGTGACAGATAAATAAAAAATAGAGACGCAAAATTCAGCGTCTCTATTTTTTTCTTTTCATTCTCAAAAATCCCCACCAAGCCCATCGTTTGCGTTTCTTCAAATAATATGGGTTGTATTGATGGCAATATGCCTCTCTTTCAAATGAGATGCGACGGTAAGCCAAATGTGAGTTACGGAATTTCACCAGCCACACCAGCCATTCTATCACATACCACAGATAAAACGGTATGAAAAGCATCTCTTTCATCTGTGCGGAATGGATCGACTCGTGGTTGATAAGCACAGTATTAACCGTCGCCTCCTTACGCACAAAAAGCAGAGTAAAAAGGTTGATGGCTGCAAAACCTTTGGTCGGAAGTATACTGTTTTTGATTATCAACATACGCGTCTACAAAATAAATCCGCAATCCCTGCAGATTGGATTCACAATCTCATTTCTGGCAAATGCCTGCTTCATCTCAACAGCCGCTTTGCAATTGATTATTTCTTCCAATGAATCAGTAAAGACGTTGCCCAAAACCATATCTCCGTTAGCATCCAGACAACATGGCACAACACTTCCGTCGCAAAGGATAGCTATATGATCACGCAACGCATAACATTTCTTGTGTGCCAAATCCAACTTTTTTTGCCCAGGCCATGAAAATCTTGCCGCATTCTGCAAAAAAATATGATCTTGGATTTTCACGTTGCGAGACATTGTATCCTCAATCTGCGTCGAAAAAAAGGAATTGATTGCTTTCCTGCAATACTCATTGAAATCAGTTGCACCGTCGGCTCCATTATTCCAAAGTCGGAAACTGAAATATGTATCCTCTGAATACCTCTTGGCAAAAGAAAAAACACCGTCCATTTTCTCCATCCATTGGGTCGACGGAATATTTTCAGCATAAGCATGAATAGAGACGTTGCACTGGCGTACCAACTTGTCCGCAAACACCTTCTCCACCTTCTCAAGCATTGATCCATTGGTCGTAAGATTCACATGAAATCCATTATCCGCCGCCATCTTCACCAATTCGCAAAACTGAGGATGAAGAGTCGGTTCACCAAGCACATGAAGATAGATATATTCCGTATAGGGACGTATAGAAAAAAGTATCGCCGAAAATTCTTCCGGCGACATAAACTTTTTCTTTCTTTGAGAAGACTGACAAAAACTGCATTTGAAATTACAGACATTTGTCAGCTCTATGTAAATTTTTTTGAATCTCAACTCTTTTCTATTATGGATTATATTCCAAAATACCTGTATTATAGCGAGAACGCAATCCCTTTATATACTGGAACTTATAACCGAAAGAAGCCATAATGACCATATTCTGGCATGAAGTAAAACCTCTTGACACACCTACCTGCCAATACATGCCATTCACCTCTTCCTTCATCATCTCATACATAATCTTGAAAGACAAGCCGTAATCAAACTGATCTGGAATCAAATCCTTACTCTGCTCAATATCAGCCTCCCAATTCTGCTGAAAGACAGACTCCTGATCAAAAGTACCATTTTCCAAAGTCTCACCAGCGAAGTATCCTGTGACATATAAACCAAGGCTTGGAACAAGTCTGCCCGGACCTACATTATATATAGAATACATGATGTCAACAGGAAACTTAAGACCCATAGCACCAACCTTGACATCTTTAGAAACTCCAGAGATTTCAAGTTCAGGAACTTTAGTACCAAAAGCCCCTTCAATTGGCAAACTCGTAAAAGGTAAAGAATCAAGTTTTGCACCTTCAGAGCAGAACAACAGACCCGGTTGGATACTCCATTTAGAATTCAGCTGGATTTCGGCCACGACTCCAGCATTGAAACCATGTTTGAAACTACCTCCATAGGCCTCTTTGAAATCACCGTTCCAGCTAGACATGTTGTAACCAGCCTGCAAACCCATTCGCACCTTTACATCAGGCTCTGCAAATATATTCAATGCTGAAACCAGCATCACGATCGACATTAAAATCCTTTTCATTCCTAACAAATTGATACTTATTTATGCAAATGTATTTATATTTTCCTTTTCTGCAAAATTTCTTTCAACTAATGTTATGAACAATTTAAAAAACAAAAAGACGGCCAAACCGACCGTCTTTATATAATTAGGTAATCTACAGATTAGAATCTGAACTGGAACTTAGCAGAGATGCTTGGAGTAGCTCCACTTTTCATCCAATCTCCTTCAAACTCAACACCAGCGCCGATAGCATCGTTGAAATACCATGTACCACCAGAATACATACCAAATACACCATTAACGTGATCCCATGCATCCTTCTCTGCCTCTGTCCAATCTCCAGTTGGGATAGAAAGAGCAACACCACCATTGAAACCAGCATAAGTGTCAAGTTTCTTCAAGAACTGGAAGTGGAATGCAGAACGAAGCAAAATCAAATGCTCCATAACACCAAGGTCTCTATCACCGTGAACCGGATGCCACATATCGTGGTCATAACCACAGATACCATACTGGAAGCCAAGGTCGATACCACCATTATTACCAAAGTTCTTTGTATTGATAAATCCACTTGCAAGACCAGCTGCACCATCAATTGTAATCATAGGCATAACTGCGTTATCGTCTTCCCAACCTGGAACACCAATACCAAGACCCAACTTGAATCCATCAACCATTGTCATACCTGTAGCACGCTGATTTCCAGCATTTGCCGACATAAATGTCATAGCAGCAAGAACAAAAGCAAAAACTTTTTTCATTTCCTTTTTCCTTTAATGATTAATTTTCCGCAAAGGTACAACATTTTTGCGTTCACAATCGCAAAATAATGTTAAAAAACATTTTCGTCCGGTAATTTCAGACTTTTCGCACATTTATTTGTTCGATTCACTATACAAAATGATTGTCAAAAAATAAGGTATCTCGACCATTTGCATCCATTTATATCAAAAAATGAGACTACAAACCGCATTTTTTTGACAAAAGAAAAGTATTTTAAGTTAGTTTTTTACAAAAAGGGGCTTTCTTATTTCATATTTTTATATATTTGCATTCGCTTTTTGCATAGGCATACAAAACAGCTAACAAAAAGCAAGTTAACAGCAAGTAATAATATTTAATATGAATATCGAAAAGAAAGTAATTGATGAAGTGAGCTTGCAGCTAACACTTAGCATCAATGAGGAAGATTACAAGGGAAGAGTTGACAACGCTCTTCGTTCTTACCGTCAGAAGGCTAGCATCCCAGGTTTCCGTCCTGGCAAAGCTCCAGCGTCGTTGATTGACAAGATGTACCGCAAGAGTGCGATGGCAGAAGAGGTTAACAAGATGGTTCCTGAAATGCTATCCAACTACATCAACGAAAACAAACTTCGCGTTCTTGGCGAGCCTATCCTAGCTGAGGGTCAGGAATTGCTAGACTTTGAGAAGGATGTAAACTATACTCTTACTTTCGACGTTGCATTGATTCCAGAATACAAAGTTGCACTTGACAAGAACATCAAGGTTGCTCAGTACGAAATCACTGTCGACGACAAGATGATTGACGACACTATCAAGTCTTACGCTTCTCGCTATGGTTCTTACTCAGAGGGAGAGGAAGTTAAGGAAAATGATATCGTTAAAGCAACAGTTGTAGAGCTTGAGAACGGCAAGGAGAAGGAAGGTGGCGTTAGAGTTGAAGAGGCTATCCTTTCTCCAAAATATTTGAAAGACGAGGATCAGAAGAAATTGTTCGTCGGAGCTAAGAAGGGTGCGAAACTTAACATCTCTTTGAAGGCTGCTATGGACGGCAATGAGGCTGAGATCGCTTCATTCTTGAAGATCAAGAAAGAAGACGTTGCTAATGTAAACGACGAGCTTTCTCTTGAGATCACATCTATCTCTCACTACACTGAGGCTGAAGTAAATCAGGAATTGTTCGACAAGGCTCTTGGTGAAGGAGCTGTTAAGAATGAGGCTGAATTCAGAGCTAAGATCAAAGAAGAGTTGCAGGATTCTCTAAAAGCAGACAGCGACTACAAACTTGGTCTTGACATCAGAGAGTCTATCCTTGCTCAAATCAAGGATCAGAAATTCCCAGATGCTATCTTCAAGAGATTCTTGAAGCTTAACAACAAAGAGCAGGCCGACAAGTTGTCTGACGAAGATTTCGACAAGTCGTACGCCAACGAGATCGACGAAATGAAATGGATGCTTTACAAGGATGCAATTCTTGTAGACAACAAAGTAAAGATCGAGCAGGCAGACGTAATGTCATTCTGCAAGAAGGTGGCAAAGGCTCAGTTCGCCCAGTATGGCATGGTTGCAGTTCCTAACGATGTGTTGGAGAACTACGCACGTGAGATGATGAAGAACTCACAGCAGAGCCAGCAGATTGTTGAGAACATCAAGAATGAGAAGTTCATCGAAATCGCAAAGTCTAACATCACTTTGGAGAAGAAGGAAATCTCTTTGGATGATTTCAGCAAAATGTTCCAGAACAAGTAATCCGACAGATTACATCTGACAATATTAAGAGACGCCGTAGCAACGACGTCTCTTTTTTTACACAAATTAGATGTCGTATAGCACAAATTCATATCGAATACAGTCAATCAAACGCATTATAAACTGAGATTTCAGCTTTTTTCGGGTTAAAAAAGTCTCATTTTCTAAAAAAGTTTAATTTTTAACAAAAAAATGAGCGTTTTTATTGGATATTGATATATTATTTCTTTAAGTTTGCATATAAGGAAAAACGAAATAAAAATGAAAAACGATTTCAGAAAATTCGCAGTTGGACATTTAGGCATGAATGGTCTTGCTTTGGACCAATACACATCCCAAATTTCAGACAGCTATATATCTCCAAGCATTTTGGAGGAGCGTCAGCTCAACGTGACTCAGATGGATGTATTCTCTCGCCTTATGATGGACAGAATCATCTTTTTGGGAGACCAGATAGATTCATATACAGCCAACGTGGTTCAGGCACAACTTCTATATCTAGAATCAGCCAACCCAGGCAAAGACATCTCCATCTATCTGAATTCACCTGGCGGATCAGTATACGACGGATTGGGAATCTACGACACAATGCAGTTCATATCTTCAGATGTGTCTACAATATGTACTGGTCTCGCAGCGTCAATGGCATCAGTGTTGCTAGTGTCTGGAGCAAAAGGCAAAAGATACGCATTGAAGCATTCAAGAGTGATGATCCATCAGCCACTAGGCCAGGCTCACGGTCAGGCATCCGACATTGAAATCACAGCTCGCGAAATCTTGAAATTGAAGCAAGAGCTATACACTATCATCGCAGACCACTCAGGCCAGACATTCGACAAAGTATGGGCTGATTCCGACCGCGACTGCTGGATGACAGCTGAAGAGGCAAAGGAATACGGAATGATAGATGAGGTGTTAGTGAAGATGAAGTAAAATATGGCAGGACATAACACTGATAGATGTAGTTTCTGCGGCCGCACGTCCAAAGAGTGCAATGTGCTACTTGAAGGACTGAGCGGAAAGATTTGCGACGTGTGCGTACAGCAAGCATACACAATGTTGCCGAATCTAACCGCAGAAAAAAAAGGAAAAGGAAAATCCGGATTCGACGCAAAACTTCCGACACCAAAGGAAATCGTCGAATATATGGATCAATACGTAATCGGTCAGGACACTGCAAAGAAGGTTTTGTCGGTGGCTGTCTACAACCACTACAAACGTTTGAAGCAAGATATCGAAGACGACGGTGTTGAAATTGAAAAATCCAACATCATAATGGTGGGACCTACAGGCACAGGCAAGACATTGCTTGCCCGCACTATCGCAAGGTTGCTCAACGTACCGTTCACCATCGTAGACGCTACAGTATTCACAGAAGCCGGTTATGTAGGAGAAGATATCGAGAGCATTCTGACACGTCTGCTTCAAGTATCAGACTATGATGTGGAGTCAGCCCAGCGGGGCATCGTCTTCATTGATGAAATTGACAAGATTGCAAGAAAGGGAGACAATCCGTCGATCACACGTGATGTAAGCGGAGAAGGTGTACAGCAGGGATTGCTTAAGCTTTTGGAAGGTTCGATTGTGAACGTGCCACCTCAGGGAGGAAGAAAACACCCCGACCAGAAGATGATCCAGGTAGACACCAAAAACATCCTGTTCATTTGTGGTGGAGCATTCGACGGCATTGAAAGGAAGATTGCCATGAGAATGAACACAAAGGCAGTGGGATATAGTGTGGCAAGAGGAAAGAACGCTCAAATATCGCTTGACGACATCATTCAATATGTGTCGCCTCATGATTTGAAGTCGTTCGGACTAATTCCGGAAATCATCGGTCGTCTTCCATTGCTCACTCACCTCGACAAACTGGATTCCACCGCATTGCGAAGAATCCTTGTTGAGCCAAAGAACTCCATTATCAAACAGTATGTCAAATTGATGGAGATGGATGGTGTGGAACTAACATTCTCCGACGACACACTTGATTTGATTGTGGAGAAGACGGTGGAATGCAAACTTGGAGCAAGAGGATTGAGATCAATCGTCGAAATGATCATGACCGATGTTATGTTTGAGACTCCATCAAACAAAGTCAAGAGCGTTGAAATCACAAAAGATTTTGCGCTTAAGAAGCTTGAGAATCTAAGTTTAAGAGCAGAATCCTAAATATCATTTGAAAATACGAAAATGATAATGAAAGAATTTTGCGTTTGTGTAATTTAGCATTAAATTTGGAGATATGATGACAAAGGAAGAATTACATAAAGAGCTAAAATATCATTTTGGTTTCGACTCTTTCAAGGGCAACCAAGAGGATATAATAATGAACGTGCTTGCCGGCAACGACACATTCGTGTTGATGCCTACAGGTGGCGGCAAATCATTGTGTTACCAATTGCCATCACTGATAATGGATGGCACTGCCATAGTTATATCTCCATTGATAGCATTGATGAAAAACCAAGTCGATGCGATGCGAAATTTCAGTGAAGAACGTGGAATTGCTCATTTCTTGAACTCGTCATTGTCGAAAGCAGAAGTCGACAGTGTCAAGACAGATATTTTAGAAAAGAGAACCAAACTACTATACGTTGCGCCAGAGTCGCTGACAAAAGACGAGTATATCGAGTTTTTGCAGAATGTGAAAATCTCATTCTATGCCGTCGACGAAGCGCACTGTATTTCAGAGTGGGGTCATGACTTTCGCCAGGAGTACCGTAACATCCGCCCCATCATCGACCGTATCGGTCAGAAAGTGGGTGTGATTGCACTTACCGCGACTGCAACTCCAAAGGTACAACATGACATTCAGAAAAGTCTTGGAATGAAAGATGCGAAAGTATTCAAATCTTCATTCAACCGCTCCAACCTTTACTATGAGGTTAAGCCAAAGACAAAGGATGTCGACAAAGACCTTATCAAGTTCATCCGTGCAAACCACGGCAAAAGCGGTATCATATACTGTTTGAGCCGCAAACAGGTGGAAGACCTTGCGGAGACGCTGAATCTCAACGGCATCAAAGCCAGAGCCTACCATGCAGGCATGGACGCCACAGTAAGAAGCGCCAACCAAGATGATTTCCTTTTGGAAAAAGTAGACGTGATTGTAGCGACAATAGCATTCGGAATGGGTATCGACAAACCGGATGTCAGATATGTGATCCACTACGACATTCCAAAGAGTCTGGAAGGTTACTATCAGGAGACTGGACGTGCAGGACGAGACGGAGGTGAAGGCAAGTGCATCGCTTACTATTGCGAAGAAGACATTAAGAAACTTGAGAAGTTCACTCAAAGTAAAAATGGTTCTGAAAAAGAAATAGGCAAACAGTTGCTGGCGGAGACACAGATGTATGCCACAACAACAATGTGCCGAAGAAAAGTATTGCTTCACTATTTCGGTGAAGAGTATGTAGAAGATAATTGTGGAAATTGCGATAATTGTTTAAATCCAAAGAAAACAGTGGAGGCAAAAGAGTTACTAAGCACGGTATTGGAAACCGTTGTAGCTTTAGGAGAGCAGGAGAAAATTGATTATGTCATTGACATTATCTTGGGTAGAGAAACACCAATGATTGTTGAGTTGAATCAACATGAGGAGATTGACACTTTTGGCGAAGGAAAATCTGAGCCAGAGTCGACATGGCAGGCTGTAATACAGGAAGCCATCGTTGTCGGATATCTCAAAAAAGATGTTGAAAGCTATGGCAACTTGAAAATCACACCGGAAGGAAAGAAATTCTTGTCGAAGCCAAAAAGCTTTAAAGTCAACATCATAGATGAGGATGATGTAGACGACATAGACATAGAGAACATTCCTCAGACAGGCGACGCAGACTCGTGTGCTGTCGACCCAGAATTGTTCTCAATGCTTAAGGATTTGAGAAAGAAGATGGCAAACCAAATGGAGATTCCACCATTTGTTATCTTCCAGGATCCAGCATTGGAGGCTATGGCTACTACCTACCCTATCAACTTGGACGAGTTGGCAAACATTCCTGGTGTAGGACAAGGAAAAGCTAAAAAGTTCGGTAAAGAGTTCGTTGACGTTATCCGCCGACATGTGGAGGAGAACGAGATTCAACGTCCGGAAGACTTCAGAATCCGTACAGCGCCAAGCAAATCAAAGATAAAGGTGGAGATTCTAAATGCCATCGACTTAAAGAAGCCTCTCGACGAGTGGGCTGCGGGAAGAGGCATTGAATTTGACGATTTGCTGACTGAAATAGAGTCGATTGTCAACTCAGGACCAGACACACCGCCAGACATCAGCTATTTTATTGAGCAGGTCATGGATGAAGACAGAGTGGAAGAAATCTACGACTATTTCAGAGATGAAGCCGAATCAGATGACATCGACTCTGCAATTGAGAATTTAGGAGGCGACTATACCGAAGAGGAAGTTCGTCTTGTTAGAATAAAATTTTTGACAGAATTAGGTAGTTAATTAAGAAAAATGAAACCAACATTATTAGTTTTGGCAGCCGGAATGGGTAGCCGTTACGGCACATTGAAACAGCTCGACGGAGTTGGCCCAAGCGGTGAGACAATCATGGATTATTCAATCTATGATGCAGTGAGAGCTGGATTCGGCAAAGTTGTATTTGTGATCCGTCGTGATTTCGAGAAAGACTTCAACGAGAAGATTCTATCTAAATACAAAGGTGTAGTGGACGTTGCCACTGTATTCCAATCATTGGATTGTCTGCCAGCTGGCTACAGCGTTCCTGAAGGACGTGAGAAGCCATGGGGTACAAACCACGCTATCTTGGTGGCTAAGGATGCGGTCAACACTCCATTCGCTGTCATCAACGCAGACGACTTCTACGGCAAAGAGAGTTTTGAGATTCTTGCAAAGGCATTGATCTCTCTTGAAGGCAAGAAGAACGACTACTGCATGGTAGGCTACCGTCTTGGCAACACACTTTCAGAGAGCGGAACAGTTTCAAGAGGTGTTTGCCACACAGACAACAATGGCTGCCTTTCAACAGTTGAAGAGCACTATGAGATTCATAGAAAAGATGGCCAAGTCATCTTTAAGAACCAGACAACAGGTGAGTTCAACTCTATTGACGAGAATTTGCCAGTTTCAATGAACATGTGGGGATTCACTCCTGACTACTTCGTTCATTCAGAGTCTGACTTCAAGGTTTTCCTTGATGGATGCAACGGTAATTTGAAGGCTGAGTATGGTATTCCAACAATGGTTAACAAACTTATCCAGACTAAGACTGCTACAATCAAGGTGCTTGACACTCCATGCAAATGGTTCGGTGTTACTTACAAAGAAGACCGTCCTATGGTAGTATCAAAAATCGAATCGCTTGTGGCAGCAGGCGTATATCCAAAGAAATTGTTCTAATCAAACAATATTCAATCTAAAGGGAGCGCCAACAACGCTCCCTTTATTGTTTACGGAAAGCAATTAATACCATCCATATATTCACCGACAATTACTTAAATTTCAAATTTAACCCAGAACTAATAATCAACAACACATGGAAAAAACAATAAAAAGATCTTTCTTGATATTGATGTCCCTATTACTTACAACAATCAATATTACCGCAGCTAACGACACAAAAACAAACACTAAATCGATTGCAGACACATTCTGCATCACAAACCATGATATTATTAGTTTGCTGACAGAAGATTATATCAACAAGAAGGGTGATTTGAAACAGAAATACTTTGCAGAACTTAAAAACGGAATTATAAACAAAGATATACCAAAGAAAGCATACATAAGCAAAAGCGACCATACATACGTGGGCGACGCTAACAAAAACAACATCACCGTCGGATTATATCTGATAGTGAAAAAAGGACAAAGCAGAATCGTAAGGGACGTAGATGGCAGAAAAAGTTGCAGGATACTTCCGTCTACAACATCATTTGCCGCTCTTCCTAAAAACAAGGAGATCACTTGTGTGCAAAGAATTCTTAAAGTAAAAGACGGAGACACTTTCGACTACTTAGACTGCAACGGAGCGATACACACTGTACGTGTTGCTGGAATCGACACACCAGAGAAGGGGCAGCCGTTCGCTAACAAAGCCAAAGAAAAACTCTCGTCGCTACTTCATTCCGGACAAATAACATTACTTCGTACAGGTTCAGGCAACCACAAAAGGATGGCAATGGAAGTTTTTGTCGACGGGATTGATGTCAATTTTGAATTGGTAAGATGCGGGCTTGCCTGGAGAGAACCACGTTTCGACAAGTCCGGGAAATACGTACAGGCAGAAGCGGATGCTAAAAAAGCGAAACTTGGACTATGGAGTGATCCAAGCAGCATAGCCCCGTGGGAATACAGAGCAAGTAAAAAGAAATAAAAAGACACTAAAAAAACGCCGCAATCTTTTGATGAAGATTGCGGCGTTTTTGCGAACGTAATATCATAATTTAGAACCGCACCACTGACCACATGCCATTATACCATGACGGACATACTCCAGTTCTTCATCAGAGACAATCATTTCTTCAAGATTCCCATTATCAACATAAAGCACTTTTGCTGATTTAGCATTATACAATGCCCATGCCAAAGGACTATATTCCTCATCATCTACTTAGACGAATAAACAAATGTATCCACATTGACACGAGGTTTTACCGTATCCACCACAAGAGAATCCGCAATTAGCGAATCTGAGGCTGTAGTTTTCATATTTGTTGAGTCAACAGCATTGACATTTACACCGTCCGTATCAGAAGCCGTAGAGTCTGAACACTGAGACGAATCTCTTTCCGTCGAAGTACCAGCTGTTTTATACTTATCTATCACGTCCGGATTGTTGTAGATATAAAACAAAATCACACCTACAAACACCAAAAGAAATCTGAAAAAATTCTTCATATTTATATTTATACAAAAAAGGCGAGCTTTAAGACTCGCCTTATAAGTTGTCGATTATTAAACTCAAAATTACATCTGAGGTTTCTTTCTCTGCTTACCAACACTTAATGTTGGGAATGTGTAACCAGCACCTATTCTCATACTTCTATGGCATAGTGTCTGACCAAGAACTGAAGTATTCTGAGTCAAATCTCTCAAACCAAGATCATAATCATAGAATACAAACAATCTCTTGTAGTGGAACTCAAATGCAAAAGCAACACCAAGGTCACCATGGCTCAAACCTTTCATTCGGGTTGGAGTTCTCACATATTTCATATTTTCAGTATACTCATTAAATCTAAAATCGTATGCAATGTATGGACCCGCACCTATATTCAAATGCATATCCTTAACTGGCATTTCAATTTGGCCACCGAATAACACAGGCAATTCAATCATATGGAACATAACTGGAGTAACAGCATTTCCATTAGGGAAAACCACTTCGTTTTCCTGTCCCTTCTGTGCATACATAAGTTCAGGCATAATGAAAAAACGGCTATTGCTGATATGGAACTTACCTCCGAATCCCGCAGCTACACCCATTCTGTTCTCAGACTCATCTACATTGAATTTACTGATGCTTACACCACCCTTAAAGAAAAGATCGATGTCCGCAGCGAAGGCAGATAGACTTGTCATTAAAGCCACAATGGCTACTAAAAATTTTCTCATTTTTAATAATATAAAAATCCTTAAAATTTATTTTAATACCATACGAACATTAAAAAAGTCATAGTTCGCATCAGCACTTATCACGCACAAAAATAATCATAAAAATCTTACGTACAAAATATATTTTACTATTTTCCACAAAAACAGAATAAAAATGAAATATTATTTAAGAAAAACGTATATTTGCAGTAACGAAATGATAATTTTATGAGCATACAGGATTTTATAGATTTTTGGGACTTGGTGGCAAATTATTTTGCAAACCTTGAACTATCAGAGATAGCAATCGGAATATTGGTGACACTTGGAATCTGCCTATCAATACAGCTATTCTTCTACCTTTATTATTATGCTTCCGTCGCCCGCAACGGCAAAGCACTTAAAGATGGAAACGTCAAACATGTAATAAAACGTCCTCCAGTTAGTATCATCGTCGTCTCTAGATACGACAGTGAAAACCTTGCCAAATGCCTTCCATCAATACTTGAACAAAGTTATCCCAACTACGAAGTTGTAGTGGTTAACGACGGAACGACAAACGACACCACTATCCTACTCGACAATCTTAAAAAGAAATATTCTCATCTCCGCACCACATACCTTCCGGAAGACGCTAAATATATGAGTCGTAAAAAAATGTGTATGACGGTGGGTATCAAAGCTGCGTTCTACGACTACTTGGTGTTCACAGATTCCGACTGCGTGGCCGACACTAGGGACTGGCTGACTGAAATAATGCGTAATTTCAACGAAGAGACCGACCTCGTCCTTGGATTCAACCACAACAAGGCAACCGACAGCTGCGACTCTCTATGGCAAAAATTCATCAACTTCGACAATGTGTTCTCCTCTATCAAATATATGTCGTACGCAATGAGAGGTTTGGCTTATAGCGGAACTATAAAGAATATGGCATACCGTAAAGAGAAATTCTTCGAGAACAGAGGTTTCGCATCCAATCTTAACGTTGAAGGCGGAGAAGACGACATCTTCATCACAGAGATCTCAAACGGTACCAACATCGCCGTTGAGACAAGTCCAAACGCCAGCACATCTATCAATAAAGAGGTGACTGTAAAGAGCTTCATTGAAAAGAAAGAAACTGACCTGGAAAACAGTGAATACTATCCTAACAATGTCAAATTCAGGATCAACACCGAAGTCACAACCAGATATCTGTTCTATTTGATATTCATATTCGGAATCATATACGGAATTGTGTCAGAAGAATATTTCGTGACCAGCGTATGTGGAATAATGGGTCTTATCCGCTACGGTGTGCAATGCTACACATTTATAAAAGGTGCTCACGCATTGGGAATGAAAGGATCGGCATTCCTGTTCATTCCTTTTGAATTAATAATTCCGTTGACTACCATGTATGTGTCGACGGTGGGACAAATCGGCAAAAGAAAATTGGAATTATGGAAAGTGTAAACAACGAAAAAGTTGTGGTGTTCCGCACCTACAACACTTTATTCGAGGCTAACGTGGTGAAGGAGCTACTTGCGTCGAACGACATCCCGTCTATGATAAAGAATGAGCACACAACAGTATTGCTGCCTATGTTCAGCCCGATGAGCGGAGTAGCTCTGATGGTGCTGGAAAAAGATTTGGCAAAAGCCCAGGAGATTGTCGACGGGACTAACAACAGCGACAACGGATTAATTGAAAAATAACGATTTGATGATATGAACGATAGAAAAGCACAGCTGGCAGCCTTTGAGCGTCTGCTTGACGTGATGGATGAACTGAGAGCTAAATGTCCGTGGGATAGCAAACAGACATTTCAAAGCATTCGTCCAAACACGATAGAGGAGACTTATGAATTGTGTGACGCTCTAGCTAAAAATGATCTTCCTAATATAAAGAAAGAGCTTGGAGACGTGTTGCTTCACATCGTTTTCTATTCAAAAATCGCATCCGAGACCAACGATTTCGACATCGCTGATGTGTGCAACACATTGTGTGACAAACTGATATTCCGTCATCCACATGTGTTTGGCGACGTGAATGCCGAAAACGCAGGCCAGGTGGAGACCAACTGGGAAAGAATCAAAATGAAGGAGAAAGATGGCAACAAAAGCGTATTGGCTGGAGTGCCGTCTGCACTTCCGTCGCTCATTAAAGCATACAGAATCCAAGACAAAGCCAGAAATGTGGGCTTCGATTGGGCTGAACGCGAACAGGTGTGGGGAAAAGTCAAAGAGGAATTTGAGGAACTGATGGTTGAGATCAAAAACATGGATCCACAAAAACAAGAAGAAGAATTCGGCGACCTGCTATTCTCCCTCATCAACGCTGCCCGACTATACAAAATCAATCCAGACAATGCGTTGGAAAGCACTAACGCAAAATTCATCCGTCGATTCAACTATCTTGAAGAAAACACAGTCAAGAAAGGTATAGACCTTAAGTCTATGTCGCTCGACGACATGAACGCCATCTGGAATGAAGCCAAACAACTTGAAAAAGAAGGAAAACTGAAGTGACCATGCAAAAACTTTTATCGATTATATTATTATCATTCTGCATATTGCAATCTGCTTATGCCAGAAAAGAGGTCGTCGATGATATAAACGACCTCCCACTCGACACACTCCTTTCGGTAAAAGTAGACAGCCTAGAGATCGACTCAACTACTATTGAAGCTCCGGAAGAGGTTTACGACAAATTCTACTACATTCCACGTACCTCAACAATCCACATTCCAATGTCGATCAACATTCCGTTGATTGAACGTCGTCTGAATGAGGCTTTCAGTGGACTCATATATAATGACTCGATAATCGATGATGATGGTTTGAAACTTAAAGCGTGGAAAACCAGAAACATAAAACTAAAATACCAAGCAGATACTTTATTCTATACCATCCCTGTAAAGATTTGGGCAGAAAAACGTTTTGATCTTGGAATCACAACCACAGACAAAGAACTGAACGCAGAAATTGAGATTGATTTCCAGACTACCATCAATTTTTCTAAAGACTGGAAACTGCTGACCCATACAACCATTCTTGACTACAGATGGCTTTCAAAACCGACAATCAAAATTCTTGGAATGAATATGTCGATCTCTTTCCTTGCCGACCAACTGATCGCAAGCAACAGAAACGACTTCAACAAAGAGATTGACAAAGCTCTCAACGAACAGATTCCTCTCGCCGACTATATGGCTGAAATATGGATGTCGATGCAGGAACCTATTTCGACAAACGCATCCGGCTACCAGATATGGATTGTAGCGTCGCCGGAAAATATCTACTGCACTCCTCTGCTCGGAGATCTCGGCAAACTGACTACCACACTAGGAATCAAAACCAAACTCGACTTGTTCGTAGGAAACCAAAATCCAGGATCAAGAAGAAAGACTAAATTGCCGCCACTAAAGATGTATTCCAACTGTATGGACACTATCGACATTGGTGTGCTGACAGACCTTCCATACGAGCTAATGGATTCTGTAGCAATGGATTTGCTAAAAGGGACAACGTTTGGAGAAGGCCGCCACTCTATTTCAGTGGACACAATTTTCTTCTACGGAAAGAAAGACAAACTCGTCATCGGCCTTGGTGTTTCTGGATTCATCAACGGAAAAATATATCTTGAAAGTGTACCATACTTCGACAAAGAAAATGTATCAATAAAAGTCACTGATGTCGACTATAAGCTGGACACGAGAAACGTTTTGGCTAAAATCGTCAATCTGTTCTATAAAAAGAAATTGAAAGAAAAGTTGGAGAACGAATTCGAACTACCGCTCCGAACTGAGTTTGAGATGATCAAAGAATTCGGGCGAAACTCCATTTTCGACACAGAAATATTCCCTGACATAAAAATCAACGGAAGGCTTGACGACATTGGTGTTGAGAGAATCCAAATCACCCCAATCGGACTCAAAGTCAGTCTTGACATTAACGGAAAACTAAGACTATCGGTTGATTAAGACAAGATAACGTAGCAATAGCTTTTTGATTTCAAATAGCATACGACAAAGACGTGAGGAATTGCGTCTTTGTCGTTTTTTCTGCTATAAATCATAAAAAAGCATTATATTTGCGACGTAATATAACAGACGTATAATGAAAATTGTTATTGCAGGTGCAGGTGCCGTGGGTGGACATTTGGCAAAATTGTTGTCAAGAGAGAATCACGACATCACACTTATCGACGACGATCCAACAAGATTAAGGAGCCTGGAAAACTCCTACGACTTGAGTGTGCTCGAAGGTTCGGCAACATCTCTTACCATCCTTCGAAACGCAGGGGTAGACGAAGCTGACCTGTTTGTCGGAGTAACCAAAAATGAGAGTCAAAATCTTAATGCCTGCATCTTAGCCCATGAACTTGGAGCAAAAAAGACAGTTGCCCGCATAGATAGTGAAGACTTGATGGAGCATGAAAACAGGGCTCTGCTTGCCAAACTAGGAGTGGAAAAACTGATTTATCCAGAATTATTGGCTGCTGAGGAAATCGCACAGTCTATCCGCCAAAGCTGGGTGAGACAGTGGATCGACTTCAACGGAGGCAAACTGCTTGTGCTTGCCGTAAAAGTGAGAGACAATGCCCCAATCGTCAACAAACGACTGATGGATTTGAAAGGCAGCCAAAACTACCGTATCGTAACCATCAAACGAGAAGAGGAGACCATCATCCCTGGCGGTCATACAGAGATACTTGCTGGAGATGTCGTCTACTTCATCACTACGCCCGACTATATCGACGATGTCCGCAAACAAGCTGGGAAAAAGCTTTACACTGTGAAAGACATGATAGTCATGGGTGGAGGTAAAATCGCTGTCAAAACCGTTCAGGAGCTCAACGGAGTCAACATAAAAATGTTTGAGAAAGACGAGAAAAAAGTCAGAAAACTGGTAGAGCAAGAGATCGGCAATGCCCTTGTATTGCAGGGAGACGCCACTGATATCGAGCTACTTAAAGAAGAGAACATTGACGACGCGGATGCCTTCGTCGCGCTTACTGATAATTCCGAGGCAAATATTCTTGCATGTCTTGCCGCACGCCGACACGGAGTGCAGAAAATCGTGGCAGAGGTTGAAAATGTCGACTATATTCCATTGGCAGAGCGAATGGATATCGGTGTGATCATCAACAAAATGGAGATCGCCGCCACATATATCTACCGTCTCTCGTTAAGCTCAGACATACGCAAAGTCAAACGAATGAGCTATGCGGATGCTGAAATCGTGGAACTGACAGCAAAAGAAGGGTCTAAAATCACAAAGGGTTTCGTAAAAGACCTCAATCTGCCAATGAACATGTTCATCGGAGGCGTAATCAGAAACGGAGAAAGCTTCATCGTCAACGGTATGTCGGAAATATTCGCTGGCGACAAAGTGGTGGTATTCTGTTTGAAATCAAGCATCAAACGTTTGAGCGAACTATTCAACTAAGATGAAGAAATCACTGATCGACAAAAAAGCGGTAGCTCTGACACTCGGCTCATTATTGGCATTCGAAGCATTCTTCCTGCTGATATGTTTGGTCGTGTCTGTTTGCTACGGAGAAAGTGACATCTTTCCGCTTGCCATCACAACGGCAATCACCGCTGCGATCGGTATCTACAGCATATCCGTCTCACGCAGAAAGAGAGGCGAGTCTGATGTCAAATTGGGAAGACGCGAGGGATACCTTATTGTATCTCTGGTATGGGTGGTGTTCTCTCTGTTCGGTGCTCTGCCATACTACATAGGCGGCTATACAGAGTCGTTCACCGACGCATATTTTGAGACAATCTCAGGATTCTCCACCACCGGAGCCACCATCTTCACAAACGTGGAAACGCTTCCACACGGAATAGCCCTATGGCGTTCCACGACACAGTGGGTAGGAGGAATGGGTATCATCGTATTGTCTCTTGCCATCCTTCCATTCTTGGGAGTCGGAGGAATGCAGCTGTACATTGCCGAAGTCACAGGTCCGACCAAAGACAAACTGACACCTCGCGTAATGCAGACAGCCCAGATGCTGTATGGTGCATATATCGCCATCACAGTATCGGAAGTCATTCTATTCTGCATCGGAGGCATGGACATTTTCGATTCTGTCTGCCATGCTATGACCACCATTTCGACAGGAGGATTCTCCACTAAAAATGACGGCATAGTCTTTTGGCACTCACCGCTTTTGGAATATTTCGTATGCTTCTATATGGTGTTGGCAGGAGTGAACTTCATGGTGACATTTACACTTTTGAAAGGAGATTTCACCAGAGCCAGAAACAGTGAAGAATTCAACATCTATATGATTCTCAACATCGTGATGACGCTTTTAGTGTTCGGAGGACTGCTCTACACTAACCGAAACACCATGATTGATACGGAAGACACATTCCGCACCGCCCTCTTTGAGTCGACGGCATTGGTCTCAGGCACAGGTTTTGTCTACACTGATATCAGCCAATGGCACCCGTTCATCTGGGGAATTCTATTCATTTGTATGATTATTGGAGGTAGCGCGGGAAGTGCAAGTGGAGGAATTAAAATAATGAGAGTGCTACTGCTAGTAAAAAACAGTTACTTGGAGTTCAAGCGTCTTCTGCATCCACAGGCCATCATACCCGTGAAGCTGAACAAAAAAGTGGTGACAGAAAAAATCATCACCAACATTCTCGCATACGTGGTGATATTTTCCGGAATATGTCTGATAAGCATCATCATATTCATGTTGTTTGGCAACGAATTCACAGAATCAGCAGGTATGGCAATCTCTTGTTTGAGCAACGTCGGACCGGGACTGGCATCACAGACAAACGGAATTTTCGCTCTTCAGGACGATTTCATAAAATGGTTTATGGGCTTGCTTATGCTCATCGGCCGACTTGAAATATTCACAGTGTTGTTCATCCTTACACCTGTGTTCTGGAAAAAGAGCTGATTAATACTAACTATACAACCATGGCAATTTCAAAAAAAGATTACATATTTGAGGAGAAGTTCAAGGTGCGTGACTATGAGTGTGACCTGCAGGGAATCGTCAACAATGCTAATTACCAGCATTATACGGAGCATGCATGCCATGAGTTTTTTCTATCACGAGGCATCAGTTTTGCCGATCTGCACGACAAAGGCATAGATCTGGTTGTATCCAAAATCAGCATTGAATACAAGAAATCTCTGAGAAGCGGGGATGAATTTGTCTGCCGACTATATATGGAAAAAGAAGGCATCAGATACGTCTACTATCAGGATATCTACCGTCTTGCCGACAACGCTTTGTGCGCAAAGACAAAAACCGAGACTGTATGCGTGGTAAATGGCAAACCAGCAATGTCATGTTCGGAATTGGATGAACTCTTAAAATGAGAAACTGTTTTTAGGAATTGCTTAATTAAAAAATAAGACATACGACTATGGCAATAGTAAAAAAAGATTACATATTTGAGGAGAAGTTCAAAGTGCGCGACTACGAGTGCGACCTACAAGGAATCGTCAACAATGCTAATTACCAGCATTATACGGAGCATGCTCGTCACGAGTTTCTTCTATCGCGCGGCATCAGTTTCGCCGAGCTGCACAACAAAGGAATAGATGCAGTGGTGACAAAGATCAGCATCGAGTACAAGAAATCTTTGAAGAGTGGAGATGAATTCGCTTGTCGCCTATACGTGGATAAAGAGGGCATCAGATACATCTTCTACCAGGACATCTACCGTCTTGCCGACAATGCTTTGTGTGCTAAAGCAAAGGTCGAATCCGCATGTGTGATCAATGGCAAGTTAGCGGCTTCATGTCCAGAACTTGATGTGCTTTTGAAATAACAATCGACTAAATTCAGGAAAAGCATTGAGACTATACTTCGACTTACTCACAACATTCCTCAAGATAGGAAGTTTCACTCTCGGAGGCGGATACGCAATGCTCGCCCTCGTAGAGCAGGCCGTTGTCAGACAAAAAAAATGGATTGACGAGGATGAATTCTGGAAAATGATCACCATAGTGCAGTCATTGCCTGGAGTGTTTGCCGTCAACACAGCCCTCTACGTAGGCTATAGAATCGCAGGAAAAGCAGGAGCCGCAGTGTCATTCCTTGGAGCTGTGCTTCCATCGTTGGTGATTATTGGAGCCATAAGCACATGTTTCCAAGAATTCAGAGAAAACGAGACTGTGATGAAAATCTTCGCAGGCATACGTCCATGCGTGGTGGCTCTTATCCTTGCCCCATCTGTCAAAATGTTCATAAAATCCAAATTATCGTGGAAATTCCTGCCTATACCTATTCTGGTGGCAGCTGCAGTCGTATTCTTGAAGATGTCTCCCGTCTACATCATCATGGCAGCTATTATCTGCACTATAGGTTGGGAATACTTGAAAATCAAGGATATCGACAAGAAAAGCACCGACAATCACGAAGAAGACGAAGCTGCTGATGATGACGATGAGAAAAACGTGGAGTTCATTTCATCAAAGAAAGAAAACGATTAAATCTAGGAACTGAAGAAATGGATATAATAATGTTTTTAAAACTATTCTGGAGTTTCTTCAAAATCGGACTGTTCGGTTTTGGTGGTGGATACGGAATGATCTCCATGATCCAATTTGATGTCGTTGACAAAAACGGATGGATGACAAACAGTGAGTTTGCCGACATTCTCGCGCTGTCGCAAATGACACCCGGTCCGATCTCCATAAATTGCGCCACATATATCGGCTATAACCAAGGAGGTATAATAGGAGCCATATTCACAACCTTCGCATTATGTTTGCCTACAATACTTTTAATGGCAATAGTAATCACGTGGCTGTTCAAGAACAAAGAGAACCATTACGTCAAAGCGCTGCTGTCGTCGCTCAATCCAATCGTCGTCGGTTTGATTTTTTCAGCCGGAGTGCTTATGATGAATAAGGAGAATTTCGTCGGGTTTGAAAGCGTAATAGTGTGTACGATAGTTTTTGTAGCCACATTCTTTTTCAAAGTCAACCCGATATATCTGATTATAATGAGCGGAATCTTCGGATATTTCTATTATTAAATGCAAAATCATTCCTAAAAGTTTATTATTTTTGCAACATCAGTACTTTAGAAGAAAACAAAAAAACGATGGATACATTTACGTTACAAGGTTCAATTGCTGCATTGGTCACGCCGTTTAATAGCGACGGATCAATCGATTACGCATCTTATGACGCACTTTTGGACTTTCATTTGGAGAATGGCACGTCAGGTGTCGTAGTGTGTGGAACAACAGGTGAGACTCCAACATTGAGCGAGAAAGAAGACGCTCAGATGTTCGAGCACACAATGAAACGTATCGGTGGCAAAATGACTGTGATCGCCGGCACAGGCAGCAACAGCACAGCTTCATGCATCAGCTACACAAAAAACGCGGCATCCTCAGGTGTTGATGCAGTTTTGGTGGTCGGTCCATACTACAACAAGCCAACAGCAGAAGGCATGTACCTCCACTTTGCCGAACTAGCAAACAATGTGAATCTTCCGATTATCCTATATAACGTGCCAGGACGTACAGGGTCAGCAATCAAACCAGCCACTGTATTCCGTCTTGCCAACGACTTTGAAAACATCGTCGGAATCAAGGAGGCAAGTGGAAACATCGGAGTAATCGAGACTCTTGTAGAAGGAAGAAAGAAAGGATTCAAGATATATTCTGGCGACGACGGCACATCTATGATTTCCAATTTGTTAGGAGCCGACGGATGTATCTCTGTAGCTTGCAACATCATTCCTAAAGAGTTTGCAAAAATGATGGAGTTGTCTCTTGCAGGCAAGGCAGCGGAGGCACGTGAAATCCACTATAAATACCGTCATTTGATGGATCTTCTTTTCGTTGAGAGCAATCCAATCCCAGTGAAGGCAGCGTTGGCAGCAATGGGTATGATGAAAGAAGAGTACCGTCTTCCTCTATGCAAGATGGCTAATGAAAACAAGGCGTTGCTTCTTGCCGAAATGAAGAAGTTGGGCTTAATCAAATAATAAGATGAAACTATTCCTGTCGACGTTGCTCATGATGCTGCTTTTTTCATGCTGTTGCAATGAAAAAACAAATGTCGATAGGCCGACAAATAAAATTGATTCAATTGGTGTACTCTGGGAAAGAGTACACCATTGTTCTAAATTAGAGGTGGCAGAATACACCGTGCTCAAAACAGTTTCGTTTGACGATAAAAGCCAACTAAAACTTTTTGGATACAGCACTCCTCTGCCCGGAGAAAAAAGGCTGATGATTCCGATTGAAGTGAAAATGAAAATCACTGTAGATCTCGGATTCGTGACAAGAGATGACATCTACACAACCGACTCCACAATCAACCTCACCCTATCCGCTCCTAAGATTGAAATAACAAGCACAAAAATTGACCACGAAAAGTCTCAGGAATCTGTATCATGGTTCAGATCCAACTTTACCGAGCAAGAACGCGAAAAATTCATGAAGCAAGGTATCGAAGAGGTCAAAAATGGCATTTCACACCTAGAAATCAACAATATAGCTAAAAGAAACACTGAAAATATGCTGCAACCAATCCTTCTTAACATTGGATTTAAAAAACATCTGAATGTGACATTCAAAAATTCAGAAATAAAAATTCCAGACTTCAAGGATTAAAATTTCGTCTAAAAGACGCTACCGAGCAAAGCGAAAGTAACCCGTGACGAAGTCTCGGGATAATGTGACGATGACACAAAAGCTTTGCCTGAAAGGCAATACCATAAGTACTGCTTTCTCGCCTCCTTTTCTCAAAAAAAGTCGAAGACTTTCTCTAAGATCTTCTGTTCTCTGTGGTTTTATGTGTGCTCGCCTTCGGCTCGCACTAGTGAGGGAGGAGTTAGGGAGTTCCACCCTTAACAATCCCCGACTCTATAACCAAATTTTGAATTAAACTTGAACCGATTCTTAAACTAATTCTTAATAAAATAAAACAGATTCTAAATTCAATGACGTTGTTTGTTGTTGATTTTTTTCTAATTTTGTAGAACTTATCAAAGAGACTTATTAGAGACTTATTTACATGACGAGCAAAAAGGAACCTGTAGAAGGAGAAAAAAAGGAAACCTTCATCTCAAAATTAAAGACACGCATCAAAAATAGCGTGACCAATAGCAACACAAAGATCTGTGTTGGTATTCTCTTGCTAGTGCTATGCCTGTACGTCACTGTGGCATATGTCAATTTCTTTTTCACAAGTTCCACCGACGCCAGTTTGATAGAGACCGGCATATCTCCGACTCAAGATGCAGAAGACGGTGCTCTTAACGCATCCGGATTTTCTGGAGCCGTCATTGCCGATTTCATGGTCAACAAGACATTCGGAGTGTCATCGTTCTGCATCATCATCGTGTTGTGGTGCATAGGAATGAAGATTTTGACATCATTTAAATTGAAAATCGGCAGAATAGTTGGCAACAGCCTCTTTTGGATGCTATGGATTTCTCTTTTGCTTGGACTTGTCTGCACTCCTTTTTCAGACAAAAGCTCTATCTATTGGGGAGGACTACACGGACAATCCGCGGCAACACTCTTGAACACATACATCGGAGTGTTTGGCACTACGCTCGTTCTAATCACCACATTGGCGATGTTCTTGACTTTGATGTATCCAGAACTGGTTGAAAAAGTCAAAAACTACTTTGTCAAGAAGGACGAGCCATCAACTGTAGACGGAGAAGAAAAGACCGACGACAACAAAGCGAACAGTGAAAATTCAGAGTCTACTACCCCATCTTCGGAAGCTAACCCATCCGAATCAGAATCTGATGAGTCAAAGGCTGAAAACACCGAGGTAAAGACAGACGATAAAGACGTTAAAGAAGAGGCTATAGAAGTCAAAACACCTGACAACATTGGAATTGAGAAAGAGCAAGTGGCAACACCTGTTGAGAAAGCAGAAGAAAAGACAGACGACAATACAGACGGAGGATTCAAGGTGAAAATCAATGACGACGACGATGATCTTCCTTTCAACCATGAGCCAAACGCTGTTCAAAACGCAACGTCTTCAAATGAGCAGCCAGAACCTCCTGCAGAACAAGAGATGCCAGTTTCGATATTTGAGGAAGAGAATTCCGTACAACTTGAGCCAATAAACCCAAGATTGGAACTGCCTCATTACAAATTTCCACCAATAGAGCTCTTAAAAGAATATCCTAACAACAAAATCGAAGCAAACGAAGAAGAGCTAAATGACAACCAGCAACGAATCACCACAGCACTCCGAACTTACGGTGTTGAAGTGACAAGCATAGAAGCACAGCTTGGACCGACCGTCACTCTTTATGAAATCACGTTGGCTCCGGGAATCCGTATATCCAAAGTGCAGAGCCTGAACAAGGATATCGCGATGAGCCTGAAAGCGGAAGGCGTACGTATCATCGCACCTATCCCAGGCAAGGGAACAATAGGTATTGAAGTGCCAAACCAGAAGAAACTAATTGTGCCAATGCACGACATGGTGGCAAGCAAAAAATACCAGACAAACACGATGGAACTTCCTATCATCCTTGGAAAAACCATCACCAACAACAATTATATGATCGACCTTGCCAAATGTCCGCACGTGATCTGTGCAGGAGCGACAGGACAAGGAAAATCAGTGGCGTTGAACGCAGTGCTGATGTCGCTATTGTATAAGAAACACCCGTCTGAACTTAAACTCGTACTTGTCGACCCAAAGACAGTGGAGTTTTCAATGTACGCTCCCCTATTAAAGCATTATCTTGCAAAAATGCCAGGGGAAGACGATGCTATCATCACCGACGTCACCAAAGTGGTGGCAGCGATGAACAGTCTTTGCGTGGAGATGGAAAACCGCTACGAACTACTGAAAAAAGCAAAAGTAAGAAACATCATCGAATACAACGATAAATATAAAGAACGTCGTCTGAATCCAGAAAACGGACACCACTTCCTACCATATATCGTAGTGATAATCGATGAGTTTGCCGACCTTATCATGCAGGTTGGAAAAGACATAGAGACGCCAGTGGCACGACTTGCGCAAAAAGCCCGTGCGATTGGAATCCACGTGATTCTTGCGACACAACGTCCGTCTGTAAACGTCATCACAGGTCTGATCAAGTCAAACTTCCCTGTACGTTTTGCATGTAAGACAGCACAGGCCATCGACTCTAAGACTATCCTCGACTGCACTGGAGCGGAGACCCTTATCGGACGAGGAGATATGCTTATCCTGTCGAACGGAAACCTTGAACGTGTGCAGTGTGCGTTTGTGGACACTCCAGAAGTGGAAGCAATCAACGACTATATCCAAGCACAGGAAGGATATCTCGAACCGTATGAACTGCCAGAATACGTGGATCCGAATGTAGAGTCAGCAGAAGATAAAGGTATCGACCTACGCAACCGTGATCCATTCTTCGAAGAGGCCGCACGACTGATTGTAGGCTCCGGACAAGGCTCAACATCAATGTTGCAGAGAAAATTCAGTTTAGGCTACAACCGTTCCGGACGTTTGATGGACCAGTTGGAAGTCGCAGGAATTGTAGGACCTCAAGTAGGAAGCAAACCAAGAGAGGTTTACATCAACGATCTTGACACACTTGAGATGGTTTTACAGAACATCAACAGCAATAATCCAAGATAGCGGATGGCGAAAGTATAGAGGTTATTAATTTATCATAAAAATAGCAAAGACGATGGTGTTTTCCGTCGTCTTTGCTATTTTTTCACTCCAAGCCAACAAACATCCATTCCATCGCAGAAATCAATCTTCAATCAAAATCAATATTTTAATATTTGTAGTTTTTCATTACAAATTATTTTGATATATTTGCAAGTGGTAATAATGCCACTTATGAAAGACAACTATGAAACACAAAGATTTGGTAGCCTCTCTATCCGAGAAAACCGGAATGAAGGCACAACAGATTGAAAGCATGATTGACGATACTGTTGCCACTATGGCAAAAGTGTTGGAAGGCAACGACACAATCATGATTTCAGGTTTCGGCTCATTCGACCTACGCAAGAAAGATGGAAGAATTTCCTACAACCCAACTACCAAACAGCGCATCATGACTGCGCCGAAATTGGTTTGCGGTTTCAAGCCAAGTGATATTTTGAAGGATTCAATACAAAAGGATTACAATGAATAAAAAAATCACTATTTCCGAACTATCCCAGCTATTGAGCACAAACGTAAGCCTAATCAACAAAAAAGGTTGGGAAGACTTCTTACGTATCTTCTTTGCTCAAATAAGTGAGGGACTTCAAAAAGAAGGAAATGTCAAGATCAAAGGACTAGGCACATTCAAAGTTGTAAAAGTTGATGCGAGAAAGAGTAAAGACGTTAACACAGGAGCTAACACTATAATTCCTGCACACAATAAAATTTCTTTCACACCAGACTCTTCTTTGGCGGAGACTCTAAACAAGCCTTACGCACACTTTGAGCCAACCTACGTACTTGCTCCAGAGGGAGAGGTGGACGCTCCAGAGCCAGATGATGATGACGATGCTGAAACCAACAACGTAAAGGCAGAGACTGCAGAAACTACCCCAACAGTAGAAACAATTGCAGAAGGACCTACCGTCGCAGCAGCTATAAATATTCCAAATACGAATGCTGTCAGCCAAGAGGCTAATGAGAGAATCGAGACAGAGACAATTTCAAAACCTGAAGTGGCAACAGTCACAGAGATTCCAGTCGCAGCCGACATTGCTGAAAGCACAGTCACAAAGGCCGAGCAGGTTGAAACAGGAATTTCTGAAGAGCAGAAAGTTGAAACAGGACCTGTTGCAACAACAGTAGACACTGCAACGTCTCCAGTGAACGAAGAGATTCATATTGAGGAAGCCGTGCCGACTGTAGAGAACGCATCAACGTCTTCTACAAACGAAGGAATCCAGACAGAGGAGTCTACTCCAACAGTAGAAACTGCAGCAACGTCTTCCCCAGAAGAAATTGAAAATGAAGAGCCCGAGGAGACAATAGAAGAAGACGCAACAGCGGATGAAGATGAAAATATAGACACAAATCCAGCTGAAGTTGCAGCATACGCGTCTACATTCAAGCGTCACGATCTGCCAAAAGACGAAGAAGATGATGAGAACAACGACAAAAACTCACATGGCAAGAAACTAGGAATCGCAATCATCCTATTCCTTTGCATTTTGTTCGTTGTCGGCTTAGTGGCATGGATGTCAGATCCAAATATCGTCAGCAAATTGCGCTCTAAACTGACAGGAGAAGAACCTGCAAAAACAGAAGTCGTGGTCGATTCTGTAGAAATTGAAGAGGCAAAAGATCTTGAGGAACAAATCATTGCGGAAAAGACAGAAGAAAATGCAGAGGCAGTTGATTCTGTAGCAGAAGCAACGACACAAGACACCGCAGAGAAAACAGAGGAAAAGCCAGTCGTCAAACAGGATGTCAAAAAGTACACGAACTTCAAGGATGATTTCATCAACTACATGAAGAAGAAACATCCGGAAATGGACATCACAGACCAAGGCAACCCGATAGAGGAAAAGCTTGGCAACGCAAGCCGACTGACTCTTGTTTCCCTTCGCCACTATGGTGCTAAAGATTTCTGGATTTACATCTATCTATACAACAAGGATGTGATCAAGAATCCGAACCATATCAAAGCAGGCACAAAAATTAAAGTGCCGATGCTTGACAACACGAAGCTTGTGAATCCAGATTCAGAGCATAGTATCCTAACAGCCAAAGAGATACAGCACGAATTCGTAAAATAACAAATTGGAGACGCTGCAACAAGCGTCTCCTTTTTGAAATAAAAAGAGATAATAAACGCAGGTATTTATCATTTTTAGCAAAAGGAACACAATAATTTTGACATTCTTTCGTTATATGGTATATACGAGCAATGAAATTAACTAGAACAAAAACAAAGATACAATGAGTGAAGTAATAGGAAGCGGTAATCCAGATTTCAGCCGTTTGAATGAAAGAATTGAAAGACAGAGTGCTTTCGTAGACAACCTTCTTTCTGGAATGGACACAATCATTGAAGGACAGAAGCATCTAAAGGAAATTTTGATCATAGCCCTTTTGGCAGACGGACACGTGTTGCTTGAAGGTGTTCCAGGATTGGCAAAGACAGCGTCAATCACTACTCTAGCCCAACTAATTTCAGCTAAATACAGCAGAATCCAGTTCACACCAGATTTGTTGCCAGCCGACGTGTTGGGTACACAGATCTATAGTCAAAAGAGCGAGGAATTCACAATCAAGAAAGGACCAATCTTCGCAAACTTCGTATTGGCAGATGAGATCAACCGTGCTCCAGCAAAAGTACAGAGTGCATTGCTTGAGGGTATGCAAGAGCGTCAGGTGACAATCGGTGAGACAACATTCAAGTTGCCTTCTCCATTCTTGGTTATGGCGACACAAAACCCTGTAGAACAAGAAGGTACATATCCATTACCAGAGGCCCAGATGGACCGTTTCATGTTCAAGGTAATCATCACATATCCAAAGAGAGAAGAGGAGATGCGAATCATCCAGGCACAGCTAAAGCGTGAGCCAAAGACAGTCAATGCACTTCTTAAACCAGAGGATATCATTGAAGCACGAAAGGTTGTACACGACGTATACATGGACGAGAAGATCCAGAAATATATCACAGAGATCGTGTTCGCAACTCGTTTCCCAGAAGAATACGGACTTAACAATTTGAAAGATATGATCGCATTCGGAGGATCTCCACGTGCATCTATCTCACTTGCAAAAGCATCACGAGCATACGCATTCGTAAAGCGCAGAGGATATGTTTTGCCAGAAGACGTGAGAGCAGTAGCCCACGACATTCTTCGCCACCGTATCGGTTTGACCTACGAGGCAGAGGCAAACAACATGAACACAGATGACATCATCAACGAGATCATCAACGCTGTAGAGGTGCCTTAATTTACCGTCTTAAAAAAGATATTTGGTGATGGAAGACAACAAAAAGGTAGACACAAGCGAACTTTTAAAGAAAGTCCGCAAAATAGAGATAAAGACGCGAGGACTCTCCAACAACATATTTGCGGGAGAGTACCACACCGCGTTCAAAGGTCGTGGTATGCAATTTGCGGAAGTACGCGAATACATGCCAGGCGACGATGTGAGAAGCATCGACTGGAATGTCACCGCACGCTATTCAAAGCCATTTATCAAAGTGTTTGAAGAGGAACGAGAAATGACACTGATGCTCCTTGTCGACGTTTCTGGCAGTGACGACTTCGGAACAGCCGAACAGACAAAGAGAGAGTATCTGACAGAGGTGGCGGCCACAATCGCATTTTCTGCCGCAACCAACAACGATAAAATCGGAGTCATCTTCTTCTCTGACAAAATCGAAAAGTATATTCCACCTCAGAAGGGAAAGAAACATATTCTCTATATCATCAGAGAACTACTAAGTTTCCAACCTACTAGTAGGAAAACGAACATCGATTTTGCCCTCAAATACTTCACCAACATGGTAAAGAAGCGTTGTTCGGCATTCCTGATATCAGACTTTATAGATGACAGCAACTATTCTGATTCACTTCTGATCGCAAGTAAAAAACACGATTTGGCGGCATTGCAAATCTTTGATCCAAGAGAAAAAGAGTTGCCAGACGCTGGATTAATCAAGATGAAGGATGCGGAGACCAACGAAGACATGTGGGTCGACACATCCAGTGCCTCTACGAGAAGAGTGTACGAACAGTATGTAAAGGAGAGAGACGAATTGCTCGCGCAGAGTTTCGCAAAAAGTGGTGTGGATTATATTTCTATCGCCACTACAGACGACTATGTGAAGTCGTTGATGAAACTCTTCAAGAAAAGAGCATAAAACATTGTAATTCATGAAATTTCATAGTATAGCCACAGTTTTATTCTTATGCGGCAGTCTTGCGACAAACGCAGCAAGTCTTACCGCAAAGATGGATTCAGCCCATATCGGGATGGGCCGTCAGACAGCTGTCCACTTGACTCTGACCCAACCAAAGGATCAGGACTTTGAATTACAGGTGGGGAAAGACTCCACTGGTAAAGTTGACGTGGTAAAGTTGAAACAGGCAGACACCCTAAAAAACAATGATGGCTCGCTTGAAATCAAACAGGATGTGATCATAACATCGTTTGATTCAGGAAGTTGTGTCGTACCTCCATTTAAATATGTCAATATTAAAACAGGAGAGACTCTCACTTCCGAGCCATTGGCATTAGAAGTGAACAACGACATTGAAATCAAACTTGATGAAGCTGGACAACCAGACTCAACAAGCGTCAAGGATATCAAAGAAATCATGACACTTGGTTTCGATTGGGGTAAATTCTTTACTATCCTTCTTATTATTCTGCTTATAGCAGTGCTTGGATTCTTAGGTTGGAAATATGGATGGCCATTTATCCAGAAGAAGTTAGCAAAGAAAAAAGAAGGATTATCAGTTTTTGATGAGCCTGAGATAATTTTACCAATCGATGTTGTGGCAATAAACAAGCTTGATGAGATAAAAGCAAAACGCATTTGGAAGGATTCAAGCAGAATCAAGGAATATTATACTGACGTAACTGAAACTCTTAGAGAGTATTTCTGTGGCAGATTCAACATCAGCGCAATGGAGATGACGTCGGATGAGATTCTTGACGAGCTAAAATACAAAACAGAAGCGATGCCTATTATCCCTGAATTGAAAAGCATCCTAAACAAAGCCGACATGGCCAAATTTGCAAAAGCAATTCCGACAGAAGAGGATTGCGAAATGAGTCTTGCCAACGCTTACCTTATCATAAGCAGAACAAAGCCTGTATCTACAGAGCCAGCACAAGACAAAAAAGCAAAAAAAGAAGAGGCTTCATCGGCTATAATCAGCAATTCAAATAACATTTAGCATAACGACTTATGTTTACATTTGAATCACCACAATATTTATATCTGGCACTGCTTATCATCCCGATTACGGCATGGTACGTATGGCGTCGAAACAAACTGACAGCTAATCTGCAAGTCTCGACTATCAACCCATTCAAAGCAGCGCCAAAAAGTTTGAGATACTACATTCTCCACCTGCCATTCGCGTTGAGAATGATTGCTTTAGCATTACTATGCGTCATTTTGGCACGGCCTCAGAATTCTGAGACATGGTCAGACCAGAATGTTGAAGGTATAGACATCATGATGGCAATAGACATTTCTGGATCCATGTTGGCAGAAGACCTGAAGCCAAACCGACTTGAGGCAGCCAAGACCATCAGTTCGGAATTTGTCAACAGCCGTCCAAACGACAACATCGGTCTAGTAGTTTTTTCAGGAGAGAGTTTCACACAATGTCCGCTTACAACAGACAAAGCTGCTCTATCACAACTTTTTGGAGTGATCAACGAACAGATGATCCAAGCAAACGGTACAGCTATCGGACTCGGTTTGGCATCAGCTGTAAACAGATTGAAAGACAGTCAGGCGAAATCAAAAGTCATCATCCTGCTCACCGATGGATCTAACAACACCGGAGAGATTGACCCGATGATGGCGAGTGATCTAGCCAAGACATTCGGAATCCGAGTTTACACTATTGGAGTAGGAACAAAAGGAATGGCGCCCTACCCTTTCCAGACAGCATTCGGAATCCAGCGCCAGATGGTGCCCGTCGACATTGATGAAAGCACACTTAAATCTATTTCAGGCAACACGGACGGAAAATATTTCCGTGCGACAGACAACAAATCTTTGAAAGCGATCTACGAGGAGATTGACCAACTTGAAAAGACGAAGATCAGTGTGCAAGAATACAGCAAAAAGAACGAGGAGTATCTGCCATTCGCACTTGCGCTGCTTGGCGTAATGCTTCTTGAATTTTTAGTGCGCTATTTAATAGTGCGCCACAACCCATAAGAGTAAGAGTATGTTTAGATTTGCAAATTCAGAATATCTTTATCTGCTTTTCGCATTGATACCGATGGCCGCAATCTTCGGTTACGCGATGTATCGCAGAAGCAGAAATCTGAAGAAATACGGAAACTATCAGATTCTAAAGCAATTTATGCCAGGCTACACAACTTGGAGATACTACTTCAAGTGTGCACTGTTCATGATTGCTCTTGCAGGAGCCATATTCGTAGCCGCACGTCCACAATTCGGATCCAAGCTTGAGATGGTGAAGAGAAAAGGTGTTGAGGTGATGATTGCGATGGACGTATCCAACTCAATGCTTTGTGAAGACATCAAGCCGAGCCGTCTGCAGAAATCAAAACAGATGATTTATAAGTTTGTAGACGGAATGGAGAACGACAAACTCGGACTTATTGTGTTTGCAGGCCAGGCTTTCACACAGCTGCCAATGACAAGCGACTACAGCGCTGCCAAAATGTATGCTTCCAATATAAGCACCGGAGTTATCCCTACCCAGGGTACCGCTATTGGAGCCGCAATCAAGATGGCAGTCAACGGGTTCAGCAGCAAGACTAACGTAGGAAAAGCGATCATCGTCATCACTGACGGAGAAAACCACGAGGACGACGCTGTGGAACAGGCAAGAATCGCAAACGAGAATGGCATCCAAGTGCATGTGATAGGAGTTGGTAAACCAGAAGGTGCTCCTATCCCAGACGGCCACGGAAGTTTCAGAAAAGATATAGACGGACAAACAGTCATCACAAAGCTCAACGAACAGATGGCTGCGGAAATTGCAGCCGCAGGTGGCGGTCTATACGTCAGAGCGGACAACACAAACAACGCGTTGAAGTACATACAGTCGGAACTTGACAAATCAGCCAAAGGTGATGTGGAGAGCAAAGTCTACACAGACTTCGACGAGCAGTTCCAGACAATCGCATGGATAGTGTTTGTGATTCTTATTATTGAAATATTCATCAGAGAGAGAAAGAACAAGTTTCTTTCTAAATTCAAACTATTTTAGGACAGTCTAATTAATATTGACAATGAAAAAGACTATGACAAATAAATTATTAGCGACTACAATAGTTACTCTTTTCTGTCTACCCTCATTTGCGTCAAACCCAGAAGATGAGTTCATCCGTAAAGGAAACGACAAATACGAGGCCAAAGACTTTAAGGGGGCTGAAGACGAATATAGAAAAGCATTGGACAAGAATGCTGGATCAAAGATTGCAAACTACAACATGGGCAACACCTATTACCGTAGAGACGAATTTGACTCAGCATTAGAGAACTACAAACAGGCGATAAGTGAGAAAAACAGCGACAAAGAGAACGCTGCCATCATGCACAACATCGGCAACACCTATCTCAAAAACAAAAAGTATGAGGAGAGTGTCGACGCCTACAAGAAAAGTTTGAAGCTTAATCCGGACGACGAGGAGACTCGCTACAACCTTGCTTATGCCAAGAGAATGTTGCAGATTCAGCAGCAACAGCAACAGAATCAGCAAAACCAACAGCAGCAACAGCAGCAAGACCAACAGCAAGAGCCGCCTAAGGATGGAAAAGAGCAAGAGAATCACGACCAGAAAGACGATGCCCGTGAAGGAGAACACCATATGGACCAAAATTCAGCACGTCAACTGCTAGAAGCATTGGAGAGAGATGAAAAGGACAAGCAGGACGAAAGAATGAAGGAACAAATAAAGAATGCAAAAAAGAAAAGAATAGAGAAAGACTGGTAGTAATATACCAGAAATTTGATTATTTTTGCATTAATAAGTAAAAAGGAAAATGAAAAAGATATTAGCCATACTACTGACTTTAACATATTTCAGTGTAATGTCAGTCTTAGCAGCAGGAGAGGTTTCGTTTGTAGCGAAAGCGGATAATGTTGTGGCTGTAGGACAAAGGTTCAATTTGACGTTCACACTCAACAATGCAGAATCAGACAATGTGCAGCTACCGCTTGAATCATTGTCCGACTTCACCATTCTGTACGGACCTCAGCAATCGACAAGCCAGAGTTTCCAAAGCATCAACGGACAGGTGACCAGAAACAGTGCTACGACGTACACATACGTGTTGATGCCAAAGAAAGAGGGCTCATATACTATATCATCAGCCAAGGCAACCGTAGGTGATAAGATCGTTCGTTCCAACGCTCTGGTTATCAAAGTAATCAAAGGAGAAGCCAATGCCAACCAGAATGCGCAACAAGCACAAAGTTCAAGCAACGGAATGAGAATCAGCGACGATGACCTGTTCATTCGCACAGAATTGTCGAAAACAAAGATGTATGAGCAAGAACAGTTTATCGCCACTACAAAGGTCTACTACCGAGTAGGACTACGAGGCTTCGACGATTACAAATTGCCTGAATACAAAGGTTTCATCTCACAAGAGATTGAAGTGCCAGAAGCAAAACGTCAGAGCAAAGAAAATGTAAACGGAAAAGTCTACAACACATACATTCTAAAACAATGTGTATTGATTCCACAGAAGAGTGGAGCTCAAGAGTTGGAGAAAGGAAACATCACTGCTGTTGTGCAAGTGCGAGTACAAGGCGGAGGTGGCGGATTCTTCGGTGACATGTTCGCATCATACAGAGAGCTAAAGAAGAATCTTGTAATCCCAGGAGTAAAGATAAACGTACAGGAGTTGCCAAAGAATGGCAAGCCAGACGATTTCAGCGGTGCTGTCGGTTCATTCTCTATGAACACTTCAATCACACCGGAAGACGGATACAAGACAAACGATGCCATCACAATCAAGGTGAAGATCAATGGTAGTGGAAATCTCAAGTATGCTAAAGATCCAAAGATAACATTCCCTACCGACTTTGAGCTTTACGACCCTAAGGTGACGGCAAAGATCAAAGCTTCAGACGCAGGACTTAACGGCACTAAAGAGATTGAATATCTTGCAATCGCACGTTATCCAGGAGAGTACGTCATTCCGTCAGCTGAATTCAGCTACTTTGACATAAAGAGCAAGACATACAAGACGCTAAAGACTCCGGAATACAAAATCAATGTTGAGAAAGGAGCTGAGACATCAGACAACCAGACTGTAGTTTCCAACTTCACAAACAAAGAGAGCATCAAGTATATCGGCACTAACGATATCCGTTTCATCAACACTAAGGATCTTACAACATATCCTAAAGATGATTACTTGTTCGGCTCGTTGGCATTCTATCTATGGTTTATCATACCTTTGGCGTTGTTCATCATCGCCTACCTATTCCTAAGAAAGTTGGCGGAGGAAAACAGCAACATGGTATTGGTAAGAAAGAAGAAAGCTAACAAACAGGCTTTGAAGAGACTTGCCAAAGCAAAATCATTCCTCGACCAAGATGATTTGAAGTCATTCTACGACGAGACAATCAAAGCAATCACAGGATTCGTAGGCGATAAGTTCAATATTCCATTGGCACAACAAAACAAAGAAGCTATGGAAGAAATATTGAAGGGAAAAGGATTGAAAGAAGAGACTATCGTTAACTTTTCCACAATCCTAGACACATGCCAGTTCGCAAGATTTGCGCCAACAGCAGTGAATGGTTCTCCTTCTGATATTTATAACGACGCTATTGCTCTAATCAACAGCATTGAAGAGGAGGTAAAGAAATGAAGACAATGAAAAATATAGTTCTATCCATCATATTGTCACTGTCGGTATTCAGCTCATTTGCAGCTGCAGACAGCAGGATTATTAATGGAAACGCCGCTTATTCAAACAACAAGTTTGACGAGGCAATCGCTCTATATGAGGATCTTTTGAAGACGCAGGAAAGTGCCGCTCTTTATTATAATCTAGGCAACGCCTACTATAAATCCGGCAAACTAGCTCCCGCAATTCTCAACTACGAAAGAGCCATACTGCTGGATCCTAACGATGACGACATCAAAAGCAACCTTGAGTTGGCAAAACTGCAGACTGTAGACAAGGACGAGTCGGCTGTAGACCAACTTGCCATCTCCGAGTGGACACAAAGTTTTGTTAATCTTCACAGCTCGAACACGTGGGCTAGGATGTCTATCATCTTTTTCCTACTTACTTTGGCTTGTGCGTCGCTCTACCTTTACGTCAAAGTTATAGCCGTACGCAAACTAGGATTCATCGGAGGAATCATAACATTTTTGATATGCTTTGTAAGTTTCTTCTGTGCGAAGAGTGCCAAGGAGAAAATCACGACTCACGAATATGCAATCGTGTTCACCCCTTCTGTGACAGCAAAGAGTTCGCCAAAAGACAATGCGACTGATGCCTTAGTGCTTCATGAAGGAACAAAAGTGCTGGTGAAACAGCAAGTGAAAGACTGGTATGAAATAGAGACAAGTGGCGGACACCGCGCTTGGATCAAAACCAGTGACGCAGAAAAAATTTAAATGCTAAATGCTAAATGCTAAATAACAAATAAATAATAAAAAATATAAATGCGGAATGCAAACGACATATTTTGCATTTCGCATTTTTAATTTCTAATTGAATTCGCTATGCACAACAATCTAAATAAACTGGTTGAACGTTTTTTCAACTACGTCAAAATCAACACGCAGTCTGACGACAACACACACACAACTCCGTCGACAGCATCACAAGGATATTTTGCTGAGATGCTGGCTAATGAGCTTGAAGAGATTGGTCTTGAAGACGTTCATATCAGCCGCCACTCTTACGTGACAGCCACAATTCCAGCCAACTGTGATTGCGACGCTCCAACAATAGGCTTCATCGCCCATATGGATACAAGTCCAGAAACATCAGGTGCGAATGTAAAACCGCAGGTGGTAAAGTTTGATGGCGACACCCTCGTCATCAACAATGATCTTGGAATAAAACTGAACGCAAAAGAATACAAAGAGCTGAGCCACTACGCAGGAGAAGAAATCATCACCTCCGACGGCACCACCCTACTTGGAGCAGACGACAAAGCAGGAATCGCAGAAATAGTGACAGCCGCAGAGTATCTGATCCAACATCCAGAGATAAAGCATGGAAAGATTCGCGTCACCTTCACCCCAGACGAAGAGATTGGAGAGGGAGCCGACCATTTCAACGTAGAGAAATTCGGCGCGGATTTCGCATATACCGTAGACGGAGGCGGACTCGGAGAGATTGAATATGAGAACTTTAACGCCGCAGCGGCAACGATAAAAATCACAGGCCATAATATCCATCCAGGATATGCATTAGGCAAAATGGTAAATGCCAGCCGTCTGATTTCCGATTTTCTGAATATGCTTCCAGAAGACGAGTGCCCAGAGATGACAGACGGATACAAAGGTTTCTTCCATGTGACTGAAATCAAATCGACAGTGTCATCCGGAGAAATCAACCTGATCATCCGCGACTTCGATGAGAAAAGTTTCATCGACAGGAAAGAGTATTTGAAACGTGTTGTCGACGCGCTGAACTCCCACTATAAGAATGGCAAGGTGGAACTTGAAATCAGAGACCAATACGCCAATATGAAACAGGAGATCGAGAAAGTGCCTCACGTCGTGGAGAGAGCTATCAATGCGATGAAGACGCTGGACATCACACCTGTCGTAGTGCCAATACGAGGCGGAACAGACGGTGCCCGACTATCATTCATGGGACTACCCTGCCCCAACCTGTTTGCCGGCGGCCACAATTTCCATTCCAACACAGAATATGTGCCAGTGTTGTCGATGAAAGCGGCTATGGACGTGATTATAGAGATAGCTAAATGCAAATGATCTGACCATTATGCCGTCTGAAATCACACTTGAATTTGTCGAACAATCGTTAGATATCATCCACGGCAAAGATCCGCAAAGAAAGGACGAATTCTTCTTGAATCTTGCGGCTGTCAATCTTCTCAATGCGGCCGCAAAAAAGAAGGAGTTCAAAGAGATTGCAAAATACAAGGATATCAAACGACACGCCACATATCTATTTTCTCTTTGGGTTGCAGACCATTCTTTGGCAGATGAAGCGTCATACGACATTGCGGACAAATGTCTGTATATCAGATGCTACACGCTTCAATTCAGTTTTCATTTCATCTACGACAAGTATCAGCCTATCGTAGATTTCATTCATTCCGACGAAAACAAACCGACGACATGGGATGGTGTTAAACTACAACCGATTGCCGTCGACATACTGAATATCGCCGTCGAAAAAATAAAAAATCCACTTGGTGACATCAACGACAAAATAAATGAAATCAAACAACGAGAAATAAAATAATAACAGAGCATAATGCTGTTCCGTTCTCCCCAAAAAATAAAAGATGCGAAAACCGTTTAGATCATAATCAAACCTTTACTTCAATTTTAGATTCCAATACAATGAAAAAGATAACCGCTTTATTATATATTTTCATTTTCATATTTACATCTTGCAAAGAGGAAGTGGAATATGAAGATTTGGGAGTAAAAAACATCATTGTAATAAACGGCAGGTTTATCGACGGGGAAACTCCATGGTGTCAGGTGTCGAGAAGCGACATAATCTTCGAACAAACAAAAACAAGAATCACTCCAACAACATATCTTCCCGATGCAAATGTCACAGCCAACGAAGGAAGTTCAGAATATAAATATACAGTCGTTGCAGACAATGCGATGATGGAGGCAAAAGATTTGATAGCCAAAGCTGGAGAGACATACACACTGAAAGCCAAAGCCAATGGATTAGACGACGTTTATTCCACAATCAGTGTACCAAGCAAGCCCAAAGCTGATTTCAAACTAGTAAGCGTGGACACCTTGTACACCCACGGACACAAAATAACCTATGAGCTCAACATACAAGATGATCCAAATACAGAAGATTATTACCAAATTATTTTATATTCAATAAAGATGCAATACAAATACGAGTATGGAATAGTTGATACAGTCGACGGCTATTGGATGGACAGCATTTGGATACCGCCTCACGAAGTTTATGGACTTAAAGTTGTCGACTCTGCCTTTGCGTACTATAAACCTTACGAACTTCTACAAACAGAAGATCCTGTGATGAATTGGAATCAAAATCAAACCGACAACATTCTGTGTGATTATCCAGAAGAAAACGAAATGAGTATTTTCAACGACAGAATGTTCAATGGGCAAACATCCAAAATCAAATTTTATATGTACATATTCAAAGAAGAACCTTTTACTAGAGTCGACATTGACTCTCTTGAATATGAAGTGCGACATATCAATAAAGAGATGTATATGTACTATCGCACATACCAATTGATAAGGGAAAACGACTGGAACACATCACAGTCACCAAATATGCTCTACTGCAACGTGGAAAATGGAGCTGGACTGATTGCGGCATGGTCTGCAGTAAAGAAACCATTAAAATTGCCGGATCAGGTAAAATGACAATAAAAACATTGATAAAGCCAGCGAATCAAATATAAAATGCGATAAGGAGCATCAATAAAGCATCAGATTCCAACTGAACATTTTGAAGAACAACCATTTTTATTAATTTTGCAAAAATTTCTTAAAACACAACAATAAACCTTGTTATTTTAACGTTACGATAATAAAATAAAAATAATAACGCGAGATAAAATGAATATTGTCAAATCCTTACTTTGCTCATTAGCGATGGGCACAGTAACCACAGCCGCAAGTCAGACCAAAACAATCGCTGGATATGTGACTGACGCGTCATCAGGAGAGACGTTGATTGGAGCATATATTATGACTCCAGATGGAAAAAGAGGAACCGAAACCAACCAGTACGGTTATTTTGTCCTTTCATTGCCAGAAGGCGAAAACCAGATTATAGCTTCATACGTAAGCTATACCGAAAAAACATTATCCTTCAATCTGAAAAAAGACACAACTGTAAGAATCAAACTGGAGCCAGACAACCAGTTGGAAGAGCTTGTGGTGACTGCCAAAGAGATAAAAAGAGACAAACGACTGGAGGAGACAGTAATCAGCAAAGAGGTTATCTCTCCAGAACTGCTGAATGTGCTTCCAGCAATGCTTGGAGAGCCTGATCTTGTGAAGACGGTGCAGACTTTACCTGGTGTGCAAAGTGGCACGGAAGGTTCATCCGGACTTTATGTGCGAGGAGGTTCGCCAGACGAGAACCTTATCCTGCTCGACGACGTGCCACTATACAATGTGACACACCTGTTCGGATTTTTCTCCGTATTCAATGCGGATGCTATCAAGAATGTCAACCTGCATAAAGGAGGATTCCCCGCAAGATTCGGTGGAAGACTATCTTCTGTGTTGGATATCCACACCAAAGACGGAAATGACAAAGAGCTTCACGGAGCTTTCCAAATCGGTCTGCTGTCATCTAAATTCAGTCTGGAAGGTCCGATAGTAAAAGAAAAGACAACATTCTTCGTGTCAGCGAGAAGAACATATTTCGATGTCCTATCCAAACCATTCTTACCTAAAGATGAGCAATTCGGTTACTTCTTCTGGGATCTGAATGCGAAAGTGAACCATAAATTCAACGACAGACACCGTCTGTATTTCAGCATTTATTCCGGACGAGACAAATTAGGATATGAATACGACGACTCGTATGGAGAGTCGGAATATGGATTAGGTTGGGGAAACATCTCGTCGGCACTCCGATGGAACTTCCTGATTCACAACAAACTGTTTATGAATACGACAGTAGCGTTATCTAGATACAAATTCTTTACGGAAACAAATGACATTGAATACGAAAAAAACAGCAAAAAGAAAGCGTATGAGATGAATATCAACTACACCTCTCTGATCAGAGACTGGAGTATTAAAAACACATTCACATACACACCCAACAACAGACATGAAATAAAATTTGGAGAAGCTGTCACACTCCACTCTTTCAAGCCAGGAGAACAAGGATATTATGAAAAATATTCCGACTCAAACGAGGACGACTTCTACGACTCCAATATCGACACTACAATCCACTCGTCGCCAAAGGAGCCAACAGAATGCAATCTTTTCATAGAAGACGAATTCAAAATCACCAAAAGGATAAACCTGAATGTTGGTCTGCACGCGTCGCTATTCAATGTCGACGATAAGACATACACATCACTGGAGCCACGTCTTTCTTTCGCAGCCCACCCAACAGAAAAGTTCACAATCAAGGCGGCGTACAGCAAAATGCGCCAGTATCTGCATCTGTTGTCCAACAGCACAATAGGACTGCCTACAGACCTTTGGGTGCCAGTGACTGGCAATATCAAGCCACTCGAATCACACCAGTCAGCAGTGGGATTCGTATTCGGACTACCTAAAGATTTTCTGTTTTCTGTGGAAGGATACTACAAGACGATGGACAACATCATCGAGTATAAAGAAGGAGCATCCATGTATTCCAACTCAAATTGGGAAGAAAAAGTCGACATGGGAAAAGGAAAATCGAAAGGTATAGAGGTAATGTTGAAAAAAGAGACTGGAAAGACTACCGGTTGGATAGCCTATACACTGTCGAAATCAGAACGCCAGTTCGACAACATCAATCAAGGCAAATGGTTTCCTTCCAACTACGACAGGACACATGACATAAGCATCGTGATCAACCATAAATTCTCGGAAAGAGTGGATATCGGTGCGACGTGGGTATTCGGCACAGGGTATCCGATCACAATGCAGACACACAGCATCTTAGTAGACCCAAGTTTGCGAGAAGAGTATTATGACAACAGAGTTGATTATGCGTCGAGCCGCAACAACTACCGAATGGAGAATTATCACAGACTTGACCTCGGAGCCAACTTCCACCGTCAGAAGGAAGGAAGCAAGATAAAGCGTCAACTTTCAGTATCTCTTTTCAACGTCTACAACCATCATAATCCATTCTATTATTATTTTGATACAGACCACATTGATGAGACTAAGAAATTGATGAAACTATCAATTTTCCCAATAATTCCGTCAATTTCATATTCTATAAAATTCTAAAATATAGTGCGATGAAAAAGATAGCAGCTTTATTATATATTTTCATTTTCATATTCACCTCTTGCGAAGACGAGGTGGATTATCACGATTTGGGAGTGAAAAACCTCATTGTTGTGAACGGTAGGTTTATCGACGGAGAGACACCATGGTGTCAGGTGTCGAGAAGCGACATAATTTTCGACCAGATCAAAAATAAAATCACACCGACTGTATTTCTTCCAGATGCCAAAGTCACAGCCAGCGATGACAATTCCGATTATAAATATGTGGTCGTTGCAGACAGTGCGATGATGGAAGCCCAAGGGTTGACAGCCAAGGCAGGAGAGACTTACACATTGAGAGCCAAAGCCAATGGATTGGAAGACGTATACTCCACAGTCACCGTACCTGACAAACCCAAAGCTGATTTCAGAGTGGTCAGCGTGGAAGAGATCACAGAAACTTTCAACGATCATTATGGACCATACGAAATAATAGACATCCATAAATTAGAGCCTAGGACATATACCAAAGTGACTTATGAGCTCAACGTACAGGATGATCCGAATACGGAAGACTACTACCAATTAGTTTTTTACGGAACGATCATGGAGTACAAATATGAGCTTATAACAGATACAATTGATGGATACTGGGTTGGAAATGAATGGTATGAACCATCGGTAATATATGATTATAAGATTGTTGATTCCGCCATGGTATACAAAGAAATACCTATGTATGATATAAAACTTACTACAGATGATCCAGTGATGAATTGGAATAAAAAAGAGTCCGACAATGAGAATATGATGTTTGATGTTTACGAGCCTAACTATATGAATATCTTCAACGACAAGTTGTTCAACGGACAGACATCCAAGATCAGGTTTTATATGGACCTCTATGAAAAAGGATATATAGGAGGACGCAAAATAGACACAAATTCAATCGATTTTGAATTGCGTCATATAACCAAAGAGACATATATGCACTATCGCACATATCAACAGGTAAAGGATAACGATTATTCAGGTTCACTTTCACAATATATGCTCTACTGCAACGTGGAAAATGGAGCAGGAATGATTGCGGCATGGTCAGCAGTAAAAGCTCCGCTAAAAATACCTGATCAGGTAAAATAATCCATGATGATTATCAACGTAATAAAAAAGCCAATCGCAGAAAAAACGGTTGGCTTTTTATATTTCACTGGAATTGAGGAGACGGGGGAGTAAGCCAGATGAAGATGTGGATTTCAATTCCGTGATTTGCGTCTGAAAGACGTTACCGAGCAAAGCAAACACCAACGGTGTGATTATCATCAGCATAGGGTATCAACCCTATGCCATGGAGACCACACCGATTCCCGTTAGCCCGGAACGGGCTATATCGATATCGTAGGGTTTCACCCTACCTTGGCAGATTAGGCACCGTTGGTGCATGGGGTCTATAAGACGGGAGGAATTCACATTTACACAACAACACCCAGATAGCAGATCCTTAACTATAGAAAAATTTTGGGGTTATTTAGAATATTTTGGCAAGGTCGTCATTATCTAATGTTCCGTCAAAGAAGGCCTTAGCAATTTCAACATCAATGTTGTACTGCTTTTTCACCAGATATTTCAGAGTGTTACGGAAACGCATAAGTTCAGGATAATCCTTAATTTCATCAAACAAATGACGAAGCGTAGGATCCGTCTCAGCTTGCACTTTCTTCGTATATTTCAAAAAATCCTTAACACTTGAAGGATTGCCAAAAGGATTCATATTAGCATTCTGAGAATGTGCGGCATTGAATATGAAAGTGTCCATCGCTTTATATACAGTAAACAAGAATCTTTTTTCATCATCATGGATAAAAAAGCGAATATGACGACGTATTCCATCTACCTTTTGAGATAAAACATACTCGTGAAATCCAGGATCCATAGTAGCAGGACGCTTATCAGCATCAATAATGCCAATTGCGAAGTCATCACTTTTATTAACCGCCTTTACAACCTCATTACAAGAACTTTTATGTTTGACATAGCCTCCAAGAATGAATCCGACCAAATTAGTGTCCACGTAGCACTCGGGAAACACATTCAATTGTTTTGCCATTAGTGAGTAAATGCTTCAAAGTTAAAGAATGCATCAGAACCGTTATCGTAAACCTGCTGGAGTACTTCTTCACTCGCTGTCTTGACTGAAAAAAGGCCACTGTCATCTTCACACGGATAAGTAAGCATAAGCTTGAGATCCCCAACACCGTCTTCCTTCAAGAAAAAATTAAGAACATATGGACTATGCGTTGTAACAAACAAGAAATTTTTTCTTTTCTCAGTGGACATTCTTTCCAAAAGCCAAGAAATAAACTGACATTGAGTAGGAGGAAACAAATTATTCTCAGGTTCCTCTAGGAATATCTCGCTATGATCATTTTGGAGCAGTCTTTCCACATAACGATTGAATTTATCGCGCTCTCTGCTATTACTAAAAAGATACTTTTGTGGCTTACCATTTAGAAAAAAACTTGCCTCATATTTACGTTCTCCGTTTCTAGTCTCCAAACAACGATCGTATATAGATTCGAATGTATGCTTGATTTCTTCCGTTTTCACAAGACTTATGTCGGTCAAGTTGGTCTGTTTGTCCTTAAAAACACCATTTGTCAGATAATCAGTATAAACAAACAATGGAAGCATTGACTGCATACCACTTGAAGTCTCGGAAAGCTCGAGAATTTTGCCGTTTTTCATAGTGACTAGATCCTTTTCTTTGTTCTGATCAAAGGAATAGTTCACACCTAATCCCAATATATCTTGAATATCGACCTGCTGTCGTCTTGCCTTATCCCATTCGCTCATGAAATCCTGAAGATGACTACCTGCATTTGGAAGTTGCTTATAGTCCCTAAAAAGAGAAACCACATTTCTGTCGGAAGGAATGTACGAGATTTTTGCACGACAATAGCGCCAGCTACCTGCTTGTAGTTTGCCTTCAAACTTATTGCTCGTCTTACTATTGTCAAAGCGGAAATCCACAAATGGAGAAGAATACTCAATATATGTATCATTCTTTAGATAGTTTTCCATTCGATAATAACCCAAAAAACTATCTATAAACATAGAATCATTAGCAAAATAGTCGACAGACTGTAAAAGCATAATTCGCTTTTCAACCCATGAACAAAAACATGCAGTTCGAAGCACACAAGTTTTTCCAGAGCTCTGTAGACCAATGATAAGATTTACGAGTCCTAGCTCAACATCTACGCTTTGCAACGGACCAAAATTTCGTATAATTAAATGCTTCTTCATTTTTGCACGTTATTGGGAAGAACTTATTTTTCGTAAAATTAAAGATTTTTTTGAGAAACCAAAAGGGTTTGAATAAAAAACAAAGTACAAAAATCAATTCCATCAAATATGGAAAATGACTCATTACTTACTTCCAGCCATCATTTGAAATCAACATTCTTTTTTATCGAATGCGTCTGAAAGACGTTACCGAGCAAAGCAAACACCAACGGTGTGATTATCATCAGCATAGGGTGTAAACCCTATGCCATTGAGACCACACCGATTCCCGTTAGCCCGAAACGGGCGATATCGATATCGTAGGGTTTCACCCTACCTTGGCAGATTAGGCACCGTTGGTGCATGAGGCCAAGGAGACGGGAGGAATCCAAACAAATAAATTAACAATCAAATCACTATAATATAATTCCGTAATATGAAAAAAATCTTTTTTTTGTGTGTTCATATCCGTTTCTATAGTTTTTATATAAGAACTTTTTTTATACGTACTGTCATAATTTGCAAAAGCAGCATCAAAATTATTTCCATAATATATTTTTGTGTCATAACAGCTTTTTCTTCCATGATGTGGAATTTGCAAAAGTTCAATTTTAGAGTTTAAGTAATTTGAAATTGATTGCATAGAATTTACAAAAACATTATCGATAATAGTATCACCTGAGAACAAACAACTTAAAACACCTTTCTTTGGGGATAAATATGCATTATGACCCAAAACATATTCATGTTTAACATCTTTGTTCTTAAACGAAAGCACCTGCAAAGAACAAATGTTAATGGGAGTTACTCCACCACTGCTCTTGGATGTAACAGTAGAATATATTTTCTTTAATTTATCTAAATTATCTTCTACATATTGTTCATTTTTTAATTTTTCCAAAACTAAACCTTCAGATTTAAGCCCATTGAAAAAATTCCGCCATACACTACTATCATTTATATTCATAAATGGAATATAGTTCCAAATACGCTCATACTTAAATACAACATTGTTTATTGTAGAATAATTATCAAACTCATCTTTATTATCTTTTAAAATAATCTCTCTGGAACTATAGATATCCCCAAATCCCTCCGTATAATCTACTCCCAAAATCTTAGCATTTGATTTAAAAAGTGCTTGGATTGCAGATTTTGTTCCATTATCCATTTGAATTACTGGCAATAAATAGAAAAGCAGCAATGGATATGAAAATGGAAGTATAACAATAGTCTTATCATCAATACATTTTAATTTTTCCAAAGTTGGAATACCACTTATATGGTCCTTATCCAAATGAGAAATAAATAAAACATCTACATGCAATGATTTTGTTTTATCATAAGCAAAAGTTCTATTTATTTCAGCATCCAATATTCCCTTCTTTGACAAAGACCCACAATCGTATATTACATTTAAATCAGATTTTCCATCAACAAAAAACTGTTCTGTAAAAAAAGCACCCTGTCCGACAGCATGTAAAAGGCGTCTAAAACACACGTTACTCTTCTTAAATCTTTTTTTTACCAACATATTTATTGTTTTATAATGCAAATTTCAAAAACAAAGTACACAATACCAATCTATACATTTGAACAAGTGTATTTAATTCTTGCTTAGTATATGGACATGTTTTCTTACTCATATACTTACTCAATTTTAGAACACATTTTTTCGATTTCCTTAGCTCTTTCCTCACTGATATCATTTGCTTTTTTGAGTTTATCAAGAAAACGCTGATCACGATCAGAAATGTTACCATCCGCAATGAGTTCTTGGTATTCATCAAAATATTCTTGTTCCTCTGGAGTCAAAGTTGAAGTCGAAAGAGAATTTTCTAATTCTGCAGATCTATCTTCAGAAATGCCAAGTTGAATACGAATCTTTTCGAGAAGACGACGCTCTCGAGAAGAAATTTCACCATCTGCTAAAACATCCTTAAATTCCTTCAAATATTCTTCTTCAGATGAAGTTAATGATGTTTTTCTCTTAATTGTGTCAACAATGTTAGAACTCATTTTTTTAGCAAACTTGCCCAATGCATTAACCTTTTCCTTCACTGTTCCTCCCAGATTACTGTTTGATTCAATTAAAGTTCCTGTAAGCTGATTTATTGGAGCAAACTTTACTTTTATCGCCAACACTGCATTTTCCTGCTGAGTAAACTTTGCCTCTTCTTCTTCACTAATCGACATATTCATGTCAACATAAAGAGAGTTTACCTCAGCCTTCAATTCAGTCAATTCTCTACCCTCTACCATCTGGCTTTTTTTTGTCTCAATTCGTTCTTCATGAGAAGTTAGGCCTCCGCTCAAACGTTGAGATACAAGACGTTGCCAAGACGGTTCATCATCATACCAAACCATATTTTCAGGTATAGATGGTTTATTGCAAGGAGTGAATGTTTGATGAATACATATAGAACGGCTAAGTTCATCAATCATCTGCCTACTACGATCTTGATGATATTCACCTTTACCTTTTAGAAGTCTGTTTCCTGCCTCTCCACTGATATTTTGCTGGTTACTTCCCATTTCATTTGAAGATGAAGAATTCAAACATTCAATGGAAATCTCTGTAGCCCCAAGACTTTGAGCTAACATACAAAATTCACGAACCTTATCATCTACCAATTCCAATTGATAATTTTCAAACGGAATATATTTTGATGGAATAAGAGGATGACCTACATATAATTGGTTTGCAATAGGATGTCCCATAGGGAATTTAATGGCTGGCAAATTATCCATACGGATGACAGACACCCTATCCTGATGAAGATCTACATATTCCTTTACTGGCATAAGAACTTTACGCTCGTTGTAAGGAATCGTTAGAAAATTTTCAACATAATATGTTTCAGCTTCTTGGAAAAATCTATAAGCTTCATCTTTTATTAGGTTGTCACTAGCGTTTTTTTGGTCTGATGCAAATGTCATAACAGAAAAAAAATCTTTACGTGCCGACAGAATATCCCCTTTTAGGGAAAAATAGAAACTACGATCGTCCCATAACCTAACTTTTATATCATCGCTATTCTTAAGATTTTCTTCTACACAAGCATTTAATCCCCTATTGCAATATTCAAACGCTTTGTCTTTATCTCCCAACACAAAATATAAATTTTCAATTATATTATACCAATATGATGGTGTATCATATCCATTATGGATAATCTCTAATGCCACTTTTATAGCTTCATCGTATCGTTCTTCTTTAACACATTTAACATAGTATTTTATACAATCTTCTGCTTCATTTTCCGTATGACCACCTACATTTTGAGCTATATGGTTTAATGCAAAAGCTATTTCATTTCCTGTCCTATCATATGAATTCTTTGTAAACAAATTAATAGACATAGACCTGACAGATCCGTCATAACTTTTGAAATACATATATTCATCTTGATAATATACCTTTACGATATTTTTCCAAGACACTGAATAAACGTAACCATCACCTGGAATATAATGGTATCCAAAATCTGTCAAAACCAAGCCCTCATCTCTATCATTAAACGAACTAGTATCTCGAAACCAAATAAGTCTCTCTTCTTGGTCGCATTTGAAATCTTTTATTGCATATTTTTTCATATAACCAGGTATATGTGGGATAATCATTCTATCATCCGTACATTTATCTTCCACTGAACGAAACCCAATAACTACCATTTTTTCAACGTACCCCCAATCAGTAAATTTTGACAAGTTTCTATAAAAACTCTGAAGTTCTTCTGGAAGGTCATTGATTTTACAAAGTTGTTCTTCTGTCATCATGTCTTTGTCTTCTATCATAAAGTCTTAAAAAAAATGTCATAACGTCTTTGTCCTTTAAAATACTTATCCAACCTTCACCACTTCCAAATCCGCCGTATTCAATACCCCGGCCTTCTTGATATCGATTCCATAGACACGCATAAACGCATCCACCACTGGCTGTCCGCCATTGGTGACTACAGGGTTGCTGAAACTTTGGGATACAACTTGCACCGTCATTCCCGGCTCGATAAGAATGCCGTTTACATTCCTGCGATGCTTGGTAGTAATTTGAAATATTGGCATGATTCCTTAAGTTTTAGTTAATACTCTAATATTATCAATCCATCACATCCGCACACAAAAAAAGTGTGGGGAATTTCATCAACTCGTTTGTAATTTGAGGTCTTCGAACTTACCCTTACATCCTAAACGAGCAACAAAATCCCCACACTATATGTCAATGCGACGTCAGCCCTGACGGACTGACATCACAAGTATCCACATAATATGGACTCTATCGTTGCACGGACTTGAGGTGTAATAAATGAAATGTTCGAAGTTCCAAATTACCTTCATCCGAGCGCACAATATACGCCTATAATATTATATTTCGCCATCCATTTTTTCGGATGACAAACGACTCACCTGTGGCAAAGTCGTTGCAAATATAATATCTTTACTATACAAAACAATCTATAGATGCGTTTTTTGTGTCGATTTTTGCGTGAAAATTCACGTCGACTTGCTTTTTATATAAAAAGAGCATTCTCTGCCACCCGTCGCCAGATGCAAGTTCTGAAATGTTCGAAGTTCCAAATTGCTGGTTCCAGAACAACAGAGAATGCATTTATACTTTTTCCTTTCATATTCTTATTCAAACCAAGTCTCAGATTCATCTTTGACCATATTTAATAGAGCAAACAGATCTATCCTGTCACATTAAACTTAGTGATGAATTTATCCACTATGGACTTAAGATCATCATCTATTGTAGAGTAAGCGGAATGCCACAAATCTAATGGCACTCCCCACCGTGCTCCTGCGATCGCTCCTGCAATTGCCCCATTCGTATCGGAATCCCCACCACATAAAATGGTGTTCCTAATAGTATCTTCATATGATGTCCCATACACAACCTCTTGAATACATAAAGGAAGAGTGTTTTGACAATATGCATTATATTCACGGAAAGGTTTGTAGTACATTTCCCACTCCGGATAATATTGAGTCATAAGACGTCTGAATCCTTCCAAATCACTTTTATAGTGTCTAAAAAACCAAACCGCATGGGCAGTAGCCTGTGCTCCTTTTATTCCCTCTTTGTGATTGTGTGTGCACATCGCCGATCTTTCAGCCTCACGAAGCATAACATCTTCTTTTTCAAATGCCCATCCTATTGCACTGACTCGCATAGCCGAGCCATTGCCACAAGAATTGTATTGATAAGGGCGATCACTCCACAACCAATGTCCAAAACCAGAACCATATCCTCCCATCGGAAAAGGATGACGTAAACAAACCACTTTCAATGCATCCTCATATGGAATATTTTCCAAGATAGCGTTGGCAATAGCTATGGTACAAATTGAGTCATCTGTGATACTCTTTCCAGATTCGACAAGAGGAAAATATGGATCCTGAGTATTACAAAACTCATAAATAGATCCAATATAATCTCCTGTAAGTGCACCGATCATAGTTTAGTGTTTTAGCTGTTTCTTTATTTTCACTGCAATATTAAAATAAATTTGCAAAAACAGCAACACAACCTAATCAATTAATTCTCAAACACAAAACAGATGTGGCATATTCTGTGGTAGGGTACGGATTGGAATACACATAGCAAAGTCATAATACAAAAGGTCCTATATAAAAAAATCCGATCAACAAATCACAGAATTTATATTTGTTATTTGTTGAAAAAAGAAAAAGCACTACCTTTGCACAAACAAATGTTCGTTTTATCGAACTATCATCTTAAAAAGATAAAGTCATGGAAAATAAGAAAAATAGGTTTTTAGTTGCTATCGAAAAAATAAAAAAAGACAAGCGTGAATTTTTAGCTGCTGTAAAGGCAGGCAAGACAGTAGTTCAAATGGAAAAAGAAGGCTTGAAGTTTTTGAATGTTTCAAAGTAATGAATAAAAATAACATTGAGCCGTCAACCATAAAAGCCCCCTATCCAATTTTCAAAGAAAAGGATAGGGATTGTTTTTATTTCAAAGTGAACGCCACAGAATATAATATTGCCTTTATACAATCAAATTTATTGGGAGTCCTTCCATACGACTCTATCTGCATAGACAGAGATCTTAAAGACAATAAAGGGAACAAAGAAGTGGCAAATACTCTGACAATAATAATAAAAAACATACTAGACAAGGACCGAGTACTGTGTTTTATATGCGACACAACTGACGGCAGACATATTGCAAGACAAAAATTATTCAAGACTTGGTTCAAAACTAAAAAAAACTCATCCCAATATGTAATGTTATCAATAGAATCTGATGATATATATGGAGGGATAATCTTAAAAAAAAGCCATCCTCTATATTCAGAATACTTAACCGAGATGGAAAATTTCAAGAAGGAGATGACAGATAGTAAGCCACATATTCTTTTTGAGACTTTTTAATGATTGTACACTTGCCTTAATGTTATATGAAAAATTCCCAAAGGACGAAATACGCAGAGATGATAAATGTGATCGCAAACACATGCCTGTTGTTTTGCGACAGAAAAAGCATGAGCTCCCATATCGACTACGACATGGAGGCTAACAATGCATCCTCCATGAAAGAGTTCAGACAAAGGTCCACATTCTGCGAGCTCTCAAATGAAGTATCTCGCTGGTACGACGGTGAGGTGGATCTGTCAACATTGCTCGTCGACTATCAGGAGGCAAGCGACATTTTTTCCGACTTCAAAAGAAGCTATTCTATAGATCTGCACAACGCCGACGTTGCCGAAGCCAAACGTCAGCAGATATTCAACGTCATCAATTTCCTTAATCCCATCGTCGACACAGATTCTGATATTTCTTTTCTTAATGAGGAGAAGAAATCGATTCTATATAAAATAAAAGAAGAGAAGACGACGCAATGCCAGGCGGTTTTCATCCTGCTTATGGTGGGACTAATTCCGTCTTACTCATCTAAAAAGGGGGCAGCATCGCATATAATAGACGATTTTCATCTTCTAATGGACTTTCTGCGTAAGTACGGAGAGCAGGCCCCGACAACCAACATGGCAAAATCCTCCCCTATCTTGTCGGGGTTTGAGACGTGGGTGAGAAAAAATGAGGAAAGTGAAATCAGACGCATCGACCTTATAAATATGACAAGGATATATTTGGAAACCACCTTTGGCTATTCGTCTGCCCTAAGCACATTCCTTTTCAACAGACAAATAGACCGAATCTATCCTGATCTAGAGGGATTCTGGTCGGACAATGAGATTCCAGGCTCACATTTCTGGAAATTCGAACAGATCGACAACGGATATCATCTCTATGAGTATAATCTAAAAAACAGGATTTTAGAATCAACAAAATACGAATGCTACATTTATGGGAAAAGTACCGACGATGCATCTTTCTACGTCTGCCATCCATCAATGATGAGAAAAATTGTGGAGCATGACAACATTGATTTATTTCAAGAGTGGGTCGACGGAGATGTTACAAAAAATAAGAACGGCACGATAATCAAACTGTCATTCCATCCGACAATCCGTATGAGCACCCCTATTTTGCCCAAAGCATTATATCGCGTTGAGAATACTGATTTTTACGACAAAACGTTAGATGACAACAAATTAAGCAAAATTAATTTGTTTAATGAAGATGGTTATTCCCTATTCCATAACTGCTATGCAATAACCATAGACTATCTTTACGTGATTCTGGATGATAAAGACATCAGTCGATTGAATGTCAATAAAAAATCGTCCACCTTATATCTGAAAATTCCGAAGTCACTCGATCCTAGTCTCGAATTATTAACACTGGACGACGAGTGGGGAATCTGTAATTTCCACAATGGAGACAGCTATTTTCTTGTGGTAAACAGCATGCTGTATTTCAAAATCAACACTGAAGAGGAAAGAAAACAGTTTGGAATTGAGGTTGTGGATCAGATAGGATAATATTCTGTGAAGACGGGGATTTTGAAGCCCCGTCTTGAAAATTCAATTGTTATTCCTGCGTTTGAAGAATCTCCATAATCTGCTTAATATCAAGGTGTAATTCTTCAGCAATCTCAGATGGCGTTTTGCCGCACCTCAAAAGCAAGTTGACAGAACAACGAAGAGTTGCTCTTTGTTGAAATAACAGTTCATCTTTCTGAGCCAACTGCTCATCCTTCTGGCTTAACTCCTCTTCCTTCTGGAGCAATGCTTTCTTTTGGGTAATAATCTTTGCGTCCAAGCTCTCCAACTCAGAAAAGATTTCGTCCTCGATATTCATTATCATTCGGATATCGGGATTTACTGCTGCTGTCGCAAGACGATTTATAATCCTTTTCATTTCTGCATCCTCCGATATATCACGTCCTGAAATTGATACGTAATGAGAATCGCCATCCTGAATATATGTCTGATCAAATATCGACATTATTTGTCAATCCTGCGTTTGAAGAATCTCCATAATCTGCTTAATATCAAGGTGTAATTCTTCAGCAATCTCAGATGGCGTTTTGCCGCACCTCAATAGCAAGTTGACAGAACAACGAAGAGTTGCTCTTTGTTGAAATAACAGTTCATCTTTCTGGGCCAACTGCTCATCCTTCTGGCTTAACTCCTCTTCCTTCTGGCTTAACTCCTCATCCTTCTGGAGCAATGCTTTCTTTTGGGTAATAATCTTTGCGTCCAAGCTCTCCAACTCAGAAAAAATTTCGTCCTCGATATTCATTATCATTCGGATATCGGGATTTACTGCTGCTGTCGCAAGACGATTTATAATCCTTTTCATTTCTGCATCCTCCGATATATCACGTCCTGAAATTGATACGTAATGAGAATCGCCATCCTGAATATATGTCTGATCAAATATCGACATTATTTTTTCTACTCTATTTCTGGCAGACCGTCTTAAATAAGGCACCTGAACTATAATACTGTTGTGTGTAAGTCTCTCAATAAATGGATCAGGGACACCTATCTTTATCTCATTCGAATCATAGTCAAGATATTTACGACTCACATAAATAACAGGCTCTGTAATTTTACCAACCTTATGTCCGAGGATGTATACCGATACTATTGGCAATGGCTTACCATTTGCATCAACATTCCTCTTGTTCTCATACTGAGTCCCAAGGTACTGACGAAAACGTGTGATCTCTGTGCTACGCCATGATTTCTGAACCTCTATCAATATCAAATGTTCTTCTCCATTTTCCTCACGCACAATGGCACCAAAATCTATGCGAAAAATCGATACACGACCATCTTCTCTGTTGGAATACTCATTTGGACGCATCTCCACACTGACTATTTCTTTTTTTAACAATGCAGACAATAATGTGCGCGCCACTATCTCATCCTCCATCAAAAACTTAAATACGCTGTCGTATAAAGGATTCGCTATAAATCTTTGTTTTTTCATTTCTTTATATTGTTACTAAACTATTTTCTGCAAAATTCAAAAATTTATCTAATATATGCAACTCAATTAAGAATTATTTTCTCTTCTTTGTCTTCGGAATCACATAATCCGTCGGCACTTCTATCGGCTCGAAATTTATGGCTTTATAAAAATAGTAGACATCGATAGGTTCATTCTCGTCGCATATATTTGAAAGGATCCTAGAATGTTCGTTTTCAAAACGCTTGCTCGTCTTGATTTCATCCCATGTGTAAGAGAACTTCAATGCGTATCCATCAAATTGGTAGAGACGGTAAAGATAAAAATCTGAGTGTTCTTTGGTATAGAACTTCGCTTTTTTACGTATGCCGTCAAACGTGAATTTCTCCCCCATTTTATCAAGCAAAACCTGTATGTCTAAAGGGAATGCTGATGTCACTACCGCCTGATTCGTACACCACACACTGTCTGCGATTATGTCATCGTACGACACATTTAGCATATACCTGTTGCTCAATTGGTCATAATTATTGATTTTGTTACGCTTCACTTCTACTTTGCTCCATGGAGTCCACACTTTCTTCTTTTTCCACGCCTCTTTGAACCCAAGTTTGCGATATATGGTAGTATCCTTATAACTGTCTTCCACCTCCAACCGATTATAAGACTCTTCATAGAATCCTTTTATCCTCACCTTCTCCTGAGAAAATGAAGAGATAGCAAAAAACAAAAACAAAAAAAGTATATTTATCCTCATATTACATCCTTTTTATACTCTAACTAGATAGTCTAACTTAAACAAAGATACTAAACTTAACATAAAGATTGCTAAAACAACAGACAGAATTCTCAACACAAATAACGTGAGTTCGAGGAAAATTGCAATCTGCGAATTCAAAATAACAATTTTCTACTTTCTTATTGAATTCTCACCTCCTTTTCTCAGGAAAAAGGCGTAGCCTTTCTCTATGAACTTTGAGTCTCTGTGGTTTTATTAATGTGCTCGCCTACGGCTCGCACTAAGGAAGGGGTTAGGGCGTTCCGCCCTTAACAATCCTCTTTATGACACTCCAACTATTCATTTTCTCTTTTTTTATTTCATCGGACTCACGTTAAATAGATGAAACTGGAATTAGAAAATAAAAAAATCCCTTTTTATAAAAGGGATGTAAAGAAAAAGAGACGCACATCTGTGCGTCTCTACATATCTCATTATTCTTCTCATTATTCTGCAGCTGCAGTTTTTTTCTTTTCGTTGATTTCTGGATCAACCAAGATTCTACCACAATACTCGCATACAATTACTCTCTTGCGAGTGCGGATATCTGCGATTCTCTGAGGTGGGATACGGTTGAAGCAACCACCACATGCATCTCTCTGAACAGTAACAACAGACAAGCCGTTGCGCGCATTCTTTCTGATTCTCTTGAATGCTGAAAGAAGTCTCTCGTCGATCTTATTCTCAAGCTTCTCTGCCTTCTCCATCAACTTCTCCTCCTCTGCACGAGTGTCAGCGATGATTGACGTAAGCTCTTCTCTCTTCTGATCCAAATCCTGCTTTCTTCCCTGCAAGTACTCCTCTGTAGACTTCAATTCCTGAGTCTTATTCTCAATGTCTCTCTCTCCTTCCTTGATTCTCTTCTCAGAAAGCTGAATTTCAAGACCTTGATATTCAATTTCTTTTGCAAGATTATCGTATTCTCTGTTGTTGCGAACAGTGTTCTGCTGATCCTGGTACTTTTTCATCTGACCTTTGGCCAAATCGATATCGCTCTTGTGACGATTGATCTTGAAGTTTAGATCTTTGATATCGTTATCCAAATTAGCAATACGTGTCTCCAAACCAGCTACTTCATCCTCTAGGTCCTTTACCTCTAGTGGTAGCTCACCACGCACAGCACGTAGATTGTCGATCTGCGACATTACCTTCTGCAAATCATACAATTTCTTTAGTTTCTCTTCTACTGTAATCTCTTTAGCCTCTGCCATAATCTATAAATAATTTATAGGATTCGACTTTATAGTTGAATTCTGAACCGCAAATTTAATATTATTTTTTGATAATACATTAAAAAAAATCTCTTTTGTGTATTGTTCGCTCTCATAATGTCCAATATCTGCAATAATTGGCCCGTCATAGCTGTCAAAAAATTGATGATACTTCACGTCTCCAGTCACCAAAATATCCGCTCCACTTCGTTTTGCCAAACCTACCATATCTGAACCTGAACCTCCACACAATGCCACTCGTCGTATTGCATCTGTCTTGTCTATGTCTGTATATTTCAACATTTCACATCGGAACGTCTCTTTCACCCGCCTCAAAAATTCTATCGGTGCGACGGGAGTTTCCAAATCTCCCACAACTCCCATTCCGGCTGCGACGATGGTGTTCTCAAGTTTAATCACATCTATAGCTGGCTCCTCATACGGATGAGCCTCATCTATCGCGCTCAACACCTTCGACAAATTGCGTCGGCTGACAACATATTCCACCCTGCTCTCCTTTTCCTCATGTATCTCCCCGATATTGCCTACGTATGGATGACATCCGTCGTTGGCTTTGAATGTGCCGGCACCGTCTACCGAAAAACTGCAACAGTCATACGCTCCGATTGTGCCGCCACCATTTGCATAAACAGCATCCGAAACTTTCTGTTTATCGGCCACCGGAACATATACAACAACCTTGTAAACCTGCTCATTTTCAGCCTCTAACGGTGTAACATTCACCAATGATAGCTTTTCCGCCATCTTATAGCTCACTCCACCAATGATTTTATCGGCATTGGTGTGGGCGGCATAAATAGCGATATCACATTTAATCGCCTTGTGCAGGATCCGCTCAATGTAATTTTTTCCTGCTATTCGTTTTACCCCTTTGAATATCAACGGATGATGGCACAATATGAAATTGCACCCCTTATCCACAGCCTCATCCAAAGTGGCTTCCACAACGTCGATCGCCAGAAGCACTCCAGAAACTTCCACATTCCCGTCGCCTACCTGCAAACCACAATTGTCGTAACTCTCTTGAAGCGACAATGGAAACTCATTGTCAAGATATTTGACTAATTCCGATACTCTCATTTTTATTTTTTCAATGTAATGACCACATATTCAGGCGACATTCCTATTCTAAAAGGAATTGCTGTGCATCCGATTCCTCGACTCACAACAATTTGAATGCCATTTCTTTCATACAATCCATGCCAGTATGGATATTTCAATGAAGACGGAGATATTTCCCAATCTCCTATTTCTATTCCAAGCTGCATCGCGTGGGTATGTCCGGACAATGTCAAGAAATAGTCGGTGTTGTCTTCAAGCTTGTACTCCCAAAAATCCGGATCATGCGAAAGAAGGATGCGTGTAGACGAAGCTATTCCCGTCTCCGCCTTTTTCAAATCGCTATTCTGAGGGAAAGGAGGACGTCCCCAATTCTCAATTCCCACTACAGATATTGTATCCCCATTTCTGCAGATCGTCCTGTTTTCATTCAGCAACAGATCAAATCCTGCCTGGCGTATGTTTTCCTCCGTCTTTGCCAAATTTGCATCTCGTGCCTCCATGCTCGACCACTTGTGATAATCTCCATAATCATGGTTGCCTATGATAGCAAACTTTCCATCTTTGGCTTTCAATCTTTTCAACGCATCCATATGTGAGGCCATCTCGTCGGCCAGAATAGAGACCATATCTCCCGTGAAACAGATGACATCCGGATTTTCCGCATTCATCATATCCACCCATTTCGACACGATTTCCTCATCTCCGTAAAGGCTGCCAAGATGGAAATCCGAAATATGGAGAATTTTATAGCCGTCAAAATTCTGTGGCAATGATTTATTCTCCACAGTGAGATATTTGGCTGACATATTGAATCGTCCCAACATTATTCCATATGCGTATGTGAAAAATCCGAACGCTGCCACCCCAATTGCCACACGTCGCAATATTCTCGACTTAAATGCCAATGTCCAGACATCGACAATACTGAAAAACAATTTCGCAACAAACACGGCAATCAACGCATTCATCACCATACTTGTTTCATACAGCGTCGCAACTGATTCAGATGACGAGTAAACTCCAAACATCAGCACCAACAAGACAAAGCACAACAGCGAGAACACAGTGTAAAGCACCTGCGTCCGCCACTGACATTTCTTCCATACATGACGGAAGAAAATATATACATCAGGGAAAAGACCTATCAGAAAAAAGAAGAAAAATCGACTTAACATAAATCTTGTAATTTTAATTCGTTTATATAATTATGTGTTTACTATCTTGAATATCTACGGATAATGGCAAGAAAAAAGACACAGTCAAATTCCAATAATTCGAGAAAATCCATCATTTCTTCAATGTGATGACCACATATTCAGGAGTCATGCCAAACCTTATAGGGATAACGTTACACCCTATTCCTCTGCTGACAAAAATCTGATTGCCGTTTCTTTCATAAAGGCCATGCCAATATGGATATCTCAAAAAAGACAAAGAGAATTCCCAATCTCCTATTTCTATCCCCGCCTGCATAGCATGTGTATGACCAGCCAATGTCAAGAAATAGTCGGTGTTGCCATCAAGATATGTCTCCCAAAAATCAGGTTTATGAGAAAGAAGTATTCTCGTTTTGGCAGTCAACCCTAATTCCGCTTTCTCCAGATTTTTTTTCTGGCAATTCCGCAATCTTCCCATGTCTTCCAAACCAACAACAGCCAGTGTATCACCTCCTTTTGTCAACAATCTGTGTTCATCCAGCAAAAGATCAAAACCCGCAGATCTGATCAATGATTTCAACCTCTCATTGTGAGACTCTTTTTCCTCAGCTGATTTCCAGCTGTGATAATCGCCATAATCATGATTGCCAAGGATGGCGAATTTACCTTCCTTTGCTTTCAACCGTTTCAAGGCATCCATAAACGGAAGCATTTCATCCGCAAATACAGATACCATATCTCCTGTGAAACAAATGATATCTGGTTTTTCTGCATTCATCATATCCACCCACTCCGACACAATCTTCTCATCACCATAAAAACTTGACAAATGAAGATCTGAGATTTGCAGGATTTTATAACCATCGAAATTACGAGGCAAACTCTTATTTTCAACATCTACTCGTTTGGCGGAAATATTAAATCTTCCAAACATCATACCATACATACACGATAAGAAACCCCAAGCGGTCAATCCTACTGCGATCCATTTCAAAACTTTTGTCTTGAATATAAGAGTCCAGACATCGACTATAAAAAACACTGATTTGCTGACAAACAATGACAGGAATACACCCATCACAACACCTATCTCATATAATACGGACACTGAATCTGTCAGGAAATATTTTCTGAATATCAACGCCGCTAACATATAAGAGAGTGACGAGAACGCAGCATATTGTATTCTTGTACGCCATTGACATTTTCTCCAGACATATCTAAAGAAAATATAAAGGTCGGCTACAAAGGCAAACAAAAAAATAACAAACAACATAAAAAACTATTCTAAATAGCAAAGGGCGGATTCAGAACCCGCCCATACATATTTATATTACTTCTTTACCAAAAGTATAACATTCTCCACATGATGAGTGTGAGGGAACATATCCACCGGACGCACCTTCACAACCTTGTACTTTTCATCAAGAAGAGTCAAATCTCGAGCCTGAGTGGCCGGATTGCAGCTGACATAAACGATCTTCTCAGGAGCGGTATTCAGCAACACCTTGATCACATCCTGATGCATGCCGTCACGTGGAGGATCTGTGATCACAACATCCGGACGGCCATGCTGAGCAATGAATTCATCTGTCAGGATATCCTTCATGTCGCCAGCGAAGAATGTCGCATTGTCTATATTATTGTTGGCGGCATTGATTTTTGCATCTTCAATGGCCTCTGGCACATACTCGATACCAACCACTTTCTTCACTCGATTGGCACAGAAACATGCTATCGTTCCTGTTCCGGTATACAAATCATAAAGAGTCTGTTCTGGTTTCAAATCCGCAAACTCACGAGCTACCTTATATAATTCGTATGCCTGGAGTGTATTTGTCTGGTAGAAACTCTTAGGACCGACCTTGAATCGCAGTCCTTCCATCTCCTCCTCGATAAAGTCACGTCCTTTATACAGGATAGTCTGCTGATCTGTGATAGTGTCGTTCGCCTTACCGTTGATCACATAAATCAAGCTTGTGATTTCAGGGAATGTGGCGACCAAATGATCAAGCAAAGCCACTCGTTTCTCCTCATCCTCCTTAAAGAACACCACAATAAGCATCACCTCTCCCGTACCTGCAGTACGGATGATGATGTTACGCAAGAATCCGTCACGGTTGCGAAGGTCGAAGAATGCCAAATCATGAGCCTTGGCATACTGCTTGATTTCCGTACGGATACGGTTAGATATCTCCGGCTGAAGGTAACACTTCTCAATATCCAGCACCTTGTCGAACATACTTGGAATGTGGAAACCAAGAGCATTCATATCATCATACTGGACACCTGCCTTAACCTCTTCGTCAGTAAGCCAACGTTTGTTGCTGAATGTGAATTCAAGTTTGTTTCTATAATATGTGGTCTCCTTCGAACCAAGAATAGGAGTTATCTCAGGAAGCTCAACCTTTCCGATGCGACGAAGCACATTCTCCACCTGATTCTGCTTGTGTTTGATCTGTAGCTCGTATGGCAGCACCTGCCACTTGCATCCACCACAAACGCCATAGTGTGAACACATGGGAGCAATACGGTCTGGCGAAGGAGTGACAATTCTCAACGCACGACCCTCCATATAACTATGCTTCTTCTTTGTCACTTGGATATCAACCACGTCGCCGGGGATGACGTATGGCACAAAAATCACCATGTCATCAATTCTAGCGATCGCCTTGCCCTCTCCGGCAATGTCGGCGATAGTGACATTCTCCAATATGGGAAGTTCTTTTCTCTTTCTTGACATATTCCAATTAATCCAATTTATTAAAGCCGATTCGTTCGGCAAGCGACTGCAAAAGTAGTCTAAGTTTTAGATAAAACAGCAAAAAACACAGACAATCAGGGTCAAAAAGCACATTTTTGTTAAAAAACGTGTATTTTTTTTCACTATTCAAACGAACTATTTGCAAAGTCATATATAAATGCTAATTTTGCATCAACAAGTTGTAAAAAGTAATTTTTTTAGATTCGAAAGAATCATGTGTTTATGTTATTAGAGTTTTAAGTTTAGAATACCGTCAGCGTGAGTTAACGGTATTTTTTTTGTCTCTAATTAAAAGATTCTCCAACCTGCTTTAATGGAAAAGTTTGTGCGTATAGTGTAAAACCTTCTGTAAAGGCCTTCATAGATTTCTTCCGGCAAGCAATCGTTTTTCGGATAAAAACTTACATCGAAGCCGAGCAAGAATTTGTTAATAACCATATTAGCTTCAAAACCAGCACCTACAGCAAATCTATCAGACCCATACTTGCCTCCATAACTGTTGTGCTTAAAAACACCGTGCTCCGGACTAGGATAAAAATCATAATACTCTCGACATTCACCATTCACTCCATAAGCAAATCGTGGACCTATCGATAAGGATCCCCAAAAATCCTCATCATCAGCCTTTCGGTAGCCAAAAAGCAAAGGAATATCCAAAAAACGTTTTGTGTTACGCATATAATTGCCCGGCAAAAACTCATTATATATGGATTGTTTCGCAAAACCAACACCCGAACTAATAAAAAGATGCTTAGTCAATCCTACGTCACAACGGACCTCTATATTGTATCCTAAATTCTCAAAAAGACCATCCTCTTCTTCTTCAAAATCCAATGCACCAGAAAAACCTCTGTATGACACTCCAAACCCAAGATTAACGAAAAGCATAAACCTATCAAGATCACAATCTTTAGATACATATGTACTTGAATAGTCACTTGTACTTGTCGTATAATTAGCATCGTCTTCCACCACAACAACGACATCACCTCCATGATGGTGATGGTGGTGAGGTGGCTGAGAATGATGATGAGCATGACCAGATGATGGTGTATGAGGTTTCGCTTGTGGACGTTCAGGACGAGTGTCACTTGGTCTGGCAGGTCTCGTCTCGACTGGTCTGGCAGACCTTTCATTACGCGACTTCTTTTTATTTTCGTTTTCACTTTTGTTTTCATTGTCACTACTGCTCCTCTGTGCCAAGAGCATATCATCATTGAATTCTTCTGATTCTGACGAGAAAACAGGTGTCGTCAATGCAGACAACAACAAAACAGAGAAAAGCTTATAAATATTTCCGCTAATCATAAATTCATAAATTTATTGTAAAAAAGACGAGGTTTCCCCCGTCTTCATGATATCAATTCCAAATTCAAATCATTTTTTATTTGTTTGAGGCAATGTGAATCGAATAGGCAGCATCAGACGGCTGCGTGTCTTTACACCGTTCATCTCAGCAGCCACCCAGTTTGGCATACCCCCCACCACTCTTTTAGCCTCAGCATCAAGCTTTGGATCAACCGACTGCTCCATACGGATTCCAGTGATCGAACCGTCTCTCTCAACAATGAAGGAGACAATCACCTCTCCATCCACCTTCTTGTCGATACACTCCTGAGGATATTTCACATTCTCCGACAGCCACGTCGCCAAAGCAGACTGACCACCAGGGAAATACGCGTGTTGATTAGCTTTCACAGTCAATACCTCCCCTTCCGCAAAAACAGAAGAAGATAGCATCAGCATAAACAACGATATTATTACTGTAAATATGTTTTTCATAGCCCTAATCTTTAATTGTTTCGACAAAGATAAAAAATCAATGTGAAATGTGAAAATCCAGACCCAAAATCAGCCAAATTTCTAATAATTCATCACTTTTTTAAGGTTGCTAATTACAAATTTATTATTTTTGCAGGATAATTATTTAGAATTCGTTTAATAGATACAGATAATGAAACATCAACTTCGCAGTGCATTCAGCACAGAGGGACGCAGAATGGCAGGAGCAAGAGCTCTTTGGGTGGCAAACGGTATGAAACGCGAACAGATGGGCAAGCCTATCATCGCTATCGCCAACAGCTTCACTCAGTTCGTGCCAGGACATACACATCTTCATGAAATCGGACAGAAAGTTAAGGCTGAGATTGAAAAACTTGGATGCTTCGCAGCTGAGTTCAACACAATCGCTATCGACGATGGTATCGCTATGGGCCACGATGGTATGCTATACTCTCTTCCTAGCCGTGACTTGATTGCAGACTCTGTGGAGTATATGGTGAACGCCCACAAGGCAGACGCATTGGTTTGTATCTCAAACTGTGATAAGATCACTCCAGGTATGTTGATCGCAACTATGCGTCTCAACATCCCTACAATCTTTGTTTCAGGAGGTGCGATGGAGGCTGGCAAACTAGAGGGAAGCCACGACCTTGACCTTATCGACGCCATGATCCAGAGTGCTGACGAGTCGGTTTCTGACGAGCAGGTCGCTAAGATTGAGAACGCAGCGTGCCCAGGATGCGGATGCTGTTCAGGTATCTTCACAGCTAACTCAATGAACTGTCTTAACGAGGTGCTTGGTTTCGCATTGCCAGGAAACGGTACAATCGTTGCGACTCACAAGAACCGTGAGCAGCTATTCATGGATGCAGCAAAGATGATTGTAGAGAATGCATATAAATATTATAAAGACGGTGATGAAAGCGTACTTCCTAGAAGCATCGCCACTCGTCAGGCATTCTTGAACGCCATGACTCTTGATATCGCTATGGGTGGTTCGACAAACACAGTGCTTCACCTTCTTGCTATCGCTCAGGAAGGCGGCGTAGATTTCAAGATGGACGACATCGACTCTCTTTCAAAAGTCACTCCATGCTTGTGCAAAGTCGCTCCTAACACTCAAAAATACCATATCCAGGATTTGAACCGTGCTGGAGGAATCCTTTCTATCATGAATGAGCTTGACAAAGCAGGATTGGTAGACAGAAGCGTTAAGCGTGTAGACGGAATGACTATCGGCGAAGCTATCGACAAATACGCGATCACAAAACCTACTCACTGTGAGAAGGCAGAGAAGATCTACAAGAGTACAGCAGCCAACAAGTTCTCTATCAAGATGGGTTCACAGGAGACATACTGGGACTCATTCGACACAGACCGTGCTAATGGTTGTATTCGTGATCTTGAGCACGCATACTCAAAAGATGGCGGTATGGCAATCTTGAAGGGTAACATTGCTCTTGACGGATGTGTTGTCAAGACAGCAGGTGTGGACGAGAGCATCTGGAAATTCGCCGGACCAGCAAAAGTGTTCAACTCTCAGGATGACGCATGTAAGGGAATCTTGAACGGCAGCGTCGTTTCTGGAGACGTAGTTGTCATCACACATGAAGGGCCTAAGGGAGGACCAGGAATGCAGGAGATGCTCTACCCTACTTCATATATCAAATCACGTCATCTTGGAAAAGAGTGCGCTTTGATCACAGACGGACGTTTCTCAGGAGGAACATCAGGTTTGTCAATCGGACATATCTCACCAGAGGCAGCAAGCGGTGGTAACATCGGTCTTGTACGTGATGGAGACATCATCGAGATTGATATTCCAGCACGTAAGATTTCAGTCCGTTTGTCTGACGCTGAATTGGCAGAGCGCCGCAAAGCAGAAGAGGCTAAGGGTAAGGACGCATGGAAGCCAAAGCGTGACCGCGTCGTCTCAAAGGCTTTGAGAGCATATGCTTCAATGGTGGCATCTGCCGACAAGGGCGGTGTCCGTATCGTTGATTAATAAGGTGGCATCCTTGTTTATGACAAATAATCATTAAAGTCATAATTAAGGATTGCAAAGGGCGGAACGCTCTTGTCCCACCAATCATCGCGAGCCCGAAAGGGCGAGCGATCATAACAAAATAGATTTAATAAACTAAGTAAATAAAAAGGTAATTATTGAGGCGTTGCCAAGATGCATAAAGCAGGTTCCAAACTTGCCCACAAAATAAAAGACAACACATTAGTATTACCATAAAAAGTCAGTTATGAGTAATCAGATGAAAGGTGCATACATTCTTATGGAGAGTCTTCTTAAAGAGAATGTCGACACTATTTTTGGCTATCCCGGAGGCAGCATCATGCCTACGTTCGATGCTCTGTACGACTACATGGACAAATTCAATTACGTCCTGACCCGTCATGAGCAAGGTGCAACACACGCGGCACAGGGATACGCACGAGTCAGCGGAAAGACTGGTGTTTGCTTAGTGACTTCAGGACCAGGTGCAACAAACGCAATCACAGGTATCGCAGACGCAATGATGGATTCGACTCCACTTGTTGTGATCGCAGGTCAGGCTGGAGCCGCATTCCTTGGAACAGACGCATTCCAGGAAGTCGACTTGATTGGTTGCACACTTCCTATCACAAAATGGTCTTACCAAATTCGTTCGGCCGCAGACATTGCTCCAGCAGTAGCAAAAGCTTTCCATATAGCAAATTCGGGAAGAAAAGGCCCTGTAGTGCTGGATTTTGCAAAAAACGCACAGGTGGAGATGGCTGAATTCAACTACGAGAAATGCCATTTCACTCGCGGTTATATCCCTTTCACAGCTATTAAGCCGACGCAAATCGACGCGGCAGCTGAGATCATCAACAACGCCAAGAAACCTCTAGCATTGGTCGGACAAGGTGTAATCCTTGGAAATGCGGAAGCTGAGCTGAAAGCTTTCTTGGAAAAAGCGGACATCCCTGCAGGAAGCACACTCCTTGGTTTGTCGGCACTGCCTTCAGACCACCGTCTCAACAAGGGAATGCTCGGCATGCACGGCAACGTCGGACCAAACATCAAGACTAACGAAGCCGACGTGATCATCGCCATCGGTATGCGTTTCGACGACCGTGTCACCGGAGATTTGAAGACATACGCAAAACAGGCAAAGATTGTCCATCTTGATATCGACAACGCGGAGTTGGACAAGAATGTGAAAGCGACAGCCAAAGTGCTTGGCGACGTGAAGGCATCCCTTCCTGAACTTACACTCAAGATCAAAGAGGCCAAACATACCCAGTGGATCGAAAGTTTCCACGAGTATGAAGTAAAAGAGGATGAGAAAGTAATCCGTCCTGAGGTATATGCGACAGAAGGTCCATTGAAAATGGGTGAAGTTGTCCGCAAGATATCAGAGGCGACAAACAATGATGCTGTGCTTGTGACAGACGTAGGTCAGAACCAGATCATGGCTGCCCGCTACTTCAAATTTACAAAATCACGCAGTGTTGTGACAAGTGGTGGACTTGGAACAATGGGATTCGGTATTCCAGCGGCAATCGGAGCCAAGATAGGAGCTCCTAAGCGTACAGTCTGTATGTTTGCTGGCGACGGTGGATTCCAGATGACAATCCAAGAGTTGGGAACAATCATGGAGAAACAGATTGGTGTGAAGATGATTATTCTGAACAACAACTACCTTGGCATGGTACGCCAGTGGCAGGAATTGTTCTTCAAGAAGAGATATTCGTCTACGCCAATGATGAATCCTCATTTCAACACCATTGCTGACGCTTATGGAATCAAGAACGCAGAGGTCAGCACACGTGAGGAACTCGACGCAGCAATCAAAGAGATGTTTGCGGACGACAAACCATACCTATTGATAGCCAATTGCGAGGAGATGGGAATGGTTTATCCGATGGTTCCAGCAGGTGAGACTATAACAAACATTCTTTTGGGATAAGAATAATTACCGTAGAGACGTGGAGCTCCACGTCTCTACATAATTAGAAATAATTATGGCAGATAATTTTAAGGCAAAGCAGTGCGGCAAGGAGTGTCAGAAATGCAATCCTGCAGAATGCAATGATGGAAAGAAGCTATTCACTGTGACAGTTTTCTCAGAGAATCAGGTAGGCTTGCTAAACCAGATTTCCATAATCTTCACACGCCGTCGCCTAAACATAGAGAGTCTGAGTGTGTCACAGTCGGCTCTACCAGGAATACATAAGTTTACTATCACTACAATCACAGATGAAGACACCATCGAAAAAGTAGTGAAGCAGATTGACAAGAGAATCGACATCATCAAAAGTTTCTACAACGATGATTCCGACCTTGTATATCAGGAAATTGCGATGTACAAAGTAGCCACTCAGGATTTCATCAACCTTGAGGGCACAGAGGAGTTGATCAGAAAGTACAACATCCGTATTCTTGAGATCAACGAGACATGCGTGATATTCGAGAAAACAGGTCATACAGACGAGACGCAAGGATTGTTCAACGAGTTGAGCCAGAAGCTGCAGGTGCTTCAGTTCATCCGTTCAGGTCGTGTGGCAATCACAAAGTCGAAAATCGAGCGTCTAAGCGACATGTTGGCCAATATCGAGGCTCACAAGATGATGTACGAGTAAAAAATGGTTAACAATTAATAATTAGAATCTGACAAAATTAAAGATTCAATATCGATAAATAAATGGCCATGTCCAATTTATCGGCTAGTTTTCGAGGATTGTTAAGGGCGGAACGCCCTAACCCCTTCCAAAGTGCGAGCCGAAGGCGAGCACATATAAAAACACAGAGGATAAAAGTTCTCAAAGAAAGTTTTTCTTGATTGGGAGAAACGAAAATCAGTCATAAACAAGGACATAACCAAATAAATATTTAACAAAAGCGTTTGCTTTTAGGTTGCACCGAAATCGCCAATTTCAATCCACCGACAAAAGCAAACGCTCAGGTGTGTGTTTCGCATACGCTTGGGCGTTGTTGTCGGGTTGGAGGTGTTTGGCGATACCTGGTGCGACCAACAGCGTCCAAGTTTTTTTATGGAGAAAAAAGAAAGTCTACATGTTGGAAAAATGATAGAGGCATATTTGAAAGAAAATGGTGTCTCTAAAGTTAAATTTGCCCAAATGATCCCATGTTCTCGTGTAACAGTCTACAATATTCTAAACAGTCCAAATATAAATACCCAAACACTACAACATATCTGCAAAATACTAAATCACGATTTCTTTCTAGACATAAGCGACCAGCATATAAAGCGTAAAGAATAGATTTACATGTAAAGTGATGCTTGACAGCTAAATCGAGAATAAAAATATTAAAAAGTTAAATTTGCAAACGTTTCTATTTCGTTATTGGGTTCTGCGAAAGAAGAAATAGTAAATATATATAGAATCCAAATTTAGATTTAATATTATGGACAAATTATTGAGAATGCTTGCAGCATTATTAACAATGTTCGCAATGACTGTGTTTTCTACAAGTTGTAGTGATGATGATGCCAAAACTGATGATGCCAAAACTATCGTAACAATTTCTGTTAACAGCAATGAACAACCATTTGCAGGTATCACTGTTTATATGTTCAAATCAAACATTGTCGATAGCTATGGACTTAATAGATTAAGTCCAATGTACGCACGCAAAAGTGTCGTAGCGGATGCCAATGATATTGCTGTTTTTGAACTTGACGACTTTGATTTGAACCTTAGAGACTCCCAAGCCACGCTCTATTTTGTTACATTCACAAAAAATACAGTCACAGGTAAAGAATCACTTGATTATGTGGGAATAACAATAAAAGAAGGAGAAACAAAATTCGGAACAATCAACATTGGCGGAACAGCCACTTATTTTTCCTCAAAAAGAGTCGACGACTTTCTCTAAGAATTTTATGTTTCTGTGTTTATTTCAATGTACTCGTCTACGACGCGTGCAGAAGAATGTGAGGAAGTTTCATTCAAGAGGCAATCGCACCGGTGCATAATCCACAAACGTATGATACAACCCTACGGCAAACGATATCGCCCGTTCCGGGCTGACGGGAATCGGCGTGATATCCACGGTGGCATAGGGTAAAAAACCTATGCTAATGGATTCTCGCCGTTGGCGTTAAATCCATAACCGTTTCTTCTATCAATGAAGACTTCCCTATGCCTCCAAAAATGCTCTGAAAATCTTTTGCGACAGACAATATAAACTCATCGCTCATTATATATAAAATCCAATCCTTGATTTTTATAATAATGAAATTTTCTATCAGAAGATATCAAAGGCATTCGTTCTACAATTGCATGGGATATTATCACATGGTCGGAAGGATCATTGTGATTCTCTGATTCATTTAATTGCAAATCTGCATACGCTAACATAACCTGCTCTGTTGTTGGAATAATTTGGAGACCATAAACTTCCGAAATTGCACAAATTAAATCACGTTCTGATTTATACTTTTTATTGAACATTCTTTTACGACGATACATGACGACCAATTCTTTCAATGTCTCCACGCTAACAAAAAATTGGTTGTTATAATCATTCAAAATATCGTCAACTACGGGGCTAAACTTACATCCATCAACAATAAATGATACAATGCAGGTATCTACCATATATCTCATCTCTCTCCTGCAACACTTAAATTATCCTCTTGAGTCTGAATTTCCCATGCTTTAGAAAGAGCCCACCAACACTGACTACATCTTCCCATTATACCCTTTCTATTATAAGCATAATATTCTATGCTTTCAATTCCATTCTCATCTACAAAAGTCTTCTTTGACGTTGTAGGCGTTTTTTCTTCTTTTAGTAATGTTTTCATAATCCTATTATTTTAATTATATCTGCAAAATTAATTAATTTATTGAATTTTCAACTACATCGTTAGTACTTTTCCCATTTTTTTCATTGATTATGCGTTTCCTTATACCTTCAAAAATGCTCTGAAAATCTTCTTCGACGGTTCATCACATTCATACAGAAATTCTGGATGCCACTGTACTGCCCAGAGAAACGAATGTTCCGGGCAATAAACAGCCTCAACAATTCCGTCTTCAGAAATTGCCATCGGTGCCAACTTAGGAGATAGGATCGCTATTGCCTGATGATGGTAACTATTCACAGGAAGGATTTCAGTTTGTAATAGATTATATAAAGGGGTATCCTTAATCAAAAAAACATTGTGAACATATTTGTTATATGGTGCCAACATGTGATGCTCTACCGATGAAGGATGATCAGTCGGCAAATCCTGATACAATGTGCCTCCTAAATAGGCATTGAAAAATTGGATGCCTCTACATATTCCCAAAGCTGGCTTCTTCGTATTGATACATATATCCAATAATATTCCTTCCATAGCATCCCGCTCTACGCAAGGTTCACCACAAACATCACATTTACATTCATTATATAAAGACGGAGAGACATCATGACCACCAGTGAAAAGAATTCCGTCGCATATCGACGCCAACTGCCTTAGATCATTTTCGTCTGTCGACAACGGGAAAACAATAGGCAACGCTCCTTCTGATATGATAGCATCCAAATAATTTGGAAGCATCCACAAACTATCTTTTTCATCGTCCCATAATGGGACCACTCCTATTATCTTCTTTCCCATATTCCTCATGAATTTTTTTACAAATTTATGCAATGACTTTTTTCACGAGAATAATGTCAGACTATATTTATTTTTTTTGATTATCAAATTACAATCTGAAACTAAAATGGTGATTTAATGATAAAACAATATCAAAATCTTATGACTTGCACTTATTCATTTATCATTTTCTCAATTAGCATATCTGCGAACATCTTATATCCCAGAGTTTAATATTTTTGAGAAAAATATTATATATTTGCATTGTATTACAAATTTAACAAAACAGACATGGATTGTAACATTACAGGATTCTACAAAACTGAGGTAATCCTCTACCATTCAAGCTAAAGTTGATTAATCGGATTTTAATTCAGTCTTTCCATTTGGGAAACAACTGAATCAAAGGTCAATTTGCACCAAAAAATCAACATAAAAGTTTATTTTAAGAATTTATTTATTATTTTTGACACATCAAATTGTTTATGGAACGTAACCTTTTGATTGAACTGTTGGAACAAGGAGAAAAAGTAAATCTTTATTCTCCTAAATTTGAAGGAGAAGAATACACTGAATTTGAAAAATTCATCATCAAATTCAAAGATAATTATCTGTCAGATTTACAAATAATTATCGGAAGAATTGACAAAATAAAAGCAATGGGATCAGACGATCGTCATTTTAGATACGAGGGAACAAAACATGATAGAGTCATGGCTCTACCATCTCATTTGGAATCTTCGAACTTGCGTCTGTACTGTCTAAATTTAAGTTCTAAAATCCTTATTTTGGGAAATGGAGGTATCAAAACAACTCAAAAGTACAACGATGATCCAATATTATCAAAATGCGTTGAAACATTGCAAAAAATTGATATCGAAATCAAAATAAAAGAACATCAAAAGATAATCACGATCAAAGGATCCGAATTAAAAGGTCCATTGAATTTGACTATCGACGACTAATATTTCAAACAATGAAAACAAATAAGCTAATGAACGAAATTCGTGCCACAATCAAACCAGAAACAAAAAAACAACTTGATTGGGCAGTGGACATAGCTAACAGAATTTATGAAATTCTTGAAGAGAAGAATCTTTCTCAGAAAGAATTTGCCATTCTTATGGGGAAAACAGAAACAGAAGTCTCACGTTGGCTTAGTGGCACTCATAATCTGACATTAGCAACATTAGCAAAAATTTCCATCGCATTAGGAGAAGATATAATCCAACCTGCCAAAAGAAAGGTTGAAGAATACGATATTGTAAATTGATGCAAAACGATAAATTGCAAACAAAAATGGGCGATCTTGAAAACCGCCCATTTTGCATTTATAATTTAGCATTCAGCATTATTTCATATTGCTGATAAACAACAACAATCTGTTCGCTATATTGGCCTCACTCACTCCTCCATCGAAATCGAGTGCTAGCATATTAAGCTGTGGATAAAGAGTCTTCATCTTCTTCTCTATTCCACGCGCACAGATGTGGTTGGCAATACATCCGAATGGCTGCAGACTCACCACATTGTTGCATCCTTGCTTCATATACTGGATTGTCTCCGCTGGCAACAACCATCCTTCTCCACTCTGCACCGTCAGACATAGGACTTCTTCCGCCCACTTGCTTATTGTTCGGATATCTGGCTCTGGCTCCCAATATCTGAATTTCGACGCTGCTTTCTCGAAACTCTTGACACGGCTGTAAACCAACCTATAAATCAAATCCATTGTCCACGACGGTAATTTTGGATCAATAATCTTGTTCTTTCTGTTGAACTCGATATTAACAAGGATCTTCAAGAAGAAGTTGTGAAACGTCGGTGGAAGCACCTCCACTCCATGTGCCATCAACCAGTCTGAGATATGCTTGTGTGAATATGGGTTGAACTTCAAGAATATCTCTCCGGCAATACCTGCCTTTGGATATGTTTTGTCGTAAACTTCTATTGAATTGAAGTCTTCAGCCGCCTGCTTAAGCAAACCGATAAGTTTCTTACTCTTTCTTACCTCAATAAGCGGTTTCGCCAACTCAAGATACTTGTCTCTCATCGCTTTTGCCTCGCCCTTCTTCTTCTCACGCACCGCAATCGCATGATACATGATGGAGATCCAGTCGCCATACAGCAATGAATTCAACACTATCGGACCTGCTGTCTTATATGGCAAATTGAATCCTGGATACTCCTCCTTATTAGGAATACCAAGTGAGATTACCGGAACCTGAGAGAATCCAGCGTCTACCAAAGCTCGCTTGATCAATGCCGGATAGTTTGTGGCACGACACTGGCCAAGCTGTGTGATAGTCACGGCTGTGTTGTTCAGATCATATTTGCCACTCTTCAACGCCTTGATAAAATCACCAACAACCAAAGTGGCAGGATAGCAAACCTCATTATTAGAGTATCTCAATCCCTCCTCGTTACTCTGTGCGTCGCCCATTGGCAAAGCCACAAGGTTGTAGCCGATAGCCTTAAATGCAGAAGGAAGTAGCGGAGACATATACTCAGTAAAGAACGGAGCAAGAATAGTCTTCGTCGCCTTATCTCCCTTTGCGAAAATTCCCGTCTTCACAAATGGAGCTTTCTTTCTTTCCGAAACACCACCCTTCGCCTCATACTCATATTTCAAACTGTCGATCAACGAGCGGACACGAAGTTTCAGTGATCCAATATTGTTCACGTCGTCAATCTTCAAAAGAGTCAATGATTTGCCATGACGGGATAGAATGCTTCTGATCTCGTCTGTCAAGAAAGCGTCTGGTCCGCAACCGAATGAAGTCATCTCTACAAAATGAACATCATTATCCTGCTCTGCAGCCCACTGAGCCGCATTCAAAATACGGTTGACATAACTCCACTGGCGAATATGGAAAGCCTCAGGCGTGTCACTCTTAAGCACCACAGCACCGCCACGCGCTATCTCCTCTGTGATGACCTCAACACCTAGTTTGGCGATCATCTCTGAAATTCTATGCTGCACAAGTGGATCCGTATGATATGGACGGCCTGCAAGCAAAATCGTCATTCTCTTCTTCTTGCGTGCATTTTCAAGAGCGATCACATTATTGCGACGCAATTCCTCGCCCCACTTTGTCCAATCCTTCTCCGCCTGATCAACAGCCTTCAAAATATCGTTTCTCTTGATGCCAAAAGTTGTGAAGTAGACAAGCATCTGCTCACGAAGCAGTTTTGAATTCTTGAACGCCACAATCGGTGAATCAATCGGAACCTTCACCGTGATCGCGGAATCTACCACGTCCGGATAACCGATGATAATCGGACAGTTGAAACTGTTCTGCGCGTTTTTATCCTCTGTACGCTCATGCACGACGCGAGGATAGAATATTCTGTCTACCTTGTCAGCCAACTCATAAATATGGCTATGGATAAGCTTGGCAGGGAAACAGATATTGTCACTCATTACCGAGTGTACACCCTTCTCATAATTAGTATATGTGGAAGTGGAGCTCAACACGACCTTGAATCCAAGGTTTGTGAACATTGAGTACCAGAATGGAAACTCCTCATACATATTCAAAGCACGAGGAATACCTATTGTAGGCAAATTACCCTTTCCTTCATTTTCAGGCAGGTCGAAAGTCAAGTGATACTTCATATCACTCATATTCACGCCCTTCTCAACCGCATCTCCACCATTAGTGAAAATCTTCTCACACTTGTTGCCAGAATAGTATTTTGAACCATTCTTAAATGTGTACTGAGTGATACGGCAGTTGTTTTCACATCCCTTACACTGCAATGGACGGATTTCAAACTCCGCCGCATTCATAAGTGTTTCAAGAGGACGAGACTCATTAGCCTCTTTTTTGCTCTGCTCAATAGCGTATAGCGCGCAACCATACGCACCCATCAACTCTGGAATATTGTTTCGGCAAACTCTCTTGCCTGTAAGATTCTCAAATGCCTTTACAACCGCATCATTGCGCATCGTGCCTCCCTGAAGCACGATATGCTTTCCTAACTCTTCGTAATTCTTGATTTTCAACACCTTGAACAGGCAGTTTTTCACAACTGAATATGCCAAACCTGCTGAAATATCACTTATCGAATAGCCCTCACGTAGCACCTGCTTCACCTTTGAGTTCATGAACACAGTGCATCGAGTTCCCAAATCACAAGGATGCTCACTCTTAGTGGCCTCACGGACAAACTGTCCGATCTCACAACCAAGAGTCTGGGCGAATGTTTCAATAAATGAACCACATCCCGAACTACATGCCTCATTGATCTCCATACGTGTCAGGACACCACCGTCGACATAGATGGCCTTCATATCCTGGCCACCGATATCCAAAATGAACGACACATTAGGACTGATACTCTTTGCGGCAACATAATGAGCCATGGTCTCAATCATACCATAGTCGAGAGAGAACGCCGCCTTGATCAAATCCTCGCCATAACCAGTGGAGCATCCGCCAGCAATGTTCAACTTTACTCCAGCCGCATCAGCCTGTGTCTTCAACTCTCCCAATCCTTTGGCAACAGCCTGCACCGGATTTCCTCCGTTGTGCGCATAATAACGGAAAAGGATCTCACCATCGACATTTGTTAAAACAATCTTTGTCGTTGTTGAACCAGAGTCGATACCAAGATAGCACTTGTCATCAACGTCTGCCAAAGATTTGAATTTGATATCATCTTTGCTCTTATCCTTGAGCCAAGACTGATAATCATCCTCTCCCTTGAAGACGGGAGGCATCGAAACAGAGTAGATACTCTCTTTTCTGATTGCTTTTGCCTCTTGCGAATCAAGAATCTGAGTGAGAGATTCGACGGTATAACGCTTGTCTCCAGCATCTGCTATTGCCGTACCCCAAGCAGGGATAAAGTTAGCAAGTTCAGGAGAAATAATGTCTTTATTTATATCGAGATGGAAATAGTCAGCCAGAGCTTTACGAAGAGCAGGGATGAAAGTCAGCGGACCTCCACAAAGCAACACCTTTGGAAGCACCTCACAACCATGGCTCAACGCACTGGCAGTCTGCACTGCGACAGCACGGAAAATACTTGCAGAAATATCCTCTTTTGTGGCATTTCTTGCAATAAGGTTTTGTATATCTGTTTTTGAGAACACACCGCAACGCGACGCAATAGGGTAAATTCCCTTGGCGTTTTCAGCCAAACCATTAAGCTCGGTCACGTCGACACCAAGACACAAAGCCATTTGATCGATAAACGCACCCGTACCGCCGGCACAGTTACCATTCATACGAAGACTATCAACCTTACCGTCTTTGAGATATACAATTTTAGCATCCTCGCCACCTATATCTATAAGAGTACGGACATCCGGATGCATCTTTTTTGTGTATTCTGTTGCGCCCACAACTTCCTGCACAAAGTTGAAGCCGCATCTCTCAGCAAGTCCAAGCCCCACGCTACCGGTAACGGAAAATGAGAATTCAGAATCAAGAAGTTTTTCTTTCAATTCCACCAATATATCCTTTATCACTGCACCAGGATTAGCCTGATGTCTGCGGTAGGAAGAATATATAACTTTATCCTCATCCAGCACTACTATTTTAGCTGTGGTTGAACCCACATCAAGTCCTATTCTGTACATTTCTTTTTTCTACGTTCTACAATATCTCCGCAAATATATCTTTTTTTCGTCAATCATTGATGTTTTTTTCTCTTTAATTGTTCAAAAAGTAAACATACACATCTTAAGTCAATTAAAATTTTATATAAAACAACAAATCATTTTTTAGCTCAAATCAGTTAAACTTTTTCTATCATTTTTATATTTAATTCGACATATTTTAGCATAAAAAAGCAATAATTTATGTTTTTTAATAGATTTTTATACATTTAATCATACATTTTTATATAAAAATTTGTTTATAATAAAAAAATGAACTTATTTTGTAGACATAAACAAGAGCTTATAGAATATGATTTACATTTGTCGGGTGTAGACTTCGTCATTAGTTGTATCACTTATCACTTATCACGTAAGGTTTGGACTGTTTATGTTGCATTGTGTGCAAGAAATATATGTCTATAAGATGAACCTTTTTAAAATTTCTAGGGTCTACACCCTGACAAATGATAAACACTTCCAAACCATCAGCGAAGTGGCCTCTACAATGGAGAGTTCTCCATTGAGGGAAGATTTATCTTTTTACATATCAAAGCTTAAAGATTCGCTTTCCAAAGAAAAAATTCTCAGTGGCGACGGCAGGTCCGCCCCATTCACTTCTGAATTAAGGAAAAATTACCGTTCGCTGAATCTGCTGTCGACGGTAGTGAAGAAAACTATTATGGTGGCAGCTCTGTCTGACGACTCTAACATCCGTGAGCAGGCAGAATCTCTGCAACGTATTTATATAGAGAGCAACGTCGCTCAAAATCTTAAACTGGAGATTGCGATCGCACGTTACACTTTTCTTTGCAACAGCATCAATGAAAAATTCTCCACAGACATTCAATCTGCAGTGGGCATAGGGGAAACAATAAAAAAAATGGATCAGCTATGTGTTGAGTGTAACAAAATGTTGGAGGAAAGAAAGAAAAACAAAAGCGGAAAAAAAGGCAAGTCCCTCGATATCGCACGCCGTGAAACTGATGATATTTTAGCTTTGATAGATTGCAAACTGCAGGTGATGATGGCAGAAATGCCGTCAAAAGAATTGGATTTACTTGTGGAGAAGATTCAGAAAAAATGTGAAAGAGCTTAAACTTACAAAATATGATTGCACTTTTCTTCTTACTAATTTGTTTCTGTATACCGCTAATCAGTTTACTACTAACCTTTATCATTTCCCAAACCCAAAAGTCAACTCATACAAAACGTAATTGTATTATTTCATTTGTCCTTATCTTCAACCTCCAACTGTTTTACTTTTTATGTTGGGAAGAAGTCGAAACTAGGTTCGGCATTTATGATGACAATTGGGAAACACGCAGAGTGTCTACAGTTTATGGGGATTTTGAGAAAATAGATCAAATTGAGACATTATCAGACATTGACATTGACTCCGTTGCAGAATATGACAATTTCATTATAGTCAAATTATCTCAAGACTCTTCATATTCATACATTGATAATCATGCAAATAAAACAAACGTTTCCTCTTTATCCGAATTGCCAGTTGCCGTATCTCAAAAGGATTTTGTTTCAGCCTCTGAATATATAAACGACTTATACTGTAAAATATATAATGAGAATCATATCGATTTAATCAAGATTCTCATCGCGTTGATTTTATCCATGTTGATCACAACACTAGAATATATCATCTTCAAAAACAGAAGAAAAATAATGAGTATTATTCAAGGTGTTCACGAAAACTGACTCTCAAATTCATTTCTTTCTAATCGCTTTTGCTTTGACCCTAAATACTGTTCTCTTGTTTTTCGCGTTACTATAAACTATAAGTTTTTTACTAATCACTCCGCTCATATCCGGATTAAGCACGATTTTGATGCTGTCTGTCGACATAGAAGCAATCGGTCTTATCCCCCATTCTGCCTCAACACAATGACATGTTGACGAAACTTGGTTGATCACCAATGGTTCATCACCTTCGTTCTTTACAACCAACATCTTAGTTTGGTGTCCGTCTGCTATATTTACGTCGCCAAAATCAACAATCTCTTCCGACAAAACCAAAACTGGTTTTGCCGACACTGCAGAGAATGCAAGCAGCGACATCAAAAAAAACAGACTAATGCGCATGATGGAATATAAACTCAGTAATAAAACAGATTCCAGCTATAATAAACATTGCGCCAACGAACTTGCGAACCAAGGCATTTGCACTAAATATTTTTGTCATCGACGACACTCGCTCCACTCCGTACGCATACAAAGCGACAACTATAAGCAATGGTATCGCAGCACCTACAGCAAAAGAAAGTGGCACCATAAAGGAGTGGTTTTCAGCAATAGTGAGCGGAACCATCATTCCAAAATAAAGCACTGCACCGTCAGGACAGAAAGCTAACGCAAGAAGCATACCCACTAAAAGCGTCTGCCAAACATTCTTTTTATGCTCGCCTTTGAACATACGCACCACAATATCCTCCAAACCATGAAGGTGGATAATGTCGAGCATCAACACACCGACCACAATAAAAAGGACTCCGATGATTTGAACGTATGTGTCGGCAAAACCTTCACTTATTTTGAATGCTCCCGCAAACTGCGACAGAAGAATAGCAAGAACAATATATATCACCGACTTGCCAAGCACAAGGATCGCACCTTGATAAAGAGTTGATTTCTTTGTATCACAACCCACAGACACAAAAGACAATGCGGCCAAATTGGCAGCGATAGTACAAGGGCTTATCGCAACTAGGATTCCAAGCAACAATGCGGTCAAAAATGGCATGTCTTGGAATCTGCCCTGAAGAGCATAAATAAAATCACTCATTTTGCAAAATTCTCAACTTATAACTTAGAGCCTGGATAGACGGATTAACAGAACTGATTCTTTGTTTGCCATCTATCAAAACCCCATAAGGAATCTTATGAACCCCATATCGTTTCGTGATCTGACTCTCCCAATACATAAAATCACAAGCAATCGGCCATCCACATGATTTTTCGGCCAAATCATTCAGTTCTTCTTGTGTTTTATCCAATGAGATTTCCAGGACTTCAAATCCCGGTGATTTAAAACGGTGATGCACTTCATCCAATTCTCTCGCATACGATTCACAGGAATCGCACCAAGATGACGTGAAAAACAAGAATAGATTTTTGTTATAATAATGGTCTAATGTCAAAGTATCACCTTCCATAGTGACCACAGAAAACTGCGGAGCCGGTTTGTTCACCTCTAATCCAGAGTACAGCATCATTTCATCCTTAAGATACTTATAGTATTCTGAATCACCAACAGATTCCTCGTCCAACATATTTAGACACTGAACAATCTTATTCAAGCTAAACAGTTGATTTACATAAGCATAGTATACATAATACGTACAGCCAAAAGAAGTAGGTCTGTTTGCGACCTCAGATTTCAACACGTAGTATAGGGAATCAAATGTCTGATAGTATTCCGTCTCCAATTTTTCTATTTCATCGAACACATCAGTATTTACAATTTTCATCCAATTCTTTCGTCGCTTTGCCTCATATCTTCTTTCAAACCTAAGGATACGTGTCCAATCATCATTCGATGAACTTCCAGTAATCTGAATCTGATCCGGAATCATCAACGTGCCATGGACCTCAATATCAGTGTTCTCCACCATCAAATAGATGCTTCTCTTACCAATTTCAATCTGGCACATAGAAGGATTGTCGACTCTTCCCCTGAAGATAAATTCACCACCGGATATTTCACTTTGGGCGATAGTATCTTTAATGCCGGTCAATGGAGAAATATATGTAAGGTATGCTCTTGGCATAGGCAGACACCTTATCTTTCCTTTAATCACAAAAGATTCGTTATTCTTACATGATACCAAAGACGTAAGAATAAGCAAAAAAGAGAAAAATTTTATAATTCGTCTACCCATAAATTTATAAACTAAAAAAAGGACGACAAGGTCACCCATGCCGTCCAGAAAATTCGTTCGATAATTATTTTACTGTACCGCTAACAGAAACGACCTTTCTGCTTGTGTTAGGGTCATTTGAAATAATAGTCAGACGTTTTGTGAAATCACCGACCTTCATGTTCTTAGCGTCAATAGTGATTGAGACATCACCAGACTTGCCAGACTTGATTGGCTTCTTAGGCTTTGTGATAACAACATTGTCATCAAGAGCTGTGATGTTTCTGATGATCAATGGATCCTTACCCTTGTTTTCAATCTTGAACAAGAAAGACTTCTTAGAACCCTTAGCGATTTCATTTACAGGAACTACACTACCTACTGAGATAACAGGTGCGTTCTTCTTCTGCTCCTCTGTTAGTTTAGAGAAATCCTCAACAACTGTTGCGTTTACATTGATAGTCTTAGACTCTCCGTTGACAACAATTGCAAAGTTAGAGACTACAGTGCCCCACTCCTCTGACTTTTTAGAGTCGTATACAACTGTGATTTCTGCATCACTCTTTGGCTTGATCACTTCTTTGTCACAAGAAACTGTTATATAAGAAGGGACTGACTTGAATGTTGGAGTGATATCAGCAGAACCATTGTTGTAAACCTTCAACTTCTCTGATTTTGACTCTGGATTCTTGATCTTGTGCAAATAGATGTTCTGGTTTTTCAAACGAAGATCACCTACGCTGAATGGATACTCATCCTCAATCTTCTTTGCCTTAGGGATAACCTCACCCTTGATAGTAAGACGGTGCTCTCCTGCATTCTGAGTTGTAACTGTAATTGTCTTAGTAAATGCGCCAGGACGACCTGTTGCATTATAAGTAGCGTTGACAACACCACTGTCACCAGGAGCAACTGGAGTCTTTGTCCAATCTGGAGTCGTACAACCACAACTTGCTCTTACCTTACTCAACACCAAATCCTCTGTACCTTTGTTGACAAACACAAATGTACAAGACACTCTTCCGTTCTCCTCTGGGAAAGTACCAAAGTTATGAACAGTCTTTTTAAATTCAATCACAGCCTTACCCTGCTCCTGTGCGAAAGCACAAACAGCAGTAACAAATGCTGCAATAAATAAAATTACTCTTTTCATATCTGTTTTTTTATTATTTCTTTGACATTACACCGCAAAGTTAAAAAACTTATTTCTCTTTTACGAATAATGCGAGATATAAAACAAGCGATTTTAATTTTTTTTAAACTTTAAAACAAAAGACCGTCTCTTTTTGGAGACGGTCTTTATATTGTCAAACGATTTTGATGACAAATTAATTGTTCTCTGGACGCAACTTACGTACAGTAACAGCTGTCTGCCACATTTCGCTTTCACGAAGTGCCTTAAGCTCTTTCTCAAGACCTGCACGGTAGTCAGGCTTAGAGTTAGCGTCGATAGAGATCTGAGCCTCGTTACCAGACTTAACGCTAGCGTAAAGCTTCTCAACAACTGGCTTGATTGCATCGTGGAATGGAGTCATCCAATCCAAAGCACCACGCTGAGCTGTAGTTGAACAGTTAGCGTACATCCAGTCCATACCGTTCTTTGCGAACAATGGCATCAAAGACTGAGTAAGCTCCTCTACTGTCTCGTTGAATGCCTCTGATGGAGTGTGACCGTTCTCACGCAATACCTCGTACTGAGCTAGAAGAAGTCCCTGGATAGCACCCATCAATGAACCACGCTCACCTGTAAGGTCTGAAGTTGCCTCACGCTGGAATGTAGTCTCAAACATGTATCCTGAACCGATACCGATACCAAGTGCCAATGTCTTCTCCAATGCCTTACCTGTTGCATCCTGGTAAACAGCGTATGAAGAGTTAAGTCCACGTCCCTCTAGGAACATTGTACGTAGAGATGTACCAGAACCCTTAGGAGCAACCATGATAACGTCGATATCCTTAGCAGGAACTACACCTGTACGATCGTTCCAAGTGATTGCGAATCCGTGTGAGAAGTAAAGAGTCTTACCTGGAGTAAGATACTTCTTGATTGTTGGCCATACTGACATTACAGCAGCATCTGAAAGAAGACACATTACAATAGTAGCCTTCTCACAAGCCTCCTCGATACCGAATAGAGTCTCTCCTGGCTTCCAACCATCAGCTACAGCCTTGTCGAAAGTCTTACCCTGACGCTGTCCAACGATTACATTGAATCCGTTGTCACGTAGGTTCAAGCTCTGACCTGGACCCTGTACACCGTATCCGATTACTGCAATTGTCTCGTTCTTAAGAACCTCACGTGCTTTCTCCAATGGAAACTCATCGCGTGTCATCACTTCTTCGATAACGCCGCCAAAATTCATTTTTGCCATTTTTTATCTTTAAATTACGATTACTTCAATAATGTACAATCTGCTGTAAAAAACATTCCAAACCGATTGTTCCGCAAAAATACAAAAAAACAATACGCCAACGACTATATTTTAAAACATTTTTTTCATTTTTTTTCTTGCAAGCCGTTTTTGCATAAAAAAAAGAGAGAAACTTTCGTTTCTCTCCTCTTGGAGCGGAAGACGGGGCTCAAACCCGCAACTTTCAGCTTGGAAGGCTGACGCTCTATCAATTGAGTTACTTCCGCAATTTGTTTGTGGGTGCGGATGGATTCGAACCACCGAAGGCAGAGCCAGCAGATTTACAGTCTGCCCCATTTGGCCACTCTGGTACACACCCTTAAGTCAGTTTCCTTACTTGTCGTAAGTGCTTTTCCTTAATTGCGATGCAAAGGTAGAGAGTTTTCTTATATTCACCAAATGTTTTTTGATGTTTTTTACAATAAAATTCACAACCTACAATCAATCAAACAATTAAAAAAATCAAAAAAATCCCATTTCATTGAAAACATCACCATCTATATCCAAAATTGACGAAAATGGGATTACAGTCCCGTCGGACATGGTCAATGTACTTTCATATTCGTCAAACTTACGGACAGTACCGGTATTTGATTTATACTCCCCTCCTGCTTTCCTCTTGTCGTGAATAAAATATGTTATAGTGACAACTGGATAATCCTGCAATCTCACATTTAAATATGCAATCCTACGGTTGAGCTCGCTTACCACCCCGTCCTCCATCTCCACTTCATTATCTGTCAGACGGGCTGTCTCTGCTATCATTGCGTCATGACCAACCAATGCCGCAAACGGAGCAAACTGCGCCGCACGCTGATACATCGTCATCTGTGGATGGCTCTTGGAGACATGGTGCGGAAGGTTTATTATATCATCATAATCGTCTGTCATGCTTTGTGTCCTCCTATTTGTTCGTTTCTATCCTTTGCCGTCGCACCGTCTTCAAAATTCAATCCTCTAAGAATAGCATTCTTGCCAAACTGTTTTTTTATGGCTAATAAGGCTTCCTGCATTCTTCGTTCTTTTGCCAAACGCTCCTCTTCTTCTTTCTTCTGCTTTGCCAAAGTCTCATAATCGGTGAAAAGATCCAGCTGGACCATTTTATCATCTTGTTTTTTCACTCTCGACTCCAGAACAACGTGATTTGTAGTTATATTAAGTCGGCGTACGAGCAGATTTTTGTTGACAATACGGTCAAATAGATTCTCGACGGCGGTCATTATAAGTGTTGTTGAAGAGGTCTGTCTGTCGAGGTTTGCTGTGCCATGCGCGGATTTCGGCACTTCCCTGCCATAATAGTCTTTCACCACCGGACCATGATACTTTGCTCTTATCTCAGGATTCTCAAGTGACGTTCTATCATAACCAACCGTCACCACAAGCTGATCTGTCACCAATCCTTTGTCGAGCAGATCCATGGAAATAGCGTCTGCCATCTCCTTGATTACCACTCGGGCCTTTTTAAATGTGTATGGTTCATGAAGCACTTGCCCACTGCTTAATGAATTTGTCTCCGGCCGATAACTCTTGATATAATCCATCGTACATGGTTCCCAACCCCACGCATGGTCAATCAGGAGCTCGGCATTTACTCCGAAAAGTTTATAGAGCACATCCTCATTTTTAACGGAGAGTCGAGCGATTTGCCCCATTGTCTCAATACCATACATTGCCAATTTCTGCGCGATTCCTTTTCCACATCTCCAGAAATCAGTCAAAGGACGATGATTCCACAGCTTTTCCCTGTACGATTTTTCGTCCAGTTCAGCTATTCTCACCCCATCTTTATCAGCAGGAATATGTTTCGCCACAATATCCATAGCCACCTTGCACAAATACATATTTGTGCCTATACCAGCAGTAGCCGTTATGCCAGTCTGTTTCAGCACATCTCGCACTATTGTCATCGCAAGTTCATGCGGAGTCTTCTTATAAGTGGAAAGATATGCTGTCACGTCCATAAATACCTCATCACAGGAATAGACGTGTATGTCCTCAGGAGCTATATATTTCAAGTAGACGGAATAAATTTGAGCCGACATCTGCATGTAGCGGGCCATACGAGGTGGTGCCACAATATAGTCGAGTTCCCAATCAGGATGCTCCAACAACTCAGGATTTCTCCAAGATTTTCCTGTGAATACACCATACGGAATATTCATCCGTCGTTGATAATTCACTTCCCTCACTTTCTGAACCACCTCAAACAATCGTGCTCGTCCCCCCACTCCATACGATTTGAGAGACGGACTTACGGCAAGACAGATTGTCTTTTCCGTTCTGCTTGAATCAGCCACGACAAGATTTGTAGTCAAAGGATCAAGACCTCTGTCCACACACTCCACAGAAGCGTAGAATGACTTTAAATCGATTGCTATATAAGTACGATTGTCTGGATTCATAATTTATATAGACACACTGACGTGTGTTCACTTGGACTCCTTTCTAATCAATGTAAACAATATAGAAGCGACCACCATGCTCAATCCTGCAAAGACGGTGCCATACCATCCAAATTCGACCCACATTGTTCCTGCAAGAAATGTCCCAAAAGATCCGCCGATGAAATATGTCACCATATATATTGTGTTCATTCGGCTCGACGCCTGTGGGCATAGTTTCATAGTCGTGCTTTGGTTGCTCAACTGCACACATTGCATTCCAATGTCAATGACAATAACCCCTGCGATGATGCCGACGTAATAGTTTTGGAACAAACCCATGATTATCCATGCCAACAAAACAAATGAGACACCACACGCATTCACCCTCTCCACTCCGTAGCGAGTGATATATTTGCCTGCGTTTGACGCGGTCAACGCTCCAGCTATACCACATAATCCAAGCAAACCAACCACGTCGCTCCCTTGGAAAAACGGGGCTTCTTTAATACGGAATGCCATGCACGCCCACATGCCGAGCAACGATCCAAAAATCAATCCGGAACGAACTGAATAGGTGACTGCCTTAGGATTTTCCTTTAAAAGCCGAAAGATAGACGACATCAGTTTTATGAAGCGTCCATTAAACGTCGGCTCCACATACGGGAATGTCTTCATGACTATCACCGCTGAAATCGCAATCTGCCCAGCTGCAATTCCATACATTGTCCGCCATCCCCAAATATCACCAACGTATCCGCTTGCCACCCTCGACCCGAGAATGCCAATAAGCAGACCAGACAAAATCAATCCTACTTTACGTTCTTTCTCGTCTTTGCGAGAAAACTGTGAGACAAATGGGATAAAGATCTGTGGTGCGACAGAAAACACTCCTGTAATAAAACTTGCGACAAGTAGCGTCATCACATTGTTAGAAGACGCTATCGTCAACAAAGAGAAAAACAGCACGCCAAAACATATTAGTATAGTGGAGCGTCTGTTATAGAGATCTCCCATAGGAATGATGAAAAGAAGTCCAAGTGCATAACCTATCTGTGTGAACACAGGCATCAAATTGACCTGAAACTCCGTGAGCCCAATATCTTCTCGAATCAGATTAAGCAAAGGCTGACAGTAGTATAGATTCGCCACAGACACACCTGCCATGACTGCAAGCAAAGCCACTAATGAAGATGGGATTCCTTCATTTGGTTTAAGGCATTTGTCTCTTTGCATACTCCCTATTTTGACGCGATAAACACCCAAATTAATTTGCTGGTGCCCACTTACAACGAACTGGAGATACTATCTGTCCTTCTTCTTTCAATTCCTTCATTGCCTTATCCACTTCCTTACGGTCGAGACCGCTAAGTTCTGCGATTTTACCTGCGTTAAGAGGCTCTCCAGCCTTTTTCATTGTTTCTAACACTTTGCTCTTGTTATCCATAGTATTTATTTTTAGAACACTTTTTCTTATTACACCTCCATGCTTTATGGAATTAATGAATATTTCGACTCCAACAAAAAACGACGGAGGCATCTCGATTAAAAATCATTCAACTTAATAATTCAGCATGATTCTTCCTCCCTCCTTGACAAAGACACCGGGAAATCTGCAAATCACCGCATATACCTGCTTGCTTGTCACTGGCTGACCATCCTTTCTAATATGCAGCTGCTGTCTGTTGATGGCTTCCGCTATCTGGTCGGTCGTCATACCTCCGTTTCTGGAAGCTATCACGTAAACTATGGCTTCTTCAATTTTCATTAAAGTAGTTTTCTTAATTCAGTCTCAAACTGCTCTGCATTCTTGAAGACGATAGCCGGCATTCCTTCTTTTCTGCTTGCCTCTACATTCTCCTCTTTATCATCAGCGAAAACACACTCCTCAGGCTTCAATGAGAATCGGTCAAAAAGGCACTGATAGATTCCTGGCTCCGGCTTGATCTTATGCACTTCCGACGATATAATATAACCGTCGAGCAAATTGAATATATCATACTGCTCCATTGTGATATAAACCTTGCTACACCAATTCGACAAACCATATAGTTTGAAACCTTCCGTTTTTAGCCGCTTTAGCAAATTCTTCATACCGGGAATCTCGCCAATAATAAGATCAGGATAATGTTCAGAAAAGATACGCAATTCCGGTTCAAACTCAGGATTTTCAGCTATCAAATCATCCACAATCTCCTCAAATGGTTTCTCCCCCCTATCCACGACAGGAGTCAGGCCATCATTATATAAGATAGGGACAAACTGTTTACGACGGTTTTCATCCGGAACATAACGACGGAAGAAAATGTCGAAATCATAGTCGACCAACACTTTGCCAAAATCCAAAATTATATTTCGTATCATGCCTTTAATTCTTTTGTATCATTTTCTATTTGACGCAAACAATATGGAAGTTTCCCTAACGCTCTGTGATGAGCCACACAAGCGCAGCACCTTCCGTGTCTCGAACACTCCTTTGGACAAGTACATTCGAAATAATGGCTTTCATCCACTGTTTTTGATCTATGAACACATTCCATATTATTATCTTATAAAATTCATTGGCGTGCGAGGTTCAAGCACGGGAGCATCACCCTCTCCCGTCGCTATTTTCTTGATCAGCCAAGACATGTTGTTGGCAAGAGTACGAACCGTCTGCAGTCCCTCTACATCAAGAGCCGTCTCACCTTCCGCACAACCATAAAGTATATTCCAGTATTGCGACGTTACAACTGGCATATTGGTCATTTGGAAAGGCATATTGAGCGACTGGAAAGCGGCAGTGGCTCCTCCACGGCGACATACACATATGCCGGCAGCTGGTTTGTTAGCCATCACACTGCTACCTGCATACATCATACGTTGCTGCAGACAACATACCGGTCCGGCTGGCTGTCCGTAATAGACCGGTGGATCCAATTACAAGGCCATCACACTCCTCCATCTTGGCTATGATGCTGTTTGTGATGTCGTCGTTAAAAACGCAACGGTTGTCATGACAGCTGTTGCAAGCGATGCATCCACGAACCGGTTTTGTGCCGATCCACACCAACTCACTTTGAATACCGTTCTCTGCCAACTGTTGAGCAAATTCATTCAAAGCGACGTATGTGTTGCCCTCCATACGTGGGCTTCCATTAACAAGCAATACTTTCATAATAGTTTCATTATTAGCAATTTAATCTTTCAATACAACCGCTGTTGTATCATTTTCCTTATTATTGTTCTTTCTATTGTAGAAATAATAACCAATATAACCTACAATAAGAAGAATAAGGATCCAACCAATTGCGTTTGACATATAAGTCAAATTTACAAATGTGTCAGGATAGAACAAGAACTCAATCTCATGCTCGCCAGCTGGAATAACCATACCACGCAAAATCCAGTTTGTACGGAAATGGTCAACTTCCTTACCGTCGACATAGACATGCCAACCCGGCTTATAATAAACATCCGAGAAGATTGTCAGAATATCCTTTTGCGAAGATGAAGTAAACTTCTTTCTGTTTGGATGAGACAACGTCAGCTCTACTTTCGCAGTGGAATCCATTTCAAAAGGAGTGACAAGGCTCTTGAATTCCTCATTTATAATTGCAGTCTTTGACGGATCTATTTCCTTCAATGTATTCATCTCCGCGTCGGCATCCTTCACAAATTTCACATCACCGACAACCCATGCGTCTCCATTTCTCATCGGATTCATAATTGGAGCTGCATCATTATTATAGATGATATACTTAGTGTTGAGCATATTCAACACATTCGTTGAGGCGAATGCTGTTTCCACTTCTTTGGCAGTTCTAGCATTTTGAAAAGACGCAATGATAGTTTTCATCTCAGGCTCGATACACTGCTCAATCAAATCCTGGTAACGACGCAGTTTAGCGGCATTATAACCTCCGATTGAGTGGTGGAAATAAGATGTCTCAGAATTATTGAATGGATTATTCAGATTCAACACTCGGAAATCAACATCTTTGTCCGCCAATATAAACTCATCTGCCTTTGTCGGCTTTCTCGTTTCATTTTTTGCACGCTGCTTAATATAATTATCATCATTCAGATAACGTTTGTCGACATTCCACAAGTCAATCAATGTAAGGAATGCGATTGCGACAGCGACAAACTTTCTGTTTTTCACCATACCCTGACGAGAGAATATCCACATCAACGCTGCAGCAATCATTATAAACACCAACGAACGGAAAGCGTCATCACTTGCCAAATCCTTACGGTCGGCGACCAATGCGTCGACAAACCAATCTGGATAATTAGCCAACTGAGTGGCATCCTGCGGTGAGACAAAATCTCCAAATATTCCAGGAGCAATCCATACTAGCAAACAGACTCCAGCTGTAAGAATCAATGAAGCATAAAAAGAAAAGCTAAATCTGTCTGTATTGAATTTTTCAGACATTTTAGGAAACATAGGAGTCTTGTCTATATCTTTCGTCATATACTTGTTCAAAGCTATAGCTCCCATCAATGCAAATATCAACTGCGGGATGACAAGTGCCATAGACGGAGTACGGAACTTGTTGTACATTGGCAAATAATGGAAGAAGAAATCGTTGATTCCCGCATTCTTTCCAAAGCTCAATATCATAAAGAATATTGTAGACGCGAACAAAACCCACTTAAACTTACTCTTGATATAGAACATTGCGAAACAAGCCAAGAAACAAACAACCGCGCCAAAGTAAACTGGTCCTGAAGTGAATGGTTGGTCGCCCCAATAAGTGTTCATACGAAGTGTTTTCGGAACAGCCGCGCCATGTTTCTTCATCTCTTTAGCCAAATTTGATGTTTTACGGTCAAGTTCACCACCACTCTCTCCACCATAAATATTTGGAATTAGAAAAGTAAGTGTTTCAGCCTTACCATAGCTCCAGGCAAACGCATACCCTTGATCCAAACCAGATGATTTGTCTGTCTTACCATCTACCTGTGCAGTCAGTTCACTTTTTCCACGAATACTATGCTGACCAAGTTCATAATTAGACACCAACTTTGGTGAGTTCATCAAAACAACAATCAACACTCCAACTAACAAACATCCTGAGTTGACCAATAACTCTTTCTTTTCCCCATTCTTTAACGAATATATCAAATAACCCAAATAAAGGGCTAGACACAAAAATGCAAAATAATATGTTATCTGGTAATGTCCAAATAGAATATGCCAATATAAAGCAACAGAGAAAACCAAAGTCGCCAAAAACTTATTTTTCTTTTTTACAAACATTGCCATACCCAATAGGACCAACGGCATAAACGCCATAGCCCACGCTTTTATGACATGACCTGCAGCAATAATAATAAAAGAATAAGAAGACAACGCAAACGCAAATGATCCAAAAACCGCGACTGGTATCGAACATCCCAACATGATCAACAACGCATACATACAAAGAAGACTACACAACACTATTCCTCCATCTTTGTCTCCAAGAATATACAATACCTTTGTCATCGCTGTTGATACCGGGTTAGGTGCCAAGCCACATCCTGTAACTGTGTATGCCGGCATTCCCGAGAACATCGAACTGCACCAATACGACACCTCGTCGTGTTCGCCATCATTATAGAAAGCCTTTTGCTCATGAGCCATTCCTTCCCAATGGTAAACATCTCCTCCTAACAGTTCTTTACCGTCAAACTTAACACTGAAGTACGCCAACGTACTCGCAACGAAAATTAATAGCACCAACAAGTGCTTCATCCACTCTTTCATATTTTTATCTTTTTCTTTTTCAATATTGATAATTCGTCTAATATGTCACACTTTATAACTTTCAATCCAATGAAATAAACAACTCCTCCGATTAACACACTCGCCATCATCCTCGGAAGTGGACTGAAATCCATATATATTTTTGCTTGCCAAACCGTCATCACCATCACAACCGAAATAATCAGATATGGAGCAACGTCTTTTATCATTTCCGAAATGGAATACTTGAAAATTCCATTCATAAACTTTATTTTCAGACTCAAGCAAACTGCCCACGCAACAAACGATGCAGCTATCATTATATTTATGACTGCATTGCCTCCATATACTTCCAGAATTGCTTTATGCGACTCACTCAAATTTATAAAACAAAGATACGCTGAAAGTATAAGCAATGTGTGGCGCGCACATTCCGAAAAAAAGAATTGTTTTGTTTTTCCTTCCACCAACAATATCTGATTAGCCAACCCATTAAATGGATCCAGAAGTGCTACCACTACCAGCATCCTGAAATACGGTACTATCGGCAACCATTTTTCCGTCAGAACCAACACACAGAAATCATCAAACACAACAGCTAATCCCAACAATGCTGGGAATATAAGCAGAGCGCATACATTCATGAATTTTCGATAATATTGTTTCTGGCGAGCCTTGTCTTCTTTTATTTCTGTCAATACAGGCATTGCCACCTGGGCTATTGTCGGAGTGATAACGTCTCGCGCAATATTCTTATATTTATCCGCAGTGTAATAATGTCCGAGTATCGACGCTGGAAAAACTCGACCAATGGTGACTGTAAAAAAGTTTGTTGTCACGCTCGACACGATACCGTTGACTATCAGCAGATAAGAGAAATCAAACAATTCTCCAACAACGCCAAATCTTGGATTCAGTTTCAATCCCTTCCACGGCTTTATCACCCAAAGCATAAATGTCTTTGTGATTCTCAACGAGATCTGCTGCCACGCTAAAGCCCAATACGAATACCCCAAGTGTACCAATGTAATCGCCACCACTCCACTCACAATGACTGCCACCAAGTTTGCGATCGCTATATACTTGAAATCCAAAGCTTTGGTATGTCTTACAATCTGCACCAGCGACAACGAGTTGATGATGACAATCAAAAATAGCAACCGTGCCAAATCCGTCAACTCTGGTATAGAATACCAATCGGAAATCAATGGTGCACAAAAATAGCCAACCAAATATAAGACAACACTAATCAACAAGTTGACATAGAAAATTGCTGAATATTCCTCATCTGTGTTGCTCTCACGTCTGATCAAAGCTGTAGAGAATCCCAAATCGACCAATCCTATTCCAATCGAAACGAAAATAGTCAACGCTCCTATGAATCCCATATCTGTTTCTGAAACGTTGCGGACAACGTACAGACCAGTAAGCAATGCAATCAACTGCACTCCCACTTTCTCTATGGCATTCCATACGATCGACCTTTTTGTCTTCTGTTTAAGATTGTCCATTATCTCTTGTCTACAAATTTTGTGATCTTTCTCTGTCCTTCCACTATTCGTATTTTATCCACGTCGGCAGGGTCAGCAAATTCAATAATTGGAGCAACCCTCACCTTGGCACGATACAAATCCTTGATTTTCTTCTTCAATTCTTCCGACGGAATGTTTGTCCCGACCAAAATTTTTATTTCATCCGTGCCAAGTTCATTTGTGAAAGCCTCAACCACATAGTTCGCCACCTCTGGCAACGGATCCAACACATCAAACAATGCTGGCGGATAGACGGTTGTGCCCTTCACCTTTAGCATTTGGCTTCGTCTGCCGATCACAGCACTCAGACGCATAGTGTTGCGTCCACATTTGCATTTTTCTGTATGATGATAGCAGATATCTCCAGTTTTGAATCTTACAAGAGGCATTCCCTCCACACCTATATGAGTGATTGTCACCTCTCCTGGCTCATTATCGGCAACTGGTTTATTGTTCTCATCAAGAAACTCCACTATGATCAGCTCCGGCTGGTGATGACCTCCGCAACCGAATGAGCACTCGCTGAATCCGGTCTGCATTTCCGTAGAAGCATAAGTGTTGTAGAGTTTGATCTCTCCCCAACGTTCGTCGATATGCTTGCTCAATTCTGTGAAGCCGAACTCTTTCGTACGGATACTTTCACCAATGCATATTGCCTTCTTTATTCCACTTTTATGGAAATCTATTCCATTTTTTTCTGCAAATTCAGCAAGTTTGATCAAAAAACTAGGCACACACATCAACGTGGTCGGATGGATTCTCTGAATGGTATCCCACTGTAGTTGCGGCACTCCGCCTCCCACTCTCACGATTCCAGTGCCAAGTTCCACAGCTCCAAGAAAATAAGCCATTCCTGCCATGAAACGTTTGTCGAGCGTGCAGGTAAGCTGTATTATATCATCTTTGGTCAGTTCTGCGGCAGAGAATGTCAAAAACTCATTATACGAAAGTCTGTCCAAATCATGTTTGGTCAAACCTACCACCACTGGATCTCCCGTAGTTCCTGAAGTGGTAACTATATCAACAATCTCACTCTGCGGAACACAGAAGAAATCGTTATTGAACTTTTGTAGCTCGTTCTTGGTAGTGACAGGAAGACGTTGCAAATCATCCACCGTCTTTATATCTTCCGGAGAGACATGATTTTCATCAAACACTCTCTTATAATATGGAGAATTAGCATAGACATATGCCATCTGCTCTTGCAGACGTTCATTCTGGAACGCCGCAATCTCCTCCTTACTTTTATATTGTATATCTGGTTGACGTTTGAATGTCAACTGATTAAAAACACTACTCATAATTTATTTTCATTTTGTCACATACATAAACGCTTCTTTTCACCTCTGTTTTTATTTGACGCTCGTCCGTTTTCTGACGATCATCCGTTTATTAGACCACGTCCTTTATTAGTATTTTATTAGTATTAGACGCACGTCC
>DFGT01000006.1:0-51998 GCA_002371265.1 Bacteroidales bacterium UBA3743 | reverse complement strand
TTTTATTAGTATTAGACGCACGTCCGTGCGTCTCTACCGGTATTTTTTTATTTTGTCCTCTATTGCCTTACGTTGGGCCAATTTTGGGATCTTGCACTCCAATGCTTTCTTCCACCTTTCACAAGCATCCTTCTTATCACCAAACATAATATATATATCTCCAGCCATATTGTACGACTCAAAATACATCGGATTACACTTTGCCAATTCATCAGGATAACTCATCAAATCTTTTAGGCTTTTTAAATAAATGAACCTTTTATACCCCAAATACTCCTCCGACTGCCTCATCGAATCTGCAACCGAAATATATTGGCATGCAATTTTATAATCAGACGCGCATACATGATTATCAGACGCACGACCGTGATTATCAGACGCACGACCGTGCGTCTCTACGGCAATATTCAGGATATCCTTTAGATTAAATTTCACATAAGGATAAAAATCCTTTGGCTGAGTACAGACATATATGTTAAGGCTATCAGGTTCAAAGACGACGGAATGGTGAGCAATCAATTGATTGATAACCATTTCGTTGCCAATTCCGATGTTCTCCCCTCCTTTGCCAAACGGATTCAGCAGAACAGCCATTGCGTCTTCAGCATCAAACTTTTCCTTTTTTTCCATATGTTCAGCAAGCAGTTCGATGCGATACTTAGTATCCGTCTGATTGATATTCATCAAATTACGTTCATTATGCATAAACTTTTCACTTTGGAAATGATTAGTGCAAAGCAGAACATCTTTATTTGGCGAACGGTATAGCTCTATCTCTTCCGGAGATTTTTCAATGATAGCCATATCATTGTCGAAAGCAGAAGCCACAACTATATTTTCAGCCACAAACGTCTTCATCTTCTTTGCTTCCACATAAGCTTCATCTATACTCTTACAATGTATCAATATGTGGCGCACTAGCATCGAGATCGGCATTGCCACAGATTTCGGAATATCAAGTTTGGATGCATTGATACATACAGCCAATCCTTTCTCATTCATTCCAGACAAAACGCCAAGCATACCACCCCATGTGACCGAGGCAAACGCATATCCAGAATCTGGCTTGCAGATGGAAAGCACCTTCGTCTTAGCGAAATCATCTCCACAATAGAAATCAAAATTTCGTCCGAAAAGCAATGTGGAGTCTTTTGTTTTTTTTCCGTTCAGGACGAAAGAACTACAACCCACAAGCATATAATCCTGCATAGCGTGTCCAATATCGTGGGCGGCGTGAAGATTCAACTGAAGCTCGTACGGATCAGCCAAGTCATCAAAATCATGTGAGTCGGCAAGACTCAATGCATACAACTCACGACATTGCTCATCAGTCAGATACTCCTGTATTCCGCTGTTGTAGAACCTTACGAATTGGCATAAAAACTTACGGTACCACTCGCCTTCCACCGTCTCCTCCATCCTTCGCAAAAGAGCCCTCTTCTGATACGACATAAGATCAGGCAACAATGCTCCATAAGCATAACCTCTCGCCTCTGGATTTCCCTCTGTGTAGCAGACGTAGAGATCATCACCTATTTTTTTTGCCCAGTTATTTCCAAGCGTACGTATAGAATCATTTTTCTGGACTACAGAGTCAGTCAAAGCAATTTTTCCTATCTGCGGTGTAGGAACCACATGAAAGGATGTATATACAAACAAGCATAGCAATGCCAACAAAGGCACTGCCACACAAATGATTAATATATACGCAATTGCTCTCTTCATCAGCTACACTATTCGCATCGGAATACCTTCGTCTCTCAAATATTTCTTCAAATCAGGAATTGCTATTTCATGGAAATGGAAAATCGACGCTGCCAAAGCGGCATCAGCCTTACCCTCCGTGAAGACATCCTTGAAATGCTCCATCTTGCCTGCTCCGCCAGAAGCGATCACAGGAATAGACAAGCTTTCCGACAATACACGTAACGCATCATTGGCAAACCCTTGCTTCACTCCGTCATGGTTCATACTTGTGAACAGAATTTCTCCAGCACCTCTCTCCTGAGCCTCCTTAGCCCAAGCGAAAAGTTTCTTCTCTGTAGCGACACGGCCTCCGTTCAAATAACATGTCCACTCTCCACTTTCATCCAATTTGGCATCTATAGCCACGGTGCAGACCTGGCTTCCGAATCCCTTGGCCACCTCACTGATAAGATCAGGATTCTTGATTGCTGCGGAATTGATTGATACCTTGTCGGCTCCGGCACAAAGCAATGCGTCGACATCACCAATCTCATGGATTCCTCCTCCCACAGTGAATGGAATACTGATGTTTTCAGCAATACGTCTCACCAAATCTTTGAATGTCTTTCTTCCCTCGTGCGACGCAGTGATATCCAAAAAAACAAGTTCATCTGCGCCAAGACGACTATACTCAGCCCCAAGCTCCACAGGGTCGCCCACCGAACGAATATTAACGAAGTTCACGCCCTTCACCGTCTGACCATCCTTGATATCAAGGCACGGAATAATTCTTTTTGCTAACATTACCCTGTGATTTTATAGTTCCAAGAAATTTTTCAATAGTTGCTCTCCCACCTTGCCACTCTTCTCCGGATGGAACTGCACAGCATAGAAATTATCCTTGTGCAAAGCGGCAGAATACTGGTTGATATAATCAGTAGTCGCGATTGTATCCTTTCCTACAGTAGCATGATAGCTGTGGACATAGTAGAAATACGGATCGTTGGTAAGATTCTTAAATAGTGGAGACGACGGATCGGCAGTCACAGTGTTCCAACCCATATGTGGAACCTTGATAATGCTTTCGTTTGGCACGAATCTCTTCACCACTTCATCAAAAATGCCCAAGCACTCCACATTACCACCCTCCTCACTACTCTTGCAAAGAAGCTGCATGCCGATGCAGATGCCAAGAGTCGGCTGTGTGAGATTCTTAATGACATTGTCAAGCCCATGCTCACGAAGATAGTTCATCGTTGTCTCAGCCTCACCCACACCTGGGAAAATCACTTTGTCGGCTGATTTGATTATATCAGCGTCGCCTGAAATTGTAGCCTCTACGCCAAGACGTCGGAGAGCATAATCCACAGAAAATATATTTCCTGCGTTGTACTTTATAATAACTACTTTCATATAATTCGAAATATAGTCGCAAATATACTAATTTCAATGATAAATGCGAAATCAGAAATGCATAATTGTCGGTGCAACAAAACATTTGAAGAAGAGTTACCGTTCATTCTGGTTCCGCACATACTTCGCTTTGCCTCGTACATATTCTAAAGACAATCAAGCGGACTGATTTTTCAGTCTGCTTGATTTGATTTTTTGAAATAAAACGTATTTTTGCAGAGTAACATAAAAATTATTTCGCTATGAAGACCACAAAGAAGAGTACTAAAACGACAAAGAAAACTTGCGCCAAGAAAAGCGCAATTACTTTGTATTGGGAAAAGATGGGAGACAAAAGAGGTGAAATATACGATATGAAAGCAGTTTTGAAATAACGAACAAATATTTTTGGTTCTCATTCATTTATCGACTGATTTTAAACAATTTCCAATATTAGCAATTGACTATATCCTATTTTAAGACTGATAAATAGGTCATTTTATTTGAGGATTGCAAAGGGCGGAACGCCCTTGCCCACCTCACCAGCGCGAGCCGAAGGCGAGCGCATATAAAATAAACACATTGGCTCTGAGTCTTAAAAGAAAGTCTTTTTTATAAGATAAAGAGATTGAAATCAATCATTATATGGAATGACCGCTTGTTCTTGTGGATTTGCGAAGAGAGTGTGAAATTAGGGAGTTCCGCCCTTAACAATCCTCGCTTTAACTCCGTAATGAGATGCTATAGAAAACACTTAAACAATTTTAAAAAAAAATTCTAAATATGGACGGATATTTTTATGTCAAACCAGAGATAAAAAAATCACTTTTGAACAAAGAGGAAAAATGACAGTCTTTTTGAAAGATGGACGATCTATAACCGCACCTCTATCTGCATTTCCATCTATCAAAAAGATTCCAGCATCAAAAAGGAAAGATTATTATCTTCTTGGAAAAGATGTCTTTTCATGGGATTGTACCAATGAAGTTTTTCATATAGAACAGATTTTAGGATGTTTTGATTATTACGGGCACGAAGCCGATTATCATCACGGGCTTGAAGATGAATAGAAATAAAGGAGTGACAAACCGTTTCTCTTATATTTTATACATACAACGATGGCTACATACACAATAACAATCAATGAAAGGACAAAAAAAGGCAAAACAACGTTGAAGTTTCTCAAATCAATGGGAGTGTTTGGAAGAAAAATGACAAAAAGGAATAAAGCAAGAGACCTAACTCAACAGGCTATTAATGAGATAAAAGACGGGAAAGGCACAAGATGCAAGTCATTTGAAGAGTACCTTAAAGAAATTGAAAAATGAGAGGTTCTATCCTAGTTTATGATTTTGTAGCGTCTTCCAGACGCACTGGGATTTGAGGAGCGTTCTGGCCCCGCACATACTTTGCTTTGCTACGTATGTACGGGTTTACTGAAATAGCGTCTTCCAGACGCGTCAATGTTATTCAAAAAGGAGCGACAAAATAGTTTTATTTCTTCATACACTTATGTATATCCAACCGATTTACCACAAAATATACATATTCCCCTATCACTCTTTCATCAGTAGTAAAATCGCCTAAATCAAACTGCATATCACCACAATCCACAACAATAGGCTTTACACTAACTACTCGTCCGTAACAATAATAAGCCGTTCTATCTGTAGGAAGTGGAACAATCTTCATTTCTTTATCCCTATTATAGGAAAACATTGTTTCAAAAGAAATGTCACCTGATTCCAATATGTAAATTTCTATATCTGTTCTTTCTCCTACAACAAAATCACATGAATAACAAAAGCCCCAATATAAAGAAGATCCCAATTCAACACATACATCACCCTCTTTTACTTCCGTATCCAGCCAGTCTATATTCTTTACTCTAACACTGTATTTCATGCTTTAATAATCAAACTTTAGAGACATGGCATTACCGCGTCTCGTAAAAACAAAAAAGAGAAACCGAATAGTCAGTTTCTCTTTTGCGGTGAGGACGAGATTCGAACTCGTGGTACGGTTGCCCGTACGTCAGTTTAGCAAACTGGTGGTTTCAGCCACTCACCCACCTCACCAATCCTCGGTGTTGTTCCCGATTGCGAGTGCAAAGGTAGTATATTTTTCTTTAACCGCAAACTTTCATATTGCTTTTTTTACAAATTTATCAAAAGTCACTATAAATCAACATAAAGGATGGAAGATTAAGGATGGATGGTTGATGATGGAAGATCAGAACCTCAACCATTAATCCTCAACCAAATTTGCATGGCACCTCATTTTTGGATACTTTTGCACAAAATTCATCAAGATAAAATTCAAAAATGAAAGAGGCGTCTTCCAATCGCGAACTACTATCATCACGTCTTGGCTTCATTCTTGTCGCCGCTGGTTGTGCCATCGGCATTGGCAACGTGTGGAAATTCCCATACATCACAGGAATGAGTGGTGGCGGAATATTCGTGTTGATCTACTTCATATTCCTGCTTTTATTGGGAATACCAATTCTTTGTATGGAACTGGGAGTGGGACGCGCGTCACGTCTATCCCCGATAAAGGCATTCAAAAGTCTAGAACCGGAAGGTACAAAATGGCATCTTCAAGGATGGGTGTCGCTGATAGGATGCTACTTACTTATGATGTTCTACACGACTGTGGCAGGATGGATGCTACACTACATCTTTTCCACAGCGAAAGGCACATTCGCCGGTGAGATGCCATCCGGATACGTCGCAGAACAATTCAACGCCCTCCTCAACGACCCTTCTACCATGTGTTTGTGGATGGTGCTCGTGGTATTGCTCGGATGCATCACCGTAGGCTACGGACTCATAAAGGGATTGGAACGAATATCGAAAACACTCATGCTGATCCTGCTTGCGATCATGGTTGTGCTAGCAATTAACAGTGTTTCGCTCAACAATGGCAGAGCCGGTCTTGAGTTCTACCTCGTCCCTAATCTCGACCGTATGAGGCAGGTAGGAATATTCAACGTGATTTATAATGCGATGTCTCACGCTTTCTTCACTCTGAGCATCGGTATCGGATCAATGGCTATCTTCGGAAGCTACATGAAGAAGACGAATACAATACTGAAAGAAGGAATCACGATTGCACTGCTCGACACCGCCGTCGCACTAGTGGCCGGTCTGATTATTTTCCCTGCTTGTTTTGCCTATAGGATTGAGCCCAATGCTGGTCCAGGACTTTTGTTCGTCACACTGCCGGAGGTGTTCAACCGTATGCCATGGGGGCAATTCTGGGGCGCGATGTTCTTCATTTTCATGTCGTTCGCATCATTGTCGACGGTGTTCGCCGTATTTGAAAACATCATCACATGCTGCTCCGAGCAGTTTGGCTGGACACGTAAACGCTCGGCTTTCTACAACTTCTTCATTATCACTGTTCTTTCTGTGCCATGTGTATTGGGATTCAGTGAGTGGACATGGGATTGGTTGAAGGTTTTCGGGGGTACAATACTCGACTTTGAGGATTTCATCGTTTCATATTGCGCATTGCCATTGGGAGGAATGGTGTTCTGCATCTTCTGCACTAGCAGATACGGTTGGGGAATAAAAGGATTCTATGAAGAGGCAAATACTGGCGACGGTGCACAATTCAAGCCATGGATGCGTGGTTATCTCACATACATTCTGCCCCTAATTGTATTGGCTGTATTTGTGCTCGGAATATGTGACAAATTCGGAATGCTATGATAATTCATAATGCGTAATTGTCCATTACGCATTACGAATTATGCATTTTATCTGATCCTTCTCTTGTTTAGAGCCTTATGGTATTTCTTTGCATTTTCCTGATGGTCGTCAAATGATTTTGCAAAGTTGTGAGTGCCGTCGAAACGCTCGCTCGCGCACATATAGATATAATCGTGATGATCGTAGTTGAGCACCGCATCTATAGCATTCATAGACGGAATACGGATCGGGCCAGGTGGCAACCCTTCATATTTATATGTATTATATGGGGAATCGACCTCCAAATGTACACCTCTGATACGACGTATACTGAAATCACCTACTGCGAACTTTACCGTCGGATCTGCCTGCAACAGCATTCCTTTATGTAGACGGTTGAGATAAAGTCCGGCAACAGTAGGCTGCTCCTTCACACTCTTTGTCTCCTCCTCCACTATCGCCGCCAAAGTCGACACTTCAACCTGGGTCAAATTAGCGTCGGCACATTTCTTTATGCGATCCTCATTCCAGAACTTGTCGTATTCCTTCTTCATCTTATCAAGCAGATCTTGGGCGGAAATTGTCCAATACACCTGATATGTGTTAGGGATGAACATTGCGACAGAAGTTTTGGAATTAAGATTATATTTCGCCATTGCGTCGTCGCTATTCAAAAGAGAATAAATATCATCATAAGTAAGCATCAACGCCTCGTCGAAACGCTTGCAAAGTTGCTCCTTTGTACGGATATTATTGAAAGTGAGATTCATCGGAGCCTGACGACCCTTTTTAAGATTATTCACAAGCTGCACATTGCTCATCTGATTCACAAGCTCATATCTTCCCGGCACAATATTCGACGGATAATCCTGATATTCAGCGATTTTTTTGAACGACGCGATATCCTTCACGTTACCAGTCGAATCCAGACGAGCCACGACTTTGTCGAAATTATCAGTCGGATAGACGTAGAGGAACCTTGCCTTATCATTATTTATATAGATATTCGGAAGCATTGTGCTTGAATATGCGATGTAGCCCACAATGCCGACCACAACAACGAGCAAAACCGCCAATATAGTAACGATCCTGCCGACGCCACTCTTTTTCTTCTTCTTTACCATCTGTGTTTTTCATTTATTAGAATTTCAAAAGTAGGCAATTAATTTCAAATGACAAATTTTTGTGCTGATTTTAACAGCGACACGCCATGAGATATGACTTTATAAAAAGTCACAAAGATATTCCATAAACGAGTTTTTTGCCCATCTAAAATCAATTCACCCTAAAATATCAGAGAAAAATACTTTTCAACAATACTAAAAAATTGTTAAAAAAAAGTAATATAATCATTAGCCGACTACTGATTTTTGTCTTAATTTTGCGCCGATTTTACAACTTGATTAATGCGCATTAAGGCTTAGATGCCTATTGTAAATTCAAAAAATTAACCAGTTTTCATGGATCGCGAAAATTCATGAAAGCATAACTTATCAATTTTATTTCACAAAAAAAATGAAAAAAGTCATTTTATCAGTTTTCGCATTTATTGCGACATCAAGCATCGTTTGTTCTCAAAGTTTTGAGAAAGGTTCTAACGGTTTGTACCTTAAGTCTCCTTACACATTATCTTTAGGAGCGACATCTTCAAGCACAACTCTTTTCAACGCAGAGATCACAGATGAAAAGTTTGATTATTTCCTAAGCTTCAAGAACAATTTGCGTGACAGTGGCGATGAAAATGTCATGACAGTTTCGAACGATGGAAAAATCACATTGACCGGAGTAAATGCGGGACTCGATTTATGGCAATACGATGGCAGTTTCTCAAATGGAATGGCAGCCCATCTTTATATAGATTACATTAAAGGCACAGGATACACCATTTCAACCCTTGGCGGAGGACGTTTGGTCGACATGTATTACAAAGCCAGCACACACAATTTCGAAGGAAACTTGGCTGTTGACGGAAAGATTGAGTGTAAGGGTGAATTCAAGGTTGCAGAAGTCAAGACAGACAACGTAATCACAAAGGACATCAAGATCAACATGAACGACGTTGCTGATTATGTTTTCGAGAACGACTATGATCTTAAGGATTTGTCTGAGGTAGAGAGCTATGTCAACGAGAACAAGCACCTGCCAGGTGTGCCTTCAGCAGCAGAGATCGAAGCAAATGGAGTCAGTGTATCAAAGATGACTAACATCTTGTTGGAGAAGGTCGAGGAATTGACACTTCACATGATTCAGTTGAAAAAAGAGAACGAGGCTTTGAAAGCAGAAGTTGAATCACTAAAGAAGTAATTGGATTTATCTCAATTTTTCAATTCAATAAATTAAATTTTTTTAGTGATGAAGTATTCTTTATTAAGCATATTATTGTTCTTTGTCACTTCTCTTTACGCCACACACTACTCCTACACTGATGGTGTAGTGGAAAATGGAGATTTCGAGGTGTCTCGAGAAGTAAAACAAGGAAGCAATTATATAGATGTCACCTACAGATTTGGTGGATTCTCTGTTGAGAAAACGACTATTGACAATCAAGAATTCCATTTGATTCGCATGAACAACACATCAGTATTGGAAGAGAAAGGAAATCCAGAACTTCCTACAATCACTGATTTGTTAAGTGTTGCGTCAATGGACGTAAAAGTAGAGGTTTTAAAACAATCCACTAAAGAATATAAAACATTCAATGTTTTACCATCAAGAGGTCCTATCATTCAATCATCCAATGATTCAATCTTAAAATTGGAGTTTTCCGACGTTTATAAAAAGGATGGATATTATCCAGAAAAGAATGCAAATATATCAAGCATACAATCATATCGATCATATCCGTTTGCTTCTGTCAGTTTGTGTCCAATACAATATAATCCAGTAGCAAAAACCATAAAATGTTGCACGGAAATCACATATCGTATCTCATGGAATAAAAATGATTTTGTTTCAGAAACAGCTTTGCCTGGCGACGAAAACGTACCTCTTAACTACAAGAATATGCCTTCTTTATTGAAAGGTGTTATCGCAGACTACATTCCATCAGAAGATACAGAAGAGGCTTCTAATTTAAGAGCAGGAAATGCATCAGCATCTAAAAAATATGCAGACTATTTGATTGTGACAACCAACAAATACCTTCCTGTAATAGAAAATTTTAAGAGTTGGAAGTCTAAGTTAGGATACAAGTGCTGTGTTATCTCGGCAGATAAATGGTCTACTCCTAACGAAATAGACCAAGCTATCAAGGCTGCCTATATAACAAATGAAAAGCCAGAATATTTATTGATTGTCGGAGATATTAACGATGTGCCATCTTATCTTACAGATTACGAAGATTCAAGCTACCAATCATATTATGGATCATGGGCATCAGATTTGAAGTATGTTTGTATGGATGGAAAATCTGATTATACTGCCGATATGGCAAGAGGCCGTATTTCTGTAGCAGATGAGAACGAAGCAAAAGTGGTTCTTGACAAAATAATAAGATACGAACAGAATCCTGTATTGGATGATGATTTTTACAATACTGCACTACATTGTGCGGAATTTCAAGATGATAACAAAGATGGATATGAGGACCGCCGTTTTGTATTGACAAGTGAAGAAATCCGTAATTATGTAATGGGTTGGGGCAAAAACATCAATCGTGTTTATGCAACCAAAAGTGGCATTGAGCCTCATTATTATAGCAAGAATTACTCAACTGGAGCAAAACTACCATCCAATTTATATGGAAGTAATCCCATTTGGACTGGCACATCAGCAAATGTATCCAATTTTATAAATGGAGGGGCAAGTTATATTCTGCACAGAGATCATGGAAATTATTCTGGATGGGGAACACCTAATTTCAACACAACAAATATTAAAGCATTGTCAAATGGCAATAAAACACCTGTGGTTTTCAGTCTTAACTGTTTAACAGGAGGTTTTCAACAGCCAGAATGTTTTTGTGAAGCATTTCTTCGTCAAAAAAATGGAGGTGCTGTAGGTGTTATCGGATCTACTGCTATTAGTTATTCCGGATTTAATGATGCTTTCGCCATCGGAATATTTGATGCGCTATTCCCTTCTCCTGGAGTCACCACAGTTTGGGCCAAAGGTAAGACATACAAGCCTTCTGACTTGACCCCTGTGTACAACATGGGACATGTACTAAACAAGGGGCTATTGATGATGATTCAGATTTACGGAACAAGCCAATACACAAATCAGATCTTCCACTACTTTGGTGATCCTAGTATGGAGCTACGTACAGAAGTGCCCGCATGTCTGGATGCAATTGTAACAAAAACTGGAACGACAGTAAAAGTGACTACTCCTGTTACAGGATGCCGTATATCTCTATGTAGCACAGACGACGCAGGAGACACTTACGTACAGTCATTTGATGGGGTTTCTGATGCATCTTTCGAGGGAATAGATTTCAATTATGCTGTAACCGTTTACAAGCACAACTATGTTCCATTTGTTTATGACGGCAGCAGTTCTGCTGTTAATTGCTTTGTCAACAATTCTGACGCTGTAACTTATATACAAAATAAGACTTACTCAGCAAATGAGGATGTGAAAGCAAATACTATTGTTGCAGGTAATTCCGTAACAAGACAAACAACAGCAGGAGACGTATTAGTAAACAATGTAAATGTTAATTACTACGCGACAGAGTATATTGAATTCAAATCCGGATTTACAGTATCAAACGACAAATCTAGTGGAATTTTTGTTGCAAAAACTGGAGGTACATCATGTTCATTCAGTAAAGATGCTCCATTCTCATCTTATTCGGCTGTTGAAACAGAAGCTCCTGAATACAATGAATCTAATAACTCAAATGATGTTGATATCAAAGAAGTTAACGATCCATTGACTGGAAACAATAATCTTTCTTCAATTGACATAAAGACATATGTTAAAAACGGTGAGATTTTTGTTGTCTTGGGCGATTTGAATGCAAATGTTATCATATCTGATGTATCAGGTAAACAAATTGCATCAAAACAAGGAAACAACACACTTCGTTTCTCTGTCAATAAAGGTGCTTATGTTGTAACTGTTCAACTAGCAAATGGAAATTTCTCAGAAAAGATAGTGGTCGATTAAACATAGAATCCATTTTGCAATAACCTATATTTTTATACATATTGGTTATTTGACCATCTATTATCTGGAGGTATGGGTACACTTAAGTATTCATACCTCCTTTGTTTCTATATTTGTTTCTGTATACAAAATATCTTGCTCTACCTGTTATATTCAAGTAGTTTTAACTCCATAAATCAACGGGACAGTATCCGAGCATAACAAACTTGAATATTATCATACTTCTTTACAAAATGTATACTCAATGTACAAGAAAAACAATAATTTAACAAAGCTGTACATTGTAATTGCACAACTTTTTTATAAATTAGCAAAAAAGAGATAGAAGTCGTTTTTTTGCAATCAGTGTGTAACCGTAAAAACCTTCAAGTATGGCAGTTAATCAAACAAATAAGATAGTTTGGCTTGTTGATACCATCCGTAAGGCAGGTAAGATTTCGTTCGTCGATTTGAATCAAAAATGGAAGGAGAACGAGCTGATGAGCGACGGGATTGACCTGTCCAAACGCACTCTGCATAAGTGGATCGACGTGATTTCCGACACATTCGGTATCACTGTGTCCAACGAAGGACGTGGTGAATACCGCTACTATCTAGAGAATCCAGAGGATCTGCATAATGGAAGTATGGAACGCTGGCTATTCAGCACCAATAGTGTGAGCAATGCGTTGATAGAGAACAGGTGTCTTCACAACCGCATCGTGCTTGAAAATGTACCGTCGGGATTGCATCACCTGGAAAACATCATGGAAGCGATGAAACACAACAGACGGTTACGCATCGTCTATCATGACTATTTCGGAAACACTGATTCGTTGCTCATAGTCGAGCCTTATATTCTTAGATTGTGGCATCAGCGTTGGTACGTCGTCGCCAACACATTGAATACAAGAAATGTACGCAGGTTCTGCCTCGACCGCATTCTTGAATTAAGTATCATGAATGAGGTGTTTGAGATGCCAGACGATTTCTCTGCGGAAGCGTTTTTCAGAGACTGCTATGGAGTGATGAGTGACGAAGGAGGACCAGATGCCACCCATGTCCGACTGAAAGCATCAGCCTTCCAAGCCAACTATATCAGAGATCTTCCGCTTCATGAGAGTCAAAAAGAGATCGAACGAAATGATGACTACAGCATCTTCGAACTCTACATCCGACCGACATACGACTTCTATCAGGAAGTGTTAAGGATGGGCACTCAAGTTGAGGTGCTGGAACCAAACGATATGAGGGAAGAACTCGCTAAGATGACAGGAATTATGAACAAGATGTATAACTATTAAAAACTTATATTATGGAATATTCAAAATCATTTTGTGATTTAGTCAATTCTTTTTTTAAAGAAAAAAATGACGAAAACTTAAAATTTATTGGCACAGGAAATCCTTCTGCCAAAATTCTGATTATTGGTAAAGAAGCGGCTCTTTCCGAAAAAAATCTTTCAATAGATTTTAATTTTCATTATGGATTACATCAAGAAAATACCTCTCTTTGGGCAAAATGCATTGATCAAAACCAAGATTTCGATGACATTAAAGTATGGGGGCGAAACTGCAAAAAATACATCAGAGAAGATTTTTCCCCATTGTATCCATATAAACATGATCAAAAAATACATAGACTTCCCCAAAATGGAGGAACTAGTAAAACTTGGAAATGCTATCAAAAACTTATTTCTTTAGTATACCCAGGTATACTAAGTGAGGAAGAAGTAGATTTCCATAAATATGCCTTCATTTCTGAATTGAGTAGCAAACCGTTCCCTAAAAGTCCTGCCAAGAATAAAGCAACTGAAAATTCTATTAGGATAAGGACAACTGAACTCTTCACACACGATTTTTTTCAACAGTTTCCAGTTATCATCGTAGCCGCAGGCATTTATGTATCAAAAAGAATGTACGACATTGATTTACAAGCATTATTTAACCTGACATATGTAAATGAAGATCCATCTGAAAAAGATCCAAGTGAATGGATTCGTATTTACAAATCAGGAAATAGACTTCTATTGCATTGCAAGCAATTATCACGTTGTTCTAACGATCTTTTAATTCGATTAGCGAACATAATAAGAGAACATATTAATTTGTAAAATCCAATCCTCCATCATTTTTTACAGGGTTGAGCATGTTTATGGCATAACCCTGTTTGATTTTTGTAAATTAGAAAAACGCTCCTGTTTTTGTTTGATGCACTCTTCCCCCTCCCATAAATTGCTTCTTTCTCCGCCAATTCCTATCTTTGCAGAAATAAATAATAATATGGAAGAACCAGTTTTTGAGCACAACAAACAGGAATATCCGCCGATGCATTCGGCTGAACATATTCTGAACCGCACAATGGTGAATATCTATGGATGCCCACGTTCGGTGGAGAACCATATCGAGCGTAAGAAGAGCAAATGCCACTATATGATCGACCACGATCTGACTCAAGAAGAGGTGGATGAGATCACCCGTCGCGTCAATGAGGTCATCAATTCCCATGTCGACGTGAGGTATGAGTTTGTCACAGAAGATCAGATTCCCGACAATGTGAGCCGGGCCACCCTACCTGAAGGTGCAGACAAATTCCGTCTTGTCTACATCGGCGACTACGACGTTTGCCTCTGCGTCGGTGCCCACGTGCAAAACACATCTGAAATAGGTGAGTTCCGCATCACAAGTCACAGCTACGCAGATGGAAAATTGCGTATCGTCTTCAAATTAGGCTGATATATTTTTGCATTTTGTGACAAAAAAAGATTATTTTTGCACAAGATTGTGTAATTGCACGCATAAAGAGCGTGATTTTACTAAAAAAAGAGACGAGACTTTCAGTTTTTACACTGAAATAGAACAAATTATAATTAAGAAATGCCGCAGACATCAATAAGAGGACAGCAGATGCCTCAGTCGCCTATCAGAAAACTCGTGCCATTGGCAGACCGTGCCAAGGAACGTGGTGTTAAAGTGTACCATTTAAATATTGGTCAACCAGATTTGCATACACCACAAGTCGCGCTTGATGCACTTAAACACATCGACAGAAAGATTTTGGAGTATTCTCCATCTGACGGCTATAAGAGTTTGCGTCTAAAGCTAAAGGAATATTACCACCGTTTCAAGATTGATGTCACAGAAAAAGATATCATTGTCACTTGCGGCGGTTCAGAGGCTGTAAACTTCGCTTTCATGGCTTGCTTGGATCCAGGCGACGAGATTATCGTGCCAGAACCTGCGTATGCCAACTACACTGCGTTTGCCATCGCATGTGGAGCCGTGGTCAAGCCAGTTGTCTCTACAATAGAGGAAGGTTTTGCATTGCCTCCAATCGAGAAGTTTGAGGAGCTGATCACTCCACGCACAAAGGGTATTTTGATCTGCAACCCTAACAACCCTACAGGTTATCTTTACACAAGAAATGAGCTTAACCAGATTCGCGACTTGGTGAAGAAGTATGATTTGTACTTGTTCTCTGATGAGGTATACCGCGAATTCTGCTATACAGGTGCACCATATATTTCTGCGTTCCATCTTGACGGAATCGAAAACAACGTAGTGCTTTTCGACTCGGTTTCAAAGAGATACAGTGAATGTGGAATCCGTATCGGAGCTTTGGTGACAAAGAACGAGGAGGTTAAAAAGAACGTGATGAAATTCTGTCAGGCTCGTCTTTCTCCACCTTTGATCGGTCAGATTGTTGCAGAGGCATCATTCGACACCCCTCAAGACTATATGCTTGAGATGTATAATGAATATGTGGAGCGACGCAAGTTCTTGATCGACGGTCTCAACCGTATCCCTGGTGTCTACTCCCCTATTCCAATGGGTGCATTCTACACTGTAGCACGTTTGCCAATCGACGACGCAGACAAATTCTGTGCTTGGCTTCTTGAGGAATTCGAGTATGAGGGTCAGACTGTGATGATGGCACCTGCCAGCGGATTCTACACATCAACTGAGCTTGGCAAGGATGAGGTGCGTGTAGCGTATGTGCTTCAGAAAGAAGACTTGACTAAAGCATTATTCGTATTGAAGAAGGCGTTGGAAGTTTATCCAGGACGCACTATTTGATACGATTTAATAGACGGTGCCCGGTATGAATCTCGAACTGTTTATTGCCAAACGTCTTCATTACGAGCAGAAAGGCAAGAAACGCGTGTCGAAAACCGCTGTTAAGATTGCGGTACTGGGAACGGCTATCGGTACAGCCGTGATGATCATCGCCATGTGTGTCATCACAGGTTTCAAAAATGAAATAAGGGAAAAGCTGATCGGTTTTTCTTCTCATTACCAGATTTGTGGATTATCAGAAAGAGGCAGCATTGATTGTAGACCAATCAGTGTTGACTCTTTTTTAATGTCTAAAATACAGAATATCGACGGAGTCGAGCATGCCCAGAGAATATGCAACTATGGGGCAATTCTCAAGACAGATGAAGATGTGCAAGGCATTGTATTCAAAGGAGTGGACTGCGATTACAGCTGGGATTTTTTCAAGAGCAGCATCGTCGACGGAAGGATAGCCGAAATTACAAAAGACAGCATAAGCAAAGAGGCTGTGATATCCTCCCGTCTTGCTCAAAAAATGAATCTTTCCGTCGGCGACAAAATGCGTATCTACTTCGTGCTAAATGGGAAAATACGAGTTCGCCCGCTGACAATCACTGGTTTATACAACACCGGATTCACAGATTTCGACGACAAAGTAGTGGTGGCGGACCTCCGTCATCTGCAACGTCTTAACTCATGGAGTGAAGATAAAGTCACTCACGTCGAAATTCAAATCGCTGATTTCAACACTCTCGACGAGCATTACGATAAGATTTTCCGCACTATCGGCAATCGTTTCGACGAAGATGGCAACCCATACATTCTGAAAAGCGTCAAGGAGTTGTCGCCACAAATATTCGCATGGCTTGAAATGCTCGACATCAACGTGGCTATCATATTGGTGCTGATGATATGTGTGGCAGGCTTCACAATCGCGTCGAGCCTGTTGATTCTTATTCTTGAGCGTACAAACATGATCGGAGTGCTGTTCGCATTGGGAGAAAACAGCTGGAGCATCAGAAAAATATTTCTCTACCAGTCGTTGTTCCTTGTCGGCAAAGGTATGCTGATAGGAAATGTCGTCAGCATCGCCCTATGCTGGATGCAAATGCAGTTCCACATCATTCCTCTCGATCCCGAGACCTACTACGTCGACCATGTACCAGCAGAGATTGTACCGTCGACAATAATCCTATTGAACATTGGCATCGCCGCCATCAGCACAATGATTCTGATCGCTCCTACCTATATCATCAAAAACATCTCGCCAGCAGAAGCGATAAGGTTTGAATAAATTTTGGTTTCAAATCAACCACGAAGCACACATTTTCCTAATTTGATTTAGATGAGACTCCATCGATGGTTTCATTCTAGCCTGCTCCATATTATACCGACTTTGCATATTAATTAGATTTACTGTACAAAATTAACCAAATTTAGAAACTGATTAAATTTAATTTAAGAATTTGGTTATAGAGTTGAGGATTGTTAAGGGCCCATGTTTAATAGATATTGGCCCTAACTCTTTCCTTTTTAGTGCGAGCCGAAGGCGAGCACATAAATATAATTGTATTCGCGAATTCGCATTAAGAAAAGCATTTTCCACTATCAAATTGAATTCTTATCTTTTATAGTCTTTCTCTATAAACTTTGTGTCTATGTGATTTTATTTAATTCTGTGTGCTCGCCTTCGGCTCGCACTTTAGAAGGGGATTAGGGCGTTCCGCCCTTAATAATCCTCATAAAAATCACTTACATAAGTCTGAATTGAGCCAACAAAATCAAGCCTATATTTTTTGCATTTCACATTTTATTCTTACATTTGCAGAGTATTATTTACTAACACTCAATCATATATTACCATGAAATACAACTTACTAACTTTGATATGTTGTGTCGCATCGTCAGCAATTGTCAATGCAGCAGACGTGAAGATCTCCGTCGACACAAAAAGCGGAGTCCACAAGTACAGCCCATATCTATTCGGACGCAACACATCCGACATCCCTTTCCAACCGGGGAAAACGCTTGACCCTAAGGCAGAATCTCTGTTGAAAGAGAGCGGAATAAAATTTGTCCGCCTCAACAACGGAAACAACGCCACAAAGTACAACTACCAAAAGCATCTCACCTGTCATCCCGACTGGTACAGCAACATCTACGACTGCGACTGGGATATGTCGTCTAAAGTGATGAATGAAAGTTTTCCCGGCATCCAGGCAATGTACTCGTTCCAGCTATGCGGATATGTAGCGTCTTCCAAAGAGCATAATTTCAACGACTGGGAATTCAACCAGAGTCAATGGGGAGAATGGTGTTCATGGCCATTGTGTGGAGGCGGTGAAGTGATCAACCTCGAGAAAAAGGAATATAAGGCAGGAGACACGTCGCTCTATCTTGAAGAATGGACCCCAGAGCAGACAACCGACATCCTCACCTACTGGAAAGACGACCTTAAACGAGACATGAGCCAATTCATCTATTGGAACATGGACAACGAGCCTGAGATGTGGAGCTGGACACACAAAGATGTGCAGCCTGATTTCGACCCCGAATTCTATATCCAGCAATACGTGAAAGCGGCGTTGGCAGCAAAAAAGAAATTTCCAGAAATCAAACTTTGCGGACCTGTGGCAGGAAGCGAGTGGACATGGTTCAAGACAAGCAGTCCGACAAACTCAACTCCGACACTGGACGGAGAGAAAATGCCATGGTTGAAATATTTCATCGTGCGTATCGCACAGGAGCAGAAAAAACATGGAGTCAAACTGCTTGATGTGCTCGACATCCACTACTATCCAAGTGGAGATAAAGGAGAAGAGGCAAACCTGCAGTCGCACCGCACTTATTTCGACCGCACATACGACAATCCAGAAGCAAACGGACTTTACACTTTGAACGGAGGCTGGGACACCAATATCAAGAAAGAGTATATTCTCGGACGTTGCGACGACTGGATGAAAGAATATATGGGAGAGGATCACGGAGTAACTTTCTCTGTGTCGGAATACAACATCAGCAGCAGTTTCGAGCCAATCACCCACGCTATCGCCTATATCAGCCATGTGGGAGAACTGATGAAAAACAACGGAGAATTCTTCACTCCATGGAGCTGGTATCCAGGAATGTGGGAGGCTATCCATCTGATGGCTCGCTACAGCAAGGAATACTACGTGCCAAGCCAATCGTCGGATGTCAATATGGTGGAAAGCTACGTGACTGTAAACGATAACAACACAGAAGCCACACTGCTGATTGTCAACCGTTCGACAAAAGATGCCGCAGACGTGGAAGTCACAGTTTCAGGAATGGAGATTGCAGACGGAAGTTGCAAGACATTGTCTCTGTCTGATCTTCCAGCGTCGGAAACATTTGTAAGCCATACTGAGAATGCGCTTGTGGAGGGCGACGCTGCAATTTCCAACGGAGTGGTCAAAACATCATTGCCAGCAAAAAGTATCAAGGCTGTGCTTCTACGCAGTGTCAATGCAGGAATGGAATCAATAGCAGCCAAAGAAGACGCAATTGTCTACCCTACCGTGTCTGACGGACAATTCTTTGCCAAGTGTGCCGACGGAATACAAAGCGTCGACATCATCGGAGCCAACGGCATCCACAATGAATCAGTCGTTGGAAACGGCAATGATTTTGTAGCGTTCGACATCACAGGAAAAGGCTCGTACTTAATAAGAGTCAACTCTAAAGACAACTCTACTATTGCTAAAGTGGTTGTGAAATAACACTATTATTTATCTATATAAAATTCAATAGAAAAGACGGGAGTCATTCCCGTCTTTTTGTGTTTTTTAAGTTTGGTCGGATCCTATTTTAAGACTGATAATTTGGACATTGTATTTGAGGAGTGCAAAGGGCAGAACGCCCTTGCCCTCCCTACCAGCGCGAGCAGAAGGGGAGCGCAAAAAGAAAAGAACATAAATCTTTATTTATCACGTTCTATGAAAAACTGATGTTAGAATTTTGATTTAATATAATTCAAAAGTTTCTCATTTTTATAAATAGGACCTTGAATACTTTTACCACCAGAAAAGCCATGTTCAAACAGATTTGTCTCATTCAGCTCTGTACCATTATATTCTTCTAATAATTCCAATTTATAAGTTATATCATTTGGAGGAGTTGTCACCCAATAGGCTTGATCTTCACGTTTGCAATTTGCTGCAGTTACCACCATTTTGAAACGTACACATCGTTCATCGGACATAAACAGGTAAACTACATCTCCGATGGCAAAACGTGCTCTCCCCATTCTCCAACTGACAAATCCAAGATTGTGAATTGCATCTGCATGTCTACACCTTTTTCTGTTGGCAAAGGCAAGCCAAGTGCGATTCTGTAACATATCAACCAATTTAATATTAAAACTTATATTGGAGACAAACTTACAAAAATCTCTCGAATAAACTTTGGTTTTTATCCGTTGGAAGTCATTCTACTATTTCTCTCTACAAACACAAAAAAAGGCAGTGGAATCACCACTGCCTTTCGTTTATCTCAAAATGCCAGATTTTGCATTTTGTAGTCACACGCACGTCCGTGCGTCTCTACAAGCGCATTCCTAATTCTGCATTTAGCATTTATAATTCTGCATTTCCTTACAGCATCTTCATGCTTCTTGAAATGAAGTTGTCGAGAGCTGAACCCTTTAGCAAACCTACGCTCAACAATGACAAATCCACCAACTGCTTCATCTCATCGCTCTCTGCTGCAAACGAATTGTATGCGGCATCACGTGTCGCCTGTTTTTCAGTAAGTCGTGTCTCACACTCCTTGATTGTAGACTGTGCCTCTGGCTTGATCTTGCCATCTGAATCCTTCTGGTTGCGAAGATTTGAAATGTTATCCTCAAGTTCACGAATCTCTGTAAGCACTCCGCTCAAACTACTTGCTGTCTTATCTTTAAGTTCACGCAAGATCTTGCTGATCAAACCACTGTTCTCGTTCACAACAAAGTTGTATGAGTCAGGCATATCACCGTAGAAATTCATGCCAGGCTGATTACGAGACATCTCCTTCATTCTACGCATAAACTCATTCTGCGTGATTTCAACAGCCTGAGAATCAGCATCAGCATTGACATAACTTACAATAAAGTTGAATTTGTCATTCTTTGGAAGAATGCTCTGGAATGCTGTCGTAAGAGCAGTCTGGTCTTCCTGAGACATCTCCACTTTCTTCTCGTCGCCCTTAGGGATAAGCTTGTCGATTGTATCCGCGTCGACACGGGCGAAACGAAGTTTTCCACCTTCACTCTTATGCTCCAACATCGACATGAAGTGAGAATCCAACTCTCCATCCATCATCAACACATCATAACCCTTATCCTTTGCTTTCTGGATGAATGAGTATTGAGCCTCCTTATCTGTTGCATATAGGTAGACAACAGAATCATTCTTATCTTTCTGATTAGCCTCAACCAACTTGCTGTACTCCTCAAGTGTGTAATACTTGTTGTCGACATTCTTCAAAAGCACGAATTTCCTTGCCTTCTCCTCGAACTTCTCCTCCGTAAGCATTCCGTATTCGATGAAAATCTTTAGGCTGTCCCACTTGCTCTCGAAATCTGCACGATCGGAATTAAACAACTCCTGCAGACGGTCGGCAACCTTCTTTGTGATATGGGAAGAGATCTTCTTCACATTCTGGTCGCTCTGCAAATAGCTTCTCGACACATTCAACGGAATATCAGGAGAATCGATCACACCGTGAAGGAGTGTCAGGAATTCAGGCACGATACCCTCTACAGAATCGGTGACGAATACCTGGTTGCAGTAGAGCTGAATCTTATTCTTCTGAATCTGGAAATTATTCTTGATCTTAGGGAAGTAAAGAATACCAGTCAAATTGAATGGATAATCGACATTCAAATGAATATGGAACAAAGGATCATCACCCATTGGATAAAGTTCACGATAGAAATTAGTGTAGTCTTCATCCTTCAAATCAGCAGGTTTCTTAGTCCATGCTGGCGACGGGTTGTTGATGATCTTATCCTTGTCAGTCTCAACACTCTTGCCATCTTTCCACTCTGTCTCTTTTCCGAAAGCGATCTCAACAGGAAGGAACTTGCAATATTTGTTTAGCAACTCACTGATTTTATTCTCCTCAAGGAACTCCTTGTTCTCGTCGTCGATATGCATCACAATATCAGTACCACGACGCTCCTTTGTTGTCTCCTCCAAAGTGTATTCAGTGTCGCCGTTGCAGCTCCACTTCATGGCCTTTGAGCCATCCTTATAAGAAAGAGTGATGATGTCGACACTCTTCGACACCATGAATGACGAATAGAAGCCAAGACCGAAGTGACCGATAATGGCATTTGCGTTGTTCTTATATTTCTCTACAAACTCTTCAGCGCCTGAAAATGCAATCTGATTGATATACTTCTCAATCTCATCAGCGGTCATACCGATACCAGAGTCGGAAACAGTAAGTGTGCCAGCCTCCTTGTCTATCTTGACACGCACCTTAAGATCACCAAGCTCACCGCTAAATTCGCCGACAGAAGCCAATGTCTTTAGCTTGCTCGTAGCATCTACAGCGTTCGACACTATCTCACGCAAAAAAATCTCGTGATCTGAATAAAGGAACTTTTTGATGACGGGAAAGATGTTCGCCGTCGTTACGCCAATATTACCTGTAGCCATATATCTAATTTTTTTTGTTTCTGCTTTACGCTTACGTAAAATCAAAATGTATGCCACCAGCAAATTTCCATATCTACTCTGCCCTTTTGACATACGAATAGCAAAAGACATGACAATTTTGCACGATTGATGATTGATGGTTGACTGTTATTTTGTGACACTACCAAATAAAGATTATCTTTGCATGCGAAAAGATGACCTATATGTTTAATTATATAAAAGACGGTAGTCTTAAAAGAGAATGCCGAAAAATATTGTTTGATTGCGACTCGCCGGAAGGGAAAATGTTTGATGTCCTTCTTACCGGATTCATTCTGCTGTCGGTAGTAGTGGTGATTATCGGCACTGTCCCTGCTGTGGCAACTCGTTTCAGCACAGAGTTTGAGGTGCTCGAATGGATCTTCACTATTTTCTTCACGATAGAATATATCATGCGCGTCTACTGTGAGGAAAAGCCCCTGAATTATATCTTCAGTGTTTTCGGAATTATAGATTTGATTTCGACGTTGCCAACATACATCAGCCTCATCACACCGTCTGCCCACTCACTGGCAGTCATACGTATTTTCAGAATCATACGTATTTTCAGGATATTCCGTCTCTTCTATTTTTTGAGCGAGGGAGAGGCTCTCATCAACGCATTCCGCGACAGTTCGAAGAAACTGATTGTCTTTTTCTCACTCGTCGTGCTTGTGGTGATTTCACTCGGAGCTTTGATGTATATAGTGGAGAGCGACGAAGAAGGCACCGCTTTCTACAACATTCCCGTCTCCATCTATTGGGCGGTCGTGACGATGACGACGGTGGGATATGGCGACATCGCCCCCATCACCACAATGGGAAGAATCATCTCCACATTCGTCATGCTTCTCGGTTATATAGTTATTGCCGTGCCGACGGGTGTAGTCTCGTCGTCTATGCTTGAAGGTTATGAAAAATCAAAAGCCAAAACATGCAAGAACTGCGGTGAGAAGACAAACAGAAGCGACTCTCTTTTCTGCAAACACTGCGGAAAAAGATTGTAATTTGGCATTCCGCATTTTTAATTTTTCATTCTCATAATCGTCTCATACGCCTGATTGATTCTCTGCGACTTTATCGTCGCCTCCTCCACCGCTCGCTCTCCCTTTCCTGAGTACAGATCAGGATGGTATTTCTTCAACAACTCCCTTTTCATCTTCTTTATATCGTCGACGGAAGCGTCTGGAGACAGTCCAAGAACAGAATATGCTTTTTCCAACTCTGTAGGCACATGAGTATACGAAGAAGATTGGCGATACTCACGTCTCTCCTCCTGCTTATTGCTGCTACTGCCATAATTATGTTGGCTATAACTCTCCTCTCTTCTATACCCACTTTCCTTTTTCTTGTAATTTCGTTCATTCCATTCAAAACGACGCTTCTTAAACTCCTCATAAGCCATATACTTGCCTGATCTCATTCTCGACCAGAACATTGTCTCAACCCTAGAATAGGCAGAATCGGTCATTCCGATACTTTTTTTCACCATATCTAGCAACTTCCCCTGATTCTCATCAAGATTACCATTGGCATAGGCGATAGATAACAAGCCTAACATAAACTCCTTCTTAAATTGAAAGTCTTTTGTCTCGAAACGGTCTAATTCGTCTTGCAATTGACTCACTTTGATTGTATTGCCTTGACGCGAAACTCTATGAAACTCTTCCATTATAGCATCCATATATTTGACACCACCCATTTCTCGAAAAGCAGACTTTACCATATCACTAATCTGAGCTGTGAGTTTTTTATCGACATGATAATCAGGCGTAAGTTTTGCCATAGCCACAAACGTTCTGATCATCAGTTTATCGCTTTCTGATACTTTTTCCAATATCAACTTCACAAAAAACTTAATGATTCTATATGGGATGTAAAACACAAGCCATATAAAAAAGCACAGGAATGCTACTATTAATAAAATTATAATAAATGTCATATACCCTAATTTTTTTGACCGTCGCATCAACCATGTTTTCTAAGATTTCTGCGACATATGTCTGGTTGTTATAAAACTGATATGAACACGTAATAATTAATACTTCAGTTCATATTCTCATATTTGCGAGACAGAAGCGGATTCATTCCGTCACCATCTTCAAACGCACAAATGTAGAGTTTTATAAATAATACAAATTAGGATACGCCAATAAAAACTTTTCTAATTCTTAAAAATCCCTAAAATCAAATTTTAGCTCATACTCAATCAAAACCATCCGAATCCTTCCTATCTATCCGGTGCAACGGGAGCAATAAAAAAATCCAGCCTTGTTACAAGCTGGATTAAAAGTTTACATATTTTCAGCAGATGTGAATCAATCCCACCAAAAATTCCAGGTCTTTCTATCTTTTATAGATTCCCCTATACTAGCAAAATTATCATATCCCTGCTCTAAGTCTCCACAGTAAGCATACATTTCTATGGCTGTTTTCTTTGGATCGTCAACAGGACGAGGAAGTAAATAATCTACGCAGGCAAACGAAATAGCAACAGGAATAGCTCCATAAGTTTCATACCAGTATTTGGAAACAGCCATGTGTTCCTCAGGCGTAGGACAAGCATTCCAGTTGCCATACGGTATGTACGCCCATATTTTCCATGGTTCAGTGACTGGAACTTTTACCATAACTATATTATCGAAACTATTATTTAGAGATAAGCAATCATATACTTCTTTTTCATCATCCTCTTCATTCCTCTCTGCGGCCTGACCATTCATAAATGCGTCCCATTTATGAGAATATTTTTTGATGTCATTTTCTAATTGATCTTCTAGATAAGCACGACCATCTGCGACATCCGACGACAATAATTTATTTCGATAATTTTCCATTGTTGTCCTGAGTTCATCTTCTGTTTTTGCAGATGATGCTTTAGCATTGAATTTCATAATTTCAATCACATCTTCATTGTCATTAATGAAAACAGGAGTGAACCCTTCTCGTTTTCCTTGTTCTAAATAAAAGTAATATTTATCAAGGAGTTCTTGCCTAGAAATATTACTTTTCCTTTTTGCAATCTTGACACACTCACAACCGGTTAAGCATTCCAGATATTCAATAGAATATTTGTCATCTTCTTCTTTTTCTTGATCTGTTGTATCATCATTCCTAACATTCCCCTCTTCAGAATCAGACACGCTCCCAGTTTCAGTAGGAAGTTCCAGATTTTCAGATGCTGAGTATTTTTCATCAACATCATTCCTGTTTACAGAACCATTCGTTTCTTGATTCCCGTCGTCGGAACCAGAATGATCTCTCTTCTTGAAAAACTTAGATTTTGCCAAAATAAACAAAACCACAATGATAAAGATTATTACTCTCATAAGATTTTTGAATTATTAATACGTTTAGTTCTTCAGATAGGAATAGGAGGTCCTAACAATTTCTATCTCCAATGCGCCAAAGATATATTATTTTACAATATGTTTTATGGAACCGCAAAAATTTTCATTGGCTTCAAAGAAATAAACGCTCAATCCAAACTCTCCGGCTCATCATCCTCCGGTGCGACGTGAGTGGCATCGAATGCAAGGAAAACAGGGAAGAGAAGGAAAATGTGTTTGTCATCCAATTTATATAATTCTTATTTACAAAATCATCATACCCGAAGAGTATATATTTGAATCAACCTTATACAAGACTCTCGCAATACATTTTATTAACGACTCTGTTTCGCATAAGTTTCATATCAGTAAAGTTTCGACTAATATTTTGTACTAATTCAATATAATTATCTGATCCGTCCTTCCTTATATAATAATATGGTTTAATAGATATACAATTCTTATGCTCAAAAATTGTATTAAGCAAAGTTCTATCTGAATTACCACAAGAATGCCCCATTATATATACTTGAAATGGTGCAGATTCAAGAAAAGACAATGTACTCCTGTAATTATCCGTTTCAAGATATTTTATAGACTTGATATTTCGTAAACATTCATTATCGTTGAGATTCTGAAGTTGTAAATAATCTTGATCCATCTCATCCCCATATCCAAAAATCATATTTTGTGGTTTTGCCAATTCCCCATGTATATGTATTTGATATGATACATCATTTAAAATATAAAAATCAACTGTGTTTGTGTAATTGAAATTAACAAATAGAATCCTATCTGGTAACATAAATAAATCAGGATATTTCACAAAATAAATATCTGTCCCATATTTTTCTTTGTAAAACTCTATTTCATTTATTGATTTATCATCTAATCCATACCTAGATTGTTTGTCTTTCCAATCAAGACTTTGTTTACTAACACAATAGTCAATATATTTTCTAAATTCTGCAAAACCTTCTATGGATATATCTTGGGGATCTATTGGAGCATAAAGTTTCTTTCTCAAATCATCATAAGGGGCGATTCCTTTTTGACTTGTAAAAATCAAATAATCTGTTAATAGCTTTTGAAGATATTGCATTTGCTCATTTAACTCATTCAAATTTCCCGATGAAGAAAAAGTCAGAGCATACTTTTTTAACAAATTATAATACTCATTTTCAATATCAACCCATCCTTTAGTTTCGATACTTTTACATATATTCTCAAAAAAAGGAGGATATACTATTTCAAAACTTTCAGGATATTTTTTTAGCTCTTCTATAAACTCAAGACCTGATATATTAAATTCAGTTTTTAATGGATCCCTAAAAAATCCCCGCGAATATGAAAATGAAAGCCAACCATTATAACCACTAGCAGGTAATATTTTTATAGTGCATAGCAAATCAGATGACACGGCACTGGATTCTATCACAATGTCGTAAAACCTTTTGTCCCAATACCAGTCTATGAAATTCTTATAACTGGTTTTCAATTGATGAGCCAAATCAAATCCGTTACCTATGAGTACTATTCTGTTCATATACTATTATTTCAACAAATCTAATCCTAACTCTTTCAAAAATTCATTAAGTTTATTTTGAGCCTCCGCAATCCTGACATCACATTCGTTTATTCTTTGTGCTACAGCCTTCAAATCAATCTGTTCCTCTTCTTTTGAAAGATTTACATAACGAGTGATATTAAGATTGAAGTCGTTCTCCTTGATTTCCTGTAATGAAACCTGACGAGAATAACGAGGCTCTTCACGACGATATTTATACGTATCAACAATCTTCTCAACGTCGCAGTCACGAAGAATATTCTGTCTCTTACCTTTTTCGTAATGCTCTTCGCCACTAGCATTTATAAATAGAATTTTGCTATTTTTACGACATCGCTTTAAAACAATGATGCAGACTGGAATACCTGTTGAATAAAAAAGGTTAGCAGGCAATCCTATGACGGCATCTATATTGTCATCTTCAATCAATTTCTTTCTTATAATCTCCTCTTTACCACCTCGGAATAATACACCATGAGGCAAAATTATTGCCATTGTTCCATTTTCACTCAAAAAATGAAAACCATGCAACAGAAAAGCAAAATCGGCAGCCGACTTAGGAGCAACTCCGTAGCGATTGAAACGAAAGTCTTTCGCCGTCTCTTCTGTCGGATCCCAACGAAGACTGAAAGGCGGATTTGCCACCACAGCATCGAACTGCATTTTCAGTGCAGGATTTTGTTCATTGAGTATATCCCAATCATTAACCAATGTATCACCATGATGAATTTCGAACTCTGTATCCTTCACTCCATGAAGCAACATGTTCATTCTGGCAAGGTTGTAGGTGGTGATGTTCTTCTCCTGACCATATATTTTGCCAATACCATAACCTTCCATCTCGTGACGAACATTGAGCAACAGCGACCCCGAACCACAAGTAAAGTCCAGGACTTTGTCTATACGTTTTTTCTTACCGGACGCTGGATCTTGACAATCAAGCGTAACAATACGGGAAAGTATTGTCGAAATCATCTGTGGTGTATAGAACTCACCCGCCTTCTGACCCGAACCAGCAGCGAACTGACCGATAAGATACTCATAGGCATCTCCTAAAGAGTCTCCTTCCGCACCACTATTATTCAATCCTTCCGCTATAGTTTGAATGACTTTTGCTAAAAGTTTGTTACGTTCAGTGTAGTTTTTGCCCAACTTCTCCGAGTTAAGGTTGATTTCGGAAAACAATCCTCTGAACGAACTATCAAACGATTCATTTTCAATGTATTTGAATCCGTTTTGTAAGTTTTCCAGCAAAGTGTCACTTTGAGTACGAGCCAACTCAGCAATATTGTCCCACAAATATTGAGGCTCTATCACATAGTGGATCTTACGCTTCATCTGTTTTTCGAACAAAAAAATATAGCCTGGATTGTTTTTATACCAGAACTGCAGAGGCGTACTGATTCTCATTGACGCCAATTGTTCCTTTGTTAGTTCAGGATAATCTGACCCCAATTCCTTTTTTGCTGACTTAATATAATTATCCGACAAATACTTCCAAAAAAGGAACGAAAGCATATAATCACGGAAGTCATCCGCCATCATAGCCCCACGTAAGTTATTGGCTATGCTCCAAAGGGTTTTTCCGAGTTCTTGTTGTATATTTTGTGCCATATTAACAATTTTATGTATGCAATATAAAATGATATTTTGTCATTAGTGCATTATAAACATCCCTAACAATTTGTTTATTATCATCAACCATGGCATCCATTTGAGGATAATACACTTTTTGATGAGTTAATGCATTAATAATAGTCGCCATTCTATCCGGATCTGTAATACCAATCTGTTCCAACACATATTTTAATTGTCCCGTCCCCAAAAACGAAGAAATGTTTTCAAGAACTTGTCTCAGTATTGCTAAGTGATAGATTTCCATATTATCACTCGCTATCGCCAAGTCAAGAACTTGTAATAACCTAAGATGATACAACAATACATCATTCTTCGGATTGATTAGCTCAAATCCAGAATCAGTGTTTTTTTCAAGTAATTGAACCTTTGAGACCTTTTTATACTTGTCAGCTTTTTCTCCTTTTAACAAACAATCGCTTAATAGCGTAGCAAAACCTATATGATGTGTTGTAATGATAATTTTTCGTTTCTCATAATACTTTTCGATTAATTCCAGCAGGGTAAAAATCGTGATAAAAATATTATGGTCATCAAGGCTCGAAACTGGGTCATCAATAATAATGTATTTGTTTTGGTCATCTGCCCAACCTTCTGTATCAAACAAAGCCAGGAAGAAACACCACACGAAAATTCTTTCTTCTCCACGAGACAACTTGATGTTTTTGTCATCCGTATCGTCCAAATGAAAAGAAATATATTCTATGCCCTTTTCCGGATTATCTTCGTATGAATGAAACACAAAATCATATTTAGGATTGTAAGGCTTCAGTTTTTGTCTGACACTATCCTCATAAATCAATGAATGACACTTGTTCAAACTACTCGGCACCACTCGAAGAATGATTTTTTCTTCGGAATGCTCAATATCATTATCCCAAACAAACAAATCCTCACTATAAGCATTATAATAAACGCCTGTTTGTCTACCTTTCTTTTCCTCTTCCAATTGCTCTCTTGCAAGCTCCTTATATTCAACAGAAAGTCTTGTTTTCCCTGTTCCATTGAATGCATAAACAAGGAAAATATTCTCTTTAGCATCCTTAATCTGTTTTGCTATATCTTTCAATTCCATAACTCTTTAATCATTTTGAAGTTGGAAACATTTGTTGCATCAATCCTTTTTTATACACTTCCAAGAATCTAACCTTATTGGTGTATTGGTTTATCATTTCGTCAAGCAATGTGAGGCAATCAGCTATTTTATGTTGTTCAGATAATGATGGCACAAAAATTGGCATATCTGAAATCATTTCTAATCTAACAGAATCCACAGTCGCCTTTGCCGTCATTCTCATAGCTCTTTCATAAAAATGCGTGGAAAAGAAATAATAAAAGTATTTCCCATCTACACCTTGAAAGTCAGACATTTTATAACATCTTTGATGTAAATCAAATTTACCATTAATATAATGAAAAACTTGCCCTATTTTCCCATCTCCAATTGTAATAACTGCCTCACAATCATATAAATATTTATTGCTTTTGACAGGATGCTCTGAACGAATAAAGAATGGGTAAACTCCATCATTTACTTGGTCTTGCGAATTACTTTTTCCTGTTCCAATTGAACAAACTTGTTTCACCATCTTTTCTTCCCATTCCCCATCCTTCTCAAATTCCTTGAAGCGCAGTTCGGGCAAAGTTTTGCCATGAGCAGGAAAAAGTTTTTGCATCAGGCCTTTCTTGTAGGCTTTAAGTTGTTCGAGTTTGTCCTTGGTGGCGGAAAGCATTTCATCTAACGCAGACAGGCAGGCCGCTATGCGCTGCTGTTCGGCAAGAGAAGGGATGCAAACAATGTAATCCATCATCATATTTTTATCTCCACGCGGCATTTTTACCCCTTTTGCCCCTGCCATAGTATGAGCAATAAAACTATCACTTTTAATAATCTGCGACACAAAATGATAATCAAAACCATTTAATGCTCGAAAAACTATCACATCATTTGATGCCGCTCCATCAAATTCTGCCTGCCAAACTTTCTTCAAATACGGTCTAATATTTGAGAACAAAATATCTCCTTTTTTAAAGCAAGTGAAAGACCCCGTTTCAGGCAATTTTGAAGCTTTTTTAACTCCTTCAAGGTTTTGTAACATATTTTCTGTGCTGATATAAGTTTCTATCTGCAACTCGTTGATACTGCATTTATCATCTACATCTTTGACAATTTCTCCCAATCTCTTCACTTCCCATTCCCTCTCATTTTGGAATTCGGGAAAGCGAAGTTTAGGAATATGAATATTTGTGGATTTAGTGGTCATATCATATACAATTTTATTCCTCATACGCCTTCAACCCAGATATATTCTGCCCTGATGCTAATCGTTTTAGCAATGGCACAAGGTCATTCATCAATTCTGTTTCCTTACGGATTCGGTCACGCCAACCTAAATCTAACGGTTCTAGCAACTCATTCAATTTCTCCCCGTCGAAAATTCTTCGATCTACAATGTCGTTCACAAAAGTCTGCACCGCTTTCACATTCAAACCATGTTTCTCAGAAATGAGAGACATCTCCTTTGCATATTTTTCCGTTTTGAAAACTTCGTAACCATCCTTTATTTCTTGCTCTGTTCGACCATTTACTCCATCAAGACTATCAATGTAGGCGATAATGTCGTCTCGATCATCAAGCAAATTTGCACTCGAACGAATTAAATTGACAAGATCATCCTTCGTCATTTTCCATTTAGATGGTTGTCCCATATATCTGGAAATCAACTCCATAATATAGTCGTAGTCTATCATTGTCGAAGCAAATAGGACAAACTCAAAATCAAGGTCCTCAATTTCTTTTGAGACTCCTTCTTCTGATTTTTCTCGTTTGCCTTTCAAATCACGAGCAAGATCAAGATAAGCACCACGAAAAGCCTGCAGATCATCATCAGTGAATCCATAAGAAAGTTGTGGTTCAGCCACATACATCGAATATTTGTCTGGTTTCACTTCCACAAGATCTGTATATTGGTCTAGTTGTGTTTTGAGTCGTTGTATCTCCTTAAAGCGATTTATAAAATCTGCTTTAGCAATATCCCCTTTCAAATTTGGAACTTCTTCTGCTTTGAATTCCAAATTGTTTGTTGTCATAAAGCTACGTAACCTATCAATAGCCTCAATGTATTTTTTTCGGATTGAAGAAGCCGGCTCAACAATCCAAATTTGACGTGCGACCTCCTCTTTTTCCCCAGAGAATAAAGCAATAGCTGCGTCTACCGCCGTTTGCTGTCCTCGAAAATCTAGAATATTGCCGTATGGTTTGGTATCGTTTAAGATACGATTTGTACGAGAAAACGCCTGAACCAAACCATGATACTTCAAATTCTTATCCACATACAACGTATTCAAATACTTGGAATCAAAACCAGTCAACAACATATCCACAACAATAGTTATGTCAATCTTGTTTTTATGTGCATAATCTTTGTTGCTATACTGCTGGTTTTTAATACGCTGCTGAACATCTTGATAATACGCATCAAACTCATTAACACTGTGAGTTGTGCCAAACTGCTCGTTATAATCTTTGATGATATCAGTCAACGCAGCCTTTTTCTGGTCTGGATCCTGCTTATTGTCCTGTTGCTCCTGTGGCAAATCCTCCTGAATCTGCATAATATCGCGATTACCCTCAGCAGGAGGCGAAAACACACAAGCTATGTTCAATGGCTCATATTGTCTGTCTTCAGCCATTTTATTTGCTTGTGCGACCTTGAACAAATGATAGTACTCGATAGCATCTTTGATTGAGCCAGTGGCAAACAACGCATTGAAACGACATCCGTTTGTTGCAGCACGGTGTTTTGCTAAAATAGCTTTTACAATAGCTGATTTCTTCACCATGTCTCCAACTATATCAGACTTGTCTGGCTTAAAATAATCAACATGAAAACGCAAGACATTACGGTCATCAATGGCATTCGTTATCGTATATGCATGTAACTCCTTTTGAAAAACGTCTTTTGTCGTTTTGTATTGAGCCTCTTCTCCTGTTATTTGTGTATATGATGCATTTTCCTCAAAAATAGGAGTTCCTGTAAAGCCAAAAAGTTGTGCGTTCGGAAAGAATTCCTTGATAGCTTTATGATTATCTCCAAATTGAGAACGATGGCATTCATCAAAAATGAATACTATGCGTTTGTCTCGCAAAAGCGAAAGACGCTCCTGATAGTTGCTACGATTCTGCGGATCAAGAGCAATGCCCAACTTCTGTATAGTTGTGACAATGATTTTATCAGCATAATCCTCCGAAAGCATACGACGGACAAGTGCATCTGTGTTGGTATTTTCTTCAACACAACCATCTTGAAATTTGTTAAACTCCTCTCGAGTTTGTCGATCAAGATCTTTTCTGTCGACAACAAAAAGACATTTTTCAATCTCCGGGTTATCCTTCAAAAGAGTAGATGCCTTGAACGACGTCAACGTTTTACCACTACCTGTAGTATGCCAGATGTAACCGTTTCCTCTGTTTTCATTGATACAATTCACTATAGCTTTCACCGCATATATCTGATATGGTCGCATCATAAGGACTTTTCTTTCTGATGCCATCAAAACCATATAACGGCTAATCATCTCACCCAAACGACATTTTTGTAAAAAAGCATCAGCAAAAGGATGAAGACCTGTTATTTTCTGATTCTTTTCATCAGCCCACTGATATACAGGTAAAAACCTTTCATCAGCATTGAAGTTGAAATGTTCCTTATTGTTATTAGCAAAATAATATGTATTATGTTGATTGCTGACAATAAATATCTGCATAAAACAAAGCAAAGAATTGGTATATCCATTGCCCGTATCATTCTTGTAATCAACAATTTGCTGCATTGCACGACGTGGACTAACATCCAAAGTTTTTAGTTCTATCTGAACAACCGGCAAACCATTGATGAGTAGAATCACATCATATCGTTGAAAACTATTTTTTGTATTAATCTGTAGCTGATGAATAACCTCATATTCATTTTTGCACCAATCCTTTATATTCACCAACATATACTGAAGCGGCGTGCCATCTTCTCGTATAAAAGTATTACGCTCACGCAATTTTTTTGAGGTAGCAAACACATCCGAATCAGTAATTTCTTCCAAAAGTCGAGTGAACTCGTTGTCTGTTAAGTGGCAACGATTCAATGTTTGAAATTTTTCTCGGAAATTATGCTCAAGACTATCCCTATCATGAATGTCTTCACGATAAACATACTTCAAATCCTCACTCAAATAGCTTATAAACTGCTCTTCGATTTGTCTTTCTGATGCCATAATCCCTAAAAAAATACCAATATTCAATATCATCCAATAGATTTCACTAAAAATCTTACAATCAAATAATATTCAAAAGTATTATGGAATTAAACATTGTCATGAAATGCCAATACCATCATAAATAAAAATATCTATTTTGCAAGTTTTTTCATCTATTCGTATCAAATGGCGAAATTAACATTTTTTTTCATTTCTGTCAACTATAGAAACATTTATTTATCAAACCATAATACAGCCAACTATAAAAACAAAACTTTCTTTGTGTAATACATTCCTATAAATCCTCAAATTTCTCAATCACAACAGAAATAAAAATACTTTAACTAACATACGTCGCCGTGGTATTCGCAAAAATCCTCGACAATGAAGATACTGGAAGTCTATAATTGTAAGGTAATATCATTTACTCCTCTTAATATAATTTATTTCCTTAAATCATCTTACTTGATTCTCGTATATCTCGTGTATTTGTGGCTCTTGCCATAGTTGGCGAAACAGCCTTTGAATTTCTGCGGTATCTTGATTTCTATGCCGAGCTCGTGTGTGCCTCGATTGTCGTGTCGCAATGAGCCGAAGAAATAGTCGTAGGAATAAAACACTGATAGGAATGAGAACATGTTGATTCCAAACAACACCGATCCTTCATAGTTGAACCTATATGCCATGCCGACGTAAAATAGATCCTTTGGATGAAACTCAAAATCAAACAGATACTGGAAGCAGACACTCAATTGATGCTTGTTTCTGTCTTCATATCTGTAGTAGGAGTAAGACGGGATTAATCTCCACCACTCTTTCGACTGCATCAGGACGTTGAAATAACCAGACCATAACTTACGCATCCTCTGATTCTCCTCTCCCGTCGAAATCAAATGGTTGACTGATGCTCCTAACTCAAAATTCTGCAGCAAAAGCTCAAAACCAGCCTCAGCATCTGGCGACGTGTAGTTGTCCAACTTGTCGATCGCCACATTCTCTGAATTCACTCCCATCGTATTCATCATATCGAAATCGTAGCGACGTGACACAAAGCCAGCTCCGACTCCAAGATTCAGATAGCAGTCTTCATTAAACGGCACCATGAAGGCATAAGTCAATTTCGGCATCGTCGTCTTGGTGTAGCCGATCTTGTCGCCAAGCATAGTAAGCGCCACCTGGGAATGAGCTCCAATGAAAAAATAACGTGCGCTAGCAAAGAAAGTGTTTGGAGAGCCTTCTATATTACGCCACTGTGTCCTTCCTCCTAATGTGATCGTAGCCTCAAGAATCTCTGGAATATACGCCGGGTTGGTATACGCCATTCTCAACTGGCGATTGGTAAACAACACGTCTTCTTGTGCCGACGCGGTTTGCGCCAACACAAGATTCATAATCATCACTATATATATCGCTATCTTCTTCATTATCTTACCACTGTTATATATCCAGTCTTATGCTGCTCTTCTCCTCCAACATAATAAGTCAACGAATAGAAATATGTGTCGTGGAAAACAACATCTCCATTCTTGTCGTAAGTTCCATCCCATCCGTTTCCTTTATGGATAAGATTGCCAATACGGTCGAAGATTTCAAGATCGTAATCCTTCATAAACTCATAATCGGTATCCACGACGAATGTGTTTGGAACATAGATCGACGGATCAATGTAAAGTGTCGAGTATGCTGTTCCGACACAACCAAACTCATGAGTCACAGTCAATCCTACATTTACAAGACGTGACAACTTAACCACTGTGTCTGAGTAGACATGGTTTTCCATCTGCGACATTCCAGGAGCAGAACCGTCGCCAAAATCCCATGAATATGTGAACATTCCGTCGTCGACGGTATTGAGCCTTGCCTCGAAATCCACCTCCGTAGTATCTCTGTTGATATGGTATTCTGTCGACGAGATTCTTGGATGCAACACAATCTTCGGAGTCAATATGTCGACAACCTTGATGGCTATCGTGTCGCTCACCACACATCCGTTCTTGTCTTTTCCGCTGACACGGAGATATCCGCTCTTCTCCGGAACATATTTGAATTCATCAGTTGTGCTCAAAATCTCACCGTCGTAATCCCAGCTGAAATCTTTCTCGATATTTCCGACGCTCAATTTCAACTCATCACCCTTGCAGACTCCAGGTTTACCAAACACAACTGGTTTCTCCGGAGTGTGGACATAATAGCTCAATGTCTTCTTAGCCGTGCACGACTCATGACCCTTGACCATCGCGATGATGTCAAACTGCTTGTATTCGTCTGCCACGAATGAGTATGATTCGTTCACACCATATAGATAAGCCAACTCTGTGCTGTCGGAATCCAACACCCTAAACCATGAGTTGGAAGAGCCAGCACTGATTGCCACAGTGTCGCCCGGACAAGATGTGAATCCGTCTGTAGGCCAAGTCAAATGCTCAGGCTCGATCATGTTAACGTGAATCTTCTCGACTCCGACACATCCATACTCGCTCTGGACTGTCAGATTATAAGTTCCATTGAAACCGATATTTCCACCAAGTGGGATGATGCTGTCCTGACCACCAGCAGCCACCTTCGCCAACGACGTCAACTCATAATCGACCTTATTTTCTGCCATCACATCAGCAGCAGTAAGTTTAACTCCCTTACAAGTGTCGACCATAAAGTCTCGCTCCAAAACAGCTGGCACCTTCACCACCTCAACCTTCACGCTGTCGCTCTCACATCCGTCGATCTCCGACTGAGTGACATAATATGTGTCGCTGTTCTGATTTCCATCAGCATCAAACTCCGCAAAGTCCGCACGTTTCACATCACGTATGCTATACCAGTTCAAACGAACACCAGGAATCGTAGTGTTCGGTTCTAGACGATGGACACCTGTTCCTGCACAGAATCTGAATGTATCACGAATATCAGCTATAGTATTGAATCTGTCTTTCACATATACAGTCATACATACAGGCTGACCCACACAAGCTCCACGAGTCAGACGTGCGCAATATTGTGTCTGTCCGGCAACTGCTGTCGACGGAAGCAGATCAACATCATTCTGGTTTTTATCCGTCCACTTGATATCACACGCAAAATCCTTCCACTTAGCGATCAACTCTACCGGAGTCTCACCGACACAATAAGAAGTATCGTTCACCACTGGGATATCAGTGATTTTGTCCTCAATAGTCACGACATAATTCTGAAGCTTCGTGCTACAGTTTCCAAGCACCTGCTTGAATTTGAAAGTGAACTCTCCTGCATCAGCTGCAGACGGTGCGAAAGATGCATTCGGACGTGCTGTCTGATAATTGTCTTCTGGAGAATACCAAACGACTTTCGCAGAAGCATCAGTTGGTTCAAGATATAGAGCGCTTGTCTTGCCCTCCTGACAATAAGCGGTATCAAGTTTTGATGACACAAGATCAGGAACTTTCTCCACAACCACAGTCACAACGCTGTCCGCCTTACATGTCTTGCCGGCATCACCCACAAGTTTGCTAACACTCAGGCTGACGGTTGTCTCACCGTCTTCCACGCCTGGAACAAACGCAGAATCGACACTTACAGTTGAATTATTCCAATAGTAGAAATCACCGCCACTCACCTTAAGCAACAATGTGTCTCCCTCACAGATCGGTTTGTTTCCTGCAACCGTGATCACAGGTTTCTTATAATTATTGACTCTGATTTCCGACTGTGTCTTACAAGAAGAGACGATATGCTCTGCATTCAAAAGGTAGACACCCTCAGCGGAAGCCTTCGACGCGTCGAATGGCATTGTAGCGTCAAGAGTCATTGTAGGGACGATCTCAAGTTTCAAATCCGGATCTGGATACATCGCTCTCGACACAGAATCAAGGTCGATAGTCTCATACTCACAGATATCAAGATTTCTGTTTTCAGCAATTCTGAATGGTTCAATCACATTGTAATCGAAATGAGTCTTTTCACTCATACATCCATAAACAGTGTCGATTCTTACAACGTCATATCCGTCTGTGATTGGTTTTGCCACATCCAAAGCAAGAGTATCACCAAACGACTCATTGCCATTTCCAACCATAGTCCATGATGTCTTGTAATCGCCAGCCACGACATCCGCATGCACGGTAGTCTCGACTCCGACACATAGGTTGAATGAAGGATCAACATCAAGAATTGGAGTATCAGGCTTTTTGATGAATTTCAAATTCGTCGACGCTGCGATCGGACAGTTGAACCTGTCTGTATATGTCAACCTATAGTTTCCTGCCACAGTCACCTTCGTAGAATCTGCCACATTCTTCTCTACTCCACCCTCGTATAGTTTTACAGATGTAAGCTGAGGCAAGAAACCTTCGTCGGAAACTTTCTTCTTTGTCTGAGCGTACTGAGCAAGGTCGAACTCAAGCGGAATACATATTGCGGTGTCAGCAAGAGCAATCTCAATAAGCTTGGTAATCTCCACGCTAACCTTGATAGGGTCTGACTTACAAACTGTATCAGCGTTGATATTCAACTGACGGACCGTCAACTCGTATGCAGTGTCTTTTCTTGCAGATGCGACGAATTTGTCAGCCACTACACTGTCCGCTGCAGATGTCCACTCAAGTTTATATGCAGTAGCGTCGGCAGCATCACGCACCAATTCGATATTCACATCATCATCAGTCTGACAGAAACGGAATGGATCCTGAGCAGCAAGTGAGGCAGGAGTCGTGTGGACCTTCACCACAAATGAAGAATCCATCTCACAAGTCTTGTTGTTCTCAGCCACCACCGAACGAGCGAGCAATGATACAGTGATATCATTGTCATCCGAGCTTACCACCTTGTATGTAGCCGACGGAGTTGCCACCGAATTCCAATAGAAATAGTCGGCTCCATCTGCAGTCAGCAACAAATCGTTGCCCTCACAAATAGGTTTGTTGCCAGAAACCGTGATAGCAGGCTTCTTATGTGTATTGACAGTCATATTTCTGCTTGCCACACAAGTCGAAACAGTATCGACGACGTCTATTGTGTAAACACCTTCAATAGCAACCGCCTCCACATTGAATGATGATATATTACTGTTGTATCCGCCACGGTGGATATCTATCACCAAATTGTCAAGCGGACGAAGATGCTTCTTAGCCAACGAATCCAAATTGACAGTCTCATATTCACAGATATCAACATTTGGAACAGAATCAAATGCGAAAGGAGCTTTCACACTATATGTCAACGACTGCGGATCACTCTCACAACCATATATTGTGTCTCGTCTCACAACCTTATACACAACATCATCCACCGGTTTGGAAGCGTCTATTTTCAACGATTCAGCGGTGAAAGATTTGTCAGCACCCACATTTCTCCATACGAACTCAAAATCTCCAGCCACAACCACAGGAGTCACAACAGTGTCGTTGTTCAGACATAGGTTGAATGAGCTGTCAGTGTCGAGCACTGGAATCGTTGGTTTGTTGATGAATGCCAATTTCACATTTGTCAAGACCGGACATCCATATTTATCTGTGTATCCGATTTCATAAAGTCCAGGAGTTGTGATAGAAGTTGAATCGCCAACAGATTTTGTCACACCACCGTCATACATTCTTACAGATGTCAACTCAGGCAGGAATCCTTCATCCGAAACAATCTTCTTTGTCTGAGCATACTTGGCCAAATCAAAGTCGAGAGGCATACAGATCGCAGTGTCGGCAAGAGCAATTGAAATCTGTTTGGTAATCTCCACGTCGACAACTATTGGATCCGACTTACAAACTGTGTCAGCTGTAATATTCAGCTGCTTCACCGTCAACTTATAAGCGGTGTCTTTCTTGGCAGAAGCGACAAATTTGTCGACTACTATGCTGTCTACATCAGAAGTCCACTCCAGTTTGTAAGCGGCGACATCAGCAGCGTCACGTTCAATCTCCACCTTAACATCAGCATCAGTCTGACAGAAACGGAACGGATCCTGAGCCTCCAATCTATCAGGAGTGACATACACTTTGACTTTATGCTCAAGAGTGTCGAGACAACCTGTTCCATCTATTTTAGTGACCAACAGCAAAGTTGTGTCGTGAGCCAAAGAATTGATCTTGACTGAGCCGATAGACGAAAGTTCGACACCATCCTTAGTCTGCCAAGAATATGCAGCCTTTCTATCTTCTCCCACTGTCGTTGCTTCAAACGGATTGCCGCCACATGCGATCGAAGGTGCGACAATCTTATTCTGTGGACGATTGTGGAAAATCACAGTCACTGAATTTGAAGCCGAACATCCAGTCAAAGTATCAGTCGCAGTCATATCAAACTTTATCGTATCCTGCACAGTTCTGCTGACAGACGACAATTCAGACTTCGAAGCTGGCACACCATTCTGCGTCGCCTCATATTTGATAAACGAGCGAGAGATGGAAGCGTCGAAATGGAACGAGTTGACAAGCACATCATATACATTTATCTTCTCGCCCGCACATTTCTTTGAAACAGAATCCTCTATAACATCCACCTTGACAGGAGTTGCGACCACGGCGAATGTGGTGTCGTACTCACTCACACATCCGCTCTTTAGATTCTTCGAGAATGCCGTATAAGCCACATGAGACGCAGATGCGACAACAGAATAATCATTGCCCTGCACTCCATTCTTATACTCACCCCAGAATACCGCTGTGTTTGTCTTATCCTTATTTGTGTCGACGGCGGAAAGTTTAAGATCCGCATTGTCTGAACACAAGAAAGCAGTGTCCTGAGAATCCACGATTTCCGGAGTAGTAGGTTTGAAATTGATTGTGACAGCGACTGTATCAGAAGCCACACACACATTATCAGCATCACTGATCTTATATGTATAGTTCACAGTGTCACGTCCAGCGATATGAGTTAAAGCAGACGCTGCGGCCGCATCCAAAGCTACAGAGCTGTTTCCATCTATACGAGCATAATCAATATTAAGTTTTGCTAAGTCAATAATACCGATTGACGATTCGTTTTTACTCAAATATAATTGGACATGTTTAGCGAAATCCACTTCATCAGGCTCACATACCGCCTTGCAATCCTCAGCATTCAAAGAGAATGCCTTTCTCACCTCAATATGGAAATCAGTTTTCGACGTACAGTGAGTGACCATATTCTCCTGCACGACAACATAGTCTAGGACCTTATTTTTTCCAGTCACAACAACTGTATCCGTGTTGATAGAGCGAGACACTTCGTTTCCAGCAGCATCGTAGATGATAGTGTTCAACTTGGAAGCGTCGTTCTCATCCGAACTCTGAGCCTTGATGTCGATGACCTTCTCTCCTGTGTTTTGGCAGAAGACGGTAGTGTCTTTCACCAACGACTCAATCGGATTCTTGTGCACCGTCACCACAATAGAAGATGTATCAGCACACTCCTGTTTATCCACTGCGACAAGATAAAGAGTCTCAGTCGCTTCAAGTGCCACCTTCTTCTCTGTGATCTTAGTTGTCTTGTCGTTTCGATACCACTGATACTCATAATCATTGTCGAGCGCAGGCAAACTGAAAGGCTGCGCGAAACAAGTATCGATATTTGGAAGTTGCTTGATCGTAGGCAATCCCTTAAACAACAATGTCACAGTATCATTTTCTGTACATCCGCCGACAGCATCCTCATAACGAACCAAGAATCTCTTAGTCTGGTCTTCATGACGACCCGCATCCGACTTAATTGCAGAAAGATTGGCATCAGAGATTGCAGAAGGAGACGGAGTGTTTCCCGTCAACTTATAAACTTTGAATGATACATCCGCGTCGATTATATCATTCTTGATTCGCAAGCTGTCAGTGATTGCCTTCAACAAATCAAATGACTCTCCGTAACATCTTACAGTATCCTTCTGACGCTTGAATGAGAATGTCTTGTCGATATTCACGACCACTGTTGTATCCTTGCCGACACAACCTGTCAACTCATTTTTCTGCTTGACTGAATATTTAATATTTTTCTTAGCCGACGTGATTGTTGCCAATCCATTTTCATCAACCGTAGCTCCATTAGTGGCAGTCCAATACAGGCGAGTATTATTGTCGAATGTATTGACAGTTGCACCAGTCGCAGAAACCAAATCATATTTTTCCGCACCTATACACAAGCTGACTGTATCTCTATCCAACAATGGAAGATGAGGAAGATCACTTACAATTGCCTCCACATCAACAAATGGACCCTCACAACCTGTCTGGACATTACGATATGCAGCTGTGTAAAGGCTCTGCTTTTTTAAGAACTCTCCAATTGAATCACTCTTTATAGTTATGTTGCTCAATGGAGAAGCTTTCAATGTATCCTTAAAATAATAGTAGTTCAAAGTCAAGTTTGCAGCGTCTGTTGGAGTATTCTTATTTTCAACTTTCACAGCAGCTTCACCAAAACAAAGATTGACTCTGTCGAACTCAGGAGCGTCAGTCACCTTCTCATTAACCAGCAAGTTCACATCCAGCCACTGACCCTTACATCCAAGTTTTGTACTCTGGCGCACCTTATACTGACGCATTCCCACGACAGTATACTGACCAAACACCTTATCCAAGAAGACAGTATCCTTCGGCCCAACGACAGCATCTGTCTTTTCGAACCATTCTATTGTATAATCCTCTGTAGTTGGTTTGGTAGGGATATCAGCAGACTCATAGAAAGGAACATCCTGACAAGTTTTGATAGTCAAAGGCTCATTATTCTTCACAATCGTCTTCGTTGTATCACCGACGAATGGGAAAGTAGTGATGTTCTCGTCGACGATCACCTCAAAAGTATCAGCCTTGCTGACACAGTTGTTGGAATCTATACGAACGACCGACCAGAGTTCTCGATCTTTGGTATTCGCATTCAAAGAAGAACTATAAGTAGCTTCGACGCTAGAATACCAATCTGTCTTATTATCAAACTCAGGCAAAGTAGTAGCATCACTTTTTATCCATTGCCAACGGTAACCCTCCGAATAAGTTGATTTTTCACCAGCGTCGATAAACACATTAAGATCAGAAGCAACGACGTCGCCAATACAATACAAAACAGAATCAACCCCTTCCGCAAACTTAGGAGCATCTGTATTGTAGCATCTTGCAAAAACAGCCATTTCTGAAGGTGCACTATAGCAACTGTTCTTGACACGGACATAGAAATAATTCTTCTTCACATCACTAGAAGAATTGCTGCAATCAGTGCTCAACTCCATAAGCAAGTCAGCAAGTGAAATAAAATCATCCTCAGCATCCCTAACCTCTTTATAATACTTGATCGTATCATTCTTAGGATCAACAATTTTAGGATTTAACCAATCCGTCACATCTGATTCCTTTATTTCATAGCCAGCACAAACATACAATGTATCCGACACAAGAGTATCAGGAAGTGGCAAAACGTCAACGTAAGCAGAGTCACGCAAATCACTGATACACTCACCACTCTTATATGCTACAGAGTAAATGAATCTGCCTGCTGAATCAATCGGAACTAAAATCTTATCCACTTTTGAATCAATGATCGTACGGGAAGAATCAATTTGATCTTCAAGATACCAGACAGGATCAAAATTACTATGATCATACGTATCATCTATAGAAAGTTCTATCTGTTTGTTACTGTTAGCATCAGGCACACAACAAGTTGTTATATCCTTAATGACCATATTCGGATGCTCCGTGATAGCAACTTTTGTCACATTTATTTTGAATTTAAATGTATCACTTGAACAATCGAGGTCCTTAAACCACAACGAAATCTCATAGTCTCCAGATTTATCCGTATCTATCTCCTTATTAAGATTCCAACTGAATACTTTATCTGCATTCACATTGATTGCAGAATCTGCCTTAGTAAGATCTCCAGTAATCGCACGATGGATATCGTAAACTCGTTTCGATTTTTCAATCTTTATGTTCTCAATATCCGCCTCTTTACATATATAGATTGTTGTATCTTGCTTTATTTCCGTACCAGAATAAAATACTTTCGGAACATCTGGCGTAAAATCTTCAATAACCAAAGGAACCGTCTTAGAACAATCTCCATCATTCCAAGGAGAATAGAACCTTATATAATACTTTCCTTTTTTATTGAAATTATATACTTTATCTTCCAACAAAGATATCTTTGTTGACGTTTGATCCGTTGGCTTATATACAGTAGTCAATGACTCTTCATTAAAAAGCAAGTAGACATTAGACAAATCCACCGGAGTGTGTAACACATTCTCAATACTATCACCAAAAGCATCCAAATTACTAGGATCAGCACATCCGCCAAGATCCTTGATAGTATCGACAGAAGCCACGACATCGTTAAAATTAATCAATCCCTCCACCTGAGATCTATTAACACCATGACGTCTTGCCAACATGTATATGGAATCCTGCTTTACATCTATCCAAGTAAGAGAATCACGAAGTCTTAAACTGTCTAGATTGTAACGATATTTGTTTTTCAACAAGAAAGCAATTTCTCCAGTATTCACATTAACACCATTTCCACAAAAACTGAAAACAATGCTATCTGGATAAGATACATCAGGGCAATTAGCTTGAGCCACTACTGTAACCTCCACATGTTTAGGGTCTTTGACATATACACCCTTAGGAGAAGCTGTTTTCTTTCCATAAGCACTTGTTTCTCCACAGCCACCTCCGCCGCCTCCGCCGCCTCCGCCGCCTCCGCCGCCAGCACCACGACCACGTTGATCACACATGTAAGTTCTCCAGTCAAAAGGATCATTCTTATCCATACTTTCAAGTACAGAAGATCTGTCTGTCGGAGTTGTGAAAGACAATTCAGACTGAGGCACATAGGAAGTTTGAGATCCTTTCAATGAGTTTTTTTCGTATGCCCAATTACCAGCCTCTTTCGCCTTCATCGTGAATGTGATCACAATAGCATCATCACTTTGTACCTCATTGACATTGATAATACTGTCCATTTTGAATTTCAACACTCGCTGCTTAATGCTTGTAGGGTCACTTAAAAAACGTTGATAGTTTAGAGTGTCAGCATCTCGCATAGCATGGTTAAGGGCATTCAAGAAAGTGGATCCTTTAGTTGATTTCCAATTAGACCAATTGCTTGATTCATTACCAATAGCTTTGTCTGTCACGCCATCCGTATTTAAATAAACCAATCCGTTGGAAGGATAAGGTTTGGGATTCCAATCGTTTCTACCACCTTTGTCCTTGGCAAACGTAATACTTATATCCTCAAAATAGTCCACATAATCTGAGAATGGGACACAAAGTTCAAAATTTCTGAAAATCTCAGAATTCTGATTAAGTCCTACCGTCAAACTATACTTAAACGTCTCACCCGGCTTCACATCCGGTGTTGCCTCGTCTTTTAAAACAACTTCAGGCATATTAGGTTCTCCAAACATCAACAAAATGTCAGATGTATGGTGAGGGTCATCCGACTTTGTTATTGCAATATTGAATGAAGTTTGGTCATCCGTCAAAATTTTCTTTGTCACATCAGCTCCCGTCAATGCAACTGCATGTAAATCATAACCTCTTGTATATTTGTATTTTGGTTCGACATTATTTCCATCAGCAAACAAGTATTTGTATGACACTGTTCCATTAAAAGAATTTCCATCACCATTTTTGACAATCGTTGTATTTCCTGCACCTAAATCATTAAGTTCTTTTAATTTCTCAGTTCCTGTTTTATTGCAAACCAACTGATCGTCTTCAATATTATATGTACTACCTAAAGACGCTATAGCTAAAACTGTTCCTTGTGCCAAATCAAAACCCGTTTTTCCACTAGACAAATCTAATTTCAAATTAAACAAGGCAGGAATAGCTGCTTGTGACGCATCAGTTGTGACAACATCACTTACTTTATCTGGCTGATAATAGAAAATAGATCTTTCAGGCAATCCAGAATACTCATAGATTACGGTAAAGGTCCATCCAGAATAATTACCTATCTGTACACCTGATGATGCATATGTAGACTCATCCATTTCTGTTTCTACATTTGCAACATATATTCTAAACAAAGCATCTTGACTTGGCGTATTTCCTAAAATTCTATTTACCTCAGCAGTAACATCAGCATGACAAGTATATAGTTTTTTGTCATAATTATAAAGATCAGCCTCTTTTAGAGTACCTTTAACTTTAGCTTCTCCTAATCTTGTAGTGCCCTCTGTAATGGCAAACAACACCTCATCTTTACCTGTTGTTTTTGGAGAACGTCCACCCCACGATAAAAAAGCCTTCTTTATCTTTAATGTTCCTTCACAAGTGGCCGCCTGTGGCTTGGAAATTCTAAACTCTTCATAGTTTACATTTACAATAGACGAAGAATAAGTACTTGAGAAAGCATTTTTTCCATTGACAATCGGTTCTATTTTTCCATTTTTTATCTCACTATCTCTATTGGGAGGGAAAGCCCCCTCATTATAGCCTTTTAATTTGTGATTGGTGTTACCTACAGCAATAAAATCCAAATTGCCGGATTCTGCCCACACAGGCGAGTATTCCGGTCCCTGGGCATATCCCAAACCACAAGTAAATAAAGCTACCAACAACAAAAATATTCTTCTCATATCAAACATAATCTTACAAGTCAAAACAAAAATTATTCATGTTTAGAGTTTCATGTACCTTCTTTCATTTGTGTGTACATATAGAAACTAACAAATATAATGCCATAACTTTCCCATTATTACACAAAATCACCAAAAAAATTGATCAAAAGACGATATTTTAACTTTTTTTAACATTTCAAACTATGAATATACATACAATTCCATCTTTTTACTTGATTTAATGTATATACATATATAATGTAGTTTACTTTTATCGTCAATCCCGAATGAAAAATTTTTAATAAATTTACAAAAAATATCTCGTTTTTTGTTTAAATATTCAAAAAAGGCATTATCTTTGCAGTGTTGTTTTTGGGAACAGTTAAATGTAAAGACTTACTTTTTCATAAGTATTTTTTTGTACTGTTACTAATCCTATTTTTCCTTTATCTTAATGAAAAAATCGCAAAGTCACCCGCCCCAAGGGTGACTTTCTTATTTTTATCCTTCCTTATTTCACATTTAACATTGAAATTCGTACTTTTGCATAAAATTTCTTAGAAGATACACTTAAAATGAATATAGAAGAAAAATTATCAGCAGTCGTTAAGGCTGCAGTGTCTGCTCTGTATGGTATTGAGGCAGACGATAAATCGGTACAGTTGTCTGCCACTAGAAAAGAGTTTGAGGGTGACCTAACTTTAGTTGTTTTCCCTTTTTTGAAAGCTTCTAAGAAAAAGCCGGAAGAGACTGCCCAGGAGATCGGCGACTACCTTGTGGCCAACGCTTCTGAAGTCGAAAAATTCAACGTGGTCAAAGGATTCCTCAACATGGTCATCAAAAAAGGCCACTGGGTAAGTGCACTCAACAACATCCTTGCTGACGACAATTTCGGCAAAAAGACTCCTACACCAGAGTCGCCGCTTTACATGGTAGAATACTCGTCGCCAAACACGAACAAACCGCTTCACCTTGGACACGTCCGCAACAACCTCCTTGGTTCTTCTCTTTGCCGCATTCTTGAAGCGTGCGGTCTGAGAGTTGTGAAGACTAACATCGTGAACGACCGCGGTATCCATATCTGCAAGTCGATGCTCGCTTGGAAATTGTTCGGCAACGGTGAGACTCCGGAAAGTTCAGGCAAAAAAGGAGACCACTTGGTCGGCGACTACTACGTCAAATTCGACAAAGAGTATCGTGCTCAGGTGAAGGAACTTATGAGCCAGGGTCAAAGCGAAGAGGATGCCAAGAAAAATGCCCCTCTAATGGTAGAGGCTCAACAAATGCTTAAGAAATGGGAAGATGGCGACGCAGAGGTTCGCGCTCTTTGGGAGAAGATGAACAACTGGGTTTACGCCGGATTCGATGAGACTTACAAACGTATGGGTGTAAGTTTCGACAAAATATATTATGAGTCTCAGACTTACCTTGACGGAAAAGCCAAGGTGAACGAAGGTCTTGAAAAGGGTGTGTTCTACCGCCGTGAGGATGGTTCCGTGTGGGCTGATCTTACAAAAGACGGTTTGGATGAAAAGCTTCTTCTCCGCGCAGACGGCACATCAGTTTATATGACTCAGGATATCGGCACAGCTCAGCAGCGTTTCCGTGACTATGACATCTCACGAATGATCTATGTCGTAGGAAACGAGCAGAACTACCATTTCCAGGTGCTTTCTATCCTACTCGACCGTCTTGGATTCAAGTGGGGAAAAGATTTGGTTCACTTCTCTTACGGTATGGTTGAGCTTCCTGAAGGTAAGATGAAGAGTCGTGAAGGAACTGTAGTCGACGCGGATGATTTGATGGACAAGATGGTGGAGGATGCAAAACAGATGTCGCTTGAGCTTGGCAAGTTGCAGGATTGCTCAGAAGCAGAAGTCGACGAAGTTGCTAGAATCTGTGGTCTTGGAGCATTGAAGTATTTCATTCTAAAGGTTGATCCACGCAAGAACATGATGTTTGATCCTAAGGAGTCTATCGACTTCAACGGAAACACAGGTCCATTCATCCAATACACTCACGCGCGTATCTGCTCTGTGTTGAGAAAGGCTGCAGAAATGGGCATCACATTGCCAAACAAACTGAATGAAGACTTGCAGATCTCTGATACAGAAGGAATGTTGATTCAATCGTTGGCTTCATACCCAGACGTCGTTGCTCAGGCAGGAAAAGAGTTCAGCCCAGCATTGATCGCCAACTATATCTACGACTTGGTAAAACAGTTCAACTCATTCTACCACGATTTCTCAATTCTAAAGGAGGGAAACGAAGATGTGCGTGCATTCCGTCTACTTCTTTCAAAATCCGTTGCGAAAGTGGTAAAAAGCGGTATGGGATTGCTTGGAATTGAGGTTCCAGAAAGAATGTAAATTCAATTCAATATTTTTTGCGGAGACGTTGCGCATGCAGCGTCTCTTTTTATTTAAGTATTACCAACAAATAGATTTTTCCACCGTCGGACATTCCATAAAGAAACGAGCAGATTCACTAGTGGCATGGTCCACTAAAATGTATCTCACTTATTACAGTATCGTCATACTTCGTCCCTTCATATACATCTACAATTTCAAACTTGAACGACCACTGTGGCACGAGCTTTCCATCATAACCAATCCAGTGTCCCTCATCGTTGTAGTACGCATGTGAACCAAATACCTTCCATAACTTGAAATGTTGGTCCGAAAGTTCATCCTTCAGATGTAAATTTGCTATATGTTTGTCATTGTAATATAGTTTGAGGGTCTTGACTCTCGAATTCTCTTTGTATGCTTTAGGTGTCTTCACGTAACCATTAGCAACAATGATTTCATCAACTTGTCCACTATTTATATAAAACGTCACATTCTCACCTATTCCATAACCATCAACACCCTCGACCCAAGCTGTCTCATAATTATCATCACCAGCATTAGCTCCTATATATGTGATCTTACCACTTTTCTTAAGATTACTTGACGCAATAACAGTGTCAATATTTCCACAGCAATACCAACTGCATCCCATACCAGAGACATCCCACCAACTCATTTTTTGCTCCACCAGTTTTTCATTGTTGATTAGATCGTCAAGACGTTTACGTTCTAATTCCGTTAGTACCTGTTTATTATCCTGTTTCATGTAAAGCACATAACGCTCTTCATATAATTTTTTTATTTCCTCAGGAAATGATAGTTTATTCACTTCAGTCGGATAAAGGTCTAAAACCTGCGAGGGCAAAGATTGTGAAAGAAAGATAGAAAATAAAACAAATAGGATTCTCATACTACAAAATTGAAATTCAAATTTAATTTATGGATAAAAAAAAGCGGATTCCAAATAGGAACCCGCCTATGTTATGGAATAAATCCTAACCTAGATTATAGATTTGGATTCATAGTCTTCCACTCTGATACTGGTGGGATGATACCAAGAGTTACAAGCTCATCACGCATCTTCTGTAGGTGCTCGTAAGACTTAGCAAGATCAGCCATCTCCTCAGCTGTACCAGTAGGAGCTGTGAAGCTAACACCATTCTTGTCGATCTTTGAAGGCATAGCCATCATTACATTCTTGAAACCACACTTGTCGCAGTTTACATAGCAACCTGCAGGCCAAGTGAACTCAGCACCACCCATAGCACCTTCGATCATCTTAACTGCCTGGTAAGCTGGGCTCTGGAATGAAGAACGTCCACGAAGCTTGATAATTGCAGAACCACCCTGGATAGTAGCCTGCTTAATCTCAGCCCAACGATCAGCTGGGATATTGTACTCAGAAAGTGGCTTGCCAGCAACCTTTGCCTTTGAAGCAAACACTGCCATCTGCTCACCGTGACCACCGTAAGTGTAGCAATCAGTAACCTGATCCTGCTGAACACCACACTGCATTGCGATCTGCTGCTGAAGACGAGTAGAGTCAAGAGCGGCAAGAGAAGTCAACTGATTTGGCTTCAAACCTGAGTGGATAAGTGCTGTTAGAGCAGTAACGTCAGCTGGGTTGAAGATAACAACAACATGCTTTACATCTGGGCAATACTTCTTGATATTGTCACCAAACTCAGCAGCGATCTGGCAGTTACCCTTCAACAAATCCTCACGAGTCATACCCTCCTTACGTGGAGCTCCACCAGAAGAGATGATATACTTAGCGCCAGTGAATGCCTTAGCAGCGTCAGTAGTCCAAGAAATGTTTGCACCTGGGAATGCGCAGTGAGCCATCTCATCTGCAACACCATGAACACCAGGCTCGAAAATATCGTATAGACAAATGTTTGGAGTCAAGCCAAGCATAAGTACAGACTGAACCATGTTAGAGCCGATAGCACCACCAGCACCTACGATAACAAGTTTCTCGTTAGTTAAAAAAGCCATAACTTTATATTTTATTGTTTATTAATATTTCCTTCTCTGAAATGTAGTGCAAATATAATAAATTTAAGAAGAGGAAGGATAAAAAAATTATACATAATTTTGAACAAAAGTTTGAATTAATTGACAAACGTAAGATATATCGTTTTTTTTGTAACTTTGCATTAAAACGACAAAACATGAAATATATGAATAAAGTTAAATTCTTGCTTTTTACGATCTGCACATTAGCAGCATTCACATCATGCGACGACAAAAGAGTCAGTCAAGGAAGAGAAGCATACATGCGTTTCTACAAAAACTATCTGCCGAATCCAAATTCGCTGAAAGTAAAAAAGGAGACATATACGATAGGCGACAAAAATGAAGTCAAATGGATACTAAACATACAGACTGACAACATTTACGGAGAACCTTCAGATGTTCAAGATTCATTTATCACAACTGGCAACCGCGTTTTCAAGATAAATGATATGGTAATCTATGACGACGGCAAGATGAATAGAATTTACTAATTTGTACGCCACAGATATCATTTGATCTTTTTAATTCAAACAACAACGCCCGAAAGTATTTTATACATTCGGGCTTTTTAATTGATAAGAATTCATCATTGTATTCACAAACAAAAAAGGTTGCGATTGTCTCGCAACCTTTTTTGTTATCATATAATCCGTTTGATTATCGCCTTATCAGTGTGAAGTGTCCTTTGTAGACCTTGTCGATCTCTCGGATCAAGCACTCATACCAATAGTCTGTTGACG
>DFGT01000030.1 GCA_002371265.1 Bacteroidales bacterium UBA3743 | reverse complement strand
CTCAACGAGGTTGGCTCCTTTTTTTTGTTTATGCGGGGCAATGGCCGTAGAGACGTTGCGCGCAACGTCTCTACCAGTTACCGTCGGCTGGGGCCGATAACGTCGCCTGCGGCGACGTCTGTTTGCCAACCGCCATCGTGAGACAGTGCGTCTGGAAGACGCCATATAGCGGAGCGTAAGTAACCCGGGATGAAGTCCCGGGGTATGAAATCCACAATGCCCAATCTTTGCCTGGAAGGCAATACAGAATCATGCTGTTTGCCAACCGCCATCGTCCATCGTTCATCGTTTATCGTCCAATCCCATCCATCTTTCCATTTTATTTCCTACTTTTGTGACAATATAATTATAATTAAGTCGCTATGTTGAAGAAACTACTTGTGTCGCTGCTGTCGGCATTGTTATGCATTTCTGTTGTCGCAGAGCCTGAATCCCAATTGAATGGGAACCAGAATGAGACTGATGTGAAAATAGATGAGAATGGAGACGTGTTTGTTGCTCCACTGAAGTATCATATCACTTCTGATAGTACGGCGGAGGTGATAGAGGATTATTCTTCTTATAAAAAACTTGAATCGGTCGTAATCCCTTCTGAAATACGAATTGGTGGACATGTTTATAGTGTTACGAGCATAGGGAAAGGTGCATTTTTTTTGTGTGACAGATTGACACACATAGAAATTCCATCGAGTGTGACAAGCATAGGGAAAGAATCGTTTTGCTTTTGTAGTGGTTTGACAAGCATAGAGATTCCATCGAGTGTCACAAGTATAGGGGACTATGCGTTTGAGAATTGCGATGGCTTGACACACATAGAGATTCCATCAAGCGTCACAAGCATAGGATATAGAGCTTTTTATGGATGTTTGGAATTGAGAAACATAAAGATTCCAACGAGTGTGACAAGCATAGAAGATAGAGCGTTTGAGGATTGTCGTGGCTTAACAAGTATAAAGATTCCATCTAGTGTGAGAAGTATAGGGTATGGTGCGTTTGTGGGATGTAATGGCTTGACAAACATAAAGATTTTATCCGGCTTGACAAGTATAGGGGACGGTGCGTTTGAGGATTGTCGTGGCTTGACAAGTATAAAGATTCCATCTAGTGTGACGAGCATAGGGGACTATGCGTTTCAGTATTGTCATAGCTTGACAAGTATAAAGATACCATTAAGTGTGACAAGCATAGGTAGAGGTGCGTTTAAGGATTGCAGTGGCTTGACAAATATAAAGATTCCATCGAGTGTGACAAGTATAGGGTATGGTGCGTTTGTGGGATGTAATGGCTTGACAAACATAAATGTAGCGACGGATAATCAAATTTATACATCTGAAAATGGTGTGTTGTATAATAAAGATAAGACTGAACTTATTCGTTTCCCAGGTGGTATGAGTGGCAAATTTGTTGTTCCATCAGGTGTTACAAGAATAGGAGATGATGCGTTTGGGGGATGCGGCGGATTGACAAACATCGAGATATCAGCCACTGTGACGAGCATAGGATATGGAGCGTTTTCCGATTGTGAAAACTTGACAAGCATAGAAATTTCATCTGGTGTGACAAGCATTGGAGATCTTGCGTTTTATTTATGTAGCGGTTTGACGAGCATAGAGATTCCGTCCAGTGTGATAAGCATAGGGAATAATGCGTTTTCCGATTGTAGAAACTTGACAAGCATAGAGATTCCGTCCAGTGTGACAAGCATAGGGAATTATGCATTTTCTAATTGTGTTGGCCTGACAAGCATAAATGTGGCGACGGATAATGCTATTTATTCATCTGAGAATGGTGCGTTGTATGATAAAAATAGAACAAAACTTATTTGGGTACCAGGTGGTAAGAAAGGGAAATTTGAAATTCCATCTGGTGTGACAAACATTGAGAAGTCCGCATTTTCTGATTGTCTTGGATTGACAAGCATAGAGATCCCGTCGAGTGTGACAAGCATAGGAGATTATGCGTTTTATTTATGTCGCGGATTGACGAGCATAGAGATTCCATCGAGTGTGACATGCATAGGGAAAAAAGCTTTTTATGGTTGTGGAAATCTTGAAATTGTAATTGATAATTCAAAAGAAAATGTGATTGTTGAGGAAAATACTTTTGAAGGTTGCAAGTCTGTGAAGTTTTTGAAATGATTTGCTCTTTTCCCGACTGTTTTCTGCTTTGCGGAAGACAATCGGTGACGGTCGTCCGGGGACGATGTGTCACCTTCGGCGACGGAAATGTCAGGAAGACGCCATATAGCGGAGCGAGGAAAAACTTGGAATGGAGTACCGGGGAAAAGTCAATATGAACTATATAAATATGAAAAAAGAACTACTTTTTGCATTGGGTATTGCGACACTTGGATTCTCCTCGTATGCGGAGACCTCAAAAGAATATGTGGATCTTGGGTTACCGAGCGGAACGTTATGGGCAACGTGTAACATTGGTGCAACTAAACCTGAGGAATCTGGATTCTATTTCGCATGGGGGGAAACTATGCCTAAAAAGATTTATGATTGGGAGTACCTATAAATGGAAAAAATTAAATTCAGAGGGGGATATAGACTCTTTGATTAGATATAATTTTAACAAAGCTTATGGTGTGGTCGATTCCATTTCGACTCTTTTCCCTGAAGATGATGCTGCCATTGTCAATTTGGGGAAAGATTGGAGGATGCCTACAAAAGAAGAGATTGTGGAATTATATGAAAATTGTAAATATTGCTGGACGGAGATCAATGGAGTGAGTGGGGCAAAATTCACTTCCTCTAACGGCAATTCTATTTTCCTTCCTGCGGCTGGCACCCAAGAGTCGTTTGTCTACAATGAAGGTAATGTTGGATATTATTGGACATCATCTTTCGACGGCGATACTGCTGCATATGTTCTGTACTTCTACTTCCATTCTGAAGAGGCAACCAGTGGAAAAACAGTTCGTTTCATTGGTGTCCCAATTCGTCCTGTCCGCTCCAAGAAATAATATTAGTATATAGAAATGAAAGCCGTGGAATTTGATTCCACGGCTTCCTTTATTTCATTAATTCATCATACGTTTTCTTTCCTTTCAACTTCGTCTGCACTATGATGGAAAAATCCATTAGTCCAGTTGGTTTGCAGACTGTCTTGCGGAGATTCTCATCTCTGTCTTTCTTCAATTCCGTCTTCATCTTGCTAAACTCGCGTCGCGCTTTCCACACTGCTTTTACGTTGCCGGGTTCTCCCTTCAGCAGGTAGACAGCGGCAGCCATATAGTCGAGGAAAAATCGTATGAGGAGGATTTTATTCGCGTCGACTGCATTCTTATATATCATGCACAGATTGTTGCGGAAATTCAGAAATGTCTTCCTTGGATTTGAAGCGTCCAGTGTGCCTCCTCCCACGTGATACAGGATCGACGACGGTATGCAACGCAACTTATATCCTCTCGACGATAGTCTCCAGCACAGGTCGATCTCTTCCTGATGGGCGAAGAACCGGTCGTCCAAACCACCATTGTCGAGATACTCTTTGCGTCGCACCAGCATTGCCGCCCCAGTGGTCCAGAGCACATCTGATTCTTCGTCGTATTGGTGATTGTCGGTCTCGACGTTCTCAAATATTCGGCCTCGACAGAATGGATATCCATATTTGTCGAGAAATCCACCTGCCGCTCCTGCGTATTCAAACTTGTCTTTGTCTTTCTGAGCCAGCAATTTAGGTTGGACGCTCACGACCTTGGAATCTTTGTCCAATGCTTCGACCAATGGTTCCAGATAACCTTCCGTTGCCTCCACATCGGAGTTTAGCAGCAGTATGTATTCGTAGTCAAGTTGGGCGATCGCACGGTTGTAGCCTCCTGCAAAACCGTAGTTCTTATCAAGCACCAGCGTCTTCACGGAAGGAAATTGCTCTTTTAGGATTTCAAGCGAGCGGTCTGTGGATGCGTTGTCTGCCACAACCACGTCGGCGATGTCTTCTGGTGTATATTCGACGACGGATGGAAGAAATTGCTTGAGCATCTTCTCTCCGTTATAATTCAGGATGACTACTGCTGTCTTTTTCATTTTTCTTAATTAACGGGTGGGTTTGAAACCTGTCCCACAATTATTTATGACATCGGACGGGTTTGAGACTCGCCACTACGACGATTATTCTGTTTTTTTATATTCTTCGTTGATGCTTTCGATATAGTCGAGCACATCGTCGATTCCTATTTTCTTTTCAGACGACGTTGCGAACATAGGAGGCAGTTCTTCCCATGTCTCAAATAGTTTGTCGTGATATTTCTTGATGTTCTTGTTGAGCTGTGTTTGGGAAAGTTTGTCGATTTTGGTGAAGATGATAGAGAACGGAATGCCATTGACCCCAAGGAAATCCAAAAATTCCAAGTCGATGGCCTGGGGCTCATGGCGGCTGTCGATAAGCACGAAAAGATTTGTAAGTGCTTCACGTTGAAGCACATAGCTTTTGATCATCTTTTCAAGATCGTCTCGCATCTTTTTGCTGACAGAAGCGTATCCATATCCTGGAAGGTCGACGAGATACCATTCGCCATTGATCAGGAAATGGTTCATCAAAAGTGTTTTGCCTGGTTTCTGTGATGTCTTGGCAAGATTTTTGTTGCCAGCGATCGCATTGATCAGCGACGATTTGCCTACGTTTGATCTGCCGATGAACGCATATTCAGGCATGTCATGCTGTGGTAATGCGTTTACTTTGGCATTGCTAATTACAAATTCTGCACTTTTGATTTTCATATGATACTTTTTTTGTTCTGTGAAAAAAAAACTAAAATGGGTCATTTTTGCCATTGCAGTGCATGATCTTGTATATCATCTCCTGCAAAAGCTGACCGTTGGTTGTGCCTGGCATGATGTCGACGCCTTTGCTTTTCATATCGTATTCTCGTAGGATTCCGATCACTTTCAGTACCTGGAAACCGTTGTATTTCGTGGTGGCGTCACGATATTGTCTGACGAAGAATGGTCGAATCCCCATTTTGTCGGCGGCTGAATTGTCGTCCATATTCCTGCAGTATTTGAAGTACACCATCAGATTCTGGAAAAAATTGAAGAACACAGCCACGAGGGGCGGCAGCTCCACTTTGTCTCCTGCCACCACAAGAGCGAGTGTGTTTGCCTTCTGCACATCTTTAGCCGCAACAGCGTTGAGCAGCTCATAGGAGTTGAACTCACGGTTCATTCCGACAATCTTCTGCACAGACTCTTCCGAGATCATCTTCTCGTCGCCTTTCAACGCAAGAATCAGTTTATCGCATTCTGTGGCAAGAAGAGAAAGGTTAGGGCCGACTAAAGTGCTCAGCATCTGAGCCGCTTGGTCTTTGATATCCTTTCCGCGTTCACGCACATAGTTGACGATGAAGGTAGGCACCTGGTTGTCGTAGATTTTGTTGCTCTCCATCACAACGCCTATTTTCTGCACCTCCTTGAAATAACTTTTGCGAGGGTCAAGCTTCTTATGTTTGCAGCAAATCACTAAAACCGCTTTCGGATTGTATTTTTTTGCGTAGAGTTGCAGCAGGTCGTAGTCCTTCTCTCTGAGTTGTTGGGCTTCACGCACCACGACCAGACGGTAGTTGCTCATCATCGGGTAGCTCGACACAGCTGCAAGGACATCCTGCATTCTTATCTCACCACCGTATAGCACAGAGAAATCGAAGTCTTTATTCTCATCGGCCACAATATTGTTCTCAAGAAAGTCCGACACCAAGTCGATATAATACGGCTCTTCACCGTGCAACAGGTAGATAGGCTTGATGTTTCCTGCCTTCACGTCTGCAATTATATCTTTTGCATCTGCATCAGAATTTTTTGTGGCCATAGTTAAAGAATTTAGACTTTTAAGTTTTACTTTTGTGGTAAAACATATGCAAAAATAGTAAAAATATGGAATTAGCACTTCCTAAATGCCATCTAAATGTCAAAAGGGAATCCAATGGATTATATGTGTTGGATGGATGTCGACGCAAGTGGGTGAAACTTACGCCGGAGGAGTATGTGCGTCAGACCATGATGGAGCATGTGATTCAGTCGACGGGAATCAACCGAGCTTTGGTGGCCAACGAACAGGTGGTGGAAATCAACGGTATGAAGAAAAGATGCGATGCAGTTGTGTACAATTCACGTCTAAAGCCGATTGTGATTTTTGAGTTCAAAGCACCGACCGTCCCTTTGACGCAGAAGGTGATGGATCAGATCTTTGCATACAACCGTGAGCTCCCGGTCCCAATTCTGGTGGCGAGCAATGGTCTTCAGCATATCTGTATTTCTCGCAGGGAAGACGGAATTTCGCTTTTCCCGTTTTCAGAATTGCCTGAGAGAGTCAAGGCAGAGCATGGAAAGTGAGCGGATGCAGTAACAAACATTAAAATTGTTTAAAAATCACAGATAATCATTGATGTTTCATAAAATAAGTATATATTTGCGAATAAGTTTGTGTAACCAACAGTAAAAGTGAAAAATATGAAAAAGAGTTTATTTATTTGTTTTGGTGCGATGATGGCAGTTTCTGCTATGGCGCAGACTACAGTGACATATAAGATGAACGGACTTATTCAGGGTGATTCACGTACTTTGACTAAGTTTGAGTATGTAGATAAGGGTGAGAAAGGAGCTAATCAGGTATGGGATTACTCAGGAGCCAAGGAGACAGGCACAATGGTGCTAAACCAGAATGTCAACTATGGACAGCCGATGGGAAACCTTAACGTCGCTTCATCTAATCTTTTGTTCGCTTGCGATGAGGGAGGAGAGAAGGACACATACTTCGAGATCAGCAAGGATGCCAAGATGTATTGGGGATTGCAGTCGAAGAGTGCAAAGATTGAGTTTAACGAGCCAATCGTAGACCTTCCTTTCCCATTCTCATACGGAGATATCCGCACAGGTTCGATGGACGGTGTCTACACAGAGAATACAGGTGAGACATATCCAATCGAAGGACACTACTTCACATCAGCTGATGCGTGGGGAACTCTTACATTGCCAGACGGAACAACTTACAATGATGTTCTTCGTGTTAAGGTGGAGAAAATTTACAAGCAGCAGTTTGGATCGTACAACTACGATATCCACACTATCCGCTACCAGTACTTCGCTCCAGGTGTGAGATATCCAGTTATGATTGCATTGATCAACGACACTCAGAGCGATTGCAATTGCTCATGCGGAAAGTCGCACACAGAGGAGGCATTCTACCAGACTCAGACAGCTTTGAAGAGCTTGAAGTCGTTTGAGATGGATTCTTACATGGCAGATGCTCAGGGAGAATTTGAGTTGAGCGCATATCCTAACCCATTCAAGACAGTGGTAAATGCTAAGTTGAATGCACCAAAGGCAGCAACAGTAAAATTGGAAATCTTGGATGCCACAGGTCGTTTGATCCAGAGCTATGGTGAGTATAACCTAGAGGCTGGAGACAATGTAGTTACACTTAACACTGCATCAATCGGAATCGGTCAGTTTACTCTACGCGCAATCTACGGTGGAGAGGTATTCACTCAGACAATCATCAAGAAGTAATTTTTTGATATGAAAGTTTAGATGGGATGGACGAAAGTTCATCCCACTTTTTTGTGCCTGTAGTTATTTTTACGTTATAATCTTTTGTTTTGTAATTTTTGTTGGCTAATTTTGCAATGTTATTGTCGTGGTGTTAGTCCGACTTTCAACTTGATTGTTAGTCCTGTAGAGAAAAGAATGATGATACACGAAAATGAAAAAGCTTAAAAATCTAATAAAATGAAAAAGAAATTGTTTTCGCTTATTGCTTCATTCGCATTATGTATGCTTATGTTTGCAACAGACAACATGTTTGTCAAGTTTAGGGATGGGAAAATCGTCGAGTATACGGTAGACGATGTAGAAGAAGTTTATTTTGGTCCTTCAACTCTTAATGACACTACGGCTTATGATTCAACAGTTGTAGATGTGTCAGATACTCCTTTAGAATTCAAAATTATATCAGATTCCACAGCTGAGGTGACTTCAGGTAACTATTTGGAATTAGACTCTGTTGTCATTCCAGAAAAAGTCAGAATCGACGGAAAGGTATATGCCGTCACAAGAATTGGTATACGAGCATTTTCTATGTGTACAAATTTGGTAGACGTCGTTATTCCATCAAGTATAGAAATGATTGGGTCTAATGCATTTGAAAATTCAGGCTTGAAGAGTGTTGTCCTTCCAGAGAATGTTGAGGTAGAATATGAAGCTTTTTATGGTAGCTCTCTGACGAGTGTTGTCGTTTCATCCGGAGTCTTTCTCGGTCATAAAACATTTTATGGATGTTCGGCTTTGGAGAATGTCGAAATAGAGCCGGGAGCAAAAAATATTGGCAAAAACGGATTTTTTGAATGCCGTAGTTTGAAAAATCTTGTCATTCCATCGAGTGTCACTTCTATAAGAGAAGGTGCTTTTGGGGAATGTAAAAATCTTGATTTGGTGATTGATAATTCAAGGAATAATGTGAATGTTGGAGAGGCTGCTTTCGGCTGTAAGACTGTCACATTTACAAAACCATACGATAGTTCGGTGGCTGATTCAAGATTGAGTTATACAGTAAAGCCAGACTCTACAGTAGAGGTGTCTTCTGTCGTTTATTCTGTTCATCTTGATACTTTGATTATTCCTTCTAGAGTTATGATTGAAGGAAGAAGATATTATGACGTGACAAGCATTAGACCAAGTGCATTTAGTAGAGAATCAGAAAATTATTATTTGACATATGTAGAAATACCTTCAAGTATCAAGACCATAGGAGAAAAGGCATTTTATGGATGTGGCGAACTTGATGTCGTTATTGAGAACGTAGAAAACAATTTGTCTGTAGAGGAAAATGCATTTGAAGGATGCAAGTCGGTGAGATATTTGGTAGATAAATCAATGTATGAAATGGCATATAATGATTCGATTGTCGTAGATGCCGCTGATTCTCCATTGGGATTCAGTATCCGATCATCAAACGAGGTCTCTGTTTATTGTAAAGACACAACTCAGATTTTGGGTTCTATTGTTATTCCGGCAAATGTGCGGATTGATGGCGTTGTATATAAGGTTCGTGAGGTTAGTCCAGAGTCTTTCTGGAAAGTTAAAGGATTGACAAGTGTAGTGATTCCTTCTACAGTTGGTCTCATTGGTGCTTACTCGTTTCGTGAGTGTGAAGATTTGAGATGTGTATTTATTCCTTCTAGTGTAACTTGGGTTGAACCTCATGCTTTTGAATCCTGTAAAAATCTATATATAATCATTGATAATACAATTAGTAAAGTAGAACGAGGCATATATGCTTATAGTGGTTGTAAATCAGTTATATTCACAAAAAATGATCCAGAGCCTATTCCTTTTGACTCAACAGTTGTGATTGCCTCTGAATCTCCAATAAATTTCTATGTGTTAGATGATTATAACTATACTGCAGGTATTGCAACCAATGATTCATCTAAGATGTCGGACACATTGATTATTCCGGCTAAAGTCCAGATTTCTGACAAAGTATACAATGTGACTAGCATAGATATGGCGGCATTTATAGATTGTGTAAAGATTACAAGCGTCGTCTTTCCATCTACTTTGACCTCTATAGGAGAAGCTGCATTTCTCAATTGTACAGGTTTGACAAAAGTTGTGATACCATCAAATGTCACAACTATTGAAAACGGAGCGTTTTACAATTGTACAAATCTTGATGTTGTGATTGATAATTCAAAGGATAGTGTGAAGGTTGGACCTAGCACATTTGAAGGCTGCAAGTCTGTCACATATCTAAAATAAAACAGATAGAAGACAAAAAATGGTGTGCCAAACTTCAGCTTGGCACACCATTTTTTTATTTCTTATTCAGCATTCAGCATTCAGCATTTATTTTATACCATCTTGTTTGTTTTGGCATCCAGGAAGACAATCTTAGGTTGTCTTGTCTGAGCCTCTTCCTCTGTCATCAGACCGTATGCCATGATGATCACGACGTCGCCGACCTCAGCTTTTCTTGCTGCCGCGCCATTCAGGCAGATGACTCCAGAGTTTCTTTCTCCGGGGATGACGTATGTCTCGAAACGTTCTCCGTTGTTGTTGTTGACGATATAAACCTTTTCGTTTGGCAAAATGCCTGCCTTGTCCATTAGCTCGGCGTCTATTGTGATGCTGCCGATGTAGTTGAGATTGGCTTCCGTCACAACGGCTCTATGAATCTTTGATTTTAGGATCTGAACAAACATCGTCTCTTATTTTTTATATTGGATATTGTCGATTAGTCTCACTTTTCCGCAGTAGACGGTGATGCATCCCACAGGATTATCGCAGTCGTTCCAGCTGTTGATTGGCTGTAGGGTAGTGCCGTTGACGATCTCGTAATATTCCACCTCAAGCTCTCCACCTCTGTTGATCTCATCTATCACCCATTGCTGAAGCTCCTTGACACTCTTTTCTTTAAGTAGAGATTGGCTTTTTGCCAGTGTCTGAGATATTCTGACAGCGGTTTGTCTCTCGTTTGCAGACAAAAGAGTGTTACGGCTGCTCAACGCCATTCCGTCCGCCTCTCTGATGATCGGACAACCGACAATCTCGATTGGATAGTTGAATTGGCGTACCATCTCACGGATGATAGCCAACTGCTGGTAGTCTTTTTCTCCGAAGTATGCTTTGTTTGGCTGGGCAATGTCAAACAAGCGGGATACCACCTGTGCTACACCGTTGAAATGGCCTGGACGCATTGGGCCTTCCATCACTTTGTCGAGTGGAGTGAAATCAAACTGACGTGTGTCAGGGTATGGGTAAATCTGCTCCACAGTAGGAGTGAACGCAATGTTAGCACCCAGACTCTCAAGCAAAGCACAGTCTGCCTCCACTGTACGTGGATAAGTGGCCAAGTCATTCTTATTGTTGAACTGAGTTGGGTTGACAAAAACACTGACGATGACAACGTCATTTTCCGCAACCGCCTTTTTTACCAATGATGCGTGTCCGTTGTGAAGCGCACCCATAGTAGGCACTAAACCGATTTTTAGCCCTAATTCCTTGAATAATGAAACTAAAACTTCTAACTCAGATGTTTTTTTTACAATCTTCATGTCCGTATATTTTTGCTAAAGACGCACAAAAGTAGTCATTAAAAAGTTATTATAGAACATAAAAAAATATTTTTTTGGTCAAACCGACCAATCTTTGCTCATTTTTGACTACTTTTGTATATTCTATAATTATAAAATCGCAGATGAGCGCATTAAAAGTTTTATACATTTCGCAAGAAATTACCCCATATTTGCCGTCGACAGTGCGTGCAGATTTGTGTAGGCAACTTCCTCAGTCTATTCTTGAAAAAGGCAAGGAAGTTCGTATCTTTATGCCTAAGTTTGGTAATATAAACGAACGTAGAAACCAGTTGCATGAGGTTATCCGTTTGTCTGGTATGAATATATGTATTGACGATACAGACCACCCTTTGATAATCAAGGTGGCATCAATACAGCAGGCTCGTATGCAGGTCTATTTCATTGATAATGAGGATTTCTTCCAGCGCAAGTATGATATTGCAGATGAAAATGGAGAGTTTGATGATAATGAGGATCGTGCGATTTTTTTCCTTCGCGGAGTTCTTGAAACAGTCAAGAAACTACGTTGGTCGCCAGATGTAATCCATTGTCATGGATGGATTTCAGCGTTGGCACCTATCTATATTAAGCGTGCTTATAATAATGATCCTTTCTTCAAGGATTCTCGCATCGTGTATTCGGTTTACGATGATGATTTCAAGAAGAATTTCTCAGCGAAATTTGCCGAGAAGTTGAAAATAAATGGCATATCTGATGAAGACGTTGCCGATATCAAAGATAAGGAGGTTAGTTTTGCCGACCTAACACGTTTTGCATTGAAGTATTCCGACGGTGCGGTGCAGGGTAGTGAGAACATTAATCCTGACTTGATTGCGGATTTGCAGAATATGGGCGACAGATTTGTGCCATACCAGGGTGAGAATTACGTCGATCCTATTGATGCGTTGTATGATAAGGTAGCAAGTAGTCCTAAATTGTAATGAATAGATTCTTTTTATATTTCCCATGCCTTTTGGCTCTTGTGTTTTCTTCATGTGAAGATGATGATGGTATAGGTTTGGCAATTCAGCCGGATGAGGATTTTATGTCCACATATTCGGCAAGAGTGTATTGCTCCGCAGGTACAGAAAAATGTGATTCGGTCTTAGCTAAATCAGATTATCTATATCTTGGCCAGTATGCCGACGACGTGTTCGGTATCACTCGTGCTGAATTTATGACCCAGATTGATGGACGTCTTGGCAATTTGCAGATTCCAGACACGACCGTGTCGAATTCAAATACTGTTTCGGGAATTAGCATTGGAATATTAAATTCTATCGACGACCATTATGGCTACATCTCGTCTATTCGTAACGGACGTGACGTGAAAGTAGATTCGGTGGTTTTTTATATTCAGTATTCCAATAGTTATGTGGGAGACAGCACGGCTCTCCAATCAATCAAATTATATGAGCTTAACAAGACCTTGCCAAGCATGAACGCTTCATTTTCGAATATGAAAGTGGAGGATTATTGTGACAAATCTGTGCTATTGGGTAAGGCTACTTATAGAATCTGCGGAGACAAGACAATCAGGATCAAGTTGGATGAGGAGTATGCCCAAAAACTTATGGATGTCTATGTCAACAAGACTATTTCCACACAGGAAGAGTTTTGCGATTTGTATAAGGGCTTCTATATCAGCCATTCATTTAATGAGGGAGCAGTGATAACATGTACATCGGTCGGTTTGCAGGTCTATTATTCGTTCGACGGAGATATATACACAAAGTATGACGGCAGAGATACTGTTGTTACCGGTCGAAGCATCACAGTCAATGGAAGACATATCAATCCTTTGGTGTCGAGCTTTTTGCTAACTGCCAATAAGGGAGTGAATCAGGTGAACCTATTCTCTCATCCTGATTTGGACGAAAAGTTGGAGAATCTAAAAGGTCTGCCATACTCTTATATATTCACTCCAGCCGGACTATACACCAATGTGACTATTCCTATTAAAGATGTAAAGGACAGTATCGTGAAAGCTGTTGGAGCGGGTAATGTGTCGAATGTGATGTTTAATTCGGCGAAATTGAAATTCCCTGTTGAGAAGATAAACTGGAAGACTTATTTGAGCAAGACGCCTAACGCATATTTGATGATGATAAAGCGTGATAAGATTGTGGATTTCTTCTATAACAACAATGGTCCAGACGCTTTGGAATCGTTTGTTGCTGTCTACGATACAGCTTCAGCTTCATATTCGTTTGATATTGCGTTTGCCGCTCAGCAGTATTTGAAAGGCAATGAGCAAGTGTTCGACGATTTAGTTTTATTGCCTGTCACTGGTATGACTGCAGGAAGTAATGTTTGCTATAAGCAGACTCTTACGACTTCGGCATTGCGTTTTCATTCCAGTGATGTGAAAAATGAGAAAAAGCGTCCAAGTTTGGATTTTGTTTATACACAGAGAAAGTAAAGAGATCAGAAGATGGTAGAGCTTATGAGCCGGAAGAAAGCGACGCTGTTTGTGGCAGTCGTTGTGTTGTTGACTGTTTTGCCATTTATTGGTCTTAATGAGTTCCATACTAAGGGGGAGCCTAGAGAAGCGGTGGTGAGCCTTTCTATGTTGTTGCAAGACAATTGGATCCTTCCTGTTAATAATGGTGGTGACATCCCGTATAAACCACCTTTTTTCCATTGGTGCATAGCAGTAGTCTCTATGATTTTTGGAGGTGTGAGCGAGTTTACTTCACGCATTCCGTCTTCTTTGTCATTAGTTGCCATGATTGCCGCCACTTTTGCGTTCTATGCAAAATATTCCGACAAGAAGGTGGCTATGCTGACTGCGATGGTCTCTCTTTCTACATTTGAGCTTCATCGTGCTGGTATGAATTGTCGTGTCGACATGATGCTGACTATGGCTATGGTTTGCTCGCAGTTTCTGCTTTTCAGATGGTGGAAAGACGGGATGAAACAGCTTCCTTGGTTGGCTCTTGTCACTATGAGTTGCGCCACACTCACTAAAGGTCCTATAGGTGTTTGTCTGCCATGTGCTGTGTTTGCCGTGTTCCTGTTGATCCGTGGAGTCAAGTTTTGGACTATAGTATGGAAATTGGCGTTGGTGGCTATAATATCCATGATCGCACCGTCTTTATGGTATATCGCGGCATATAATCAAGGAGGCGAAAGCTTTTGGGCACTTGTCTATGAAGAGAATGTCGGGCGTCTTACTGGAACCATGACATATGCGTCGCATGAAGGACCCGCAATAATCAATTTTGTATATTTGATTTCAGGATTCTTGCCTTGGACATTTGTTTTGCTTATCTCTTTGTTCTTTTTGCCATGGAAATCATATTCATTTGAGAAAGGATTGGGCGTAAAGGGGTGGCTGAAGAAAAAGTATGATGAGATGGTGTCGATGTCTGATGCCAGGTTGTATACACTTTTGTGTGCGGTTTTGATCGTCCTGTTTTTCTGTATTCCAAAGAGCAAGAGAAGTGTCTACTTGATGCCGTCATTCCCATTCATCGCATATTTCATTGCGGAATATATCAAGTATCTTGCGGATGAGTTTCCAAAATGTTGTCGGATATTCAAAAATGTCATGATTGGCTTGATAATCACAGTGTTTATGATTCATCTGTCGCTTGTGCTTGGCATAGTGCCGGAGAGTGTCTATCCAAAGAAAGATTTGGATTACGCAATGTTTGCAGCATTGGCAGGTTATAGCAAAATTACACTTTCCGTTGTGATCATTATAGTTGCTGCTTTGGTGTTTTATTTTTCTAGAAAGAAATTGTTGACGGCGATGGTCGCACTGTCGATAATATTTTTCGCATTGTTGGATGCTGTCTATTTGCCAACTGTATTGAATACAAAGAGTGTGAAGAGATTTGCAGCGGATATCGAGAAGGTTGTGCCGACGGGAAATATCTATTCATTTTTGCCGGTAGATTTGACACCGGATGGCAATCCACTCCATTTTTTTGAACTCGACTACTATCTTAACGACAGAATACATCTTTTTGTCAAAGAAAAACCTGCTGAGGGTTATTTGATAGTTTTGAAAAAAGATTTTCAGCAATATTTTGACAAAAATTCAGAATCGAAACTTGTTGATAATTATATATTTGACGAGGTGTTGCATACAGATCGCAACTATGGATCGTTTAAAGATATAATTTGTTTGATGCATTTTGAGGTGGTGAAATAAAAATTTATTTTTATCTTTGCTATTGTGTTATCTTGTGCAATGAGAGCTTTGACTTATAAAATAGTGAGTTTCATTGTTGTAACGCTATTTTTGTCGTTGCAGGGAGTGTCGGCTGGAAAGTTCAAGGTGGTTCTAGACCCAGGCCATGGCGGTCGAGATTGTGGAGCCATCGGAATAAAGAAGAAAGTCTATGAGAAGGATGTGAACTTGAAGGTCGCGTTGAGAGTCGGGGAATTGTTGAATCCTGATGAAAACACGGAGGTGATATTCACTCGTAAAAAGGATTTTTTCATTCCATTGGATGAACGACCAAAGATAGCCAACAGAGCACAGGCGGATTTGTTTATTTCGATTCATGCAAATGCGTCTCCGTCTGCAGCGGTGAATGGTTTTGAAACCTACACATTGGGAGAGAGCAGAAACGATGTGTCTGTCAGAGAAAACAAGGTTGTTGAGCTTGAGGAGAACTACAGCAACAAGTATAACTTCAAGGACGACACGGATGAAAGTTTCATTTTCAGCAATATGATGCTCGACGCTGGCAGTGGAGGAGAAATGAGCATCAGGTTGGCACAGTTGGTGCAGTCTCAATTCAAGGAGAATACCGACAGAGTCGACAGAGAGGTGAGACAAGCAAATTTCTGGGTGTTGAAACATATATTGATGCCTGGAGTTTTGATTGAAATGGGGTATCTTTCCAATACAATGGAGGAGGAATACCTTTCGAAAGAAGAAAATATAGAGAAAATCGCATTGTCTATTTATCAGGCAATCGTGATGTATAAAGATGAATTCATAAAGAAGAGCAAGACGCTTGACGATGTAAGGGACGAATCTGTAGAAGATGAAATTGTGTATCGAGTCCAACTGTTTTCGTCGAACAAAAAGCTGCCTGCCAACTCTGAAAAATTCAAATCTTGCACACCGGCGATTGAGATGCAGGAGGGTGGACTCTACAAGTATATGTATGGTAAAGAGAAAACTTTTTCAGACGCTCAGTTGCTTCGAAGCAAAGCCAAACAGGATTTTCCTGATGCTTTTATAGTGGTGTTCAAGAATGGGGAAAAATTGGTCGGCGCGGAAGCCCGCCCATATTTGAAGTAGAAAAACAAAGAAAAACTATATAACAATGAACTTTAAATATAGTCGAGAATTTTTAATCGGATTATGTGTTATAGCCACAGTAGCTATACTATACTTTGGAATTCATTATCTGAAGGGTGTCAAGGTCATGACCCCCAGCAATCTATATTATGTGAAATTTGAGAATGTAAATGGACTGCTTGAGTCGAGCAAGATTATGTCGCGTGGTGTGGCAGTCGGTAATGTGCATTCAATCGATTATAATTACAAGGATCCTACAGCACCTGTAGTGGTCAGACTTAATTGTGACAATCAGCTTGTGTTGCCAAAGGGAACAAAGGCATTGCTGGCTTGTGAACTTTTGGGTGGAGCCGCCCTCTCTCTTGACTTGAAGAGTGATGGCTCCGGTGATAATTACAAGCCGGGAGACACAATCCCGTCGCTATTCGTTCCAGGTATGCTTGATGCTGTTTCCAATGAGATTATGCCGAGAATCGCTGAGATTATTCCTCAACTTGATTCTTTGATGCTCTCTTTGAGCATGATAAGCAAGGATCAGAAACTTTCACAGTCGATATCCAATTTCTATGACATCACGAATAATTTGAAGGGCGCTTCTGCAAAATTCAATGCTATGATGTCGACGGAGGTTCAGCCATTGTTGAGCGATGCACGCACTATGGTGAACACATTCAACAAGGTGGGAAGCAACTTGAGTCAGGTGGATTTCCAGTTGACATTCACAAAAGTTAATTCTACTCTGACTAGCTTCAACTCTCTATCAGACGAAATTCAGAATGGAAAAGGTTCGATTAGCCTGTTGCTAAAAGACCCTTCTCTATATAATAATCTGTCGAACACAGCGAACAGTGCAAATTCGTTGTTGCAAGACTTAGAAAAGAATCCTAACCGATATGTTCAGTTCTCATTATTCTCTCGTAAGAAGAAGGGAGAAACTGATGTTGCAGAATCGGCAAAATAATATTTAAATCACGAAGAGTAAATCACGAATTAGGACAAAATATAGCAATTATGAAGGATCAGAATGAAAGCTTGAATGAATGCCAGACGAAATGGGGCGAGTGCCTCTCACGTATAAAGGACATTGTCTCTGATGAGCAGTATGTCACTTGGTTCGCACCAATAGTGCCAGTCTCTTTTGCTGACGGCAACCTTGTGCTTGCGGTAGAGAGTGATATGGTGCGTGCGTATTTGGAGGATCATTTTTCACAGATTCTCACAGCATGTATCGGAAGATGTTTCGGTAAGGTCAACCTGAAGTGGAGGGTTAAGGTAGTAGCAAGCCGCAATGAGAGCGAGTCTGTTTCGGTGTCACAGCCGGCAAAACTACAGGAACTTGGCTATGATCCGTTTGCTGTACGTAGACGTTCGTTTGAAAATCATTTGAACAGACAGTGGACATTCGACAATTTCATAGAAGGCAAAAGCAATACGTTTGCCAGAAAGATTGCGATGAATGTGGCTCAGAAACCAGGAGCTCAGTTTTATAATCCTCTATTCGTGTTTGGTCATTCTGGTCTAGGAAAAACTCATTTGGTTAACGCTTTGGGTATGGCCTGCGTGAAGGCTCATCCAGAACTTAACGTGCTATATTTGACTGCTAATGATTTCTTGAACTTCATGCAGCGTGCTGTGATGGAGCAGAAAATTCCTGAATTGTTGTCGTACTATCAGAGTGTCGACGTATTCATTATAGATGACATTCAGGAGATTGGAGGAAACAAGACAGCCACTCAGGATTTGTTCTTCAACGTGTTTAACCATCTTTATCAGTCAGGAAAACAAGTTGTCATCACTGCAGATAAGGCTCCAAAGGATATCCAAGGCTTCGAACAGCGTATTTTGTCTCGTTTCAAATGGGGCTTGCAGACGGAGTTGTCGTCGCCTGATTTTGAATTGAAATATTCGATTTTGAAGGAGAAGACAAAGGAGCAGGGAGTCGAGATTCCTGACGATGTGCTTCGCTTCGTCGCAGAGAGAGTGCCTGATAATTTGCGTGAGTTGGATGGAGTTATCGCGTCGATCCTAGCTCAATCTATGTTCCTTGGCGCTCCAATTAATATAGAGTTGGCTTCTCGCATTGTTAGTGACATGGTCACTTTCAGAGAGAAGACATTAAGCATCAGTGATATTCAGGAAAAGGTTTGTGATTACTACAAACTATCCGTTAATGAGATACAGACAAAATCGAGAAAACGTGATGTTGTGCAGGCACGCCAGATAGCGATGTATCTCGCAAGAAAATACACAAAGAGTTCTTTGACTGTGATCGGAGAGCAAATTGGCAACCGTGATCATGCGACTGTGCTCCATGCAGTGAAGACAGTGATGGACCTTTGTGAGACAGATCGAGAAATCAGAGAGAGCGTTTCAACTATAGAAAAGGAGTTGAAATAAGAAAAAAACGATAAAAAATCATAAAAATTTGCATTATGATATACAGTTTTACTATCATTTCAAACGAAAATGATAAATTTGCTCGCGTAATTGAAATTGATGCCGAGAGTACGTTTCTAGATTTCAACGATGCTTTGTTGGATTCAGTAGGGTACACAAAGGATCAGATGACATCTTTCTTTATCTGTGATGAAGGGTGGGAGAGAGAGACAGAGATCACTTTGATGGAGATGAAATTCACTGCATCTGATGAGGATAACTATGTTATGGCAGACACACGTTTGGAAGAACTTGTGCACGATAAAGGACAACGTCTATTGTTTATGTTCGACAGCCTTAATGAAAGAATGTTTTTCATTGAGCTGACTGCGATCAAGAAGGGCAATTTGATTGTGCCTGCTTGTGTAAAGAGCAAAGGTGATGCTCCAAAGCAGCTTGAGGACATCGACTATAATGACAAATTCCTTTCATCAGCAGACGACGGTGTTTACCTTGACGAGTTTGGTAGTGATGACTTTGATGCAGAGGAATTGGAGTCGGAGGGGTTGAATATAGATGATGATTATTTCGGACATCAGGATTATTGATGTTCAATCAAAAAGAAAGGTATGAAGATTTTCAAAAAATTAATTTTGTTTTTGGCTGCATTGCCATTAGTGTCACTTTTCTCTTGTACTGACGAGGAAGGAGAGGGTGGAAAAGCAACAATTTCAGGTATTGTATACAAAGTCCTTGACGACGGAGATATCGCTAAGAATGGCGATAACTACAGTTTTGTCCGTGATACAATTCCTGCACCGGATATTGATGTCTTTGTGATATATGGTGGTGATCAGGAGAGTGTTTATGACGACAAGATAAAGACATCCCACAACGGTAAATTTGAGTTCAAGTACCTTCGTGGAGGCGACTATTCTGTTTACGCATGCAATGACGACGACACATACGTGATGCGTACCGCTCATTGTGGAAAAAAGGGAACCACAGAAGTGGAGCCTATATATATCCATGATGGAAAGAATACAGGTAAAGCGGCTGTTGTTGGAGCTGTGAAAATTCTTTATGCTGCTCTTTACGACGACGATGATGATTATGTGCCTGCCGTTGCTGTACGTGTCTATATCAGAGCACTAGGTCAGATGGCTGTGTCTGATACTCGTACTGATAATGATGGCAATTACTATTTCTCACGTCTTGAACCAGAGACAGATTATGTTGTTTGGGTAGAGGCAGAACAGAGAAAGAACGGAATCGTCAAAGCTTATACAGATACTGTAAGCACAGGTAAAGCTGGAGAAATCGTTAAGAGTGGAGTTTTGAAGGCTAAGGTATATTAAAATCTAACACAAAAAAACAAAAAATATGAGAACAATGAAGATTATTTTCCCTGTAATCCTTTCCCTAATCGCTTTTTCTTCGGTTGATGCCCAGAAAAAGACTATTAATGGAAAGAAGATAAAGGAGATTAAAGAGTGGAAGATTGATTCTGGCAAGCGTACTCTTTCAGAGTTGTCGAAGTACGACGCTAATGGAGAGAGAATCGAGCAGATCAAGTATGAGACAAACGGAAGCCAGAAGGAGCGTACTGTATTTGAGTACAACGCTAATGGCAAGTGTGTAACAGAGACCAAGTACGATGAGTTCAATAAGTTGGAGAAGAAAACAGTTATTGAGTATAACTCATTCGGAAAGAGATCAAAGGAGACTTCTTACGATGCCAAGGGCAAAGTAAAGAGTGTGAAAGAGGTGGAGTATATCACCGAGTAATTAAACAAACAATATCATGCAGGAGTTGACTAATGTTTCTCATACTCCCGTCTTTCCGGATGTGGATATGGAGGAACTGATTTCCACTATTGATTCGAAACTGTCTCAGATGGATCCAATCACATTGGAGCAGATGAGCGGTATCAAGCTGATGAATAGGATCGACACAAAGTATCTTGTCGATGTGCGTCGCCTGCCTGCTCTTTTGGATAAAGCGAAATCCGACTATTTTGTGCAGGAGATTGCAGGAAAGCGTAAAGCTTTCTACCGTACATTGTACTGGGATACTGCGGATGCTCAGATGTACATAATACATCATGACAGAAAACTCAATCGTCAGAAAATCAGAGTCCGTGAATATGTGGAGTCTAACCTGACTTTCTTGGAAATAAAAAACAAGAGCAATAAGGGAAGAACTAAGAAAATCCGAATTTCTGTACCTGACGAAAATATCAAGTCTCATGAAGACGCTGTGGATTTCATCAATAAATCAGCAAAATATGGTATTGATGAGATTTCTGGACGTCTGAGAAACCAATTTTCTCGTATCACCCTCGTCAACAAAGGCAAGACAGAACGCTTGACCATTGATATCAGTATAAAATTTGAAAACTGTGTCACTGGCAACAAGAACACTATTCCTGCTCTTTGTATTGTGGAGGTGAAACGCGATGGAAATGTTTATTCCCCTTTTACAAGCTATATGGCTGATTTCAGAATCAAGAAGAAAAGTATAAGCAAATATTGTCTTGGTATGATTCTTACTGATCCTGGTTTGAAGAAGAATAGATTCAAGATGAAACTCCGCTATATAGAAAAAATGTTGTCAAAAAAGTAAAATTTTAATACCATGGATTTTTCTCAAATTGAACTTTTGGGTATTCCGTTGATTAATGTTGACGGACTTATTGAGATGCTTGTTCGATTTGCCGTAACAATGCTGTTCTCATTCATTATCATTGGATGGCTTTATTATTCTCGCAGTAAGAGAAAGGATTGGTGTTTCTGCTTCACTATGATTGCAGTCACTGTGTTCCTTTTGATCTTCTTGCTTGGTCACGAAAAACTTCAGATTGGTCTGGCTCTTGGATTGTTCGCGATCTTTGGTATCGTTAGATATCGAACGGAAGCCATTGCAATTCGTGAGATGTCATACTTGTTTATGATTATCGGTATTGCCGTAATCAATGGTTTGGCTACAAGTGTCTCTTACGTTGAGTTGATTGTCACTAACCTTATCTTTGTCGCAGCTGCATGGGTGATGGAGCGCAGCAGCTTGATGGACAGAGTGAATGTTAAGCTTGTGACTTATGAGAAAATCAATCTTATCACACCAGACAAATATGATGAGATGATGGCTGATTTGAAAGCTCGCACAGGTTTGGAAATCACAAAGTTTGAGGTAGGTCATATCGATTTCCTTAAAGACATCGCTTTGGTAAAGGTATACTATAAGACTGCCGACAAATCTATCAATACTGTAGACGGTATTCGTAGAGCTAAAGATTTCACTGAATAAAAAAGGTTTGTGCCTATAAAGATTAAGTTTGATGAAAGGTTTGATGAAATATGTATTGCTGCTTCTTTCCTGTGCTGCACTTTCTGTGTCGGCAGAGGACGATTTTGGTGGCAATATATCTGTTGAATTGTCGAAGAAACTCAGTAAAAAGATAGACATCTCTTTGGAAGAGGAGGTCCGCCTAACTCAAAACATGAGCCATTTCGACCGCTTGGCTTCTACATTGGGAGCAGATTTCAAACTGATCAAAAAACATCTTAAGGGAGGCGTCGCTTATTCTGCTTTGCTTTATAATGAAATGAACTATTGTCTGCTTAACCACCGCGCGATCGCAACCATGACTGGGTCTACGAATGCTGGAAACTTTGAGTTTTCTCTTCGTGCACGTTATCAGGCGACATTTCAAGACGAGAGTTATGGCAATTCACATAAAGTGAATCCAAAACAGATTGTCAGAGGAAAGGCAAGTGTAGAATATGAATTCGCAAAAATTAAACTATATCCTTATATTTCTGCAGAAGCATACTATGAGATTGCAAAAAAAGACTGCAACAGAGTAAAGTATGCTGTCGGAGCTAAGAAAAAAATCGACAGACACAATTCCGTCTCTGCGGGATTCCTGTTTGATGATAAACTTAAATCCAACATCTACTACATGCAGATTGGATATAATTATAAATTCTAAGAATCTTTTTTCTTAAACATAAAGGTCGTATCTTATGATACGGCCTTTTTTGTATCTTTGTGTCAAACAAGAAATCATTCAGATATGGCTTACATTCCGTATATAGATCCGCAGACCGACGAGCAGCTTCGACAATACTGTGAGGCTCAAATGCCGATAGCTAACAATGCCAAATCGGAAGGTTTGTCGTATCGTGAAATCTTGAAGAAGTATTGGGGCTACGACTCTTTCCGCCCGATGCAGGAAGAAATCATCACTTCCATAGGTTCTGGAAAAGACACATTGGCTTTGCTCCCTACCGGTGGCGGAAAAAGTATCACTTTCCAAGTGCCGACAATGGCTAAGAATGGAGTCTGCCTTGTCATTACGCCTCTTGTCTCTCTGATGAAAGACCAAGTGGAAAATCTGCAGCGTCTTGGAATCAAAGCGGCATATATACATTCTGGTATGGAGCCAAAACAGGTCTACCGTGTTATTGAAAACGCCTGTTACGACGCATACAAATTCCTTTATATCTCGCCTGAACGACTTTCCCTTGATTCGTTCCGCAACAATCTTTTCCGTATGGACATCTGTATGATTGCTGTCGACGAATCCCACTGTATTTCGCAATGGGGCTACGATTTCCGACCCTCTTATTTGAAAATAAGTGAAATACGTGATTTGCTACAGCGTACTCCTGTGCTGGCCCTTACGGCAACGGCTACTCCGGAGGTGGTGGATGATATTCAAGAGAAACTGAAATTCAAGGAGAAGAATGTTTTCCGCAAAACATTCCTTCGTAAGAATCTCTCTTATCTTGTTCGTCGGACTGATGATAAAATTGAATATATCAAACGTATTCTCGACAGCCAGCAGGGACAGGGCTCGTCTATTGTGTATGTGCGTTCGCGTAAACTGACAGAGGAGATCGCCGCACGTCTGAATTCGCTGGGAATATCCGCTGAAAGCTATCATGCCGGACTTGAAGCACGTATAAAAGATGAGAAGCAGAACAAGTGGAAAAACGGAAGTGTGCGTGTGATTGTCGCCACAAATGCTTTTGGTATGGGAATCGACAAAGGAGATGTCCGCACCGTCATCCATTATAATATGCCTGAAAATCTGGAGGCTTATTTTCAGGAGGCTGGACGTGCCGGGCGAGACGAGAAAGATTCCTTTGCTATATTGCTTTACGACAATAAGGACTTTGGGGCATTTAGAAAACATCTGTATGATGAGTTTCCGTTGAAAGATTATGTCCGAATCGTCTATGATGAAATTTGCAGATATCTCAATATCCCGATTCATGAGGGGGCAGGATGGAATGCGGAGATTGATTTGTGGAAGTTTTGCAAGGAGAGAAATCATAAATATGAGAGAGTGGAGTCGTGTCTGAACATACTTTCTCAGAATGGCTATCTTGTCTACTCTCCGAATGCAACACGTCCATCTCGTCTGATGTTCAATGTGCGACGGGATGATTTATACAGTGATGATTATGATACTGTGCCGGAATTTTCCAACCGTGTGATGGAAACTGTTATGCGTCTGTATCCTGGTGTGTTTGCTGACTATGTCTTTGTTGATGAGACGGAGATAGCCCATGAACTTGGTGTGTATGGCGACTCCCGACAGCAAATCTACAATGCACTGCAGAATCTTCGCTCGTTTGGCATCATCAAGTATGTGCCTGGCAAACAAGCCACGTTTATTGAGTTTCTGGTCAATCGTCAGGAACCGCAACATGTGGCTATTTCCAAAGAATCGTATGAGATTCGAAAGGAACGCGCGATTTATCGTATGGAAAATATGATACAGTATGTGCAGTATAACACTAAATGTCGCAGCCAGATGCTACTCCACTATTTTGGAGATGCTGAGGCAAAACCGTGTGGCACTTGTGATGTTTGCCGTGAACTTGGGAAAAAATCTCCAGCAGAGATTCAGAAGATGCAGATAGAAGATTTCCGTACGTCAATCAAATTGCGTGTCCATCTTCGAGAAGGAAATATCAACGAAGCCACGCTCCGCCATATATATCAATTCCGTCTCGCTGATTTTGAAAGGGAATTTGCAGACATGAAGGAGAAAGGAATAATAACATGCAATGAAGGTGGTTGGCTGTATTGTAAATGATGCCTGAAAAGAAAAAGCCTTTGATTATTGGCTTTATATGGCTTATTTGTTATCTTTGTAGTGTTGAAAGACCGTCTACAGAGTTAACGTTACTGTGGGACCCAACACAATAAAGTGCGGTCAGAAAAAGCGTAGTTGTTATCTACGCTTTTTTATTTCCAATTTTTCTTTACCCATTCGAAAAACTTCTTGCTTATTGCGTCATTCCTAAGAATGGAGATGTATTTGCCTCCTTCAGATATGATGATTTCGGACAAATTTTCATTTTGAAAGAAACATTTTCGTACGTGTGCGGCAAAATCATTGGCACGACATGGAGAAATGGCAATTTTTAAGAAAAAACGTCTTGCTTGCAATTGATGTTTCCGTATTGTTTGTTCGATTGAATCAAAACTATTTATTGTCTTTTGGTCAATGTATTTATACAATAATCCATATCTAACGATGAAATCTGCAGATGGCATTCTTTCATAATTAATGACAAACCAAATATCATCAGCCTTTTTTGCCAATATAGTGGCACCGATAATAAGGTTGTTGTAGTCTTCTTCATCCTCTGCTCCTGGACATAAGTGTATTTTTTTGTCTTTGTCGTAGTCATGAAAATTAACTTGATTAATGTATTCAATCAACCTTTTTCTTAGATCATTACCTTTTTGTTCCAGTATTGTTTCGATTATTTCTCTGTCTGTCATTCCATTTCTTTTTACATCGAAAACACCATTGTGAATCTGATTTGCGTGGATTTGTTGCCGTCGATGATTTCGTTGGTCTGGCTTCCGATCTGTTCCCTGCCGTCGGTGTAAAACAATCCGCTATATTTGGCATAGATCTGTAGACGTGGGGTTATTTTCCATTGTGCGGTCACTCCGACGTGATGCCCTTCTCCGTAGAATACTGGCATTGAAAAGTAGCCTGTCACGTCTTTTTCAGAGAGATAAATTCTGTTTTGATATTCAGCGGCGTTGAAATATGCGTATCTGATGGAGATGTTAGCTCTTTTATTGCGACGCGATAGTGATAAATCTTGAGCAGCGACATATCCCCAGCCAAACAGTTTGTTCGCCTCTACTATTGTTTTATAGTTTATTGTGGTGCGTCTTTCATTTTTGTATGTCAGCCGCCAGATGTGCATCTCTTTCTCAAACACATGGCTGTTGTTGTCGGTCAGTGATTTTGTGTGTTTGCGGTATTTTGCTGTCAGTTTTCTGTTATACCCCAACCCGATCTCTATTGTCGCCATACAGTCGGATCCTACACTTGGCTCGTTGACTTGGTATTTCAGCCAGTCGAACCTGTACACGTCTATGTATCCGCGTATGTGTATGTGAGGATAGGGAAGTAGGTCGGCTCCGATAAACATGCCACGTTCATTTTGGTTTCTGCTGTTTTCTCCGAATGCATTGGAAAAATCGGCGTTGTAGTCTGGAGTATACAGACGTTGCACCAACGAGAATGACATCCTGCTGTTGGCGTGTATTCGGGCATGGTTGACCGTGGCAAATCCGCCGTCTGCTGATTTTGCGTATTCTCCGCATAACTGAACATTTCTGACTTTTATTTTATAGTCAACACTCGCATTATAATTGTCTGCCCGGTTGCGGGTACGAAAGATATTGTATGGTTGTGAGTTAGGGGTTAGAAGATGATTGTATTTGTAGTAAACGCCTGTAATTCCTATACTCCATTTCTTCTCTTTCCATTTTATGTTCCCTCCATACATCTCCCGTTCTGCATTCTTGCGTTTCGCAAGTTCACCATCCGTACGATGGAATCCGTCCGTTTTAAAACTGTTGATGCTTGATGAGTCTGATAGGTTCGCGTCAATTTTCTGATGTGAAAAAAATGAGTTTATTTGAAGTCTTTTTGTAGGTGAAATCATTGTCCCGCATCCTCTGAGGTATCCGTATTCAGAAGTTGAGGAATGACGTGTGATGCCTTCATATGACAGAATTTCTCCGTTTATGCAGTTAGATTTGCCGAGATTATATCCTCCCATCACCAATCCTTGTCCGAAAGAGACGTGGTAGTCTCCCACGATAATTTTGTCAATCATCTTAATGTTTCGCAATTCTATGCTTGCCGACGTATAGTCTGTAATTCCGTTGTTGGTGCTGAAGAATCGTTCTCCTGCGTCTTCTTCCATACTGAAGTTCATAAACATTTTCGATCCTGCTGTCACTTTCAGTTTCAGGTAAGTTTGCCAAGGATTGCCGAGATATGGATTCTTTACATCTTTCTTATATCCTGATTTGTCTGGATATATTCTCCCGGCGAAAGATGTTAATGAGGCATGGATCTGGTTGAAACTGTCGTCTCGTTTTACACTGTCACAATCACTGATATATGCGTATTGTTTCAGAAAATCCAGTTCAGTTTCGTTTATTCCGTCGCAATTCTTCAATTCATATATCGAATAGAATCGACGGTACGATTCTCTGTGACGCAGGATTCCGTTGATTGCATTCTGCCCGAGCATCGGTAGTTTTTTTAGAAAAGACTCATCTACGGAGTTTAATTCTATTCCGTTAGACAACAGTTCTGTGATTTCGTCAGCCATTTGCTCCACATCCACATATGTTTCGTCGTCTACATCCTCCAGCTCCTCCATATAATTTTCAATGAGACTTTCTTCATTGGCGAAGACGATGGAACGTAACAACAAGAATATTATAATCCAACTATTTCGCATTTCTCTTCTTATTTTGGATTTTCCAGCAGAATCCCAGTGACATACGGGTGCCGAGTGTGTTGCAATAATCGGCGGCATATGAAAAATCAAAGCAGTCGATTTCGAATCCTATTCCTGCCGACGGGCGGATAGGCATCAGGCTCGCCCCGCAACGTAGTGAAACCTTTTCCACGTTGTAGCTAAATCCCATTCGCCCGATGAAATCGTTGTTTTCCACGCCAATTTCAGTTGCCCAATTGACGTATGTGTTGATGGTGAGATTATAGGCGACGAATGTAGAATATGTTAATTTATGATTGTCAATAGACAAAGGTTTCCTACCGATTTCAGCGTAGCAAGCCAGTAGGTTGTCTTCTGCAAAATAGCAGTATATTCCCGGTGAGACAATGAAACCGGACATTCCTTTTTCTGCTCCAACGTGATGGTGAAGAATGTATGCTGTGGAGATTCCTGCACTCATTCGTGGAGTGAACATTCGAGCCAATGATATTTTTGCAGTGATATCGTTATAGTCGGAATAACCAAATGCAGACACTGTATAGCTATGGACTAGATTTGATGTCGGGAAAGATATGTGCAGTGTGGTCTCTCCCAATTCCGACAGAAAAAAACTGTTGTGGTAGCCAAAACAAACCTCAGTTTGTTCAAGCAACGCAGAAAATGAGCAGTTTGTGTGGTAATCGTCGTAAACTGATACTGATCCCATTGATTGAGAGTGTGTGCTTTTTTCTTGAGAAACTGCTACTAATGAAAACAAGAAAAACACAGCTGCTAAATAATATTTCATGTGAATGCGTCAAATTAACGCTTCTGTTTTTTTGAATGGTGATAATTATAAAACATGCTCCTACATGTCCATTTCATCGTCGGAAAAAGTTCCAACCTTAGCCTTTTCAATCAGATGAAGTGACCTTTTGACCGCCGCTCGTAAACTAATGGGTTGATATTTCCCATACGTCCTTTCAGGATTGTATTGGGAATGAATTTCATGATTGTCGGGTCTGACATGCAGAATTTGAACCCGTAATCGCATCGCAAATCAATGAATTTTGCCATTTAATGTTATTAATTTTGTACTAACTAGTGTCTAATCCAAACAGACTAAACGATTTCGATTACAAATATATGGATGCTTTTTGAATTTTGCAACGTCAATTAAAATTTTAAATAAAATTTAAAGCCAAGCGACACCTCAAACAAGAGAATGAGGTGCCGCTTGACATGCCTAATATTGATAGCTCTTTATAAATGAATGTATAATGATCTACCGATGTGATATGGATTATCTTATTTTGAATGTGATACCAGCCTGTGCATAAGGAATTCCGTTGCCAGAATCTGTTCCAAACTCAGCTTTGAAACCGAATCCACTGGTTACGAAAAATCTTGCGCCAATGAATGGACCGAAGCTGAACTTGTTACGGGTTGGATTCTCTCCGAAATAGTTGTAGAATTCTACGTCTTCCACATAGTTCCAGATCTTCCAGTGTCCACCCATAAGCAAACCTGCATAGACGTCTATTCTGTCAGTTGGGTCAAAGTGGAAAGCTCCACGGAATGCCACGAAAATATTGTGTAATTCTGCGTCGTAGAATAGATTGGTGTGATAGTAATATCCGTGATAGTTGTAACCGTACTTGTAACCCCATACATCATATAGGTAGTAGCTCGCCATACCTCCTAAAGATATTGCCATTTTGCCACTTTTGCCCAAACTTGTCAAACCTCCGTCTACGCACAAAGATAGAGGTGGAATCATTACTTCTTTATGCTCTGTCCCTGATTGAGTCGGTGCACCGATGGTGATGTCCATCGCCACACTGCCTTCTGTGAATGCTGCACTTGCACCTTTCTTTTTGCTGCCTTTTGCAGGGGCGGAAAAAGCTAATGAAGCACATAAAATGCCACAAGTTACTGTTAATAGTTTTCTCATTTTCTTTATTGTTTCACTCAAAACACTGCAAAAAGTATGCCATGGCAAGCCTTTGTTTTGCCGCTGTCATAATTTTTGGCAAATTGTTAATAAATGGTTCCCGTTTTCATCTGTGGTGGCAATGATATATTTGTCTCCACCCTCTTTTATTCCAAGTTTTTTTCTAAGTTCATCAGCCTGCAGTGGAAAATTTCTGCATGTGATGTTTGCTCGTTTTATGCCGTCAAGGTTTTCTTTGAGCTCTTTCTTGTTCATCGAAAATATCTTCTCCACTTCAAATTTCCTTCCTGGAAAGTCTTCGTATAATTCGTCAGACGTGAACAGATGGCTGAATGGGGCTATCTTTTTAACTTTCTCTGAAGCTAAGCAGTCGCTGATGTTTGCTTTGAGAATTGCGACGTTGGGTTCGTAGAGATAGGAGAGTGGAGCAGAGTATGAAGCACATCCTGTGGGCGACGCTGATGTTGATTCCAACATTTCAGTCTTTCCATCTGGCTTGATGTTTGCCGCCACGATCCTCTTGAATGAGGCTTCCTTCTTGCATACGAAAAGCAATTCTTTGCATTCGTTGTCTACGGCTACTACGTGCACTTCTTCAACACAGCCTAAATCTCTTACAGCAGATTTGATGTCGAGCATAGGTGATAGTTTCAGCATCATGCGGTCGCATTTGCTCAGCAATGTCTCTTTAAGCGCGGCAACGTCTGGCTCACAATCTTTTATCTCCACTGTTTTCTTGCCGTTTTTGTCGCGGCGAGCAGGGTCGAGAAAAATCAAATCATAATGCGACGTTGATGCTTTTATCAGTTCTATGCCGTCTGCGTTTGTCGCCGATACATTCGTCGCACCGAGCGACTTGAAATTATGAGATGCTATTCTGCAGAGGTCAGCATTTCGCTCCACGTATTCTGCTTTTTTGAAATGGCGAGAAATGAAGTAGAAGTCTATTCCGAATCCGGATGTCAGATCTATCATGGATGCACCGTCGCCAGCGACCGACTGCTTGTATATTGCCGTCTTCTCAGAAGAACACTGCTCCATGGAGAGCTTGACGGGATAAACTATGTTTTCTGCGTTTGCAAACGAAGGCAATTTTGATTTTGCGATCTGTCGGCCTTCGATCTGTTGTAAGGCTGCACGAATATCAATATCCTTGCGCGACGAGAATTTTAACGCCAATTTCGCCACGTCATCGTCCTGATGAGCGGCGATAAAGGCTAAAGTGTCGGCAGAGAAGAAATCTTGCATGAATTAAGAGAATACGACAGTCTTGTTTTTGTAAACCAACACTTTTCTGTCGATATGTTTTTCCACGGCGCGGGAAAGCACAATTTTCTCCAGATCCTCACCTTTGTGGATGAAGCTCTTCACAGAATCTTTGTGCGTGACGCGTGCCACATCCTGCTCGATAATCGGACCTGCGTCAAGCTCGGTAGTCACATAGTGAGACGTTGCTCCGATAATCTTCACACCTCTTTCAAAAGCCTGGTGGTATGGTTTCGCACCTACGAATGCTGGCAAGAAAGAGTGGTGGATGTTGATGATTTTGTTAGGATATTTGTTGATCATGTCCTCGCTGATGATCTGCATATATCTGGCAAGAACAATGAAGTCGATGTTGTTCTCGGCTAAAAGATCCATTTCCGCTTTCTCTATTTCAGCTTTGTTCTCCTTTGTCACATGGAACACATGATATGGAATGCCGAATTTCTCGCCGACCCATGCCAAATCTGGGTGGTTGGAGATAATCAACGGAATGTCAACATTAAGTTCCCCTGCTGAATAGCGGGCAAGAATGTCAAACAAGCAGTGAGACATTTTAGAAACGAATATTGCCATGCGTGGTTTGATGTCTGAGAAGTACAGACTGAACTGCATGTCGTAGCGTGAGCCAAACAAAGTCGAGAAGTATTCGTTCAATTTGTCTCGTGGAATAAGGAAATTAGTCAGATCCCACTCAATTCGAGTGAAGAAAGTGTTCTGCTGATAATCCACGTGTTGGTCAAGATAAAGGATGTTACCTTTGTTCACATTTATGAAGCTGGTCACTGCAGCCAAGATACCCTCCTGGTCAGGACAGTGAATAAGTAGTATAGCAGTGTTGCTTTTTTGTTCCATGTCGTTTATTTTCATTTACAATGCAAAAATAATATTTGTGACGGTGATATGCAATTATAAATGCAGAATGAGAATGCAAAATGCATAAAAAACAAAAGGAACGCAAATGAGCGTTCCTTTTGATATTGATTGATGAATAATTTTATCTAATTAAAGTGAAATGTCCGAAATACTGTCGGTCTATTTCGTCAATGTCGATTTCATACCAATAGTCAGTAGCTGGCAATTTTGATCCATTGTAAGTTCCATCCCAACCATTTTCAAATTCTTTGCCAAATGCAGAGTATAACAACTTTCCATATCTATCGTAGATTTTGATAGAAGAGTTTGGATACACATCTACTAAATTTTTGACTGTCCAGACGTCATGTTCTCCATCTCCATTAGGAGTAAAGAAGACAGCTGGTTCTGGTTCTGTAGCCTTAACAACGATCTCTTGCTCTGCCGTACAACCTGTGCTATCTTGAACCTGAAGGATGTGATTTCCGTAAGGCAGATGATCTTTCTTGTCTGAATTGCTTTCCAATATGCCTAAGTCTTTTGAACCAAGGTACATATGGTATGGCATTGTTCCACCAGTCACTGTATATTCGACACTTCTGTCGTCAGGATTTACAGAGTCTACACTCAACTCTGGTATCGGGTTGACTGTTATTGTGACAGACTCTTTTGCGTGACAACCTTTTGCATTTTTATCAACGTCTGATGGCAAATCCAAGTCAGCGTATATTGAGTATGTTGTCGTCTCATTTAAGTATAGTGTTGGAGACAGTACATTTGAAGGCACTTCTGGATCCCAATAGTAAGTCGGTGATAGGGTCTTTCCGTTTTTGAAGTCGTATGTCTTCAATGTCACATTCATTGAAGATGGCTGACCTTCACATACTTGATCCTGATTGTTGAACAATCTTAGTCGCAACTGAATATCCACAACATTGATATTCCAAATTGTGTCTATCGGACATCCTGATTCTGTGAAGCCGGTTATTTTCTTTTGGAATGTTCCTGCAACCATAAATGAGTCTCCGAACAGAATTTGTTCTCTACAGATCAAAGTGTCAAGATGAACCTCACCACCTTCGTTAACAACCAAGTGAAGGATTGTTGTACTATCACAGCCGTTGCTGGCTCCCTTCTCTATTTTCTCAACTATGACGGTGTCGATAGGATAGTTGTAAACCTTGCCGGCAAATTCGTAGTTGTCAGACGGACAAACTATTGCAGATTTTGTTACTTCGACTGGCTCTACCACTGTGATGTTTGGTGTGATTATACTATCACATCCCCAAATTGACTGCAACTTTATCTCTGATCCTTTGTATGTTCCGACTTTGTTGTATGGCACTCCGTCATATGAGTCTCCCTTACATACCGTGACCTCTTCCTCTAACTCATATTTAGGGTGGACAAAAACGTATTGAGCATGACGACAACCATCAGAGTCGAAAGCAATAGAGTCTCCTTCTATTTCATCAACTTCTGTGTAGTATTTGTCTACATTGTCGTCGGTGATGTATTTTTCTCCTTCGCATAGATGTTTAGGGTCATCCATTACAACATCGTCTGTCACTCTTATATAGTGCTTTTGTATAGATGTCGGACATCCAGACTCTTGGTCTCTTTCGATAATATCGTCTAATCTGATGTCGCCTACTGTTGGATAGTCGTTATTCAAACATTGCATGTCATATTTCGTATCCAAAGACTTGTATTGTATGCATGTTATAATGTATTGGATGGCTCTGTCTTCGAAGTCAACGGTTTGGTCGTCAGCATCAACCGTACTCAATACATCTCCATATTCAGTTGTGATTGTGGAATCTTTGCACATTACGATTCTGATTTTGTTTAAGGTTTCCTTGACCTCAAAATCTTTCTGTATAGAACATAGATTATTTCCAAAATTGTCACTTGTGGAAACGATAAGTCTATATGTTCCATTGTGCAACTCCTTTTCAAATGAAGCTATTGTGTAGCTGATGTCACTTCCTGGTGTGTAGTTGCCTCCTGAACCACTTATCTCTTCAAAATCTTTACTTGATTCGTTGTATTTATACCACTTATATACTACGTTAGAGTATGAACTTCCAAAAAAAGCGTCGAATTCATCTTGGTCGTAAGTGGCTTTTAGCGTAGCTGGCTCTTTGTAGTAGAATTTACCTGTGGTGATTTCTATCGTTGGCTGGTTCACAGAAATAGTGATATCGTCCAATGCAATATCCCAGCCTGAGGACATATTTATTAATGATTCTACTAAAAAGTCTACAGAAGAAATACTAGAATCATCCACTTTAAATGTTGTGGATAGGTGCTCCCATGTGATTTGACCTGTTGTTGGGGTTTTTAGATTTAATTCTTTAGATGCCAGTGTTTTTCCTCCTCCTATGATTGAAACACTTACTGTATTAGCTGCAACATCCTTATCATTCAATGCAGCTAGATATGCCTCAAGTTTGAATTCTACACCAGCACAAGATACAGGCAATACTTTCTTATATAGCTTTAGTCTGTTTACGTTTGGCGTACAGTCAAATGCCATATAATATCCTTTTTTTGTGTCACTTGGAAATGTGTGGTCTCCTCCTTTCACCCATCTAGGCATACCGGTATATGACTCACCCCAGTTTGTAAGATTGCATCCCTTTCCCACGTCTGCCAGTTCCGTTGCTTTGATAATAATATACTTCCCTGGTCCAAACATCGTGTTCTGGCCAATCCACTCCAAATCGGTTTCCATTTCAGTGCTGCTTGGCTTAGTGTTGCAAATGGCATCTGCACTTTCATCGTTTCCTCCAAAGTCCATTTTTACCACTTCTCTCCATTCCATTGCATATGTAGTGACAGTTGTCGATAGTGCGACAAGTCCTAGTAATATTTTAGTAAAATTCTTCATCATACTCGTAAACCCTATTATTTATTTTTCATTCAATTCTATATAGCAAAAATAATAAATTTTTAAATGGAGTATACTTTTTTTTGGTTTTTTTAACTGTTGCCTATTGTATAACATAAAAACAAAACAAAAATGCCACGCCGTGATTAAATTAAACTCCTCTGAAATAAGGAATTGGGGTACGCGTTTACTTTGTAATCCTCCGTGCGATGCAAAACAAGGATGCAAGCAACCTTGAGTCGAGGCCCGCCATTGTAAACGACAATTTCACCCGGAATGTTGTTATAATTGTAAAGTTTAACAATCAATTGACGGCGTGGCATTACAAAAATAGCGTTTTTTGAGCATTCGACAAGGGTTTCCGTTTTTTTTCTTTAATTTTGTCTTTGCATTTTAATACGATATGGCAAAAAAAGGTACTATATATCTGATCCCAAACACACTTGGCGATTGTGACATTGATAATCTGTTCCCACAATATAATTATGTGGTGATTCGTAAGTTACGTCATTTTATAGTCGAGGATGTCCGTACTGTCCGCAGATTCTTGAAAAAGGTAGACAAGGATATTGATATAGACTCACTGACTTTCTATACTTTAAATAAACATACGTCTCCTGAAGAAATCTCGACTTTCTTGAATCCTCTTTTCGACGGCAATGACGTGGGTATCATTTCTGAGGCTGGCTGCCCGTGTGTGGCTGACCCGGGAGCGGAGGTTGTGAAGATTGCCCAGCGTAAGGATATAAAAGTGGTGCCTCTGGTCGGACCGTCGTCTATCCTTATGGGGCTTATGGCTTCTGGCTTCAACGGACAAAGCTTTGCTTTTGTAGGATATCTTCCGATTGAGTCTGCCGACAGGTTGAATGCTGTGAAGAAACTTGAACATCGCGCTTCAAGTGAACATCAGTCGCAGATTTTTATCGAAACCCCTTACCGTAATATGAAGATGATGCAGATGCTTCTACAGACTCTTCAGCCTAACACTCTGCTTTGCGTGGCTTGTGATGTGACTCTTGAAACTGAGTATATTGTCACAAAAACAGTGGCTGAATGGAAAAAAATGACGCTGCCTGATCTGAACAAACGCCCGTCTATATTCATTATATATAAGTAGACGGAATTGCATTATGCATTTTATTTTGTGTAGTCAATTCAAATTCTTAACTTTGTAAAAACTTTTTTAGACTAATATATTTCATGGAACAGAAAATCCCATACAAAATTTATTTGACGGAGGATGAAATCCCTACAGCTTGGTATAACCTTCGCGCTGATATGAAGAAGAAGCCGGCTCCGCTTCTAAATCCTGCTACTCTAAAACCTCTTACTGCTGAAGAGTTGAGTGAGGTGTTCTGCAGTGATCTTGTGGCTCAGGAGCTTGACGAGGATACCGCATATGTCGCTATTCCTGAAGAAATCCGTAATTTCTACAAGATGTACCGCCCTTCTCCAGTGGTCCGTGCCTACTGCCTTGAGAAGAAACTTGGCACTCCTGCTGAAATCTATTATAAGTTTGAGGGTAACAACACATCTGGAAGCCACAAACTAAATTCTGCAATTGCTCAGGCTTACTACGCTAAGAAGCAGGGCTTGATCGGTGTGACAACTGAAACAGGTGCTGGTCAGTGGGGTACTGCTCTTTCTATGGCAAGCGCATATTTCGGCTTGGACTGTAAGGTGTATATGGTGAAATGCTCATACGAGCAGAAACCGTTCCGTCGTGAGGTGATGCGCACTTATGGCGCTACTGTCACTCCTTCTCCTTCCAACACAACTGAGATCGGACGCAAGATCCTTGCTGAATTCCCAGGCACAACAGGTAGCCTTGGCTGCGCTATCTCTGAGGCTGTTGAGGTGGCCACTCACACTGAGGGTTATCGCTATGTGTTGGGTAGTGTGTTGAATCAGGTGCTTCTTCACCAGAGTGTGATTGGATTGGAGGCTAAGACTGCTCTCGACAAGTATGGTGTTAAACCAGATATCATCATCGGTTGCGCAGGTGGTGGATCAAACCTTGGCGGACTTATCGCTCCGTTTATGGGTGAAAAGTTGAGAGGTGAGGCCGACTACAGAATCATCGCTGTTGAGCCAGCGTCTTGCCCAAGCTTCACTCGTGGAAAATATGCGTTTGATTTCTGCGACACTGGTAAGATCTGCCCTCTTGCTAAAATGTACACTCTCGGAAGCGGATTCATTCCGTCGGCAAGCCATGCTGGTGGACTTCGTTTCCATGGTATGTGTCCTACTCTTTCTGAACTTTACGATCAGAAGATGATGGAGGCTGTGGCTGTTGAGCAGACAAGTGTGTTTGAGGCTGCTGAGATGTTCGCTCGTGTCGAGGGTATCCTTCCTGCTCCAGAGAGCTCGCATGCAATCCGTGTCGCAATTGATGAGGCGTTGAAATGCAAGGAGACGGGAGAGAAGAAGAAAATCTTGTTCGGCCTTACTGGTACTGGATATTTCGACCTTGTCGCTTATGAAAAATACAACAATGGCGAAATGGGCGACTATATTCCATCAGATGAGGATATCAAGAAAGGCTGGGCTACAATGCCAAAGGTTGATCTATAATTAGTAGGGACGGGAATCCTCCCGTCTTCACCTTTAAAATATTGGAGACGTGATTATTCGCGTCTCCTTTTTTATTAATTTTGCACTCGATTACAAATAATCGAATAATAGACTAAACTTTTAATCAAAATGAATTTGAATCTCATGAAATTAGCCTGTAGTTGCCTGGCTTTGATTGGTTTGACATCTACTGCAACAGCTTCAGAGTATTATCGTCGTATCACTCCAGAAGAGTTGAAAAAAGAGAGAACACAGAAAAAGTGTGAGTTTGTTTGGAGTGAACTGGGAGAGAAGTTGATCACAGAAATGGCTATCGACTATCAGAATGCTCTTTTTGTCACCAACATGAATTCTGAAGTGGAATCTAAAAAAGCTGAAATGCAGGATTTGATGAAGAAAAATCCTTCTGATTTCGGAATCCGCTATACACAAATGTTCGTTATCCCTGCGATTGATCAACTTGAGAACAGCCTTGATTTGGTGAGGGACACGATCCTTCCTTCTGCTTTAAGACAAAATGGTTTTTATTATGATCCAGAAGAAAAACCTGCCGACAGTTTGATGGCAGATTTGAAAAAAGAGCCGTCTTCAATTGCATGCTATAAGGGAAAATATTATGAGGTGTGGCAGTATAAGGCAGAGAATGACAGAATGAAGACCTCTATTGTCTACACTCCGCTAGGCTATGAGAAAATCAAAATACTTTACCGTGAGGAGGCGAATATTAAAGTGGATTATACTGAGTTGAAAAACACATTCAGTAATGCTGCAGAGCAACGCAAGGATATCCAGGAAGCCCGTAAGGAGCATCCTCTCGACTATGGACAATTCTTAGGCGAAGACTATCAGTGGGTGCTTTGCGAAACGTGGCGAGAAGTGATAGTGAAACCAACATCCACAGAAGAAAAATAAATTGTTGGGGCGACTCATGTGTTTGCCAGTCATGTGGCAAGTCATATACAACAAAAGCCGGATTTTGGTCCGGCTTTGTTTTTTATAAAATGTTGTCAGTTTTTAGCTCCTGTACAATTTTATTTTCCTATTGGCTGAGTAAGAGTCACGTAACCGTTCTTCAAGTTGATGAACTTTGCAATCTCTTCTCTGTTGATGTTGCCGCAAACACAAGTCTTCAAATTCTCAGCGGCGCAGAATAGGTAGATGTTCTGGCTGATGTAACCGGTGTCTGTAGCTCCGTAGAATGCGATGCTGTGCTCATCCCAACCCTGCATTTTGTCGTAGTTGGCAACCATGATCAAATCTACGCTGGCATTTGCGTGGAAAGGATTGTTTCCTGCCTGAGCACGGAAATCACCTTTGTTGACCAATTTCAACTTATGACCGACTGGCAGATATAGGTAAACGGCAGTCTTAGTGCAAACGTAAATGTCGATCTCCTGCGCGTTTCTTGCAGTAGGAGCAGTCAGACGTGGATCGTCAGCCACAGGTCTGTTTACTCCGGATGCAGTCCAGAGAAGATTTGAGATAGTCTGGTCCGACAAAGCGTCTGGCTTGAAGTTGCGGAATGTGGCACGTGCTGACAAAGCATCATAGATTGGCATACCTCCAGTTGTCTGAGGAGCGGGAAGGATAATAGAGTCTGCCACCAAAGTGTCGATTGAGAAAACCTGATTTTCTGTTGTGGCAGAGCATACTAATTTTGCTGTGTTTGATGATTCTGCATTTTCTGTCTTTCCGCATGAAGATAGAGAGGAAAGAGCACAAGCGATAGAAAAAGCTGAAATTAAAAGTTTTTTCATCTTTTAGTGAGTGTTGAATTATTAATATATACCTGAGATATTTGTTTTCTCGAGTCGAATGCAAATGTACTAAAAATATTCAAAAAAAGGCGCGTCATTCAGACGTGCCTTTTAAGAAGAATCTAAAAAAGATTATTTGTACATTATTTTCTTTCCGTTGTTTATATAAACGGTTCCTCGTTCAGGATGGTCCACTTTCTGTCCCTTCATGTTGTAGTACACATTCTCTTTTGAGGAAGGATCAGCAAGAATGTTATCTACAGCCAATTCATGATTGGAGCCTACATTGATCGTTATCGACTCTTTTGCGTGGCATCCCTTCGCATTCTTGTCGACGTCGGATGGCAAATCTAAGTCAGCAAAAATTGTGTATGTTGTTGTATGCTCGATTGTGAATGTTTGACTTAATGCGTTTGATAGTATTTCAGGCTCCCAATGGTAAGTCGGAGTTAGTGCTCTGCCTTTTGTATCGTACGTTTTTATGGTAGCGTTCAATGTCACCTCATCTCCTGGTTTTAGCTCTGTCTTATCGGTAAATATTCTTAGTCGTAAATTGATATCCACAACTTCGATATTCCAAATTGTGTCTATAGGATATCCTGATTCTGTGATGCCGGTTGTTGTCTTTTGGAATGTGCCGGCTACCATGAATGTGTCTCCAAACAAAATCTGCTCTTTACAGATCATGGTGTCAAGGAAAACCTCCTCTATCGCATATGTGGAGAAGTTAGTTGCCAATGCAATCAGCACTGGTAGAATAAATTTTTTCATGATACTCATATTCTCTGTTATTTTGTGAAATTAATAAATTTACAAATGATATATTAGTTGCCCGTTTTGAAAAAAAATGCCACGTTGTGTTAAAATAATAGAGGATGGGGCTTCAAACAAAACCAATTCTCTACAGAATGAAAATGTCCTAAAACTACGACATTAAAAACATCATCACAAATCATCGCATTAGATAAAAAATAAGTGGCTAAACCAGAAAAGACTTTACTTGGTTTTTAACACATTAATTATGTTTTTAGACAACAAGACAAAATTATAAAAAATATAAAATATATGCAAGATTTCTAATAGTATGCTTGATTTAATTATAGGATTTTATTGTGTTTTAAGGAATGATATATTTTGAATTTTTATTCAAGTAAATGCGGAAATCTAGATATAAATGATTAAATTTGCAAAAAATTAACAAACAGTTATGACAGAGATTAAAGGAAAGTGGGCACTTGTTACTGGTGCATCACGAGGTATCGGAGCTTTGGCGGCTAAATTCTTAGCAGAAAGAGGCTGCAACGTCGTTCTTCAGAGTAGAAAAAAGTCGCATCTTGACGCTGTTTTGACCGAAGTCAAGAATATGGGTGTTGAGGCTTACTCGGTAGAGTGCCAGTTGGAAGACGACAAGGATGTCAAACGTATGCTTAAAGAGATCGATGATAATGGCACAAACATTGAAATCGTTCTAAATAATGCTGGTATTCAGGTGACATATCGTGCTTATCCAGAGTATTATAATACTCCAGCGGAGGATTTTGTGGAAAGCTTGAAGGTCAACACAATAGCACCAATGATTATCTGCTACCACTACTTGCCTCGTATGATCAAGGCTGGTTTCGGCAGAATCGTTAACACTACAAGTGGTATCAATCTTGAGCCAGAGCAGGCTGCATATTCGGCAAGCAAGGCAGGTCTTGATAAGATCACTAAGGATTTGGCTTCTAAGATCGACGGTACTGATGTCGTTCTCAGCCTTACAGATCCAGGTTGGTGCCGTACAGATTTGGGTGGACCAAACGCTCCAAATGCACCTGAGAGTGCTTTGCCAGGAGTTGTGTTGGGCGTGTTTGCTGACGACAAAAAGTCGGGCAGAATCATTTCCGCTCAGGATTACGCAGGCATGACGCTAGAACAGGCGTTGGCTAAATTGAAGTAAGAATAATATTAGGATGTTAAGATTAGACATTTTTTTAATAGAAGGAGAGTCAATAGGCTCTCCTTTTTTGTTGTTGCTTGACTAGTCTTAAATGACAGTTACTGATTTTTTTACTTAATTTTATTAGTCGTAACAAAATAGCCATTGGGGATGCGGTAGACTGTCGTCATGTATATTCAGTATTGAGGGATTCCCTCATAATCTAAAAAAATATGGATAAATAATATTTTAAGGTTGTGTGCGAAATAAAATAAAAACATAGAAAATTGTTAAGAAATAGCGATATGGCTCGCATATATATCAAATAAAATTTGATTGTTTGCATATTATCAATACATTTGCCAAAAGTAATACGATATTTCACTTTGTATTTAGTGTGGTTAATTATAAAATTTGTGGTATGAGGAGAACAATAAGTAAAATTTCGTGTTTTTTTTTCATTTTGATTGGAAATAATATGCAGATTAGTGCACAGGAGTTCTTTTCAAATGAAAATGTAATTTCTTTTTGTACAGAAGAGAATGATTTGGGAATTCGTTTTCCTGCAGGAACTTCCGATGAAGAGGCATTTGAATTCATCAGTGGATGTTTAGAAAGCTCCTCGTCTCCACAATGGTTTATTATGCAAATCGATGAGCCTGGTTTGCTTGGAATCACTATAGAACATTCTGAAGGGTATGATGTTGATTTTGCTTGTTATGGACCATTCAAAGGAAAGAACAAGCAAGAGGTGATCAAAAGTATTAATAAAGATATTACAATATATGCTGTTGAGGATGAGTATTTATACGACGAGGATGCCTACGTTGTATCAGACACGTGTTATTCTCAGAGTTATCTTGATGAATTCTATCGAGTAACGGCATTGTCGGATAGTATATATGTTGATTGCTATAAACATTTTTTCCAGTTAGATCCATCTGATTTTGACAATATTTCTGAATACTTTGATTACTGTGACGCCGAAGAAGAAAAGTTATATTCATGTATTGATGAAACAGAACAGAAAGAACATGTGATATTTCCTCCTGATCCTGTACAGTTTGATATGACAAATCCATGTTTTAGAGGTTATAATGATAATTATCCATTGGAATCCATGGTCGATTGTAGTTATAGCACCAGCAGTAAGGAATTTTGTTACATACCAGAAGCAAAAAATGGGGAATGGTATTTATTCTTAGTTACAAATTATTCTCAAAAGCCAGGTACTATTTCTTTTAATAAGACTGCTGGAACAGCAACAACCAATTGTAAGATCATTGTTGACGCTATGACTGTTGGCCCGGTGTGTGAAGGGGAGTCTTTTGAATTGGATGTCAACAACGCTCCTGATGAAGCCACATTCTTATGGACGGGACCTAAAGGATTTGTTTCTACAGAAAAGAATCCTACTATCTCCAATGCTACACAAGAGAATTCTGGTATATATACGGTTGTGATGGTTTCTAACGGCGTGTCTTCAGATGAAGTAGAGGTGCCTGTTGTCGTTAACAAAAGACACGTTGTTGATATAAAGAAGGAGATAAAAGAGGGTGAATCTTACATTTTTGGAGATGAGACTTTAACAATTTCTGGAGAATATCAGAAGACATTTACAAGTGAGATCACTGGTTGCGATAGTGTTGTTAACCTTTCTCTTACGGTATTGGGTAAAGATTTTACCATTTCTAGTAATAGTCCTGTTTGTGAAGGAAATGCTATTTCTTTTAAGGTTCTCAACTCTCCTAAAAACGCAACGTTCTCTTGGACTGGCCCGAACGGGTTTTCTTCTAAAGAAGAATCACCGACTTTAGATAATGTGTCTGACGCAAACAGTGGAAGGTATTCGCTTTCTGTTACAGTAAATGGAATTGTTTTGCCAACAATAGAAACAGATGTTGTGGTTAACAATATTCAGCACACAGAAATAGCGGACTCTATTTTGCAAGGCGAAACAATCTTGTTCAATGGTCAGCGATTATCAGTTTCAGGCACATACCAAGACACATTGGTTAGTGCCACGACTGGTTGTGATAGCATCGTCACTCTCATTTTAACTGTAGAAGAACTGAAAGATGCTATGATTTCTAATAACAGCCCATTGTGTGAGGGAGAACGTTTATATCTCTACATTGATGATGCTCCAGAAGGTGTATCTTATGAGTGGTCGGGACCAGACGACTTTAAGTCGACAGAACAAAACCCTACTATTGATGAAGTTACAAAATCGAACTCGGGCATTTATTCCGTCAAATATGAATATAAAGGAAAATCATTCACTCTGACGACACCTGTAGTGATTAATAGCGTCAAGAAACAGTTTGTCAAGGCTGTTATTAAGGGTGATGAAACCTATAAAATAGGAGATGCTGAATATTCTGAGGCTGGAGAATATACAGTCACACTGGTTAGTGAGTCTGATTGTGATAGCATTGTTTATTTGAATCTTACACGAGCATGCGAGGCTAATGATCTTATACCAGAAATTATGTTCTCTCCTAATTCGGATGGCGAAAATGACAGATGGATCATAAAGAATGTAGAATTATATTCTGACATTACTGTGAAAATCTATGACAGGATGGGTAAGCTTGTTAGAGAATTTGATGCCTATGATAATCTAGAAAACAGCTGGGACGGAAAAGATTACGCAGGTAGAACCCTTCCGTCTACAGATTATTGGTATGTGATAGATGTGGAAGAATCAGACAGACAGTATGTTGGCCATGTGACTTTGCTACATTGATGAATAGGATGGGGTAGCAGACTCCTATAACTCAAAAATAGGAAGGCTTCACTGTTAAGCCTCCCTATTTTTGTATGAGGAATTAAAATCTTTTGTCTTGTAAAGATCAATCAAGTAGACGGTGGTAGTGGCAGAATAACAGTTTGCCATTCTCGTCTCTCAGGTGGAATCCGTTGCCTTCACAATAACGGAACATCTTGCATTCGCCGCACTCGTCTTTCTTCATCCAACTGCGGTCGCGGAATTTCTGGTATCTGTTTGTCCACACATCCCAAAGATCATCCGTATAGATGTTGCCCTGATGATAGTTGGCTCTGATGCTCGGGCATGCTGATATACTGCCGTCTGCTAGAATTGAGCTTACGTTGACACCTGCATTGCATTGGTAGAATGTGTCACGCACCTCCGTCTCATATCCGCCTAAGAATCCTTCACATCCGTAGCTCACTTTTATTTTCCCTTCTTTGCGGGTGTCTGCAATAAACTTCATCAGATCGGTAAACTGACGGTCGTTCAACTGTAATTCCGGATTTTCAGCGGCTCGTCCGACAGGGAATATAGTGAAGATTCTCCACTCTTTCACTCCGATGCTGATGAGGAAATCTCTGAATTCAGGAAGCGAGTCATAATTTTTCTGGTTCGCGCAAGTCACGACATCATAAACAATATCATTGTCGGCGACGAGTAGTTTGATGGCTTCAACCGCATGCTTGAATCCATTGGGTATGCGGCGCATCCAGTCGTGAGCCTCTTCAAAACCGTCCAGACTGATGGTGATGGAATGCATGCCTGCTGCTTTCAGACGCTTAAAACGTTCTGCGTTGAGCAAATATCCGTTTGAGACGATGCCCCAAGGATACTCTCGTTTGTTCAATTCAGTGCCTACATAATCGATGTCTGGCCTGACAAGTGCTTCTCCTCCTGTAAATATAATAAAAGTCTTATGTGTGTCCACATGTGGAGTCAGACTGTCTATCACTCTCAAAAAATCTTCGGCAGGCATATCCTTGCTGTTGGCTGTCGCCTTACAGTCGCTGCCACAGTGTCTGCAAGCCGCATTGCACCGCAATGTACATTCCCAAAAAAGGACACGCAGTTGAGGTGGTGTGCTTTTCCTTATCTTACGGGTAAGCTCTAAGCCAATCCTTTTACGGATAGAAATCTTTTTTTCTGCCATCCTTTACTTTTTCTTTAGAGTAATGTCGATTTCTTGGGTGGCGACGGTTTCCCAGTCTCCTACATGTTTGTATTTGAAGTCTGATTTATTAGCTTCTTTGCGGATAGTGTCAGGCTCATAGCCATCTTTGTTGGTGATGACTTCATAGTTTATACTTTTGTTGCCAAATCCATCTAGCAAATCTCCGTGACTTACTTCGTATACACCTTTTTTGTTGGAGTAGACAGTTTGAATTGGTTGTGAGATTGTGTCTTTGGATTTTTCACCGTAAATGGATTCCTTTTCGACAATCACGTCTGCCTTCACGCTGACTTCAGCTCCCTGTACTTTGTTGCCGTTTTCGTCCTTTACAGTGCCGTTGGTTTTATATGTGGTGTAAGGACAACCATATTCGTCTGTCCCTACACAGCTTTGCATTTGAAAACCAAGCATAGCTAAAATACCGGCCAATATTTTGGATGATTTCATTATTTATTTTCTCTTTAGAGTGACGTTTATTTCGTTTTTTGCTATTGTTTCCCACTCTCCTCCTTTTTCGAATTTTAAATCCATTCCTTTCACTTCCTTACGTATAGTGTCTGGCAAATATCCGTTTTTGTCGGTGATGACTACATAATGATATATGGCATCGCCATTGAGATGGACTCCGGATCTTCTTGTCTCATAGTTGCCACGTTTGTCGCTCATCACAGATTCTTTGGAGTGCCATATTGTATCGCTTTGCACACCGATGGAATCTGTCGTCTCCACAACGGCATCAATTTTTACGCTGACTTTGGCGTCTTGGATTTTGTTGCCATTCTCGTCCTTTACGGTGCCGTGAGTCTTGTATGTGGTGTATGGGCATCCATATTCTTCACGGCCTTCCTCTTCTTCTGTACAACTTTGCATCTGAAATCCAAGTATGGCCAATAGCCATGTTAAAATTTTAGTTGTTTTCATATCTGTCTTTTATTTTTTCTTTAGAACAATGTTGATTTCATGAGTTGCGATAGTTTCCCATGTATCTTCGTCTTTATACTTGAAGTCCGTCTTTTTTACCTCTTTACGGATAGTGTCAGGTTGGTATCCGTCTTTGTTTGTGATTACTTCATAGTTTAGTTTGACGTTGCCAATATCATCTAAATCTTTATGTGTTGTTTCGTATTTGCCTTTTCTGTCACTCATGGCTGTTTTTGTGGAAATGACGGGATGAGTCTTGTCTATGCTTAAATGGAGACTATCTGGACGTGACTCAATCTTTACTTTGACTTCTGCACCTTTTATCTTATCTCCCTTTTCGTCTACTACGGTGCCTTGAGTCTTATATGTGGTGTATGGACACCCATATTCGCAACTCTGCATCTGGAATCCAAGTATGGCAAGTAATCCGCCTATAAGTTTTGTCGTTTTCATGATTTATTCTTTTTTTTCCCTTTTTAGAATAATGTCGATTTCTTGACTTATTGTCTTATCCTCTCCTTTTTTCGTGACCTTAATGTTTTCACTTTCGACTTCTTTGCGAATCGTGTCTAGATAGTAAGGATACGAAGGGGATGAGGTGATTTCATATTCAATCTTTCCAATTGTTTTTGTGAAATCACATTCTCCGTATTTGGATTCATATTTGCCATTTTGGTCGCTGGTGACGGTTCGCTCTGATGTTAAAGCAATGTCGCCGTTTGTGTCATAAACATCGATTTTTATATTGACTTTCGTGTTTGACCATTTTCTGCCTTTTTCGTCTTTTACTGTGCCATTTGTTTTGAATTCAGTGTACTGACATCCGTATTCTAAAGCCGAAAAAGGAAAACAACTCTGCAGTTGAAGTCCAATTATCGATAATATCCATGCATATAGTTTAGATTTACTCATGTCCTTTTCTGCGCATAAATTATTATATTTACAAATGTAGTCTATGCGTCTTGAAAACACAACTTTTTTATGTTAAAAAATGTTGCTCTAAAAATCGCGGCCATTTCTTAGAGTCAAGAAGTAATTCTAATATTTTGTGTCAACTGCGACAACTTGGTACCATTTTGAATTTGCGACACTCAAAGAGACCTCTTTGTATTTTACTCCATTCACAATGTAATATGTCTCTCCTGACACCTCTTTCATTTCCGCATTTTTCGGTATCCAATCAACAATAACTCCAACAGGTGGAACTGCGACGTCGTACATCTTCACTACAGGATTAAATACGTAGAAAGTCCCATAGTAATAGTAGTATGCAGTGCCGTTAAATGTATATTCACGTCGCCCGACAGGAATGGTAGGCACTCTAAATCCTACATGTGGCTCGTGAATCACGTATGTGTCTTCTTTCTGTAAATAGAAAATTCCATCGCGATAGTGATAAATTCCATCAGAATGACGTATTTGAAATGAATTCTTTGTCGCACGTCTCTTTGACACCTTTTCTCCGAAATGTGGTGTGGAATAATCATTGCTGGATTCTGAGCCTGCCGATCTGATGTGTTTCACCTCTTTGTAACCATAGTAGTTCGGGTTCATATACTGTGGCAATAATCCAGGTGGCACATCTCTGTCCAAATCCGATTTCGCATCTGGAATATAAATTTTAGACTTACCCAAGGAGTCTTTTTTTTGTTGAGAAGGATAATTGTAGTCGTATAAATGACCGTGTGGTATTTCTTTCCGTTGCGCGGAAAGACTAGCAGACCACGACAGCATACATATTAATAATGTGGCAAAATTTGACTTCTTCATGGTGTTTGTTTTTTATGATGCAAATAAAATAAAAAATTACATAAATAGGTAAAATTTGGATGCTGATGTTTTGTCAAACCTTTTTTTGTGGGCCGCTAAACTTAAAATTTGGTTCCGCACTTTGGACTCCTCAATTTTTACATTCCATCTAATAAAAAAGTAGAGACGCGGATTCCCACGTCTCTACAATTATTATTCAATCTCAAAATTACTTTGAAATCAAGTTCTTACCTGTCATTTCAGATGGCTGCTCAAGACCCATCACTGACAAGATTGATGGTGCTACGTCTGCCAAGACACCGTTAGAAACCTTCACTGATTTAGCGTCGTTTGCAACGTAAACGAATGGCACTGGGTTAAGTGAGTGCGCAGTGTTTGGTGTTCCGTCTGGGTTGATTGCGTAATCGCAGTTTCCGTGGTCAGCGATGATGATTGTAGCGTAATCCTCAGCAAGTGTAGCGTCTGTAACTTCCTTTACAACCTGGTCGATTGCTACAACTGCCTTTTCGATAGCCTCGTACTTGCCTGTGTGACCAACCATGTCTCCGTTTGCGAAGTTCACAACGATGAAGTCGAACTTCTTTGAGTGGATAGCGTCAACTAGTTTGTCTTTTACCTCGAACGCTGACATCTCTGGCTTCAAGTCGTATGTTGCCACTTTTGGTGAAGGGACCAAGATTCTCTCCTCTCCGTCGAATGGAGTCTCACGTCCTCCGTTCAAGAAGAATGTTACGTGAGCGAACTTCTCAGTCTCTGCTGTGTGAAGCTGCTTCAATCCTTTGTTTGAAAGGTATTCAGCCAATGTGTTGCTTACGTTCTCCTTAGGGAATAGAATGTGAACGCCTGTGAATGAAGCGTCGTATGGAGTCATACAGTAGAACTGGATGTTTGGAATTGTCTTCATTCCCTGCTCTGGGACGTCGTTCTGCGACAATACGATTGTAAGCTCCTTAGCACGGTCGTTACGGTAGTTGAAGAAGATAACCACGTCGCCCTCTCCAATCTTTCCGTTTGCAGATGTGTTGACGATTGGCTTAACAAACTCGTCTGTCACTCCTGCATCGTAGCTGTCCTGCATCGCCTTGACCATGTCTGTTGCAGGTGCTCCGATTCCGTTTACCAACAAATCGTATGCCTCTTTGATACGCTCCCAACGCTTGTCACGGTCCATAGCATAGAAACGACCTACGATAGATGCGATTGTGCATCCTGTCTTCTTTGCCTGTGCTGTAAGCTGCTCGATGAAGCCTTTACCGCTCTTAGGGTCTGTGTCACGACCATCCATGAAACAGTGGATGAATGTCTTGTCTGCAACTCCGAATTCCTTTGCTATCTCACATAGCTTGAACAAATGATCGAAAGATGAGTGTACTCCACCTGTCGATGTCAAGCCCATATAGTGAACTTTCTTTCCTGTCTTTTTTGCATACTCAAATGCTGAAATGACCTCTGGGTTCTTCATGATTGAACCGTCTGCACAAGCACGGTTAATCTTCACAAGATCTTGATATACAATGCGTCCTGCACCGATATTCAAGTGTCCTACCTCTGAGTTTCCCATCTGTCCGTCTGGCAAACCTACGTTCTCTCCTGATGCCTGAAGCTGTGAGTTTGGATAGTTTGCTATCAAAGCGTCCCAATTTGGTGTTGGTGTAGACGAGATTACGTCAGACTTTGTTTTGTCACCGATTCCCCAACCGTCGAGGATCATCAACAATGCTTTTTTTCCCATTTTTATATACTTATTGTTATATTTTTTTCTTCGTTTCAGTTTCTTGCTTTTTACTTATCTGTAACCTTTCTCCTTCTCTTTTTCTTTGAACTCGATAGGTTCGTCTATTATCACAGCCTCCACATCTTCCGCCTCTGCTTTCATCCTCTTCATTCGTCGTGCGCTATCTTCATCATGCACCAGCACACTTCCTCCGTAATAACTCTCATCATTTTCTTCTGCGGATGAGTAGGATGATTGGGAATCGTTGCCGTTATATTGCTGATACTGCTGCTGTTGCCTTTGTGTGGCTTTGCCTATAAGGTTTTTGACGACCGCCTTCAAAATGATGGGGACGAGTAGCATAAAAAGTATGCCTATAAGCACCAGCGTGAATAAAAACTTTATCATTTACTCTTCATTTTTTGTTGTTACTGCTTCGGCTACTGATATTTCGTTGACTTCCATTTCGTTGAATTTCAACACTCTGCCTTCGAAAATCTGTGGCCATTTCATATTGTGTGTCGCCATCACAACCGCTGTCTTTTCAAGCGAAATTTTGTGAAGCAACGTCATAATATCCTTTCCTGTCTCTGCGTCAAGGTTTCCTGTCGGCTCATCGGCAAGGATCATTTTGGGGTCGTTGAGCAATGCTCTCGCGATGACGATGCGCTGTTGCTCACCTCCCGACAGCTCATGTGGCATTTTGTAGCCTTTGTTGTCCATGCCCACATATGCCAGCACATTTGCGATTCTTTCCTTTCGTTCGCTTTTGTCGCTCACTTCTGTCGCTCTCAACACGAAGTCGAGGTTCTTCTCTACACTTCTGTCGGTCAGCAACTTGAAATCTTGGAATATGATTCCAAGTTCGCGGCGTAGGTATGGAATTTCTTTGCGTTTTATTTTGCGGATGTCGTAGTTGAGTACCGTCGCGCTTCCTGCTGATACTTCTGCGTCCGCATATATTGATTTGAGAAACGAACTCTTTCCGCTTCCAACCTTACCTGTGAGGTAGACAAGTTCGCCGACTCTGATTTGCTGTGTCAGATTCTTCAACACTGTCACCTCAGAGTGGTTGATTGATACGTTTTTATAGTCTAGCAATATCTCGCTCACAGTCGTAAAGTTTTAATCTTTTGGTGCAATCTTTTTGATTTCGTTGATGTCGATGCCGTTTTCTGTAAGCATCTCAAGCAGATGGTAAAGTAGTGATCCGCTCTGCTCGATGATTTCCTCACGTGATCCTTTCGACGCTTTGATTACAGCCACCACAGCCTCCTCACCAAGGTTTTGAGCCACACGGTTTTTGCCTTCTGCGTGGTTTTTGCCTGCGTAAGTTGATGGGTCTGCAACGTCTGCCTTGATTTTCTTCTGCACAGCTTCGAGTGCTGTCATTCCTCCTTCGTTGACTTCTCCCCAGCATGTGTCTGTGCCTGTGTGGCAAACGGGTCCGACTGGGTTGACACGGATTAGAAGAGTGTCGTTGTCGCAGTCGTTCTTGATGCTGACAAGGTTAAGAAAATTTCCGCTTGTCTCACCCTTGGTCCATAGCTTGTTGCGTGTGCGTGAAAAGAAAGTCACTTTGCCTGTTTCCACCGTCTTCTCATACGCTTCTTTATTCATGAACCCGAGCATCAACACCTTTAATGTGGCGTCGTCCTGGATGATTGCTGGCACAAGTCCACCAAGTTTATCGAAATCAATAGTCATAATCAATAGTTTTGTGCAAATTTAGAAATAAATTGCGATAATTATGCGAGAAGCTTTGATATTTGTTCAAGTGTGATTTTGCCTTCGTAGATTGCCTTTCCTGTGATTACGGCTGGCACTCCGGCTTCGTCAAGCTCAATGATATCCTCAATCTTGCTCACACCTCCGCTTGCGATAAGGTAAAGGCCAGACTCAGCGGCAAGAATCTCTTTGTAGAGATCTGTTGAGGCTCCTTTTAGCATTCCGTCTTTGCTGATGTCTGTGCAGATCACTTTTGATATTCCGCGTCGACGGTACTGGGAGATAAATGGAATCAATGGCTCCTGGGTCGTCTCGATCCATCCGCCTACCGCTATTTTGCCATCCTTCGCGTCGGCTCCAAGAATGATTTTCTCGCCGCCAAACTTGTCGATCCATCCGCAGAATGTGTCAGGATCCTTCACGGCGATGCTTCCTCCTGTGATCATTGAAGCTCCGCTGTTGAACGCTATTTTAAGATCTTCATCGCTCTTCAGACCGCCGCCGAAATCAATCACAAGGTTTGTCTTGGTGGCGATTGTCTCCAACACTTTATGGTTGACGATGTGGTGCGCCTTAGCTCCGTCGAGGTCGACAAGGTGAAGACGGCGAATGCCTGCGTCTTCAAACTCTTTCGCTATCTCAAGAGGATTTTCGTTGTAAACTTTCTTTTGGTCGTAATCTCCTTGGCTAAGACGGACACATTTCCCGTCGATAATATCAATTGCTGGAATAATTTCAATCATATATTCTTAATTTTCCGCAAATTTACACAGATTTTTTCATTTATAGGTGATTTTAATCGGAAAACAACGGTAAAGAAAGCCCATTTGCCATTCACTGCACGTCTATAGCCGTAAATATAAGTCTCGTGTCAAATTGAGATGCTTCCGTCTATTGGCTCATTCCCCCATAAAAGTGTGAAAAATTGAAGAATGATCCCCAATAAAAGTGTGGATTTAGATTGATTGATAACCAATAAAAGTGTGAAATTGGACCAATTGATCCCTCATAAAAATGTAAAATTTAGCTTTAATCTAATGATAATCAATAGTCTAATAAATCGCATGGAGCGACAACCAATTGATCGAGACTCATGCCTCTTTTTTTTATGACATTCTCCATCCCGCTGATCTTGTACTGACGAAGCTGCTTGGGTTGGCAAAGCTCGATGCCTAATTGTGATTTGTATATGTCATAAACCAACTCTGAGCAGTACCATTTGCCGTTGTCAAACTTAAACGCAAGGTCGTATGGCTTGCCTAAGTATTTATTGTACTTGATTTTAACTGGCTCCTTTTTCACACGTATCTTCTTGACCTCCCCGTCTTTACCTTGTTTTATCCATTGTTGCAGAGGAGTGAGTCGGACCACCTTGGACGCTTCCAACACATATGTCTGCTTGTTTTTCTCGACCACGACACCACAATGAGACCATTTTGATCCAGTGGCTTTCTGGATCAATGGTGATTGACGGCTTTTCGACACTTGGAAGAGAATATCTCCTTCCTTGTAATCATCTTGTTGTGCCCAACAGACACCGATGGCTACAGAGATAAGGAGAAGTAATATGATCGCTATTTTCTTTTTCATGTAATTCTTAACTCTAAACTTTTTACTCTAACCCTTCAACCCTCAACCTTCAACCATTAACCCCCAGCAACGTGTTCAGCATCACACCTCTCACCGCATTGCCCTGCAATAATGCTACTGCGTCTTCGTCGGTGATGGCGATATTGTTGATGAAGAATGGAATTCTGAAATTGCAGCCCGACGCATATTCGGAGCATCCGTATGCTGTGCGTCCTTTCAGGATTCTGCCTCGTTTGCAGATCGGACACACACATTCTGCCAGCGTCGTTGGGGCTGGATTCTCCGTTTTCTTCCTTTTCACCGTCTTTTTTGTTGTCGATTCGCTGCCATCGTCAGCTTTTTTCTTTCTTGGAGCACGTGGCTTCTTCTCTTTGGGAGGTTGCTCATCAGACACGCACGTCCGTGCGTCTCTACGTGCTTCAGCAATTTTAGTCATCGACACATCACGTTTCACTGCGTCGACAACTTCGCAAACCATCTTTTTCAGTTCTGCCATGAAGTCGGACGACTGATATTCTTTTTTCTCCACCAAACGCAGTTTCTTTTCCCATTGTCCTGTCAGTTCGGCGGATTTGATAAGCTCTTGGTTGATAGTGTCAATCAGCTTGATTCCTCTTTCGGTAGGGATGATGTTCTTACGCTGACGGATCATGTATTCTCGTTTGAAGAGTGTCTCGATGATGCCGGCACGAGTAGACGGACGTCCGATACCGTTTTCTTTCATTGCCTCACGTAGCTCTTCGTCTTCCACATTTTTTCCTGCCGTTTCCATTGCACGGAGCAGAGTCGCTTCGGTGTATGGCTTGGGTGGAGTGGTCTGTTTCTCCACAATTGATGGATTGTGTGGTCCGTTTTGCCCGACGGTGAATGCCGGGATGACGGTGTTGCCCTCCACTTTGTTGGGATCCTCCGATGGGTTGGCTGGCTTCACGTCGTCGGAATAGACAAGTCTCCAACCCGGATCCACGATTTCTTTACCTGATGTCTTGAATCCTACTTGTGCTGATTCTCCTTCCACAGTAGTTGTCGAAATCTGGCATTCAGGATAGAAATTGGCTATGAAACAACGTGTTACGATATCGTATACATTGAATTCCTCATGAGTCATATTTGTCGCCAACACTCCTGTCGGGATTATTGCGTGGTGGTCTGTGATCTTTGAATTGTCGAATATTCGTTTCAGTTTGGGAATCGGTTTTTGCAACACAGGTGCAGTCAGCAACGAATAATTCTGTATTCCGCCCATTATCTGAGGAATCTTTGGATGCACATCCTCGGGCAGGAATCTTGTGTCGACGCGGGGATATGTGGTGTACTTCTTTTCGTAGAGCGACTGTGCGCATTTAAGGGTCAGCTCGGCAGTGTAGCCAAATCTGCGGTTGCACTCCACCTGCAAAGAAGTCAGGTCGAACAGTTTAGGAGGCAACTCCTTGCCTGCCTTCTTGTCTACCTTGGTGATTGTGAACGGTTGGCCTGTCACCGTCTGCAACACTTTCTCCGCGTCTTCCTTCTTTTTGAATTTGCCTTTTGTGCATGAGAAATTTGTGTTGCAGAATTGCGTTTTCAATTCCCAGTAGAGTTCGGGCTTGAAATTGACAATCTCCTTGTGTCTAGCCACGACGAGAGCCAGAGTTGGCGTCTGCACACGTCCTATGGAAAGGGGAGTGCCAGGCACAGAATATTTGATGGAATATGCTCGCGTCGCATTCATTCCTAGAAGCCAGTCGCCGATAGCTCGGAGTGCTCCTGCCGCATACAGGCTGTCGTATTCCGATGAAGGACGGAGGTTGGCAAAACCTTGAGATATGGCTTCGTCGGTAAGTGAGGAGATCCAAAGGCGGTAGACTGGCACTTTGCATTTCGCGTACTGAAGCACCCAGCGCTGGATAAGTTCACCCTCCTGCCCGGCATCACCGCAGTTCACCACGTATTCAGCTTTGTCGATAAGTCGTTTGATGAGATTGAATTGTTTGCTCACTCCTTTGTCGCTTTTCAGTTTGATTCCGAAAGTCGACGGAATGATCGGCAGCGTCTCCATCATCCATGATTTCCACATCGGATCGTAGTCGTGCGGCTCTTTTAGGGTGCAGAGGTGGCCGAACACCCAAGTCACCTGATAGTCATTGCCTTCGTAATAACCATCCATGTTGGTTGTCGCTCCAAGCATGCGAGCGATGTCGCGTGCCACACTCGGTTTCTCCGCTATGCAAACTTTCATTTCTTACCGACTCGATTTTGTAGTTCAAAGATAATCAAATTTTGTGAGAATCCTCAATCCTTCATCTTCAATCCTCCATCATCAATCCTCTTTCTTCCCATACGTTATCTCCGGCTCTCTCACCATAGAGATGTCCACCTTGTAGAAAGTTGGCGCGTAGTCGTTCTTTTTCAGACACATAGTCATGTAGACTGGGGCGTATGTCAGTTTGCCCACCACTTTCAGGTTGTCGTTGCAGAACACAATAGCCTCCTGCAGATCGTATTCGGGGCAGTCCATGATGTTAGACAAGGCTCTGTGCACTTCGTAATCTTTGCCTGATTTCACCTCAATCGGAAGAATTCTGCCGTGGTATTCTATCACAAAATCTATCTCGCCACGTTTCTTGTTGTTGTAGTAGAATGGCTCAAACGAATGTGCTATCAGTTCCTGTGCGACGGCATTCTCGTATACAGATCCGAAATTGATATCCTTGTCACCATTTATGATACGTAGTTGGATGCCGTTGGCGTATTGTGCGGCAAGCAGACCGATATCGCTGAGAAACAGTTTGAGCAGATTGCGAGACATTGACAGCTTGAGTGGCATCTTTGGTTCTTCCACATTGTAGACGGGAATGGCCACACCTGCGTTTTTCAGCCAAAGGAATCCGTTGTGGTAACGGTCGTATTTGGCATTTTCGTTGAGGCTTTTCAAAATGAATCGTTTGTTCTTCTCATTAAGTTCTGGCGGAATCAAATCGTATATATGATTGATTTGCAACTTGTCTTTGAAGTCGTATTTGGTGATGTCACGTTTGTAGAGCGTTATGATGTCGCGTTGTGCAGCCATCACCTCCTGAAGATTGTTTGTCTCCAGGTATTTCTTTACGGCTTCTGGCATTCCTCCCACTACAAGATATAGTCTGAACAATTCCATCATTTTCTGATGTATGAATGAGTCGACGGGAGTGCGGTTGTCCCACGATAGCTGCAGATGCTCGATCACTTTGTCGCCGATGCCTATCGCGCGTATGAATTCTTCAAAGTCGAGTGGAAACATCTCCTTCACGCTCATGTATCCCACTGGTTCTGAACGCAGGTCTGTCAGCTCCACACCTAGCAGAGATCCGCTCATGATGTATTTGTATGAACCGTCGTCGACAAGGAATTTTATCGCCGTCACTATTTCCGGACACACTTGCACTTCATCAAAAAATATCAGTGTCTCTCCTTTGATCAACGGCTTTTTTGTGGCTGTAGATATGCGAAACAGTATGTCTTCTCTTCCGTTCGCATTTCTGATTGCATCAGCGAACTCCTGATTTTCCACAAAATTTATCTCCACAAAACTTTTGAATTTTTTGCCGAATTCTCGTATTGCGAATGTTTTTCCTATTTGTCTTGCACCTGTCAGCAGAAGTGCTTTTTTTGACGTTCTGTAGAAATTTTCTAAGTATGTTGATATATTTCTTTGAATCATAATGTTTTATCTTTTTGTAAAATGTTGCTATAATCTAAAATTTCCATTTTTCTATGCAAATTTCGCTCAAGATTTCCACTTTTCCAAGCTTTTTGGTCCCAAAATTTCCACTTTTCCAAGGTAAAAACGGCTAAAAACTCCACTTTTCCAAGATGTTTTTGCTCAAAATTTCCACTTTTCCAAGGTAAAATCAGTCAAAATTTCCACTTTTCCAAGATTTTTGTATATGACAGGCAGTTTTGAAACCTGTCCCATACGAGTTCGTACAATTAAAATTTATAAATGCAAAATGCTAAATTAACGTCAATTTTAATATAATATTATAGTAGGAAAAATGATTAGATGGAGTGCCATAAATGAGGATTGTTAAGGGAGGAACGCTCTAACCCCTCCCAACGTGCGAGCCGTAGGCGAGCACTCAGAATTTAATAAAACCACAGAAACACAAAGTTTACTCCTTTTTATGAGAAACAGAGGATAGAATTCAACCAGAAAAAGGAAAATGATCCGCAGATTACAAATCATCTAACTCACGTTAAATTAATAATACACGCAAAATTTGAGGATTGTAAAGGATGGATCTCCTTTACAATCCTCATTATTAAAAAGTTGTTTGTCTGTAATTTATGGTTCTCTTTTATTTCACAATCACCTTAATCACATCTTTTTCTGATCCATTCCGCATAACGATGCAGTATGTGCCCATCGGTAGTGGTGTATAGTCGCCAAAACGCAAATGTTTGTTTCCTCTACCTGTGAATGTCGACAATGTTTTGCCGTCTATTCCGATCAGTGAAATGGTGTAGTTTTCATTTGTCTCAGGAGTCAGAAGAAGGTCTATCTTTCCTCCCGTCGACGACAATAATTTTAACCGCGCTGTATTTGAACTTATTATTTCGGCCGATGAACTTTCAATCAGCTCCAGCTCAAACCAATCTATATTCATCAGGAATGCACTCTCTCCAGTGTAGTGAAGTTTGAGCGTCTGCACTCCTTTCTGCAGATTCACTGTCGTAGTGTCGGTGTACCAATCGTTCCAACCGTCTGTTTTTTCTGGATCGACGGTGAATTCACCTATTTTTGAGTCTGTCGAGTCAAGCAGCAATATGTGGCTTTCGCTTTCTGCTTCCGACGCAACATTTGCTCGGAACTGATATTTTCCGTTTGTTGGGACGTCAATCAGATACTCCGACCAATCACCGTCGTTGATCCATCCGAGGTTAAGCACTCCGTTTTCGTCTGGCTCTATCTGCACTCCTGACATTGAGATATAGTCTTCAGCCTCAATCTTTGCAGGTATCACAATTGCCTCAAACGGCTGGTTTGTCAGCTTCAGGTTCGCGTCGAATTGGTAGACCTCACCTGCTTTTGTCTCCAAAGTGATTTGATTTCCGTTATATAGAAGATTCAATTCTCCGCCACATTGGGATGTGATTGAGATGAAATCAAGTTTGTGGTCGACCCATGCCAAAGAGTCTACCACAAATCCTCCACGAGCACGCAATCCATTTATATGTCCTTTTGCCCATTTCGACGGAAGTGCTGGAAGCAGTTGTATTTTTCCGTTGTGGCTCTGCATTAGCATCTCGTTCACTCCTGAAACGGCACCGAAGTTTCCGTCGATCTGGAAAGGTGGGTGAGCGTCAAACATATTGTTGTATGTTCTGTCTGGAGTCAGAAGCATACGGATGAGATTGTAGGCGTGGTCACCGTCGTGCAGACGAGCCCAAAGGTTTATTTTCCAGGCGAGAGACCATCCCGTTGCCAGATCTCCACGTTGTTCCAATGTCTTTTTTGCGGCATTGGCAAGTTCTGGAGTCTCGCCAACTGTTATCTGAGCACTTGGGAACATTCCGTAGAGGTGCGAGACGTGGCGGTGGTCGCTTCGTGGGTCATCCCAGTCGTCGAACCATTCCTGTAGCTGATCGTACTTTCCAATTTTATGAGGAGGCAGACGTTTGACAGCAGCCTGCATTTTCGTGCGTAGATCTTCGTCCACACCCAATATATCGGATGCTTGGATTGTGTAGTTCCACACGTCGCGGATTATCTGGTTGTCCATTGTCGGAGCAAAGCAGACATTATATCCGCCATGAGCGTTTTCTGGCGAGCAACTTGGCGCAGTCACCAAATATTTGTGTCCAGACACGGGTTCTTCCACCACACAGTTCAGGAAGAATTGGGCGGCTCCTTTTATAGTAGGGTAGACATCAGCCAAAAACTCTTTGTCTGTTGGGTTGAAAAGATAGTGCTCCCATAGGTGGGTACATAGCCATCCTGCTCCTGTCGGCCATAGCCCCCATGTTCCGTCAATCGGTGCCGAACGGTTCCAAAGATCGGTGTTGTGATGCTCCACCCATCCTTCGTCGACACCCCAATGCACTTTCGCTGTCTTCTCTCCTTGTGGCACCATCGACTTCACTTTGTTGATAAGAGGGTAGGCACATTCAGAAAGATTGGCGGATTCTGCCAGCCAATAGTTCATCTCCAGATTGATGTTGGTGGTGTATTTGCTGCCCCATACAGGGTTGGTGTCTTTGTTCCATATTCCTTGAAGGTTGGCTGGCTGACCACCTGCTCTTGAACTTGCGATCAACAGGTAGCGTCCGTATTGGTAGTATAATTCCACAAAAGAAGGATCGTCGGTGTCGTTGAAATTCTTGACACGTGTCGACGTGATGTCTCCTGCACTTGCGTGGGCTTCTCCCAAATCAAGTCTGACACGGTCGAACAAAGCTTTGTAGTCGTCCAGATGATTTTTCAGCAACTGATCATAATCTTTTTCCATTGCTTTGCTCATTATCTCAGACGCACGAGCACCGGGATTTCCGGAGACGTCATTGTAGGAATTGAAGTTAGTGGCAGTTGTCAGAATAAGAGTGGCTGAATTAGCTCCCGACACACTGATCTTATTGTTTGAAGCCGAAACTGAACCACCGTCGGCTACAATATTAAGACGATTCTGGAATTTGATGGAGTTGACAGTCACATCGTAGACGAGGGTATTCCCGTCGACCGACATATAATTATTCATGTGTGGGGTTGTCATCGTAGCGTCGACGGAGATTTTGCCAGCTTTATTGGCAGTGAGACGAATCACGATGACATGGTCGGGATAACTCGCGAAATACTCACGTGTATATTCCACACCGTCGCAGACATATTTAGTTTTGGCTATGGCGGTACTGAGATCCAATTCTCTGTAGTAGTTCGACACGTTTGAGTGAGGAAAACTCAATTCCAGATTGCCGACAGGTTGGAAACTGGCTGGACCATAACCGATCATGTTGTTGCTGACAATGGCCTCTGCAGTCCTGTAATCTCCGGAGAAAAGGGCGTTTCTCGCATCGTTCAGATAGTTGGCCGCACCAGCTTTGTTGTTGTCACCGGGGCCACCAGACCATACTGTGCTTTCGTTCAGACCGATGATGTCTTTTTTCACACCACCGTAGATCAGTCCACCCATATAGCCATTGCCGATAGGAAGGGCATCGGTGAAACTGTCACCTGCATCCGAACCGTACCATAGTACCATTGGCTTGGCGTTTGAGTGGAGAATACATCCTGCCCAAATCAGCACACTGCCAAGCAGTTTGAATAATAGACGTGTTTTCATGTTGTGTAGTTGGTTTTTCATTTGTGTTGTCTAGTGTGAAATCATATTCGCCCTTAAAAATAATACAATTATTTTCAAGGGTACGGTGACTATTGTAACAATAATGATGAATTTTTTGACTGTATGGATTAAGTGTAGAGATTTTTTTTATTTGATAAGGTTCAGAATCCGGTTTTGCAATGGCTGGGGCTGGTTTCAAACCAGCCCTACAATAATTATCATCAACAATTTAGCATTCCGCATTTATAATTTCTAATTTAGAAAAAGTATCCGAAATTAAACATAAAAGCTATTCTGCGTGTACGCTCACTCCAATAGCCGGTCAGAGATAGTGGCCCCGCACCTGTGTCGTAGCTGTAGCCTAACTGTGCACCCCAAGTGAGGTGGTCTTTCATGACTGCCTCTCTGACGTGATCGGCTATTGTTCCACCGTCGATAGACGCTTGTATATAATGGTTGTCTCCGATACGTTGCTGTAGGTCAAGTCCTCCGAACAGAATGCCATTGTCACTGATTAATTCCACGTTTGCCATACCTGCCGCCACAATCTGTTGGTCCATTTTCATTCCTGATTTCAATCCTCCGATTGTATTGAGCAGGGCAAACGGAGCCGGGCTGTCGTCCACCCCAGTAAGCAAAGCTCGTCCACGCACGTGTGGGCCAACGGTGAATCGAGGTGAGCCTACAGGAATGACGGTTTTCCAATTCATCTGGAACATTGGCAGTGGTCTGTCGTTGATGTAATATATGAGATTTCTGGTCACCAAACTTGCGCTACAATTGAAAAGTGTTCCCTTCAATGGAAAAATTTCAGAGTTGAGCGAGTTATATTCCGCTTGGACATAGAGCGTGAAGAAATGATCATTCTTATCTGTTCTTGGCGACGGAAGCCCTTGGTCGACGAGAATATCTGTGTATTTATACCAGTCGAAACGGAGTCCGAATGTGTATTGCACCTTGTTCCACTCCTGCGAGAAGTAGAAGCGTGGACATTGGTGATATGATGTGATGACGGCGGCACGTTCTCCATAGTTGTAGAATTGAAACTCACCGTGCTCAAAGAAATAGGAAGATCCGAAGCGACTGTTTTTTTCGGTGAATTTGTCAAAACTCATCTCACCCTTCAGACGTAGTCCAAGACGTGCATACAGCTGCACCATCATGTCCTTTTTCTTTGTAGGCAGCATGAATTGAGGGTTGACGTGCAGCGACGCATACTCATCGTTGTCGAATCGAGCTCCTAAGTTGATAGAGCTGGTGCGGAATGTTTTTCTGAACGCATTATTCTGGTCGTCGTCAGTATCTGATTTTTTAGGCGCGGTATAAACTATATGATTGTATGGACTGTGTCCGTCGTTCAGCAGAGAGTCACGCAGCTGCACTATCAGTGGCAATAGCTGACGGGCTCTGGCTTCTCCACGTTTTATCAGAGTGTCGATTTCCTCTTTGCCGAAGCTGGAACTGGCGAATCCAGTCACGTCGACGTCGATATATATTTGTGTGTCCTTGATATTTTTGTCGTAGAGATTCGAACTGCTAAGTTCAAGGAGGTGAGTCATAAGATTGGTGAAATTATCATAGTTCACCGCTTCTTGTGAATGCGACACCAAGTCGACACCTACGATAATATCCGCGCCCATACGTCGTGCCACATCCACTGGGTAGTTGTTGGTCACAAATCCGTCTACGAGCATCAATGAGTCTTTATGAATAGGGGTGAACACGCCGGGAATAGCCATCGACGCGCGCATCGCCATAGCAATGTCTCCATTGTGAAACTCATATATTGAGCCGGTTTTCACATCCGTCGCATTACATGCGAAAGGGCGGGGAAGAGTGTTGAAATCCACATTGTCGTCCACTCCTTCGGTAAGATGAGTGAGCATACTTTCAATGTTCATTCCATCGATCAATCCCGTCAAACCACCTTGGCGGATTCGACGTTGCGGATCAAGGGAGACACGAAGCTGATAAGTTTCGTTCATCTTCTTGGAAGTCAACAACTTATTTCCGTAATTAGGAGAGTCTAAAAGAAGGTCGCTCCAGTCTGTGGCACGAGTCAGGCTATCCAGCTGGTTGGCATCATAGCCGATAGCGTACAGACCACCCACGATGCTGCCCATAGAGTTGCCGACAACGATGTCGATAGGCAAACCAGCCTCTTCAAGCACTTTGATAACACCAATGTGAGCCAAACCTTTTGCACCGCCACCCGCAAGCACAAGAGCCACTTTCGGATTTTTTTTCTGTACAGACGAATCCTGCTCAGGTATGATTGGATTCTCATTTTCAGCCCAAACAGACGAAAAACAAACACAAGAGAGCAGAAGCAGTAATATTTTTTTCAATGTAATGTGTATTTTTTTCATATTTCCGGCCACAAAGTTACATCAAAAGCCCGATAAAATCTAATTTATAATGCGCAATTCGTAATGCATAATGCGGAAATTGATGGGGAAGATATCGAAGGTTTTTCACATATAGGCATGGATATCGCAATTATATAGACGCAACAATGGCATTTTTATGGATGATTGAAGGATCCCTTATATTATGAGGATTAAAGGCTAGATGAAAATTTTTGTAAGGTAGAAATTTCCAATTTCGGAAATTCTATTGTTTTGAGAATGTCAAAATGAGCGTCGTTTGTTACAATGAGTTCTGCGTTTGAAGCTATTGCACAATCGACAAATTTGTTGTCATCTGGATCTGAATTGATGAGGTTGAAATGATAATAAGCGGTTTGGAATTTAGTAGTGCTAAGTTTGGCTATCGCTTCTACAACATTGTAGGCGATTTCTTTTGTCGTTTTCTGACTGATAATCTCTTCGTATTCATTGAGAATTTCAGTGTTGACGCACAGAGATACTGAACCATCCAAAATACATGTCCAAACATTATGGAATGGACTCTTGGATGGTAGTGATTGTAGCAAACAATTGGTATCTAGAACAATAAGTCTCATTTTCTGTATGGTGTTCTCATGTGTTCATTGCCCCAAGTCTCAATAGTCTCTTCATTTATAGCTCCGTCTTCCCATAATGCATCTATAGCTTTTTGGGCCTTTTCTGCGAAGAATTTTGCAATCAGATTCTTGAATTCGTCAAGATCAGATTGTGAATGGATACAGTTTACTGCATTCCACAATTCTAATTTAGCTAATTCGGAATATGACATAACGTAAAAATTTTAGATTCTGAAAAATATATGGTTGTATCCCATCAACCATAAGGTTTTATGCAAAAATATGTATTCCGTGGTTAAATTGGAAATAATCAGAGATTTGTTTTTCAGAAAAAACTGAGCTTTCCCGAAAATGGATATCATTGAATAATACTACGTGCATTTACAGATGATGATATGGAATATATCAGTATTCTGCGACAGGGCGGACAGCTTGTCCTGAATATCGCAAACTGATTCTGCCTAGTTTTTTCATGTCGGAATTAAACTGAAATGTGGTGGAATACAAGGAATAGTCGTCGCTGGTATTAGCACACCAATAGTAGCCAAACTCGCCTAATTTAACTAGTTCTGGGTAAACGTTGATTCCTCCGGCTGGAAGAAAAATTGAATTTTTGTTGTCTTTCTCTTTACTTGATACCATATAGCCATTCACTCCATTCAGATTCGTCCAATTCCAGTCGCAATGGTCGATAAGTTCTTTGAATTCTGATTCTGTAGGAGTCCTCCATAGTCCACCCCAATTCATTGATGCCGCATCATGAGAATATGTGAGATTACCGCATGAGTCTACTACATTTATTGCTAATAGACTGCTCTCAGAAACGTCATATTTATATCCATTGCTCCAGCTATAATGTTCCTTTTCTTCAATTTCGCCCCAAGAATAGTATCCTCCATATTCTTCAGGCTTGGTGGCCCCAACGTTCATTGTTGCCCATTTGAGTCCACTTGGCAAACCAAGATCCACATATTCATAAAAATATTCTTCTTCCAGCATTTCCTCGTTTTCTTCCTCTTCAAAACAAGATGTCATGCTGACGCAGAAAAGAATCGACGCCAATTGCCATGTATATAATCTGAATCGGTTCATAATTAGAACTTTGATGAGTTTGTCATGAAGCATATTTGAAGACAAAATTATATCAAAAGATTGGGAAAATATAATGCGACGGAATTAAATGTGAATTTTAATCAGAATATAGTGGAGCCGCGACAATGGCACGTCTATACATGAAATCCCAAATATGAGGATTGTTGGAGAATCTGTCATCCCGCCACCACAGCTTTATGGATTGAATCCACATATTGGGCAAGTGGTGCCAGATACTCGCTTCCGAATGTTTCCAACGACGATGCAAACGGGTCTTCGTTCACTACGATTTCTTTTGTGATGTCACCGTTCTCGCAGACGTATGTAAGGATTGACTTGATAAATTCTTCCTGCTCATAATTCAACTCGCTTGCAGAGATTAGTTCACTGAATCTCTTGACTGCTTTATCTCGGTCAACACCGATTATGCTTCGGATAAAGATGGCTACGTTTGGTCCACACATCTTACCGTCAGTGTACTTGTCATAGTCTTCCTTGCTGCCAAGTTCCTTCCACATTATTCGCTCCAACTCCACCACATCATCGCTTGTCAACTGCTCGATGTTGATTATCTTCTGCAATACTGGAAGGTCTCGATTCTCTGCCAAGAAATCAAACACTTTCTGTTTGTAGGAGACTGCTGGTGTTATTCCGTCGCTTACTCCTTCATCAGTCACAACATCGTCGATGTTGACAACAAACCAACGTCCTTCGTCAGTCAGGAATTTCAACAGCTCACGAATCTCCTCACGAACTTTCTCATACCATTGCAAGTCTGCATTATCCCAAGCGACATCATTAAGCACTTCGTTCAATATTGCTTTCTTCTTCTGAACTGCAGGTAATGTGGCTTTCTTTGTCAACAACGTGTGAGCTATCGTCTGCACAGAGTTCTTCTGTCTGCCGCATTTTGTCTTTCCGTCAAGATATGCCAATTCGATAGCCAGAATAAGCAAGTCGAATTTCTTTGCACTCTCGTCTGTCTTGCTCTTCGGAACAAGTGGTGATATGTCTTCTTTCAATGAGTCGACATCCTTTTGCGACAGGCATACCCATGTGCCATCTTCACGGAAATGACATACATTTTCCCATTTCATCCTGACTGAGATGTGGGAGTCCGACAATATGTTGACAGCGCTGCGCAATTGATCCTTGATGCTGTCGTGCAGAGTCTTGGTATATGGGTCTTCTTGGTACTCCTGTGCCTGCAGATAATATGCTATTTCTGAACGAAGATTAAATATCCTTTCGGTCAGTGAAATTGTCGCTTTTGTTCCTACTCCTTCGTTTCCTTTGTTGAAATAATCAAGATTTCCACACCAATCAAATATGTAGAAGCATTCCTTGTCTTTGCCTGGTCCGAACAAGTCTTTGCACAATCGTGTGCCTCGTCCAACCATTTGCATAAACTTTATTTTACTTCTGATCTGTTTGAAAAACACTAGGTTGATCACTTCTGGGACATCGATGCCTGTGTCAAGCATGTCTACAGATACGGCTATCTGAGGCTCTTTGTTTTTATCAGCAAATTTATCAATCAGGTCATCTGCGTATGTGACGTAATTGTCAATCAACGCGCAATAGTCGGGGCCGTATTCAGGGAATAACTTGTTGAATTTCTCGACTATCATTTCTGCGTGACGGTGGTTGTATGCGAAGATGATTGTCTTGCCTATCTCTTCGCTTCCTTTGATTTTCAATCCGTTGGACATCAGGTCTTGGAGCACATGTGAGATTGTGTCGTCGTTGAAGATGTAGGAGAATATTTCGCTGGCCGCTATATCTCTGCCAGGCTCTCCTTCAAGAGATTTGTTTATTCTCTCGTATTCAAACACTTTTTCGAGTTGTGCTTTTTCCTCAGGCGAGAGTTCATCATATTTGATTCCCTCACGCATGATCTTGGATCCACGTTTTATTCCGATGTAGTTCACAAGATATCCGTCTGCGACCGCCTCTTCCAGTTCGTAAGCGAAGTTTGGTTCGCCTTGCTCCATCTCGAATATTTCGTATGTGCTGCGGTCCACCTCATCACGTGGAGTGGCGGTAAGTCCGATAAGCAGACTGTCGAAGTAGTTGAAGATGGCTCCGTATTTGCCGAAAATGGAGCGGTGAGCCTCGTCTATGATGATGAGGTCGAATCTGCCTACGGAGAATGTCTTGTCTTCAGTGTCGATGTGGTTGATCATCGTCTGGTATGTGGAGAATGTCAATCGCGCGTTCAGATCATGGTCGCTGTCGTCGCTCAGCACACACGTCGTCATATTTGGCAGCAGCTTGACGAAATTCTTGTGCGCCTGATTTACCAATGAGGTGCGGTCGGCGAGGAACAGTGCGTTCTTGACCCATTCGTTGCGGGTGAGGATATCAACCAATGATATGGCGACGCGAGTCTTGCCCGTTCCTGTCGCCATCACAATAAGTCCTTTTCTATGTTTTTTGTTGAAGTGCTCACACACTGCCTTTATTGACATCTTCTGATAATCACGGTCGGTGATTTTTCCGTTCACTTTGAAATCATTGATGTCGTGGCGGCTTCGCTTCTGTATCATCAGCTCGAGGTCGGTAGCGGTGTGGAAACTGTATAGTCGACGTGGGGGATATCCAAGACCGTCTATGATATAAGTTTCAAAGCCGTTGGTATAATAGATGACGGGGCGTACTCCATACTTCGCCTCCAGGCAATCTGCATAGAGTTCAGCCTGATGTTTGCCTGCGTCTGGTGATTTTGACGTGCGTTTGGCTTCCACCACTGCAAGCGGTTTGCCGTTGCTTCCAAACAGCACATAATCAGCATAACCCTTTTTGCTTGTGGTAGGCATTCCGTCTACTTCTATCTCTATGCATGCTTTGAGCGGCTGGATAAGCCCCTCTTTTTCCATCACTTCCCATCCGGCTTCCTTGAGCATCAGATTGATGAACATTTTGCGGGTGTCGTCTTCCGACAGGTCCGGACAATCCATCTCCACGACTGGATCCGTGGATTCCACAGCCTCCTTGTTGGCCTGCTTCACAATCGCGTCGCTCTCGCTCACCTTGATCTCGGCAGGAGGGACGACGTGGATATTCGGTTTGCCGGGGATGAGATTTTTATCAAACGGCTTGACCGTCTGAATCAGCTGCAGTTTGAGCAATATGGCTGCGACTACATTATAGATATTCAGCAGGCAGAAGAACGATTCCTGCTTCGTGACCTTTATCGCGTGGGCACCATGGTTTCCCACCTTGCGGACATAGTGGACCGCCATCATCACCTTAGGGTCGTTGATGAATTTGGAGAACGACTCGTCGTCCACCATCTGGAGTAGTGAAGTGCGTTCGGGAATCACGATCCCCTTCATCACATATAGCTCACGCACCATGTATTCCAACGCGCGGCGGCAATGGAACGCACTCATCTCCGGGTCGCACACCTGAGTCTCCTCAGCCGCCGAACAATAGCGGTGAAGATCGTCGAATCCTAAATCCTTTATGTAGTCGAAATTACGCATAGTCCTAATTATCAGTGAAACAAGCTTAATGCTTTCTGGTTCCTAAATAATATCAGTTCATTCTGAAACAGCAAAAAATCAGATTATACTGGGTCTGGTTGTCCTGGGTTTCTATCTATAGGCTCGTATCCATTGTTTGGGTCGAAGCAGTCTTTCGCAGTTCCTGGAAATTCATCGATCAGAGCCTTACGCACTTCATCACAGCCTTTGAAAACAGTGAACCAGATTGACCAACCACCTCGGTTTTTTACTAAGTCTACAATTGTGTCGATGTCTATTGTCCCGGAATTGTATTTTTTCTTGTATATTTCAGCGATATTCCAATCGTCACTTCTTTTTCTCCACCTAGTGTCGCCAGGACATGAATTTTTGGGAGTTTTGTCCAGTCTGATTAGATTTAGCAGATTTGTGGCATTTGAGAGAGATAATCCAGTAAGATTTGGATTCACTTCCACCACACCGCCTGCTTTGTACACAAGACTTTTGAAAGTGTTGTTTAAATGAGGTAAATGTATTTCATTAAAGTCAACGTCTTTTGAACCTTTGTTGTCTGTCCCGTTGCATGTGGCACAGGAAAGAAGAAAATTATCCCATTTTGTCTCAAGATCAGGATACAGTGTTTTTGGTTGAACGTGTTCAACGTGTAAATCGCGGGGTTGGTGATATGCATCTTCACAATAGGAACAAAATTGTCCAAGGTTGAAAATCAATGCAGGTTTGGCATCTTGATATGTGTTATAAACAGAGTCGATAATTATTTGTGAATTATCTATATTGTTTATATAGGTGCCTGGTGCCAGTTTTAAGATAGGTCTCATATTGATTTCCTTTCTGCTCTAAGAAGTGCGACATAAGCGGGGTCGTCAGAGAATTGTTCCTCGATTTCGTCCAATGTCTGTTTTACTTTTTGGGCGTTTGCAGAATTTTCTTGACCATCTTTGACGAGTTGGTAATATTCTTCCGCTTTTTCAAGCATTAGTGTGTATTTTGGAAATCTTGCAGAATCCATATTCATTTCTGTGACGGCTATGTCCTCAATGCTTCGCATGGTAGGATTGCTATCTCCTCTATTTCCATCAAGAGCAATCACATTGCGGCTTTCGACACTCTGCACGATAAATGGAGAGTGGGAAGAAACGATAAACTGGATATTAGGAAATGCCTCTTGAAGATCAGCCAACACATGCTGTTGCCAATGAGGATGCAGATAAAGATCGATCTCATCAATCAGAACAATGCCTGGAGTCTTTGTCACTGCGTCGACACCGAGCCATCTGTTGAGCATGATGCATCTGTAGGCGATTTCAGCCACCATGTTGACCATAGCCTTGAAACCGCTACTCATCATTTCATATTTAAGACGGGTGGATTTATCTTGCCCGACGACCTTTACGTCTGCCCACAATCCTCTGTTTCCTTCTTCTCTAGCGATGTTGGAGATCCTTGCGGCAGTTTCAAGTGCTTTTTCAAAAGCTATATCGGTGCCTTGCACTTCCGGAGATTTCTTTCCTTTGGAGTTGAAGTTGTAGTACCAGGCTAAAGCACTTTTGAAATCAACGGTTTCAGCCAACGCACATTTATATGCTTTGATTAGGCGGCTTATATTGGCTTTCTTTTCCACCAATTTATAATTGTTGTCGATTCTATCCGCACCGAAAGCTAAGACAAGAGGCAGGACAACATCAGTCTCTGAGTTTTCTTGAATACGGTAATCTTCCCATTTCTTTGCGATATTGCTCAACTCTCCGTAGTCAATAGTGTTTTTCCCCTTCATTTCTCTGCTCCACTCAATATCCTTATTTTCCTCAAAAGGCTTTCCGTCAATTTTGCCAAATGTGGATAGAGAAGCTTTGACTGAAATCGTAGGGTTTTCTTTGGTAGGATAAATAAAATCTTGGTTTGCTTCGCTATAGATAAGAGGCCTGTCTCCCACCTTAAAATTTTTTTTGAAGGCTTCGTCGCTGGGCAACTGAGAAAGAGACTTAAGATAAGCACCTAGTGCAATCTGGACAGCTTGAAGTAATGTTGTTTTTCCCGTAGTGTTGTTTCCCAGCACCACATTCATTTTCGAATCAAATGTAAAGGATTTGTTTTCAAACCCTCTGAAATTCTTTATGGTAATTTCGTTTATTCTCATGACGGAAATTGTTTATAGCGAATAACAACAAATATATTTATTTACAAATATAGCTATAAATCTACAGCAAAAACACTGATGACATGTAAATTTCTGCCCCCATCCTCATCCAAACCAATAATCCATTCTCGCCTGAAACAAAGTCTCCGCCTCCTGTAACGCCTCTTTTGTCTCCACCTTCATCTCCTCTATCGCTTCTATCTTTGAGGCAAATTGTTGCTGAAGAGGGAGAGGGGGAAAGATGATATTTTCGGAAACAATATTAGGGACTGTTAATTGTGCTTGTCCTGCTCCTGATATATCGTATTTAATCTTTTTTACAATAAAATATAGATATTGAACATCAATTATATCTCCTACTATTATCGTTATAAGACGGACAACTGGCAAGAACTTTTCTCTACATATTCTACAATTTCCAATAGAAGCACCTCTTGCTCCAATAGTCACTGCAGCTTCGGAAACTCTGTATGTATTAGAATAGCCAAGTATTCCTTTTTCTCCATCTCCATTTGCTATGATGGGATAACAATATTCTTGTGTTTTTGTCTCTGAAAAATCTTTCGGTTTGTCTCCTCCTGCAAAAATATTTTTTGTTACCTCTCCCAGCTTCTTCACCTCCCAACCCTTATCATTCTTGACAGGGTCGCCAAACATATCATAGAAGATAGACTGCTCCAGGGCATCGTAATCTTTCAATGTCTCTTTGCAGTCGGCTATGATTTTGGATAGCGAATCTAGTTCGGAAACGATGGATTGCTGGGTGGAGAGAGGGGGGACGGGAACTGAAAATTTTGAGTAATCCTTGAAATAAATATGAGGAATGGCTGCACCTGTGACCAAACTAGACAAATCCAAACTTTGCAACAAATACATTAAAAATTTGATGTCACAATTTTGTTTTGGATAAATGTACTGCATTGTGCCAACTAATGAAGATTTTGCAGGGTAAATATTTACCCTGCCACAACCAGAACCATCTTTAACAATTCCAATATACGGTGTTTCATTATGATAAAAATCAATATCCTTAACATATCCTGATGCACCGAATAAAGCATATTCACCAATATTATCCTCAATCTTGTTCAGTGATATGTTTGATGAACCTTTGTCGCAGATGTCTCCCAACTTCTTATATTTCCAATCGTGCTTCATGCTCATAAGAATTATTATCGGCTTAATAGATTTTGGAAACCACTGGTTGCCAAATTGTATCTAATTCATTTTGAATTGAATGTGATTCGCCGTTTTTTAATCGAATTATCCTTTATCATTAGATTGTAAGAGTTTTTGCAGCTCCTCCTTAGGAGGTAGTACTTTTAGAACTTCTGGGTCCATGTCTTCAGCGGTCTTATAGGTAGCCACACCCATAGGCTGCTTGAAATCCTGCATGATATACTCTACATACGCCTTGTCAACGTCTTTGCAAAGGATAATGCCAATAGGAGCTTTCTCGTTAGCTCGGCGGTCGTCATCATTCAAAATACGAAGATAGGAGGAAAGTTGTGCCAGGTACGCCACTTTGAATGCTCCTGCTTTTAATTCAAACACCACCGTACGCTCCAAGTCACGATTGTAAAACAACAGGTCAACCCAATGGTCATGTCCTAACTTGTCGAAATGAACTTGATTGCCAATGAATGCAAAACCTTTTCCAAAAGTCATGATGAAGTTCTTGACATTATGCACAATTCCATTTTCAATGACACGCTCGTCCACTTCCTCGTCTCTGACACCTAACTCTTCTACATTTATGAAATCAAGCAAATACTCATCCTTGAACATTTGTATTGCCTGAAATGCTTGCTTGTAGTCGGGCATTGTAGAAAGAAAGTTGTTCGGCATAGAGCCTTGATGATGATAGAGGTCTTGCTTCAATTGATTTCTAAGTGTATATTTATCCCACTTCATCACAGCTGCCTGATGAATATAAAAAACTCGTTCCTCTAACGTAGTTGTTTTGGATAGAATTTCATAATGAAGAGAAAATCCTAAACTGACAAATTCCGATAAATCCAAATCGTTCGCCATTGGCGAACGATTTATGCTTAGAATAGGGAAAATATCTATACTGTCCTCATTATCAGTGGTTTGTGATTCGTTCGCCATCGGCGAACGATTTTCCAACATTTGCCATTGTTCATAAAACAAACGCATTTTTTTGATGTTGGCTTCCGAAAATCCTCTTATTCCTGGCAACTCTTCTTTTAGTCTATCACTTATGTTTTTGATAGCTCCAGTTCCCCAATTCTTATTTCGAGAATTGGCAGATATATATTTTCCGATGCCGTAGTAAAGAGCCAGCTGAACTTGGTTTACAGCCGCAACCGCCTTTGCTTGGCTTTGCAAAATGGCAGTCTTAATCAGTGAAACCGCCTCTGTTATTGTATCTTTACCACTCATATTCAATTCATATATTTAGTTCTAAACTCCACCAAAGCAGATTGGATATTGTTCACACGCTCCTCAATGCGTCCAAGTATGACAGATGGCTCTTCATACACAACTTCCTCACGCTCTACCTCCTTGTACTTGTTGATTGACAGGTCGTAGTCTTTCTCTCGAATCTCCTCAACTGGAACTAGGAACGATTGGTCTTTGCGTGTGCGACCTTCCTCACCTTCAAGGTTGTTGAAACGTGCGATGATGTCAGGAATATCGTTCTCGGCACACTCTGTACGCTTTTGGTCAAGAGTATATCCGTCGGCACGCATATTGTAGAACCAAACCTTGTCAGTGCCACCGTCATTGGTCTTGGTGAAGATCAGAATTGCTGTCGACACTCCCGAATATGGTTGGAACACTCCGCTCGGCATTGAAATGACAGCCTTCAACTGCTGATGGTCAATCAGTTCCTTACGGATGGCTTTATGCCCTGTGCTGTTTCCGAAAAGCACTCCGTCGGGCACAATGGAAGCGCAACGGCCTCCAAGCTGAAGCATGCGGACGAAAAGGGCGACGAACAACAATTCCGTCTTCTTGGTCTTTGTGATTGCCAAGATGCTTTTGCTTATTGATTCGTTGTCGAGACTGCCTGCAAACGGTGGGTTTGCCAAGCATAGAGTATATTTGTTTTCGTCGGTATTGTCCGATGATAAAGAGTCCTGATATTTGATGCAGGGATTGTCGACGTCGTGGAGCATAAGGTTCATCGCGCCGATACGGAGCATAGTCTGGTCGGTGTCGAATCCGTGGAGCATACTGTTCTTGTAATGCTCCTTGTTTTCCTGCTTCAGCAACTCCTTTTTGTAGTGCTCCTTTATATATTTGGCGCTTTCTGTGATGAATCCGGCCGAACCCATAGCAGGGTCGCAGATAGTGTCTTCCAAAGTAGGCTTCATCAGCTCCACCATCATACGGATAATATGGCGAGGGGTGCGGAATTGTCCGTTATTGCCCGACGCTGCCATTTTGCCAAGTATGTACTCATACACGTCGCCCATCACATCACGGTTGTTCATATCAAGAGCATCAATGCCCTCGACTATCTTGGTCAATGTTCGTGCGTTGGGGATAAGGAACGTGGCGGAGTCCATAAAACGGCTGTAGGCGGAGTCCTTCCCTTCATTAAGGTTTTTGATAAAGACAAACACATCCTTGCTGATAAGCGAGAACATAGTTTCAGGCTCTTTGTTTTTGAAAACGTGCCAGCGCAGGTTTTCATAAGCCACATCCTTGTCGGAGTCAGGGTTATGCCACACCCCCTCTTTGAATGTCGGGTCTTTCACCGTCACTCCAAAAGCGTTGGCATTAGCCTCTTTTGTTGTCTGTGCGTCATCCAACATTTTCATGAAGAACAGATAAGTCATCTGTTCCAGAATGGTGATAGAGTTAGTTATGCCGCCAGTCCAGAAAGTGTCCCAAATCTGGTCAATGCGTGTTTTGATCTCGCCTGTAATCATATCCTAATACAATATAGTCGGGGCTAAATTACTGTTTTTTGTTGTATTTCCCAAATGTGAGATAAAGGCAATGTGTAATAATTCATAATTGGTGTGGACATCCCGTAGAGACGTCGTATTACGGCGTCTCAAATGGCATTACGGCGTCTCAAATTAATGAGATAATCGTTTGAAAGACGCTACCGAGCAAAGCGAGAGTAACCCGGGACGAAGTCTCGGGGATAGAATGTGTACTGTCCTCCAGGCAGAGTGCCTCATCATGAGAGTGCCCCGACAAGTACCCGAACAAGTACCACGACAAGTTGTGGTGCGGAAGGTAATCAATTCTTGACGGACAATGAAAAATAGTCTCATTTCCAAATCAAGTAAATAAGGAAAATAGAAAATGAATGAGTATCTTTGGAAAAACTTTCCAGCAATATGGCGAGCAAACAACTTTATATTGATTTTGACCAATATATCCGTCAGGGAGAACCGGACCAAAAAGAGAAGGCTTATGCATGGAGTACAGCGATCGGACTTCAGGCTGTAGATGGTTTGTCAACGTCGGAATATCTGCAACAAACGGCAAAACGCAATATAGAAGGGGAAATTACCATTGATGAGGCTCGTGAACTGATCAAACAATACTACACAAGGAAAACGGCTCACGATGATGATTCTGATGATGTGGAGGAGGCAGACAGAGTATCTGCTAATATCGCTAAATTGTTGAGCTCCAATACTCTAGCATTCAGTGTCTTTGGCTTTACTCAGATCCATAGGAATATCTTTGATGGGGTGTTTAAGTTTGCTGGAAAAATTCGAGATTATGATATTACCAAGAAGGAGTGGATTTTGCATGGCGACACTGTGATGTATATGTATGCTCAGGATCTTCGTCTTGCTTTGGAATACGATATAGAGCAGGAAAGACAGTTCAGCTATGGAGGCCTCTCGTCGGATGAGATTATCAAGCACATCAGCAAGTTTACGGCTGGATTATGGCAGATTCATGCGTTTGGAGAGGGAAATACCCGTACGACGGCGGTGTTTGTGATCCTTTATTTACGTTCTCTTGGTTTTGATGTCAACAATGATATTTTTGCTCAAAATTCATGGTATTTCCGCAACGCTCTCGTTCGATACGTTTATAAGAATAGGAAAGGGGTGATGCCAGAGCCAAAATATTTGGAGCGATTCTTCCGTAATATGTTGCTTGGGGAGACGTGGGTGTTGAAGAATCGTTATTTAATACTTGATCCGCCGTCGGAGTATAAGGAACAGCCATGTGCCGACACCCCCACAAGTACCCCCACAAGTACCCCCACAAGTTGTGGTGTGGATGGCAATCAATTCATGACGGACAACGAGAATATCAAACATTTGGTAATGGCAATTGGATATCAGCAGATGTCAGTTAAGGAATTGCTATCCGCAGTGGGGTTGAAAGACAGAAAAAATTTCCTTGAATATTCCCTCAATCCAGCGATGAATGGAGGATGGGTTAGAATGTTGTATCCGCAATCCCCACGTCATCCACGACAGAAATATTTATTGACAGTGAAAGGAATGGGACTGTACAATAAGATGAAACATCTGAGAGCATACGTCCTAGTGTATCTGTCATACCGTATGAAGCTGGACCAGCAGCGTTAGGCAACCTTACCTTTTTTTAGTTCTTCTTCAAGAAAGGTGTATACATAACCTGCACTTTGGTAATAAAGACCAGTTCCTATATCTTGTATCAGAGTGAAAGTGTCCGAATTATATAGAATTGAAAGAGACTCTTGCATTGAATAATGCCACTCATTCATAAGAATTTCTACAAGCTCTGCACAAAGATCTTCTTGCAAAATTGTTATTTGTTCTGGTTTAAGTCTCATAATTTTTTCAGTTTTGAAATTGCTTTTTCATTTGCGAAATAATATTGAAAAGTGATGCCTTCATCATATTTCAATTCTTCAACCAATTGTTCGATAGTGAGATATCCGGCTTCAAATCGTCTTAATTGCATCGTTACTCCATCGTCAGCAATTGGACCATACACAATATCATAATCATGCCATGGGTAGGGCAAATTTCTATTTCTATTGCGAATCACAAACTCTGCCCACTCAACGCAATAGTCATTCCAAATTTTGACATTCAAATCTCCTTTGGATATTTCGTGTTCATCAAATTCAAATGTCGTAACGATTGGAGTCCCGATACCCATTTTTTGTCTTACTCGTTGTTTGGCCATATCAAATGCCTGATTATAGTCGTCTGATAAATAGAAGCCTTTGCCAAAATCCTTGAATGGTTTGGATTTATCTAGGATAATCACATCGATTAGCACGTCAGAACCATGATACAATTTCATTTCAATTGCCCTCCATTATGCGAACATACTTCTGCCAACACTTCAATGTTGTCTTCGAATGATTGTGTGTGTAAAACGTTATAGAATTCTGTCAAATGCGACATGCCCTTAAAACGGACAAGATAATTGTATGCCTGTTTTTGGGTGATGCCAAACGTTTTTGAAAACTCAGTCACAATGGCAATAGTAAATCTCAATATGTTATAATCATGTTTTGACATAGACTTTTGAAATTGACAAGTACAAAGATATACTTTTTTTAATATAAACAAAAAAAGGCGTGCCGTAAGACACGCCTTTAGTTTTATAATCAAAATTGATTATTTCTTGTTCAATACAAGGTCAACCTCTACTGCACAAGCTACCGAGCAACCTACCATTGGGTTGTTACCGATACCAAGGAATCCCATCATCTCAACGTGAGCTGGAACAGATGAAGATCCTGCGAACTGTGCGTCTGAGTGCATACGTCCTAGTGTATCTGTCATACCGTATGAAGCTGGACCTGCAGCCATGTTATCTGGGTGAAGTGTACGACCTGTACCACCACCTGATGCTACTGAGAAGTATGCCTTACCTGCGCGGATACGCTCCTTCTTGTATGTGCCAGCTACTGGGTGCTGGAAACGTGTAGGGTTTGTAGAGTTACCTGTGATTGATACATCAACATCCTCTTTCCAGAAGATAGCAACACCCTCACGTACGTCGTCAGCTCCGTAGCAGTTAACTGCTGCACGTGGACCGTTAGAGTAAGCTGTACGGCTGATCTCCTTTAGCTCTCCTGTGAAGTAGTCGAACTGTGTCTTAACGTATGTGAAACCGTTGATACGGCTGATGATCATAGCAGCGTCTTTTCCTAGACCGTTAAGGATACAGCGAAGTGGCTTATCTGCTGGTCTCGACTTGTTTGCCATCTGTGCGATCTTGATTGCACCCTCAGCAGCTGCGAACGACTCGTGTCCTGCCAAGAAAGCGAAACATTTTGTGTCTGGGTGAAGAAGACGTGCTGCAAGCTCACCGTGTCCGATACCTACCTTACGGTCGTCAGCAACTGATCCAGGGATACAGAATGACTGTAGACCCTCACCGATATAGTTGGCTGCCTCTACTGCGTCTTTTGCCTTCTCCTTAAGAGCGATAGCAGTACCTACTACGTAAGCCCACTTTGCGTTCTCAAAACAGATCATCTGAGTCTCCTCACATGTCTTATATGGATCAAGACCTGCTTTGTCGCAAATCTCGTTAGCCTCTTCAATGCTCTTGATTCCGTGCTTCTCTAGAGTTGCAAGAATCTGCTTGATACGACGATCCTGGCTCTCAAATTTTACCTCTCTAATCATACCTAATTACTCTTTACGTGGGTCAATAGATTTAACTGCACCGTCCTCAGCCTTTGTACGACCGTAAGTACCAGTGAACTTCTTAACTGCCTCATTGGCGTCCATACCGTTCTTGATGGCCTCCATCATCTTGCCCATGTGTACGAACTCGTAACCACATACCTGGCTGTCCTTGTCCAAGAACATCTTTGTGATGTAACCCTCAGTCAACTGTAGGTAGCGAGTACCCTTAACTTTTGTTCCGTAAAGTGTACCCATCTGTGATACAAGACCCTTTCCTAGATCCTCAAGACCAGCTCCGATCATCAAACCACCCTCTGAGAATGCAGACTGTGTACGACCGTATACGATCTGTAGGAATAGCTCACGCATTGCAGTGTTGATTGCATCACATACAAGGTCTGTGTTTAGCGCCTCAAGAATTGTCTTGCCAGGAAGAATTTCAGAAGCCATTGCTGCTGAGTGTGTCATACCTGAACATCCGATTGTCTCTACTAGACACTCCTCGATAACGCCTTCCTTAACGTTTAGAGTTAGCTTACATGCACCCTGCTGTGGAGCACACCAACCAATACCATGTGTAAGACCTGAGATATCCTTGATCTCCTTTGCCTGGATCCACTTTCCCTCTTCAGGAATTGGAGCTGGACCGTGGTTAGGTCCTTTGGCAACACAACACATGTTTTCTACTTCGTGTGAATATACCATAATGTTATAAAATAATTTGTTGTATCTAATCTCAACACATCTGGATTAGATGTGTGTAAAATTTGTAGCAAAGATAGATTTTCATTGTAAAAAATGCAAAAAAATCACTATAAATCGTGATTGTATGATTCCATTTTTTTTATGTATTTTGCAACTAACTATTGCATGAATTTTAAAAGGAAAAACCAAGAATGAAAAATGCCCCTGCCTGGTGCGCGAGAATTGTCATGGACGGATGCCATAATTGAATGACACGCACGTATGATGACACGCACGTATGATGACACGCACGTATGATGACACGCACGTCCGTGCGTCTCTACATGAGGCCCATCAATTTTTCATTTCGCATTTCGCATTTTTAATTTTATAAATGCGTTGTTGCAGCGTCTTCCCAAAATGTCGTATGTGATTTCTGATTGTTTTCCTTTCGTCTCTTTTTCAATCAGTTCGACGCGGGTGTTCTCATCCTCTTTGTAGACGGAATATTGATTGCCTTCGTAGGCTTGCCATGCCGCTACTGCTTTGCCGTCAAAATCGAATAGGGTGGTGTTCTCCACCACGTTCACGTCGGCTTTCATGTCGGATGCGAAGTGTGCCCAGCCGGTGACGTTGTTGCCCCATTGGTCTTCCACGTGTATCATCATCGGATCCCAATAGAGGCTGCCAACTATCTCGTTGTCGCTGCTGTTCTCGTAGCCTGCCCCTTTAGCTGTGTTGATCAGCTCGGCGATAAACCCTTTCTGCCCGTCCTGACTGTATTTGTAGACGTCGTTGTAGGCTGATGCATTGTGGTTGAGCTGTCCGTCGTAGCCGTCTTTCCTTTTCGGAGCGAAATTATATCCGCTCTCCATGATTAGCACGTCTTTGCCATAATATCCGAAAAGCATCTCACACGATTTGGCAAGTGATTCGGCTGTCGTCTCGCTCCACGACGGGTAGTAGGATGCTCCGATCACGTCGAATTTGGCTCCGGCTTTTGTGATGAGGTCGAAAAACCATTTGTATGTCGACGGTGATCCCCATTTGTCCACGTCTGCTGTGGCGTCGGCAAGGTGCACCACCACTTTGCTGTTTGGCGAAATCTCCTTGATGGAGTTGTAGGCGGCGTTGATGATTTTGGCGATGTTTTCAGGATGCGCGTCTCCCGTCGGCATCTCTGCTTTCGATTCGTTGGCCGGCACATTGTATGAGTAGGCATACGGGAACAGGAATCCTGCGTTTGTCTCGTTGCCCACCGACACGTATGCCGGATAGATGCCTTCGTCTGCCATCTCTTTCATCACCGTCTTCACATATTCGCCAACGAGACTCACCAGCATATTCACTTTCTCGTCGAACGACCATACATTGTTGATTTTTTCCTGCCAGTCTCTCGGAATCCTCTGGCACTCGCCGTTGCTCCAATAGTCCGACAGATTGAATGTGTATTGGATTTCCATACCTGCCTTTTTTGCCTCGCGTGCCAGACTCAGACAGTCTTCTGTGTCCTGATACCCCTCGAGGAAGCAGTATTTGCCGGAAGCGTCTGTGGATTGTGGACCGGGGTTGTTGGAATTACGTATTCTGACGAAGTTGAACCCGCGTCTGCTCATATAATCAAGCACTGCCTGAGCTTTCTCTTCGCGCGTGTCGTTTTGATTATAAAGCATATTCCCGTCGGCGTCGAAATAGTTGCCGCCACGGTCGAGCACGTAGTGGAGCATGGTGATGTCGCCTCCCTGAAGGAATTTATATGGTTTGTCGGTCTTCTTGATTTCTGTTTTCCCGATTTCGACGCTATGCATTCCGTCGCTCTCGATTCCGATTTTCACCTTTCCGTCGGTCGTGCCGACACCACGGAGATAGACTTTCACATTTTTCTGTCCTCTTGCGAGAGGCACTTCAGCCGAGCAGACGGAATAGTTTGTCCCTTTCGCATAGATCATGCATTTTGAGGAGACGGAATTGGTGTTGCATTCTATTGCGATGTCATAGATGCCGCTGTTGCCCACTGATATATCCAACTCCTGTTTGGTGGGCATTCCTTCGTTGAAGCGGATTTTTTCTCCGTAGCTGACGGGAGCATTCCCGTCGCCATGCCATTTCTCTGGTCGCATTAAGTCGTCTATTCCTTGGGCAGACGCGGAGATGGCAAATAGGGTTAATGTGCTAAATGCAAGTAGTCGTAGTGTTTTTTTCATGGTAGTATGTTTTTCTTGAATGAGTTAGATTGATAAAGGTAATGCCTGATTTACATTATGAATTATGAATTGTCTTTAGATTTTCGTCATCTTGTATCCCATTCTCAGCAGCTGCACAGCGATTCCCATCAGATACATTTGGTGAAGAGTGCGGACGTAGGCATGGAAGGCGAGTGGACTTCCCGGCTCGAACATTTCGCGTTGCAATGCGTGTACACCCATCTGCGCACAGTCATTGATAAGTTTGGCTAATGCCTTGCTCTCATTAGGTTTCAACTTCAATACATCCTCACTGATATATTCGTCCATGCAGTCGTAGCCACGGACGTCACGCAAGGCTGTGTACATGTCTGGTTGGCTTTTGCATTTCAACCAGTTTTCATCCCACTGTTTAGCCAAAGCCATCCCCACATACATCATCCAGCCTACGGACACTGTCGCGTAGCCCTCGAATTCGCGGACTCCGTCAGGGATGTAAGAAGTGCATACCTGTTGCCATACACTTTCGAAATCTGTGGCGTCGGGCTCCATCACGTCTACCTCTTTTTTGCTTTGAAGAAACTGGTATAACTGTGAGTGAAGTGTTTCTTCATATTTGTCGATATATTGAATGTCTATTCCCATGAATTTTCTTTTTTAGATGGCTTATGGTCAATAAAAAAAGAGCGTGAATCCAAAGGACCACGCTCTTTATTATGATTGATTAATTACTTGCCTAGAGCAGTGTAGTTAATCTTAAGTGCATTAGCATTACGTAGAGCCTGCTTAACGTCGGTAACGATACCCATCTTAGTATCCTTGTCGACCTTCATTGAAACGACCATTTGACCCTGGTCGTCCTCATTCATGGCAGCACGCTTGTCGATAATGTAAGTCTGCACTTTGTCTGCGTCCTTTACGAACTCGTCGTCCAACTGGATGCACGACTCAGTACCTACATATTTCACCCATTCTTTCTTAGGCTGACCAATGTATACGTATTTCACCAAACTCTTCTTCTCAAGCTTAGTAAGCTGAGTTGCGTTTGGAAGGTTGATGTTCACCTTGTATGTGACCTCCTTCATTGAAGTTGCAGTCATGAAGAAGAACAACAACATGAATACGATATCTGGCAATGAAGATGTACTAAGTCCTGGCAGTGCACGACCTCCGTCTTTTCTAAATTTTGCCATAATTAGTTACCTCCATAATTTTTTGGTTCTGCCTCAGAGATCTTCTGAGGGAAAATCTTCTGTACCTCTTTCTGCTCTTCTTCTGATAGATCGGCGAACTTCTTACCTCTCTTCTGCATAGAGAAGTCGTCACGGATTTCGTCGTAAGCAGCCACTAGGGCATTCTGAACATCAAGGTATGCCTGATATTGAGTGCCACGGTCGTTCTGCAAAGAAATCACGTGCTTTTTAGTGTACATCACGTTGCCGAAACTTCCGAAAGAGCCGACCTCCTTTTCAGGAAGCTCTTCTGAGTTCGATGGATTCAAAATGAATTCCTTAGCTTTTTCTTTCAGTTTGCTAACCTCAAGCACCTCACCGTTGACCATCAAGTCGTTGTTGCTATTGACAAGAATCTGAAGCACATTGCGCTTGTTCATCTCAATATCCTCGTTTATTTGGTCTTTTGGTACTGGTGGAGGAAGACGACGTGCCAAACCTTTGTCTGTTGACATTGAAGTTGTCACAAGAAAGAAAACAAGCAGCAAGAACGCAATATCCGCCATTGAACTGGCATTAAGCTCACCTACTGATCTTTTCTTTTTTCCCATCGTACAAACTTACTTAATTTTGTTGATAGATTTTGCGAAAGTAACGTTGAACACAGCTGCGATTGCTGCAAGCACGAACAATGTGTAGATAGAATACAAACACATGTCAGCAAGTTTCAATCTGCTTGCTACGTTCTCAGTACCATCATAGTTTGGCATGTTAAGTGGTGTGCCATCACCGATTGCGTATGTGATTCCGCATAGCAATGTAAGTGCAACAAGCATCGCCAAAGATGTGTATGCAGATCTCTTGTCGTTCTTTAGCTTGATGATGAACGAAAGAACTGCAGATACAATTGTTGCTACTATTGCCAAGCATAGGAACACGTACACGACGTTCAATACAGCTCCTGTATAGTTTGGAGCGTCGAATGCCTCGCCACTGTAGATCTCCTCTTCGCTACCTCCTACGCAGAACAATACGCAGACGATAGCTGCAATAGCTACAAGAACAGCCAAGACAATCGATGAAATCTTTTCTGAATTCATAGTTTTATTGTCTTAGATGATTATGCGTTCTCGATTGAAGACTCGTTTGAAATTGCTACTGAAGAAGAAGCAGATGATGAATTGAAGCCCTTGAACTTCTCCTCGTATGCAACAACTGCGTCGATCAAGCTGATTGAAGCGTCCTCCATCTCTGAAGTAAGAGCCTCGATACGAGTCAAGATAAAGTTCATGAATACCTGAAGAACCATGGCAACGATCAAACCGACCAATGTTGTCAAAAGGGCAACCTTGATACCACCTGCAACGACTGTTGCTGAGATATCACCTGCAGCCTGAATTCTATCGAATGCCTCGATCATACCGATGATTGTTCCCAAGAATCCTAGTGATGGAGCCAATGCTACACAAAGTGAAATCCATGTAACGTTCTTCTCCAATAGACCCATCTGTACACCACCGTAAGATACTACTGACTTCTCTACTACATCAGCACCCTTGTCGATACGGCACAATCCCTGATAGAAGATTGATGCGATAGGACCTCTTGTGTTACGGCAGATTGTCTTTGCTCCCTCTACATCTCCGTTGTCTAGAGCTCCCTCAACTGACTCAAGAAGCTTCTTTGAATCAACTGATGACAATGACAAATAGATGATACGCTCGATACTCAAAGCCAAACCTAGGATAAGAGCGATACATACGATGAACATGAAGAATGCACCACCTTCGATGAATTTCTGCTTGATCACCTTGTGGAATGCCTGCTCTTCCTGAGCTGCTGGAGCTGCCTCCTGTGCTGGAGCTGCCTGAACTGGCGCTGGAGCTGCCTGAACTGGCTCAGCTGCTGGTGCCTCATCTACAACCTGCTCTGTAGACTCTTCTGTAGCCTCATCCTGAGCGAAACAAACTGAAGCTGTACCGAAAATCATTGCTCCAGTCATTGCGATAACTGCAAATAATTTTTTCATTTGTCTTCTGAAATTTTTGTTATTTTTTATTATTTATTTTTTCCTTTTTTAGTCCATTTTTTGATTTTGTTTACCTAATATCCACAAAATCGGCTGCAATTTATAAAAAAAACATAGCTTGACCACGATTTTTAACGAATATTTACACTATAAGTGTTGTAAAATCTACTTTATGACTCTTTTTGTGCTCTTAATTTCGCCTATTTGTACTATTTGGATAGGACAACCTTTTATTCTTTCGACAACAACACAACTGCATGTGCGGCGATTCCTTCTTTTCTGCCGACAAAGCCGAGCTTCTCTGTCGTTGTGGCTTTCACACTCGCGTCTTCCTCGTCTATCCCTAGAATCGACGCGATTGTTCGCTGCATTTCGTCGATGTACGGTTTCATCTTCGGCTCCTGGGCACAGATGATTGAGTCGATGTTCTCGATCTTATATCCTTTTGATGCCACTAATTCCGCTGTCTTCTTCAATAAAATTTTGCTGTCGATATTCTTGAACGCGGCATCGTTGTCTGGAAAATGTGTGCCGATGTCTTTAAGATGCGCGGCTCCAAGCATCGCGTCGCAGATGGCATGAAGAAGCACGTCGGCATCTGAATGTCCAAGTAGTCCTCGTGTGTGGGGAATCTTGATCCCTCCAATCCATAATTCTCTGTTGTCGGCAAACTGATGTACATCGTAGCCGATTCCTACTTTCATTTTCATAGCTGTATCTTTTATTCTTTTTCTATAGAGATTCTCGCTTCTCTACTCCTATAGTTTGGTTTATAGTCTATAGTTTATAGTCCAACAACCATCAGAACTGGAAATAGATAAACTTCTGTAGGTCGGCAGTCATAAACTGGTAAACCACAAACACAATTATACAAGTTGTTATTACCATTACTCCAATTGGCTGCAATGCGAACCATAGTCTGTATCGACGCTTGAATTTTTCTGGCAACCAGTGGATAATCATTCCCAACACAAACAGGATAATGATGTTCTTGTATGCGTCGGCCATGGTAGGGATAAGTGAGAAATCCCATTTGCCTCCGATCTGGTTCACCATGTTTTTAGCGGTGTCCCATGCCACCTGGTTGGCTTCTGCTGGATCAAGATTGGATCCGGAGCGGAAGAAAAGACGTGTGAATGTGATGAAGACGAATGTCTGCAACACTGCCCATGTGTAATCCAATGCCTTGAATTTCCATTTGCCGCCACACAGATTGTAGACCATGCGGATGAATGTGCCGACGAAGATTGTGCCCAGCCATACAAATCCCATTCTGTACAGAGGAAGGTCGTATAGGAATACAAGTATTCCGAACACAAGTGTCACGATCATGACCGCCAGTGTCTTCTTGTAGATATTTCTCTTTTTCCAAAAGTTGTACACGAGCATTCCAAGTCCGTTCAATCCTCCCCATATCATGAAGTTCCAGCTTGCTCCGTGCCAGATACCTCCAAGAAGCATTGTGTTCAGACGGTTCAAATTTGATGTGATCTCTTTTTTATTGTCAGGCGACAGATATGCTCTTATTGTGAAGTAGGCTGTGATAGACACTAAAATCACGGCAATCCAAATGCTTCCGCTCAATATCACACCGATCGCTGCGATTGAGAATATCACTGCGTATGTTCCGAACGAAGCTTCTCTGTTTCCTCCCAGCGGGATATACAGATAGTCCTGAAGCCATTTTGATAGTGAAATATGCCAGCGTTTCCAGAAGTTTCCTGCATTCGGAGCCTTGTATGGTGAGTTGAAGTTTTGTGGCAGATAGAATCCCATCAGCATGGCCACTCCGATGGCTATATCTGTGTATCCGCTGAAATCGGCGTACACTTGCAATGAGTATGCGAACAGTGCGAAGAGATTCTCCGGACCACTGTACATCGTAGGGTTTTCAAACACACGGTCGACGAAATTGACTGCTATATAGTCGCTCAATATGATCTTTTTCGCAAAACCGTTCAATATCCAGAATACTGCGATTCCAAACTGACGTCTGCCGAGGAAGAATGGCTTGTACAGTTGCGGAATGAACGTGCTGGCACGCACAATCGGGCCTGCCACAAGCTGTGGAAAGAATGTCAGATAGAATCCGAAATCGAGAATGTTGGTCACTGGTTCTATTCTCTTTCTGTAGATATCCATTATATAGCTGATGCTCTGGAATGTGAAGAAAGAGATTCCCACAGGCAAGAAGATATTTTCTGTGTCGAAAAGATTTGCTCCTGCAGCTTTGTTTCCCAAAAATGCAAACGCGTCGAACACTCTGAATGAAGTGCCGAGCAGACTGTTGGTCATGTCTACCAAGAAATATGCGTACTTGAAGTAGCACAATGTGGCAAGATTGACTATCAATCCCCAAATGAGATGGTATTTTTTCCATCCTTCACTTTTGCAATTGTATATTATTTTTCCACTGAAAAAATTGTACACGGTGGCAAAAAGCAGAATCAATGTGAAGATTCCGCTCGTCTTATAATAAAAGAAGACGCTGACGAAAAACAGAAATGTATTTCTTAGCAACAGCTTGTCACGCCCAATTGCGGCAAACACAGCGAAGACAATCGTGAAGAAAGCCCAAAAATAGAATTGTGTGAACAAAAGGGGACTTCCTTCGTCGAATGCAAATATATCTTTAAGAAACTCTAATATCGTATCGAACATGTTATTTGTAATTTAGATAACTCTGAATCAATGCATTGTAGAATAAATCACCTAATAGGATGTAGCCATTTGGTGTGAAGTGAATCTTGTCTTTTCGGGCTAAACCTGCGTTCTCCCATTGTTTCATCGACTTTAATCCACCCATGATGGCAAACTGATCCCATACGGCACCGTTGTATTTTTTCGCTAATTCAAAGAAAACTTCCTCAACGATCTGTCCGTTCGTGTTGACACTGTATTGTCCTTTTGAGCGACGGTAGGAGTCGTTGTTTGTGATGAAGATAAATGCACAGTTTGGAGAAATCTCCTGAATCTTTTCTATCAGTTTGCTGTAGTTGTCCAAAAACTTGGCTCCGCTGAAGTTTTTAGGCACAGCGTCGTTGATTCCGATTCCGAAAATCACCAAATCTGGAAGTACGAGCGGCAACTCTTTCTGGAATTTCTCGCATTTCAGCCAGCTCATGACGCTTGCTCCGTTGATGCCGACGGAATTGTATGTGATTCCGTTGCTGTTGTTCTCTGCTAGGATTCCAGACAATGTGAACGGATGGAAAACAGAGTCTGTCTGCTCGAAAGCAATTGTGAATGAGTCGACTGGAGTGTCGAAAGAAAACTCGTACACGTCGTCCAACACATTGTAAATGCTGTATATTTTTGAACTGTCAACAGGGTTGATGATCACTGGGTATGAATATGCGCTGTCGGAATAGCCAATCAGTTTCAAGTCCGTACACTCCCAACGCAAAGTGGCATCCCTATTGAGGTTGATTTTCATTGTCGCATCTGGCGAATTTGTCTGCACAGCGATTCCCATCAGTCCGAGCTCGATGTTGTCGTGACGTTTCAAGATTCGGCTTGATGTCCATTTGCCAGTGTATGTCACATTATAGTTTGGCGGATTGTTGGTTCCTGCTATTTTGAAAGGGAACACCAGTCCGCGGGAACTCTTGAAGTCAAGATTCAGAGAGTCAAGATTGCGTCGGATACGGTTGGAGAACACATCCGCCTGCACGTGGCTGCCTCCGATGTGGAGAATGTTCACTTTTCCTTCTCTGCAAAGCACGATGCTGTCTAGTTTTTCATAAAAATGACACATTGTGCCAGTGTCGCCTGGAAATTCCAACTTGTTTTTATCGTATTGGATAAAATCATAGTCTCTAGGAATATGTTTGAAAAATCCCTGGGCAGACGCGAGTGTTGCGTTAAGCAAAGTCAACAGCACAAATATTGTTTTGATAGCCTTCATCTTATTAAGTTCACATTATGCTTATCTTTTGGAGATTGAATCAGCAAACGTCTTGTCGACAGGTATTTTTGCAGATATCTCCTTTAGCTTCTTTTTCCTGTTTTTCGATAGTTCTCTCTTTCTTCTGTCTAGAGATGACTGGAACATTGAATAGTCGTCGTAGACATTCAAACTTTCCAAAAACAGATGGGCGATCTTTTCAGCTCCTTTACGGGAGAAGTGGATGTAGTCGCTTGCAGCAAGAGCTGGTTTGTTGGATACCCAACTGATGATCGAGTTCTTTCCTCCCATCACTCCATACATGTTCCAGAATGCCACTCCATTGTCTTTCGCCACACGTCGCATCAAATCCACCGTCTTCTCAAGATTACGGTATGTTTGGAGCTTTCCGTCCACGGTCTCAGCCATGTCGGCAGGTCCGATAAGAATGATTTTTGCCTTAGGCAGTTGTTGTTTCACAAACTTGATTTGGGCGTCCATCGAATTGTAGTAGCCTTCGATTTTTTTGTCTGTGCTCAAATATGGAGTTGCATTTCCTCCGAATTCCATGATCACCAAACGGGTGTTGAGCGCGTTGTGCATGTACTTGAATGATTTTGCGTCGATTCTGGTGAAGAATGTTCCCGAACTTCCTCGTAATCCGATATTTGTCACTGCCACACCTTTGTCTCCAGTCAGACAGAAACCGTAAAGTTCGGCATCTCCTTCAAGTCTGATTTTGAATGTAGATATTTTGTTTGGCAGATCCCATTCCATCATGCCATATTTCTTGTCCGCTTCATCTTCTGCCTCATAAGTGAGATCTCCGGCGGTCAACGTCGCTTTTAATCCCTTTTTACGTGTGGAATAGAACAGACGCACTTTGTCGAAAGCCTTATGCTTGACTGCCAAACTTTTGATTGTTATGGTTGTTTTTCCTTTAAGTTCAGAAAGTTGGGCCAGCGCTCCATAACGTTTGTGGTCTGCTTTTTGGACAAGTGTACCGTCGACCAAATAACGGCTTATGCTATCTGAAATCGTTTCTTGAACCGTGATCGAAGGAATCATCTGTAGGACAGGGATAATTCCTAGTCCTTCTCCTCCGAATTTGTCCTGCAGACCATAGCGGAGAGAACTTGTGATGCGATCACCCTCAATCTGTGAGTCTCCGTAGTGTGCGATATGCACAATGCCTTTGCGTGCCTCTCTACGAAGGGTCGCAATCAGATCTGTTATATACGAAACGTCCGAAGAATCAGGAAGATAGAATCTTGACGGATTCTCTGCAAAGAAAGTCTTATAGAAATTGATGGTGTCAGCAAGGAGAAGTGAGTCGCGCACACGCATAGAGTCTGCCGCTTGCATAAGTTTGCGACGGGCCTCAATCACAGAGTCGGGCAACTGTTGGATCTTCATGCTGTTTTCACGGTCGGCCAAAAGCCCGTCAATTGATATTCTCGACTTGTCCGATGGAGTGAGAACCTCAGAGATGGAAGGAAATCGAAGCGTCGTGCCAGCCACCGAAATGCCATCCTTGGGCATTAAAAAACAGATCACAGCCAACACGGCTATGACGGCAACAAAAAACAATAATTCTATATGTCGTTTCATTTACGAATTCGTTAGTAAATGCGAATTTAACATTTTTAAAGGTTTATGTCAAATTTTACGTATGATTTTTCAAAAGTGTATGCTGAGGAAGATAAAGAAGACATAATTATACATTTGAGAGAGAAGTGAAAGTTTTTTATATATTTGTATTCATGACGATCTTTTATCAAAATTAAGAAGCTATTCTTGATTTAAGATTTGGTTATATAACTAAGGATTGTTAAGGGCGGAACGCCCTAACTCCTCCTCTATGGTGCGAGCCGTAGGCGAGCACATGAATAGAAAGAGTAGGTTTCCCTGCCATTAAACAACTAAAATCCAAGAGTTAAATAACGTGAGTTCGATGAATTGTAATCTGCTGATCATATTCCACTTTCTGATTGGATTCTCATCTCTTTTTCTCATATAAAAGCGTAGCTTTTCTCTGTAAACGTTAATTCTCTGTGGCTTTATTAATTTTTTGTGCTCGCCTACGGCTCGCACGTGGGGAAGGGTTAGGGCGTTCCGCCCTTAACAATCCTCGTTTATGACACTTCAACTGTCATTTTCTCCTATTTTAAAATTCGTCGAATTCACGTTAAATAGATTCAAAATGATGCAAAAATTATACAGGTTAGTGTTAAAATGTCCAGCAGAAATACTTTTGTCAATTTTTTTCGTAGTGTATTTATGCGTTTATGACCCTTTGGGTGAGCTTACGGAATCCTGGCCTCCTCCGACAAAAGATGCAGCTATGGTGATTGCTCTGCAATTGACTATGGTAGTCAGATTAATTGTTTCCAAATTGTATTCTTCGAGATTGGGAATCATCATATCGTTGTTGGTGGGTATAGTTGCCGCAACTCTATTTTGGATTCATCCAATTGTAGACAACTCCTTGATTTTTGTGTCTTATTTTATCAGCTTGATTGTCTGTTTCTTTTCATTTAAGGGAGATAGAATGGAAAAAGTGGTTAAAACTCTGACACTTATGTTCGTTACGATTTTATCCGTTTTCATCGTATCTTTCATTAGCACTTTTTTGTTGGAGGTAAAGAATGAGTGTCTTGGACCAGATGATGATCTTATTGCAGGAATTTACTCATTGGTAGGGGGAACAGTAGCGTTTGTTATTGGTCGTCAAATCATAGATGAATAGAACAAAAGAAAGGGGGTGCATCGCGACTTGATTAGTCTTGATACACCCCCATTTAATTCTTAACTCTTAATTCTTAATTCAATATTAGAAGTGAGCACTTAGCATGATTTCATGAGTGTTTGATGGAAGATTGTTGTATTTTCCAAAGTTCATGTCGTAGCTGTAGCCAAATCTGAATCGGTTAGCCCACTCGAAACCTGCAGTGATGCTCATCATCTGCATCTCTGAGAATCTGTTGAAATCTGGTTTCCATGCCACACCTCCCCAAATCATCTTTTTGAAGAATGCCTGGCATCCGATTTCTGTGGTGTTGGTGTTGTGCTTGTGCATGTATGAGATCAATGGCGCCAAATCAAAGTTGTGGGTGATATTGAAGAATCCTCTTCCATATACATAGAAATGGCGGCCTTTTCTAAATGTAGTCGACGTGTCGTTTAGCAAGTGAGTGCATGAAAAACCAGCCATCCAGTGTTCGCTGCTTATCTCTGCACCTGCGTTGAAGTCTGGACTTATCTCTGTCGTCTTGTCTCTAACGAATGTCGACTTGCCAATCTCAGAGTCGTCTTTCAACGTGTTTTTATATGGGTCGAATGACCCCACATTGAAACCAGCTGAAATACCAAGTGACAGGATGTACTTTGGATTCAAGTCGATATGGTATGCGTAGACTGCCTGAGCGTTTGTCTGGCTGTTGCCAACGCCAAGGTTGTCGTAGTTGACTGTCGCACCAAAACTTGACTTTACATTTTCGCTGTATGCAGTGAAGTTCAACAATCCTGTCTTAGGTGAATTGTCGACTCCCGCCCATTGGATGCGTCCAAGCAAGAATGCGTCACATCCTTTGTTGTTACCAGTACCGGCTGGGTTGACATTTATACGTGAGAAGATCTGCTGCGACACCATCAAATCCTGTTGAGCAGAACAAAATAGTGCTGATAAAGAAGCTGCAGAAGCAATAAGTGCTTTTTTTATGTTGATTTCCATTTCCTTACTCCATTATTAAGATTTCCACTCTTCTGTTTTTCTGATGCTGCTCTTCTGTCTGGGCATTCTTGAATACAGGTTTGTACTCTCCCAATGCCATTGTGAACAGACGTTTTCTGCTAACACCTTTGCTGACCAAGATGCTTTCAATCTTCTTGGCACGCTTCATACTCAATGCGTCGTTATACTCATATGTACCACGCTCGTCTGTATGTCCGATTACAAGGAAACTGTTCTTTGGATAGAAATTGATGAATTCCAAGATTACTTCGAAGTCTTTCTCGTAGTCGGCATTGTTTACAACATCTTTGTCGTAGTCAAAGTAGAAGATTCGTTTGTCTGCCGTCGCAACCACATTCTTTGAGGCTTTCACAACAGCTTCCTGATCGTTCTTGAAGACGTCGTTAAGATCTGCCACTGAAACCTTCTTGGTTGGCTCCATTGGAGTCTCGTCTTTTGTCAACAACTCCAAGATACGGTCGTTTTCAGACTTCGTCTCTTCGATGATGTCGTCTTCATAGTTGAATTCCTCTTCTTTTGGTTTGCCATCATCAAACGGATTGTAAGGGACTTTCTCTTCTGGGTTCACATTGTTCACAACTGGGGAATACGACAAATTAGAAAAGTCGTTTGTCGTCTGTCCACCAGCATTTGCTCCAGATGACACATTTGTGTTAGTTGGGCTGTCCGCAACACGGTTGTCTGCGATCTGATTGTTAGTAGACGGTGTCGTTGACTGCTGATTTTCAGTTGATTGGCTGTTCGACTGCTTGTCTACTTTTGATGCAATCAACTGTTTCTCTTCCTCTTTAGCCTTTTCCGACTCGTATTTGGACAATAGCTGAGGTCTCTTCCATTCTTCAATCTTGCTGATATAAGTGTGGAATTTGCCGCTGTCTGGCATTGTCGTGTAGCCCTTTCTGTCGGAACCGAATGCGATAAGAGAGTCGCCAAGCACGATAGGGAAGTCCTCGTTTCCAAGGCTGTTGACCTCTTTCCCAAGACGTTCGGCTATAGACCATTCTCCATCCTCGTTCTTGTTTGTCATCCAAATGTCGAATCCTTTCGAACCTTCCGCATTGGAAGCGAAATAGATTGTGTTTCCGTCAGATGTGACGGAAGGATTCTTGGCAGAAGCCATCTCTTTTGGCATATATCTCCAGCTTGCGTAAGCCAACATGCTGCCCTGGAATTCGTTTCTCTCTTTGCCAAGACCCGGAAGCCACTGCTTTTTGCCTTTCTTGAATTTTCCGAACGATTTCTCTTTTGCAGCGTAGATGTCGCCATCTTTGCTGTAGAATACCATTCCGTCGGCATAGCTGATAGCACCGTCGGCTTTCAATGAAGTCAGACTCTTATTGTATTCTTTGTTTTCAATTCCGTTGGCAGTCTGTTTGCCGACGAAAATGCTGTCGCCGCTTCTGAATATGACGTAACCATCTTTATATGTGGCTGTCACATTGTCTCTCGTGGCGTTCTCATATTTGTTGAATCCACCCTGAGGTGCCGCTATGGCCATGCCTGCAGTGGCAAGTCCGGCCAATAGCGTGAATTTATTTATTGATTTCATTTTTAGTCTCTTTTAAACACCTGAATTGTACCCTTCATCTCACGACCGTCTTTCAAAATTAATGAGTAGACGTAAACACCTGCGTCTGCCACATCTCCTTTGTAAGTTCCATCCCAACCGTTGTCGCCACGGTATATCAAGTTGCCGAATCTGTCGTAGATCACAACTTCATAGCCTAGCATGAATTCATCGTTCTCTCCGTTCTTCTCAAATGGCGTGAAGACGGTAGGAATCTCGATATCGTCGACAAGAGCGATTGTCATGATGTCACTCTTGATGTCTGCGCATGCACCATTCTTAGCGACGAAGTAATATTTGGCATCTCCGCTTGGCATGTCAGAGTATTTCAACTCTTCTGTCTCTCCAAGAGTTGTGACGTCGCCCTCTGTATTCTCGCTGTACCATGTGATTGGTCCTTCTACATTTCCGTTGAATGATGCGACCATGTCGATAGAACCTCCATATACGAATTTTGTAGATGTTGTGGCAAGGTGGGCTGTGTGTGGCACGTCTACCGAAATCGTTACGCTTGCAGTGTCGCTCACCGCACATACATTGTCGTTTCCTCTTACCCATACAGCACTGGTTACTGTAGGAAGGAATGAACGTACAGGAGATGTTGTTACAGCACCGTCCCACCAGATCCATGAAGTAGGCTCTCCGTTTTCAGCCATTGCTGTAAGTTTGACTGAGTCTGCTCCTGTCTGACAAATTCTGTCTACATCAGCCTCGATTGTGACTTTGACCGCCTCGTTGACAGTGATGCTTGCGGAATCCTCCAATGAAGGACATTTTCCGTATTGGCTCGCACCGATTACTGTATAAGTAGAATCTACATTAGGGTAGACTGTGATAGTTCTGGCATCTTTGTCTCCTGTCGACCATACGTAGCTATAATTTGCGGATGAATCGGCATTGATAGTAATCTTGACACTGTCCGAACCGACGTTACAGATTGTTGTCGCTGTCTGGCTCAATGTGAATTCAACAGGCTGATCGACCTTGATTCTAACTGTGTCTACTGCGTCCGGACATCCTCCAGTCAAGTCTGTGGCACGTAATGCGTAGACTGAAGTGTTGACCTCTACTTTAGCTGTGTCACCGCTGAACTCGACGTCGTTCAATGTGAATTTGATGTTTTCGTTGAGTGATCCGCCGTTGATCTTCTCGATTGCGATCTTCACCTCGTCTCCCTTACAGAATATGCTGTCGGAAGCTTTTGCCGCGAACTCAACGTTGCTTGCCACTGAAACTGACTTGCTCAATGTCACGCTTTCACAGATTCCAAGTGAGGTGCTTACTGTAGCCTCGTATGTAGTGTTCTCTTTTGGAGCATCTGTCAAGACGGTGTCTTTTGTCTCAAAGTTCTTCCAAGTATAGATCAAATCGTTTCTCTCCTGAGCCGACGAGATTGACAACTTGACGTTGCTTGAATCATCACAAACAGCCTCTCTGCTGATTGCCAGCTCAACCTCTGGCTTGAAGTCGACTACAAGTTTAATAGAGTCTGCAACATTAGGACAGTAGCCGAGTTTGCTTTCAGCAACTACTTTGTACAATATTGTGTCTGCTGCCACATTTCTTTCTGCTGTCTTACTGCTGTCTTCCCACATGATAGAAGCGTATGCACCGTTGACTGTCTCAACATTTAGATTGACATTTTCACCGTAGCATGCTTTCTCTTTGTCAGTAGTCAACTTGATCTTTAGACTGTCTTCAGAAGCGATAGTCTTTTGTGTCTTCACCAATTCTGTTGTTCCGTTATCCAAAGCGACCTTGATTGTTGTTTCTCCTGTTAGGTTCAATGAAACACTCTTCTGGTCTGTCGCACTTGGAACGGCAACGAACGCAGAGTCTCCGGTTGCCTTAATATACCACTTGATGCTAGTTCCTGCTATCAAAGTGTCAAGGTTATCACCGTCGATTTCAACAAGTACGTTGTCCATCTTTTCACAGATTCCGTTCACGATAGTCTTGAAGAAGATGCTTGTGTTTTTGATCTTCAGCTCATCTCCAATCTGGTCTGCAGATTCAGGATCACCGCTTGTGATTTCACCATTGGCAACCTTCTCGCAGTCTGTTCCGGAGATTACTCGTACTGTATGCTCTTTCTCTGTCATGTTGACAGTTGAGATCACAATTGCAGTGTCTTGAGTTGGACCTGCGATCACAACCCACTTGCCATTTTGCAATTCCTGCACAGCATAGCAACGTTTGAATGTCTCTTTGCCTGGAGTGATGATGATTTTCAAACTGTCGTCTGTGCGGGCAATTTCGTCGCCACCACCTTCAAACTCAGTCTTGATGCTGTCTCCACATGTTGTGCCTCCGATCTGGATCATCTTTTCTGCACTGATGTTAGTGCCATCAGTTGTTGTGGCTTTGATTGTCACAAAACCAGTCAATCCGATTGTGTTGGCAGTGAATTTGCCAGTCGCGTCAAGGTATCCAAGGACAGGGTTGTCCAAAGACCATTTCAAAGTGCTTCTAGTCGCGCTCTTAGGATTTATGATTGGTTCAATCTTGACAGAACCGCCTTCTGCCACACAGTCCTTAGCGTCTAAAGCAAGACTTTCAATCTTCACCTCGTCTTCTACATAGATATAGATTGTAGTGTCGTTCTTGACTGTGAATGAATCCTTATGACCTTTACCATAGTTGAGCACATAAGAGTAGTCTCCGTTCACACACTCGATTACGATTTCTCCTGTTTCAGAAGTTACGTCTGTAGAGTACTGTGCACTGTCTTTGTTCACAACCAATTCCAATCCTTGCATTGGCTTCTGAGTGTTTTTGTTCTTAACGATGAATTTGATATGTCTTAGAGGCACACCATCTCTGATGTCAAATTTCAAATCGTAGTCGCCCACAACAAAGTTCTTTACAATATCAAGAATTCTCAACTGATATTTGCCAGGCAACAAGTGGTCTTTGACGATTCCGTTGGCATCCGACTTAAGTTCGTCATGCTTAGAAGCATCGTATATAAATGAGTTGATCAGTTTTTCTCCAGACTCATCCCATTTGTAGATCTTACCAAACACACCTTCTACATATTCGCCTAGCGCGTCAGTGATGATAAGTTCTACATTTCTCTTTGTTGGAACCACAATATATATTGTAGTGTCTGTGCCGCGTGCGTTCTCAATGTTGAACTCCCAGTCGAATGTTCCGTCATAGTAGAAATCCTTCATCGTGTATCTGATAAAGTAGTCGCCTTCTTCAAGGTTCAAACTATCTGGGAATGTGTTGTATTCCTTGTCTCCGATATGTCCTGTTTTTGAAACAAGAATACCTGCAGATTCATTGACATCGCTTGAATCATTAACGAAAACTTCAAGATATTGTATCTCTGGATATACAATCTGACCGTCGTGGATGAATTTGAAGTAGACGTTCTGGACAATTCTGTCGTAAATGAAGTATACTGTAGTGTCGTCAGTCACAAGAAAATCTTTTTTCTCTTTGAATGCTTGGATCGACACACTGTCTTTTTCTGTCTTATATATAAGCTCTCCATTGAAATTAGTATGGAATTGGCTATTGTTGATGACGACAGGAAAAGCATTTAAGTAACGGGAAACAGTGTCAGATTTACAAAGAATCACCTTCACTTTATACTCTGGAGCGATATTGTAGCGGGCATCTCTGTTTTTATCATTTTTAAAGACGCGGATATAGTTGTCTTTAAATCCAGACGCTTTCATTTCGTTGATATGGAACATGAAGTCGTAGCCTCCTGCACCAACTCTTAATGGGTTGATATAATACAAAGTGTCGTTGCTTGCGTTTTTAGTTGGCAGCATCGTAAGTTGTGCTGGCATATAGAAACTGTCGGTCTCGTATCTTGTGTCGAACACAACTTTTTCTATGGTTGTCGGATTGAAATCTTCTCCTTCAAAACTGACTTTGAACAAAAGTTCAGTGTAATCTTTTCTGTCCAAATTTATATTGATGGTAGTGTCAGACTGTAGGTTGGGAATGTCAATCTCAATGTCTGCGACGTGCAGGGTATATGCTTCACCTGGCTTTGCCAAAAGTGTGCATTGTCCGTCTTTGTTTGTCAATGCGTATGGCATTGGTTTGCCTACACTCAACATGTCCATATAGCAAAACACATTTTCCAATGGTTGACCAGGATTTTCTGGGTCGAAGACATTTATGTTTACGTATGTTCCGATTCCAGGCACAGTGTCCCAAACGGCTAATTGTTTTTCGAATGGTTTGGTTGTGTCTCCACTTTGATCTCCACCTTCTCCTGCGTCTCCACCATGTCCGTTGTAGTATGAGTTGATGTTGATAGGTATGATAAGACTGTCAATAGGGTCGTTGTCGTCTACACTAAAAGTGCCGACAACCAGTCCGAATTGATTTGTCTCAACTTCAAATTTATATGTTCCAGCTTTGGTGTTTACCTTGCTTTTGGTTCTTGAGTAATCTCCGTATGGCACTTGCACTTCGCCAAATAGAGAATCTTTGCCATTGGCTAATGGTATGTATACTTTGATGGCCTTAGAACTGACGTTGTATGGCAGACTGTCTTTCTGGAATTCAAAGAATGTTTTATGTGTGATGTCGCCACTAGGAATCGCCACTTCTTGAGTCTTTACTTTGTCGTCAACGGTTACTTTTACAGCTCCTTTCAAAGTCTCGTAAATATATTTTCCTTCAGGAACAATATATTTTACTAATCCGGCAGTGTCACTCATTTTTGTGCTGATATACTCGCCTTTTTCCCCGTTATTGTCAACATACAGTTTTGCTGTTTTGCCAACAAGAGCTTTGTCGTCAAAGTCTCTGAAACTTATGCTCAATTCACGGAAGTTGATGTTTGCCCAACCGAACTCTTCTTCAGGAACCGTAATGGATCCTTTAGCCCAGTCGCCATACATGACTTCATAGTTATAGGTTCCTGATTTGAACTTTGGGTTTGTGTACCTTCCTAACGCATCTGTCGTTAGCTCCAAATCAGCAATTGCACTGTCTCCGCTCAATTTGATTTTTACACCTTCAAGCGGCTTGTTTTTGGTGTCTGTCACCTGAAATACCAAAATTCCATCGGCAAAAGAGACTTGCCCGACGAAACTCAGCATGAAAGTCAGTATGACTTTCCATAAAGGATTTCTTTTGTCCATAAATATCTTGTTGTGTATTTTTATTTCATGTTTTGACTCCTTGATGAAGTAGCTCAATTTAGTGTCTTGCATTAATATATGCTTTTTTGTACATCCTTTTGATTGAGCGTAGTCCAAATATGTTGCAAAAGTACGCAAAATTATGTCAATGATAATTACATTTATGTTTTTTTAACTAAATATGAGTCGCAAAATGTTGCCTTTTACTCCTTTTTGTCGTGAATTTGGTTATGTATGAATATTTTTTTTGTTCTGTTATTAATGAACGAATGGGATGCACCCTAAAAGTACATCCCATTTTGTAGTAATTTAGTTTAATGAAAATTTAGAAGTGTACGCTAAGCAATAATTCGTGTGTGTTTGAAGGAAGATTATTGTATTCTCCGACGTTAAATGTATATGCGTAGCCGACGCGGAAATTCTTGACTTCAACACCTAGATCAATTGCAAGTAATGACATGTCTCCAAAGTTGCCAAAGTCTGGCTTCCATGTCGCTCCTCCCCAAAACATTTTTTTGATAAACAACATTGCTCCAATTTCTCCTTCGTTTACTTGGTTCTGATGTATATATGAAACCATTGGTGCTAAATCTAGAACTTCACCAAGTGGCACAAGGCAACGTGCGTATGCATATATGTGGCGACCTCTCATGAATGTCGTCGGTTCCGATTTCAAAAGGTGTGTCGCTGATACTCCGACCATCCAACTTTTTGAAGTCAACTCAAATCCAATGTTAAAGTCGGGCTTGGTTTCTGTTGTCTTGTCTTTCACGTATGATGAGAAATCAGGTTCTTCGTCTCTTATAGTATTGGCGTAAGGGTCAAAACTTCCGATGTTTATACCTGCAGACAATCCCATAGAAAGGATATACTTCTCGTTCAAATCGAGATGGTATGCGTAAACTGCCTGTACATTAGTCTGACTATTGCCGATACCCTGGTTGTCGTAGTTGGCTGTTAGTCCAATGCTTGAACGTAGAGGTTCGTTGTAGTAGGCAAAGTTCAGCAATCCTGTCCTTGGAGTGTTGTCCACACCTGCCCATTGAAGCCTGCCAAGTAGGAAGGCGTCAAAACGTTCGATATTACCGGTTCCAGCAGGATTGATGTTCATTCGTGAAAAAATCTGTTGCGACACCATTAGGTCCTGTTGAGCATATGCCTTGACTCCACTGATCAATGCAAGCAGAATGGTCAACAATCTTATATATATATTCCTTTTCATTGTTTTTAATTTAAGCATTGGTTTTACTCCATTTTCAAAATCTCCACACGACGGTTCTTCTGGTGTTGCTCCTCTGTTTGGGCATGGCGAATCACAGGACGGTCTTCTCCAAGACCCATCACGAACATCCTAGAACGTGAGATTCCTCTTTGCGTAAGAATACTTTCAATTTTCTTTGCACGACGAAGACTCAGTGCGTTGTTGTATTCACGTGTTCCTCTTTCGTCTGTGTGTCCGATGATAAGGAATGAGTTACCTGGATAGAAGTTGATGAAGTCGACGATACATTTAATATCTTTTTCGTATTCCTTATTATTCAATACGTCAGTGTCGTAATCGAAGTAGAAAATACGCTTGTCTACACCTGCTACGACATGCTTTGATGCCATCACCATAGCATCTTGGTCATCTTGGAATATATCAGACAATGCTTGTGCTGACACTGGATATCCAGTGCTGTCGGAATCGTAGGCGAGAGCCTGAAGTATTCGTCCGTTTTCAGTTGGCTCATCCACGTATTCATCGTCATCCTTTTTTACAGGTTTGACTGGCTCCTCTTTTTTCACTGGTTCGCTAATAGCCATCAGTGTGTCTGGAACAGATTTTATCGTGTCAGGAACAACAGCGACCAACGTGTCTGCCACTGGCGTAGGAACGGTGTCAACTTTTACAATCTCAGGAGTGTTCCTTTCAACGAATGATTGCATCAGCTCTGGGGCATTTGTAGTGTTTGTCTTAGATATATATACATTGTAGTTGCCTTTGTCCGTTAACGCTGACGAGTTTTTTCTGTTCGAACAGAAAGTGATCTGCCCATCTTTACGGATGTATGGAAAGTCTTCGTCTCCATCAGAGTTGACACTTTTACCTAGTTTTCTTGGTTGAGAAAACGTTCCGTTGGTGTTTATGTTGGAAGAATAAATGTCTCTTCCTTTCGAACCCTTAATGTTTGCCGAAAAGAAAAGTTGCTTTCCGTTAGTAGAGATTGTCGGGTTGCTCACACGGATTGTGTCTTCTGGTTTGTAGTGCCAACTTGCGTACACAAGTGCGGAGTGCTCGTATTTCTCACGTCCCATGACTGTGCCTGGGATCTCTGCCGGTGCTGTAGACATTATTTTCCCGTCTTTGATTTTGGCCACATACATCTTGCCACCGTTAGTGTAGTAGTATGTTTCCTTTCCATCATAGGCTATTTGGCCTTCTGCTTTAAGAGATGTCAGATTCTTATCGTATACGTAGTCGTACACTTTGCCTAAGTTGTCTGTCTTGGCTACAAACAGACTGTCTGAACGTTTGATGATGATGGTAGTGTCGTTTAGATGTGAGACAGCTTCGAATCCATCCACGTTCACGAATTTATTTATGAAATTGCATTCCAAACTCTCCAATGCATTTGCCAAAATACATGGCACGGAAAGCAGAATGGCTGATATTGTCTTTCTCATTTCTGTTTTACCTTATTCTTATTTTCTATACAATTGGATTGTTCCCTTCTTCTCTGATCCGTCTTTCATCGTTAAGACGTAGATGTAGACTCCAGCGTCGGCAGTCTCGCCTTTATATGTGCCGTTCCATCCGTTGTCCGACTTACAGATCACGTCTCCGAAACGGTTGTATATTACAACTGGGTAGCCTGGCATGAAGTCGTCGTTTGCTCCATTCACCTCATGAGGAGTGAAGACGGTAGGGATTTCCATCTTGTCTGTGATAACACGTCCATCTTCGTAGTTGTGTAGAACGACTATGTTGGTCATGTTTTCTGGTGTTGGCTCCACGTGTCCATCAAGGATCTGCAACAGATCGTAGGCATCGTCTGCCGCTATAGCACGGAAATAGTGAGTGCCGTTATGCATGTATCTGTCTGCATTGACTGTCACTCTTGGCTCTTGTGTGAAATCGGCGGCTGTAACCCAGTGAATACCATCTTGGCTTGTCTGGTATCCATAGTATTCATGTTTGATTACAGATGGTGTGACAACCAAATCGAATACGTAGTCGTCAAGCCACATCTCTGTTGATCCGTCTCCGAATGCTAATGTGTATGATTTCACACATGCTTCCTCACTGATGTTGATAGACACGGTAGCTGACACTCCGCTATCATCTTTCGCTTTCGCAGTCAGGTTGACAACTCCTGTTAATCCGATGGTGTTGGCGGTCAAAGTACCGTCGCTTGAAATTTTCGCTATGACATTGTTGTCGATAGACCATTCGATATTTTTCTGAGTTGCGTTGCTTGGAGATATTATGGCTGTGAATTTAGTCGACTCTCCTGCCTTTAGACAGTATTCTCCACCGATTAGGGCGATAGTGTCCACAAGCACTGGACGATCAACATAGATCACAAACTCTTCGTCTTTTGTTATCTTGTAGCTGTTGCTGATGCCGTCGCCATAGTATAATATATAAGAGTAGTTGCCTGCTTCACTTTGGAACTTGATAATTCCTTCTCCGTCTGTGATGGCACTGTTGTAGAATTCGTTGCCTTTCTTTACATCGAGTTTCAAATTCGGTACTGGCGCATGATCGTCACTATAAAGTACTGTAAACTTGACGTTGTACATTTCTACATTTGAGAGAATTGTGAAACGTAGGTCATAGTCTGTCACCTCAAAGTCTCTTACAATATCCAAGATTTGGATCTGGTAACGTCCAGGAACCAAATGGTCGCGGACTATACCGGTGGCGTCAGACATTAGTTTAGAGTGAGAATTTCCGTCGTAATCCAAATATGGATCTAGAGTGCCTTCTTCATTGTATTTGAAAATTTTTGCAAACACACCTTGTACATTGGCTCCCTTAGCGTCTTTAATCTGTATTTCGACTGTCCTTTTCACTGGCACCACTATATATACAGTTGTGTCGTTTGGAGACGCATTCAAAATGAACTGATGGTACATTTGTCCGTCGAATTCGTAATCATCGATATAATAATTTGCTGTGAATGTGTCCACAGGCAACTCTATTGGCTTGTCGAAAACGTATGCCCTTCCTATATCTTCGAAGTCTTCATATAGTGTAGACGAAAGGTATGCGTATTGTTGGGACGCTTCTTTTCTGAAAAATGATAGGGTAGTCACGTTTGGATATACGATTTCTCCGTCGTGCAAGAACTTGAAATATACGTTTCGAGTGTGTTCTGGGTCTGGAAGGAAGAAATAAAGTGTTGTGTCATTCTTCAAGTTGAACTGTGAAGTCTGGTCCAATACAATAAATGAGTACTCTCCTGAAGGCAAAACCAACTCGATATGTCCTGTGTCATCCGTGCGACGGTTGTTTTTATATTTGTCGATGTATGTCACACTATAAGAACCATTCGCAGGTGTGGAATCTTGATGTATAATATTAATGTTCACGGTAAGCTTCTCTTCAAACACAACTTTTACAGTGTCAATTGGCTTGTCTGGGTTGGGTACGAAGTTTCCTGAAAATGAAGTGATTTTATATTCATCAAGTTGGAATGAGTAGTAGTATCTTCCAGCGATTGTGACAACAGGATCTTTAAACTTTTTGATTCCAGAAACTGAATCTTCAGTAGGTGTCAATGTCACGTATGAAAGATAACTTCCGCTTTCAATTTTCTTGATGTCAATTTTGTTGATGGTCTGAGGAAAAACCTCTTCCTCTTTGAAGAAAAATTGGAAGAATATTTTTTGTGACGAGGTGTCGGGCTCCTCAGGCGTAAGTGTTGAACAGAACTCTATAGTTGTATCTTTATTTACAACTATTCCTGTTTTCGTTTCTGATGGAATGCTGACATTATAAGTTCCAGCATTGACTTTGAATGTGGCAAGACCCATTGCGTTTGTTGTCGCAAATCTACTGTTTCCTGTTCCTGGGATGGAGTATCTACCTGCGATGTTAGGGATAGGCTCACCAGTCTCGCAGTCTACTACGTGAATCTTAAGATTGTATGTTGGCTCTTTTTCGTCAGGTGTGATTATTTCTTCTTCTGGTTCCTCTTCCTCTGGGATAATAATGTCGACGATATTATTCGATTCCGAGCTCTTCTGAGTTATGTAAAATGTTCCTTCAAGATAACCATAATCTCTTGTGCTGACGGAATATTTGTATTCGCCGACAGGACATGAGATTTTTCCGTCTGTAATGTCATATTCTACATATCCGTTTGACTGTGTGTCTCCATGGGCAAGAACAATTCCGAAATCTCTGAAGTATCCATTCTGATTCTGAAGGACATTCACGTCTCTAGCATACAATTTTATTGTTTTGCCATCTTTTACGAATCTAAAAGAAGTCTTATATGTCACTAATTTCGATGATACGGATACGTTTGTGTTGATATTCTTGTCTGCAACAACAATGTCGTGCTCTCCGTCTGCTGCCACATATGTATAATTTCCTTCTGGCACAACAAACAATGCTGTACCGTTAGATTCTGATGTTTTCTGTGCGACGAGAGTGCGTGAACCATCAGCCTCTCTTTTATAGAGAGTGACGAAATTTCCGCTTGACGGTTTGCCGTTTTCATCCTTGAAATTTACAGCTACACGACGGAAGTCTATATCGATCCAAGTCGGCTCTCCTGACTTCACAGTGAAACTGCCAGTGTTGTAGTCTCCGTAGGAAAAACTATAAGTATAGTTGCCTACTGGAAAATTGTCATCACGGACACGACCTTCTGAATCTGTCGTGTAGGATTTGATGGCTCCGTTTGCATCCTTTATCCTTACATAATAGCCCGACAGCGGTGTGTTAAGTGTGTCGGAAATCTCAATTACCAGTACTCCTTGGGAGAATACTGAAGGAAGTAAGCTTGAAAGCATTATCCAAACCACTCCCAATTTCATCAATAGTGATTTCATATAGTTTTGTATTTTTTTATTCACATAATTAATAAGGGCCAAACTACTTAGAACCTAACTAACAATTTGCAAAAGTAGTTATTTAAATTGTATTTTGAAGGGGAAAACTTTGCAAAAGTGTTTTTTGTCTGCTTTTTTAAGGTTTATTATGAAATTGAGTAAATGTGTAATTATAAAAAAGGGAAGCGACGCAATTCATTCGCGTCGCTCTGCATTTTGACCTATAAGATTGCTACTTCATTGAGTAATGTGGAGTGATTATAAAAATGTAAATGATTTCTCAAGTGGTATTCCTATTTTCTTTCACTGCTTCTGTTTGTCACTTTAAGAATCGATGATGCATAGATTTTGTGTATGTCAACTATGATGATTCTAATTTAGAGTCTCTGCCAAGTGGTAGAATGAAATACTTTATTTCAATTTCTCTCCATTCCTGAACATTTGTGGAGATATTCCTGCTTTGCGATTAAAATAAGTACCGAAATGACTTTGATTTGAGAACCCGAGGATTTCTGCAATCTGCTTTATGCTCTTCGTATTGTCGTGAAGAAGCAGTTTGGCAGTAGTCATAATATTTTCGTCGATTATCTGACCCGCGGTCATTCCTGTCAGCCGTTTGCATGTGGAGGAGAAGTATTTTGGGGTTACGCACAGCAGACTTGCGTATTCGTTTACACTCAAGTATCCAGAGGCGAGTGCCCCATTCGCAGACTTATCATTGGGATTGAGGACAATGCTGTCTTTAAGTAGTTTGGAGAACCTTTGTATAAGATTCTCTTGAGGGGAGTAACTTTGTTGTGGAATCTCTTGCGGAGTTCGTAAATCGAACAACTGATAGATTAAAGATAGTAGCAAATGATTCATACATCTTCCCTTGTTTGAAGAATCAGGAGTCTTGACTTTGAAGTTTAGAAAGTCAAACATGTGTTTGATGGATTCTATCTGAATGTCATTGAGATTAATGACTTCATGTTGTTGCATCATACTGCGGAACGTCCAGTCAAGACCTGCCATGTCTGCCAACTCGATGCAATAGTCGCTTGAAAGTGCCATTGTAAGAGCTTCAAAGTCCATGCTCACCATTGATTTTTTTATTATACAATGAGGTGAGCATGCAAAGAAATCTCCTCGTTTCAGGTGCAGATCCTCATCCTTTGTCTCAAGGTTAATCTGCCCTTCTGTGACAAGTGCTAGGACGAGTGCGTCAATTATTTTGTTCTCTAATGAAAACACGTCTTTAAGTTTGTGAATGTCAGAGCACAACATCAGTTTGTTGTCGTAAAGAGCAACGCTATGTTTTGCTAATGATTGGAGTTCAAGGATTTTCATAAAGTCTTAGTTTGGATATTTAATGCAAATGTAGTCAAAATGCTTAATTGATATTGTTCGGTAGTTCTTTTGTCCTGTTCTATATCTCCTTTGGGGCATTTTGACAGGTGTTTAAGAACAATTTGAAGGAGTTTGTGTTGTCCATTATGTCTTTTTTCTCCTCTATCTTTGTTCTTGATTTCTCAATAGATAACGATATGAGTACTGAAAAAATATGGAAAATACTAACGTCATTAATGTTAATGGCATCGTTAAGTTCGTGTGATTTGATAGATGTCCATCCGTATGATGGAGATGTAGATGGAGAAACTAATCTCAATGTCAAAAACATGGCGAAGATAGAATCTCTATTGGCGAATCGAGATACAATATGTTTTGCTGTTATCAGTGACACCCAGCGTTGGTATGATGAGACTGAGGACGAGGTGGCAAGCATAAATAGACGTGATGATATTGACTTTGTGTTACATTGTGGAGACATAACGGACTTTGGCGTAACTAAAGAGTTTGAATTGCAGAGAGATATACTACAGAAATTGAAGATGCCTTATGTGGTATTACTTGGCAATCACGACTGCATAGGCAGTGGTAAGAATGTTTATCGCAGAATTTTCGGAAGCGAGAATTTCTCGTTTGTGGCAGGTCGTACTCGTTTTGTTTGTCTTGATACCAATTCTCTGGAGTATGATTTCTCCAATCCTGTGCCCGACCTGAACTTCATTAGAAAATTCATCGGTGACACAACTGTACGGAACACAATACCCGTTATGCATGTAAGACCGTTTGCAGATGAGTTTAATGATAATGTCGCTGATGCATTTAATCACTACATTCATGAACTTCCGAATCCTCTATTCTGTCTTTACGGACATGGACATTCCACCGAGGTGACCGATTTGTTTGGTGATGGACTTCTTTTTTATCAGATCACCTGCGCTAAGTATAGGCAATATTATGTGTTTACACTAACAACAGACAACTATGAATATAAGATTGTTGATTATTAGTTCTCTTATTACTCTTTCGGTTAGAGTAATGGCTCAGCCAGACTCATTTTCTCAAAATAGAGATACATTAGTTGTCTACAATTGTGAAAAAGGATTAGAGGAGAAAATAGATAGATATGAGTATCGGTTGGAGCGACACCAACGTTTTCTTCATTCGCTAATTCCAGACTTTTATAGGATACAGTATGCGGGAAGTACTGGACTGTTTAATATTGGTTGTGGATGGGATTATGGAAAACGTAGTCAAAACGAGACTGACATAATGTTTGGGTATGTGCCTAAATATGATAAAGACTCACATTTTTTTACATTTACATTGCGTCAAACGTATGTGCCATGTACTAAACTATTGTATAAAGATGTTATTTCTTTTCAGCCATTGTCGTGTGGGGCTTTTCTCAATTCCGTTCTTGATAGCAGATATTGGATTCGTGAACCGGATCGTTATCCTAATGCCAGTTATTATCTCTTTTCTTCAAAAGTCAGGGTTCATTTGTTTGTTGGACAGAGATATACACTGCACATCCCAAAGCACAAACGCTTTCTCGTCAGTAAGGTAAGTGCCATCTGGGAACTCAGCACTTGCGATTTTTACATAGTTAGCAAGACGGTAAACAGGACTTTCCCCATATGTGATGCGTTAAGTCTTTCTTTTGGAATAAAATTAGAATACTAACATTAAATATTATTATCTACTAAATGAAGAAGAGACAAATGTCATTCTTATGTACGTTGCTGATGCTGGTATCATGCGGAGACGAGAAGAAGAATGAGACGGAAAAACCTGTAGTGAGGGTTCAGACAGAAGTGGTGGAATATGCCTCCAATTGTGATGAACGCGATTATGTTGGTGTGGTGGAAGAACAATCTGCTACATCAGTGAGTTTCACTGGTTCGGGTACAGTGGCGAGAGTATGTGTAAGTGCTGGTCAGCACGTCAGTAAAGGTCAATTGATAGCTGAACTGGATAAGACTCAGGCAAATAATGCCGTGGCTATGGCAGAGGCTATGATGACATAGGCTAATGATGCATGGACGCGCATGAAACAACTACATGACAATAACTCGCTGCCCGACATAAAGTGGGTGGAGACGCAGAGCAAGGTGGAGCAAGCGCGTTCTCAACTGGAGATGGCTCGCAAACAATTGGCAGAGTGCAGCTGCAACTCCAACTAAAGGAGAAGGACATCGTGGAGAAGGTGACGGAGAATTATTGGCAGATAGCGCAACTAAAGTACAATTTGCAGACTCTTGATGCCGCCGACCGTCAAGTGCAGGCTGTGCTCGACCTGGTAAATCAATATGTGAACGCAGGCATAACCACAAGTAACGATTTGTTGAAGTTACAACTGCGACAACATGAGCTCCATAGCAATCGTCTTAAAGTGGAGAATGGCATCCGTGTGTTGTCTATGCTTCTTGCTCAGCAATGTGGTATTAAAACACCATTCGACATTTATCTGCCGGAAAACACTTTTGCTCAGATGCCAGAATATATGGACGCTTCGACTGCGGCGTCTATGCGTCTTGAATTTCAACTTGCCACAAAGAATGTTGAGGCACAGGAGTTGCTTGTGAAAATGGAGCGTGGTAAAAACCTTCCTACAGTGGCTGTCTGTGTGACTGGCATGAATATGGGCATTGGTGGACTTTCCAGTAATGTTCGACGAAATGTTGATACCCACATCACCAATGGCATCACTCTTGCCAACGTTTCTGTTCCTATCTCTTCTTGGTGGGGAGGATCTCATGCTATCCAACGTCAGAAATTGAAGGCACAACAGGCAAAGTACGATTGTGAGGAAGCCCTTGAAATGCTCACTATTGACATCGAGTCTGCATGGAGCAATCTGCAGGAAGCGCAGCAACAAGTGTCTGTTGCTGAAATCGCTGTGATACAGTCGGAAGAAAACCTTAGGCAAAGCAGTGCAAAATATAGCGCTGGTACCGAGGATTTGACAGATCTGCTTGATGCAGAGACATTACACCGCCAGTCTCAGAACAATCTTTCGTCTGCTTTTGCCGCTTTCCAAATAGCTATGTCAAAATATAAATTGAAGGTTTTGTCAACCTATAATAATAAATAATTTGGAGGTTATATAACCAGTTGTCCAAAAAACGACAAGAGAAGTGGAAAACTTGGTGTGAGAGCGTTCGTTTAGAACATCGAACGTACAACCTAATGTATATCAAAGCTGGTGGGCATCGGTAAGTCCACCTGTTTATTAAAAATCTGAGAGTATGATAAATAACGAAGATTTAGGGATTTTTTTTAAGAAAATAATTTCAGAAAACCTTCATTTGATGGAAGATTTATCGTCGGAAATAAAGAATATGTATTATCTCTTCATTTGCGACAGTGGACGATTGAGGATAATGATCGAGGGCGTTTCATTTGATCTTTTCAAAGGAGATGTCTGCATATATACGCCTGGAAGAAACGTCTCATTGATAGACTGTTCCCACGACTTGAGCGGACTGCTTTTAGGTTCTTCCGACGACCGTTTACAACGTACTATATATTCTGTATTCAACGTTGAAAAACTCATCTATCTTCGTACTAACCCTACACTGCACTTAGCTCAAGATCAACTGAACACACTGTCGCAGTTTGTTAAAAGTGCAATTGAAGTATTCAAAGATACTGTGCACTCGGGACATGAATACACAAAAAAGTTGAAAGACTCGCTTGTCAATTCCGTATGCTACTACATACTCCACCTTTACGGTATCTTCAGAAACGAAGCCGAGAATAAAAACGACTTATACAATAGGAGTTCAGACATATTGAAACGTTTTCTTGTGCTTCTTTTTCACAATTACACTAAAGAAAGAAGTGTGGAGTTTTATTCATCTCAAATTGGTCTTTCAAAAAGATATTTCTCTACAATGATCAAAAGCGAGAGTGGAAAAACACCTAAGCAATGGATAGTACATGTGGTAGTTGAAGAGATCAAACATTATCTTTCTAACCCGAATATGCCAATCAAGGAGATTGCATTCCACTTCAACTTTACAAGTCAGAGTTTCTTCGGCAAATTCTTCAAGGATAGCGTCGGTATTTCACCTAAAAAATACAGACAAAACATATTGAAGAAATAACGAAAACGAAGACGATGACGAAATCAAAATGGTCTTGACGAAGATGCTGTCAAGACCATTTTATTTATCCAATTGTCATTTATTATGGAGATTATATAGCAGTTGTCCAAAATGAGGATTGTTAAGGGTCCGTGTCTGATTTTTGGACCCTAACTCCTCTATCCAATGCGAGTCCGTAGGACGAGCGTATAAAAAATAAGAGTGTTTGGACAACTCGTATATAATTGCCTATAAATATTCTATAAAAATGAAAGGGGGGGGTCAAAATGTAAAATCAAGTTTTTCGAACTTACATTTTGTCACTTTTTATATGAACAAAGCCGTTTCAGAGCTTAAAAATTACAGTTAAGTCTCTGAAACGGCTATATTTTTGGAGAAATTAAAAATCAACTTACATTTTGATAGTTTGATTTTTGATAAATTGAGTTTTGATACACCCTCTTCCCAAATTATTGAAGTATTATATTGAATGTCCAACCGAGCATCATAATCATCAATGCGACGGTACCGAAGAATATTCCAATCAGTTTCCATGTCATCACTTTTTTCAACATCGTCGCCTCTGGAAGTGATAGTCCGACGACACTCATCATAAACGACAGTGCTGTTCCGAGTGGAATGCCTTTTGCCACAAACACTTGTATCACTGGCACTATTCCTGCTGCATTGGAGTACATTGGTATCGCTATAATCACACTCGCTGGCACTCCGAAGATTCCGGCTTTCTGCATAAACTCAGTAAAGAATCCTTCTGGCACATAACCGTGGATTCCGGCTCCGATTGCGATTCCTATGATGACGTAGAGCGATACTCCTTTGACAATTCCCAAAGCATCCTTTATTATTCCTGGCAAACGTTGCGTAAATGTCAAATGGTTGCTTTCATACGCATCGTCTGCCTCCATCTGCATTTTTTGCATCTGAATAATCCAAGGTGAGAGGTAACGCTCAAGGTTCATCTTTCCAAGTAGAACTCCTCCAATCATTCCTAAAAGAATTCCGCATCCCACGTAGATGGCTGTGACTTTCACACCGAATGTTCCGAGAAACATTGCCACTGCCACTTCGTTGACTAATGGCGACGTGATTAGAAAAGCAAATGTGACTCCAAGTGGTATGCCTCCTTTCACAAATCCGATAAACAATGGTATTGATGAGCACGAACAGAATGGCGTGATGGCTCCGAAAACGCTCGCCAATAGATATTGGAATCCGTACATCTTGTGTGTGGTAAGATAGTTGCGTAGTCGCTCAATAGGGAAATATGCGTTGATTATTCCCATGACGATACTGATTCCAAACAGTAATATGATGATCTTGATTGAATCGTAGACGAAGAAATTGATGGATCCTCCCAGTCTCGACGTCGAATCAAGTCCGAATATATCGAATATTAACCAATCCGCAAATTTTTGTATCATAGCTTATAAATTTAATTTTGGGATGGGAATGCTCTTGTCTTGTTTAATCACATTCGCACCCACATCCGCAAGAGCATTTAGGCATTTCCATACCTTTTATCTCGGTGATGTAGAACTCCTGCATTTTATTTTTGATTTCATCTCTGACGCGACGGAATTCTGACAGAATCTCTTCTTCTGCTCCCTTGAAAGCATCCGGATCGTCAAAACCGATATGGAGTCGTTTGCCTACCTTGCCTATGAACATTGGGCATGACTTGTTGGCTTCTCCGCATACGGTGATTACGTAATCCCACGTCTGACCAAGATATTGCTCGACATGCTTTGGATAATGTTTGCTGATGTCGATGCCAATCTCTGCCATCACTTTAATGCCGAGAGGGTGAACCTCCGACGCTGGCAGAATCCCTGCAGAGTGGACGTCCAACTCTGAATCAATGTTTTGCAAAATGCCTTGAGCCATCTGACTGCGGCAACGATTGCCTGTACAAAGAACCAATATGCGTTTCATATTTAAGCGATAAAAAATGTGTAACAATAATTTAATCCGACGACGATGAATGCCAACGCCACTATGCGGTTGAACCATTTTTGTATAACGGATATTTTTCCCAAGAACGAGCTGATCGATTTTACACTGAAGGCAAGAAGCCAAGCTACTATCAAAACCGGAAGTGCTGTGGCAACGGCGTATATCACTGGCAATAGATATCCTCCATTAGCTGTAGCCGACATGGGGATTAACATGCCGAAGTAGAGTAGTCCACTCGATGGACAAAAGGCTAGTGCGAACATCACTCCGAGGATAAATGCTCCGATTGGTCCGCTTAGTTTTTCCGCCCAACTTCCTCCATTAAAACCGAATCTTCCTCCCAAGTCGACAAACTCACTGATAATCATCAATATTCCAATCAACAGCAATGCCGGACCGATAATCAGTTCACCCCATTCGCTGATACTCTGTTGGAGATCAAACGTATCGGCTCCTTTACGGATGATATAAATAAGTACGGCTCCAAGAATAGAGTAGGCGAGTGTACGACCGATGGTGTACAAAATGCCACTCCAAAACACTCGTTTACGATTCTCAATACCTTTCGATATGAATGCGATAGCCGTGATGTTTGTGGCAAGAGGGCAGGGACTGAGTGCTGTGAGCAGACCAAGCAGAAACGCTGTGAATGCCGGCACTTGACTGTTGTCTAATAGATTTTGTAGAAAATCCATAATCTAACTATTTTATGGCGGCAAGCACCTTGTCTCTAATGCCCTTCTTAAACTCAGTAGCGTTGCTTCTTGCGTTGGCGAATGCAAAACGAGTCATGTCTTCCACCGTCTCATTTTTGCCTGGATTTGTAACGATGATCAACGACGAGAATGAAACTTTGTATTTCTTGGCAATCTCTTTTCCATCCTCGGTTGAAAAATCCACCACTCTCATCTTCACAATATTTGCATCTACCTGTTTAGCTAAATCTTCCTCCATCAACGCTTTTGTCTCCGACTCGATAGCCATACACGTTGGGCAACGCTGTTTGCCATGGAAATAGATCACTTCAATTTGCTCTGCATTTGAAATCGACGTCGCTTCGTTCTGGCAAGTCACTTTATTTTTGTTGGCACAACATGGTTTGTTGCTGCAAGACTGGGCAGCTGCCATCATGCTGAAGCCAAGCATAAACATCAAAAGAGTCTTTTTCATAGTCGAATCTTATTTAGTCAACAATGCTTTCACCTCATCGTACGAAAGTTTGCCTTTAGCCACAACCTTCTCGTCGATCACCAATGCTGGCAAAGTCATCACATTGTAAGCCATGATGTTCATGATGTCCTCCTCCTTCACAAGGCTGACATTAACACCAAGGTCAGCAACGACCTTCTCAACTGTTGCGTACAAAGCTTTGCATCCCGCGCATCCTGTACCAAGAATTTTAATTTCTTTCATATTTTTATAATTTAATATTCTATTTATATTGCAGTTTTCGAAAATGAGGGTTGCAAAGGGCGGAAGCCCTTGCCCTCCTAACCCGCGAGCCCGTAGGGCGAGCGGCTTATAAAAAAGAATTTGAATGTTATAATTTGTTTGTAATTCGTAAAACTACGAACTTTGTTTGTCAAATAAAAGGGATTAAATCAATCCCCATTGTTAATTGTTTTCGTTTTGTCTTCGTCTGTGTCAACGTTAACGTCATCTCTCACAGCAATTCCCTCCCGTCTTGCAGACGCATTGCCCAAGGAATTCGCCGAACAATTCACGAGCCAGACGCCAGTTCTCCTTGTTGATACAGTATTTCACTTTCGGAGCTTCAATCTCACCCTGTATCAACCCTGCCTCTTTCAAAGCAGTGAGATGCTGAGACACTGTAGATTTGGCTATTGGCAACTCATCGTTAATATCACCGAAGTAGCAAGTCTCCTGTTTGGCTAAGAAATCACAAATAGCAATTCTTGCTGGATGACCAAGGGCCTTAGCAAACTTTGCTAATAATTCCTGCTTTATCGTGTAATCTGGTGTCGCCATTATCTGTCTCTGTTGTTTTATGTTCGCAAAATTACGAATAATATTTTGATGTGCAAGAAAAACTTTATTTTTTTGTTGTAGAATGTTGGAAAACGTAAAATTTTCGTAAAAATTCTATTATTCTTTGTTTTGAAATCCTAAACAAAAAAGAGCATCGTGACTAATTCACGATGCTCTTTATATTAAATATGTATCAGCTTCTTATTTGAAAGCGGCAACGATTTTGTCGAATGCTGCGTTCAGACCGTCTGCCTTCTTTCCTCCTGCCTGTGCGAAGAATGGCTGACCACCTCCACCTCCTTGGATCTCCTTGGCTGCCTCACGTGCGATGGCTGTCGCGTTCTTGCCTGCTGCCACTAGGTCGTCTGAGATTGCAAGAGTTATGGTTGGCTTGCCGGCTTTCTCTGTGATTCCGATGAATACAAGATTTTCCTTCACTGTGTTGCGAACCTGGAACGCGATGCTCTTTGCGAACTCTGCGTTGTAGTCTCCCTTAAGCACAACCAACTTGTAGTCGCCAAGTGTTGTGGCCTGCTCGATCATCTTGTCTTTGATGACCTGGATACGCTCCAACATGTATTTCTCCACCTCTTTCTTCAGACTTGCGTTCTCCTCTATTGACTTCTTTACTGAATTCAATAGGTTTGGTGTGCCAGCGAAGAATTCTTTTAATGAGTTGACCTCATCAAATGCGGCGTTGATGTAGTTTTCTGCAGCTTCTCCAGAAACAGCTTCGATACGACGTACTCCGGCAGCTACTGAACTCTCAGATAGGATCTTGATCATTCCGATCATACCTGTGCTCTTGACGTGTGTACCACCACAAAGCTCAACTGATGGTCCGTATTTGACAACACGTACTTTGTCGCCATACTTTTCGCCAAACAATGCAATTGCTCCCATTGCTCGTGCCTCGTCGATAGGCATGTCTCTTGCCTCTTCAAGCGCGATATTCTCGCGAACCATCTTGTTGGCAAGTTTCTCCACCTGACGAAGCTCTTCAGGAGTGACCTTCTGGAAATGAGAGAAGTCGAATCTCAACATTTCGCTTGATACCAATGAACCCTTCTGCTCAACGTGGCTTCCAAGCACTGTGCGTAGAGCGTAGTCGAGAATATGTGTGGCTGTATGGTTGCAAGCTGTGTTCTGACGCTTGTCTGTGTTTACGTAAGCGTGGAATGATGCTGTAGGGTCTGAAGGCATCTTTGTCGCCAAATGCACACTTAGATTGTTCTCCTTCTTTGTATCGATAATCTCAAACTTGCCCTCAGCACTTTCGATGTAACCAGAGTCTCCCATCTGTCCTCCCATCTCTGCGTAGAATGGTGTGCGGTCGAATACAATCTGATACATCTCTTTATTTTTCTGCTTGATCTTTCTGTATTTCAAGATCTCAACGTCTGCATCAAGGAAGTCGTAGCCGATAAACTCGCTTTCTCCTGCCTTTAGCTCAACCCAGTCGCCTGTCTCAACGGCAGCTGCGTTTCTTGCTCTCTCTTTCTGCTTCTGCATCTCAGCGTTGAACTCACTTTCGTTGACTGTCATTCCGTTCTCGCGGAGGATTAGCTCTGTAAGGTCAAGAGGGAATCCGTATGTGTCGTAAAGTGTGAATCCTTCAACACCAGAAATCTCAGTTTTGCCAGCGGCTTTAGTGTCTGCCATAACCTTGTCGAGTAGGCGGATACCTGTTTCAAGAGTTCTCAAAAATGCGTCTTCCTCTTCTTTGATAACCTTGACTACTAGTTCTTGCTGAGCCACTAGTTCTGGATAAGCCTCACCCATGCTGTCGATTAGCGCAGGGATTAACTTATGCATGAACGACTGACGCTGTCCGAGGAATGTGTATCCGTAGCGGACTGCACGACGTAAGATACGGCGGATCACGTAACCGGCTTTCGCGTTAGATGGCAACTGGCCGTCTGTGATTGAGAATGCGATTGTACGGATATGGTCAGCGATCACACGCATCGCAATGTCAGTCTCCTTCTTCTTTCCATACTCACATGAGCAGATTTTGCCGATTTCTTTAAGAAGTGGCTGGAAAACGTCGGTGTCATAGTTAGACTGTTTTCCTTGAAGTGCCATACATAGACGCTCGAATCCCATACCAGTGTCGATAGCCTTTGCTGGAAGTGGTTCAAGCGAACCGTCGGCTTTGCGGTTGAACTGCATGAACACAAGGTTCCAGATCTCAATCACCTGAGGGTGGTCATGGTTTACAAGATCACGTCCTGATATTTTAGCACGCTCCTCGTCTGAACGAAGGTCGATATGGATCTCTGAGCAAGGGCCACATGGACCTGTGTCACCCATTTCCCAGAAATTGTCATGTTTGTTTCCGTTGATGATTCTGTCTGTAGGAAGCACTTTAGCCCAATAGCCAGCAGCCTCGTCGTCACGGTCGAGACCATCCTCTTTGCTGCCCTCGAAGACAGTGGCGTAAAGACGGTTTGGATCAAGCTTCAACACGTCTACAAGATACTCCCAAGCCCATGCGATAGCCTCTTTCTTGAAATAGTCGCCAAACGACCAGTTTCCAAGCATTTCAAACATAGTGTGGTGGTAAGTGTCGTGTCCTACCTCCTCAAGGTCGTTGTGCTTACCCGATACACGAAGACATTTTTGAGAGTCCGCGACGCGAGGATATTTTCTTGGAGTGTTGCCAAGGAAAATGTCCTTGAACTGGTTCATACCTGCATTGGTGAACATAAGTGTCGGGTCGTTCTTGACAACCATCGGAGCCGAAGGCACGATAGTGTGACCCTTGCTAGCGAAGAAGTCGGTGAACGACTTGCGAATCTCTTTAGCTGTTTTCATGTTTTTATTTTGAATATATATTTTACGTTTTTACGGGGTGCAAAAATAATGCTTTTTATTTATATATATGGTATATGACGCGAGTTTTTCCGAAAAAAGACGAATTTTTGCCCTCTGTAGTACATTAAAACTGTTTTGTTCGTAAATTAAATTCTATGAGTATATTGTCCTTGGCTGGCAAGTGCGATTTTAGTCGCGAATGGCAAAAACAACCATAAAAAATGAAACGTTCGTAAAAAAAGACAAAAAATATTTTAGCAGTTAATAGTTTTTTACTACTTTTGCACCCGAATTATTATCCATACGTTAAAAAGGCGAAGGTGTTTGCCCGAACATCCAGCCAAATTGAAGATTAATTAAAAAAGTTTTTTAAAGTGGATACTTTAAGTTTTAAAACCATTTCTGCCAACAAGAACACTGTAAAGAAGGAGTGGGTCGTTGTTGACGCTACAGATCAGGCGCTTGGTCGTTTGGGATCTAAAGTGGCTAAGTTGCTTAGAGGTAAGTACAAGCCAAGTTTCACTCCGCACGTAGATTGTGGAGACAACGTAATCATTGTCAATGCAGACAAGGTTAAGTTGACAGGTCTAAAGATGACAGATCGTGTTTATTTGAGTTACACTGGTTATCCAGGTGGACAGAGAGAGACAACTCCAGCAGTTCTTTTGAAGAAAGATCCAAAGAAGTTGTATCGTAAGGTGTTGAAGGGAATGTTGCCAAAGAATCGTCTTGGAGATGCTCTTCTTAACAATCTTTACATTTTCGCTGGTCCAGATCATGATAAGCAGGCTCAGCAGCCAAAAGTAATTGATTTAAACTCACTTAAGTAAGATTATGGAAGTTATTAACGCAATCGGTAGAAGAAAAGCAGCTGTTGCTAGAGTATATTTGTCAGCAGGTACAGGTGCAGTTACTATTAACAAGAAAGAGCTTGCAGCATACTTCCCATCAGGCTTGCTTCAGTATGTAGTTTTGCAGCCATTGAACGAGCTAGGTGTTCAGGGTAAGTTTGATATCAAGGCTAACCTAGATGGTGGTGGTATCAAAGGACAGGCAGAGGCTTTGCGTTTGGCTATTGCCAGAGCATTGGTTAAGCTTGACGCTGAGAACAAGTCAGCTCTTAAGTCTAATGGATTCTTGACTCGTGACGCTCGTGAGGTTGAGCGTAAGAAGCCAGGTCAGCCAAAGGCAAGACGCAAGTTCCAGTTCAGCAAACGTTAGTACTTGGCGTTGCAGCTTAATTGCAGCATAAGTATACGTTTAGTATCTAAATGGGGTAGATCTTTTATAGCTACTATCTCATTGATTTAATTAAAAGAAGGTAAACGATTAAAAACCAAAAAAATGTCAAGAACTAATTTTGATGCATTACTTGAGGCAGGTTGCCACTTTGGTCACCTCAAGAAAAAATGGAATCCAGCTATGGCTCCTTACATCTTCATGGAGCGTAATGGTATTCATATTATTGATCTTCACAAAACTGTAGCAAAGGTTGATGAGGCTGCTGCAGCTTTGAAACAAATAGTAAAGTCGGGCAAGAAAGTCCTATTCGTCGCTACTAAGAAGCAGGCTAAGCAGATTGTAGCAGACAAGGCAACAGAGGTTGGTATGCCATACATCACTGAGCGTTGGGCTGGTGGTATGTTGACAAACTTCCCTACAATCCGTAAGGCTGTTAAGAAGATGGCTCAGATCGATAAGAACATCTCTGACGGTACATTCGATAACTTGTCAAAGCGTGAGAAGCTTCAGATTTCTCGCCAGAGAAACAAGTTGGAGAAGAACCTAGGTTCTATCGCTGACCTAAGCCGCCTTCCTTCTGCTCTTTTCGTAATCGACGTTATGAAGGAGCACATCGCTATCAAGGAGGCTAAGCGTCTAGGTATTCCAGTTTTCGGTATCGTTGATACTAACTCTAACCCTAATTCTGTGGATTTCGTAATCCCAGCTAACGATGATGCAACTAAGTCTATCGAGGTTATCCTTGATGCTGTAAACGGTGCTATCCGTGAGGGTCTAGAGGAGCGTAAGGCTGAGAAAACTGAAAATGAGTCGGCTGAGGCTGCAGAGCCAAAGAAGGAGCGTAGAACTCGTTCTGCAAAGAAGAGCAAGCCAGAGGCTGCAACAGAGGAGTAATCCAAAGTTTTAGATTATAAAGAATGAACCTCGAAACGGCTCTTCATTTTTGAGGCTGATTCGAGGTTCTTTTTATTTTACAACATTTATAAAAGTTAAGAAAGTTATGGCAGTTTCAATGTCAGATATTAAGAAGCTTCGTGATCTTACAAACGCTGGTATGATGGATTGTAAGAATGCACTTACAGAGGCTAATGGTGATATGGAGCAGGCAATCGCTCTTATCCGTAAGCGTGGTCAGGCAATCGCAGCTAAGAGAAGCGATCGTGAGGCTTCAGAAGGTTGTGTCCTTGCAGGTGTTAACGGCGATTTCGCTTGTATTGTCGCTATTAAGTGTGAGACTGACTTCGTTGCTAAAAATGCTGATTTCGTCGCTCTTACAAAGAATATTCTTGATTTCGCTCTTGCAAACAAGGTTGCAGATAAGGATGCCCTTCTAGCTGCTGCAATTGATGGTCGTTCGGTTGCTGATTTGATCGCTGAGCGTTCAGGTGTGACTGGTGAGAAGATGGAAATGGGTGCTTACGAGGTTGTTAAGGGTGCTTCTACAGTTAGCTATGTACACCCAGGTAACAAGCTTGCAACAGTAATCGCATTTAATGAGGCAAACGCTGATGTAGAGGCTGCACGTGGTGTGGCTATGCACGTTGCTGCTATGGCTCCTGCTGCTCTTGATGAGGCTTCTATTCCTCAGGCTACTAAGGACAGCGAGCGTGCTATCGCTATCGAGAAGACTAAGAAAGAGGAAGTTGACCGTGCTATCGAGGTTGCTATCAAGAAGGCTGGTATCAACCCAGCTCACGTAGACAGCGAGGATCATATCAACTCTAACATCACTAAGGGATGGTTGACTGAGGAGCAGGCTGCTCAGGCTCGCGAGATCATCGCTAAGGTTGGTGCTGAGGCTGCTGCTAACATCAACATGGTTAAGGTTGAGAAGATCGTTGACGGTCGTATGTCTAAGTTCTTCAAGGAGTGCACTCTTCTTGATCAGAAGTACGAAGGTGGTGGCGACGAGGCTGGTAAGATTTCTGTTAAGGAGTTCTGCTCAAAGAAGGGTATTTCTGTATCAGCATTCAAGAGATTCACTTTGAACGAGGAGTAATCAATAGATTCCCCAAATATAAAAATCCGGACATGAAAATGTTCGGATTTTTTTGTTTCAATACTTTCTTTTTATCTGATTATGCTTTTCTTTTTAGGTACTATTGATTCATATAAATAACGTTAATCCGTTTGAAATAATAAAATATGTAGTCACACAGGATCCTAGAACCAATGGACTTTATTTGTGTATTTGCAACCCCAATGAACTACATGTGTCAATAGATTATGCTGCTATTTGTGCCCTACAGCCTCGTTGATCTTGTGCAGCATGATATGCGATTTGATAGCACCACTTATGGGGGTGCTGCAAATCCTCAACATGTCATTTACTGACACAACTCATCTCAAGGATCACTTTGACAAAACTATATAAAAATTATAAAGATCTTAACGGTTCAAATGAACCTAACTTGTTAAAGTTTAATCTTGTCCATTTTTAGTGACCTCATTTCAGGTCTATAATATAAAAAAACAGGTGGTAACTGATTACCACCTGTTTATATCTATGATACATTAATGATTATTTGTCAATGCCGAAACAGCTAACAACAATCTGTTTTTCATCTTTGTTATTAGGGTTAGTTACGATGATACCGTACTCTCCTGGTTCCAATGTGTTTGTGATTGACAAATAGTAAGAACTCTGTCCGTATTTCTTAGCCTCGAAATCTACGTATTCCAAGTCGTTCCCTTTTGCACCTGAGAATGTTCCAACCTCAGAGATTACAGCCTTACGGTATTTCTTCTTTGTCTCGAACTTGAAAATTCTTATTATTGTCATTGGATCTGACAAGTTGTCTACCGCTTTTACGATCAACTTTATGTTGCGTCCTGAAATTCTTGTTTTAGCTGCTGGTGTCTCTAGATGAATTTCATCTCTGACTTTACCCACGCCTGCAATGAATATACCAGCGTTAGCTTTTGTTCTTGAAACTGTTCTAGACTTGTCCAATTTAACATTGGTTCCGTCTGCCTTTAAATAAAAGCACTCTCCAACGAAATCAGGTTCTACTACTTCTTGATCTTGAGCGTATACACTAATGCAAAAAAGAAAAGCAAAAACTGACAACAATACTCCTTTAATTGTTTTCATTGTTATTTTAGTTTATGGTTTAATTTTGTTGTATAATTATGCAATACAATCCATTGTTGCATGAAATGTTAGTGCAAATATACGGAATATTACATAATGACAAACTTTTAGATGAAAAAAAATATATAAAATGTTTTAATATTGTTTGTGCTATTTCTATTTATGCTTAAATTCAACCGGTTTTGACGCTTTTGATTCGTTGATTGATGTGACAACGAATTATTTGAAATTATGGCTTGATTATTACTCTTTCTCTGTCTTTGCCATCTGCATAGAGAAACAATAAAATAGCATAGCCGACTATATCGTCTTTTAGGTCGTATTTATTATCAATTATGCATTTTTGTTCTAATATATGTTTGCATTTCACATTCCCATTTTCAATAATGGATAATACATTCAATGTTTTGTTGACCTTTTCTAGATATTCTTTATCTTCTTCAAAATTGCATTTGATAGATGTGTTCAGTTTGAATACTTCTTTTGAAAAAGTGCAAGGCAAGTTGCTGTCGGTTTCATCGAATTTTTCAAATATTAATGTGTCGTTTACGGTCCTTCCTTGGAACATTTCAAGTCCTAACAATTTTCCTTCGTCGTAAATATTCTTATTGGTAATTATCAGATGACGACTGTCGTTAGAAAATACAATTATAGAATCGTATTGGGAACTTAATTCGGTAGCTATCTGCTCAACATCTTTTTTTATACGGTCGTAGTATCCGCTAGTCTGTTCTGTGGCAAAGGCACATAGCGTGATGAAACTACATACTATAATTAGAATTGATTTTTTCATGTTCGTTGGTTTGTATGTCTTGACACGTGTCCGTTATTTATATGTCAGTAGAGACGCACGTCCGTTATTGGTGTGTCGGTTGACACGCACGTCCGTGCGTCTCTACGAGGTTTGGTTCCTGCCGTCTAACCTTCAATCCCTAACCTCAACATTATCTCTTTTCAAATTCAACCGGTTTTGACGCTTTTGATTCGTGTCTGAATTTGTTGATTGATGTGACTACGAATTTATAGTTTCCATTGGGAAGACGGAATTCCTGCACGTCGACTTCTGATGCTTGTGTGAACGCTATTATTCTTTCCACTTTGTTCAAATCAACATCTTCAAATTCACTGAAACAGTAGATCGCATAATATCTTGTGTCGTATCCGCCTTTCTTCACAACTGGTTTCCATCGCATCATGTCGCCCTCTATTTTAAGCCCTTTAGGTGCGGATGACGGTGAACTTTCTGTCATTGGGTCCACTGGCACAAGAGCTGGGTATCTGAACAGGTCTTTTTTCAACTCTGTTTTCAATCCACGGTAATCGTCACGCAGATATTTTGCACTGTAGAAGATATATCCGTTGATTTTATTGTTGTTGTAGCTTGTGTTTAACTGGCGGATCACTTCGTTGCCTTCTTTCCATGCTTTGTCTTTCTTCACTGCCAAACCGCTTGCATAAAGTCCGACGAACATGTTTCTGCCGTACGACCAGTCTCCCCACCATTTGCTCAACACTCCGTAGTCGAGTCCATCACGTCCAAGTTCCCAATATAGTTGTGGAGCGGCATAGTCAATCCATCCCTTTTCCAGCCATAACAGCACGTCTGCGCATAGTTCATCATAGTTGGTGCATGAAGCTCCTGCTTTTGTGGCTCTCCAGTCGTCTTTTTCGTTGCGGTACACACCGAATGGACTGACTCCAAACCATACCCAAGGCTTTGCTCTGTGGATGGCGTCGTGAATCATTTTCACAACAAGGTTGACATTATCGCGTCGCCATGCCTGACGGTCGTATTGGTCTCGGTGATGGTTCTTGAATGTCTCAAAATCTGGAAATTCCTCTCCTGCCACTTTGTATGGATAAAAATAGTCGTCCATGTGAATTCCGTCGACATCATAACGAAGGACAATATCCATCACAATACTCGTCAGATAATCACGTACTTCCTCAAGACCGGGATTGAAATATACCTTTCCTCCATAGGTCAGAAATAGTTCGGGGCGACGGAAATAGAGATGATTCTTACTCAATTTATCCACTCCCTCTCCGTTTGTCACTCGGTATGGGTTTATCCACGCATGCACTTCCATACATCTCTTGTGACATTCGTCAATCGCAAAGGCTAACGGGTCATAGTTCACTTCTGAACCTTGTTTGCCGGAAAGATAAGCGCTCCATGGCTCCATCTCTGATTTGTAGAGTGCATCCGCGCATGGACGCACCTGAAGGAATATGGTGTTGATGTTGCAGCTGTGAAGCGAGTCGAGCATCGCGATCATCTCGTCTTTCTGCTTTTCGTAATTGCCTTTTGTTGACGGCCAGTCGATATTGGCGACAGTGGCAATCCACGCTCCTCGTAGTTCGTGTTTCTTCGCGGCATGGGCAGGTATCATAATAATAGAAAATAGGAACGCAATAATGCTCAAATAAGTTCTCATGTTTTGTAAATCATATAAGTTCTTTGCAAAAATACTAATAACATACAAATAAATGGCATTGTGATTCAAACAAAATATGGGATTATGTGGTACAATGTAGCGGATTTTTATTACTATGCTTTAAAGTTCCTTAGAATGAGGATTGTTAAGGGTGGAACGCCCTAACCCCACTCTAAATGCGAGCCGAAGGCGAGCTTTTATAAAACCACAGAGAATGGAAGTTCTCAGAGAAAGTCTACGGATTTTTGTAGAAAAGAGTCAGAAAAATCAGTCGTAAAATAGAGCTATATGTTATTTTATCATAAAAGGAGTAGCCTTTCTCTGTAAAACTTGTGCCTCTGTGGTTTATTAAATTTATGTGCTCGCCTTCGGCTAGCACGTGGGGAGGGGTTAGGGCGTTCCGTCCTTAACAAACCAACACTATTCCCAAAATATTTTAATTAAATCTAAACGGCTTCTTAAGATGAATTCAAATGCCAATATGAATTTCCAAAAAATAAGAGTAATTTTGTATTCGATAATAAATAATTGTATGTTCATGAGGATAATCTTGTCGCTTTGCATCTCTTTTCTTTACGTCCTGTCTGCGTTGGCTCAGGTGACGCTTGGAATCGATGTGCTCAAACAGCGTGATTTTGATATATTGAAGGGAAAAAGAGTTGGTCTGCTGACCAATGCCACAGGTGTGGATTCCAATTTGCAAAGCACGATTGACGTCTTGAATTCAGCAGACGGTGTCAATCTGGTCTGTCTGTTTGCTCCCGAACATGGGGTGCGTGGCAATGTCTACGCAGGAGGGACTGTCAGTGGATCCGTCGATTCGAAGACGGGATTGAAGGTCCACAGCCTTTATGGCAAAACGAAGAAGCCTACTGTTGATATGCTGAAGGATGTAGACGTGGTGGTCTACGATATTCAGGATGTCGGCTGTCGCTCATACACATTCATCAGTTCATTGGGGCTTTTGATGGAGGCTGCAGGAGAAAATGGGAAGGAGGTTGTCGTGCTCGACCGTCCTAATCCGCTTGGAGGAAACAAGGTGGAGGGTCCACTTGTGAGTGAGGGTTATTTCAGCTTCATCAGCAAATATCCTATCCCATATGTCTATGGCCTGACTCCTGGTGAACTTGCCAATTTACTCAACGAAGAGGGTCTGACAAAAAAGAAATGCAATCTTACTGTTGTGCCGATGAAAGGGTGGAGAAGAGACATGGATTATTCGCAGACGGGATTGCGTTGGGTGATGACATCTCCGCAGATTCCTTATTGGCAGTGCGCAGCTTATTATCCGATGAGTGGTATTGTGGGAGAACTTGGAGTTCTTCAGATAGGAGTGGGATATACAATCCCTTTCGACGCTTTTGCTGCAGATTGGGTGAATGCTGATTCGTTGGCTATGGAGCTGAATAATATGAAGTTGGATGGTGTCTCATTCCGTCCTATTGTATATAAACCGCAATTCTCAGCTCTTTCTGGCAAAATTGTTCAGGGAGTGCAAGTCTATGTGGATGATTTGCAGAAAGCTAGGCTGACGGAAGTCCAGTTCAGAGTGTTGGAGGCATTGCATAATCTTTATCCGTCGAAAGATATATTTGGAATGTGTTCAGAAAAGACGAAAAAGAGTTTCGACAATGTTTGTGGCACAAACATGATTCGTCTGAAGATGTCGGAAAGGTATCGTTTTGACGATGTGAAGGATATATGGAGAGATTCGGAATCGTCGTGGAGACGTAAGTCAAAAAAGTATCATCTCTATGAATAATTTTTTTAAGGCTTTCAGGTTTGTTATAACTACGCATCTCGCAGCATTATTGGTTTTATCCGTGTTGCGACTTGCGCAATATTTTTATCTGAATGATTTTGTCGACGCTACTGTCTCCAATCCTGTTTGGCCGGCTTTTGTGCGTGGACTTTGGCTCGACAATGTGGCAGTGTGCTATGTGATGATTCTGCCATACGTGCTATTATTGTTTATCAGTTCGATAATTCCTTTTTTCAACAAGTATGTTTGGCGTACAGTTGTGGCGGTTGTCATAGCTGTGTTGTCTGTGGAAATAGCGCTTCAAGCTGCTAATCTTCAGTATTTCAAGTATTTTTCAAATGTCATCAATTCATCTATTTTTGAGTGGACGGAGGAGGCTGGCACGGCTGTGACGATGATTCTTGAAGAGCCGTCGTATTGGGTGCTGATAATTAGTGGATTATCACTCATCGCTCTTTTCTCCATTTTCATTTGGAGACAGTCGGAAAAGACTTTGGAAGGATTATTGTCGGAGAAGACGGTGGTCAATTACGTCGACAGATTGAAAATCTTTGCCGCATCTCTTGTGGTGATCGGATTGTGTATGTTTGGAATCCGTGGCAGAATGGGGTATAATCCTATAAAAGTGTCGGCGGCGTATTATTGTGACGATTATTTTTTGAACAGACTTGGTGTGAATGCGGCATTCAATCTGCTCAACACCTATATTGACAACAATCGACGAGAAAACCGTGGACTGAACCTTATGGATGGAGAGACGGCGGTGCGAGAAATCAGATGTGATATGCAAAAGGGATCACAAGATATATTTGTGGCAGACTCGCTATCCCTGCAACGTCACTGCAAACGAGATTCGTCGGCTATTTTTGCAGAAGGGGAAAAACCAAATGTTGTGATTATCTTGATGGAGAGTATGAGTGCCAAACTGATGCAATATTTCGGATGTGATGTGACAATGACTCCTTTTTTGGATAGTTTGTGGAATGAAAGTCTTTCGTTTGATAATTTCTATAGTGTTGGCAACCATACAAATCAAGGCATCTATTCCACTTTGTATGGATTCCCTACCGTCTTATCGAGAAATGCGATGAAGGGCACGGATATCCCTACATATTATGGAATGCCCAACGTCTTCGCTGAGAAAGGCTATTCGACATCATTTTATATGACGCATGAAAGCCAGTACGACAATATGAACGCTTTTTTGCGCACCAATGGATTCAAGCATATCCGTTCGCAGGAGGATTATCCTGGAGATTCTATAGTCAACAGTTTTGGAGTCAGTGACGGATTCCTGTTCGATTACGCTTTGAATGAGCTGAAGACGATGCAACAGCCATTTTTTAGTGTGTTGCTCACAATTTCCAACCATCCGCCATACGTTGTGCCGGATTGGTTTGATGCTCATGGCTGGGATGCCGAGTATGCGATTGTCTTGTATGCGGACTACTGTTTGAAGACGTTTTTTGAGGGCATGAAGAGATGTGGACTTTATGAAAACACCGTTTTTGTCTTCGTCGCCGATCACGGAAAAATCATTGGCAGACCAGAATGTGAGGTTGCCGAGAGTTTCAACCATGTGCCATTGATTATCCATTCCCCAAAGATTGGCAAACGTACGATTAATACGTTCTGTTGTCAGACAGATATACCATCGATATTGATGTCGTTGCTTGGCATTGAATATGATAATCTAGGATTTGGACGAAACGTGTTGGACAATCCGACCTCTTCAGTTGTATATTCAACGGATGGAATGCTTTGTGCAAGAGATTCCTCCTATCTATGTTTGATAGATCCTCGTTCGAATTTTAGGAAAATATACAATATTCGAGAGAATTATAAAGAGTTGGCATCTGGTGATTCTTGCCTGATTTTAGATACTTTATTGCGACGTCGTTTCGCTGCATACGAATATTTGGTTTCGCATAAGAAAACGACATTAGTAAAATAAAAAAGATGAGAAAGGGAGTTTTGAAAATAGTCGTTCCTTGCTACAATGAGGAGGAAGTTTTGCATGAGACAAACAAACGATTGCTGGAAGTTATCACAAGCATGGAGCAGTCGGGGAATATTGTTTCCGGTGGAGTTGTGTATGTGGACGACGGAAGCCGAGACAAGACATGGCAGATAATAGACGAGTTGTCAAAGGATGATTCTCATGTGTCTGGCATCAAACTGGCACACAATGCCGGTCATCAGAATGCTTTGTTTGCAGGTTTGACTCTTGTTTCTGAATGTTGTGACATGGCTGTCAGCATTGATGCAGATTTGCAGGACGATACAAATGCCATCTTTGAGATGGTCGACAAATATAATGAAGGTGTTGAGGTGGTGTATGGTGTGAGACGTGAACGTACGACAGACACTTGGTTTAAGCGAAACACAGCTTTGGCTTTTTATAAGCTTATGTCTGTGATGGGGACAGATGTCAAGTATAACCATGCGGATTTTCGATTGATGGGTAGTGCGGCATTGAAGGCGTTGGTGGCAATGCCTGAACGAAATCTATTTTTGCGTGGAATGGTTCGCACTCTTGGATTCAAGACAGCAGATGTCTACTACGACCGTAGTGAGCGATTTGCTGGTGAAAGTAAGTATCCGTTGGCGAAGATGATGAATTTTGCAGTCGACGGAATAACATCATTCAGTGTCAAGCCACTCCGTTTGATTTTTTCTTTCGGCATTTTCTTTATTTTTATAGCAATTTTGGCGATCGGATATGGTTTGTATTCACACTATATAGGTCACACTATTCCAGGTTGGACATCATTGTTGGTCAGCCTTTGGTTGATAGGCGGTGCCGTCCTGTTGGCGATAGGCGTTGTGGGAGAATATGTGGGAAAGATCTATAAGGAGGTTAAGAGAAGGCCACTGTATGTCATAGAAAGGACGGAAAACCTTAAATGAATGAAGAATGAAAAATCATGAAATCTAATATTCCAAGCATTGTCTTTCTTTTTTCCTTTTTGATATCAATAGGATCATGTAATGAATCAAAGATAGGAGATAATTTTAAGATTATCGAGGTCCCTTTGCCTCACAATGATTCCATAGTCGCAATTACAACGATGGTAGACTCACCGTCATTAAATGAGACTGTTTTTGAAAAGAACACGGAAGAGGATAATCATTATGAAGGATTTTATGATTATAAATTGATGAAGGACGAAATAGAAAAGATTGCGGGAAATATGAATGTCCCGATCACTAGCGATTCCACATGCTCTTTTAAGAATAAGGATGGATATTTATTTAATGTCAGGGTAAGCTCGTATGAAGGAGAAGATTTTAAGAATCATATATTGAATGTGGTAGTCTTTCCTCCGAAAACTGTGCTAGTTGGAAATGTTGATGTCCCAGCAATTTTTGATGTTATGAGCTCAGAAATTTCGAAATTTCATGATTACATACTTATATCTCAAGTTGATACTTTATGTCGATTTATGAAAGAGCGAATGGTCAGACCATGGGAGTTGTTGAAAAAAGGTGACATAAAAGAGAATCCCTATTTAGATTCATGCCTTGTTCTTTCCCGAGACGAGAATCGATTAAGAATGGCGTTAGAAGGATGTGATTTTGATTTCCCTAATCAAACATTGTCTTTTGATTATGAAATAGGTGATAGATTTGAGTTTGAATATTTTCTAGCTCTACCTTGAATGACAATAAAAAAGCAAAGACGAAGCATGACCCCGTCTTTGCTTTTTTTATCTTATTGGCGTTTCTGTTATAATGTTCTTGGAGAGCCTCCTTTTTTCCAATGACTCTCAATATCCTCCAACTTTTTACCTTTTGTCTCAGGAAGAAAGAAATATCCCCAAATAATTCCGATAAGTGCAATGGCAGCAAACATACAGAATACACCTGCTGTTCCATACGACTCGTCGCCTCCGAAAAAGTTTGTGAATCCTTTGATTGATTTATAGAATGTCCATACGATAAGTGAGTTGAATCCCCAATTTGCCAATGATCCAATGGAGCTGCCGACTCCTCTTACCTTGACTGGAAAAACTTCTGTGATAATCAACCATCCTAATGGACCCATACTGATTGCAAAGAAGACAATGTATAGAAGCATACTTGCGACTACCAAGTAGCGCCCGTTAGAACCGTCGTCAGATAAACTTATGAATCCGTATGAAATCATCAGCAATGTCACGACCATTCCTGTCATACCTAGAAAGAATAGCTTTCTTCTGCCGATTCTGTCGATTAGAAACAGACTGGCTATTGTGAAGATCACATTCACCACTCCGACACTGACCTGTGCCATTAGTGCCGCTTCTCCACTTTCAAATCCTGCTTTCTGGAAAATGCTTGGACCATAATAGATGACGGTGTTGATTCCTACTGCTTGCTGGAAGAACATGATTAGTACTGCCAACATTAATGGATAAAACATCCACTTCTGTTTGAATGTTTCGGTAATGCTCAATTCTTCTTTTGTCTGTGCAATGTCTGATTTCATTTTGTTGACTTCTTCGGCTATGATCGAAGGGTCTTCAATTTTTTCCAAAATCTTTATCGCCTCTGCCTCGTGTCCTTTGCTTAACAGCCAACGTGGACTCTCTGGCAGGAAGAACATGCCGACAAGGAGTATGATGGCTGGAATTACACCTACATAGAACATGTTTCTCCAACAACTGTTGTTCGCATCATCCGCAATGGCACTGTCGCTGAGAAATGCTCCTAGCAAACCCACCGTGATGAGCAACTGGAACATAGACACCAGTGTTCCTCGTATGCTCGCTGGTGAAATCTCTGCTAAATAGAGTGGGGTGGAGAATGATGCCACTCCAATACCAATGCCCAAGAAAATGCGTGCTGCCATCAGTCCTGTCACTCCGTCAGCACTGCCGCATCCAATTGCTCCCAAAAGGAATATTACCGCCGCTGCCAAAATGATTCGTTTTCTTCCGAATCTGTCACTCAGATATCCGCTGACTAACGCCCCAATCATCGCTCCGATTAACGCAAATGTTGTGATGTCCTCAATTCCGCTGTCGCTGATATCCAAATCTTTCTGCATAAACGGAATGGCTCCGCTGATCACTCCTGTGTCGAAGCCAAACAACAGACCTCCCGTCGCTGCTATGGAGGCCATAAACCAGACAAATTTCTTATTATACATAATCTATGGTTTTATAGTTCAAGTTATTTTTATCCAATCACCATCTTTTTTGCCATCTCCATCGCTTCCACTATTTTGTCGCACCATGCGTCAAATTCTGGATCAAGACGTTGCAAACTTGGGGTCGCTAACACATTCGCAATGGTCCTGCGCACTCCTTGATCGAATCGTGTCGTCGCACAATAGCTTGGCACTGCTCTTTTCAGTTTGGAACAATCAAACACAACGGAATTGGCTTTGTCTCCAATAAGAGAACCTGTGAAGTCGTAATCGCTTACTGATGCAAGGAATGATGATGCGACGTAGCATGGCTTGAATTCCACTCCTAATGCGTCTGCTATGCTCTGGTAGACCTGATTCCATGTCAACACTTCGTCTGATGTGATCTGGAATGATTCTCCAATCGCATGAATATTGCCCATCAAACCGATGAATCCTTTTGCAAAATCGGAGTTGTGTGTCATCGTCCAAAGTGATGTGCCGTCGCCGTGCACTATCACTTGTTTGCCTTCTAGCATTCGTTTTATCACTTGATAACTTCCATTCTTACCATGTACACCAAGCGGAATACTGCGTTCGTCGTATGTGTGGCTTGGTCGTATGATTGTGATAGGGAAACCGTTGGAACGGTATTCCTGCATCAATCTCTCCTCAATCTCTATTTTCTCACGTGAATATTGCCAATATGGGTTGGCGAGTGGGGTCGCCTCATTCACTATATGTGACGACAATGGTTTCTGATATGCTGAGGCTGAACTGATCACCATAAATTGGCGTGTCTTGCCTTTGAACAGACGGATGTCTCGTTCCACCTGCTCTTTATGGAAACAGATAAAATCACATACTGTGTCGAATGTCATTCCTCCGATAGCTTTAGCAACAGCTGCTTCATCATTCACGTCGGCTACATTTATGACCTTGACATTTGAAGGAAGCTCCGCTGAACGAGTGCCTCGGTTTAACAGATAAAGTTCCCAATCTGGATTTGTGGCTAGCGAACGTGTGATCGCCATACTGATGGTGCCTGTGCCACCGATAAATAGTGCTTTCATAATGTAGTGCTTTTAAGAATGATTTGATTAAAACTTAGAGAAGTCTAATCTGTTTGCGTTTTATACTCTATTGAAAATCAAATAATTTAACGTGAGTTCGATGAATTGTAATCTGTGAATCATTTTCCATTTTCTGATCGAAATCCAACCTCCTTTTCTCATAAAAAGACGAAGTCTTTCTCTGTGATCTTTTTCTCTCTGTGGTTTTATTAAATTTATGTGCTCGCCTACGGCTCGCACTAAGGAAGGGGTTAGGGCCAATATCAATCAAACATGGGCCCTTAACAATCCTCATTTTAGTGTGATAGGTGGATGCGATGGATTCCGCCCTTAACAATGCTTATAGCTTTAGATCCTCTTTAACAGTATCCATGCCTACAATCTCAGCTGTGGTAAACAAAGATGTCATGGACACACCAAGAATACCGTGGAGATTCAGACTCTGTCCTGTCAATAACAGGTTCTCGATAGGAGTGCGTGGAGTCAACAACGTCTGCATGACATTGTTGTAATCTTTGCGGATACCGTATGCCGAGCCTTCTACAGTCGAAACGTAATCTTTATATGTAAGAGGTGTGCTTGTATAGATTGTGTCTACTGCATTTCTCAGCTGCGGCACATATTTTGAAACAAAATCCACGCATTCTCCCGCTTTCTTCTGTTTCATCACCTCGTATTCCTCACCTCTTTGCATCACTTTAGTGCCATCCCATTGTTCCACCGCAGCCCAAGACATAGGTACTATGATGTCGACATTTTCCGCATAATCACCACCGTCTTCAGGCACTTGATAGCTAATCAATGCACCCTTGATATGAGAATCGTCTCCGTCGCAAACATTCCAAACATCATCTGTGTCGTAGAAATATTGGTTGCGGTTCAAATATGGAAGAGTATCTTTTTTCAACTTGATGTTGGCGGTGAACATTCCCGTTGTGTTTTGCAAACGTGTGATTCTGTTGCGATAGATCTTGCGGATTTTTGTGCTTTCTTTCACCAATTCCAAAGTGGCAGACGGGTGAGCACTAGAGATGAATGTCTCTCCTTGGATCTCCTCTCCATTGGCAAGACGAGCGTATGCGATCCTTCCGTCGACTTCCACCAACTCATCCACTTTTGAGTTCTTCTTCACGATTCCACCCATCTTTTCAATGTCTGCGGCAAGAGATTCCGCAATTTGTCCGCCACCACCTTTCAATCGGTAGGCACTACGTATGAAACTGTCGTTGATCTGTGCGAAAGTGTAAAGGGGCAACGTCTCCTTCTTCAATTCTAGTTTTAGACTTGTGCCGGAAACTACATTTATCAGATCTTCATTTGTGAATGTCTCCTTCAGAAAATCGTATGCCGACTGCCCGAATAGAGAAGCGGTGTAGAAAGAATCAAGATCTTTGGGAGAAAACTGGTTGAAGATATTGTCGCCGACCTTTGATAGAAAGTCAACGTATTTTTTCAGATTCTGACGCTGGCTTGGAAATTCTTCAGCCAATGCGTCAACAAAATTATCATACCCGTTTGCGAAACGGTAGGATTTGCCTTTGTAGACAACCTCATCGAAATAATTGGAATCCATTTTTTGAAATGGAAGATGAGTGAGGTTGAAATAATCGAAAAGACGGTGCAACGATTGTCCTTTGTCGTATGCTCCGATGTAGTGATAGCCAGTGTCGAATGTGTGGCCTTTGCGTTTGAACACCTGCAATGATCCGCCAAGTGTGATGCCTTGTTCAAGCACGCAGACACTTTTCCCGTGCTTCGCGCAGATGTATCCGCATTCAAGTCCACCCAACCCAGCTCCAATTATCACAACATCATATTTCATTGTCTTGTCTTTTTTGGGTTACTCTTTTGTGTAACGAACAAAAACATCGTCTTCTGCAGTCTTGTTGAAACCAAGTTTTGTGACAGAAGATTCAAATATGTCCAACACACTCTTTCTGACATACACTATTTTAGCACTGCTTGCAATCTCCAGCATGTCGGCGTCTGTGTTTGGCAAAGAACGGTTGATGACAACAATTGAGAAACTGTTCTCTGTCGAGTCTGTCTTGAATGAATCGTTTTCCACATTTCTAGGCACAGTGGCCAAGTCGTCGATTTCAGCGGAGAATGTCATTCTTGAGTTACGCAAATAGCAGAATGACGCTATTGTAAGCAAATCATCTTTGTCGTCGTCGAATGAGAACACTTTAACTGTCTCGTTTTTAAGTGTAAACCAGTACGACAGGTATGCGGCGCCACAACCATAGTTGAGCAAATTTTGAGCTGCAAACACATCGCGTAGGAACAGTTTGTAGTGTGTCGTCGCCGCAAGCTCCTTTTTCAATCCTTGCTCCACTTCAAGACCTTTGTACTCATAGTTGTTTCTCAACTTCTGAGCGTCATTCATTCCGTTAGGACGGAAGAATGATTTTGGATGCATAAGGTTGTAGAAAGTGATAGGAGCAAGCCCTTTGCGAGTGCGTCTCTTGATAAACCAGTAGAACAAGAATGGCTGCAACGAATATGCGATGATCACCGTCGCCGACATTCCTACCAATGTTGAGAATCCGATGCTCTTCATTGCCGGGTGAGTGGCGAACAACAGAGATGAAATTCCGACTATGAGCACAAACGCTGAGAACAGAATGGCTGTTTTGTGGAAAACAAGCAATTGTTTCTTAGTTCGGAAGTTAGACAATAATCCATCCATGATGAAGATAGAGTAGTCCACTCCGATACCATAGATGAATGTGCTGATGACGATGTTCACCAAGTTGAACTTGATTCCCAAAATACCCATGACTCCAAGCACGATGTACCAGCTCAACGACATTGGGACGAAGCCTATCAATGCGAGTGTTGTGCTGCGGAATGAGATCAGAAGAACCAAGAAAACGAATATACTTGAGATGAACAAAGCTACGTTGAAGTCGTTGTTCATTATCTCTACCAACTCTTCTGTGTAGTAGAATGGGTCGATGATGACAAAACGTCTTGCTCCTGAAACTTCCGTGTCGACAATACGGTCGGTCACCTCTCTCTTGTCGGATGGCTTTATTTGTACAGGGGTGAACAAGATATACTTGCCGTCTGTGTATTCGATCATGTTTGATTTCAGGCTGCTTGGAAATGCGTCTGATTCAAATAGAGATGTAGGCTCATAGTTGGCGTTGAGCATTCCCCAGAATGGCTGGAAGAAATCCATTGAGAATCCATATTTCGGACACTCAGCCGCCATCAATGTGTTTAGTTTCTCAGCTCGTTTCTCTTTTCCGTACCAGAAATTGTTCCACTTCTCTATTCTTGATCTTTGTTCTTTTGTTGTAATGAACAAAGATGCTGTGTTACCGTAGCTTGAAACTTTCTTGTTGGTCTTTTGATTTTCCAACTCTGCGTACAGAGTCTTGTTGAAAGTCAATGCCGAGTCGAGGTCTTCATCTATTGTCGCATAGTATATTGTGCGGTATTCCTTTGTGGAATGGTCTGCAAGAAGTTCCTGACTTTCCAAAACTCGAGGTTCGTTGTATCCGATGTTTTTTAGGTCAGTGTCGAACTGTACTAAACTTTTTGTGAACAGACAGATGATGCTGATTACCAAAATAGATATGATCAGCCACGTCTTCTTTTCAAAAGGATATGAATTGAATGCCTCCAATTTCTTGAATGCTTTCTCATTCTTTTTATTTCTGTTTACATTGAAGAAATGTGGTAGGAACACAAGTGAGAAGAATGTCGTTCCGACCAAAGCCAAAGATGCGAACTTTCCGAAATCACGAAGCAAAGAAGCCTCTGTGAACATAAGGCTCATGAACGCTCCGATTGTTGTCAGACAGCCGAGTATGACGGGAGTAGTCTGGTCTTTGATCACCGTCTCCGGATCAGACACATATTTGTAGTGGACCAGCACGTGCAGACAGTAGCTCAATGCCACTCCAAGCACTACACCACCGATTCCCAAAGCTAGCAACGACATGGATCCTTGATATATGTGGAGAGTTGCAAGCGCGAAGAATGCTCCGTAGACGACTGGGAGAAGCAGCATCGGCAGTGTGTCCCAGTTTTTGAAACAGAAACAGATGACGATACAGATGAATACCATAGATATCGACAACGTGTATGCCAAATCCTTCTTTGTCTGACGTGAATTGTATACGCTTTGCACAGGAGCTCCATGATAGTAGATGTCGACGTCGGGATGCAATTCTACGAAATCTTTGATGACATCTTCCATCTCAGTGACCAGTTTCGCAGATTTTTTAGAATCAGTAGACGCGAATCCTGGCGACATGAATGCGATGCAAAGAGCTGAGTCTGGAGTGAAAAAATGTTGGTTGATCATGGCGTAACTGCCTCCAAGACCTTCCTTCATCTTGTCTACCTTGCCAAGCAATACATCCTTCATTCCAAGCGGGTCTCGGGATACAAGCTCAGACAATCCCATCATCGGAGAATATACCATTGCTGCGTTGCGTTCCATCGACGCTTTCACCGCATCTGGAGTAAGCAAAGAATCGATTGCTTTGTAATCGTCATCTTCAAGATATGTTGGCAAACTTTTCGACAGGTAGTCCATTGCTCCCATCATCATGTTGTTGTCTATCTTGTAAAGAATGTCGGCTATATATTTGTTCGCACTGTCACGAACAATAAGAGAATCCATGTATTCGTCACAGCGTGCTGCCAATGTTTCGTGGTCTATGGAATCAGAATTTGGTTTGAACACCAAATAAATCTTATCCTTAACCTTTAGATTTGAGAAAACGACATTTTCTCCGTGTTCGTTTTTGGGTTGTGGAAGAAGACGTGTGATGTCCTCTTCGTAAGTCATTTTTGTCCCTTCGTAGACGAAGAAAGCAAAACTAACAAAGAGCAAAACATACATTAACAGTCTGTTTCGCTCTAAAAAATGATATATCGCTAGTGCTATGCGTGCCATTTCTATCTCTTTCTCTTATTGCATTTTTTTAAGTTCTCCCTTTAATGTTAGGAACGTGGTGTCTCCACTTTCAATTGTGCATTTTGTTTTGTATGAGTCTCCTTCATCCGACAGAGAGAATACGATATCCAGATTCGGATTTTCATTCGGAGTGATCAACGAAGAAAATTTCACTTGTTTCAGTTCTGAAATGAGTAACTTTACACCAGTGGCTTCTTGAATACACTCGCGTATCATTTGGGTGCTGCAGACTCCTGGGCAAACTGGCATTCCGGGGAAGTGTCCTTTGTATACCTCGTGGTTCGGATTGAGTCTTACCGAATAACGAAAACCGTCGTCTGTAGCAGCTTTGTTTGTGATTTCAAAATAACTGTTAAGCAACATTGCAATTTATTTTTTTACACCAAAACCGTATTTGTCTTTCCAGTCTTGGAAAAATTTTGGTGTTGATATTTCCAACTCACTGCCGGACATCCACAACTGCGTCGTGCGGGCAGTAAGAATAAGTTTATGTGTGTCCTCTTTCGGTGAGAATGCTTCTTCGTCCGAAAGATCTTTGTTCTCAAGTTTGTATAATGAGTAGTCGAACACAAGTTTTGCACCTCTGGATGGCACATATTTTGTCTCCAACACCAATATGTCGTCTACTGTGGCTGGTGATTTGTATTGAATGCTCACGTCGACAATAGGGGCGGTCAGACCGGCTTTGAACATGTCGTTATATCCGAGTTCGTATCGTCTGCCGAACGCTTCTCTTCCGTCTTCGAGATAGGCAACGTAGCTGCCGTGCCAAACGACGCGTATCGAATCCACTTCTGAAAAGCGGACTTTGATTTTTACAAAGTCTTTTAATTCTTTGGATTTGATTTCAGTCGTTGCCATAGCAAACTTGTAGACGTTTTTGGGTTACTCTTTGATGAAGATCTTCATTGTGCAGCTTGCTGCGACATTTCCATCTACTTTGGCTTCTGCTGTAAGTAGTGTGATGTTCATCACTACACTTTGGATCTTTATATCTGTAAGGATTCTGTCTCCTGCCTTAGGCAGAAAATTCACCTTGAAATTTTTTACTTCTCCAATGAATCCGATCGGAGTCTCTTTTCCTTCTGCGATGGCGTTATAACCAGCAAAAGCCGAGGCTGATTGAGCAATGTGCTCAATCAAACCCGGCTCAATAAAGTGTCCTTCGCGACAGAAAAAGTTATCTTCGGCAACAGTCAATCCTGTATGCCCTTCTTCCGGAGTAGCATCATAGAACGTGTCGACCATCATGATCGGCATACGCTGCGGTATGAGCTTTTTGATACTTTCTCCTTCGTACAAAGGTTGTTTCATCTTTAGTAATTTAGCTTATGCCTGGTGCTCAGCGATATAATCATAAAGACTCTGGAATGTAAGGATTGTACCAACCTCTGCACTTGGAATCTTAACACCAAACTCGTTCTCTACCAAACCTACTAGGTCTACAATTGCAAGTGAATCAAGCTCAAGTGTAGATTTGATGTTAGCATCTGGAGTGATGTTTTCGATATCCACTTCAAACTCCTCAGACAACACTGTGTTAATCTTTTCGATTAGTTCTTGATTTGCCATTTTTTTATTGTTTAATTGTTTAGTTTTTCCTTTTGTTTATTCTTTGTAATCAGTTACGACTAGCGTTGAGTTTGTGCCGCCGAAACCGAATGAGTTGGAGATGAATGTGTCGAAACCTGTGTCGATTCTGCTTGCAGGAATGTTTAGTCTGCAAGTGTCCTCGTCTGGATTCTCAAAATTCAAATTCTCTGCGATAAAGCCGTTCTTCATCATGATCATAGAGTAGATGATTTCAGAAGCTCCCGCCATCCACATCTCATGTCCTGTGAATCCCTTTGTCGACGCTACGTATGGCTTGTACTCTCCAAGCACGTTTGCGATAGCTGTTGCCTCACGAGCATCTCCGATATGTGTACTTGTCGCATGAGCGTTTAAGTAAGCCACTTTCTTAAGGTCCACCTTGCTCTCTCTGATTGCCATCTCCAACGATTTTGATGGCCCCTCGACATTTGGAGAAGAGATGTGGTCGCCGTTAGAAGAGAATCCCCAGCCTAGGATTTCACCAAGAATTGTCGCTCCTCTGCGTTTTGCACTCTCAAGCGATTCGATGATCACTGTCGCTGCTCCACCGCCTGGTACCAATCCGTCACGATCTCTGTCGAATGGACGAGATGCTTTAGTTGGCTCAGACTCACGTGTCGAGAAAGCACTGATACCATCGAAGCTTCCTACAGCGTATGGGTTTATCTCCTGCGCTCCACCACAAACGACAATGTCCTGAAGTCCGTTTTTGATCAATAGGGCTCCTAGTCCGATTGAGTGTGATGAGCTTGCACATGCGGCTGATATAGTAAGGTTGATTCCTTTTAATTTGAAAATGCAACCAAGATTCATCGTCACAGTAGAGTTCATCGACTGGAAAATCGCTCCACTACCACATAGAGTAGTGTCTTTTTTAGCTTTGATCTTCTCCACCGACTCTACGACTGGAACTGCAGAACTGTCATTACCATAGATTAGGCCGACGTCGTTCTTGTCGAGAAAATCCTGGTCAAGACCAGCCTGACGCAATGCATCAACTGTCGCGCAGTAGGCATATTTTGCCTGCTCTGGCATGAACTGACGCTGTTGGCGAGAAAGCTCTTTCTTCAAATCAGGAATCTCAAGCTTTGATGTCAAAGCTGAACGAAATCCCATGTCTTTTCTCTCCTGGTCAAAAATGATACCGCTTTTGCCAGTGTATAGAGAATCGCGAACCTCATCGAGGGTTTTACCCAAACATGAGTATATTCCCATTCCCGTAATGACAACCCTTCTATCCATAATCTTAAAAACTTTATCTTTTCTGCAATGTCCCAATATTCGTATGCCACAACATACAATACCTAAAACAACGCAAAACTATCATTTTTTTTTGTGTTTACGAACAACCGTTCGTCAAAAATTTATGTTTTTTACTTTTTTAGCAACTTATATAACTCTAAGTGTGACTTTTTGAACAATTCCAGCTCATGTTTGATTGTCGTTTCGTCTGCTTTGGTCTCTCCAAAATTGCCCTTCACACTTTCGAATGTGTATGCGATTGTGTCAACATCAATGTCCGACCTGATCTCTCCGTTCTCTATGCTTTTCTGTATTGCCGCAACCCATACCGAATGTATCTTTTTCTTCACGTCGCTTATCGCTGTCGCAAGATATTCGTCATGTGAGAATGCGTAGAACAAAATTCCGGTGTAGTTGGAAAATGTGATGTTCGGATTTTTAAGGTCGGCCATGCTTCTCGCAATCACCTTAAAGCAGTCGACGTAGATGTCGATAAGTCCTAGAATTGTAGTCGAATCTGTTACTTTGTTCAGCCCTCCGTTGATGAAATCCAAAAAGTATTTCCTCATTACGGCTTCAAACAGATCCTCTTTGCTTTTGAAATAGTAGTACATCGTCGCTCGACCGATGTCAAGTGACTTTTGTAGCGTCGAAACAGTGACCTTCTCGTATCCGTCGATAAGGTACTGCTCAAATGCCTTTTGCACTATTATATCTTTCATGTTATCCCTCATGATCTGTAAGATATGATAATAAAACGATGCAAAAATAACACTTTTTTTTGAATGAACGTTCAATACAGAGAAAAAATTGAATGAACGTTCAATTTTTAAAAATGTTAAAATGAGATGGCTGTTATTTTTGTGACAACGTTATTTGTCCTGTTTTTTTATTCCATGAGGTGTATAGCCTATTTGCAGTCTGTTGTTTTCTTCGAAGATTGGAATGTTTGGATCTGGGTCCCTCTCCACTCGTTTGTGCTTCCTGTGGTATACTCGGCATATGAATGAGTGTCTATATACAGGAATTCCTACACGTGCCAAACGTGCTTCTAAATCGGTGTCTTCTCCTGTGGCTGGGGCTAGGAATCGTTCGTCAAAGCCATTCACTTTCAGAAGGTCACTCTTGTAGATTCCAAAGTTACATCCTAACAGACCTCCTTTTTTAGGTTTGCAGATGCCTAAAATATTGCGAATCCTCAATGGAACTCGTAAAACGTTTTCAGAGTGTCTCTCTTTGCAGAAAAGTAAATATAATGTTTTTCGTTTTAGAAATCCATTGGCTACAAGTTCTGGGGTCAACATATCTGATAATTTTTGTGGAAGTTGCATCCTCCGTCCTCCTATTACCATACCGTGTTGACGCAGATTATAATGGTCTTTCACAAAATTATTATCTGGAATGCAATCTCCATCTAGAAATACTAAATACTCTCCTTTGCTTGCTACAACGGCCTTATTTAATATGATGTCTTTCTGCCATCCGTTATCTTCATGCCATACGTGTTGCACTGGAAAAGATACTTCCTTTATCATCTGTTCTATAGCATGAACGCTCTCTTGTGAAGATCCGTCATCAGCGATGACGACTTCAAACGCCTTATATGTTTGTTGCTGCAACATGTTGAAAATCATCTTCAACCATGATGTGTTGTTGTAGACGGCAATGATTATGGATATGTCGATCTGCATGTGTTTGTAATTGTGGTTTTTATTAATTCTAGTGCTATTTAGTATGTTTTTTGATCCACTCAAATTCCTCTTTCAAAAATTTGCCGGTATAGCTTTCTTCGCATGCTGCCACTTCATTTGGTCGTCCGCAACAAACGACTTTGCCTCCGTTGCGTCCTCCTCCTGGACCCATGTCTACTATATAATCCGCCACTTTGATCACATCCAGGTTGTGTTCGATCACAATCACTGTGTTGCCTTTGTCTACTAGACGCTGCAACACTCCAAGTAAAACTTTGATGTCTTCGAAGTGAAGTCCGGTAGTCGGCTCATCCAATATATACATTGTGTGGCCGGTGTCTTTTTTTAGCAGCTCGGTAGCCAGTTTGATTCGTTGGCTCTCACCTCCGGATAGGGTAGTGGATGGCTGTCCTAGTTTGATGTAGCCCAAACCGATTTCCTGCAACACTTTGACTTTCTGATATATGGTAGGAACGTTCTCAAAGAATTCAACTGCCATGTTTATTGTCATGTCGAGCACGTCAGCAATGTTTTTGCCTTTGAATCGCACTTCCAGTGTCTCTCGGTTGTATCGTTTTCCGTGGCACTCTTCACATGGTGTCAACACGTCTGGCAAGAAATTCATCTCGATGGTCTTGAATCCGTTGCCCATACATGCCTCGCATCTTCCTCCTTTTACATTGAATGAGAATCTTCCCGGTTTATAACCTCTTATCTTGGATTCTGGAGCGTTTACGAATAAAGCTCGGATATCGGAGAATATTCCAGTGTAAGTGGCTGGATTCGAACGTGGTGTGCGTCCGATAGGTGTCTGGTCGACGTTGATGACCTTGTCTATGTTCTCGATTCCGTCTATTGCGTCGTAAGGAAGAGGATCCTGCAGCGATCTGTAGAATTTCTGGCTGAGGATTGGCTGCAATGTGTCGTTGATAAGCGTACTTTTTCCGCTTCCTGACACTCCCGTCACCACAATCAACATGCCAAGTGGAAATGTTACCGTCGCACCTTTCAGATTGTTTCCTCTTGCCCCATACAGCGTGATTGCCTTGCCATTACCCTCGCGCAATGTCTCATTCGGAAGAATATTCCTGTCGCCAGACAGATATTGGGCTGTCGTTGTGCCTTTCTTCAGCATCTCTTTCGGAGTGCCTGAGAAGACCACCTCTCCACCGAGTCGTCCTGCTTTTGGGCCGATATCCACAATGTAGTCGGCGTTGAGCATCATATCTTTGTCGTGTTCGACAACGATCACTGTGTTGCCGACATCACGAAGACTCTTCAATGAGTTGATCAGACGGATGTTGTCTCTTTGGTGCAGACCAATACTAGGCTCATCAAGAATGTATAGCACGTTGACGAGTTGAGATCCGATCTGTGTGGCCAGACGGATTCGTTGGCTTTCTCCTCCCGACAATGTGACACTGGCGCGGTTCAGACTCAAATATTCCAAACCTACGTCGAGTAAAAATTGTATTCGGGTGACGATCTCTTTCAGAATCTCGCTTGCGATGGCTTTCTGTTTGTCGTTCATTCCGGATTCCGCTGTTTTGCACCATTCCATCAGTTGTGCCAAATCCATTTCGGAAAGTTGTGCGATGTTCACTCCGTTGATACGGAAATGTAATGCCTCTTTCTTCAATCTCTGTCCTTGGCATTCCGGACAGACTGTGGTCTTGCTAAACTGCGATGCCCATTTCTGTGCTGTGGCAGACGCTTCGTCTTCCTGCTGCATCTCCACATATTGCATCACACCTTCGAATCCAAGTGGACGGCTGACAACTCCTGTCGCGTCATTCTTCACCTGGATCAGTTCGTCTGTTCCATTAAGGATGATGTCCAGAGCCTCTTCGGGTATGTCTCTGATAGGGTCTTTCAAAGTGAATCCGTATTTCTCCGCAATCACTTCAAGCTGAGAGAAAAACACATTCTTTTTATATTTGCCAAGCGGCACGATTCCGCCGGAATAGATGCTGATGCTTTTGTCTGGAATGATTTTGTCTACATCCACTGTTGTCACCGTTCCCAGTCCTTTACAGCATGGGCAGGCTCCGTGAGGGGAGTTGAATGAAAAATTATGTGGAGCAGGTTCGGCATACGATATTCCTGAAGTTGGACACATCAGATGACGGCTGAAATGACGGGCTTCATTTTCTCCGCGTCGCACAATCATCACCTCTCCATCTCCTAATTTCATTGCCAGACGTACAGATTCACGGATTCGGTGAGCGTCTTTGGCATGCACCATGAGTTTGTCCACCTCAATCTCGATGTTGTGGTTTTTATATCGGTCCACTTTCATTCCAAGCACAATCTGGCGAATCTCACCGTCTACACGGACATTATGGAATCCCTTTTTGCGGATCTGCTCGAACAACTCTTTATAATGACCTTTTCTGGCTTTCACGACAGGGGCCAGGATGATGATTCCTTCATCAGCGTAGTCGGTCTCTATAAGGTTGAGGATTTGCTCTTCACTGTATTTCACCATTTTCTCTCCCGTCTCATATGAGAAGGCTTCTCCGGCTCTGGCGAAAAGTAGACGGAGAAAATCGTATATTTCAGTCGTTGTGCCGACGGTGGAACGGGGATTCTTGTTCGTTGTCTTCTGCTCAATGGAGATTACAGGGCTTAACCCTGTGATTTTGTCCACGTCAGGACGTTCCACATTGCCGAGGAAATTACGTGCGTATGCAGAAAAGGTCTCGATATATCTGCGTTGACCTTCTGCGAAGATTGTGTCGAATGCGAGAGACGATTTTCCACTGCCACTAAGTCCGGTGATCACCGTCAGTTTGTTGCGTGGAATAGACACGTCGATATTTTTAAGATTGTGGACTCTTGCTCCGTAAACTTCAATCTGCTCTGATTCGATTTCCTCTTCTGCTTTAACAGCCATAGTTTGCTACAAATTTGTAAATTTCTGCAAAGTTATCAATTCTTTTTATATTTTTGTAATTACGAATAAATCAAAAGATCACAAAAGATATTATGGACAGCAAAATAAAAGTTCACGGCAAAGCCCAGAGCCGTACTGTGTTGGGCATTGTTGAAGCATACTTGCTACTTCATCCGGAATCTACAAAAGAGGATTTGGACAAGGCATTTCCAGAAACTCTTAGCTCTGCGGCTGGAGAGTCTTTGTTTCTTGATGTCAAGAACAAGGATAGTGTGAAAAATTATGAAAAAAGATATTTTGAGCGTGACGACGAGACTATCTTCTTGGCTGACGGCACTGAGCTAGCGATGATTGAGGCTTGGACAAAAGCTGACTACAACAAGGTGGTGGAACACGCTAAACAGTTTGGCATTGAGGTGGCTGAGTTTAGCAAAACTGCACGTCCGGGCGAAAGAGGAAGTTTCTGGCTTGAAGGTTTGAACGACTATGATGTTGAGGCTGCACAGGAAAATTTCAAAGCTCTGGCTGCCGGAAATGCTCCTGTCGCTCATGAAGAAAAAGCAGAGGCTCCATCAGAGACGCGTGCTCTAGGAAGCAAAATAGATAGCCCACGTGAAAATGAGGATGCTGATCCGTTCTTGGCTGCAGCAGCGTCGCTACCTAATACTAAGAAAGAGGTTGATGAAGTTTCGGATGATGATTCAAATGCATCTTGCAACTGTAAATGGATTCCTGTCATCTTGATGCTTATGCTTTTCGGATTCTTTATGATGAAGGCTTGCAACGACGATAAAGATTTCTCTTGTGGATATGAGGACAGAGAGACATTTGTAAGAGACAGTTTGTATCAGGATTCTGTATTCCGTGCAAAAGCTTTGGCAGACAGCTTGGCTGCGGCAAGAGACACTATCCAAAAAGATGTAATCGTGACAGCTGAGACGGTTGATGATATTGCGAAGGCAATTGAGGATAATATGGAGAAGGGAGTTTCTTCAAGTTTCGACAATATCAATTTTGAGACAGGAAGCGCAGAGTTGAGCGAAGGCTCAAAGAACGCTCTTGATGGAATCGTGAAGTTTTTGAAGGATAATCCGGATAAGAAAATAAAGGTGATCGGTCATTCAAGTACGGACGGAACAGATGAGATCAATATTCCTCTTTCTAAGGAACGTGCAAAGGCTGTGACAGACTATATTGAGAAGCAGGGTATAGAAGGTAGCAGATTGTCTTATCAGGGAATGGGATCTTCTAAGCCGATCAGCGAAGTGCCAGAGAAGAACAGACGAGTTGAGATTCAGGTGTTCTAAAAATAGATTTTTTAAGAATATTATAGGACGTCACATTGTGGCGTCCTTTTTTTATGTATATATGATATTGTGTGGTGAATTATGAGGATTGTTAAGGGCGGAACGCCCTAACCTCTCCTTCCTAGTGCGAGCCGAAGGCGAGCACAAATAATATAACGTCACTTGGAGACGAATTAATATTATATATATCCACTAACTGGGAATATCCGTTCCATATTTTTTATTATATCTACCGATATAAAACACCTAAAGGTGTATTTTCTGTGAATATCATGTGGTGATTATATATTAGGTAAATAATATGTCGATGGCATCACGTTTTTCCATAGGGAGGAATAAATTATTTTGTGCCGTCGTCACATGTTTTTATTCCCAAATCCTATAAAATGATTTTAATTGTCAAATAATCAAATTGTTAAAATAATCGAAGTCAAAATATAATTGCTCGTTCTTGCGAACTCGCAGATGTGGTGGGAGAGGTCAGGGCGTTCTGCCCTTAAAAATTCTCTAAATCAGGAATAAACAGTTAAATTTATAAATCCTTGATCAGCATTTCGCTTGTGGCATTCTCAATGTTGGAGATGTGATTGCAGAAATGTTTGCTTATTTCACTTTGTGTTTGAGTCTCATCTTCTTTATTGAAGTCGGCTGTATGTATTTTGTTGAAAAACAATCTCATTGTCATCTGCTCCACTGGCATTGCAGGCTGGAAACAGTCCTCTCTTGTTTCGATTTGCACTTGGCTTACGATGCCTGCTACACGCAGTTTTTCAAGATAATCCATCACTTGGTGGGATGATAGAGAGCACTCTTCACTCAATGTCTTTACGTCGGAAAAACTGATGTTGCCGTCTTTAGCCTCGCTGAAACGTCTGTATATGTATGAGGCTATCCTCAATCTGTAGAAGTCGTTTTCATAGTCGGATTTCTTTTTGTCGCCGGTAGAGATGAAATTCAGGTTCCCGTCGCTCTGCATGGAAAAACAAAGTTCCGCTCCACTTAACGTGATCACCCAGAAATAGTTCATAAACATCAATCCCAACACGATTATCGCGATACTACCGTACACTTGGTTGTAGCTGGCTGCTTTGAACATGATCGTCGTGAAGACAAAATAAAGCACAATGAACGCTAAACTTGCGATGAATGCAGATATGATGGCTTTGCTCGCCTTGACCCTTGTGTTTGGAATCGCGGTGTAGAGAAAGAAAAACATCAGAAATGTTGCGATCCAAGGGGTTCCCCATTTGACTATGGTGCCTATCGCTCCTCCTATTTCGTTGGTGTAGACTCTAAAACCGACACTGCAGATCATAAGAATTGTTATGATGAATAGCGACGCGATATAGTTTGACACTCGTCTTATAAAACTTCTTGAGGTAGTAATTCTCCAAATGTCGTTGAAGAAAGACTCCACTTCGGAGAAGATGCTATAGACCGACCACATAAGGAAGATGATACCGACACCCAAGATGACTCCACCTTGTGAGTATTCAAGCTGTTTTTGCGCAGTGTAGTAGAGCTGCATGACTTTGTCGGAGTTCTCTCCTACATATTCGTTTATCAGATCAATGATCTTTTCATCGTATCCTCCAAAACCTTTGGCAATCGCGATTATGAAGGCGAATACCGGTATCAGGGAAAACACGGTGTGATAGGTCAGAACTTTCGATTTCTGGCCGATAGACTTTTGCTTGAAGCCTATGAAGCATAGCAGCACCGTCGCCACTAATTCAAATATCCATCCGATTCCTTTTATCTCTCCGCCTTTACGAAGATTGTTGATCGCTTCATAGATGTACTCTTGTGGATCTTTAAAGAAAGAAAAGAATCCTTTCTTCAATTTGTCTATTATATCTTTCGCTCTTGCTTCCAAAACTGTTGACCGTTAAGTGTTAGTGGTTTAGAAAAAAAGAAGAGAGGAAGTATAAGCCGGGTTATGTGCCACGGCCAATTATTACTAAAAAGCCGTGCGTCTGCCATTTATCTACGATGTGCGTCGCCACACACCTCTAGCAATCTACCCTCCGACTCGGACGAGCAGCCCTCAAGCGTCGGTATACATGATCTTGCAACCCATGACCGATATTGACGCCGCGTGTCGCCACACGACCGGTGGGCTCTTACCCCGCCATTTCACCCTTACTGCCCGAAAGCAGCGGTATATTTCTGTTACCGTACATTCTCTCTCTCGAAAGACTTCCCGTTAGGAAGCATGGTCGCTCTGTGTTGCCCGGACTTTCCTCTGACGCATCAAGTACGCCAGCGACAGACCCTTCTTCTCTTCGGTGTGCAAAATTACATTTTTTTCGGGGATAATTAAAAATTAACCTCTATCTTTTAGAGCGAAACGACGGATTGTTTTGGGCGACCACACAGGATCGCTCCAACGACCCCAAATTCAATACACAAATTTCTGTGTCATGATTTTTCCGTCGATGGTTTGCACTTTGATTATCAAAGGCTCTTTCGAATGTACGGAGATTTCCCAACAGTTGTTGACCACGCCGTTCGCTTTGAATATTTTTTCTTTCCCGTTCGCCTTTGTGACTTTCACCTCTTTTATTATTTCATTAGCTATGATGTTGACTTTGCTGCCTCTTTTATATACGATAAACACATCATTTGGAATTTCGCTCATGCCGCTAGCTTCCTTAATGCTTGATATTTTCACAGGGGTGCTTGCACATACATTTCCTGCCGATATCTTCCAATTGTAGAAGAACAGATAATATGGCGACGCATCAATCCATGCGACGTTTGAGCCTGTGATGGACATGATTCCGTCGACTGTATATGGAAACTTTATATCTGAGTCGTTCTGGTTGGAATGACGCAATCTGCCGGTGCTGCCTTCCGCATCCATCATGTATTTGCCTTTGATTAATGTGGCATTTATAGGTAGACGGTGCTCTCCGATGCCAAGACCTGGATATTTCTGCTCCCACACCACTTTCTCGTCGCTCTCTGTTATGACTCTTAGTATAACGTCTTGCGCGTCAGCACAATAGATGGTCAGTGAATCAATAGTGACATCTCTGAATGTCTCGAATTTCAACTTTCTGTCGAATCTGTTGTCTGTGTATGATTCGTTGACGTTTATGCTTTTCTTTCCTATATATCCTGAATATGCGTCGGCATCAGAAACGTAGATGTATCTTTCTCCGTTTGGAATCTCCACTTTGCAACTGCTTGCAATACTGAATGGAATGCCATTCTCGTCTTTCCAAATATAATCTTTTGATGTAGACGGTTTGATTTCTACTGTTTTGCCGGCTTCGTCTGTGACATCTTTGATATTCAATAGTTTGGATGCCAGCGTTACGCTTGCTGACGCTTCCGTACATCCCACTGCTTTAACTTTGACAGTATAGATTCCTGCATCTTTTACCTTAATGGATGGCTCGGTCGTTTGTAAATCTCTTCCGTCTTTATGCCATTGGAATAAGATGTTGCCATCTGCGTTGATTCCGCTTTCAAGTGTTTCGAACGATGTTTTGCAAATGGTTCTGTCCTCGCCAAGATTTGGAACTAATTGTTCGCTTATGTAGACGGTGCTTTTCTTTGAACACCATCCGCTATCCACAGCAAGTGTATAAGCTCCACTTTTGTCGACGAAAATGCTCTTATCTTTGGAAATCAATGTGTTGCCATTTGTCCAGGCGTAGGAATCGTAATCGTTGTTGGATGCGGAGAGTAGGATAGGTGATCCTGCACACAACGCTCTGTTTTTGCCAAGTGAAGGCTCTGAGCATGTGTACAGACGGGTGTCCTCACGGCTTGTCCCGATTCTGATGTCGTCAAACCAGATATGGCAGGTCTCGGTTGGAGCCCATGTCTCGTCATTTCCGCCATGGAACGTGGAGATGTAAAGCTTGTCAACTTTGTCCCCATTGTTAGTGAATCTGAGACCCTTCAGCGACAGCACCTCTTTGCCGTCGACCCATGCCTGAACTTCTCCGTCGTATACATCTCCTGCGGAATTGATTTTCACCCTCTCTTCAATGTGGTGCCATGATCCTCTCTCGAATATCACATTGCTGCCGTCGGCGTATTTCAACGGATGGTCCTCACCGTATTTTTCGGGTTTATCCATGTGATAAAGATAAAGCACTATCTGTCCGCCGGCTCTCCACATGAAACGAGCTGAGAATCCGTTTGTTCCGTCGCAATTGTCTCCACCAGAACAGTTGTTGCCTCCGCATAAACCCGGCAGTTTGCCTCCTTCACTTGAGGTGCCAAAACTGAAATTGTCGGAGAATCGCATCCAGTACGACATGTATGCCACATCACGAGATGGAAATTTCAACTCCACCTGAGCTCCTGTCTCTGATGGTCCGACTCCGCCTTTCGGATATTCTATACGAAGGGACTTTCTTCCGGATACAGAATATGTTGTGTCAATTATGGTTCTGTCTTTTAGTCCGTTATCCCATGTGCCGGTTGAGAATCTTTCTTTTTGCCAGGCTTCTAGTAAAAACGGTTTGCCCGCTTCTGAAGATTCGAAACGAGTGGAAGAAATCATCTCTGCTGATAAGGATGCGGAAATTGCCAGAGATATGAATAGAAATATTGTTCTCATATGATCAAAGGAATCTATTGCTCCTAATTTTTAATTGCTTTTATTACACGCACGTCCGTGTAACACGCACGTCTGTGTAACACGCACGTCCGTGCGTCTCTACAATGTGCAAAAATACATTTTTTATTGTAGAATCCATTTCCAAACGGGCATGATTTCTGATCGGTCAAATTTTACAATCCAATTTGCGGAAAAATTACGTTTCTTAAACAAAAAGTGAATTTTTATGTGTTCAAAATCACCAATTTCTAATAAAAAGTGATAAAAATGAATATGAAACAAAAAAAAGTACTATTTTAGACGCATCAATCTAAAAGGCGCATTCAATATATTTATTTGGATTAATATATTATTAAAGGCGTTTATATAGTATTTGACCATATTTTTACGATTGTCCTTCGGGGTAAGGGAGGAGCGTCATTAACAACCCTCATTTAGGGCCAAGTTCTATATAAAGTACTTTATTAAACTCTATAACATATTGAATGTAAAACTTATGAGAAATGGTGTACTCGTTCTAATATGCAGTGTTGGATTATTTAAAGCGGCCGAGACATTTGCGTCCAGTTGTGTTGTAGGTGGCACTGATTTTGAGACGTCAAATGCTTTGTTTAATCCGTCGTTGTCTGATGACGGAGAAGGTTGGTTTAGTAATGACTTGGACCAACTCCTTAAAAATAAGTGCGGAACATCATGCGATTATTCTTCTGATGTCGATGCCGCCACACTTCTTGGTATGGCATCGGGCAACGTCTCTTCCTCTGCAACTCTGACTGCTGAGTGGAGCGATTATCTGACAAAAAACATCAATAATACCAGTAAGGGGTTTGCTGGCATTGTTGCTAATCCACGCACAATCAGCCCATATTTTAATGAAGGAAGCGGATCAAACCAGTTTGTGATCTATGGAAATGGTCAGAATGTTTCCGTATTGACATACTCTGTCTCTGGATTAGTCCCAGGTTCTTCTGTCTCTCTAAGTGTCGACGTGTACAATCTCCTTTCCCCTGACAACTTGGAGAAAGCGTTGCAGTATATGAATGAAGGAGTTGCTGATCCCGATGATTTGGCGACAGAAATCAAACTTGGAAGAAGGCTAAGTTATGTAAAAGGAGAATTGGATCCGTTCACTGCTCCTGCTCCACAGTTGAGTGTAAGCACATCGCAACCTGGAGGTTTTGGTGGCGCGGCAAATAGAAAAACGACAAATAAGCTCGACTGGGGTGAGTCTCAAACGTTGACTTTGATTGCAAAGGCAGACAACACCGGTAATGTGACTTTTTATTTTGCGGGAACGAATGCGGATTTCGGCCCATTGTCTTTGGATAATTTAAGAATAGAGGGTGAGTTTGAACCCGTAATCAGAGTTGTTGGGAATCCTTGTCCACAAATGCCAGCTGTGTTGAAATTGAATTCCGTCTTTCCTGATGGCACAACTTATTCTTGGAATGAAACGTCTACAGGAGAAACGTCGGAAGATCAATCCATGATCTTCTTCCCACCAAATCCTGGTAATTACACTATCTCTTGCACCGTGTTCATTCCTGATGGATGTGTTGCGACGGCAACCTACAATTTGTCGGTAGGAGAGTGTTGCGATGATGGAAATGGTAATCCTATGGCTTTGACTGATATATATTTGGATGATTTCGGAAGATTCTCAGGAAGCACCTATTATTACAGAGATAAAAATGGACAGGAACAGACAGTAAAGGCAAAAGAAATATTGGTCGGAAATGGTAATCATGGATATAGTATTGATGATCAGCTGAATAGAGGAGCTGCTTTTGCAAAAGAATTGAAATATTCGGGAACAAATTTCCGTAATGGTGCTTACGCTATCGCGACTGAAAATGCCTATAATTCTCCTGCAACTATGTTTGATGCTACTGGAGAAAAAGGAGGTGCATTCTTGCAGATAGATATGAAGGGCGACGATTGGATGGATAAGGTGGTTTACGAACAAGAGATTACAGATTTGTGTCCGGAACGACCAATCTCTTTTTCTGCAGCCGTCGGCGCGATCAATAAAAAGCCTACTTCTGGATTCGAAACAAATGCTACCATACAGGTTCGTCTTGTGGATTCCAAGACAAATGAAGTGATTCTTGCTGATGGTACACCTATTGAGGATACTTATGTGTTGGACAAAGTAGGATGGGTGGAGCCGAGAAAAACGTATGATTTTAAGCTGCCTGAAGGTGTAGAGTCCGTTAAAATTCAGATTATCAGCAAAGAAGATGATTATAAAGCGGCTCAACGTGGAGATATCGCGTTGGATGATATTGCCTTCAGAGTCTGCACTCCTCCTAAGGTGGAGGTTGTGGCGTCCAGCAAAACTAATGATTTGTTGAATTTGTGTATGGGCGATGATCTCGTCTTGAAAGCACAGATTAAAGCTAAAGGTTATTTTGAAAAACCAATTCCAGGATATCTTTTCCAATACACTACCAAAGATCCAAGTGATTCATCTTTTGATCCAATTTCTGATTGGAAAGACTTGGGTGACGTTCAGGAAGATGATGAATATACTATTCCTGATCCTGCCAACCATCCTGCCTTTGAGAATGTTGAGAGAAAAGAGAAAGTACGATTCCGTGTGGTGATTGGAGAATTTAATTATCTAAAGGATCAGCGTGCATTATGGGAATCCTTGGATGAGATGAGTCCATGTAGAAATGTCTCATTCTCTACAATTCCAGTCGAGGCGGCATTGAATTGCGACTTGTGTGAGCCTGTAGAGAAGGCATCGATTATTTCAGCGGATCCGTCGACTGTGATTACAACAAACAACAATCAGGAGAAGGAGGTTGTCCTTTGTCCCGACAAGGTGGCGAATCTTACGACAGAGACATTTATGCCAACGAATCCAAGTGCGATGGGAATCAGTGTCGGACCAAATGATGAGCCTCGCAGGTATGTCGCATCTTGGCATAAGGGATCAAAGAAGGCATCTGGCGTGGCTGGCTCTGGCTCTGCGGCTGACAATCGAGTCTCATTTTATAATGTGACGTGGAAGGACGCCGATTGGTATTATCTGTTGGTGAAGGATATTGAATTTCCTAATGAAGATGGAAAAGTCTGCTGGAGATGGGATAGTATCCTCGTCGTCGCAGCCGATCATCCTACGGAGAAATTGATCAATCCAGATGAATTCTGCGAAGGAACACTCGCGTCGGAACCAATAAAAACAATAGATGGCTTCAAACTTGATTGGTACGACGGCGCTGATTCAATGAGAGCGAAATCCATTTCAGAACCGGTAGTCGGAGCCGTGACACAGGGCGAATCCCCAAAATCATTCTGGTATGCTCTGAACGACGAGAAGACAGGTTGCCGTGGAGATATGACGGAATATGTGGTCGAAGTGCAGAGTGTGGATGAACCGTTGGCAAGCCCGATCACATATTTGAAGACTGAGGTGGAGAAAGGAAATGCTTTAAAGCCAACTGATCAAACTCCAAACGCTATTGTAGGAGAACCGTCTTGCCAGATTGTTTGGTATAATGATGATGAGACAGGTCCGATAGATGAGGCTGACGCAACACCAACGTCGGCTGAAGTTGTTGGCTTGAATGGAAATCTGACAAAAAAGTACAAAATTAAGCAAGTTAATGCTCTTGGCTGTGAAAGTGAATTCGTTCCGGTTTCGATAATTGTGTCGGGATATCCAGCTCCGACAGTGAAGGATTTTTCAGTGTGTGAGAATTCTCCATTGTTGAAAGATACACTTGTGGCAACAACCAAAGGTGTGGCTGGTGGAAATTCCGCTTCCGACTTTAAGTTGGTTTGGTATAATAGTAAAGCTGACGGAACAATAGATGATTCTCAAGAGTTTAGCCAGATTGAGTTGTCTCCAACAATTCAGAAGGCATCTCCTACAGAGAGGACGAAGAAATACACGTACTATGTACGTCAGCGTTTGAAATCCAATCCGGCGGCAGAGAGTGCTCCCGTCGCTCTGACTGTGACTGTCTACACAAATCCTAAACTGGCTATGGTTGAGACTGCACCTAAGTGTTTGGGAGAGAGTCAGAATTTGAAAGAGATGTACAACATAAGCATTGAGGATTGTGAAGTCCGTTATTATGAAAACGGTACTCCTACAACTGCCGACGTTACTGAAGCTGGTAAGTATTTGGTGACTGGATCATACGTCATCAATAAGGGTGAGGCAGATGAGCAAACTTGCTCGTCCGAAGAGGAAGAACTTAATGTTGTGTTCCATGAGTTGAAAGCAGATATCGTAGGTTCGGATAAAACTTGCCCGAATGTCGCTGTGGATTTGGATCTTGACCTTACATTGGGCGGCGGACTTGCTGAGAGTGATCTTGTTTACTCTTGGACAAACAGTTCAAATAATACAAAGGCAAAGACAAAAACTTACAACACTGGCTCTGCCGGCCTTAACAATGCAGGAGATTTGATGAAAGTGACGGTGGAGGTGTCGAGTGCGGCATGCTACGGAGCTAATGCGGTGAAGAAGGTTAAGGAAATTGTTGTGGGAGATGGCCGTCTTGATGGAAAAATCAAGTTTTCTGAGCCTGACAATACTCAGCAATTATCTGATGTGATCTCTGCAAACAATTTGTCGTTCAACTCATGTGGAGGTGTGGTGACTGTTGAATTGTCCGACGTCGCCAATAAAAATGGTGGCACATATACATTGTCTGGAACAGAAACAGGTACAGGATCATTCTCTGATGAGGCTTCTGGTGCGACGGAATTGAATCTTGGCACTGGAAATTATACTGTTTCATATATCAATGAGTGTCCTACGAAATTCTCATTCAAGATTGTCGACAAAAGTGTTAGCGCTAAATCCAATAATGAAGCATTGGCAATTTGTGAGAATGAGAAGTGGTGGGCTCAGATAGTTGACCTAAAAGGTCCATCCAACACTACTATAGAATGGCAACATGACGGGCAGGTGATTCCAAACCAGACAGGAAAAAGGTTGGAGCTAAATCCAACGAAAACGACGGATGGAGGCGTTTACTCGTTTTCTCTAATCTCTGAAGGATGTAGGTTTGATGAACAAATTGCTGATGGAAATGAGTTAGTTGTCTATGCAGGAGTTGATTTGACACTATCTACTACGACTCCTGTTTGTGGAGATGGTGTGGCGTCGGTTAAGATAGATGTGACACCTAATGCATATGTGGAGGAACTTGATTGGAGTGATAATCCTGAAGGTGAAGTTTTTGGAAATATGGCAGGTGCAATAATCACCCCAGTGTACAACGGATCAGGAGAGTCTCCTATCACTAAACAATACAAGGTCATAGCAAAGAATCAGTATTGTGCTGCTATACCATTCTTTATTCCTGTTGAGGTGCACAAACCGCTTGAAGGAAGTATTGACGCACCTTCACAAATATGTGAAAATGATCTTCTTACTCTCGACGCATCTTCGTATAAGGCTGATGAATATGAGTGGGTATATGAAAATACGCAAACCACATTTGCAGATCCTGTTTTATCGTTTGTTCCGGAGCCAGAGTCGGCAAAATTCACACTTCACGTGACAAGAGGATTATGTGAGGCTGAAGATTCCAAAACAGTTGAGGTTGTTCATTTGCCAGTTGTGGCTCAGATAGATTCTATCACATATAAGACGGTTGAAATCCAGCTAGATGAAACAAACTATACTGGACCATATAAGTATGTCATAGATGGAAAAACAGATGATCCGGAAGTTGAGAATAATCTACGAACAGGACTTTCTTATGCTACCCATACACTTATGGTAGAAGACAGTTATGGATGTCGGACAGATACGACATTTGTCGTTAATACGCCTGGCATTGAGATTCCATACTTCATAACCCCAAATGGTGATGGTCAAAATGAAAAGTTTGTGGTTAAAGGTTTGGCAGAAGGATATCCGGATGCAGAGGTGATAATATATGATCGTTGGGGTAAACAACTTGCTGCGTACAGGGCCGGAGACAATTCCGATTGGGATGGAGTCTATAATGGAATTAAAATGCCGGCGACAGACTATTGGTATGAGATCAATATCAATGATCTCGACAAGGTGTACACAGGTCATTTCACTTTGATCAGATAGGGGGGCAAACTGCTCAATTTGATTAACGTCAATTCAACGAAATAAAAAATATTATAGTAAAAAATGGTAGTCGGAGTGTCATAAGTGAGGATTGTTAAGGGCCCATGTTTGATAGATATTGGCCCTAACCACTCCCCACTTGCGAGCCGTAGGCGAGCACATTAAATTTAAAAACCACAGAGACAAAAGGTTCACAGAGAAAGACTTCTTTTTTTTTATGAGAAACGGAAGTGAGAAAGCGGTACTTATGGTATTGCCTTTCAGACAAAGTTTTGTACCATCGTCACATCATCCCGAGACTTCGTCACGGTTTACTCTCGCTTTGCTCGGTAGCGTCTTTCAGACGAAAAAAGATGAAAATGTCAGTTGAAAATAGAATACAGTTTTTTTTATTTTTTTAGAATTATATTTGCTTTCCATTGTATTTGAATGATGAATTTGCCAATTCTGCGTCTCACAAAATAATAAGGTATAGATATGAGATTTGTTATAACTATTGTCGTCGTTTTTTGCCTTTGTTTTTTCCTATGGAATCGCAAAAAAGCGAAAAAGAAAAAGTGTCCAGACGGAATGAAAGAAGTTAAGGTAGTAATTCCGGATGATTAATATTCTATTGTGGAATGTGAGTCTGATGGCAAACCTTCGATAATTGTTGTAAACAGTGCATTAAAGAGCTTCAAGAATAGGGATGTGTTTGGATGGACGTGTTCTCTCACCATCTATTACAAAGACTTGGCACAAAATGGAATGCCTACACATGAAGAATCAGATCTTGTGCTTGACTACGTCGAAAAACTCGGTTCAGCCATCAAGGGGAATCCGGATCATCCCAACGCTCTTTTTGTGGCAAGAGAAACATGTGATGGAGAATTGAATGTGTATTGGCAAGTGAATGATCCCAAACCTGTTCACCAATATTTACAATCAATCATACAGGAGGAGAGTTACCCTCGTGAGATGGAATATAGAATTGAGTATGATGGTGAATGGAAAAGTGTGGAATGGTTCTTACAGGATTTTCCTAAAAAAGAGGAATAGGATAATGATGAGGTGCGAGCATATGGTGATCAAAAAGAAATAAACCACAGAGTCTCAAAGCACATAGGAGATTAAGAAAAGTGATGGAAAATTTAACAAAAAGAGTTTTCCAACTTGCTCGTTCTTGCGAACTCGCACATGGGGGTGGGTTAGGGCCAATATTAATCAAACATGGGCCCTTAACAATTCTCAGCTTTTTTAAAAACAACAAAAGGTCGGAGAAATCCGACCTTTTGTTGATAATATCTTGATTGTTAATCTTCTGCTGTGTAGCGAACGATTGTCTGCTCACGGTCTGGACCGACAGAAACAATCTTGATAGGCACCTCTAGGTAATCCTCCAAGAAGTCAAGATAGTCGTTGTATTCCTCAGGGAACTCAGACACTTTCTTTGTCTTTGTCATATCCTTCTTCCAACCCTTGAACTCTTTGTAGACAGGAGTGAAGTTAGTCTCCTTGATATCAAATGGGAATTCGTCAGTCTCCTCACCGTTGATATTGTATGCAACGCAAGCCTTGATTGTGTCGAAATCGTCAAGCACGTCGCTCTTCATCATAATCAACTTAGTGACACCGTTGATCATAACCGCATATTTCAACGCTACAAGGTCGATCCAACCACATCTTCTCTCACGGCCTGTGACAGCTCCGTACTCGTGACCAAGATCACGGATCTTCTTGCCAGTCTCGTCAAACAACTCTGTTGGGAATGGACCTGAACCTACACGTGTGCAGTATGCTTTGAAGATTCCATACACGTCGCCGATCTTACGTGGCGCAATTCCAAGACCTGTACATGCACCAGCACAGATAGTGTTTGATGATGTGACGAATGGATATGAACCGAAATCAACGTCAAGCATTGTTCCCTGTGCACCCTCTGCAAGGATAGACTTGCCCTCCTCCAAAGTGTCGTTCAAGAAATATTCGCTGTCGATGAATATGAACTCTCTCAACTTCTTCACACCTTCCATCCAGTCCTTTTCGATAGTCTCGAATTCCTGTTTGTAATCAAAGTCGTAGTGAGAAAGAATCTCTTTATGACGGGCGATAGCTTTTGCGTACTTCTCGTCGAAGTTGTGAAGCAAATCACCTACTCTCAAACCGTTACGTGAAATTTTGTCTGTGTATGTAGGACCGATACCCTTACCTGTAGTTCCGATCTTTCCTGCACCCTTGGCCATTTCGTATGCCTTGTCCAAAAGACGGTGTGTAGGAAGGATAAGGTGAGCCTTCTTAGATATGTATAGGCGTTCTGTCAAATTGTGACCAGATGCCTCAAGTTGCTCGATTTCCTGCTTGAACAATGCGGGGTCAAGCACTACGCCATTACCGATGACATTGACCTTGCCTCCCTGGAAAATTCCTGATGGCACTGATCTAAGCACGTATTTCTGGCCTTCAAACTCAAGTGTGTGTCCTGCATTTGGACCTCCTTGAAAGCGTGTTACGACATCATAGTTTGGCGTCAATACGTCTACTACTTTTCCTTTACCCTCGTCGCCCCATTGCAAACCGAGTAAAACATCTACTTTCATTCTGTTATTTTATTGTAATTCAATTTCTTATATGTGGCGTAGACGGAAAATGTCCACTACTACGCAGAAAACGGTTGTAAATATGGCATTTTTTTTTGACCTGACAAAGCTAATTCTCAACTTTTAGCGTTTTTGGTGGCTTTGTGTTGAAATCTTCGTGACGTGATGATTTTTCGTCTTTTGTGGTTTGCTGAGCGCAAAATCTATAAAATTTTATACAAGAGTAAGTCGTCACAGTTTTGATAGACTTCATCAAAAATCTCTTTACAACGTTTTTCGCTCATTTTGATTTTTGTGCCGACGGCAATGAAATCAGAAATGGTTGGCTGACTTTTTGAGTTGACAGATGTCGCATGTTGTCCATTGTAGCCTTCTGTACATCGAGTCAGGTCGTATGCTGGAGCAAGATGCCATAAAAACTGACCTTTCTCATTCTTGCGAACCATAAAACTGAAGTTTTTGCAGTGATCATCTTTGTTGTCTGTGAGATAATTGAATATCATTCGACGGTACATCTCTTCTACATATTTCGAATCTTGTGTGAGATAGCCAGTCAATGCCAGTAGGTTGCTGTAGTCAAGAACTGGTTCGGATAGTGACAGACAGAGTAACCCTCCAGCTGTCGCAGTATGGATACGTTCGCCGTCATTGGTGATGTCGAATCTTTTTGTTGTGAAATATTTGTTGTTTGTGAGTTTGAAGTCGGGAATATCAATTCCACATTTGCGTGCAATTTCGTTGTAATGATATTCTTGTTGCCCCATATTGTCTGGGTCGTATGTGTGACGGAATTTGATAAGCCAATGACCTTCTTTGTCTGAAAAAACTGCTTTCGGACGACATCCACCACTATTTCCACTATTATATAAAAGAAGACTGGCATCGGTATCTTGTCGCTCTTTAAGTACTTCCCACGCTTTTTGTTGTAAAAGGTCGAAGTCGGTCATTTCATACTCTTTTTTTATGATGGTCTCTGGTTCATAAGTCAAGGCTCCCATTCCATTTTTGCCTACAATACTTAGACGGTCGATAGCCGTAAGGTTTCTGTCGTCTATTCCTTCACGAAGTAATGCCTTATGTAGAAGGTAGCGGCCGTATCCATCAGGCAAACTGTCTTCAAAAATTCCAAAGTCACCATAGAATGGGGTGGATTTTGCTATAAAAATCCCTTTTTTCAATGGCAATTCCAGTGGGGAAATGCTGAACCCTTCGGCAATCCATTGAGTGGTGTACTCAAATGCCAAATGTTTGTTGTCTGGTGTTAATGAGATATTTCCGACTGTGTCTCCATGATACTTGACTGTCAGCTTGTCTATCTTTTTCATTGCTTATGGGCTCTTGTTTTTCCTGTGTTTCTGCGTATTTGGGTTAATTCTTCTATGGTTGAATATTTGGGCTCTGCAAATATGTTTTTCACTTCGGACGTGTATTCCATTGCGATTGCGATGCCAATAAGGTTTTTTAATGAAATGAGACCTTTTTGTTCAAATCTGACAATGTTGCTCACTGCCACACCAGATTTCTTTGCTATTTCTTCTCGCGTCATATTCTTTTCTATACGACGTTTGCGGAAATCTTGAGCCAATGTAATAGCAATGTCATCAATGTTGTCGAGAGTGTAATTGTCCAAAACTGATAACATATTATCCATAACCATCTATATTTGTGCTTTATTGATAAAATATACTCAATTGCAAATATATGATTTTGTTTTGTGAATTGTTCTAATTCAAATGAAAATCTGTTTGATTTTAATTTAACGTGAGATGAATTGTATAGCATTCATTCAAAAAACTACAACCTGAGAATCATCTTTTTCATGGAAGGCGAGAGTGACGAGGATTGCAAAGGGCGGAACGTCCTTGCCCCACCACCTTCCGCGAGTGCGTAAGCACGAGCAGAAAATAACGAATGGAAGAGATGTGATTTCTTTAAAATCATTAATTTTACACCGTCGGAATAAAAAAGACTAATTCTTTTAGGTTGTGACATGAAAAAATCATTGCTGATAATTTCTTTTTTTGTAGTTGTGTTTGTGCTTTACAGATTGCTGTTCTCATATGTCATGGTTTCGTCTTTTTCAACATTTGGCTGGTTAAACAGTAAAGAATTCTTCCCGAAATATGTTTTATTTAATCCATTCAAGGAACGTGAACTTTATGGCATAGTGTATCAGTGTATAGATGAAACAAAAGAGAAAGTTATGTCTGATACAATGTTTGTTAAAAGCGTTTCTACTTCGAATGGAAACCCTAATGTAAGATATTCTACAAATAATACAGATAAACTCAAATTTTATCGTTTTTTCCTGTCTGATTCACTGCCTATAAAAATAGAGTCTATTAAGGATGATGAAGATTGTCTAATGATTTTAATTTTGAAGGAACGAAGTGACGGAGAATGTATTGATGATGCTATGCTTAAATATCATGATGACAACAACTATGAATGGTTTTATTGAAAACACGAATTTTGAGTATGTGGATGGAGCGAATAAGACTGATTGTCATTTATCGATTTGTGGTCGCCCTCCTAAGATCGATCCCTTGTGGCCGCCCTCCTGTTTTCATCAAGGATAGCCGATTCCTGCACGGCAGGTGTCGGAATCGGATTTTGCAATTTAAACTTGAATATCCACTCAATATTCACTCGTTCTCCCTTTGCTTTTTAAATATTCTTCCTTACCTGGATAGCTACAGCGGCCGACTGCTCCACAACCGTGCTCGAAGGCTACAGTGTCGTTGTAGATGATAGTCTCATAATTATCTTCCAACTTTTTGCCATGAAGTCCTAAAACGAAACTGTAACGAGCCATGACTTTATATTTGTATCCTATATTACAAACACTATCTCCGTAAGATACATCTATAAATCCATGAGAATTAATCATGTCTTTGATTTGTTCGACGTCGGCATCTGTAAGGTTTCCTGTATGATTGGATTCGTCTTCATCTTTTTTTATCCAAAGATGTGAGACTTTCCCGTCGCATATGCGTTCTATTTCAGAAGCAAATTCCCATAATTCACTTTTGTGATCCTCGTAATATTCCTCTTGAATGTTCGCATTCACGTCGTTTGTATTGAATATCCAAATCAGAAGCAGAACAAGTGCCCATATTCCGCATATTATATCTGCTCGTTTTTTATCAATAATTGCAAAGATGCTTGAGTATATGATACAGCAGCAACACACAAAAAGGAATATAGGTAGAGTAAAGAAAGATCCCATACATAGCAAAAAGATCATAAAGTCGACGTCGAAAGGCGGGTTGATGATATATATTAATATTTCGTAGACTGTAAAAAATGTCAATCCTATGAATGAAAGAATATTTGATTTTTTCATGTTGGGAAGCTTTTTGAATTTAATTGGTTCTGTTTTAGTTTATGTCTTATTTCTCGTCTCTTTTTCTCATAAAAGGCATAGCCTTTCTCTGTAAATTTTGTGTCTCTGTGGTTTTGTTAATTTCTGTGTGCTCGCCTACGGCTCGCACGTATAGAGGGTTTGGGCGTTCCGCCCTTAACAATCCTCAAGTTCTATATCAAAGAATATTTGATTTTTTCATGTTGAGTTTTTTGTTTCTGTAAAAGTACTAAAATTTCTCTTTCCACCGTCTTTTATCAATGCTATTATTCCCATTATTGGTGCCATTTTTTCCCTTTTTGTCATTTTCTTGGCTCTTTAAAATATATTGCTGATTTTACTTTTTATATTTGTTGTATGAATTTGAAAACTTTTTACGACATGAAACACACATTTTTACTTCATTATTTACGCATGGCTCTTTCTCTGTGCTTGGTAGGGGCTTCTTCTTTGGCTATTGCCGAACCAGATCCTAATTATCATATCTATATATGTTGGGGACAGTCGAACATGGAGGGTAATGCCACTGTGCCTGACAGTGAGAAACAGGGAGTCGACGAGAGATTCAGAATGTTCTACACTGCTGACAACTGTTCTCAGTGTGGCAAAAAAAAATGCGGTGAGTATACTGCTGTTCCGCCATTGGCTCGTTGTTTCCACTGGAATAATAGTGGCTTCGGACCTGTAGACTATTTCGGACGTACTTTGGTGGAAAAACTTGATCCAAGCATAAAAGTCGGTGTTGTCGACGTCGCTATTGGTGGAGCTAGTATTGATGCCTTCCGTAAAACTAAATATCAGAGTTATTTGAGCTCTGCTGCAAGTTGGCTACAGGATTATGCTAAATCTTATGGAAGCAATCCTTATGGACGTATTATTGAGGTCGCTAAGGAGGCTCAGAAGGTTGGTGTCATCAAGGGTATTTTGGTGCATCAGGGTGAGACAAATACAGGAGACCAAAACTGGCCTAACAATTTGAAGGAGGTTTATCAGAATATGTTGGATGATCTTGGTCTTAATGGAGCTGACATTCCTCTGCTTGTTGGTGAGGTCCGTTACACTGGTCCATGTAGTGGTCATAATAATGTCATTAGAAAAGTGCCGAGTGTGATTCCAAATTCGTATGTTATCTCCGCTGAAGGTTGTGAGGCTGCCGGTGACGAATATCATTTCACTGTGGCTGGCTACAAACTTTTGGGTAAGAGATACGCAGAGAAGATGCTTGAGATCTTGGAAAAGAACGGTAGCTCTACACCTCAGGCTGGCATCAAAATAGAAACTTTTATCAATAAGGAGTCGGAGCCGGGAGAGGTTGAAATTATTGTCAACAATGAGATCGAGAATACCAAGTCGATAGAAATCTATGCTGATGGACAGAAACTTGTGAGCGGCGAGACGAGGTACGTATGGGATAATGTGTCGGAGGGTACACACACTATTTGGGCTGTGGCTTACGACAATAACAACAAGGAGTATACAACTTCCAAGAAGGAGGTGACTATCTTCATGCCGCAGACTCCGTTCAACGGTGTTCCTTTTAAGATTCCTGGAAAGATTGAAGCAGAGGAGTTCGACAATGGTGGTGAGGGTAACGCATACCACGATAATGATGAGGAGAATCGTAATGGAACAACGCGTAATGAGGGAGTGGATATGAGCGCTACTGCTGTCGGATACACTCAGACTGGCGAGTGGCTTGAGTATACGGTTGATATTCAGTATGAAGACGAGTATATCGTAGAGTCGAAAGTGGCATCCGGAGCAAATGGTGCGGCATTCACATTCTATTTGGATAATAGCTTTATTGTCCCTGGCGACGACGGTACTCCTGGAGGATTTGTGAAAGTGCCAAACACAGGAGACTGGGAGACATTCAAGGTTGTTGAGACTAAGTTGAACAAGTTGACTAAGGGAACTCATGTGCTGAAAGTCGAAATCACAGGAGACTGGGTGGATATCGACTGCTTCACATTCAGATGTGTCAACCCGACTGGTGTTGAGTCTATTTCCGCTGAGAACGGATTGATTCCTGACGGAAACTATTCTGTTTATGATATAGCCGGCAGATTTGTCAAGAAGATCACCGTCTCACAGAATTCTTATAAAAACATTTTGAAGAGCGGATTCTATATTTTGAGAAATTCAAAAGGCAAGAATTACACATTGTTGGTGAGGAAATGATACGATAGACGATAAACAAAAACGTTTATAAAACGATAACGAAAATCGGCAGGGGAAGATTCCTCTGCCGATTTTGTTTTAGAATCTAGTTAATTTTAATTTAGGAATTGGATTATGGATTTGAGGATTGTTAAGGGCCCATGTTAATAGATATTTGCCCTAACTTCCCCTCTCTCCGCGAATCCGAAAGGACGAGCGGTCAAAAATTGATATGATTTCGTATAATGGTTGATTACAATCGCTTTTCTTATAAAAGAAGACTTTCTCTATGAACTTTTAGTCTCTTAGTTTTTATTTAATTCTGTGTGCTCGCCTACGGCTCGCACGTGGGGTGGAGTTAGGACGTTCCGTCCTTAACAATCCTCTTTATGGCACTCCAACTATCATTTTCTCTTTTTTTATTTCATCGAACTCACGTTAATTTAAGCGAGTTCTTATTCATTGTCTGATTTTATTGATACATTTTCCAATGGATACTTTGAGAAAATCAACATGTCTTCAAAGGTAAAACTGTAGAGCTTGTCGTCTTCTTTTGTGAAATGAAATTCGTCAAAAACAATTAATATGGAGTCGTTTCTGAATGTGAAAAACTGATCTTCTTTCTCCAATGGTATAGAGTCTTGAAGAAGCGTCGTAAGATTATTGCGGATATGTTGCTCCCAGTTTATAGAAAAAATCATTCTGTCTCCTTCATATATGTTTATGAATTCCTCAGCTTTATAATAGTGTTCTATTTTACATAAGAACGGATAACCTTTGATGTCAATAGGGTATGACTTCTTCTTGTGGTGTATCCATCTCTTCTCATTAGCGGTTTTATAGCTATAATTACCTAATCTGTCTTTGCTATATTTTTCCTTGATTTCATTTGGAATGCTTCCGTAGATTGAATATATAGAGTCGTATTGGATATCATTTTCCACTTTCTTTTCTACGTAACCTTTGCCTAGATATTCATAAGCGGATATGAATCGTAACACTTCTGAGGTATCTGCTGTGGCATCCGCACACCAATCACTGAAATCTTTGAAATGACGCTGGTCGTCTTTTAACAGGTCGTATTTCTTGACATATTTGTTGACTGTAGACAATTGGCTGAATGCAGCCAAACGTGTGGCGTTTGTCCAAGGAATGTATGCTAAAAATACGATGATTGCTCCGACTATACCTGCCATTAGCAGATAATGGTTTGTCTTTTTGAATAGAAGAAAGATCATGAAAAGAGTTGCCGAGACGCCGAATGTCAAGATGTAGATTCGGCTTTCCGTCAAACCGTAGTCGGACAATCGTCGGCATAATCCTACCCAGAACAGTGCCAGTGGAACGATGGAAATGTATGGAAGATAACGGAAAAATGGCTCAAACCTTTTGTTACTGATGATTCTCTGTAGTGCATGTCCGATAAATGCCAGGAAAATATATCCCATCACCATCCATCCTACCATTCCTTTGGGCAGATTCCATAAAATCAATATCTCACATGCGTATGCGTAAAGAATGACTGTGTAGATTATGAGGAATGGGATAAGAATGTAATTGGCACAGAAATCGAGCACTTTGGAAATCGTTTCTTCCTTCTGCTCTCTGACGACAGACAGCTTGTGTGTCAACAATAGAGGAAAGAATATGATAACTATAAACAAACCTCCGTATAACAACAGACAGCGGACGATAAAATACTCTTCTACGGATTGTGAGGAAAGGAAAAGATAGGTTATCGTGCCTGCCATAGCATAGTAGGCAAGAACCAATATTCCGCTTATGATTATGGATGAACACAGTTGGTGAAATATCTGGCTTCCATTGTAAGCGTATTTACGGTTGTCCCAGTAAAAACCACTTGAAATTAGAAGCCCAAAAGCAAGAAGGTATGTCCCAAATATTATTTCTTCGCTCATTTTGTATTTGGGAAAAATAAATCCAGGGAGAAGAAGGAGCAGACCGCTTGCCCAATACGCATATTTTGCGATGTCGCTTTTAGTCCGGTTTTTCCAGTCGCAACGAATGATTATTGTTGTGATAAACGGCAAAACAGCAAGTGTCCATATTGAATAAAAAAAGTTGGCGTACGGTGAAATTTTTGATTCGTCGTCTGCAATGGATTTTGCCTCAAAGATGATTACAACAGAGATGAATAAAAACAAAGTCATACAAAGCTCCACAGGGTAGAGCTTTATACTATTCAAAAAAACAGGGACTTTAGAAAATAAAGATTTGAGTTTGCTCATATGCAAAATATTGATTTACAAATTGTTGATATATATCACTTCCGGTTCAATCTTAATTCCGAATCTGCTCCATACGTCGACTTGGATTGTGTTTGCTAATTCAATGATGTCCCTGCTTTTCGCATTTCCATTGTTGACGAGGATAAGTGCCTGTTTGTGCCAAACACCAGCTCCGTTGTGGCTTTGCCCTTTCCATCCGCAGCGTTCAATCATCCATCCTGCAGGAATCTTCACCTCTGTCTCGGAAATGTCGTATTTAGGGACGATCACGGATTCGTCAAGGGCTTTCTCGCGTCGGCATATCTCGTCGTAAATTGATCTGTCGACGATGGGATTCTTGAAGAAACTGCCTGCACTTCCCACTTTGCCGACCTCTGGTAACTTGTTGTTTCTTATGCTGATGATAGTTTCACGGATGGAATTCAAATTGATCTCTTTGCCTTCCAGTTCTTTAGAAAGACCACCGTAAGAAAGTTTGAAGTCTGGTTGCTTCTTTAATCTGTATGTGACGTGAGTGACGATAAACTTGTCTTTCCAATCCTCTTTGAATCGGCTCTGACGGTATCCGAAATGAAGTTCCTTATTCGGAGCGACGTGGATGCTCGCGTCTTCAATCTTTATCAATTCCACCTCTTTGATGATGTCTTTTGCCTCCACACCGTAAGCTCCCACGTTCTGCACGGCTGATGCACCCACAGTGCCAGGGATGATAGAGAGGTTTTCCGCACCACAATAGCCATTCTCCACTGCCCAAGCGATGAAGTCGTCCATGATCTCACCGGCTCCTACCTTCACGTCGACGAAATCTGCATCCTCATACACAATCTCGATACCTTTGATCTGCGAGTGCATCATTGTGCCGTCGAAATCATTGCAAAGGAGGATGTTGCTGCCGCTGCCAAGCTGGAACAACCGTTTGCCGGTAATATTTCCGTCTTTGATAAATGATTGAAGTTCAGCCACATCGTCGTATTCGATGAACTCACAGCAACATTGGTCAAGTCCGAAAGTATTATAGGTTTTAAGAGAAAAATTCTTTTTAATGCTGATCATATATTTGTCATGTTTTGATTGTATACAAATATATAATTTTGACTGTCGTTGTCCTAATTTGAGCGTGGAATTCTTAATCCTTAATTCTTAATTTTTAACTAAACAATAAAAAAAGACACCTCACAAAATAAATTTGTGAGATGCCCCAAAATTTATAAGCTATGAACAAACAATTCGTTATTCAGCTACTGCTGCTTTAGCCTCAATAGAAACGAAAGATCTGTTGTCTTTCTTCTTGCGGAATACAACGATTCCGTCAACCAAAGCGAACAATGTATGGTCGCTACCCATACCTACGTTATCACCTGGGTGATGAACTGTACCTCTCTGACGTACGATGATGTTGCCTGCCTTTGCAAACTGACCACCGAAAAGCTTTACACCAAGTCTCTTACTTGCTGATTCACGTCCGTTCTTAGAACTACCTACACCTTTTTTGTGTGCCATTTCTTTACCCTTTCCTTAATTATGCAACAACATCGTTAACCTTAACCTGAGTGAACTGCTGACGGTGACCGTTCAACTTGCGGTAACCTTTGCGTCTCTTCTTGTGGAATACAAGAACCTTCTCACCCTTTACTAGTGGAGAAACAACCTCTGCTACTACCTTAGCACCAGAAATTGTAGGAGCTCCTACAGTTACACTTCCGTTGTTGTCGATCAACAACACCTTGTCAAACTCAATCTTAGCGCCCTGCTCAGCGTCCAAGTGGTGAACGAACAATGTCTGGTCTTTCTCAACCTTGAATTGCTGTCCTGCAATCTCAACTATTGCGTACATATTATATAAATATAAAATTAGATCCGGCGGTGCATCTCTTTTTGAAATGTCTTACTGAACCGCGTAGGAAAACGGATGCAAAAATACTAATATTTTGTAATATTCAAAAGGAATGTATTGCTTTTTTGCTTTTTTGCACTAATTTTGTAACGTATTCTTATCTTATTATTATGGGTTTCTTTAGCAGTTTATTTGGAAAAGAGAAAAAGGAGGCGTTGGATAAAGGTCTGGAAAAGACAAAAACCAGCGTTTTCTCAAAAATCTCACGTGCTATTGCTGGTAAAAGCAAGGTAGACGAGGAGGTGCTCGACAACCTTGAAGAGGTGCTTGTCACTTCTGATGTCGGTGTGGACACCACTTTGCGTATCATCGAGCGTATCGAGGCTCGTGTCGCAAGGGATAAATATGTCTCTACAGATGAACTGAATGAAATCCTTCGTGATGAGATAGCGTCGTTGCTTGAGGAGAACAATACCGATTTGAAGGGTGATTTCGACGTGCCTGAAGGCAAACATCCGTATGTGATTATGGTCGTCGGCGTGAATGGTGCAGGTAAAACTACAACTATCGGCAAACTTGCTTATCAGTATAAGAAGGCAGGAAAGAAGGTGGTGCTTGGCGCTGCCGACACATTCCGTGCTGCCGCTATCGAGCAGCTTGCTGTGTGGGGCGAACGTGTAGGATGTCCTGTCATTCGCCAGAATATGGGCTCGGACCCTGCCGCTGTGGCTTACGATACAATCTCTTCTGCTAAGGCTCAGGACGCTGACGTGGTGATAATCGACACTGCAGGTCGCCTTCATAATAAGATAAACTTGATGAATGAGCTTACAAAGATCAAGCAGGTGATGAAGAAAATCATTCCTGACGCGCCACACGATGTGATGCTTGTGCTTGACGGCTCTACAGGTCAGAATGCTTACGAACAGGCTAAACAATTCACTAAGGCTACTGATGTTACTTCCCTTGCCATCACTAAGCTTGATGGCACTGCAAAGGGTGGAGTGGTGATCGGTATCTCTGATCAGTTTAAAATCCCAGTCAGATATATTGGCGTAGGTGAGGGTATCGAACATCTTCAGGTGTTCGACCGACGTGAATTTGTAGATTCTCTTTTCAAGAATGAGGAAAAATAACACTATTGAGTTTATAAATCTCGGATGTTCCAAAAATCTTGTTGATTCCGAACATTTGAGCGCTCAACTGCAGAAGTTGGGATATAATTGTCGTCATGATTCCGACAAAATCATGGGATCCACAGTCGTTGTGAACACTTGTGGATTTATCGGCGACGCGAAAGAGGAGTCTATCAACACAATATTGAATCTTTGTGAACTGAAAAAGAAACATAAGATTGAGAAACTATTTGTGATGGGATGCCTTTCCGAACGTTATCTTGCTGATTTGGAGCAGGAAATTCCTGAAGTGGACAAGTTTTATGGCAAGTTCACATGGAAAAAGATGATCGCCGACCTTGGACATTCCTACGATGACAGCCTTTCCACGACACGTGACGTCACAACGCCAAAGCATTACGCATATTTGAAGATTTCAGAAGGTTGCAACCGACATTGCTCGTATTGCGCGATTCCAATCATCACCGGACCGCACAAGTCGATTCCTATGGAGGAATTGGTGGATGAGGCTAAGAGATTGGTGGCGACGGGAGTGAAGGAGTTGCAGGTGATAGCTCAGGACTTGTCGTCGTACGGCAAGGATCTGTATGGCAAAGTGATGCTGCCGGAGCTGGTGGAGAAACTGTCAGACATTCCAGGTGTGGAGTGGATCCGTCTGCATTACGCATATCCGTCGGATTTCCCATGGGACTTATTGCGAGTGATGAACGAACGCAGCAACGTCTGCAAATATCTTGATGTGGCATTCCAACATATTTCCACAGGAATGTTGAAGAAGATGCTTCGCCACGTCACCAAAGAGGATACAATCGAATTTATTGAAAGAGTGCGACGTGAAGTGCCTGATATCACGTTGAGAACAACATTTATAGTTGGTCATCCCGGTGAGACGGAGGAGGATTTCAACGAACTTTTGCAATTCGTCAAGGATACAAAGTTCGACCGTATGGGAGCGTTCGCGTATTCAGAGGAAGAGGGCACATACTCCGCCAAACATTATGAAGATGACATTCCGTTTGAGACAAAGCAGGCGCGTCTTGACATGCTGATGAAAGTGCAGGAGAGAATCGCTTTGCAGAAGAATGGCGAAAGGGTAGGGCAGACGATGAAGGTGATTGTCGACCGTGAAGACGCGGAGTATTTCATCTGCCGCACAGAGTTTGATTCTCCAGAGGTGGATCAGGAAGTGTTGGTGAAGAAGGCGGACAATGATATGAAGATCGGCGAATTCTACAATGTGGAGATTACAGACTGCGACTATTTTGATTTGTTTGGAAAAGTTGCTGATTGATAGAATTATAATACGTATAAATCCCCGTAAGATTGAGAGTCTTTCGGGGATTATTTGTGTTTAGGACAATCAGATTTTAATGTTAATTGAACGACCAACTAAATCCATTGCCTTCAATCAAATATCAAGAGAGAATGATCTATAGTTTTCCTAGTCAAAATCCTATTAGTCATTTACAAATATATCATGGATATCGTCTAACCCATTGGGTACAAAGATATAAGGAATGTTTATGAAATCCCATTTGTTTTCGTTCTCGTCACTTTTTCTTTCTCCCAAAAAGTTATCATGATCAATGATAAAACTAGCTTTGTCTCCTTCAAAAGAAAATCGTATCTTTCTGATAAAGTCATTTTCTGATATGACATATTGCCAATAATTTTCTTCCAATACATCAGAGAAATTAATCAACACATCAGAGATATTAATGCTTTTAGGAAATATACGATCTGGCGTTAAAAGAATGTTGCCGATTTTGGAAATCTTTGCTGTTTGTTCAAACAAACTTTTCATAATAACTTCTTTGTCAGATATGTCGAAAATGTAGGAATAAACCCCTTTATATCCATAAGCTGTGTATGGAGACTCTATATATACAGGCAAAACTTTTACTGGCAAAGTGAAAGTGTCTCCTTCAAAGACGATTATGGATGTCTTCTGAGCTTCAATAAGAGCCTTTTGAGCCTCTTCTAATCTTTTTTTCTCATTTTTTTTCCTTTCAATATCTCTTAAAAGTTCATCCTCATCATAAGCTTTTTCACAAGAAGGAAATATGAAGAGATAACTCATCAATGCACAGATGCCGATCACATTAAAAATCTTTTTCATATAGATGTCTTTAGTTGATCAATCAAAAAATTGGAATGATTAATGTGTTGTCTTCATTTAGTCTATACAAAAATTCACCGATTGAGAAATCAGGGGTTTCTGAATCAGAATCGAACGAAATATTATATAACCTACCATTAGAACCTACGAAATACCAATGTGTAGCATCATTTGATACCTCAATTTTAGCTTCACTCAATGGAGTGACTCCCAAATATATATATTGTCTGTCAAGCTCAAAATTTCCGTATTCAGACAATTTTGATGTCAATTCGAACAGATGTTGTTTGATAGCTTCTCTGTCGGAAGCGTTGAAAGAGTAAGTGTAAGTGTAAGAGGTGTCTTCGAAAAGACCATAAACATATGTTGAATCAATTTTTTTGATTCTTGCAGGCAATTGAAATATGTCTCCCTCATAGACAAACGTCCTTTCTTTCATTTCCATTTCAAGCCTTTTCTTGTCGATATCTCTCAAAAGTTCATCCTCATCATAAGATTCTTCGCAAGAAGAAAAAATGAAGAGATAACTTATCAAGACACAGATGCCGATCACATTAAAAATCTTTTTCATAAAATCACCCTATTAATTAATCGAATAAAATGTTATACGATGCAAATATAAAATTAATTCAAATATTGTGTTATTTAGAGGATCAAATTTTAATTGACTATGTCCTTTTTATGACTGATTTCTCCATTTTTCCCCGTCTGAAAGACGCTACCGAGCAAAGCGAGAGTAATCCGTGACAACGTCTTGGGAAGGTGCGACGATGACATAAGTTTTGCCTGAAAGGCAATACTATAAGTACTGCTTCTTTCCTCTTTTTCTCATAAAAAGGCGTAGCCTTTCTCAGTAACCCTTCTGCCTCTGTGGCTTTATTAAATTTTATGTGCTCGCCTACGGCTCGCACTCTAGGGGAGTTGTTAGGGCGTTCCGCCCTTAACAATCCTCGTTTATGACACTCCAGTTTCTCTCATAAAAAGACGTAGTCTTTCTCAGTGACCCTTGTGCCTCTGTGGTTTTATTAAATTTAATGTGCTCGCCTACGGCTCGCACTCTAGGGGAGTGGTTAGGACGTTCCGTCCTTAACAATCCTCATTTATAACACTCCAACTATCTTTTAAATTTGGTCAAAATCAAGTTAAAATAATAAAAGAGCCAGGCAAAATGTCTGGCTCTTAGTGATATAAAAATCTGGATTGTCAGATTAATGATGCTTTACTCTATCTCTTTCCTCTGCTCGTTTAGCTGAGTTCCAAGATTCAAGCGAACCTGTCAAGTAGCCTGTGATACGGCGTAGACGGATGATTTCCTCACTCTTACATAGTGGGCAAGTAGAGTAGATGACGCCACGGTAACCACAACGCTTGCAAGTGTCGACTGGATGGTTGATTGAACCGTAGCCGATATTCTCGTCGTGCATTACCTTAACTATCTTAAGGATTGAGCTGACGTTCTTCTTTGCTTCTCCATCAAGCTCCACGTATGTGATGTGACCTCCACCTGTTAGCGCGTGGAATGGAGCCTCTTTCTTTATCTTGTCGATCAATGAAATGTTCTCCTTTACATCTATGTGGAATGAGTTGACATAGTAATCACGGTCGTTTACACCTTCGATCACGCCGAATTTCTGCTTGTCATAACGAGTGAATCTTCCGGCAAGACCTTCTGCTGGAGTGGCAAGAACAGAGAAGTTCAAATGATATCTTTCTTTGTACTCTTTTACCACTTCGTTCATTGCGATCAATACGTCGCGAAGACATTCCCATGCATCTTGGTTTGTTCCGTGGCTCTCTCCATAGATAGCCATCATCGCATTGTGACCGCCGATGAATCCGATTCCAAGAGTACCGCTGTTAAGTACATCTCCTACCTCATCGTTTGGAGCCAAAGCGGCGCCTCCCTTCCATACATCGTTGCCCATCATGAATGGGAACTGACGTGCCAAAGCTGTACGCTGGTATAGATATCTTTCATATAGCTGGTCGGCTACGAATGCCGCCATCTCCTTCGTCTTCTTAATAAGAATCTTCTTTGCCTCTTTGCGGATTAGATGTTTGTCGCCGTCTGGGTAAAGATCCTCAGCCTCTCTTTTTGCCATTATGGCAAGACGTGGAAGGTTGATAGATGTGAATGATAGGTTTCCGCGTCCGATTGATGTCTTCTCACCGTTAAGGTTTTCAAACACACGAGTACGGCAACCCATTGTAGCCAATTCATATCTGTATCGCTTAGGATCGTTGATGTCCCACTTCTCATGCTTGTTGTATGGAGTATCCAAGAATAGGAAATTAGGGAACAATGATGTGGCAGTAGTTGCGCATGCCTTCAACAATAGGTCGAAGTTCGGAGCTTTAAACTTGATTTCACCAGCCATTGCTGCATCCCAGTTTTCGATTGCGTTCTTGTAATCTTCCTCTGAGTAAGAAATTCCGTCTCTCACCTTGAAAATCTGGATAGGGAAGACTGGAACTTCTCCGCTTCCAAGTCCTTTTGATGTGGTGTTGAGTAGCTCTCTCATCACCATTCTTCCTTCTGGAGAGAAATCTGTTCCATAATTTATAGAACTGAACACCACCTGGTTACCTCCACGAGAGTGCATTGTGTTCAAGTTGTGGACAAGACCTTCCATTGCCTGAAGCGTTTCGTTACGAGTGTTGTCGTATGCGTTGTTTACGATTACCGACAACTCGTCAAGGGTGATGTTGATTCCCTTTCCGCTTAGCATAGCCACCAAGTTGTTCTTCTCTTCGTCTGTTACGTCGATGCTCTTGATGTTTTCCTTCAACATGTTGCGCAAGAAGCTGAAATCCATGTCCTTATGCTTGATTCTGCAAAGGAATATTATCATCTGCTCCGCACTCTTTATAAATGTCTTGTAGACACCTGGTGCCATGAAGAAGTCGAATGCTGGAATACTCTGACCTCCGTGTTGCTCGTTCTGGTTTGTCTGGAAAACGATAGTTGCCAAAGTGGCGTAGCTACGGATTGATTGAGGCGTACGTATGCTTCCGTTCTTTGTCTTGAAACCTCTTTCGAAGATGTCCTCAAGGTCATATTGCACACAAGTGACTGTCTTTGTTGGGTAGTAGTCCAAGTCGTGAATATGGATGTCTCCCTCTTTGTGTGCACGGGCAAACTTCGGACTTAGCAGATATTTGATTGCATAGTCTTTTGTCACCTCAGATGCGAATGTCATCATCTGTCCGGCAGGAGTGTGCGACGACATGTTGGCGTTACTTAGGTTGACATCGTTTTTCTCGATGTTGACGATGCCATCCATCACATGCTTCATGTGTGTACGCTTGTGACGCTCAGTGTTACGTTGGTCACGGTAGAGAATGTACTTCTTTGCGACATGGTGGTTGCGGAACATCAATTCATGCTCTACCAAGTCTTGAATTTCCTCTACTGAGATGATATCCTTGTCAATGCTGTTGCAGACTGCATCTGTAACTTGATCAATCACTCCAGGTTCTTCCTTCACATCACTAGCGCGATATGCTTTCGTTATCGCATTTTTGATTTTTTCTTTAGAGAACGCCTCGTGTTTGCCATCGCGTTTCTCTATTGTAATTTTGTCTAAGTCCATTGTTATATCACTTTGTTATATATCACTTCTTTTAATTCTGATTTGTTCTAAAACTTTCGCAATATTACCTACAAAAAAATTAAAAAATACTCTTGATATAAAGGTATTTTTTGTTATGCGTTTTTCGACGCTCCCAATTTTGAATTGTGTCCATTTTTGAGGTAATCTCTCAAACGTCTAGTGCCTATTGGGGTTTCGGTAGGTTGATTGCGAAAAATGGCTGAAAACCGTCAAAAGTATGTTTGATAACATCTATTTAATGTCGTTCCATATCTTCCACGACGCAATTGCTTGATTATGTAGCATTTCAAGTCCATTCTTGCAAATTGCTCCATGAGCCTCTCCTAGTTGGCAGAATTTTGTATGCTCAGGATTGTACACAAGATCGTACAACAGATGGTTTGGAGTCAAAAATTCGTATGGGATATTTGGAGCTTCATCGTGGTGCGGAAATGTGCCGACGGGGGAGCAGTTTACTACGACTGAATACTCCTTCATCACCTCTTCATTAAGGTCGGCATATGTGAAAGCATCAGGACGTGCGTTCCTTGATACATATTTATATTCAATCCCCATCTGCTTAAAAGCATAGCATACCGCTTTCGACGCTCCTCCAGTGCCTAATATAAGAGCTTTTTTATGGTTTTCACGTAGCAAGGGCTTGATGCTGTCTGTGAATCCGATGATGTCGGTGTTGTATCCACGCAATTCCGTCTTTCCATTTTCGCGGATGAATTTCACAGTGTTCACGGCTCCGATTCCCTCTGCGATGGGGTCTAATGAATCCAGAAACGGAATGATCTGCTCCTTGTAAGGAATTGTCACATTGAATCCGCTAAACTCTTTTGAGGCAATCAGAGTTTTGAAATCGTCGATCACAGGTAGCTCGTACAAATCGTATTGTGCGTCGATGCCTTCTTTAGCGAATTTCTCAGTGAAGAATTTTTTTGAGAATGAGTGGACTAACACTTTCCCAATCAAACCAAAGTGTTTCATGTATTTAGTTTTTGTTTTCTTTTTGTGTTTAGCGTATTGTCGGTGGCAAAGGGATTTTCCTCTGCCTCTTCCGACGGTAGACCGGCTAAGGTTTCATCACTTGGCTTATTCAGTGATAGTGGAATCAGAGCTGGTGGTATCTGCAGGAGCAAGGATTGTCTTGTTGAAGACGCTGTCGACGAGGTGGAGAGAGTATACTCCGCGCTCTTCTCCATATTTGGTTGTCTCCATCACTCCCTCCCACATTCTGCGAAGCTTGAGGTTTTTGCTTGTGTCTACAGGTTCTGTCATGCGGTAGGCGGTGATCTCTTTGAAAGGGTAGACCTGGGCAGACGTCTCCACGTCCCATACCTCATTGCCGGTCACGTCTTCGCGCAGATAGATAAGGGTGTCTGTAGACGGTGCGATAGTATCTTCGTATGAGACATTGTTTTTGTCCAACGTGAATTTCAGAATCACATCGCATGGTTGGTCGTTGACTATGCGGTATTCATAGTCGAATGATTTCTCCTTGCAAGATGTAGACGCGAGTATTCCCGTCAACATTATTATTTTCCAAACATTATTTCTCATTGTCGAAGAATTTTTGAAAATCGTTATCGGTTTTTGCTTCCGGACAATATTCGTAGAATAGAGATTCTGCCATGAAATCCTCTCCCGTCTCCCTCATTGAAGTGGCGGCAGACTTGATGTCTCTCATTTTGTAATATGCCACAGCCTTGAGCGCGTGGATTTCACCGGCGTTGTCAGCGTTGATGGAAATCGCCTCGTCGTACATATATATAGCGTTGCGGAAATCCTTGCGGTCCATATAAATATGACCGAGGGCGGAGATTGCGTCGGCGTTGTTGTTGTCCATCTCCAACACAAGATTATATATGTTTTCGGCTTCGTTAAGCTCTTCGAGGCAAACGAGGATGTCGGCTTTTAGCAGATAGTAGTCCACTTTGGTCTGCTTGCAAGGCGATTCATCCCAATCCATTTTGTAGACATTGGATCCGAGGCTTACAGTGTCGGAAATCACAGTGTCGAAATAGTCGCCCTCCACTTCACGTATTGCCTTGTTGATGCAAGCGAGAGCCTCTTTGTTACGATCGCTCTGGTTGTAGCAGATGGCGAGAGAGTATTGGGCATTATGATAATCGAAATGTGATTCCGGAATTGTTTCCAGAATAGACGCTGCTTTCTTATAGTCGTCAGCCATCAGATAGCAGTTGGCCAACTCAATTTTGGCTTTGATATCCGTAGGGTAGAGCATACCGTGCATGCGAAGCTCTTTCACAGCCTCTTTGAATTTGCCAGTGGCTGCGTACACTTTTCCGAACCAAAGGTGCAGACGGTTGCTGTCGGGATTGATTGCTCGTGCAAAATTGAGAGATAGCTTAGCCTCCTTATAGTTGAAATTCATGAAATGTAGGATTCCTTGGGCAAGCCAAGCCTCCATGCAATAAGGATTCTCGTCGACGAGAGCCTCGTACATCTCAGAGGCTATTTTATATTTGTCGTCGCCGATGGAATAGTCGGCGAGCTGGATATAGCATTCCGCTTTGACGCGAATGTCGGCATCCGTTTTTGTCGGCAGTTTGCTTGTGACATCCTGCGCCATTTTAAGCACCTCGTCTTCTTTGCACAACACATTCATGACATCTGCGACGTCGAAGATTGAATCGACGGGGTTGCAGTCAGTCTCCTTGTTCCACTGAATGTCCACGATAGCCTTTTTTATAGCGGCGTCGATGCTAGTCCTGTTGTCGACAGCATTAAGGATATGGTGGAGAATGATAAGATAGTTGTTGTGCGGATAACGCAGATAGTCAGCCTCAGGGTTCCATTTCTTCAGGATTTTGAATCCTTTTGTGGTAAACTCCATAAACAGACGGCAGATGCGGATCTCATCATTATAAGGGTAGTGAGCCAAAGCGTCGTCGGCACAGGCGAATGCTCTATCGTGTTCTCCAAGATCAGCGTAATAATATAGCACAGAGACAATCTCTTCTTCAGACAGATAAGTGTCTGAGTAGTGATTGCGGACATGGTCCTCGTAACAATTTACGAGGTATGTAGTGCGGGCATCATATATAGAGCTAAATCTCATCGTCTTTTATTTTCTGCAAATTTACGACGGGAAAAAACGTTTGACGAAAATTGGGTGGGATAGTTATTAACAATTCATAATTCATAATTCACAATTCGGAATAAGTGGAAAATGCAATTAGTGGAGTCTGTTTTGTGGTTTTATTGAATTTTTAGAGTCTTTTTTGCATTTTTTTACGTTTGTACCACATAATTTTACGATTATTATGCAGATTTAACAGAAATGTAAAATCATTTTTTGAAAAAAACTATATATTTGCATATGTGCCTTAAAATGTGTCTGTATGTTTTGGGGCTGAGAGTATAGAAATTATTTTATCAAAAATATAGTTGTTTGACGAGGAGGATATAGAGTAAAGTTTGTACCTGTGAGACTGTTTGATGTTTTTTGATATGAAGAGTTACAAACATTTGCTTAAACTACAAAGATGACTTTGACGTTAGTTGAAAGATGACAGTAGACTATCGCCAAGACAAACACTATAAAATATAGAACTTTTTTTGAAGATGATTTTAGATAGCATGAAAACAAGGGGATTTTATGCCTTTTTTAATGGAATGAAGTTTTCTGGCACACTGGGCTTATACCTGGTGGCGTTGTTTATGTGTCTTGGTTTTGAGGTGAAGGCAGTGGATTTGCCTACGGTTGGTAAATGTGATGCTTCAGGATGGAGTCAGGGTATAATAGATATTTCTGTAGAAAGAAAAGATCAGACAAAATTAGTCTTTGAAGTTGATCAGTCTCACAAGGACCAAATGTCTCAATTGGGTGTTATTTTTTATTTTTCATATCCCAATAATGTTGTGAATCTTGTTGTTGATGGAAATTACAGCAATGGACTTAATGTTAATGGTGATTATAAAGTTACGGGCATTAATCCTTATAATTGTCGTATTTATCTTTATCGCAAAAATGAAGTATGGTATGTAGGACAGACCACGTCAGATTTGAATACAATAATATCTGCCGCAGATTCAGAAAGTGGAGGTTCTGGATGTAACAAGCCAACTATCAATACAAATTCTATTCAAAATGTAAGTGCTGGCACCACTCTTTCTCAGATCACAATTTCAGTTAATGATAATGGGAATGGTATAACAGGACATCAATGGAAGGTGAATGGAGCAAATCAAAATGACAATTATGTATTACAGGCAGGGCAAACATATAATTTAACTTATGAGGTTACTAATGGATGTGGCACTTCTTCGAAAGACTATAGTGTGACAATTCAGTCAAATGGAGGTCAGGCACCGACTATAAATACGACATCATTGTCTATTACTCCAGGAATGAATTTGTCAGATGTTCAAATGGATGTTGACTTACATGGATGTACAAAAGTGAGTCACCATTGGAAGGTTGATGGTATAGATATTGATGCAAATGATAATTATGTATTTCAGGCTAATCATTCATATTCCATATATTATGAAATAACATCTACTTGCGGAACATCTTCGAAAACTTACGAACTGACTACATCAAATGGTGGCTCAGGCACGTCTTCTTTGACCATAACTCCCAATACAGCTCAGAAAGTGGCTTGTGAAGATATCACATTTTTGGCAAGTGGAAGTTCAAACTCTCTTGAATGGTATTATGGCTCGACAAAACTATCTGATGGCAATGGAATAACAATTAACGGAAACAGCCTTACGATCTCTCCATCGTATGTAGATGCTAATGGTGGTGCAGATGTGTATGCGAAGGATGGCAGTGCGGTGAGTAATAAAGTTGCGGTTAGTAAGAGTGAGATAGTATTAAGAACAAATAGTAATGAAAATGTTACGCTTACACGTTACACAAAAGCTCCGTGCCCTGATATGTGTGCGTATAAGTTTGATTTCAACCGGATAAATAATTTCTGGCCGCAATGGTGGTTTGAGCAGGACGGCGTAAAAATGTCTTTGTCTATAGCCCCTGGTAGCCATGGCGATTTCAAAATAGAAAATGGAAACTTTAATGTCATAGACAGAAATAAATTTACCACAGGTTATGTCTATTATGATAATGGTTGGGTGTTCTCTAATGAGGATCCATGCAGATGTATGACTCTTTCCGTCGATAATGAGGCATCGGTTTGTGGCAACACAATAATCACACTGAATAACATATGTGGAAGTATAACAAGCTGGACATGGCAGAGCAGTAATGACGGCAATTATAATTGGAATAATGTCACTAATGGAGGCTTGACATATGATGCTTCGGGTGTAAACAACACCGTCTACTTCAGAGTGATTAGTGGAAATGAGAAATCTAATGTTGTTAAGGTCTCTAAAAGTGGAGTCGAAATTGCACAAGATTGGAATGCAAATAATTATACTTCATTGAATAAACTTTCCGGATGTTCTATATGTGCTTATATTGTGCCGTTGAATGGTATTTTCAATTCGATGCAGAATGATGATTGGTATTTCCGCACTTCATCAGGAGCAAAAATAGATGTGATAGTCGATAGTGATGCAAGTTTCGTCACTAAGAACGGCAATGGCAATTTTAACCGTGTTGACATTAATAGTGCCAACGCCAAATTATATGGAAATCTCTATTTGTATGAAGACGGAGGAGATTGGCATCTGACAACAACAAATCCATGCCCTTGTATCTCAGTCAACACAAGTGGAAACATTTCGTGTGAAAACGCAACATTTGTAATCACGAATGGATGTGGTAATGTAAATGTTCGTTCGTATAAACTGGAAAGATGGGACGGAAATAATTGGTGGGGCATAAGTGAAGGGTCCAACAATTCCATTTCTGTCACTTCCAATAATATAAATGGAGCGAGATATGTAAGAGCCGGATATGCGTATGGAAATAATTGGACGTGGGTGTATTCATCACCGATAAGAGTCCCTTATCTCCCTTTTGATTTTAAGTCTGTTTATGATGTTCCACAGTTGGCTAGCTCAGCTACGGGAGCCCACTTAGAGGTGTCGCAGATAACCCCATTGTGCTGTAATAATTTTGAGATTACGGTGCGTAACTCAGGAACTCATGGCGACTGGAACGGAATGGCATATCTGCATGTTGCAGGATATAAGATGGTCATTGCTGAAGGCAGCGATAATAATAACATCGCTGTCAATAAAATTGGCAATGAAGACGTCTTGGCGGTCAACAACAGTCTTGCCAATCAAAAATTCTATATTTATGTGGATGACACAAACAAGAAAATATATGTAAGTTCGCATAATGACAGAAAGGTTATAGCCTTCGAAATTGATAATGTTGAAAACTTCCCTTGTGGAGATATCACACTTACTTTGTTGACAGAACCGTGTGACGCCTCTCGTTACCAATGGTATGCGAAGGTAAATGGTAATGTCAGCGAGATTTCTGGAGCCACAGGTAAGACGTTGTACATTACAAAGGAGATGTATGAGGCAAATGAATTCTCTTATGACTATGGAATCAGAGTGTATGATCGCAACAACGCAAGTTACCAAAGAGATATAAGTCTGTATTTGAATCACGAAACTCCTTCAGTGACAGGAGAGAACGGAGTCTCTATAGACCGTGTTCTGACATTATGTTGTGATAACAACGGAGGAAAACTTTATCGCGTCGACTATAATGGAACAGGAAATATACAATTGGCAGGTGTCGGAAGTCATTATAAAATAGAAGACGCTGGCACTAACTCGTTTAATACGACTTCGAATGGTGTCGCCATAACAGAGTCTTTGACCCCATTGTATGTGTATATCAAGGGAGATAAAGCATTTTGGTCTACAACAAAAACAGATTCGTATATCAATTTGAATCTGACGGAGAATATATGCGACGTATGTAGTGGAAGCAGAGCCATTACTGCGAATTTAGACTTTACATATAAGTCGGATTTCGGACTTGACAATCCTGCATTCACGTGGGAAGGCTCGAATAATGGCCGTGATTGGACATCTATAGACGGAGTGACTGGCACGACATTGTCGGGAGAAGTAGTTGAAAAATACAAACATTTCCGTGTGTCTCTATCAATGGGTTGTGCGGCATTGAAAGCACAGACGACAATTAATTGCACCACGTATCCATCTGTTTCTATTTCCGGTATTTTGAAAAAATGTCAGAATGGAACACTTTCGTCGACTTTGACAAATATTTCCAACATCCATTGTGATTATTCGTTAGAGCTACAGGAGAGTGAAGATGAAAATATATGGTCGGCAGTAAAACCGTCAGACTATAGTGAGACAGGAAATGTCATTGTTTTAAATAATGTCTCATCTACATATTACAGATATGTGCTTAAGGTCAATGGAAATGAAATACCTTCCAACACTATCAAGGCACAAGAGGTGGCTGGTTTTGATTTGACTGTATCATACGACAAAACTAAGGTGTATGGAGTCAACCATATAAATAATGAGGTTGTGTTTTTTGCCACACCTTCCACTGTCGTTGGTTATTGGGAAAAACTAGAGAATGGTGTTTGGGTGGACGCAAGGACATTGACGAATACGGATGCCTATGAAATTTCTGGCGCGGGAACGACAAGTCTTAAATATAAAATCAAAGACGACAACCATAAGGCAATATTCAGGTTCTTTGCTACGGAAAAATGTACTAGAAGTGAGTCGATAGAGCTAAAAATAAATGAGATAGAACCGATTTGTGCTAGTGAAGGAGCTATTATCATTTCATTCAACGGAATGAATGCAGGACGATTTGTCGCTCAGGAATCTGATACTGATCCTTATATGTTCATTCATCCTGAGGATTCAAGATGTTATGATCCAGTTCATCAGGGAGTGCATGATTCATATTCGTATCCTACGGGAGATCCAGATCATCCAACTACTTATTTGGGTATTCAGGAATGTAGCCGCATAGGAAACCCTTCATTCCCTACCGCTCAGCAGGATGTGTTTGGCAAGAAAAATGCCTATTATGTTTCTAATCGTAATGCGATGGTTGCGTATGGAGGAGAGGATGCTGTGCTTCCTCCTTCATATTTGGATAATGATATGTATTATTTGTGGTGGCACGGCGGTGACACATACGTATCCAATGAAAATGTGATATTGCCAAAGATATATCCGATGCTTGGTATTCAGTATCCGAGTGAGATAGCTCCAGGAGCGACGGGAAAAATATCCGTTCGTTTTTGGCTTGTCACTGATGGACTTGAAGGAGACAATCCTTGTCATTTTGGTTTCTTCTCCGACAGACATGGAAGTAAGACTTTTGAAAATGGAGTCCTTGTCTCAAAACTAGAAGAAAATCCGTTCTATAATCAAAATTGTACGGTTACATGTGAGGCAACAGGTGAATCATGGCAAATGACAGTGAACAATAGTATGATGGCCACAACTGACAATAACGACTGTCTTACAGAGGTGAAAGTGCCAAATGCTGCGCCAGGTTGGTATACGATGACTGCTGAGTTCAGAATAGACGGAATGCTTACTACTAATGATTGTCCGGTGTTCTATCCAATGGTATTGCCGTATTCTAATAAAGTAGGAGTCGCCGTTGAGTATTTGTTGACAGAAATGGAGGAAGTAGAAGGCGAGGAAGTCCAGAAACTACCGATAAAACCTGATATTTGTATCAGTGCGGAGACTGCTTGTACGAATGATGCGGTCAGCCTATTTGTCAAAAATTTGGAAAATCTTGATCAATACGTAGAAGATCTTACAATCAAATGGTATGACGAGGCAAATCCTGATGTGGCTTTGACTCAGCAAACTATCACTGATGTCGCTGGAAATGGAGTGTCCCGTTTCGATACTCATTTTCCAGAAGGTGTAAGTTATGTCAACTATCGTTGTGAAGTTGAGATTAGAGGAAAGAATGGACAGAAAACTACATTTACGAATTATGTTCAGGTAGGTCGTGATGCTGAATGTTATGATTGTGTCTATATTGGAGAAGACCTTGAAAATGTGATATATACCAAGGATGTTGATGTCAGAATTCTGTCGACGAATGCCGATCTTCCTATTGGAGTCGAGTATGTATGGCAATGGAGCGACCAACGATATAATTCAGAAGACAAATGGATTGACATTCCTTCAGAATCGTATACTTTAGTAGACGGAGGAATTGGCATTAAACTAAATTTGAAGAAAGAGGATTTCAATTTGCATCCATATATCCGCGTTGCTATAAAGGAGAATGGTGCAACATATTGTTCCTCAAATGCGATACACCTTTCTCCGATGGCGACAAAATGTTCATGGGAGATAAGAGGAGCCGATATGATCAATCCGCAGGAATATGAGGTGAAATATGCAGCCATCTACCGTGTCCTTTTCCATGTTGAGAATAATGATGCTTGGATTGATGATTCTCCAGAATTCACTATGAAAGATATTCAGTCTGGAACTACGACAACCATCGAATGTTCCGACAAAGATGCAGATGGAAATTGGTATTACGACGTAGAGGCTCTTTCTGATTATGAATTCACAATCACTAATTTTTGTACAACTTCAAATTTTGTTACAGTTCGTAATATAAAAGAGTGTCAAAGTTCGAATGGCATAGATACTCGTGTTTGGTATGATGATTTTGGAAGATTTACAGATCATGATCCTAATAAAACGTATAAGACAATAATACTGAATGGAGAAAGCTATAGTTTTGGAGACCCAAGTGTCAATAATCCTGATTTTGGATTCAGACGCTATACAAGACAAGTGGAAGTGAATGGTTCGATGGCAACGTCAAGTCCATTGTATTATTCTATGCAAACAGATGATCTTGCATTTGCGGAGGATTCAACAGGTGCACTTTCTAATGGTATTGTTGATTATGCACCTACGAAAAAAATTGATTTGGGATGTTGGGGTAATAATAACAGTTATGTAAATTATCATGTGAATGATTATACATATGCTATTGTGTATAATTCTGCAATGGGATCATGTATGGATTGGGCCATGTTGGCAGAAGACCATACCCCTGCGTCTATAGATGGAGATGATAAGGGAGGTATGTTATTTATAAATATGCCTCAAACAGGAGGAACTGTATATAAGGCACCATTTAAGTCTATGTGTGATAATGCTGTGGCCACGATATCTTGTTATGTGGCAAATGCCAATCAAAAATCAGATCAATTGCCTTGTGACTTTACGATTAGGGTTTCGGGGACTACGAATGATAGTGCAAATGTATATAATTCTGGTAAGATAGTCGGTCGTCTTGTTAGAGAAAAGGAAGCTTATCAGGCTAATCCATGGACTCATATTACGTTCCAAGTGAAATTGGAGCCTTCTTCCCAAAATGTGCAAGATTCTGATGGTTATTATACATATTATTTTGAAATCATTTCAAAACGTGTAGACTCAAATGCCGGTAATGACTTGTTGTTCGATGACATAGAGGTCTTTGTTTGTAATCCTGATGTCACAATTTCGTCTGAGGATAGAGTGACACATGAGAAGGAAATAGATTTGTGTGATCCTAATCCAGATTCGGCTCGTGTTTATGCTGTGCCAGAGATTCCATTCTGTAATTTCTTTACGAATCAGGACAGCCTGATAGTAAAATGGCAGAAGTGGACAGGTGGAAAATCTGCAATAGGAGAATGGGTGGACGTATTTGTCAGTGAGGGTAATAATGGCCGTGAACTGAAAGATTCAGTGCCATCGACAGGACCTTGTCAGGATAAGTATTCATACTTTTACCCACTTGGTGAGATTGGAGATTACCGTCTTCGTGTAATTGCCGCAAAGCCTGATGTGTTAGACAGTGTGTTGCTAAAACTTGAGCCTTATAAAAATGTACTGAATCCAGGAAATAATTGGCCAGAAAGCACATGTACAGGACTGTATGCTCATTCCAGCGATTTCTGGGTGCATGTGCATCAAAGTCGTGCACAGGTCGATGTCTCTCTTGATGCATGCCCTGACAAAACGGTGATCTTAAAGGAGGTATTGCTTGATGGATATGATGGCGAATGGCAGGATATAAATGGAAATGTTTTGAAGGAGGAGTCATCTTCGATAGATAGCGTTTCATTTGAGTTTGTTAAGAATTCGACTGTCGATAAATATGTGTTCGTATCAAGCCCAGGTATCTATAAAACGGATCCTAGTAAACGAGTTTGTCCTCGTACTACAGTCTTCACTATAAATGTGCCTCAGACTGTAAAGATTGATTGTTCTGCCCAATCTTTGAATTTGGCATGTCAGGCTGATTTCGAGAAGACAGAAGGCGCGACTCTTGAGTTGAATGCTCCAGAGATTCAATTCTGTGTGCCAGGTGGGCAGACTTCTCTTGAAATAGTCAGTGTGTTTAATGGAGGTGATGATTATACTCCCAATGTGTCAAAAGACGCAAATGGCAAGTGGTATATTTCAGGAATCCATTCAAAAGGTAAATATGTGTTCACTTGGGAGGCAAGAGCTTGGGTCGGGGCGATAGGAACTGAATCATATAAAGAATATGATACAATACAGTCCACTTGCACCGCCAGATTCGATTATCATTCATTGCCAACAGTGACTGTTTCTCATGAAGGAGACCTTTGTCCGAAATCCAACAATGAGATCAATGTTAATGTGTCTCCAACAGGAACTTATTCATTCGATTATCAAGTCGGAGGGGTTACTTATGCTACAAGTAAAAATGGATCAGAAAATCCTAATGTGGCTTCATTCACTCCAACTGCTTGTAGTGGAGATGCTCCATTCAAGGTGATTGTTACGGATGAAACCACTGGTTGTGCAGTGTTGCTGGACACTACGCTTGAGGTGAATGGAGATGTGTCTGTCATTTATAATAATGACAAGAATCCATTTACTGTCATTGGCGAAAATTGTAAATTCTCGGTTCCTGATTTTATTAATCCGAGTGATGCTGAAATATCTAAATATGGAGAAGATAATCTGAAACAGTATCTGACTGCAACGAGCGGTTGTGGATTAAATGTGTCATATACTCAAACACCTGAACCAGGAACTCCGTTTACAGATTCAGAAAATGTTACGATTACGGCATCTAATGAGTGTGGCAAAGAAAACTCTATATCATTTGTGCTTAATACAAACAAACCGGCTTCATATCCTGTTGTTAATGTGGTAGACGGTGCGTGTCCAAACAACAATCGTGTCGCTCAAATTACAGGATGGAATTCTGATGTTTACGCTTTGGCTGTGACTCGTACTGAGATGACTGCTGGAGCATCATCGGCCGCAGTCTCTCCTACAACAACTGTCTCTGGAAATGTGTTGAGCTTTGATTTGGATTTTGGATATGATTATCAGTTTAAGATCACGCATAAACCAAGTGGCTGTTTTGAAGAATCGAATTATGCGGGAAGAATCAGACCTGGTGATGATGTTGTTGTTATGTCAAATTCTCAGGTTGAGTGTGAATCATCGTCTGCCATTAAGGCAATCGGTGTCACAAAGAAGAATTCAAGCGACCAATTGGTGATCGCTTACGACAATGTGTCTTGGCAATACACTACAGACAGAAATGACGCGAGCAAGTATCAGCAATACAAGTGGAATACACCAGCTGATTCTTCATTCTCACTTGCGGATAAAGTTAAAGTTGATGCAAATACTGTCTATTCCGTACGTCTTCATATTGAGCATGGCGGCTGTTCATGGGATTCTCCATGGTCGGATATGACAATAAAGAAATATGGCTCATTCGGAGCTGTCACTGGTAAAGTGGAGTGTAAGGATACGAAAGTCACACTTACTCCTGATCAGAATGTTGATGTATGTGAACTGCAGAGTAATAACAAAATCAACTGGAGCTATATCAAGAAGTATGGCAATGGATCGACAGAAAAGGTCGCTATAGAAAATGAAAATGTGACTTGCAGTGATGGCAAACTAACACTTGCATATCATTTCCCTAACGATGATTTTGAAAACATCACATATGCTTTCGTCGCTGAATTTGTTGGCGAAAATGGATGTGTGGCTGAGGTAAAGAGTGAAGAGTTCCAGATCGCGAAGTCAACAGACTACTACATCAGTGGACCATCACGAGTGTCGTCATGCTCAAAGGTTGATTACCGATTGTTAAAGAGTAGTGATAATACTCCAATCAGTTGCTCGGACTGCTCGGTGGTTTGGAAATATGTATATGAAGACGGTACTGTTGATCCAAATAGTAATGCGTCGTCATTATCTGTGTTTAGCCCAGTGATCAAGGATAATTCGAAATTCAAGATTCAGGCGTTTGTCACAGAGTTAGGTTGTGAGTCCATGTATGAAACTGCTGGATTGTCTGAGGTGATTGATCCTACATTGTCAATAGATGGACCTGATGAGATTTCACTTTGCCAGACTCTTAGCCTTACAGCTAAGGCGATGGCTGAAATCACTGCTGGATCACCTGTTGATGTGATTAGCTCATATAAGCAAATCAAATGGTCGTCAGCGACTTCAGTAGACGGTCCGTTTACAGAAATAAGCGGTCAGACTGGAAATACATATTCTCCAGTATTGGAGTTGGTAGGCACATATTACTTTAAGGTTCAATTATATAATACAGACGGTAATGACATTTGTGTCAAAGAGAAGATTCACAAGGTAGTTGTAACAAATGTCGGAAAAGTTTCTCTTGTCGCAAATGCAGTGGAGGTATGTGAGGGAGAAAACATCACTGTCAAGTTCAACTCTTTAATTTCCGATAAATTCACTACGGATTGGAAGTTGAATGGATCTCCGGTTTCCGCACCAGGAAACACATTGGTTATTTCTGAGGCAGGCTCATATACGTTGAATTTTAAGGCTACAACAAATACAGGATGTAAGTATGAGCGTGATTTGACATTCCGTATTAATCCAAATCCTGTATTTACATTAACAGAGGATACCGCCTGCTCACAAAGTGAGATCTACAAATTGGCAAATACGACTGCGGAAAAAGATGAGACTATTATAAAGGATACTATTAATAAATCTGTAAAGGGATCTCACGGTTTTGCTTATTACGACCGTCGTATGGACAATAAGTTGGGTATAAGCACGTCTGCGGATGACATATCTGATTATAAGCCATTTGATATGACTCCTGCGACTCAGAAGTTTAAGGAAATTGTCTCTTATATCAATTATTTGTTGGCATCAAAACAGATGAATCTTGATGCAGAATTGGTTTCTTATAATTCATTGGTTCACGGACAGATTGCCAACAATCGTGGTGGTGTGCTTGGTGGTCAGAATTTGGTCATTGCAAACCAGCTGAATAGTCTGTTGATTGAAAAATTCGGACAGGATGAGATGGATGCGGTCTATTGGTCGCTTTATAACGACGGTACTCCGGATGATCCAAGTGTGTTTATTATGGTGAACGCAAGAAAACCTGGCAAGTATGCGTCAGAACTTTCTTGTGTCAAATATGTTACGGTAAGAGAGTCTTCCGCTCAGCCTGCATACACAACTGGAGTACAGTCGACCCAAAGAGTCGGTTGGTATGTCTTTGGTACTAAAGATGGCTCGGATCAGGATGCTCCGTTTACTGATGGCTTAATCTCAGATGCCGAGTATGTAAGAAGTATGTATGATCCATCCCAGATGACTCCTGTTGTAGAGAATCGTGGATTCAAGGTCACTGCGACTGTTTCAAATGCGTCGACAGGTGATTATTTTGATTATACATGGGAAAATGAGGCAGGAAAGCCATGGGGATCTTCTGCAAGTAAAGACGCTTACATATTCTCTGATATTTGTGAGGGAACCATTCCTTACACATTGACTGTTGTCAACAGACGTACATTATGTCATACAACAAAAACGGCGAATTTGCCGGTTAAACTTGGAAATCTGTCTGTCAAGGGAGCAAACGGAGTGACTTATAATGTGGTGGGTAAGGATGATCATCTTTCAGCTTCCGCAAAGAAAATTGCTGATGTAACTGCTTCTATGTCTGCTGGTTGTAAGGTGACGGCTCCAGAGGTAGATCCATTGGATGCTACGCTTTCATGTGGTGAAACAAATATTGTCGGTACTCCTGAATGGACGCAATCTCCAGCTGCTGGAAAAGAGGTCGCTAACGGATCTCAGATCACATTGACAGTCAAATTCACTACTGAGTCTGGATGTACGATAGAGAAGAAAGTCGATGCATATTATATTGTTAAGGTTCCTGATGCAATGTCTCTTTCAGATGTTGCTAATGCTAAAGTGTGTGAAGGTGGAACTTATGCGGCTGAATTCACAATCGAACATGGAGCAGGAGGTTATAATGTCTCAGGTCTTCCAGGTGGAGTGACTCCAACGATTACAGGCAACAAGGTTAAGGTTGATGTCCCTGCTGGAACTTATAATTTGACAGTTAAAGACATGAACGAATGTTCAGCGGATGTCTCATTCAATGTCGACGAGATTGTTGTGGCTAAACCAGAAATTGTATTCAATTCTGTCTGTGACGACCAGACTGCTGATCTTGCTGTGAAAGATCCTGACAATACTAAATATACATACTCTTGGAGTCTTGTCGAACCTACGACATCATCAAATCCAACGGTGACTGGATTGACAAGTGCTTCAGCAGGAAATAAGTATGTGCTGACGGCTTCTGTAAAAGAACTTCCTACTAGCACCGTCGCTTGTACAAAACAAAGTGATCCTGTGATTCTTACATTCAAGGCTAAGCCAGTCTTGAATTGGGCTGATAATAATACATCAGGAAACTCCGTATGTCCAAAAGAGAGTGGGGCATATCCTCTTGGTGTTGTCGCCACAAATACAGATGCTGATGTATCCTATGTATGGAGTGTCACAGGAGGAACTTTGGATAAGAATAATGAGAAGGATGTGAATGTGACACCTTTAGACAGATGTTCAGGCAATGTCTCTTATCAAGTTTTGGTGAAGAATGGAAACGGATGTCAGACTACAGATTCTAAATCGTTTACAATCAGTGCTCCAGATTTGTCATTCACATTGCCGGATAATTTGAAGACGGTGCAGATGACAAGCATGAATTGTAATTTCTTGGTGCCAAATCTTGTTGGCAACTCATCTTATAATACAGCAACGTCTTCTTGCGGCAATACTATTTCATATACACAGAGTGTTGGTCCTGAGACATCTATCTCATCCACAACAAGTGTGATAATCACCGCTAAAGATTTCTGTCATACAGATGGCGTCTCTCAAACAGTAAATCTGGTCGTTCCTGCTCCTGTAACAATTGAAAATGTAACGTCTACTCCTGTGACATGTAAGGGAGATGGTGATGGAACAATCACTATCGGAAATATAGTCGGCGGTAAGGAAACCTATCACTATTATTATAAAAAAGCGTCAGATGATCATTTCACAGAGGTAAGTGAAAAGACTGTTTCGAATCTTCTTGCCGGCGACTATGTTTTGAGAGTTGTTGATGCTAACGGATGTTACAATAACAAGAACGTAAATGTCTCAGAACCTTCAATTGTCACGTTGACTGCGACTCCTACGAATGCGGTTTGTTATGGCACTGATGGAAGTATTGACGTTGCCGCTAACGGAGGAAATGGTGGTGAATATACATATAAGTATGGAACAACTTCCGGTAATATAACAACTCCGTTTGCTTCAGGTGCTGCATTGCCAGCAAACACGTATTATGTTCAGGCATTCGATTCTAAGGGATGTGCGAGTGCAGAAGCTGAAGTTGAAATCACACAGCCTGCTGAATTTAACTCAGGATCAATTGGAAGTGCAGGACAGACAATCTGTTATGGCTCAACAGTTGATGCAGTCAATAGCATCTCTGTCGCAACGTCTATCCCTTCTGCTGCTATTTCATATCGTTGGATTTTGGAACAAAATGGAGTGGAAACAGAGATAGAAGATGCTACTGGTATTTCATACACTCCAAATGTGTCTGCTCCTGGTAGTTACACATATTATCGTGAGGCTAAAGACGACAAATGTAAAACAGAATGGATTAGAAGTGCTGGCTCTTGGACGTTGGTTATCAACCAGAACCCTGTGCCTACATTGACTGTTCCTTCTAACGTCTGCGCTAATGCGGATGGAAAATATCAGGTTTCTGTCAGTGTGTCAGATCAAACAGGTGCGTACACATATAGCCATGCGTTCTCGAATAATGTGACTGTCGAAGGCACAGACACTTCAGTTGTTGCTGCAAACAAATGTGGAGGAGAAGTGTCTTATAGTGTGGAAATCACAAATAGTCAGACGGGATGTAAGGGCACTGACTCTAAGTCGTTCACTATCACGACACCGACAATCGCATTTACAGATGAAGCTAGGATTGCCGCAAACACACATATCAAACCGACGTCGACAGGAAACTGTACGTTTGTTGTCCCTGTTTTGGATAATTCGAACTTGGGAGTTTATGAAAATATTTGTAAAGTAAACAGAACATGTGAATTTGGAGATGTCACATATTCTATAAAAGAAAACATTGGAGGTCAGAATATCTTAGGAAAACCAGTTCAGATGACTATTGTGGCATCTGATGCTTGTGTGTCTGATGAGATAACTGTTTATATTGATAAACCAGAGCCGCTAGTCCTTAGTGGAATACCAACAGTGACACCAATATGTTCGTATGCAACTACAGACATCACACTTACAGCAACAGGTGGAACTGCTCCATATACATATAAGTTAGTGTCACCGTCAGAAATGCCTGAAGGAATGTCGCTAAGTGGAAATGTGGCGGAAAATGTAAAACCTGGCAAATACATCTTCTCAGTTACTGATCGTGATGGATGTACGTCAAACACGTCAGGTGTCTCAGTTGATATCAATCCAGACTTTAAGGTAAATCCTGTTCTTGGATCAACTGGCGAGACTATTTGTTCTGAATCCACACCAAGTGAAGTTAAAGTGTTGAATGCAGAGTCGGTTGGAGACAGACCAATTCTTTATCAGTGGTATAGAAACGAGGTCGTTCCAGAAAATATGCTCGACGGTGCTACTTTAGCTGAATTTACTCCACGCCAAAACACTGCTGCAAGTGGTGAGATTCAGAGAGTTTATGATTATATAGTTGTAGTCACTGACCAATGTAGTGGAACAGAAATACAACTGAAGTATGTGTTGACTGTCAACCAACTTCCTGATGTTTCGTTAAATGCTACTGATGGATGTGAATCAGCAACATTCAGAGCTGATGTCAATGGTAAAACAGACGGATATAATTTCACATGGAGTGAAAGCGAGAATGGCACATTCGTTTTGGGATCGTCCGCAAAGACACTTTCATTGCCAACTAATGCCGACCAGATTTCCAAAACATATTATGTGAAAGCGGAGAATGCTACGACTAAGTGTGTAAGTAAACAACCTGTGTCGGCATCAGCAACCGTTTACCGCAAGCCATCAATTACAATTGGAGATGTCGCTGTAGTTTGTCCAAAGGTAGGAGATGCTGCTGGAAGTACGGTTGAAATACCTGTCTCATCTATTGTAGGAAATATAGAAAATGTGAAGGATGGTGACGCTAATGTGTCGTATTCATATAATGACGGTAAAATCACATTGGCTGAAAAAATTTCGACAGGTAAGAAGTACACGATAACAGTCAATAATGGATCTGTTTGTGAATCTTTTACAAAGGATGTGGATGTGTTTGTCTACTCAGCACCAGAATTTAATTTGATGGATTGGAATGCTGTTTGCCAGGGCACATCAATGGATGAATTGCCTGAAGTCACAGTGACATGGAATGACAATGTCGCTGATAAAGCTTCCCGTTCAGAAGGATGGTATTATGGACAGAATCAGCCTTCTGCTAATGAAATAGCTAATCTTTCTGCAGGCAGTTATACATTCACATACAAGGCTGTGAATGGATGTGGTTTGACGACAGCAAAGGATATCGCATTTGTCGTTAATCAAAATCCAACCATCTCTGCTTCAGTGGTTTCTTCACATGTATGTGGTAATTCAGGAGAGATTAACGTGTCGACAAGCAATGGTACGACACCTTATTTATATACAATCAATAATTCTGCAGTTGATGTTGTAGATGGTAAGATTTCTAATCTGTCACCTGCCTCTTATACAATTGTGGTCACAGATGGCAATGATTGTAAGGATAGTATTGCAGGATTATTGATTAATTCAAGTTCCGCTCTAGATGCAGGATCGTTGGTACCTATATCATCGTTCTGTGCTAATGATAATGTTACTCCTGTATTTAAGTTCCAGACTCCACCAAGTGGTGGCTCAGGAAACTTTACATATAAATGGACAAAGGGAACAGAGTCAACAGTGTTGGGAACAGACGCAAGTCATACACCTTCTTTACCAAAGGAGAATGGCAAGTATATCCCTGGCACATATACATATACTGTGACTATTATAGATCAAGCAGATCCTGCTTGTGGTACAGTTTCTCTTCCTGCAGATGTTGTTGTTAAGCCGCAACCTGCTGTAGTGTTGAGTGCGTCTTCTACGAAAAGTTGTGATGAAGATATTGTCTTCACTGCTGTGCCAAGTGGAGCGAATACAGGTGTAGGATATGAGTATAAGTGGGATAATGAAGCGTACGGAAATATAAATAAAAAGACATATAGTCTTCCTTCTCAAACATCTAGTTTTGAATATAATATAGGTGTACAGGTTAAGGCAGATGGATGTGAGAGTGCTCCTGCTTCTACTTCTGCAACAATCTATGCGAAACCTAAAATTGGAGATTTCACTATTCCTGCTGACTTGTGTGCTAATAAGGAATCTTATAATGTATCCGTCGCTCTGAATGGTGGATATACGAATGGAGACAACATATATACATGGAAGAATGGAGATCAGTCTTATGGCAACTCAATGTCTGCTGTGATTCCAGTGAAGAACCGTTGTGGAGATGTATATGAATATTCAGTGAGTGTCAAGAATGTAGAAAGTGGATGTGAGAGTGCTGTAAAGAGCGGTTCATTCACGACTTCAATTTCAGAGTCGACAATCAAGAAAGCTGCAGATATTGCTCCGATTATTTTGACTGGTGGTGAGAATTGTAAGTTCGCAGTTCCGTTTGACGACATCAAAAATGCAGTAGGATTCCAGACATCTTGTGGATTGAAGGCATCAAAATGGTTGTTCAAGATCGACGGTGAGGACGCTATTTCTGCGACAAGAATTGATTCAGACAAGGAAGTGTTGGTTACAGTGACTGACGAATGTGACAGAGATGTACAGACTACAGTTACGCTTAAAGCACCGTCTCCTTTGGAATGGAATGGCGATCAATCTATTGTAAATGTTGATTGTAAGGGAAATGCAAATGGTAAGATCGCATTGTCTGTGACAGGTGGCGTGACACCATATTCTTATGCTAAGACGTCGCTTGCTGTAGATGCGGATGGCTGGCAAACAAGTAATGTGTTTGAAAATTTATCTGCTGCCACTTACACAATGGCAGCAAAAGATGCCAACGGATGTAAAATAGAAAAAGACTTGACTGTTGCAGAACCTGCGAAGTCTTTGTCTGCTACTATTTCCGGAAATGCTACAGTATGTAAGGACACGACATCTCCAGTCAAGGTCGTTGTCTCAGGTGGAACGGCTCCATATACTGTAACCGTGGCAACACAGACAATTATAGGAGATGCGACACAGACAGAGTTTGTGTTTGATCTGACTGCCGGCACATACACTGCAGATATTGTAGATGCTAACAAATGTACGTTTAGGACATCTTCAACAGTGACGATCGGTGAGTATGAAAGTTTGAAGACAGCTCTTAAGTTTGTGGATGATCCTGCGTCGCAGACTATATGTGAGGGACAGATAAAGAATCAGATATCTGTTTCTGCGGAATCATATAAAGAGGATGCCTTGACTTATACATGGAAGAAGAATGGCGACGATTTTGGCAATAATAAGTCTACATATACTCCAACTGAAACAGCTGTCGGAGTGTACAATTATTTGGTTTCGGTATATGATGGATGTACGAAAAAGACGTATGATATAAATGATCCATATATTTTAACTATCAAGAAGAAACCTACAGTGGAAATCACAGTGCCAGAAGGCTCAAATTGTGACGGAAGTGATGTCGTATTATCTACTGTTACTAATAGAGTAGGAACAGAAGACTATAAGTTTAAGTGGAATGATACAAATAGTTCAACGACAGAAACATTGACAGTTCAAAAGAGTGGAACTTATACAGTTACCGTTTCATTGGAGGAGTGTTCTGCTACAGCAACCAAAACAATTTCGTTGAATTCTCGTCCTGCTAATCCGACGTTGACGGTAAGTAAGGAGACTTCTTGTGAAGAGACGATTATATTTACAGCATCTGGTGCAGTGAGTGGAGATGTTTATGTATGGACTGATAATATCAAAGGAAAAGAATATGTTATAGAAACGAATTCGCCTACTCAACATATTGATTTTGGGAGTGGAGAAAACACACAATCGGTAATTGGAGACTGGACTGTCCAAATTAAGGATTCAAAGGGATGCTTGAGTGAGCAGTCTGTGACAAAGACGGCGATTATTTATAAAAAGCCGACTTTTGATATTGTCGTGCCTACTGATGCTTGTCCTAATGCAACCAATTATCCACTATCGGTCAACGTCACTTATGCTGCGGATAATAATTATTCAGTAGCATGGCCTGACAGTGTTGTGCCTGATGATCAAAACTCTTCTAATGCAATCGTTAATAAAGTGGCTGACGAGTGTGGCCGTACATATTCATTCGATGTCACAGTGACAGATGCTCATTGTTCGAGAACTGAGTCTGGTTCGTTCACAACTAAGAAGAGCAGTGTGTCTGATTTGACATTGACTTTGAAAAACGATAATATTAATCTGAAAGGAACAAATTGTGAGTTTAAGGTTCCAGATGTTGTTTCTGGATCTACATTCAGCTCAATTTGTGGAATTGATAATGCCAAGACAATTACACAATCAGTTGCTTCTGGAGAAGTTATTACCTCTTCGCAGACAATAACGGTCACAGCTACAGATCTCTGTGGAACTTCTATAACTAAGGAAGTTGTGCTAAATGTTCCTTCAAACAATTTGAGTGGAAAGACTCTTGCTGCTAATGTGAAGGATGTGAAGTGTAATGGCAATAATAATGGTGAGGTAACACTTTCTGTGGAAGGTTTGACAGGCAGCGGATACACTTACTATTTGACTAACAGTTCTCAGAATTTCCAAAATGATAATGGAGAATTCACAAATGTTTCAGTTGGAGCTTATTCAGGTAAGGTGATTGATTCAAATGGATGTTATTTGACTAATTCAAATATCAAGGTTTCAGAGCCGACTCCATTTGTGGCTACTATTCCATCTGAACTTTCTGTTTGTCCAGGATCGACAGACGGAAGCATAGATGTCATTAACATATCAGGTGGTACCGCACCTTATACAGTGTCTGTTGACGGTGCGACTGCTTCTGCCGTTTCTAATGGAAAGTCTACAATCGTAGGATTGAAGAAAGGGGAGTATTCAATTACGGTTAAGGACAATAATGGTTGTAGTGTTGTTGAAAAACTTACTGTGACTGAGTATAATAAACCAGAAGTGACTATTACAGGAGCCGCATCTGTTTGTGAAGGCAATTCAGTCACATTGGTGGCAAATCCAAATGCTGGAGCTGAGCCGACTGTGATTTATTCATGGGTTAAGGCAATTTCGGCTCCTACGGATGATGCATATTCTGTATTCAATGCAGGAGCTACGCAGACAGTCTCTGCACCGTCGGATTGGAGTGGCAAAACAGAATATTCAGAGACTTGGTTTGTTAAGGTGAAAGATGGTCACGGATGTATAAGTGACGCAACGTCTGCTACAGCCACAATCATGAAGAGCCCTGAACTGACACTTACACAGAATGGATTCAAGTGTGAGGAGACGGTGACATTCACAGCAGAGTCGGCTACGGCAACTTCTTATTCTTGGAAAGAAAATGATGGAGCATGGTCTGAGTTCTCAACTGAAACGACAAAGACATTAAATTATGTTGATGCTGATGCTTCCACAACTTGGTATGTGAAAGCTAAGAATGCACAGAATTGTGAGAGCGAGGTGAAATATGCCACTGGATATGTCTATAAGAAGCCTGATGTTTCGATCGTCGGTGATGTGACTACATTGTGTGAACATGGCACTTTGAGAGGAGAGCTAAAATCGAATGCTGACTTCAAGACATATTCTTGGGAGAAGGATGGCACCAAGGTTGGAACGGAAAAGAGTTATACTGCCACTGCACCTGGTAGCTATACACTTACTGTGACCGATGCACATTGTGCGAATACTACTAGTGCTTATGTTATTTCTCAGAGCACTTTCGTAATCGAATCTGTCAATGCGGTCAATCCACTTTGTCATTCGGGCAAGGGATCTATTGATGTTAAAGTAAAAGACGGTGCTGCTAAATATCAGTATCAGTTGGATGACGCTACTGCAGTAGAGTCTGATGCTGCTACACATACATTTAATGATGTGTCTGGTGGTGAACATAAGATAACTGTGACTGATGGAAATGGATGTGTCGTTTCTGAGGATAATGTCACTATCACAATTCCAACTGAACTTAAGATTGATACTTGGTCGGCTGCGAATGCAGAGGTTTGTGAAGGAAAAACAGCTGACATCACGTTGAAAGTTTCTGGTGGTACAGCTCCTTACAACTATAAGGTCAATAATGACGATGCTGTTGCTATGGGAGACGGAAAGACAACCGCTACTATCAAGAAGACTCAGGGCACTTACTCTGTGACTGTCACAGATAAGAATAACTGTTCTGCTAATTCAGCTTCTAATGTGGTGATCACTAAGCCAACAGACTTTACTTTGGGTTCTCTTGATAAACCAAATACAGTGGTTTGTGCAGGAACTCAAAATCCAGAAGTTAGTGTGATTGGTGCTGCGTCAGCTAAGACATGTACTGATTGCATCACTTATGAATGGAGAAAGAAGAATGTTGATGGTGTTTTAGGTACTTCTGCAACATTCGCGTCGACAGAAACAGAAGCTGGCACATATGAATATGTGGTTACAGTGAAAGATAAGTGCTCAGGTACATCTAAAACACTTGATTACAAGCATATTATCAATCCAAATCCTACATTCACTTTGTCGAAGCTTGACGACCAATGTCCAAAACTAAATACAGAAAACTATGTGTTGTCCGTTTCTGATGTGACTCCATCGACAGGTTACAGCGTCGTCTGGACAGGTGCGACAAAAGATGCTACTGATCAGACAAAGGCTATTATCGCAGGTGGTGATTGCAGTGGAGTCAAAGCGTATAGCGCGACGGTGACAAACTCATCAACTAATTGTTCGACTAAGATTGAGAAGGATTTTGAAATCAAGTTGACAAATGCATTGTCTTTGACATTGACAACGGATGGCTTGGCTTCTGGTTCAACGACTGACTATGAGTTCACATTGTCTTCTAGTGATTGTGATTTTGTAATCCCTACATTCACATATACTGTTACTCAGAATTGTGGAATAACACCAACTGTTACACAGAGTGCTGTTGGAGATGTCGTAACAGTCACAGCAACAGACTTCTGTAACAACACAGTGAAGAAAACTGTGAAGATTATAACTCCTGCAAATCCGGCAGCACCGACATTGGCTGCTGAGAATGTTTGTGGAGGTGACGTTACATTCACAGCTGCTGGGGCTAAGACAGGGGAAACATACGTATGGAGCAATACGGCAGACGGAACATTTGTCGCAGGAGAGTCAACTAAGACGTTGACATATAATGCTTCTGGAGATAAAATCCAGTCAGCGACATGGTATGTGAAAGTGAAGGATGCGAACGGATGTGTGAGTGATGCCGCAAATGTCACAGGAAAAGCATATATTCCACCTGTCGCAACCATTGCTTCCTCACTTGGACAGTGTTCTTACACATTGTCTGCAAACTTGACTGGAAGTGCATACTCATATTCTTGGAGTGGAGCAAAGAGCGGAACAGGAAGTTCAATTGTGGCAGATGCTACAGGAATATATAATTTGACTATTACCGAGACTTATTCGGATGGTCATACATGTACATCTAATACGGCAAGTGAAACAATCGCAATCTCTGATGTGACATTGCCTACAATATCATATACAAAGGTATGTGAAGGTCGGAATGCCACATTAAACTTGACTAATACAGTTGATGGCTATACATACGGATGGGAGAAGAAAGTTGGTTCATCAACAGAATTTGTCTCTGCTGAAAAGACTGGTACATCAATCAGTGTGAGTGAGGCAGGTGAGTATAGAGTTAAAGTGACATCAACTCAAAACTGTACAAAAACTACAGATGCTACGACTGTGGAGTTCCATTCATTGCCAACTCCACAGATTGCCAAGGCTAATGCAAATGATTATTTGTGTGCTGATGTTACAGCGTTGACATTGAAGACAACAGAATCATATAAGAGCTACAAGTGGAATACGGCAGCGACAACTGCTACAATTGATGTTGCAACTGCAGGAAATTATACTGTTACTGTGACAGATGATAACAATTGTGAGGCGACTTCTGACGCATTTGCTGTTGATCTTCACCAGTTGCCAGTGCTTAACACTATCTCAGATCAGACTGTATGTGTGGATGCTAAGACTGATTTCACTTTGACACTTGCGACACCAACAGAGGGTGAATATACATATAATGTATCAACAGCCGCACCACAGACAAATAATGTGTTCTCTCTTGGTAAGGGAAGTTACTCAGCTGCAGTGACGGATAAATATGGTTGTACAAGTGAGCCGAAGACATTCAATGTTGAAGAGTATACTTGGACTCCGGCGACTCTTGCATCTTCGTCGCAGACAATCTGTAAGGAGAATATATCTGGTTTGGCAGCAATCTCAGTCAATGCGACAACAAATGGAGCCGCCGCTGATTTGACTTACTCTTGGACATTGCCGTCGGCAGATAAGAGTGTGACACCGACAGGAAATAGTCATACTCCAGCAGTTACGGAAGTTGGCAAATATGTTTACAAAGTGACTGTCAATGATGCATGTACAAAAGAAAAGACAGAGGATTTGACATACACTTTGACAATAAA
>DFGT01000038.1 GCA_002371265.1 Bacteroidales bacterium UBA3743 | reverse complement strand
AGCGGGGCTGCAGAGGCAGCATGAGGTCAATGCGTCTGTAAGACGCTGTTTGAGTAACCCCGTACATACGAGCGAAGCGGAGGATGTGCGGGGTATAAGGAGGATGAGTATGTCGTGGAGTCATTGGATGATGCCAGATACTAATGCGTCTGGAAGACGCTACATCTTTTCTTTATTCCTTTTTGTCTGTCGTTTTTTCTCTGTTTAGAGAAGATGTTTTCATAAGACCTGGTATTTTGTAGAAAAATAATCTATATTATTTGCTTTTTGTAGTGCTTCCTGTTTTTTTGCCTAATTTTGCATCAAATAAGAAATTAAACTATCGACGAATAAATTTGATTCAGGATGAAAGCAAAACGGGTTATAATTGCAGACAATCAAGCACTTACTGCATTAGCGACGGAGACGATAATACGTGCTCTGCCTGATTATTCTGGCGGTGCTCCAGAGATGGAATATGCTTCCAATTGTCAGCAGTTGAGGGCTTTACTCCGTGATAAAAGCCAGACTGTTGTTGTGTTAGACTACACGCTTTTTGATTTTTCTGATTGTGAGCAACTTGTCATCCTGAGTGAGAGTAACAGCAACGTCACCTTTCTGTTGCTTTCTGATGAGTTGACACCTGATTTTTTACGTTATGTCATATACAATTCTCAACGTATCGGAGTCGTCTACAAAGATGCTTCTCTCGACATACTTCGTGAAGCTATGAGTTATGCTGTGCGTGGCGAACGATATATATTCCAGCAGGCTTTGCAAATTATACTTGTGCGCGACGTGGCTCAGGATATGCATAAGGATGATCTTACCCAGACTGAACGTGAGGTGCTGAAATCTATCGCTCAGGGAAAAACGACGAAGGAAATTGCCGCTGAACGTTTTTCAAGTATTCACACTATCAATTCCCACCGTAAGAATATTTTCCGTAAACTGAATGTCAACTGTGCTCATGACGCTATGAAATATGCGTTGCGTGCTGGCCTTGTGGATGAAACTGACTTCTTTATTTAAATACTGAATTATAAATGCGGAATGCTAAATAAAAAATCGGGTTATAGTGTCGAGGATTGCAAAGGGCGGAACGCCCTTGCTCTCCACACCAGCGCGAGCCGAAGGCGAACGCATTTATAATAAACACAGAGGCTAGGAGTTTTAAGAGAAAGCCTTCGTCTTTTTATAAGAACAAGAGCTAGGACAGAACCTATCCTTTCTGACGTGCAATGGTCAACAGTTTGTCGCCAATTTGTAACTCCAGTTTCCCGTTTGGCACGATAAAACTGTTGCCTCTTTTCACCATCATGACCAACATTCCCTCCGGAAACTTCATGTCGGAGAGACGGTTGCCATTTGCGAGTGTCTCCTCCGTCAGTATTATTTCAGAGAGTTGTGACTCTAATTTTTCAGGAAGTTCAATGCCAAAGTCATTTCCGTCTTTCGGCTCGACGGTGGATAATCCCAACCAATTGGCACACATTGTGATGGTCGTGCCCTGCAACAGCAGTGATAATAGAGTGATGACAAAAACGACGTTGAACAGGAAGTAGGCATTCTCAATTCCTGCAATCACTGGATATGTCGCAAAGATAATTGGCACCGCGCCACGAAGCCCGACCCACGACAGAAAAAGTTTCGCTTTTGCTGGCATATTGAATGGAGCCAGACATAGAAAAACAGCTGCTGGACGTGATACGAACATCATAAATAGTCCGATTGCGATCGCGACAGGCAGAACTCCCCACATCTCATGTGGGTTGACAAGCAGACCCAGTGTGATGAACATAACGATTTGCAGTAGCCATGTGACTCCTTGCATGAATGCGTTTATCTCCTTTTTGTATAACAAACGGTTGTTGCCAGCCACCAACCCGGCAACATAGATTGCCAGATATCCGTTTCCTTTGAGTATGTCTGTAAGCGTGAATATGATGAATATCATGCTCAACACCAACACAGAATAGAGGGAGGAGTTCGGCAGGTTGATATGGTTCACTATCCAAATCAATGCATGTCCGAGTATATAACCGAGCAATCCTCCTGCTACCAATTGAATCAAAATTTCCAATGCCAATCCCCAACCTGAAAATTGATCCGCTGATACAATCGCTCCTACTAACGCGATTGTTAGAACGTATGCCATGGGGTCGTTTGATCCACTTTCCAATTCTAGAGTTGGACGCAGGTTGTGTTTCAGCCCAACACTTTGTGAACGCAAAAGGTTGAAGACTGATGCGGAATCGGTGGATGAGACGGTCGCCGCCAACAGCATGGAGAGCGGTAGTGACAATCCTATGTCCAGACTTGTCCATTCCGACATTAAGTAGATGAACAGACCTGTTATGCCCGTCGTCAACATGACTCCAACTGTGGAAAGCACAAGCCCTTGTGGAAGGATCGGTTTTACATCGTGAAATTTTGTTTCCATTCCGCCAGAGAACAGGATGACACTTAGTGAGAGCATGCCAATAAGCTGCGCATTCTCGTGACTGTCGAACTCCAATCCTAATCCATCCACACCGAATAGCATACCGGTGAAAAGGAACAGCAGGAGTGTGGGAATGCCAAAACGATAGCCCCATTTGCTGATGAAAATACTCGCAAAGACGAGTATGGCTCCCATGAAAACAATATTTTCTGGAGTTAAAGTCATAATGATCTGAAAGTGTTTAAGTCCGCCGCCACAACCCATATGACGGCGGACAGTTGATTAAAAAATTTGATTTATGATTTTTGCCTCTTCTCCCTCATAAACAATGATGTCAGATACAGGCTTGTAGTCGTAGTCAGATGGCTTGTATTGCAATAAATGCATCGCGACATATGAAGCATCTTGTGAACAGCAAGCCTCCAGCATATAATTTCCGTTTGGAATCCCGTTAAGACGGAAATTTTCAACTGCTTTGTTCATGTTGTCATGAGCCGTTTGCATGATTTTGAGCAATCGTTCTCCGTCCTGTTTGCTCAATTTTACCCTCTTGACATCTACGACGCTTCCCGTCGGAACATATTTCACTGTGGTCGACAAGCCGAAAAATGACTTGCAAACATTGATACGATTGTCACTACAGATGTTGCTCCACATCTGTAAACTCTTGATATTTGCCATTTTGATTGTTTCTTTGATAGGTTTGTGAATAATTTTTTTCTTTTTCTCTTGATTTAGAAAAAGCACCTAACAAAGGAAGCGTCTCAACGCAATGACATAGTAGAATCGTGGAGACGCACTCTTTCTTTGAACCAATAGGCAGGCACAAAGAAAGAAAACACTAAGAAAATATAAATGATAATAAGAGTTGTTTGTTTCCCAGTAGTTGGCGAATCTTCCTGTCTTGCCTCCTCCTAATGTGTGGTGACGGGAATGACGGGAGCTGCTGCCAAAATGTTGTGTGTCGTGGGCGGATAATAACACACTGTATGGCAATTGTTCTCCATCAAACAAAAAGCCATGACTGTCACACGGTTTGACTATGCCTTCATTCTCTGTCTCATTCACAACAATGTTTTCTTGGCTGACACTGATTTGAGTGTCAGAAATTCCAAATAACATTGTTATGACAATCCAAAGACAAATAATCATGTCAGAATAAAGCCATCCTTTGCTGCAAAGATATATTTTTTTTGATAATTACCAAATTTAGTCTGGCCCACTCTTGGCTTTATTCATAGTATTTTAATATTGGTGAAAAATTTATGTGTTTGGAGTAAACTGATGGATTTCTTCACACTTTGTTTTTCGAGAAATAGCGCATGATGAAACGTCCAGACAGACTGATGATCAGAATTATCACAGTAAGTACTACGGCTGCTGCATATGCTCTGTTTTGGACCTCTATCTGTGGAGCAGACAGTTGGAAGAATACAGACAGAGGCAGTGTGGCTGCTTTGTCTGTAAGCGATTCCGGAATATAGTCGGTGAAGCCAGCAGTGAACATAACTCCGGCGGCGTCTCCCATGGCTCTTCCGACTGAGAGCAGAGTGGCTGTGGCAATGGCAGGGGCGATTTGTCGGATCACGACTCCGATTGTCTCTATCTTGGTCGCTCCTAGTGAATATGCTGTCTCCAGCAACTCTTTCGGAATTGTGCGAGCCACTTCGTCCATACTCCTTATTAAAATTGGGACTATAAGCAGCGTCTCAACAAGAATACCTCCAAGCAGGGAAGCTCGTATCCCGACAACAATCATTATTGTGAACGCGAAGGCTCCGTAGACGATGCTTGGCACTCCAAACAACACGTCGAATGCCAATCGGGCGATGGATCCGAAACGCGAATCTTTTTTTAGATAAACACTTAAATAGAATACGACGGGAATGCTTATCAACAGTCCCAAAAATGTGGCCCCTAGCACAATGTATACTGATCCTACGATGGCGTTGAGAAAACCACCTTGTTTTCCAACGTAGAAGCCGGATCCTGGCAATGAAGTCACCATCTCCCATGTCAATACAGGTATTCCTTTGCTGAAGATGCTCCATAATACGCTGAATACAAAGCCTGCTACGAGGATAAGGGATAGAACCATTAGAAAACGGAAAATCTTCTCTTCTATATATTTTGCCTTTTTCATTCTGTTTTGATTGTTTTAAGGTACAGACGAGCACCGAGGTTGAACACTAAAACTATAAAAAACAATATGAATGCCGCAAACATCAGTGCTGATTCATAAAGCGGAAGTGACAGCATCTCGCCATAATTGTTGGCAATCAATGCTGGTATTGGATAACAAGCGTCAAGCAATGAGTCTGGAATAATGATCAGGTTGCCGCAGACCATCAGCACGGCTATCGTCTCTCCCAATGCTCGGCTGATAGCAAGCACCGTCGACGCGATGATGCCGGGCAAACCTTTTTTCAGCACAACATGTTTGGTGGTCTGCCAACGTGTGGCTCCAAGTGCAAGTGACGCTTCTCTTAAGTCAATCTCCACATTGCCTAAAATCTCGATGAATAGGCTCACTAACAGCGGCAGAATCATCACGCTCAACACTACAGCTCCTGAGAGCAGAGTGTAGCCAGACGTCGCTGTCCCGACTGCAGGCCCTATTATGTCGCTGACAATTGGTACGATTACTAATGTGCCCCACACTCCGAATATCACAGATGGCAGTGATGCCAGAATGTCAAGCAACGGATAGATATATCTGCGTACTGTGCTGCGGCTATATTCCGTCAGAAATATTGCCATCAATAGTGATGTCGGCAAAGCGATAACTGTCGCCACTCCTGTCACATAGAATGTGCCGGATATGAATGCGAGGAATCCGAACTGGTTTCTCATCGGTTTCCATTCCGACGCTGTCAGCAGATTCCACATTGAGTGCTCTTCCAGTATGTCGGCAGACTTTAGCCATAGTCCTACCGCCATCGCCACCAAAAGGATGAGCGACAGCAGAGTGAAAAGAGTCATGACTCCTCCTGCCACCTTGTCTTTTATTATTCTATATTTCATTTGTTCTGTCAATTAAAAATTTTTTTCCACCACGGTCTGTTATCTTCTTCGACAAGTGGTTCTGATTCTTCTCCACTGATGAGTATCAGATGGTCGGTGTAGGCGAAGTCGTGCTCTTTCCAACTCTCAGGCTGATCTGCTATTTCTCGGCTGAAGATGGAGGCTCCCGTCACCACAGATAATTTTCCTTTTGCAACGTCTTTCTGATATATTTTTCCTGCCGGATCATAGCTGTGCGGCTTTATTTCTCCATCTCGTACCACTCCATAATTGCCGGCTCCACATTTTGTGCCGTAGGTTTTGACTGCAAGATAGAGAGCTTGTAAGGCATTGGATTTCAAGTAGTCTGCGGCATCCACGAATATTATCCACTCGCCAGAGGTGTTCTGCAAACCTATTTCTCTAGCCTCTTTGATTGAAACATGATGCTCTAAGCGGATATACCGCATTCGCCTGTCTATAAGATAGGAACGGACTTGGTGTTCGCTTGCATCAGATGATGCATTATCCACTATGACACATTCCCACTGCTGGGCAGTCTGTGCCACCAATGATTGAAGAGCGGAGATGATAGTGTTCTCCTGATTATACAATGTGACTATTACGCTGATCATATTTAAGACTAAATTCTAATTTCATTTGCAAAATTATATGTTGTAATATCCTGCTACAATAACAACTATTTGTGAACTCTATCACAAACGTATGCGATTGTCTTCCGTTCTTATTCAAGATACCTTTGCATTGTGAATTTGATAATACAATAAAAGAATAAATATGGCAGAATTCAATCCAACTCAGAAATTTGAAAAAATTGAACACAACGGCATAGAAGTCCGTGGTCTTAATATTCATATAGGAGACGCTCATATTTTAAAGGATGTGAACGTGACCATCCCCAAAAATAAGATCACATGTATCATAGGTCCTTCTGGTTGTGGAAAGAGCACCTTGTTGCGTACATTCAATCGAATCATCGACACTACAGAAGGTGTGAAAATAAGTGGAGACGTATTGCTTGGCGACCACAACATTGTGAAATCGCATGGCTCAGACCTTATAGAATTGCGTCGTCATATTGGTTTGGTGCCGCAGCGTCCATGTCCGTTGCCGATGTCTATATACGACAATATCGCCTATGGTTGCCGTATACATGGAATTCGAAATAAGGAAAAACTGAATGCTGTGGTGGAGCACTACCTCCGAAGTATCGGCTTGTGGGATGAGGTGAAGGATCGTTTGTCCGCACCTGCCGGACGTTTGTCTGGAGGCCAGCAGCAACGATTATGTTTGGCTCGTTCGTTGGCGGTCGAACCGTCAGTGTTGCTTGCCGATGAAAGTACTTCGGCACTTGACCCGATATCATCAAAAAAGGTTGAGCAACTGTTTGTGGATTTGAAACGTGACTATACGATTGTGATGGTTACTCATACGTTGCAACAGGCTCAGCGCGTTGCGGACCATGTGATATTCATGTATCTTGGGGAAGTCGTTGAGCAAGGTCCGGCACGTGATGTCTTCAATAATCCGCAGAATGAACTGACAAAAAGATATTTGGATGGCGCATTTTCGTAATTTATAATTCGTAATTAAAGATGGAAAAACAAACAATAGCTACCAGCACAAATTATCAGAAACCGGATGCGTACGGCGCACTCAGTATGCCTGTGTATCACTGCGCAAGTTTTGAGTTCGATTCAGCCAAAAACATGAGTGATGTTTTCTGTGGACGAGTGCTTGATCCGGAATATTCACGAATAATGAATCCGACTGTCACATTCTTTGAGGAGAGAGTGAAGTCGCTTACAGATGCGGCTAATGTGTTTGCGTTCAATTGTGGCATGGCTGCGATCACCAATGCTATAATGGCTGTGGCTAAGGCAGGTACAAATATAGTGACATCCAACCATCTGTTTGGTAATACAGTATCCTTGTTCCGCAACACTCTCGGCAATTTTGGTGTAGAGGTGAGAGAGGTGAATCTGCTGGAAGAAGAGTCTGTGCGTAAAGCTGTCGACGAAAAGACATGCGCTTTGTTTTTTGAAATCATCACAAATCCGCAGATGGAGGTGGCGGATGTGAGAATGCTCGCCGACGTCGCACACTCACACAATGTGCCGGTGATAGCCGACACTACGTTGATCCCATTTACGGAGTTTGATGGACGGTCGCTTGGTATGGATGTGCAGGTGGTGAGCAGCACGAAATATGTGTCGGGAGGGGCGACAAGTCTTGGTGGATTGGTGATTGATTATGGCACGTTCCCCGTCTTCAACAGACGAATCAGATACGAACTTCTCTTCAATCTTGGAGGATATATGACACCTCATGCAGCCTATATGCAGACGGTGGGGTTGGAATCGTTGGATGCCCGCTATCGAGTGCAGTCGTCGAATGCGTTGGAGTTGGCGACAAGATTGCTGAAAGTGCCGCAGATAAAGAGAGTCAATTACACAGGATTGCCCGACAATCCGTTCTATGAGATAGCAAAGCGACAGTATGGCAACACGTCTGGTGCAATGTTGACAATTGATCTTGCCGACAAAGCTTCTGCTCTACGGTTTATAGACAGACTGAAAGTGATCCACCGTGCAAGTAATCTCTTCGACAACCGTTCGTTGGCAATCCATACGGCATCAACAATCTTTGGCACGTTTTCTGGTTCTCAGCGTAGAGCCATGGATGTGCTCGACACTACTATCCGTATATCGGTGGGGCTTGAGCATGTGGATGATCTTTACGAAGATATAGTGCAAGCTGTACAGGAATAATAGTCTGAACTTTGTTTTTATTGTTTATGTTTATATAAATCCCCGGAAGTCAGGAAAAACTTTCGGGGATTATGTGTTAAAGGATTGAATACTATCTTTTTGCTTGGACGTTATCCCAAACTTATGTGATGCTATTCCACTTACAAATGCGATACGATTACCCTTACAACGTTATTTCCCAGCCCTTACGAAGACTCTACCTTTGCAGTGTAAAACAAAAACAAGTATTGATATGGGAAAAAAATTAAAAACTATTATCGCAGCCGCAGCACTGATATTTTCAGCAAACACGGTGAGCTCGCAAAACCAGGAAGCTGTTGCAGTTTCTGACACAGCAAAGAAAGAGCATAAATCTCGCCTTGAGGGTATCAAACCTTCTGTTCCAAAAGTTTCGGGATTGATTCAAACACGTTACTTCTATGATTCACAGGAGACAAAACCAAACAGCTTTGATATACGTAGAGTCCGTGTGTCTTTCTCTGGTGAATTCGGAAAATTCGTGGATTATCGAGTTCAGGCAGAATGGGAGTCGTCTCCAAAAATCCTAGACGCATATGTAAATTTCAAACCAGCCAAGGCATTCAATATCCAGATCGGTCAGTTCAAAGTGGCCTACTCGCAGGAAGGATTAGAAGGTCCAGCCTCAATGTACACGATTGAGCGTCCGACAGCAGTGAACAAACTTCATGCATATAGTGATGTCAGTGGATTGTCGGCAAATGCTCGCGACGTGGGTATCCGCTTCTGGGGTAAGGTAGGAAATAAGGAAGGTTATGATGTCTTCACATATAAACTAGGATTATATAATGGTAACGGCATAAATATAAAGGATAATGACGAATATAAGAATGTCGCATTGCTGTTGACTTATAATCCAATCAAACAGTTGCAGCTTGAGGTCGGTCAGTATCTCGGACATTATACTCCAAAAGCTGTGCCAGCAGACTCTATCGCGGCTGGTCATGATATAAATGAAAATGCAATCAAACGTAATCGTACTTCAGCTGGTTTCACAGTTAATAGTGGAGATCTGTTTGTCCGTTCGGAATACTTGTATGGAAAGACTGACAATACAGAGCAACAGGGAGCGTTCATTATCGCAGCATATACATTCTCGCGTCGCTTCCAACCTGTTGTAGGCTATTCATATTATCAGAAAGACAAAAGTGTGGACACTGATATCCAGAATGATATCACAATCGGTTTTAATTGGATACTCAACAAGCATATCCGTCTGCAAACCAACTATATTTTGACTGATTACTCAAACAGCAATAAGGACAATGCGTCTCTTGTTGAAGCTCAGTTGTCTGTCAAATTCTAAGCAAATCATCCATAAGTTATTTAGATAAACGGTTAACAAATTAAACATATTACAGCATGAGAAAGATTTTTACACAATTATTTCCATCCTTTTTAGGATTCTTGTTATTATCGTTGGCTGTCTCTTGTGGCGGTAATAAGAATGTGGAGCCACAGTCGAATGGTGATGAGTTGAGCGGACGCGCATCACTTTCTGGAGCATTCGCACTTTATCCATTGGCGGTGAAATGGGCTGAGGACTTTCAGAAGATTCATCCAAATGTGAGAATTGATGTTGAGGGTGGAGGAGCAGGAAAAGGAATGACAGACGCTCTTGCCGGACAGGTGGATTTCGGAATGGTAAGCCGTGAGGTGAGTGAGGCTGAGATAGCAAAAGGAGCTTTAGGTTTCCCTGTCGCTAAAGATGCCGTTGTCCCTACAATAAATGAGGCAAACCCTTTTTATGCAGAGTTGGTAAAGCACGGAATCACACAGGAACAGGCTACAGACATATGGATCAATGGTGCTATCAAGACTTGGGGACAATTGTTGGGAACAGCAGACGAGACTGCCATTTCAGTGTTCACTCGTAGTGACGCTTGTGGAGCTGCTGAGACTTGGGCTAAATGGCTTGGCAAACATCAGGAGGATTTGCTAGGTGAAGGAGTTAATAGTGATCCTGGTGTGGCAAATGCTGTGCAGAAGAATATAAATTCAATTGGACTTAACAACATCGGTTATGCCTATGATAACAATACTCATAAACCATTGCCTGGAATCCGTGTCCTTCCCGTCGACGCGAATGCGAATGGACAGATTGATCCGGATGAGGATTTCTATGCCACTAAGGACCTTTTGACAAAGGCAATCGCAGATGGCAAGTATCCTTCTCCTCCTGCACGTGACCTATATCTTGTGTCTAACGGAATCCCTACAAATCCTGTCGCTGTGGCATTCTTGAAGTATGTGTTGACTGAGGGACAGAATGCGAATGAGGGTGTCGGATATATCACTATCCCACAGGAAAAACTAGATGCTGCTATTCAGAGATTGGAATCCAAGTAATTTTTGTTTAGTATAAATATGGATTGAACGGATTAGACGGATAGTGGTCGATAGCCCATCCGTTTAATCCGTTTGATTCGTTTTTGGTTACAGAAGGTGTCGCATTCGGATATGCCTTTGTTGTAGTGAGTCCAGATTGACTATATCACATACTTATGTTATACGAATGCCTATCAACTGCGATTTCCTAACTGATGGATAGACGGTAATTTTGTATTCGGAATCAAGAATTAAAGAAAGAAAATTAACTATGTCACAGAAAATTACACATTTGAAAGAATTAGAGTCGGAGGCAATCTTCGTCATAAGAGAAATAGCTTCACAGTTTGAAAAACCAGTATTGCTGTTCTCTGGAGGTAAGGATTCTATTGTTATGGCACATTTGGCATACAAGGCTTTTTATCCAGCTCCAATACCATTCCCATTTTTACATATTGATACAGGACATAATTTCGTCGAGACTATTGAGTTTCGTGATGATTTGGTGAATCGACTTGGCGTGAAACTTATAGTAGGAAGCGTCCAGCAGAGTATAGATGAGGGTAGAGTGGTGGAGGAAAAAGGCTACAATGCTTCTCGTAATAAATTGCAGACGGTGACATTGCTCGACACTCTTGAAAAATATAAGTTTGATGCCGCTCTAGGTGGAGCCAGACGAGATGAGGAGAAGGCTCGCGCTAAGGAGAGGTTTTTCAGCCACCGTGATGAATTCGGACAGTGGAATCCCAAAAACCAGCGCCCTGAACTATGGAATATCTTCAATGGAAAGAAAAACTTGGGTGAACATTTCCGCGTCTTCCCGATATCAAACTGGACGGAGATGGATGTGTGGCAGTATATCCTTCAGGAGAACATTCCATTGCCTAACCTTTACTACACACACGAAAGAGATGTGTTTGAGCGAGATGGTGTATGGTTGGCTCACTATCCGTTCATGCAGTTGAAACCAAATGAGAAAGTTGTTAGGAAACAGGTGCGTTGCCGTACGATTGGCGACATCACATGTACCGGACTGACATTGTCTTCTGCAAACAGTATAGAGGATATTATTGATGAGATCGCATCTAGCAGAGTCACAGAACGTGGAGGAAGAGCAGACGACAAACGTTCTGAGACAGCAATGGAAGACAGAAAGAAAGCTGGATATTTTTAGTCTCAGGTTTCAAGTTTCAGGTATCAAGTTTCAAGTTTTAGGTTTATCGTATATCGTTTTAGAAAGGAATTAAATTATGAGCAATATAGAAAAAGGTACAGGTTATCTTGATATGGAATTGTTGAGGTTCACAACTGCAGGAAGTGTGGATGATGGAAAATCAACATTGATAGGACGACTTTTATATGATTCTAAATCTATTTTCGAGGATCAGTTGGAGGCTGTTGAGGCAGCGTCCGAACGACTTGGAAACGCAGAGGTCAATTTGGCTTTGCTGACTGACGGACTAAGAGCCGAAAGAGAGCAGGGAATCACTATCGACGTGGCGTACAGATATTTCGCCACACCAAAGCGCAAGTTTATCATCGCTGACACTCCAGGTCATATCGAATATACAAGAAATATGGTGACTGGAGCCTCTACGGCAGATGCCGCAATCATATTGGTGGATGCCCGCAATGGAATTATAGAGCAGACAAAACGTCATTCATATATTGCATCTTTGTTGAAAATCGACTATGTGATAGTGGCGATCAACAAGATGGATTTGGTGGATTTTTCTGAAGATGTTTACGAAAATATCAAAAAGGAGTATGCTCATATCGCTGAATTGTTGGGGTTGAAACACGTCTTCTTCATCCCTATTTCCGCTTTGAAGGGAGATAATGTCGTGAATGCGTCGGAGAATACACCATGGTATAAAGGAGAAACTCTTCTTCATCTTCTCGAACAAGTGCCGTTAAAGGAGGGAATTGATGAATTGCCTTTCCGTTTCCCAGTGCAATATGTGGTACGACCTCAGACTGCGGAGTGGCCTGATTATCGTGCGTATGCAGGCAGAGTGGCAAGTGGCACAATCAAGGTCGGAGATAAGGTGACGGTGCTTCCTTCCTACACAGAATCAACAGTGTCACGTATAGATGAGGGCACTAAGCAGATTGATGAGGCTCAAGCTCCACAAAGTATCAGTATATCGTTGGCTGACGACGTGGATGTCAGCAGAGGTTCGCAAATAGTAAAGAGCAATGAACTTCCGCATGTGGGGCAGCAGGTGGATCTGATGGTATGCTGGTTGAACCACCGTCCACTGCAATTAAGACAAAAATATATTATCCGACATGCCACAGATGAGGTACAGGGTCTGGTGACGGCTGTCGAGTATAAGGTGAATATAAATACTTTGGAGAATGTCTCAGATGATCAAAAGATCAATATGAATGACATAGCAAAAATCACTTTGAAAGTATCCAAACCTCTTGCTTACGACTTATATGCAAACAATCGTACGACTGGTTCATTAATCTTTGTGGATGAAGGAACAAATGAGACTGTGGGAGCCGGAATGATTGTAGAATAGGAGGTGAATATGACGAACGAAGAATTAGCCCAGCAACTCAATGATGAGTTGAAAAACGCGACACCTGAGGAAATTCTGCAATATTTTTTGCCTAAACATGGCAACAGAATAGCGCTCGCATCAAGTCTCGGACTTGAAGATCAGGTGCTCACTGCTATGGCAGTGAAGATAAAGAAAGATGCTCGTGTCTTCACCATTGATACCGGACGTTTGTTTCCAGAATGCTACCAGTTGATCGACCGTACAAACGACAAATATGACATCAAAATTGAAGTTTATTCTCCAGATCATACAGGAGTGGAAACCTACGTCAGAGAGCATGGCGTGAACGCTTTCTATCAGAGTGTGGAATTGCGCAAAGCATGTTGCCGATGCAGGAAGATAGAGCCACTGTTGAGAGCCCTTTCCACTTTGGATGTCTGGATATGTGGACTGAGGGCGTCACAGGCAGTCACTCGTACCAATATAGATGTGGTGGAGTGGGATTCCAACAACGGTCTGATTAAAGTGAATCCATTGGCAAAATGGTCGGAGGAGGATGTGTGGAGATATATAAAAGATAATCATGTGCCATACAATAAGCTTCATGATCAGGGATTCCCGTCAATTGGCTGTCAGCCTTGTACACGTGCTATCCAGCCTGGCGAGGATATCAGAGCAGGCAGATGGTGGTGGGAGGATCCAGAGCACAAGGAGTGTGGCCTTCATAAACGTTGATTCCGATTCTATTGGGTTTGCACGACAAAATTGATTAGAAAACAGTTTCTAAACGTCAAATTCTTTTTAATCCTTGAAAATTATGTATAAGTTACCAGATACATTATCAAACGATATAGAGAAATTAGGAACTCTTGCCGCTGGTTACCAGAATAATACGGTCAGTGGAGTGGAGTTTAAGGCATTCCGTGTGCCGATGGGTGTGTATGAGCAGCGTAAGAATGAGGTTTATATGGCACGTGTCCGTGCTACAGGAGGAGTGATCACTCCTGAACAGCTGATAAAAGTAATAGACATCGCAAAATCAAACGGATCGGATTTGCTGCATATCACTACGCGCGCGGAGATTCAGATCCTTAATTTGGAACTCGATAGCGTAAAAACGGTGCTCGAGCAGTTACAGAGTGTTGGGTTGGCGACGAAGGGAGGTGGAGGCAATACCGTCCGTAATATACTTGTGAGCGAGTTTTCCGGTATTAGCGACAGCGAAACATTTGACACCACACCTTATGCTATGGCACTTACGGATGCTGTTGTGCCTGAGGCTGATTCGTATTTGATGCCGAGAAAGATGAAGATAGCTTTTTCTTCAGACGAGAATTTTGAGGATTATGCGAATATCAATGATGTGGGGCTTGTCGCGAAAATAAAAGATGGAAAACGAGGTTTTAAGGTTTATGTCGGTGGAGGAGCAGGCTCAAAGCCGTCGGTAGGCTGGCTGTACAAAGAGTTCATTCCCGTCGAGGATCTTTATGCCCTGGTGAAAGCCTTAAAGGATTTCTTCAATGCTCATGGTAATCGTAAGGATAAGTATAAAGCACGTATCAGATTTATTTTCTATAAGTTAGGACCGGAAGAAACATTCCGCCTGATCGATGAGTATTTTGAAAAAGCCAAATCGGATGGCAAAACATTGGATGTCCACCCAGAGGATTATCCTCATAGCAAGCCGACGGATAAGACTGTGGTATTGCCTTTTGTCTTGGGAAATATTAAGCTCGACGATGAATCAAAAGTGCAGGCTTTGAAGGATGTGTTACATTATGTGGCTAAGTTTGGAAAACATACAGTCCGTTTCACTCCACGTCAGAATATCCGTTTTAGAAATATTCCAGACACTGCCTTCCCTGAATTGGAAAAATTGTTGAAAGCATACACTTCTGAATATGAAAAACCTGCAGTGTTGAATAATATTGTGTCATGTACGGGAGCTGACACTTGCAGATTGGGAATCTGTCTGTCGAAAGGACTTGCTGAAGCGATCCGTCGACGATTGGAAGAGAGTGATATTGATCTGAAATATCTCGATGAGGCGAGAATAAATATTTCAGGATGTCCTAATTTGTGTGGTCAGCCGTTGTGGACAGATCTTGGTTTTGTGGGCAAAGTGCTCCATTCAGATCATGTTTATCCTGCCTATCAGGTCTACGTCGGCGCAAATTATGAAAATTCGCCATCTCTTGCGAAGTCGGTTGGCACTATTAGTGCATATAAGATTCCTGAATTTGTGGAGAAGCTGGTGAAACGTTACGTTGAGACAATTCAGTTGACAGAACTTCTGTATGGAAGTGTAGATGCTCGAAAATTGTCGTTCGGTAAGTGGTTGCGGTCGTCTTTAGGACAGGAAACAGCTTCAAAATTTGCCATAGAATTCAGCAACGTCCCTCTTTTTGCTCAAGACAAGAATTACTATTTCGACTGGGGTAGCGATGAAGTGTTCAACGTAACTAAGAGAGGCAAACCAGAATGTTCGGCAGGACTGTTCGATATGATCACTGTAGATCAGGAGGCAATCAAGGAATCTTTGGGCAAAAACGACTATAATGTTATTTTCCATGCGTCGCGAATGCTTCTTGTCACACGTGGACTTGATCCTCAGCAACCATCAGAAGTCTTTGATGCATTTGTAGAACATTTTATAAATACAGGTTATGTCGACGCTACATTCAAATCGCTTGTTTTGCAGGCAAAGCAGGAAGGTGAGCATGGCAATTACGATGGAGAAAAAGCAAGAGCATTGGCAGACGCTGTCAACGGTTTGTATGCCAATATGGATGACGCTCTGCAGTTTAAGAAATCCGATGCCAGTCTGCAGCATAATATAGCGGAGACGAAGGAACGCGAGGCAGAAGCGGTTGCCGCAGATGAAAAGAAATCAAATAACGTTGGTTTTGTGGTGACGAGGACAAAGGATCTTCGAGGAGTGTTGTGCCCGATGAATTTTGTTCGCACAAAATTGGAACTTTCCCAATTGCAGTCGGGCGACGTGCTGGAAATCCTTCTCGACGATGGAAAGCCGATTGAGAATGTGCCTGGATCAGTACGTTTGGAAGGGCATACTGTCTTATCTGAAAAACAGTTGCCAGACGGATACTGGCAGGTGATAATAAAGAAAAAATAGATTAGCCGTATATTTGTGCCACAATTAATTTTCAATCTTTGGGAAAGTCCATATAGTGTGAACTATGTGGACTTTAATATTTGATGTTACAAAACAAGTGATAAAATATACTCGGAAATAGTTGGTGAATAGAATTATTTGTATTTTAGCATCGGAGAATGTTTGTGCTATAATGATTTCAAACGTTCTCTGCGAATCAAAGTCGGAATGGTTTTGACGCAGATGAATTAATTATAGTGATTTTAATATTAGAAAATGAAGTATGAGAAAACTATTGGATTTTAAACTGCTAATTACAGGTCTGATTCTAGGACATTTTATGTTGGGAATTGTGTCTTGTGACAAGGATAACGATGATCCTGACCCAAAAGATAATACGGAACAAGAAAAGGGTGGGGAAGAGCCGACCTCAAAAAAAGACAGTGTTGATAATGGAGGCACGACGAAAGACGATGCTCTCAAATATACTGAGGCTCAGCTAAAAGCTGCTAATACAGCGGAAGATGCTTCATATCTAAGCAAAGAGGAGAAACTTGTTGTCTACTATATGAATCTAGCAAGAATGGACGGCAAGATGTTCATAGAGACCTACTTGAAAGATTTAAAAACATCGAATAAAAAAGATGAGAAGTCTTTAATTGAAGAGTTAAGTCTGATAAAAGGTCTGCCAATGTTATATCCAAACCAAAAGTTGTATGAGGCGTCGTCGTTTCATGCGAAAGATATAGGCGACGCGGGTTTGGTGCAGCATGAGTCGTCAGATGGAACATCTCCAGGAGAAAGAATCAAGCGATACTATAATGGTGGAGCTATGGCTGAAAATGTTTCATGTGCATTTGATGACGGAATGAATATCGTGATGCAGATGCTTGTCGACGAAGGTATAGAAAACCATGTCCACCGTGCGAACATTCTTAATCCTAAGTTTAACAGAGTCGGAATATCTATTCATACGCATTCAAAATATAATTATTGTTGTGTGCAGGATTTCTCTGATGAGGCAGGAGAATGACAACATATCTCAATTTGGAAGGTTGTGGTAGAAGGTTTCAATTAAGCAGATAGAATAGTTGAGCATTTGATTTCAATTAGATTTAGAGATAAAACAGGGTGTGCCGAACATTTGTTTTGACACACCCTGTTTGGTTATTTGATTTGGTCAACTAATGGTTGATACGTTTCGTCGTTTGGAAACTGATAAGTTGTTGTAATATCTTTCTTGTCTGTTATATCTCCTATTTTTATGTGCGGTTCTTTTATCCCACAAACTTTGATACTATCGTGTATATTAGAGTGCAGGCAGAAAGCACCATAAGTATTGATCCTGTCAACTTGTTCAAAATCACGAGTCCACGGAGGTTGAATCGACTGCGGAAAATATCCGCCACATTTACAATCAGCAGCCACCATGCCAATGCTCCTGCCAATATAGACGCGATGCTAAGCACATTCTGCACCGTATCCACGTCGCTGGTAAGGAATGAAAATCTTGAGAATACTCCGATGAACAGGAACACTACTAATGGGTTGGTGATTGTCAGTCCGAACGATGACAGAAAATCCTGTACGATGCTGCCTTTCTTAGTCTCCATATTTTTCAGTTTGGCGACGGGATTGTCTCTATACGTGTGCAATCCGAAGCAGAACACTACGATACTACCGATTATTTCGAGTGCGAATTTGTGCTCTTCTATGAATCCTATCACCATCGACATACTGAATCCAGCTATCAATGCGTAGATCATATCCGACAGCATCGCACCGAATCCTGTGGCGAAACCGTGGGCTTTTCCTCTGTTAAGTGTACGCTGAAGACACAAAACGCCTATCGGTCCGACAGGGGCCGATACTACAACGCCGATCAACATGCCTTTTATTAATGTGTACAACATAATTGCAAAGATAGTAAAATTAAATTAGAAATTATAAATGTGAAATGCGAAATGAATTCGAGACTGTTTAAAAATAAAGAATTGGCTATAATAGTATGAGGATTGGTTAGGGCGTTCTGCCCTTAACAATCCTCAGTTTTAGTTGCTGAATGGGCGTATATAGCAAAATATTTTAAGCGAATTTGAACAGCATCTTTGCGTTTCAATTTAGCATTTAGCATTTATAATTTACTCAACACTCACTTTTCCTCCTTCTGAATTTGCACTGAAAGCAGGACAGTAGTGTGGAATCACTTTTGTGATGCCTTGTGTGTACTCTCCACTCTGTGTCACATGCAATGTATATTCAAACACTCGTGTGCCTTTGCTGATGTGGTCGAAGAACATGCTGTACTCGCTGTCCGTGATGCTCTGGTAGTAGAATTTGCCGTCTGCCCATTCCATTCCTGGTCGTTTTCTGACTGGCTCCAGACATGCTGCGCGGAGGTCGAGCATCTGCACAAAGTCGATGTCTCTGTCGCTTCTTAATGTCATCACAATCTTCACTTTGTCTCCCTTCTTCAGCTTTTCTCCCTCTTTAATCTCCTGAAGCATCTCTTTGTCGTCATCTCCATCGTTGGCAATCACCACTTTGTACATTTTCTTTTTCACTTCAATGCCGCTCTTTCCACTTGTGATCTCTGAATATGGAGCGTCGTAGGCGATATAGATGCCTCCGATACCTTCTTGTCCGGCTGGCTGCTCGATGTGGATGTTGTTGCACAATTCAGGAGTGAAGGATTCTTTGTTGTAGTGGATTTTCACATATCCGTCTCCAGCCATTCTCTTCGCGTCGACCTTGGTTCCTCCGATCTTTATGTTTGCGACGGTGCGGTTTCCTTTCTTTCTCAGATCAGACGTTGCTTTGCCATCTCCGACGAGTGCGTCGATGGCTGCGAGTGTGCTTTCTGTGCTGCTCCACTGTGTCGTCTCTTTCTTTGATATCAGATGGAAACGTAGGTCTGCCAACTCTTTGGCATCACATCCGGTCTCATTGAATGCTTTTGTCAGCATAGCATGTGTGCAGATGGCATTTCCGTAGCGTCCCCAACCATCTTGGTTTTCTTTCCAGTACATGCCTAGCTCCTCTGTGTCTGTGGCACTCTGACGTAATGATTCCACGATTGATTTGGCATCTTTCACGTCGCCATTCATTTTTAGGACGATTGCGAACGACGCTTTTCCGTAAAGAGTCATGTCCTTGATCTCCTTGTGTGCTTTGCTGACGTAGTAGTCGAGAATCTTTTTCGTTTTGTTGTCGAGATTTCTGTCGTAGGAAATCCTGATTTTGAAGACGTCGAACACCCATTCTCTGTCGGCGTTCCATTTCTTCTCGATCTCATTGCTGTATGCTTTTGCCAATGCATTGTCGATATATTTCACTGCATCTTTAAGCATCTTTTCACACTCTTTTGGCAAAACACCATATTCACGCATCTCCACCAATCGACGTGCCACTGACACTGTCACATACTCGCTCGACTCGAATCCTGCAAACCATGCGAATCCTCCGTCTGCCTGCTGAAGCTTCTGCAACTTGCTTATCGCGTCGTTGTTGGCTTTGGCAATTCTTCCTTTGTCGTATAGCTCAACGATCTTAGCTTTCTGCTCACTCTCGTTCTTGGCCTCGCACATCCAAGGCGTCTGCTGCATCAACACGTTCTTCAACTCTTGGTTTTGCTCGAGTGGCGACGCTGCGTGATTGCCTTCTTTCTTCCACTCTTCCACTACATTCTGGATTTCAGGATAGATATTGGCGATACGTTGAGCCATTTGGTTGACGAAAATAGTTGAGATCAATTCCGTCGCACATTCATATTTTGCATCTTTCACAGATGGTAGAGCCATCAGTGCCTGCCATACAGCGTTGTCTGTGTATTCCACGGTGAGTTCGGCATCTTTCATCTCTTTCTCGTTGTATGGGATTGAGAAATCTTTTGTTTCTCCGCCTCTCACGTGCATCGACTTGCTCTTCACTACGTGTGTGCCGTCAGCCAACACTGGCAACTGGTGCACCTCACCGTCGGAGAATGTTCCGCTTTTGCCAACCATCTTGACTTCTATCGCCGCTACTCCTGCTGGCACATCAAAGCTCCACTCTTCAACTTTGGAAGTCTGTCCTGCGACTTGGAATGGGCGTGTCTGTTGCAAAAGGACTTTCTCAGTGGCGACGTCTTTGATGATTATCGAGACCTCTCCTTCCATCAGTTTTGTCCATGATGTTTTCATTCCATGATTAGTCTCCTCCTTTTCATTGTTTGTGATGGTCGTGGCGAATGTGCACTTGTCTCCTTTTCTGACGAATCTTGGCAGACTTGCTTTGATTGCAAATGGCATCTTTGTTTGCAATTCCTCGCTGGTGATGCAGCTGTTGACTTTTTTGTCGTGTGCAAAAATGAACATCTTCCACGCTGTCAACGCATCTGGAGCGGTGTATTCGAATTCCACACTGCCATCCGCATTGGTTGTCAACTGAGGATAGAAGAATGCCGTCTCCACAAAATTCTCACGGACTCTGACATCTGCGAATTGGCTTCCAATTGCCTCATCTGTTGTGATTTCTTCTAATAGTTGATCTTTAGTAATAATATTTGGATCGACGGAAACGCCATAGTCTGCCATGACTTCTTCTTCTACGACATCCGCACTTCTCAACATTTGAGGCGATGATTTGCGCATCATTCCATTTGTAGATACGGCACCCGTGCAGTCTGCCATTGGAACAGCGTAAGAGTTTGGCATATTAATGTTGTCCCATAAGAAATTGATGTTTGGCAATCTTCTGTATTCTCCATAATAGATGTTTTTGTCTCCGATCGCAAAATGACTGGAGTAGATATATGGCATGATGGATTCGTATCGATTACGATATGTGTGAAAGTGAGGCAATGTGTGCCAATTAGGAAGCATACCTTGCAGACTTTTGTCTACCATTACAGCTGCAATTTCAAAGTTGTTGCTTGCCGGTTTGACTTTCATCTTCACTTTCTGCTTTTCACCAGGTACGATGTTGCGTACAATCTCAAGAACTTCTATCTCATGTTTTTCTTTTGTCTCTTTTCTTTTGATATACACAATCTCTTTCATCAATTGTTGGTTTCTGACAATGATGAATTCAACATTGATGCTTTTTGTGTCGTTGTTGGCGAAGAATTTGTTGTAGGAGAGTTTATATGTCTTCTGCTCATTGTTTATATTTATCCAGTCATCGTGCAGATATTTTCCCTCATCGTCTCTTACAACAGCTAAAATCTTGGCATCTTTTTCTGATGAACCGATCAGAATTTTTGCATCGCTTGACGGAGCACAATCGACGTATTTGTTTGGACACCAGATATATTCTTTTAATCCTTCAGGCAATTTTGACGAGTTTTTGTCGTAAACAACAATATCCTCTTTTGCGATGATATCGCCAGATAGAGTTTTTAGCTTTATCTCATAGGATGTTGGAGCAAGAGAAGAAATGTCCAAAGTCTCTGTCAAATCACCTTTGCCTTTAATGTTTTTGCTTATCAAAGTCTTGCATGCGATGTTTCTCTCTTTGTCTTCAATAGTCTCGACGACGAGTATCGCATCTGCCTCTTCATTGAATCTGGCATTGTTGGTGAGATTGACATTGACGTTTAAGGAATTTCCTTTTTCAATAAAATATTCGTTTAGATGCTGATTGTTCAGTGAACGTATTTGTCCGATTACCGCAGAGTCAGCCAAATTTAATTTGTGGTTGGCGGTTACGGTCTCTCCACTTGGCAATACCGCTTCTATTTCAATTTCTATGTAATAGGAACCTTTAGTGATGGCAGAGTCTGAAACAATTGTGAACTTGCCATCATTTTCACATTTTGTCTCTCCTGATGACAGAATATTTGAAGACCAGGCTTCACTGATACGATATTTGACAACTGTTCCTCCGACCGCTTCACCAGAGAATGCCTTGACTTCTCCCTCAAACACAGGTTTGCTGCCATACATTATTGAACTTCCGTCTTTTGTGTAGACTTTTGCTTCTGCCACTGGAAGTTTGTATGATTCCACTGTTATGTTGTGATATCCACGATATGTGTCAATTTCGTTTTTTGATATAGCCTCAATTGAGAACTCTCCGTTCATACGGTCTGCAGGAATGTTGAATTTGAATGCTGCCGAACCGAATTCGTTGGTGAAAACCTCTTTTTCTTCGATTTTTTTGCGGTTTGCGTCTTTTAGTATCAGTTTGATTTTCTGGTTTTCAATAACATGCTCATCATTCTGACTCAGAAATGTCAGCACTGCTTTGCCTTCGATATTTTGGCCGGGGCGGTAAATGCTTCTGTCTGTCAGTATGTTTATCCTGTAGTCGGGACGTTGTGTATAGGGATTGTTTTTAATTATATTTGTCCAAGGGGCATAGATGTCTTTGCCTTTTTGTGTATGCAGTCTGTAGTAATGGTTGTCCGACAGTGCAATCGTTGCTTTCCCATCAACAGATGTGTTTTGCTTCTCCTTCAAATTGTATTCCCTGTTTCTAACGTCGTATTTTTCTACGTCTGCTCCTTTCACAGGGTGTCCGGTTTCACCGTCTACAATAAAGACATTTCTTTTTTCTCCTATCGAATTGATGTCTAAAATAGACAAATCAGAGACTGTGAATGTCACATAGTTGTTGTAAAGGTCATCATCAGAGTTGATTCCGTCTCCTTTGAAACGCAGTATATATTTTCCGTAGTCTAATTCGTTGCCGATATTGATTGTTGTGTCTTTATGGATGATGTAGTTAGACGGTGCTAACTTATATGATTTTTTTGCTAATGGTTTCCTTAGTTTAAGTTGGGCATTTATTACTCCATCTTGGTTCCCATTTTTCTCTATATACAATGGGTCCATGTCGATGCGGTAGATGTATGCATCTAGCAAATCAATATTAGCATAGGAGATTCCTATCTTCACATCTTTCCCTTTGCCAAAACATGGATCTACATTTCCGTTGACTTCGGCATTTTTGATCCACTTTATGATATTGTTTAGATCTTTGATTCCAGGGTGATTAGGATAAAGCTTTTTGTACTTATCCGTTTCGTCGATAATCAGTTTCGGATATGATTCGATTATTTCTGAGGAGACTCTGCCTGTGTTTAGCGCTGATATGGTTTCGCACATTACATTATGCTTTTTCACAACTGCGTATACGACGCATGAAGTCTTCCCTTCGTATTGCTTGATAAGATTGTTGATAGTTTCAATCTTGTCTTCGTTGTCGATATAGTTATGCCTTTCCAAATAAGAAAGTCGATCTAGCTCAGAATATAATGCTGCGGAATATTCGCCTTTGCTGTTGTGATAGTTTATGACATCGGCGAAAACGGAGTTGATGAAATCTTCTTTAAGCAGATCTTTCTTTACAAGATGGATTGGCAGATAAAATAAATTTGCGCCATGTTTAAATTCAATGTGCTCGTAGTAGAATGAGAATAGCGACGGAAGCATCGCATCAAATAGAGATGGACGCAATGTCTTGTATTCGTCAGTTATTTCATTGCTTTTCATAAACAAAGAGCTATATTTCTCTGACGACGTGGATAATAGAGTCTCTTTGTCCTTAACTATATTGTTGACGTGGTTGCGAATTTGTTTGCGGATCTCCTCGTGCGACATCTCACGTAGATTGTCGGCGGCAAACTGTTTCTCTTCCTTATCTTTGACGGAAGGCACAGTGCCAGGGTATCTCTCCATCACATTGATGAAATTCATCATCATTTTTGCCATGAAAAGTTCACAACATGCTTTCTCCACTGGTGATTTGAAAGCATCCTTCAGTTCTGACGCTTTTTTGTAGTGGTTGATTATGATATCCTCTCCCTCTTCACGGTTGGCGTTGCGGGGAGTATTTCTGATGTCTGCTGTGATGTTGTATTCGCAGCCAAGGTCGATGGCATAATCATATATTGCGCATCGCAGTTGGTTCAGTTCGTCATTCTCCTTTTTTGCTGTCGCACGTATCTCGTCAACTTTCTTTTGGGCATCCTTAAGCAAAGGATTGTCCATAAGCCTGTCTATCTCACTCCATTTTGAAGAGTAGTCGAATTTAGATGTCTTGTTGTTTCCCATAATAGACAAAGAAAGAAAAGTTAGTATCACTGATAATATGAGTTTCATTTTGCTCATGATAGTTTTGGTTTTGAAAATGTTGTGCACAGCGATAAGGCTGAGTGACTAAATCTGTAGACGTGTCGCATTCACGTCGCCGCTATGATTTTTGAAAAAAGCAAGAAGAAGGGAGAACTTGAATATCCCCCTTCTTCTTTAATTTGGTTGAAATAAATTATTTCAATGGAGACTCGATGATGATGTAGTCGCCATTTGCAGTCTTGTCGTACCAAGTGTTGTTGGCGAAGTAGTACTTCTTGCCGCTCACCTCAACTATTTTGGCATCTGCTGGCAACTGAACCTTTGTTGCTGGTACGATTCCTCTTGTAGCGGGAGTCGTGTCGGCTTTGGCTTCTGTTGCTTTTGATGTTGTGTCAGCTTTTGCTTCTGTAGTTGTTTCCTCAGACTTTGTCTCCTTCTGGATAGCAACAGGCTCCTCGATAAGCATGTATCCGCCTTCCACTGGCATATACCATTTGTTGTCGGCGAAGAAGAAATCCTGGTTGGCAACCTCGATTTTCTTGTTGTCTTCAGGCAATTGCTCGATTATAGTCGCACCTTCAGTAGGAGCGTCAACCACCTGGTAGCCGTTATCAGTCGCTACAAACCATGTTCCTTCACCCACGTAGTAAGTCTTGCCATTAACAACGATTGCAGAGCATTCGTATGGCAACTCAGACACATTAAGTGTCTCGTCGTCAGCGATAGGAGTCTCTACAATTTCATATCCATTGTCTTTTGGAGCGAACCAAGTGCCCTGACCGTAGTAATAAGTCACATTGCCTACGTAGACAGGGAAGCAATGGTATGGTAGGGTAGTGAAGTACCATCCGTATGGGTAAGCCACCAACTCATATCCCCAATATGGATCCCAGCGGTAGTATCTTCCGCAGTGCACATAGTATCTGCAGTTTCCATAGTAGAATGGATGATAGTGATATCCTATGTGTGAATGGTACACATGACCATGACGTCTTGTCACGCGGTTGTGAAGATGTGTTCTTGGTGTACGCGCTATTCTTGACGAGCCTACTCTTGACGCATTTGTGTTGTGTGCATGAGAAATAGCCGGCTTGCGGGAAGTCGCATTCACACGTGGTCCTGTAGTGCGTACCGGACGTGCTGCCACCTCGTTGCGTGAACGAACAGCTGGTGTGGTTCTCTGTACAGATGGAGATGCCGCTGTGCGAACTGTCGAACGTGAAGATGTTGGACGTGATGTCGTAGAACGACTGCGAAGTCCGGATGAACTAGGTGAACTGCTATATGATCTAGATGTGCTTGGCGAGCTGCTGTATGATCTTGACGAACTAGGCGAGCTGCTGTATGATCTAGATGAGCCTGCTGATGGTGAGCTATATGAACGACTTGATGACCCTCCGCTATAGCTTGAGCCAGATGATGAGCGTCCACCGCTGTAGCTAGATGAACTGCCACTGCTGCTACCGCCTCCTCTTGATCTCTGCGCTGTGGCTGAGACTGAAAAGAGAAGGAACAAAAGTGAGAACAAAATCTCAATAAAACGTGTACTTTTCATATCCTTCAAAATTTTTAGTTTATGCAAATGTAAGACAACTCTTTGTTTTTTACATCATCTGAAAATTTAAAAAATGTTATAAAATGGAAAAATGAGTGAAATATGTGTTGAATAATAGGTTTAGAGGGGGAAAATATAAATTAAGAATTAAGAATTAAGAATTAAGAATTAAGAATTAAGAATTCATGTTGATTGCCCATATAGATGTGTTTCCCAACAAATATGAATTAATTACGAATTATGCATTATTTGTTGTCTTTTGTGACTAAATTTCAATAAATTCTATTTTGTTGGCTCATATTTCCATTTTTTTTGTATTTTCGTCGCATTGTTTTATAGACATTGATGAAATATAACACTTTATACTATGAATAAGCATAAAATGAAAAGAGCAGTTGTGGCCTTCTTGGCGGCTATTCTTTGTCAGGGTGCTTTTGCCGATTTGAAGACGGAATTGACTGTTGTCGAGTTTGACTCAAAGTCTCACGTCTACAAGATTGAAGAGAGCGGAGAACTATCTTTTGAAGAGAAGTCCCTTGTGATTAAAGAAAATGAAAAGTCGGAGGCTAAAGTCCTTAGTTTGGGAAACATAACCAAGCTTCTTATAAAGGAAGTCTCAGCTGTGAATGATTTATCGTCGGATTCTCAGTCTATTACATTGTATCCAAATCCTGCGTCTTCTGAGATTTTTATCTCTGGATTTGAGGGCGTACAGACAGTGGAAATCTATTCTATCAGTGGTGTACTTGCAATGAAGACAACTGCTGAAAATGGTTCGGTGATCAATATTAGCAACCTTCGTCAGGGTATCTATATCGTGAAGGTTGATGGTAAAACTGTAAAACTTTGTAAGATATGATTAAAAGAAATATGCTTTTAGCATCTGCAATGTTTTGCACGATTGCTGCATTTGCAGGTACAGAAATGTCTGTGTATCAGGGCTCGGATGTGAGTGTCCGTGTCGTGAATCCAGAAGCAAAGATGAAATTTGGTGGCGGTAAGATCACTTTTGGAGAGGATGAGTTTGCAACATCGAAGGTCGACAGTATTGTTTTGAAGCATTATGTCTCGGTGGCATTTGACGGAGATAAGGTTACTGTTTCCAATCCATTCGATAGTGTCGATGTGAAGGTAGACGGTACGACTGTGGAAATCAATTCTGAATTTGTCGGTAGAGAGATAAAGTATAGATTCTCAGGTAAGAGTACCAACGGAAATGTCATTTTCTCATCTAAATATAAGTCGGAATTCGAGTTGAACGGACTTGATCTTACAAGCTCGGGAGTAAATCCTCCAATCTATGTTTTGACAAAGAAGAACACTGAGGTTCGTTTGGTTGGAAGCAACTCGTTGAAGAACAGTGATAAAGATACTGTTGGAGCTACAATGCGAGGCCGTGGACAGTTTGAATTCAAGGGCGATGGTTCTCTTGACATCACTAGTGTTGTGGGCCATGGTATTCAGAGCAGCGACTATGTAGAGGTTAAGAACGGAAAGATCACTATCAATGCCGCTTCCGACGGTATCCACGTCAACGACTACTATTTGCAGTCGGGAGGAGAGGTGACTGTCAATTGTAATGCTGACGGAGTCGATGTGGGTGAGGGTTATGCTGAGATCAATGGTGGCTCACTTATTGTTAAGTCGGATGCGGTGGATGCAAGAGGTATCCGTTGTACTTTCGAGGAAGGCAAGGAAAACAACGCATCTATTAATATCAATGGAGGTAAGGTCGACATCCAGCTTTCTGGCGACGGTGCAAGAGGATTAAAAGCTGATAGCACCGTTAAGATTGATGGCGGAGATGTCTTGATCGTTTTGTCGGGCAAGGCTTACGAAGATGGTACTGAGGTCAATTATCCTTGTGGAATCAAGGCTGATAAGACAATTACAGTAGAATCTGGAAATGTCGTTGTGATATGCCAGTCGACAGCCGCAAGTTCACGTTGCGCGCAGGCTGATTTGTCAATCGATTTCAATGGAGGCGTAACCACTCTTTATCAGAATAGTGTTGGTAGAGTGTCTGGAGCCAAGAAGACAAATGTGGTGAAATCGGACGGTAATTTGACAGTCAAGAAAGTGGGTAATCTTTATGTCTTCAGTGATCCTGAAGTGATTAAGTCATACAATGTCACTAAAGTTGTTGTCGGAAATTATACGTATGATCCGGATTCTGATGATATAGAGGATCTAGAGGATTACATCATGGTCGTTCCTGAAAATTGGGAGGACTATGAACAGTATGTCAAGTAAGACACACGTCGGGTAGACATTTGAATTTTGAAATAGAGACGGTGGAGAAAATCCACCGTCTTATTTTTTTTATCACTTTTTTTCTCATTTGACATTTTTCTTTAACTTTGCGGCTAACAAAGAATTTTGATATGAACGAATACGATATCCTAAAAAACTTCGGCCTTGTAGCATTGAAAAAACTAAAAGCGGTGGTTACAAACAAGTATTTGCTAGCCATAGCTGCATTTTTCGTTTTGTCTTTTTTTATCATGGACAACACCTATATTGATAGGTTCGACAATTACAATAAAATCCGTGAGCTGAATTCTCAGATTGAGTCTTACGACAAGCAGATTGAGACATGCTTGAAAAAAATGGATGAGCTGAGCACAAACAAAGCCAATCTTGAACGTTTCGCGCGTGAGGAATACTACATGAAGCGCAAGAATGAAGAGGTGTTTATTATTGCGGATGAGGATTAAAGTGACAGACATTTATACCTGTGAATGAATTCTTCTGTGAGGATTTGATGAGCTTGTATATTTTAAATTTTTGACCCTTGGCGATTCCAACGAAGTTGGTGTCGGAGTCGAGGGAAATGAATGATGGTTTTTCAAAATTCATGATCAATCGAAAATCCAAAATATAGGGAAGACGACGGGATCCTCAAAAGTTTACTCCATAAGCAATGCGGCTTGGAAATATTATGTATTTTTGGATTTTTAGAGGAAAAAAGTATTGACTAGTTGTCACTTTACAAAGTATGAATTATATATCATTTCCATATACAAAATTTGGCATAAAATAGGAATAGGCTTTATTATTCTTATTCTTTATTTTTTATTTATTCATTATGTAAAGAAGAGTAAAGTAGAAACGTCTCTAAAAGAACATCTGGAAATTTTTTTGGGGTTATGCATATGTGAATTTGCTTTTTTAGTAGATCCACTTCTTGATTACAACAACGTACATGGAGATTCTTCTATTTGGTATTCTGGATATATATATCCCAAAGAAAGACAATATAACGATGTATTTTGTAGACGTGTAGTATATTATGATACATTGGGAAGAAAGAGAACATGTCCGGTTATGAACGCTGGCAAATATGATTCTTATTTGTTGTTTTCTGAAAAAGGGATATCTTGTGTTGCATTAATACGTAATATTCAAGAAGCGGTAAAAAATTACTGTTATAGAGGAGTAAAAAAAGATAAAAGAGAGAAAGTTTTTTTCTTATTGGAATTGGATAATCACCATATATCTGATGATTCTTCATGTTTAGGAAAAGAATGTCGTGTCGTATCCGCAGTGGTTGATAGACGTAAGAAATGTTGCTTTTATAATGTTCCTGCTTCTGAAGATTTGATATGGTATAATGAAAAGGATAGAATTTCTCATAATGAGGATTCTCTTTTAATTATATATGATAAGAAAGAAAGGTTTAAGTATAATGTTTATAAAAGAAACCCATCAAAGGAAGAATTTGAAAAATTTAAGTATGGTATAGATTCTTGTGGTCCTTCTATTAAATAACCTTTTTAGGTTACAAAGATTAATTTTCTTCAATTCTACGTCACTCATTAAAACGTTTGATGATCAGCGTGATTTTTTGTGGTTCGAGCGTCGAATGATTAATTATATTTGATTTCTTGGCGATTCCAACGATGTTGGTTTAGGGGATGGGGAAAATGAACGATGGTTTTTCAAAATTCATGATCAATCGAAAATCCCAAATATAGGGAGGAGGATGGGATCCTCAAAAGTTTACTCCATAAGCAATGCGGCTTAAAAAAATTATGTATTTTTGGATTTTAGAGGAAAAAAGTATTAACCAGTTGTCAAAAATGGGGAGCACTATAATGAGTAAAATGAAGGAATATAAATTTTTTGACTTCATAGTTGAAAATAGATTTATGATATCGATAGTTGTTTCGATGTTGTTAGTTGGTTTTGTTGATTATTATTATGCGTACTATTCTTTGATTGTCCTAGGAGAACGACCTGTTGTTGGAATTAGTGGGGCTCTATTATTTATGATGTTGTATATTTTGGGCATAAGTCTTTTTGATAAACTGTTAAAAAATAAGTTAGGAAGAAAAATTGATTTGATGTCAATATTGCTCTGCTTAGTTTTTCCTATAGTATCAATAGTGATGTATTGTGATTTTTATTCTTTATACGTTGCTCATTTAGAACAAAAGTTCTTAGAAAAATCAAATATATCAATTGGTGAAATTTATGCAGTAAAAAAAGGTAGTGGACGAAGCCCTTCTTATAAAATAAAAGTAGGTGTGGATAAAGAACATATAAGAAAAAACAAGGTTTTTACTGAGGATTCCGAAATGATAAATTATATACAAAAAGGAGATAAGGTTATTCTCCGTGTTTCTGACGAATATCCACGTGTGAATGAAATTATTGAATGGGAAGTGACAAGTGATAATATAAAAAAGTATTTCCATTCTAATGAAAATTAAATATACATGCTCAAGAAATTGAAGGCGTCTGATAGAAAATGTGTGAAGGCATGCCATCTTCAATAGTTTTGTCAAAAATCTCTAAAAAAGTTTTCTTGTTAGAAAAGAATATAGATGTTATTGGCTTATGTTTTGATGTTTAACGATCCCTCATAGTTGATTCCTTGGCGATTCTTGCACAGCTTGTGTCGAAATTAAATGAATGGTCAAATATGATGCCTCAAATCGAATAAACCGACACCAAAAGATTACAAGACATGGCGGATGAAGGATCTCCTATAGTATGAGCCTATATGCCAGATCGTATATTTCTTATTGTGTCAGGCGGATTAATGGATGTTGTAGATAACTCCAGCCATTTTGATTATCCTTATACGTTAAAAAAGAATATGAGGTTAATCCAGATCTCGCAGCTGGAGATAAGTATGGTAAATCTTGGTATAATAAAAAACATCTAAAGGTTAATCGTATTTTGGAATGTGGAAAAAACGTAAAGTGCGATAATGCTTCAGTTTATGCAAACATGGGATATGGGAAATATTCAGGTGTTGGAGTTGCTGATGATAAAAAAACAAGATTTTATCTTTATAAGAAAAAGGTAAATCCTATTATATAAATTCTGATTAAAATTACGAGTATGAAACATAAATTGATTTTATTTGTTTTTTTTGAGATATTTTTTTCTGATCTGATTGGACAGGATTTTTTAATCCCTATTTCTTATTCTGTCGAAAAGAAATCAATGAATGAGAACCAATTGATTTATGTCGGTTCAAAAAATGACGATCTGGTTTTCTATTGTAGAGAAACTCAGAAATTCTTTTTGATGAAAGACAATAACTATAGATCTTTCAATTTGGAAGTTCCAAAATTTAATAATTATGATTATGTAATGCTAGAAGGCATTTGTGATAATAAAGTAATATGGAAGGCGTTATCAAATAGTGTAAATAGTCAGAAAATTATTTGTTATGACGGGAATAAATTATTGTTTGAGCATACATTCCCTTACTCGTATGAATACAAAGTTTTTTATTCGAGATTTTATGATGGAGGGAAATCTATATGCCTAAAAAGTTTTTTTAATCCATGGCATGAATATGGAGATGTTGATTCTAATTTGATTACAGTAAAATTTGGAGAAAGTGAAAAAATCACAAAAATAGATTCTAGTTTAAATGTCATTCCGTTCCGCAATAAAATATACTATTCAAAATTAAAGAAATATTTTTTTGATGATGAAAGAAATGAGTATAGTACCATGGATATTTATTGTAGAAATGAAAAAGGAGTAGATCGTATTATTGCAAAAGACGCAGATTTGTTAATGTTATCTGATGATGGATTATATATGTTGGCAAAGAAAAAGTTATATGGAAAGGAAATCCATGTGATTATAGATCTAACAAAAAACAAATGTATTTATTTGTTGAGCGAAAAATATGTTAGTCGATACTTCTACTACGATGTTGCTAAAAAGTCTTTTTCATATGATTGGGGAAATAAAATTGAAACCTTTTCAGTTGAGAATGAATTCATTTATGATCCGTTGGAAGAATTTTCTCTTTATAAATCGGATTGTGAAAGATTTTGGAAATCTCATTAACGAGTCAATGTTTAATAAAAAAAATTAGACTATTAAATGATAATCTGTTATTATTGAAGAATCATGAGTCCAGCGGACCTATATTGAGGAAGTCAACACCATATTTGATTTCTTGGCGATTCCAATGATGCAGGGGTCGGAATGGGGAAAAATGAACGATGGTTTTTCAAAATTCATGATCAATCGAAAATCCAAAATATAGGGAAGACGACGGGAACCTCAAAAGTTTACTCCATAAGCAATGCGGCTTGGAAAAATTATGTATTTTTGGATTTTTAGAGGAAAAAAGTATTAACCAGTTGGTCAAAAAATGGGGAACACTATAATTTAACAAGATTAATGAGGACTAAATATGGTTGATTTTGTATTGAAAGTATTATCATAGAACCCAAATGATTGTTTTAATGAAGAATTTGATTGTGCCCTTTTTGATAATAATAGCTGTTATAATATATGATTATGCCTATTATATTCCAGATTGTCTTGAAAAGTCTGGAGAATATCCTGTTGTTGGATTATGTGGCTTGGTAATTGTCTCAGTTTTTTTATTGTTTGATTATCAACTTCATAAAACAATAAACAGAATAAAATCATGGGTTGAAATTCTCTTGCTTGTTGCCCCATTTTTATCTTTTTTCCTTTATTGTGGCTGTTTTTATTGTTATGTTGAATATGATGAGTGTATTTATTTGAAGAATTCTCATGTAAGAGTTGGAGAAGTGTATGATATATATACACCATTAAGAAGAGGAGCTCATTGCATTGAAATAAAAGTTGGAATAGAAAAAAAATATACGCGAGTTCATCGTGTCGATGAGTATTCTAATTTTTATGTAGGTAAACTAGTAATCTTGCGTGTCTCTGACGAATATCCACGTGTGAATGAAGTTCTTGAATGGAATCCAACTTATGATGAAATAGAACGATATAAGGTTCCTCGTAAGTTTAAGTCGTATGTAAATGGAAAGATTGAAGAAGAGGGAGAATAATCATGATGATGAAAGATTAAGGATTAATGATTAGCAGGTCCAGCGGACCTGTATTGAGGAAGTCAACACCATATTTGATTTCTTGGCGATTCCAATGAAGCAGTGGTCGGGGATGGGAATAAGAATTTTTGATTTAACTACTTGCGAAAATTCTGCTAATTAGCATTTTTTTTGTAATTTTGCGCCGTTTATAAGAAATTCATACAAATACAACAAATGGCATTCATTGACGAAATCAAAAGAAGACGTACGTTTGCGGTAATTTCGCATCCCGACGCTGGTAAGACTACACTGACTGAAAAACTATTGCTCTTTGGTGGTGCTATCCATATTGCCGGAGCTGTGAAATCCAACAAGATCAAGAAAACAGCGACGTCTGACTGGATGGAAATTGAAAAGCAGCGTGGTATCTCTGTCGCTACGTCCGTGATGGCATTTGAATACAATGGCTTCAAAATCAATATCCTTGATACTCCAGGTCACCAGGATTTCCAGGAGGATACTTTCCGTACTTTGACGGCTGTAGACAGCGTTATCATCGTTGTCGACTGTGCTAAGGGAGTCGAGTCGCAGACACGTAAACTAATGAATGTCTGCCGTATGCGCAACACTCCTGTTATCGTCTTTGTCAATAAGATGGACCGTAACGGTAAGAATCCTTTCGACCTTATGGATGAGCTTGAAAAGGAACTTAATATCATGGTGCGCCCTCTTTCTTGGCCTATCAACCAGGGCGATAAATTCAAGGGAGTCTATAATTTGTATGAACACAGTTTGAACCTATATACTCCAAGCAAACAGACTATTTCGGAGAATGTGGCGATCGACGATATCAATTCCAAACAACTTGATGATATCGTAGGTGAGCAGGATGCTATGCAGCTTCGTGAGGATCTTGAACTTTTGGATGGTGTCTATCCTGAGTTTGACAGAAGCACATACGAGGCTGGTCAGGTGGCTCCAGTGTTCTTCGGTTCTGCGTTGAACAACTTCGGAATCAAGGAGTTGCTTGATTGTTTCTGTGAGATTGCACCGTCGCCAGGAGAGATCCAGACAGAGGAGAGAATTGTAAAACCGGAGGAAGAGAAATTTTCTGGATTCGTTTTCAAAATCCATGCGAATATGGACCCTAACCACAGAAGCTGTATCGCTTTTGTGAAGGTTTGTTCAGGTAAGTTTGAAAGAAACGTCAATTATAAGCATGTGCGTCTTGGCAAGAGCTTCAAATTCTCAAGCCCTACTTGTTTTATGGCTCAGAAGAAAGATATTGTCGACGAAGCTTATCCAGGCGATATCGTTGGTTTGCCAGACAGTGGCGGCACATTCAAGATCGGAGACACTCTTACATCTGGAGAGACAATCCATTTTAAGGGATTGCCAAGTTTCTCGCCTGAGATGTTCAAATATATCGAGAACGACGATCCGATGAAGGCAAAGCAGCTCAACAAGGGAATCGAGCAGCTTACAGATGAGGGTGTCGCACAGGTGTTTACAAACCAGTTTAACGGACGCAAGATCATCGGTACGGTAGGAGCGTTGCAGTTTGAGGTGATCCAGTACCGTCTGCTTCATGAATATAATGCTCAATGCCGTTGGGAGCCTATTTCGCTTTACAAGGCGTGTTGGATTGAGAGTGATGACGCTGAGGCTCTTGACACATTCAAGAAGAGAAAATACCAGTATATGGCAAAGGATAAGGAAGGACGTGATGTTTTCCTTGCTGATTCCGGCTATATCCTGCAGATGGCGCAGAGCGATTTCCCTAAGATTCGCTTCCATTTCTCATCAGAATTTTGATGATTGCAGTAGACGGGAATGTATCCGTCTTCGGAAGATATTAAAAGAGACCGACCATGTTTGATATGAACCCCTAAAGTTAGA
>DFGT01000011.1:7332-49753 GCA_002371265.1 Bacteroidales bacterium UBA3743 | reverse complement strand
AACTTTAGGGGTTCATATCAGAATCCGTCTTTATTTATTAAAAGGCGAAGATTTCACAACCCTCGCCTCTTATAAAATATCAAAAAACTGTTTTATGGTTACCCACAAGCAAATAGCACAATAAGCTGTGCTGTTAAAATTCTAAGAAACATCGATAATGGATATACGGTGGAATAACCAACTGCCGGAGCGTCCTTCGTACATACGCTGTTGGCATAAGCCAAAGCTGGAGGATCAGTATAAGATCCAGCAATCATTCCCATTAAAGTATAATAATTTAATTTGTAGTATAGCCTTGCTATTGTGCCTACAATCAATATAGGGATCACAGTGATAAGCAATCCGCTCAACACATATAGAGCACCGTCGCCAGCCACCACCGTCTCCACAAAACTTGCGCCCGCTTTTATTCCTACCGAGGCAAGGAAAAGGACAAGTCCGATTTCCCTAAGCATCAAATTGGCAGATGTCGTGGTGTATGTCACAAGTCCGACCTTATGGCCGAAACGTCCGATCAGAAGCGCTATAATCAACGGTCCGCCAGCTATTCCAAGTTTCAATGGCACTGGCATCGACGGAATGGAGATCGGAATGCTTCCAAACATGATTCCTACGAAAATACCGATGAATATTGTGGCAAGATTTGGTGCATGAAGAGTCTTGACACAATCGCCAAACAGTTTGCGGACTCTCTCAACTGCATCCTCACGGCCTACGACTCTCACCTTATCACCCACCTTCAATTCAAGCGAAGGAGACGCGAACAAGACGATTCCTCCACGATTGATGCGAGTCACGTTTACCTCATACAACCTGTTGAGATGCAGTTTTCTTAATGTTCGTCCATTAATCTTAGGATTCGTAACCACCACACTTTTGGAAATCAGTTTGCCTTCGCCTACATCATCCCAATCCATCTCACATTTTTCTCCGAGAATAGTGACAAGTGCATCCGCCTCACTCTCCATACTGACTATGAAAAGCACATCTCCTAAGAATATTTTTGTCGATCCACACGGAGAAATCATCTCACCATCATGAAGCAGACGAGAGCAAACAAACTCCTTATCCAATGTATGACGCAACTCTTTCAATGTTTTAGCATCAAAATTGTTGTTTTTCAAAATGATGCATTGTTTTTCCGGTTTTAATTCCGTCTCCTCACAATCTGAATCCAACTCTTTTTCCGCCTGAGCCAAATCAGTTTTAGTGATAAATCGTATGGCAATTGTCGCCAGAATGATTCCCACCACACCCAACGGATAAGCGCACGCATATCCGTTGGCGATCAAAGGAGCATTTCCATCAGAGAAGACGGTGTTGAGAGCCTCACTCGCAGCACCAAGTCCGGGTGTGTTGGTGACCGCTCCAAACAACGTGCCGACCAGCATCGGCAAATTGTTCTCGTCTGTCGTGTCGAAAAAACAGTAATAGCATCCGAACATCACAGCCACATTGAGCAATACCGTCAACATGGCAAGCTTGTTCATAGCCACCCCACCCTTTTTGAAACTGTTGAAAAATCCAGGGCCAGCCTGCAGTCCGATCATAAACACAAACAGAATCAAGCCAAAGTCCTGTACGAAAGTGAGTATGCTCACAGGAGCTGTAAACTTAAAGTGTCCAGCCAGAATTCCTGCGAACAAGACAAAAGTGACACCCAAAGAGATGCCCATAACCTTGATCTTACCAAGATAGATACCGACCGATATCACAATCGCGTAAAGCAAGGCTATGTGGGCAACAGAGTCGTTGCTGGTGAACAAATTAGTCAGCCAAGAATAGTCCATAATACTTGTAATGGAATTTTGATGTTGTCGACGGTTCGATATAAGACTTGTATTCATTAGATGAAACGACATCTACGGAATCCCCGTCAATAACAAAACCATCATTTCTTCCACACTCAGAAACTTTCGACGAAGCTCTCCAAACAAACAGAGATGCAATTACAACTAATAACGAAACCATTTTTCTTTTTATTTTATTAATGTTTTTATTCTTCTTAATTGTTTATGATGAGGTGGACCCTTTTGCGTTCCACACATCATTGAACCAACGTTTGCAAAAGTAGAGCCGTTTTGGATGCGATTTCAGATTTTGTTATGAGTTTTATTGATAGGTGTAATAAGCAAAACTCACTGATGATATTTTTATCTAATAGCCACAATTAGCAGATTTAATACACACAATAAACACAATGAATATGAAAAGCACTAAATTTGCAATCCGAAGATTATTAGATGACATGGAACTAAGACAATTGAGAGCATTCGTCAAAATTGCAGAGACTTGCAATTTTTCGTTGGCAGCAAAAGAACTTTACACTACGCAAAGTGCCCTTTCTCAGAGTTTGAAGAAATTGGAAGATGAACTTGGGGCGGCTCTGTTTCATAGAGACAATCACAATGTGGGATTGACAGAAGCAGGAGACGCATTGCTTCCGTATGCCAAGAGAACAATAGAAGATGCTGACAATTGCGTCTACAAGATGAATGACCTTATGAATATGAAATGCGGGACACTTAATATAGGAGTGACACACTCGTTTCGCATTCTGACGTCGGACACGCTAAATATCTTTGTGAAAAAATTCCCCAATATAAAGCTCAACATATTCTATAAGACAAACGACGAATTGCAGAATATGCTTTTCCGCAAGGAGATCGATGTCATGCTTGCATTCAAGCCAGAGACCATCGCCGAGCAGATAGAGTCTCACAATCTGTTTGAAGACAAACTCTGCGCGATAGTTGCCAAAGACCACGTCCTGGCCAAAAAAAGAAGCATCACATTAGAAGAGATTGCTGAACATCCGCTTATTCTTCCGGCAGAGGGAACACAGGCGCGCAATATGATCGACAGAGTGTTGAAGACAAACCCCGTCGAACTAAAGCCCAAAATTGTGATCAATGAAATCACACCAATACTGATGCTTGTATCGTATGGAGAAATGATATCCATTTTGTCCGGGCTTTCCACCAAGACAAGGCCGGATGTTGTGGCAGTTCCTATCGACGTCGCCGGAAACACAATGGAGGGTGCATTCCTGATCCTGAAAAATTCCTATTTCAAACGTTCTGCAAAAGAATTTATCAAACTTCTTTGCGAAACCCAATTATTGAGGCTGAAGATGGACAGCCTATTTAATTAATTCATAATGCTTAATGCATAATTAACAATTATTTTCTAAATTTGAACCAAAACCATACAGATATGAAACTATTTACTTCCATCATATTGGCACTGGCACTCGCCCTCCCCACTCATGCCCAGGTTGGGTTCAGATGGTGTCTGTACGGCTTTAATCACAGCGATTCCTACGAACCTATCGAGGCTCAGTTTGATGAACTTGCGGAATTCATAAAATCATATCCCGACAGTCTGTTCGAGATTTCTGGACATTTAGATGAGCGAGCAAGTGACAAATATAGTATAAAAATTGACAAAGAAAGAGCTGACTACATTCGAGGTCTCCTGATAGACAAATATGGTATTCCTGGATCAATGCTTATCTCTGTAGGAAAAGGCAAACATGAGCCATATATCAAGGGAGCAAAAAATGAGACGGAACATGAGTTGAATAGAAGAGTAGAGATTAGAATCATAATGAAAGAGTAATATAAACATGAAATACGTACTCACAATCATATTAGCACTGACACTCTCCTTCCCCACTTTTGCCGAGGATGGATTCAAATGGTGTCTATATTTCTTTAACTTTAATTCTCCAATGAGACCTGAATATGAAGCTCAGTTTGATGAACTTGCGGAATTCATAAAATCATATCCCGACAGTCTGTTTGAGATTTCTGGGCATTTAGATATGCGAGCAAGTGACATGTATAGTATAAAATTGGACGTTAAGCGAGCTGAGTACATTCGGCAATATCTAATTGAAAATTATTGCATTCCTGACACCATGCTTGTTGCTGTAGGTAGACGCAATCACGAGCCATATATTAAAGATGCAAAGACAGAAGCCGAACATGAATGGAATAGAAGGGCTGAGATAAAGTTTATCAGCAAAAAATAAGATTTCTGACGAATTTTTCACCTCTTTTTCTCACAAAAAGACGTAGTCTTTCTCTGTAAACTTTGAGTCTCTGTGGTTTTATTAAATTTTATGTGCTCGCCTACGGCTCGCACGTGGGGAAGGGTTAGGGCCAATATCAATCAAACATGGGCCCTTAACAATCCTCATTTATGACATACTCCTATTTTTATTTGGTCGAATTTACGTTAAATAACAAACGGATGAGTATAATTATACCCATCCGTTCATATCCTAAAACTTATACAATAGGTCTAATAAGGACCTCAGTATGAAGCAAATCTAGAAACATATGACGCGTATAAATAGTTTCGGCATCATTTGGAATATGTTGTTCTGTACGTTCCGTCTCCTCATCTGCATATAGAAATTTGAACTTATTTCGTTCATAAAAATCAAGTACATTTTGCTTGTTATAAGCACCAACGACAAGAAAACGACAACCAGTTTTGTTATCATCTTCAGAAAACCAAATCTTTATGTAGTTGATTATTTGCTGACCGATAAAATATTCTCGTCCCTGATACTTCTTATTTACGCCAAGTCTTCCTAAAAGTACTGCAGGATATGTATGAAGATGTTTTCGCCCTGGAATTTTTCGTTCTATCTTATTTACCGCTTTCTTAGGTATAAAAGTAGTCTTTATACTATCATTAGACACAGTAAAAAAAGCCACAAGCTCTGCTACTTCCCCATTATTATCTATCAAACAATAAGTCTGACCTAGTCTTTCTTTAGAAAAATGTATCGCCTGATTGTGGAAAAAGTCCTCTAAATCCTTATCACCATCAGTATTTCCACATTCAAAAGGCAATGTTGCCAATTCTGGTGTAAGTCGAACAATCAAACATTGCTCATTGATATCATACGGATAACTGGACATATTAACGCTTTGGCATTTTGATAACAACATTTCTAGATCTCTCTTGCATTGCATGAACTGCCTGACGCATATTGTCTGGAATAACAGTAAATGCAACTCGCTTGTTGTTTTCCACCATTTCCTCAAATCGTTCTGCCGTGGTACCCTTAAGAACCGGTATCGGTCTAATTGCGATTGCCATAATTACTATTTTTTTGTATTTATTACTATTAAATTATAAATTCATTGCAAAGATATACAATTGGTTGTAAATAACAAACGGATGAGTATAATTATACCCATCCGTTCATATTCTGAAACTATATCAGTCAGTTAATTACTTAACCTCCCAAGTGTCGTTAGTCTCAAGAAGCTCTGCGAAGTTGTGGTACTTCTTAGCTGCCTTAACCTCCTCGATCTGTGCGTTTACTGCATCGTCGTAAGTTGGAGCCTCAACATCACGGATAACACCTAATGCTACCGGATACTCCATCATAGCAAGCTTTAGCTGAAGTGTGTTGTCCTCGCAGTGTGCATCGTGGACAAGAACATCGTCCATTGTGTATCCGTCCTGACCAATAGTCACAACCTTAACACCGAAACCTTCCTGAACAAGACCGAACTCGTTATTCTCTCCGAATACCATCTTCTCTCCATGCTTCAAGTAGATAGCGTTCTTTGCGCGACCTTCCTTAGTGTAAACTGCCTCGTGTGTACCATCGTTGAAGATGACACAGTTCTGAAGGATCTCACAAACAGCCGCACCCTTGTGAGCGTGAGCTGACTTAAGAATATTCACTGTACCCTCAGCGTCTGTGGCAACTGCGCGTGCGAAGAAGTGACCTCTTGCACCGAAGCAAAGCTCAGCAGGACGGAATGGATCCTCAACTGTACCGTAAGGAGACGACTTGCTGACGAAACCTCTTGGTGAAGTTGGTGAATACTGACCCTTAGTCAAACCATAGATACGGTTGTTAAGAAGGATCATCTTTAGGTCGATGTTACGACGGTTGGCGTGGATGAAGTGGTTACCACCGATTGCAAGACCATCACCGTCGCCACTTATCTGCCATACGCTTAGGTTAGGGTTAGAAACCTTACATCCTGTTGCGATTGCAGCGGCACGACCGTGGATTGTATTCATACCGTAAGTAGCCATATAGTGTGGCAAACGGCTTGAACATCCGATACCAGAGATAACTGCGACATTATGTGGAGCAACGCCAATCTCTGCCATTGCCTTGTGAAGCGACGCCAAGAAGAAGTGGTCACCGCATCCTGGACACCAACGTGGCTGTCCTTTCTTATAATCTTTAGCTGTGTATTCGCTCATTTTTTTACTAAATTAAAAGTTAAGAATTAAGAGTTAAGAATTAATTTTTCTTCCCATTAATTCTTAATTAATTAGATTAATTTATTAAATGCGGCAACCAACTCGCTAACTACGAATGGCTGACCCTTAACCTCATTGAACTGTGCTGGTGCGAAACCGTCAACCTTCATACGAAGGAATGCAGCGAACTGACCAAGGTTCTGCTCAGCTACAACTACCTTCTTGTACTTCTTCATCACCTCAGCTGTGTTCTTTGGCAATGGGTTGATGTAACGGAAGTGTGCAAGAGCAACCTTCTTTCCTGCAGCACGCATCTCATCCATAGCTGCGTGTAGGTGTCCGTAAGTGCCACCGAAGCCTACGATCAAAAGATCAGCATCATCCTTGTCGCCCTCTACCTCTACATCTGGAACTTGGATCTTATCTATCTTGCTCTGACGTAGACGGCACATCAAATCGTGGTTCTCTGGATTTGTTGAGATAGCACCTGTCTTGCTGTCCTTCTCAAGACCACCAAGGATGTGTGCGAATCCCTCACGACCTGGAACAGCCCAGTATCTTACGTCTCTCTCATCTCTCATGTATGGAGTCCATGTTCCCTTCAATGATTCAGGAACGTATGGAGGGTTGATTGCTGGATACTCAGCTAGGTTAGGAAGCTTGAATGCCTCTGAACCGTTTGCGATATATGCGTCACTCATGAATACGACTGGAGTCATGTGCTCAAGAGCGATCTTACATGCAGCGTAAGCAGATTCGAAACAGTCTGCTGGGCTTGTAGCAGCGATGACTGGCATTGGAGTCTCTCCGTTACGTCCGAACAAACATTGTAGAAGGTCTGTCTGCTCCGACTTTGTTGGAAGACCTGTTGCAGGACCACCACGCTGTACGTCGATGACAACCAATGGAAGTTCCATGATAACTGCAAGGTTCATAGCCTCACTCTTCAAACAGATACCAGGACCTGATGTTGAAGTCACTCCAAGAGCACCTGCGAATGAAGCTCCAAGAGCTGACGCACATCCAGCGATCTCATCCTCACACTGAACTGTTGTCACACCAAGAGACTTGTGCTTTGAAAGTTCGTGAAGAACATCTGTTGCTGGAGTGATAGGGTAAGAACCAAGGTATAGGCGAAGACCTGCCTTCTCTGCTGCAGCGATAAGACCGTATGCAGTTGCCTTGTTTCCGTTGATGTCCATGTAGCGACCCTTCTTTGCAGGAGTCTGCTTTGACACTACATTATATGTATGGCTTACTGATGCATGTGTGTTGGCACCGAAGTCGTAACCTGCGTGGATAACCTTGATGTTGTTCTCCGCAATAGCTGGCTTCTTAGCGAATTTTTCGCGAAGGAACTTCTCTGCGATAGATAGATCACGGTTGAAGATGTAGCAAACAAGACCAAGAGCAAGCATATTTCTACACTTAAGCATAGCCTTTGGATCCATACCTGAATCAGCAAGCACATCCTTTACCATTGATGTTACAGGAACCTCGATCACATCCTGCTTGATGCCCATCTCTGCAATTGCTCCAGCTGCGTCTGTCGCCTCAAACTGAGCTTTCTCTAGATCCGCTTTCTTGAAGCTGTCGACGTCGATGATGATAGATGATGTTGGCTTACAGAACTTATACTGAGTCTTTAGGGCTGCAGGGTTCATTGCTACCAAAACATCACACTTGTCTCCAGGAGTGAAGGCCTTATCTGCTGCGATACTTACCTGGAATCCAGATACACCAGTCAAAGAACCCTGTGGGGCACGAATATCTGCTGGGTAGTCAGGGAATGTACAAATACCATTACCTACAGTGGCCGAGATAGTGGAAAAAATATTTCCAGCAAGCTGCATTCCGTCTCCGGAGTCGCCTGAGAATCGAACCACCACTTGATCCAATTCTTCTACTTTCAAGTTGTCTGCCATATTATTTAGTTACTTTATTTTTTTCAAATTTCTACCTTCAGCGTGCAAAGTTAGTCAAAATGTAAGCAATTCAAAAATATTATGAATATTATTTCAGTTTAATGCACCCCAATATCCTCATTTTGGCATATTTATGCGAACAATAGACTTCCTTTTGGCAAATTAGTCATAAAACTTTGTCAAATAATAGGCAATAATCGGTCGTTAGAGGTGCGACGGCATTGTCCTCCACTGTTTATACCGCTTTACTGCATAAAGAATCTTTTTCATTATTAACATCGTTCTTTTTCACGTTTCAGTTTTTATTCTTATTTTTGTTGAAACAAAGAATCGTGAACTTTCAAAAATAAAATCAGATGAAAAAAATAAAGACAGCGATTGTAGCGCTTTCATATATGTTCTGCGCAGTCGTTTCCAATGCGCAAGAGCAGCAACTGACACTAAAATGCGAACAGATCGGAGAAATCAAAGGCGAACAGAAATTTTCCGCTGAAGATGGCTGGCTAATGCTGACTACCGACATATACCTCCTTAACCCCGAAGCTTTCAAAGGTCAGCTTGAGACAATTTACACTAGCCGTAAGGAAAAAGACAAAATCAAAAACGTTTTCATCTCCGGCCAAATGACAAGCACTACCGTCGCCCAAGATGTGAGATATCCTCTCTATAATTTGACGGTGGAGCTTGTAAACAAAGAGTTGTCTGTCAACAAGGCAAACACTCAGGGCAAAATCCGAATCGCAGACAATATCCCGCTAAACGCATTCGGCACCAACCCTGTGGAGATGAAATTCTACGCTGAGGCTATAAATGTGGAGCAACCACAACGTATCACTGATTTCGTGTGCCGCCAGCTTTCCAACGTCGGCAAGGTCAACAACGACTACTCGGCTATGAACAAAGTGTCGGAGGAGTATGGCAAACTTCTTGAAAGCAAGACCAAAGAGCGTCAGTATGTGTTCAATTCCACAGTTTCGCTTTTCAACGAACTTGACGTCGACCGCAAAGTCTACTCAATCTGCCTATACCAGTTTGCCCCAAGCAATCAGGACATCGAACGTAATTTCTCTAACGCGGCTTTGAAGAAATGCGTCGACGACAATGCGAACATCGACTACGCCACTATCAGAAAGAATGTCGCTAACAAGACTGCCCCTATCATCGTGGCTGTCAACTATAAGAGCAGCCACAAACCAAGTGTGCGCAAGCCTAACCAGATCAACGACTCTTACGTCGACGACAGAATCGTGAAGACACGTAACCTGCATGCCGCGCATCTTATCAGCGACGACGTCTTCACTCAGGAAGATGATCTGAATGAGCTTTTGAAAGAATACCTTGCTTTAGACAAGGAAGTGAAGAGCTACAAGGAGAACAAGGCAAAAGGAATGACAAACATCAATCCATCCGCTATCATCTACAACTACTCCGAGCTGCTCAACACAATCATGATGAAAAACCTGAAGAAAGAGTTCCTATATGAAAACAGATTCAAGTCTCACTACAACGATGTGCAGGCAGCAGCCAAAAACAATCTGAAAGATGGCAAAGAGCTCGACAGAATCGAAAAACTCGTCTATGTGATGGTGATGGAGAAAGACGCGGACACAATCTCGTCGACAGAGAAGATAATCGCCAACTTCAACGCCATCAACAGTGCTGAGGCATTGGTGGAAGACACAAAGTGGGAGACTAACGTGTCCGACCTGAAAGACCGCTACGAGGAGGCATATTTCGACAAAGTGTTCAAAGGCAAGTGTGAGAAACTGCTTGAGGGCGATCCAAAAGAGAAGGAGCCAATCGCAGAACAGATCAAGAAAGAGATTGAGGCATCCAACTGCAAGGCTTGTTTCTTCCAGGCAGAAGAATACTACTTCGAGCCACTTCAAGACAAGATCAACGTGCTGAAAGCTGAAGAGGCAGAGAAAGCAGCAGCTGAGGCGGCGGCGGCAGCCAAAGCAGCCAAACTTGCAAAGAAGAAGGCGATGATGAAGAAAAAGAAGAAATAAAGATTTAAGAATAATGGCATGGGATTTCGTCAGATTCCATGCCATATCTTAAATTTGAGACCACAATGGAAGAATTAATAATTTTGGGATTAATAACATTCATATTCTATTTTTTTGACTGCTATGTAGTCAAAAGGAATATGAGACCAGACACCACCAAAAAGGAATTGATTACTCTTTTTGCAGGCATATTGGGAGGAGGCATACTAATTATTCTAATGATGTACTATGCATACACGAAAATGAATTTTTTCTCACTTATTATTTCACCTATTGCTCTAATACCTCTTGGTTTTGCTCTATTAATTCAGTTAGCCATATTGAAACCAGGGGCAGGTCTCAAAATACTATGTTCCATATTACTAATCATAGTATATGTGTTGTTTTGGATAGTCGGAATATTCGCAGGTCCGGAAATATCTGGAATTTCCTTATATCATGGATGATTATTCAAGCAATGGAACGCTCCACTATCAACGACCTTGAAATCCGCTATCTGCTCAGTCAGAATCTGACATCAGACACAGAAGATCGTGAAGTCATCATCAAAGGCATCGAGCAAAGCTATTGGTATGAGGGGTATGAGAAATGAAAATGTACAGGCCATGAAACATCCCGAATTTTTTATCACAATTCTGTTGGGAGCAATACACTGCTTTATCGTCTATAAAGGAATGAAACCTAATTATAAAAAATGGTCGTGGTTCCCAATTTGTGGAGGCATTCTTATTGTTGTTATGATGTATTATGCATGCATATATTTAGATTTTTTTTCGATGTTTGTTGCTCCACTAGCTTTTATTCCATATTTTTTAACTCTTGGAGGGCAATTAAGCATGATGAATGACCGCACACTCAAAATAGTCAGTTCATTAACACTAATCATATTCTATTTCACGTGTATTATGACTGGAAGGCTAATGTATGGAGGATCTTTTTATCATGGGTAATTCCGCACAACTATACAACATATCATTTTTCAACCTATTATTTGAGTTAAGAAAATAAAGCTTAAATTAGCACAATGAAAAAAAATAAGAAATAGCACAGCTGAATTCTTGATATTCCAGATAGAAGGAAAATATGATAGTTACAAAAAGACAATAATGACATGAATAATAACGACAATATTCCAGAACTTCAATCTCCTTTCGAGCAGTTAAGAGAGGTCGATGCGGATGGCAGGGAATGGTGGAACTCGCGTAAGCTGGCACGAGTGATGGGCTATGGCAAATACTGGAACTTTGAACGTGTCATAGCAAAGGCACAGGCATGGACTACACAGAAGGGCTACCATCTTAGCGATCACTTTGTGGAAATCTCCGAGATGGCAGAACTAGGCAGTGGGGCTGTCAGAGAAGTGACGAGTATCCGCCTTTCACGTGCTGCTTGTATGGCAGTTGCTATGAATGCCGACCAAAAGAAAGAGATGGTGAATGCCGCACAACAATACTTCAGTGCGACTATGACTCCTGATCTAGCCGTGAGAAGCATGGAATCTTCCATCTTGATGTATAAAAGTGGACGAGGGAATGTGCAAGTTCAAGTTGTCTTCGACACCAATACATTTTGGCTTTCTCAGCAGAGAATGGCAGAGTTGTTTGGAGTGACGCAACAGAACATTAGTTACCATCTTTCACAAATAGAAGAAAGCGGAGAACTCCATTTGTCCGATGCTTACAAAAAAATTTTGTTACCTTCGGACAAATGGTCTGGAGAGGTAATGATGTACAATCTTGATGTAGTCATTGCTGTGGGATATCGTGTGAATAGTTACGAGGCGACTCAGTTCCGTATTTGGGCCACACAAGTTCTGAAAGAATACCTTACCAAAGGATTTGTGTTGGATGATGAACGACTGAAGGGAAAGAACGTATTCGGGACAGACTATTTTGATGATTTGCTCGATCGCATTCGGGAGATACGTATCAGCGAGCGACGTTACTATCAGAAGATTACGGATATATATAGCGAATGCAGCTCCGATTATGACAAGGATTCTGAAGAAACACAATTGTTCTTCAAGACAGTACAGAATATGATGCATTATGCCGTAACAAAACAGACCGCTGCCGAAATTATCTATGACCGTGCAGACGCAGAACGCCCTCACATGGGATTGACCACATGGAAAAATGCACCAGATGGTAGAGTCGTAAAGTCTGATGTCACCGTTGCAAAGAACTATCTCAGCGAAAAAGAAGTAGATTCGTTGAACAGATTGAGCAATGCCTTCATTGACATTGCCGAACAAAGAGCAGAGGATCATATTTTGATGACAATGGCAGATTGGTCTACTCTCCTACAACGCTATATGGACTTGAACAACCGTCCAATACTTCCAGATGCAGGACGTGTGACTCATGAACAGGCTGTAGAAAAGGCACTCACTGAATACGATAAGTTCCGCGTCATTCAAGACCGTGAAATAATGAGTGATTTTGATAAACAATTGAAACTATTGTTTGGAGACAAAAAGCAATATTGATTTTAAGTGATTACTTTCAAAACATGACTACAATATGAACAACGAAAATAATCAAGGCTACGTCTACATACTCACCAATCCTAGTTTCCGCGAGGATTGGGTCAAAATTGGTAAGAGTTCCCGTCCTGTTGATGTACGCTCTAAAGAGTTAGACAATACGGCGGTTCCATTACCATTTGAAATCTATGCGACACTGAAAACATCGAAGTATGACAAAGTTGAAAAACAGATTCACAAGCAGATAGATCGTCTGACGGACCTACGCATTCGTCAGAATCGTGAATTCTTCAATATCGCCCCTTCCGTAGCTCTCGATATTATGCGTGATATAGCAGATTTACTTGAAGATGCAGAACTAGCAGTATACGTAGATGGAAAACCAGTCATTAGTGGAAGCAAGGAAGAAGACAAGAAAATAAAAGCAGCCAACGAAAATGAAAAACGAAAACAAGCCAAACCTGCTTTTAAATTTCACATGGTAGGACTAAACGTAGGCGATATGATTGTTTTTGATGCTCTCAATCTTCCCGTCAAGGTTGCATCCGACGACAAAATTGAATACGAAGATCGTCTGTGGTCGCTCTCCGCCTTCACCGCTGAATTTCTGCCTGAAAAAATGCAGAACACATCAGGTGCTTACCAAGGACCAAAATATTTTAGTTATAAGGGCAAGACATTAAATGAATTAAGAAAAGAAATTGAAAACAAATAAATTATTATATTAATCCAACAACTTGGATCAACATAATTTCTTCTCCCCACTCATCACCACAAAAAAACAAAAAGTCCCGCATGACTTTCGTCACACGGGACTTTTCTTTACTATTTCTGCATTTTGCCTCGCACAAATCAATCACAAGACAAATTACCTACTTCATATAAATGATAGGACTCACTATATTTTGTTACAACACTACTTAAGATATCCTAATCTTTGTCTCCTATAAACCATATTTACTCTCCCTTTTTTTAAATGCATTTTCTCCCCCTTCCAAGATGTCACAAACATGTTCTCGGATTCCACATCGTTTCAACATAGGGATTGTATCACCATTATTTCTGTCTTTACTGTTTTCGAGGCTTCCACACAAATACTGAAACTTTATTCCATTTTCATTGGGTGCATTTTTTCCATCTTGGTTGGCTATTATAACCTCCTCAGAATCTGCCCCAACCACAATATTTGGATTGTGGGTCACAAGAATTATTTGTCTCTCCTTTTTCTTTTTACGAATATATTTCACGAGGTCACTATAGATAGCCCGATTATCAAGGTTATCTTCTGGCTGATCTATAAGTATAGGACATTTTTTGTCACTAAAGTCGAGCAATAGCTTTAGTACAACAAAAGAACGCTTACCAGGAGACATGTCTTTTATGTTATCGCCGTCATATTTCACGTTCAAACTGAGACCAAACCAATTCTCTGATAGAATTTTTGACATAAAGGATTGAGCATCATAACCTGACTTAAACAATATTTTATCACATAAAGCCATATTCAAAATATTTTTAAGGCTTTTTTCAATATTTGTAGTGTTTTGCTCTTCATATGCATTCTCCACTTCATTAACCAAATTAATCATCGATGAGGATCTAAGAGAAATACACTCAGACAATGTTTGTCTCAAATTGGGCTTCAAAACAATAGATGAGGTTAATAGGACATCTTCATATTGCAATCTCATTTTGGGAACAATGTCATTCATTGCATCTAAATATGAAATGTGCATAGAAAGTAAATTACTTGCTAAATTCTTAATTTCTTCACCAATTTTTTGGACTGTTTCAGTCTCTCGGTTAATCAAAGCAAGTTTCTTGTTGAGTTCATCTAACTGCCTAATAATATTAGTTAATGATTTATTTGCTTCAAATATTTGTTTCCCTTCTTTATATGCAGGTTTTGATTGTATATCTGCAATTTGAGTGTCGATTTTAGAAATATCTTGGTTGTTTATATCTAAAATATGTTTAATAGCTTCTTGAACTTGTAAATTTGCGTCATTTAGTGCCGACGTAATTGTTTGAGTTATCTTAGACAAACTCTCTGGTGTCAACTCCGATAAATTTATGGAACTATTTGCCACAATAAAAGATTCTTGCTGATGCAATTTAAGGATCTCAGAATCTTTGAGCAACAATGCTTTTTCTCTCTGTTTCTCACCTATCTGTTCTGCATCTTTTATATAGGCATCCAAGATTTCTTTCTTATCAGTCAGTTTTGACTGATACTCATTTCGCAGATTCTCTAGTTTATTTATTTCTTTTCTGATGCCTTCGACATCTCCAATACTCTTTATGTATTGACCTTTTTCACTATACAACCTTCTTTTCTCGAAAAACAATGCTACATTGGTCTGTATTGTAGAAAACTGTGATGCTAATAATGATTTGTGCTTGTCATAGTCAACCTTGACATCTCCCTTCCCGAGTAAAATTCCCATTAACAGTTTGTCTGTTTCCTGAGATTCTGCAAGATTAGAAATTTTGTTTTGTGGGAAGTATTCAATAAACTTTTCTTTGTTCTCTTGACCATCTCGCCAAAAAACATGCACAGAATCACGGAGTTGATTGATGTAATCCTTGTTTTCCACATCTTCCGTGCAATTGAATGAGGCTGCAAGAGAAGCCAACAAAGTGGATTTTCCTGTAGATCTTCCACCGATGATAGAGTTAAGATTTTGGTTTAGGTATATTGTCTGATGCCAGATATTGGCAGAGTTTAACTCTATTCTGTCAATTACGTCATAATCGTATTTGTATTCAGGTTTAGAATCGCAAATGCGGACTCTGTCTTCTGGCTCAAATAGAATCTGCTTAAGGCCTTCAAAAGTAGGGTCTGCCTTAATCCATGTTTTACAATTACCAAGACGGTCTTTTGTGGATGCGTCTGCAAAAGAATGTGCATCACTACAATCTAACAATAAACTATTTACATTTTGTTCCTTCAATTTTGCCTTGGCATTGTTGAACTTTTCAACGCTTTCTGCTGCTGTAAAAACAATATTTGCCTGATTTATAATTGTCTTTTTTTCCGCGATAGAAGTGTCATCCCACTTAAACTCATCCCATTCTGTTTTTCCAATAGCAGTGAGATACTTACCTCTAAAGTATTGTGGTGCATTGTCTAATACTTTCGTGATTTGAGATAATTCAAGATTCAAATTATTGAATCCTTCCTTTAATGGGCTTCCATAATTATGTTGTTGTTCTTCAGGAACAGTATTTATAATACGACGACCAAAATCCTCTAAATTCTCCATTGTAACAACCCCTCCCCATTGCTGAGTACAATCAGAGCTAAGAGTATAATGTGAATTTAGGGCATTTAGAAATTGGTGTTGAATCACATCAGCCGAAACTTCATTCGAAAAAATCACATGGAAATTGATGCGTTTAAATTGTTTGTGTCCACAGAATTTGGCTAATCTAAATTCTACCACTGGTAGAAGTAGTTCTATATTTGATAAGCGTCCAGCATCTTTATACTCTTTAACTTTCTTATAACCATCAATAAATAGATAGTCATTTATACCAAGTACCTTGATGTCTGATGGCAATTTTTCAAGGGCTGTGATATATTTTTCCCAGCCCTCTTTATCATTAGTACAGTTATAATTGTTTTCAATTGATAGCGGAGTGTGGATATGCAAATCCCATATTCTCCATTCAGAACCTCTATTCATACTTATTATTTTATTTTAATTATAATATATTTCATTAATGAATAAATATTGAATATCTATCAAATTCACCTCTTTTAGATTTATTATTTTGATTACGCCCACCTTTGATACCAAAGAATCTTTTAACACACCACTATGTTCTCCTTTTGTCGTTGGACCTCTCACAAGATGCGATTTGAATCGAGACTATACTAAATTTGTATAGTTCCTTGCTTGACAAAACGTAAATTTCTTATTTGCAGAAAGATTTTTTTAAGATTGACAACATTCTTCATATCTATCCTATAAGTTTTACGTATCATCAACAAAAAAGTCCCGTGCAGCGTTGCCACACGGGACTTTTATAATTTATTTACGTGAATTACTTCACTTCCTCGAAATCAACATCTGTGATGTCATCTTTGTTAGGACCAGACTGACCGCCGGCGTTACCACCGTTGAAGCCGCCACCCTGCGCACCACCAGCCTGCTGCTGTGCGTTGTACATATCCTGGCTTGCTGCGTGAAGCGCATTCTCTAGCTCCTTCATTGAAGCGTCAATACCTGCTAGATCCTGTGACTTGTGAGCATCCTTTAGTTTTGACAATGCTGTCTCGATTGGAGTACGCTTGCTTGATGGGATCTTATCACCGATCTCCTTAAGCTGCTTCTCTACCTGGAAGATCATTGCGTCTGCGTTGTTCAACTTGTCGACACGCTCTCTCTCCTTCTGGTCGGCTGCTGCGTTTGCAGTTGCCTCGTTCTTCATTCTTTCGATCTCCTCCTTCGACAAACCTGATGATGACTCGATACGGATCTTCTGCTCCTTGTTTGTTGCCTTGTCAAGAGCTGTTACATTAAGGATACCGTTAGCATCGATATCGAACGACACTACAATCTGAGGCACACCACGTGGAGCTGCTGGAATTCCGTCCAAGTGGAAACGTCCGATCGACTTGTTCTGTGCAGCCATTGGACGCTCTCCCTGAAGCACATTGATCTCTACAGATGTCTGGTTGTCGGCAGCAGTAGAGAAGATCTGCTCCTTCTTAGTTGGAATAGTTGTGTTAGCGTCAATTAGCTTTGTCATCACACCGCCGTAAGTCTCGATACCTAGAGAAAGTGGAGTGACATCAAGTAGCAATACGCCACCGCCTGCACCGTCGGCCAAATCACCACCAAGGACACCTCCCTGGATTGCTGCTCCTAGAGCCACAACCTCATCTGGGTTAACTCCCTTAGATGGAGCCTTACCGAAGAATTTCTCTACAGCCTCCTGAATTGCAGGAATACGAGTAGATCCACCCACTAGGATAACCTCGTCGATATCTGATGTTGAGTAACCTGCGCTCTGCAATGCTGTACGGCATGGCTCGATTGTACGCTGTACCAAATCGTCTACCAACTGCTCGAACTTAGCACGTGACAATGTTCTTACCAAGTGCTTTGGAGCTCCGTCTACAACTGTGATATAAGGCAAGTTGATCTCTGATGTAGTTGTGTTTGAAAGCTCAATCTTTGCCTTCTCAGCAGCCTCTTTCAATCTCTGCAATGCCATAGGGTCCTTACGTAGATCGAAACCAGAGTTCTCTGCCTTAAACTCATCTACCAACCACTGGATTACCTTCTCATCGAAGTCGTCACCTCCTAGGTGAGTATCTCCTGCAGTTGCCTTTACCTCAAACACACCGTCGCCTAGCTCAAGGACAGACACATCATGTGTACCACCACCACAGTCGAACACAAGAATCTTCATATCCTTGTCTTTCTTATCGATACCGTATGCCAATGCTGACGCTGTTGGCTCGTTAACGATACGACGAACTTTCAAACCAGCGATCTCACCAGCCTCCTTTGTTGCCTGACGCTGTGAGTCGTTGAAATATGCTGGCACTGTGATAACGGCTTCTGTAACTTCCTCACCCAAGAAATCCTCAGCTGTCTTCTTCATCTTCTGAAGGATCATTGCTGAAATCTCCTGTGGAGTGTAAAGACGTCCGTCGATATCCACACGTGGAGTGTTGTTGTCGCCTCTTACAACCTTGTAAGGCACTCTTGCGATCTCAGCGCCCACCTGGTCGTATGTCTCACCCATGAATCTCTTGATAGAGAAAATAGTCTTTTCTGGGTTTGTGATCGCCTGACGCTTTGCAGGGTCACCGATCTTTCTCTCTCCACCAGCCAAAAAACCTACTACGGAAGGAGTTGTTCTCTTACCCTCGCTGTTTGGAATAACTTTTGCTTCGCCACCTTCCATTACGGCTACGCACGAGTTTGTTGTACCAAGGTCAATTCCGATAATCTTTCCCATGACTTTATTCTTTTTTTATTATTATTCAAAATTTCGTTATGAACGATCTCATCGTCGTTCGCATTAATTAATTCAAAAAATATGCCAATGCCTTTTTCATGCCAATTTTGTGGCATAATATGACAAAGTCTGCCAAAGTGTCAGTCTGGGAAATTTTATGTACGACATTTATTCACAAAAAACATTCAATCCTACCTGCGTGTGCATCATCTCGATTTCTGGCATCATCGTTTTCAATTCGGCGTATGCCTCTGCTCCTGTGCAATGTCCGCAGATAATTTGCCGTGGCGACACGGATTTCAATTCCGACGCAAGTTTCTCCAACTTCTCTCTGGAATCATGAAGTGTATGGAATCCTCCTATTATTGTGTCGACGGGAAGACGGAATTGCTGTTGGGCATGACGCACTATATTCGACACTCCCCTATGAGCACAGCCTGTGACGACACTCATTTTTCTTCCATGCACACATATTATATATACTTCGTCATTGAAACAATCGTTTGGTTTGGTGCCGTCTTCCGCCAAAACATAGAAATCTTCTGTGTGCGACAATTCTGTCAACTCGCATCCTTTGGCTGAAACAGCAAAAACATTCTCAGTCAGTTTTACTATTCCGTCAACAATATTGAACCTTGATTTCTGCTCGGCTGTGAGTTTCAACCCTATATCCACACCACGTCTGCCTGTGCGTGCCACATCAAAACCATCTCCAGCCCAAAACCTACATTCCTGGCTACGATTCATCATCGTCACCACTCCACCGCTGTGATCATTATGACCGTGGCTCAACACAACATCAGAGATCTCCTCCGTCGCCACCTTGAAACATTCAAGATTATGAAGGAGTGCCAAAGATCCGGAAGCGGTGTCGAAAAGAATATTCTTGCCGCCATCGCAAATCAACGCAGAGAAGCCATGCTCCGCGAAGACGTTGCTCTGTGCCGCATAATTATCTACTATTATTTTGATTTTCATCTATCCAGTTTCTCTTTGTCTGCCACTACCGAGACTCCGAAATCGTTTCTGCCAAAATATTTCTGTGCCATTTTCCTCACATCGTCGGCTGAGACAGAACGTATATAATCGATAAACTCATTGATATATGCAAGAGAGATATCCCCTCCGTTGGCTGATGTGACAGCTCTGATCATCTCACTGTTCCATGCGAGCGCATTGCCATACGTGCTGCACATTGTGCCGAGCAAATAATTCTTCACTCTCTCCATTTCATCGTCTGGCACATTCTCCGTACAAAGAAGATCCATCTCCTTGAATGTCTCGTCGATCACCTTCTGGACATATCTGTTGTCGCACTGAGTGGAAATGCACATTGTACCATGGTGCTTGTTGATTGAGACATCTGAATAGATGCCGTAAGTGTATCCTTTTTCCTCACGGATATTGGAAGAGAGTCGGCTGCCGAAATATCCTCCCAACACGGTGTTCAGGAAACGCATGCCTTTCTCATCATTGTCTGCTCTGCCGAACAGCTGTCGTCCGATACAAACGCCTGCCTGCACTCCCGTCTTATGATGGAATGTGTATTTCTTTTCCATTTCCGGCAAAATCAAAGGGTTGTCTGTCTTGCGTGTCCGGCCCGACGGTGCGATATTGGAAAACGTATCAACCAAAACTTTCTTCACTTCGTCCGTGATCATTCCACACGCAACAAATTCCACGTTTTCAATATGGAAATAGTCGGAATGCAGTTTACGCAAATCCTCCACCGTCAGTTTTTCTATATCTTCCTGTTCGGGATGGATAGACCTTGCTGTTTTGCCGAAAAGCATGTAGTCGAGGTTTTTATCACTTAGATAATCCACTCGTTTGGACAGATCCTTCATGTTCGTCTTCATAATCTTTGACAAACGTTTGAAATCCTCCTCACGCAAAGCTGGAGAGAAGACAGAATCGACAAACACGTCTATAATTTGGGGAAGATGTTTTGTCAGTGAAATAAGGTCGTATGAAGAGGCATACATGCCAGGCATAATACTTTTTCTTGCTCCGTAGAAGTCGAATTTCTCCGCCACCTCAGACTGCGTCATGTCTTTTGTGCCCTCAAAAAGCATACTCGACATCATACGGGTAGACAACGGCACTTTTTGCACATCAAGTCCGACACCCACGATCACAGTCACACGCACAACCTCGTCAATGCCGACATTCATGCAGTGGAGACGTGAGCCATTCCTAAGGTTGATTGTCTCCACCTCAGGCACGACAATGCTGTTAATCTCATGTATAGGAGGACAGACAGATCGGTCTAACTTGTTCATTTTTCGATGGATTTTAGGAATTCCTCAGCTCTTGCCATATCCTCTGGAGTATCGATACCTATAGTCTGGGTCTCTGTCTGGCCAACCTTGATTTTCAATCCGTTGTCGATCCAACGAAGCTGTTCCAAACTTTCACAAATCTCATTTGTCGACTGAGGCATCTTAGTCACCTGCTTCAGCACCTCAGCTTTATAGGCGTACAGACCGATATGTTTGAAGAAAGTGTGACGTTTTAGCCATTCAGATTTCTCCACACCACGCAAATAAGGGATGATGCTGCGAGAGAAGTAGACGGCATTGCCAGCACCGTCGATCACAACTTTTGGAGAATTGGGGTTTTCAAGATCGGCGATTGAATCGTTAGCTGAGAATGGTTTGACAAGTGTGGCGATCTGAGTGTCGGGAGAATCGAAAAGATCACATACCGTACTGATCTGACTTGGCATAATAAACGGCTCATCACCCTGGATATTGACCACGACCTCTCTGTTGCAGCCACTTTTCTCGTAAGCCTCACAAATACGGTCGGTGCCGCTTTTATGCTTGTCGCTAGTCATGATAGCCTTGCCACCGAAGCCCACAACAGCATCATATATACGCTGGTCGTCAGTTGCGACGTAAACCAAATCAAGCACCTTGGATGCCTGCTCATACACTCTCTGAATCATCAGTTTGCCACCGATGGAAGCCAACGGTTTGCCAGGGAAACGCGTCGACGCATATCTTGCAGGAATGATTCCTACGAATTTTTCCTTATTCATTGTTCATTATCGTTTTACGGACGGCAAAATTAGTGAAAAAAAATCAAAAAGAGACGGAGGTTCCCCCGTCTCTACTATTAAAATATAAAATTGAATCCTTTTTTAGAAATCAAATCCAAGTGTGAACAATGCAGTGCGGTTTTTGATTGGAGTGTAACCGACCTCATCATTCATATCTTTTGCAAATGCATTGATATCCTTTAGTCCAAGATCGTACGATACGCCGACGTGGAAATTCTCGATCTGGTAATCAACACCAAATGCCAAACCTACATCCAAACGGCTGTATGGATCTTTGTAGTTGTCGTCTGGATCCTTCCAATTTCTGCTCTCTCCGTCAACTCTTGTGAAGCTTTTTCCTGTGAATGTATAAAACTTAGAGATGACATCATCCTTTCCTTCAACGTGAGTTTTTGTCTTAACATGACCATGCAATGCCAATGCTAGATATGGACCAACGTTCACGTTCAAATGTGAGCTTTCGCTGAAATTAAGTCGGAACTGAGGCTGGATAGGCAACTCCAAATAACCGAGGCGTTCCAATGACACAACCTCATGATTAACCGACAACACCTTTCCCTTTGAGATAGTTTTCTGACCTTTCATCGCATACTTCAACTCGATGTTGAAATGGAAGCTTTCCAAAATAGGAAGGTTCATTGCAAATCCTACAGCAAAGGCAGGCAACTGTTTTGTAGTGACTGTGGCACCAGCTACATCCAATAAATTCACTGAAGCATCAGCCTCTTGGTTCATATTGCTCAATGCGAACGAACCTCTCACTCCGAATTTCACGCCATCATTATCACGTGCGGCTGAAATTAACTGTGCGGATGCTGACAATGTAGCCAATAGCATCAACGCTGAAATCAATAATTTTTTCATATTTCTATTTTTGATTGAGAAATTGTTTAAGACCATATTCTCTAATTTACTATATATGATTAATTTACAAAAACTGAACACTTTCATAACAGCTCGTTCTTACGAACTCGCAGAAGAGAATGGAGTTAGGGCATTCTGCCCTTAACAATCCTCAAACTCTATAGTCAATTTTTATTAAATTAAACAGCTTCTAATCTTGTTTGATTATTAGCGTTTTTTCTTCAACACCTTCTTTGAAGACGGCACGAATATGTGAAGTATAGAAATAAACAAGTTATACCACCATTTTTTCTTCTTCTCATCTTCTTTCTTTTCCTTCTTCTCGAGTTCCGACAACTTTTTGAATACAGCGTCATACTCTGCTTTCAACTTGTCGAGCGCCTTTTCTGCATCATCATACTTTTTCTCGCCCTTCTTTAACAAAGAAGTCAAATTCTTGTCCGTAGATGCGCCAACTGTTTTTACAACGTTCTTATACAAACCGTTAGCATCATCCTTTAGTTTCTTTGCCTCAGACAAATAAGGCTTGATTGTATCTTTCGCTTCAGTTGCATCTTCTGTCACAGATCTCATTTCTGTGATCTTATTCTTCAACTCTGTGATCTCATCCACCTTCGTCTGCATTTCAGACACAATTGATTCAACCTCAGCCAATAGTTCCGAACTCTTATCCTCTACTTTCGGTTCTTCCTTCACCTTCGGCTCTGATTTTTCCTCCACCTCACGTTGTCTCACCACTGGAGCCTCTTTCTCATAGAAAGATGATTTCGTGATGATTTCACGTCTCTCCTCTTCTGTGATAGGGCCAATCTGACCGGCAGGGCTTAACATTTTCGCTCTCTCCACCATCGACGGTGCTCCCTTCTCATCCAAGAATGAGATCAGTGCCTCTCCCGTCTCCAACTCAAGAAGTGCCTCTTCACTCTTGAACTTCGGATTCTCGCGGAATCCGTCTGCCACGCTCTTGATTGTACGCTGATCCTTAGGTGTGAACGCACGAAGAGCATGCTGCACTTTGTTGCCCAACTGCGCCAACACATTCTCAGGAATATCTATAGGCGACTGTGTGATGAAATAGACACCCACTCCCTTCGAACGAATCAAACGGACTATCTTTTCAATCTTGTCGAGCACCGCCTTCTGGGTGTCGTTGAAAAGCAGGTGAGCCTCATCAAAGAAGAAAACAAACTTTGGCTTTTCCGCGTCGCCAACCTCCGGAAGATTTTCATAAAGGGATGTCAACAACCAGAATAGAAATGTGGAATATAGAAGCGGAGAATTTCCAAGTTTATCTGCCGCCAAGATGTTGATCACTCCCTTGCCATCCTTCGTTCTGATGAAATCCATCACATTGAAACTCTTTCCACATAGGAATTGGTCACCACCCTCCTCTTCAAGACGAAGAAGAGCACGCTGGATAGCTCCGACACTGGCTGTAGACACAGCTCCAAGGGTAGCGGAAAGTTCCTGTGCATTATCGCTGACATACGTCAACATCTTGCGAAGGTCGTCCAACGTCTCCATTGGCTTGTTCTGCTCTCTGCTCACACGGAACGCTATTGTAAGCACTCCCTCCTGAGTGTCGTTAAGTTCAAGTATACGGGACAACAACTGTGATCCAAGGTCATTGACAGTCACACGAATAGGATTACCTTGCTCCCTAAACACGTCAAAAAACTCCACTGGAAAAGCCTGAAATCCGTATTCAATTCCAAACTCAGCCTGGCGTTTTTCCATAAACTTGTTGAGTTTTCCCTCTTTTGCCACACCAGACAAATCGCCCTTCATGTCGGCCATGAAGACAGGCACTCCCATCTGAGAGAATCCTTCAGCCAACACCTGCAATGAGACAGTCTTACCAGTACCTGTGGCACCGGCGATCAAACCGTGACGGTTACCCATCTTTGGCACAATTCCAATCAATCTGTCGGAAAATGCAGCGTAAAGCAAATTAGCTTCAGCGTCGTTCGTATTTAAATTAATCAGCATAATCAGATTTTTCTTTCACTATTTTTGCACAAAAATAGTCAAATTTGACCAAAACATATTATTTTTGACGAAAATATGAATTTTTATAAGGATTAGAATGGATACAAAAGAAGAATTCGACGATGAACATTTGTTCAAAAAAATCGAGCAACACAATCGTAATGTGAATGTCGCGGTCAGTTTGACAATCGTGGCGACAACGCTTATTGGGGTGATGGCTATGCGGGCATACATTATGAACGCTAATGCCCAGGAGGTCAAATCTGAATTTGAAATGAAGTTTGAAGAAGACGTGAGGCGTTTCAAACAGGAGATTGCAGAGGCAAACGAGACATCCCAACAGCGTTATTCTAAGTGGGTTAGAGACACTTCAAATAGTGATTCCAACTATCTCCGCTCATCTAAAGAACCACATTTCAATAAATTAGATTATAAAAAAGAGTCTAAGAAGACGGAATATACTTCCGGCCATTTCAATGATGCGACGAAACAGAATTTCAGACAAGATCGTTATGCCGGGCTGCAAGTCGACATCAACACTGCCGACACAGCCGAACTGCGTAAGTTGCCAGGCATCGGTGAGAAACGGGCTATGAATATTGTGAAATACCGCACCTCACTTGGCGGATTCTACACTGTGGAACAGCTGGCAGAAGTGTATAGCATAGATGCTGAACTTGTTGAGCGGCTGAAAAAATATATAGTATGCGATGGCAATTCCGTCGCCAAAATCGACATCAACAATATTATTCCATACCAACTTTGGCATCCCTATCTTAAAGGTGAACTTTTGAAAACGATCAAGCAGAGAATCAAAAATGGGAAGCGGTACAAATCGTTTGACGAGATAAAAGCAGAAAATGGATACGATGAGAACCTGAATGGCAGAGCAGAAAAGTATTTGGAGTTCAAATAAATGAGGATCTCCGTTATGATAGATCTGAAAAACATATCTGAATTTCACGACCACACTAATGTTAAAAAATTACATTTGGCAGGCGGTGCTGAAAAAGAACATGATTACAAAACCCTGTTGCAGGTGCTCAAAAACTGCTAAAAAAGCAGATAATGTTTGGAGAATAACAAACTATGGAGGCATAGACTTTATTGTACAATAACGTCAATTCAATGAATTCTATTATATTATTTAGTGTTTCCCCATGTTTCTGTTTTTTCCGTTAGGGAGTTTTCCCGCACACACTTGTTTGTGGGTTTTCCAAGTGTCAGATATTATAGCTGACACTGTTTTCTGTTTGATCATTATTCCTATTGCGGGCAGATTTGAAAACCTGTCTGCTATCTGAGAGATTCGTCTGAAAGACGCTACCGAGCAAAGCGAGAATAACCCGTGACAACGTCTCGGGAAAGTCCAGCAATGTCATAAAATTTTGCCTGAAAGGCAATACAATAGAAATTGCTTTCACGTCTTGTTTCATCATAAATGTAGAATTTCTCTTAAAAACTCCATGTCTCTGTATTTATAAGTGCTCGCCTTCGGCTCGCACTTGGGGAAGGGTTAGGACGTTCCGTCCTTAACAATCCTCATTTTAGATGCTAACATTTCTCTTTCATAGCCTTGCAGAAAGGTGAATCTGACTCTTTCACATAATCTGGATATAGCGAAAGAAGTTCATCCCAGACATCTGCGATTTCGTCCTCCTTACCAAGTTTCATAAGCAATTCACCCTTATAATCAAGGATTTCTGAATCATTGTCGGAGAGGATCAGAGCGTCATCAAGTATTTCTATGGCAGATTCGTAATTCTCACCAAACGATTTGTCGGAATAAATATGAGCCAAATCAAACATCAGTCCGGCCCGATCTTCAAGTTCACCGCTGTCCTTATCCAAGAATTCCATCACCACCTGTTTGGCATCCTTTTTTGTGTAGACACCCTTGCACTCACCAGACAGAGTCATACGCACGAGACGTAGTTTAGCCTCCTCATCCCCAAGTTCGGCGGCCTTTTTGAACGACTCCATCATTGTCTTCTCGTCTGCCCACTCATACTTGCCGACACACTCGTAAAGGAAATCACCCAAGTCGAAAAGATAGCCAGAATAATTCGCGTCTTCTTTTATATTATCAAGAAGAGTGACACCTTTCTTCAGCTGGTATGACTGATACATATCCTTATTCAATCCATATTGTCCTTCACGATAAGCCTCAGAAAGCCATATCATAGCTTCCGGACATTTCATATTGGCGGCGCGCATAAGGTAGACGAGAGCCTTATCGTCGTCTTTCTCCACTTCGGAATAATAGCCAAACAGACGCCAGTAGGCTAGCATTTTCAACTGTTCGTCCACTCCCTCCGTCTCCAACAAGAACTTAGCCACATCCAGAAATATCTTTCTGCACTGTTCATCTCTCATAAAAGGGCAATGGATGATAATCTGCATTGCCACCCTTCCGTCGACAGGAACCAAAGGAAGGACAGCCTCAACAACTTCTCTATTAAGTGATTTCAATTCAAGGAAAGCCTCCGCGCATGCACCTGCATTATCATAAAATTCGTGGATTTGAGCCGATAGTATAACCTTCTGAAAATAATCCTCAGCATCCTGTTCGTCCTGCTTCACACCCAATCCTAGTTTACAGCATTGGGCCATATACAGATAGCATTTGAATGAATCTATCGAAGGTTGATCCTCCACCTTACGGAGAAGTTCAAAAGCAAAGTTGAGACGGGATTTTTTGCCAGACGACTTATATTCATCAAGAATAAACGCGGCATAACGTATACAAGCAGACGGATTACCAGTCAGAGCAAGTTGTTTGAGCATTCTGACGGCATCCTTACGGACATTCTCATCAATTGATTTTAGAGCCACCTCAACCGAGTAGAGGGTAGCCTCAGCATTTCCGTTTGCGATGGCTTTATTGTAGAAATCTGCCGCGCTTTTCTTGTCGTCGGCCACTGTCTCGTTCAATCGTCCAAGGATAAACTGGCAAAAAGCCTTCACTGGATTCGCTTCACTCTTCTTATCCTGCTTGACAAACCCGACAGCAGGCACTGGATCCGACTGTTGTGCATATTTCATACAGATGCTCACAATCTCCTGGTATTTACCAAGAGCTATCATCTGAGGAAGTTTCTCGAATATATCTGCGTCAGTGTTTGCGTCTGCGATAGGTTGAAGACGCACTACACTTGCGATATCAGAACTCCATGTCCTTTCTTCACTTTTCATAATTATATCCAAAAAAAGACGGAATTATTTCCGTCTCACATTATCTTCTTTTTTTTCTTGCGCCGGTGAGATCACACGCCAATGTACAGCTCGGAAACGCATTCTATAGATAGAAATACCCATGCGCAAATTTTCCAGGCCATAATAGTTTTTTTCAACAGTGTCATCTATGAAGCCAGGATCATTTTCGACAATAACCTTCACAATCTTGTCTATCTCTTTACCCTGATATATCGGAAATACGACATCCATTATTTTTGCCACAATCATACGTCGCTCCTCAAGAGTGAAATTATCCAGCAATACCTGAGGAAATCGCTCCATACGATCATAATAAACATCATGTCCGAAACATCCAGCGACATACTGCTGTATTATACTTCTGAATCTTGGAGTCTTCAACCTTTCATTTTGAGAGATATATTCAAGCAAACCCTCTCTTATGTAGATAGATCCATCTGCATTTCTCTCAGCAAAAAGGGATTCAATACGAGCCTCACCACTTCTGGTTCTGACCAACACAAGCGAATCTATTATAGGTTCATGCTCCATGTGGAAATCGACAAACATCGCCTGCAAAACCGGCATACAATTTGTCACCAGCCAAGTCAGACTCTCTCTACTTTCATAAAGGACATAATTGTTAATGTGGTAAATCATTTCCAGATTCTCCTTACGGCTGACTTTCAAGCTCAATTCATCGCTCCACTTTTTTACCCTTTCTCCGCCAAACTTAGGCATCACAGCAATCTCCTCTGCCTTCTTGATTTCTGGATATTTCTCCGCATAATCAATTACTTCTGGAAGGAAAAAAGCTGGATATAACAATCCGACACGTGGATCAAAAATGACATCCCAAATAAAACGTCGACGTGACTCTGAAAGGTCTATGTTAAAATCATATTCGGGTTCTGGCTTGTACAATCCTGGAATCATGTACAGCATCATTCTATTCTCATACAAAGAAAAATGACACGGTGCGGTGACATCCACTCCATGAGTCTTTTTTGCCATCTTGCGAAAAATTTTTGGATTTAGCTTCAGTCCTCTGTCCTGCATTTCTTTGGCTAACACATCCCCCAACGCAAGCATATCCGCTTTAGTGAAACGATATTTCACAGAATCTTCATACACTGCCTCACAATAACAACCGTGAGCGACCTGCCGCAAAAGTATATTTTCAATGTTGACTTCGACCAAGTCTGAATTGTTTCCTTCGTTAAGTTCAGCCACACCCACTGTTTCGGGTGCTTTTTTCGCACACGAAATAACTGCTAAAAGCAGGATGAAATGTATTAAAACCCTAACTAAATTTTTCACTCTTTTCAACTTAACATTACAAAAATAATGTTTATTCCACTAATTTAAGAATTAAAAACGTATCTTTACAGCATAAAAAACGTATATTATGGAATTTATTAACAGAAACGCAATAGAATGCAAGAAAGATGACAAAGGAAATATCGTGGCTCGCTATTTTCCACAGGGGGTATGCAGCAGAATGATGGACATTGTTGTCGACGAGAATACACATGAGATAAAAGACGCAAAAATCATAGGAGGTTGTCCAGGCAACGCCGCTGGAATCAGTCGTTTGGTGGTCGGACTAAAGGCAGAATTCGTAATCGAAAGGTTTGCTGGCACAACTTGTGGACCCAAGCCAACATCATGTCCTGATCAGTTCGCCACAGCTCTTAAGTTGATGATCAATAAATAAAAGGCTAAATCATAGTTTATTTCTAATTTACGAGGATTGTTAATACCCAATAACAATCCTCGTTTTTTTGTATTGTCATTTCATTATTCACATTTCCATTCACAAAATCCTCATTAATGGCGATTGACCCCAATCCTCTTTTTTTAGAATTTTGCATCGTCTTAAATAAAAGCAAAATATGAGTCCAACAAAAAAATATTTTTTTTAAAATTTGAATTGTCAGGAACTTAGAAATAAGTTCCTCTTTTTTTTGAACATTTTGGACTATCGTTCGTTTTTGAGAGATCACTGTCATATTGATTAACAAGATGTCGAACTATATATAAAAGCATAAAAAAATGAATAAAACATTAAAAATCGCACTTTTAGCAATTGCCTATCTTGCAATTTTCATACTAGGAGGCACAAGCGGATTAATACATCCAATGTGCTATGCCTACGTAGGTGCTTTGCTACCATTGTTGTTTGCACTCGTATATTTGCCTACCACATGCACAATACAAAATTTCGGTGCGGCGACAGTGCTCAACGGATTTTTACTCATATTATTTGGGGCTGCGGGAGAAGCAGACATTTCACTTGTTGTCGGACTTATCCTTTTGACTGCCGCTGCTGAAATAATAAGATTCTTTTGCGGATACTCAGAAATCAAAGGTATCCGTTTTAGCTTCATACCATTTGCATTGTCGTTTTTTGCATATACAGCACATTGGTGGACAGACACAGAAGGTTCACTCGCTGCGGCCGTAGCAGAGATGCCCGCCGGCTACGACGCCATGATGAAGCCAGTCATCGACAATACACCAGCTCTAATCGCAGTGATAGTGCTGACAATTCCCGTCGCCATTATCGGTATGCGAATTGCGGAAAGATTAATGAAAAACCAGATTGAAAAACTACATCGATGAAAATTATTGTTTTCGGATCTGGTGCTTTAGGTTCACTCATGATACACTTCTTATGCAAAGCAGGCAACGATGTAACAGTGGTGGCACGGAGCACCGCTGATGAGCTTCGTCGTAACGGTTTGATTGTCAAACATTATCTACAACGAAAGACTAGCATCGACCATCCTACGATTTTAGAAAGTGTCCCTACAGATGAACATTTTGACATCGCTTTTTCAGTGATGCAGGGGCAACAGCAAAAAGAGTTGCTAGAGACATTCAAAAAATTGGACACAAATATCTTAGTACTTGTCGGCAACAATCTGGAAGCTGAGTTCTGTCAAAACAGTATATTAGAAAAACGACCAGATTTACATCTTCTTTTCGGATTTCAAAATTCCGCTGGACATCGAGAAGGAGCCAAATCTATTGCGGCACGACTTCCCGTCACCAAACTATTTGTTGGCGGATTACATAATGCGGCATCCGAAACAGACCTTGTGGCTATACAAAAAGCCTTTAATCCAAAGGATGTCAAAATAACACCAGTTGACAACATGTATGCCTACTACCTCTGCCACGTTGCAGAAGTCATGCCGTATGGATATATGTGTTACAAAGTCGACGGCAATCTTAAAAAGCTCCAACGTCGCGATATAAAGACTATTATGCAGGCCACCAAGGAGTGTTTCGCATATTTGAAAAGCACCGGAATAGAAGTAATGCCCAAAGGCGAGGATAAATTTTATAACGGAGGAATAAAGACATACGCAATGTTTCTCTTATACAGAATTATGTCTAAAACCATCCTTGGGCAACTGATGGTTGCCGACCATTGCAAAAACGGAATCAAAGAGATGATTTACATCCACAAAAAATTTGAAGAATGGAGACTTCAACACAAAAGCATTCCAATGCCAACATGGGACAAGATAAGTCAATATATGCCTACGGACATTGACGACATACATTGTTGAATGTCTGCAAGTTGAATGAAAGAAAAACAAATAATTGAAGGAATTAAACTTACCAAAAAACAATGAAAGAGAAGAATAATCTCCTAAGACTAATGGATTATGCCGGTAGTTTCAAATACTTCACTATCGGCTCTATTGCTCTATCGGCAGTAAGCGCATGTCTTGCGCTAATGCCATTTGTGTATATTTGGAAAATAATCGACGAAGTGCTTTCAGTCATGCCAGACTATTCAAAAGCCACCAACATCGAAGAATACGGAATGACTGCTGTGAAATACGCGATCAACGCCATGTGTGTATATTTCTGTGCGTTGGGATGCTCACATGTGGGCGGATTCCGCACTGTCGCCAATATCCGCAAAAGCTGTATGTCGAAAGTGATGCGTCTGCCACTGGGATACATAGAAACCGAGGGAAGCGGCAAAATACGAAAGATCATAATCGATTCTACCGCGTCGATGGATAATTTTCTTGAACACATAGTTCCCGACCGAACCGTAGCTATAACTACACCCATAGCAATGATTGCACTACTGATGTATTTCGATTGGGAAATAGGTCTTCTATGCCTTTCTACCATAATCGTTGGATTCCTTATCATGGGATCATTCATGACAGGTCCGAAACTAAAAAAAGATATGGAGGCATACAACCTGGCACTCGAAAACATGACCAAAGAGGCTGTAGAATATGTCAGAGGTATTCCTGTTGTAAAAACATTCGGGCAATCAGTGTTTTCATTCAAAAAACTCAAAAAGGCTATCGACGATTACGCCAAATTCACAATCAGCTACACACAACAATTCCGTATTCCGATGACAGCGTTTACGATCGTGATCAACTCTTCTTTTGCCATATTGATTGCCATTGCTCTTTATCATAATGTAACGGTATCTGATCATGAACTGCTTACCAACCTGATGTTCTACATCATCTTCACTCCTATAATAGCGGTGACACTCAACAAGTTAATGTATTCATCTGAAGCAGGAATGATTGTCAGCAATGCTTTTTCGAGAATAGATTCAGTACTCGACGTAGCCGAAATCAAAGAAACAGAAACGCCACAACTTCCTAAAGACAATTCCGTCGAGTTTCAGAATGTCTCTTTCCGATATGACGGTGCGACAAAAAACGCAGTTGATGAAATCTCTATAAAAATTGCAGCTGGTTCGCAAGTGGCATTCGTTGGACCTTCCGGGGGAGGAAAAACTACTTTAGCAAGCCTTGTCTCCAGATTCTGGGATGTCACGGAAGGCAAAATCTTAATCGGCGACGTAGATGTACGCGACATTCCACAAGCGAAACTGTCAGAAACAGTGTCGTTTGTCTTCCAAGACAGCAAACTTCTGAAAACCTCAATCTTAGATAATGTCCGTATTGCAAAGCCATCCGCTACAAAACAAGAGGTCATGGATGTCCTCGAACGTGCACAATGTTCCGACATCATTGCAAAACTGCCTGATGGAGTAAACACAGTAATCGGAAGCAAAGGAACTTATCTAAGCGGAGGTGAACAACAACGTATCGCCATCGCACGTACGATGCTGAGAAACGCTCCTATTCTCGTGCTCGACGAAGCGACCGCATTCGCCGACCCTGAAAACGAGGAAAAAGTTTTGAAGGCGTTTAACGAAATATCAAAAGGCAAAACAGTAATCAAGATAGCTCACCGTCTTTCTACCGTGGTGGACTGCGATCAGATTTTTGTACTCAAGGACGGCAAAATCATAGAAAGTGGCAAACATCAGCAACTAATGTCGCAGAACGGCACATATTCAAAGATGTTTGGTGATTATCAGAAGTCGGTGGAATGGAAAATTGAGAATTAAAATTCATATTTATAACTATGACAAATTTCAAACAAAAATATGCCCTGTCAGACGAGGGGGCAAAAGGAATGGCAGTAGCGTCAATCGCAAATATTTTTTACAATTTGGCTCTGTTCTCACCAGTCGCATTGCTTTACTTTTTGGTGAAAGACATGTTGGGCGGAACCATTGAAGGCAAATCTACATTCTATATCTCAGGCATTTGCGCATGGGTCGTGATTATGGCTATAACAACCGTCATCCAATACAACACCTGCTATTTCTCAACATACAAAGAAAGCGGTATCAGACGTATTTCATTGGCGGAAAAACTTCGTCGCCTGCCATTATCATTTTTCTCAAAGAAAGACAGTGCGGATCTTACATCCACGATCATGGACGACGCTGCACAAATTGAGCAAGCTTCATCTCACTTTATACCACAAGTAATAGGATCCATAGCAAGTTCATGCATATTGGCTGTATTTCTCATCTTCATAAACTGGAAAATGGCTTTAGCTGCAGTTTGGGCACTACCTATTTGTCTGTTGATTGTGGCATTTTCACGTAGAGTTCAGCAACGTCTGGGTAGAAAACAGAGTGTTGCACAAATAGAGATGACAGAAAAAATTCAGGAATGTTTAGAGACCATACGTGATCTACGTCAGAATAACGCACAAGACAGCTATTATACAGAGGTCAAAGACAAAATCCACACGTTGGAAAAACGTAAGTTGTGGAGCGAACTCGGCACAGGACTTTTTGTCTGCAACGCAGAAATGATTTTGAAATTCTGTATTGCCACCACAGCCCTTGTCGGAGCTATGCTTCTGAAATCAGGAGAATTGGGAGTGTTGGAATACTTCTTCTTTCTGATTATGGCATCCCGACTTTATGATCCTCTGTTGGTATCACTAGAACATTTTGCCGCTATCATCGCTCTCGACGTCAATAGTGACCGTCTAAACGAGATTCTCCTACACAAAGAGCAAACAGGATCGGAGGAACTTAAAGTGAACGGTGGAGATATTGTATTCGACAATGTCAAGTTCTCATACCAAGACGGCAAAAAAATCCTCGACGGTGTTTCATTCACAGCCAAACAAGGAGAAGTCACAGCATTAATCGGTCCGTCAGGAAGTGGCAAAACCACTGTTTCTCGCCTTGCAGCAAGATTCTGGGATATTGATTCCGGCAAAATAACTGTAGGTGGACAGGATATTTCTAAGGTTGATCCAGAAACACTGATGAACCTTTACTCAATTGTGTTCCAGGATGTAACTCTTTTCAACAATACCATAATGGAAAACATCCGTATCGGCGACAAAAACGCTACCGACGACCAGGTGAGACAAGCCGCAGCATTAGCCAACTGCACTGAATTTATTGAACAGTTGCCAGACAAATGGGATACCGTAATCGGTGAGAATGGAAAGAAACTCTCAGGCGGTGAGCGTCAGCGTATATCAATAGCACGTGCATTTCTTAAAAATGCCCCAATAATTCTTTTGGACGAGGCTTCCGCATCTCTTGATGTTGAAAACGAAACACTTATACAACAGTCTATTTCAAAACTCATCAAAGGAAAAACAGTGTTGGTAATCGCACATAGATTGAGAACCATTGCTGGTGCGGACAAAATCATTACAATTAAAGATGGAAAGGCTTTTGTCGAAACGAAAGGTTAAGAATCCTCTAATATTTTAATAAAGATTTCTATTGTTGGCAGGTTTAAAACCTGCCCCTACGATCATGGAATTTTATCATATTAAATTCATAGGACTTACGTTATAGTATTTGAGGATAGTTAAGGGCGGAACTCCCTAACCACACCACATCTGCGAGTTCATAAGAACGAGCGCTCATATTTTTATTATGGGCCCGCCTTCGGCTCGCACTTTGGAAGGGGTTAGGGAGTTCCGCCCTTAACTATCCTCGAAAATCAGTTGCTAAATTGGACAGAGTCTTTATTATTTTAATCTGTTATTTGTCCAATTTCTTGACTCCAAGCAACCTCACATTGAATTTTACCGCAGAATAAGGATTCACCGTCACCTTCATCTTTGGTTCACGACTCATACCTTCATAAGAAACTACTCCGTAGGCTAAATAATATGGAGAATAGAAGTCAAAATCAGAACCTACAGTCATATATTTGATTCCCTCCACCAATGCTTTCACCTGTCCATGCATAGACGTTCTGATCGTATCGTATCTAAACTCATTCTGCTTATTCTCAATCTTGTTGCCAGTCACAACAGCATAGATTGTATCACCATCTTCGGGACGGATTCCTGTAGGGTTCAATGTGTTGACTTTGATCAATAATCCACTTGGAGACTCTGTAATCCCCTCTTCTGCCCTTTTCTCCATCAAAAACTTCTCCCCATATTCTTTGTTCTCTTGATATGAGTTAAGTTTTGCAGTATCTTCATCATCGTCGTCGTCACATGACGAAAATATCGAAGCCACAAAAAGTGGTGTTGCTATTGCCAATAATAATCTGATATTCATAGTATTCCTATTTAATTTTTCTAATCAATGTCATTCCGTCACGCAACGGCACCATAGTGACGAAGAATCTGTCGTCGGCACAAACCGAATCGTTGAACTTCTTTATGCCTGCCGTCTGGGCATCGTTTCTGTCCTCCTCCAACACGTGCCCATCCCACAATGTGTTGTCGGCGATGATCAACCCTCCCATTTTCATCTTAGGATAGACGGCTTCCAAATACTCCATATAATGACGTTTGTTGCCATCCATAAAGCAGACGTCAAACTCTCCGTCCATCTGTGGTATCAGTTTCGCAGCGTCTCCAATATGGAAATGGACTTTCTTACCAACATCTCCGGCTCTGTCGAATCCGTTGAGTATCAACTCTTCCAGTTCATCATTGATGTCGATGGTATGCACTTCTCCATCCTCAGGCAATGCCTCTGCCATGCAAAGTGCGGAATATCCGGTGAATGTGCCGATCTCCACGACTCTTTTTGCTCCAGTCATCGCACAGAACATCTTCAGCAATCGTCCCTGCAAATGTCCGGAAAGCATGCGTGGCTTGAGTGTATATAAATTTGTGTCACGCACGAGCTTTTTAAGAAACTCTGGTTCCGGCTCGATGTGAGACGTTATATAGTTTTCTATTTCTTGGCTGAAAATATCCATTTGTTATTGTTTATCTGCATTAGACGCGTTGGTTTCCGCCAATCGTTCCAACTCTTTCCATAAATTGTCGTCTGGAACCGGAGCCACCACCTTTATCTCTTTTTTCGACACTGGATGGATAAACTCAATCGAACGAGCATGGAGTGAAATTCCACCATCTGGATTGGAACGTGGAAAACCATATTTTAGGTCTCCTTTGATTGGCGAACCGATATTTGCCAACTGGCATCGAATCTGATGGTGACGTCCAGTCGACAAATCGACTTCCAGCAAAGTATAATTATCTGATTTGGCGATCGTACGGTAGGAAAGTATTGCCTCTTTAGCATCCTTCACCCCCTTGCCGACCACAAAACTTTTGTTTTGCTTCTCATTGCGTTTCAGATAATTGACCAGCCTGCCCTCTTCCTCTTTGGGAGCATTCTTCACTACCGCCCAATAAAGCTTCTTCACATCGTGCTTTGCAAACATATCGCAAAGACGGGAGAGAGCCTTGCTTGTCTTGGCAAAAACCACAACCCCACTTGTTGGGCGGTCGAGTCTGTGAGCCACACCGACGAAGACATTGCCTGGCTTGGCATACTTCTCCTTTATATATGCCGCAATCTGCTCGCCAAGAGTCGTGTCGCCGGTCTTGTCGCCCTGCACAATCTCTCTGCAAGTCTTGTTTACAATGATTATATGGTTATCTTCGTACAATACCTCCATAGCGGATTTTACTTTTGACGCTGACGTATAGACTCGTAAATCATCACTCCTGCCGCTACAGAGACATTAAGTGACGAGATTTTTCCGTTGATCGGAATCTTCACCAAGTCGTCGCACAATCTTATGATCTCAGGCGACACACCTGTATCCTCAGCACCCATGACGATTGCCAACGGACCTGTCAGATTGGTGTCGGTGTAAACTTTATCACCTTTCTCTGTGGCTGCGACGACGCGTACTCCACTGGCTTTCAGATATTTCACCGTCTGCACAAGATTTTTCTCCTTACACACCGGCAATGTGTGTAGCGCACCCGCCGACGTCTTTATCGCATCCGCGCCCACACTGACGCTTCCACGGAACGGAATCACAACCGCGTCGACTCCGGCACACTCGCAAGTACGCGCGATAGCACCGAAATTTCTTACGTCTGTCACTCCATCCAATATAATAAAGAAAGGATCCTTTCCCTCCTCGAATATATTCTGCACAAGATCCTCAACCCTCTGATAATGAGTGCTGCTGATGAAAGCGATAGCTCCCTGATGATTCTTGCGGGTATATTTATTGATTCTCTCAAGAGGCACACGCTGCACCTGAATCAACGGATGTGAACGAAGGACTTCGAAAAGTTCGTGCGACAACTCACTCTGAAGATCCTTCTTCAATATGATTTTGTCAATCTCCTTATCCGACTCAATCGCTTCTATGATCGCGCGGATTCCAAATATCATTTCATTCTCTTTCATCGCTATTCATTCTTTAGTTTTTCGAGTTCCTCCGTCAGGATTTCCCATTCGTACATCTTTTCATCAAGGCTCTTCTTAGCCTTTTCATATTGTGTCAGCAAATCAGCATCAGTATCTCCTTCCGCCAATTTTGCCTCAATCTCTGCAATCTTGTTCTCCAGTTTTGCCACCTCTGCCTCGTTGTCCGCCACAGCTTTCTCGGCCTTTCTGACCTGCTTCTGCTTCTCCTTCTGAGCCTCATAAGAGAGTTTGCCTTCTGTAGGTGCCTTAGTGGCGACGTTGCTTTCGGCGACAGTTTTCTTAACCTCCAGTTCCTGAAGGTTTTCCATCTGCTTTGTCTTTAGGAAATCATAGATTCCACCGAGATGTTCCACCACCTTGTGGTTGGCAAACTCATACGTTTTCTCCACCAATCCATCGAGGAATTCACGGTCGTGCGACACGACAATCACTGTGCCGTCGAATGCCTTTATCGCCTCCTTCAGGACATCTTTAGTACGCATGTCCAAATGGTTGGTCGGCTCATCTAACACAAGGAAATTGACAGGTTCGAGAAGCAGACGTATCATCGCCAAACGAGTTCTTTCTCCTCCCGACAACACCTTCACCTTCTTCTCAGATGCCTCTCCGCCAAACATGAACGCGCCAAGGATATCCTTAATCTTCGTGCGGATCTCTCCAGTAGCCACATAATCAATAGTGTCGAACACTGTCAACTCGCCATCCAGCAAAGATGCCTGATTCTGCGCGAAGTATCCAATCTTAACCAAATGACCGAGTTTCAATTCGCCATCATAGTCGATTTGGTTCATGATACATTTCACAAGTGTTGACTTACCTTCACCGTTCTTGCCGACGAAAGCTACTTTCTCACCACGTTTGATGCAGATGTCGATATTATCGAGCACCACATGGTCACCATACTTTTTTGTAAGGTTCTTAGCCTCCACACTCACCGACCCGCTGTGTGGAGCAGGTGGAAATTTCAGGTGTAGAGCAGCGTTATCCTCCTCGTCGACCTCGATTCTCTCGATTTTTTCAAGTTGCTTTATACGGCTCTGCACCTGCACACTCTTCGTCGCCTTGTAACGGAATCTTTCAATAAATTCCTCAGTGTCTGCGATTTGCTTCTGCTGATTCTCATACGCGCGAAGCTGTTGCTCGCGTCTCTCCTTGCGAAGCTGCACATAGTGAGAATAGTTTACCTTATAATCGTAGATATGACCAAGGGAAATCTCGATAGTACGGTTTGTGACATTATCTATGAATGCACGGTCGTGTGAAACGAGCACCACAGCACAACCGGATGATTTCAGGAAATTCTCAAGCCACCAGATAGATTCGATATCCAAATGGTTGGTAGGCTCGTCGAGAAGCAACACGTCGGGACGTTGCAAAAGGATCTTTGCCAATTCGATACGCATACGCCATCCACCGCTGAACTCGCTTGTCTGGCGATTAAAATCCTCGCGAGTGAAACCAAGTCCACAAAGAGTGCGCTCTATCTCACCTATATAGTTTCCTCCTCCAAGAATGGCAAGTTTCTCATTAGCCTCAGTAAGACGGTCGATCAACTGATGATACGATTCACTCTCATAATCAGTGCGTTCGGCAAGTTCAGCCCCCAGTTTGTCAATTTTTGCCTGAAGATCAGAGACGTGGGAGAAAGCCTTCTCAGCCTCCTGCATGACAGTGCAATCATCGTTGTGGATCATATGCTGAGGAAGATAACCGATAGTGGTCTCCTTTGGCACAGACACCGAACCCTTTGATGGATTTTGCAAGCCAGCAAAGATTTTCAGCATAGTCGATTTGCCGGCGCCATTTTTACCCACAAGCGCTATGCGGTCTTTGTCGTTGACCACAAAAGATATATCGTCTAACAGAGTGAAGCCACCAAACTCAACAGTGACTTGGTTTACAGAAATCATCTATACAAATTTATTTTTGTGCAAAAATAACAAAATTATAGTGAAATTCATTTATATAGACGTTGCTATTGTTCATAAAGTTTCAAACAAACGATTTTTAGATTTAGAACGGGTTAGTTATGAAAGAATGGTATCGCAGAGAAATCACAGATGAAGAAGCCGAAGAAATTGAAGAAAATGCAGACACATGGTGACACTCTGATTTAAACAATAAAAACGCCCCTATCAAGAGGCGTTTTATTTAGCATTCAGCATTTATAATTTTTAACTTTTCATTTTCACTCCCTCATCTTAGCCACAGCCTGCACTACATTCATCACGTAGTCGCCAGCTTTCTCACATTCATTGATAAAGTCAATATAATATGTGCCAAGACGATAGCTATATTCCTTATTGTTGATTGCCTCGACATTTCTCTCTGTGCAACGTGTTCGAAGCTCATTCAAACGGTCCTCTATTCCGATGTTTTCTTTCAAATTTACCGTTTTCTCTTCTGGCAATGAAAGGACATTGATCATAGCCACCAAAGATTCGTCCACGATTTTCAGTGCCTTATTGATATATGTATTCTGCTCTTCATTGAATGTCTCATCTCCATATTCGCGAAGACGCGAGATTGTTCGTCCAAGATGGTAGATACTATCACCTATACTCTCCAGTTCTCCTATCTCACGGAGCATACAAGCTATGGCATTTTTCGATTCTCCACTCAAACGACCTTCACTAACCAGACCAAGATACTTTCCGATTTCATCCTCCATATTGTCGGTGATTTGCTCATAATGTACCAGTTTTTTGTACGCATTCTCAAAATCCTCCTCTTTTTTGCACTCCAATGCCTTTGGCACAAACGTCAACATTCTGCGGCAACGTTCACCGAACACCACAATCTCTTTGTTTGCCTGAAGAATAGAAAGCTCAGCCGTGGAAAGCAAACCTCCTGAGATAAACAACAAACGGTTTTCCGCATCCTGGTTTTCAGGCATTGGCAACACCTTGCAAACAAATGCTTCAATCTGCTTCACAAATCCGATCAATAATAATGTGTTGAAGATGTTGAAAGCCGTATGGAATGCAGAGAGACGGAACAAATCATTGTCGCCTGCATGAAGCACATTGGTGACAATCCAAGTCACCGCATCACAGAACGGATAGAACATTATCAAAACGACAAGCACTCCGAAAACATTAAAGAACATATGCGCCAACGCAGCTCGTTTTGCCTGAGTGTTTGCAGTGAGGGAAGCCATAAAGGCAGTGATAGTCGTACCTATGTTCTGTCCCATCGCCAAAGCAGCTGCCTGCTCAAAGCCGAATCCCTGTATATGCATATCAAAAAGCATCAGCGTGATTGCCATTGTGGCCGCTGATGCTTGAACTAACATTGTAACCAAAGCTCCCACTACAACAAATAGCAGAATTGTAAGGAAGCCTCCATCCGCCATTCCAGCAAGTAGGTTTGCTACGTAAGAGCCTATATTCAAGTCGGTGGCCGACTGCTGCAAATAGCTCAAACCCATAAAAAGGAAAGCAAATCCGAAAATAAATTCTCCGACACTTTTTCTTTTGCTGACGCTGCTGAAAATCAGAGGCATACCTACGCACATCAGAGGTAGCGTCAACGCTGCGATATTCACTTTGAATCCAATCGCGGAAATCATCCATGCCGTCACAGTTGTTCCGACATTCGCACCCATGATCACGCCTATTGCCTGAGTCAGCGTCATCAATCCCGCATTCACAAAACTCACAACCATCACAGTTGTGGCACTGGAAGATTGAATCATAGCAGTGATCACAATTCCGGTAACAACACCCATTACTCGATTTTTTGTCATTGCCGCAAGGATTGCGCGCAAACGGTCGCCGGCAAACTTCTCCAAACCCTCACTCATCGTTTTCATTCCGAAAAGGAAGAGTGCAAGTGAGCCGAACAACGATAACAAATTGAGGACTGTATCCATTATCAAGTTTTTAATTGAAAATGTGTTATGACAATGGGATCTTACCCATTCTCCATGTCAAAAATCTTAAACTGAGCACAAAAATATAAAAAAGCGGAAAAAAAATTACGTTATGGCAAAAAAACAAGTCCAAAAATGACAAATGAACTAAAAAACAAGTAAAAAAATCCATTTTTGAATCCTTAGAATATGATTAAATTAATTAAAAAACTTGGTTATCGAGTTGATGATTGTCAATGGACCAAGTATAATATAAATATTGGTTTTAGGCCCCACATTTCTAACACAAGCCGAAGACAAGCACATAAAAAAAGAGGATAGAATCAAATTGACGTTATAAATGATGTGGGAATAATAGCATTCCACTATTTTGCAAACCTTCCTTTCATGCTTTGCGCACAAATATTTAAGACAGAAAATATTCCCGACGTCTTTTACAATGATTTTATCATGTCAAACACACATGACAAAATTTTACCTTGATCTGTTTTTTGAAAAAAAGCAATTTATATTTGCATAATTCATAGAGAAATAAGCAACTTTTTTCAAAAAAAAAGCAGAAAACACTTGTTGTGTGATAAATAGTTTATACTTTTGCACCCGGGAAAGCGCTACACAACCAGCTCCCTTCTAATCCCCCAGGGTTTGAACGCAGCAAGGGTACGTCGGTTGTAGCGGTGTGATGTAGAAGGTTTTCCCACTTGCCTCTTTAGCTCAGTTGGCCAGAGCACGTGATTTGTAATCTCGGGGTC
>DFGT01000011.1:7106-7250 GCA_002371265.1 Bacteroidales bacterium UBA3743 | reverse complement strand
AATCCGACAAGAGGCTCAAAAAAGATTGCTCTTGCAGTCTACACATATTTAATAAGGTCTATTCCTTACGCCTCTTTAGCTCAGTTGGCCAGAGCACGTGATTTGTAATCTCGGGGTCGTTGGTTCGAATCCGACAAGAGGCTC
>DFGT01000011.1:0-7052 GCA_002371265.1 Bacteroidales bacterium UBA3743 | reverse complement strand
GAATCCGACAAGAGGCTCAAAAAGATTGCTATTGCAGTCTACACATATTTAATAAGGTTATTCCTTACGCCTCTTTAGCTCAGTTGGCCAGAGCACGTGATTTGTAATCTCGGGGTCGTTGGTTCGAATCCGACAAGAGGCTCAAAAATTGAGAAGTCAGTGAAATACTGGCTTTTTTCATTTTAACGCACCGTCGCTACAAAAGCTAATTATAACATCATTTCGACGGATGTTACGCGATGTCCCCAAACAACCATCTTCCACACTCCAATAATCACAATTTTTCTGAATCTGTATGCTTTAAGCCTCTACGGTCATTTAACAAATATGAGTTCGGCGACGACTTATTCTTCGAAGAAAACAACTAAAAATCCATAATTACCAGACAGAAAACTCTACAAGGTGCAGCACCCAAAGGCGTTTTGACCAACAAATTAATTTACAAGCAAATATATTTACCATCCAGAAAACTATCACAAAAATCCGACGACCTGCAATTTCATTCGGCAAATTTTCAACACGTTTCATATTGACTTTTCAACAATCTGCCGATTTTTAGTTTTTTTAACAATTATGCCGTTTGCATTTTAGTTTAATTAACTATTTTTGTATCGCTATATGATTATGACCACACAGGAAAAAACTCTGTTTTGTATGGTATGCGAAATAATCAAGCGAAAGGATTGAAAAAAGACTATTTTTATGAAGAAAATTTTTGTATCGGCACTGACCGTACTAAATCTTTTGTATGCTTCTGCCCAAGAAGAAAAAATGGACGTGACATTCACGCCCGTTAACGAGAGCACAGAGGTAGAGACAAACGTAAAAAGCGAACCTGTTGAGACAAAGGCTGTAGCTACAGAAGAAACTAAATCTTTTGAAAGCAAACCTGCCACACAAACTGTAGCTCAACAAACACCGACGCAACAACCAGACAAGACACCAACGTCTTCTAATTCAGATGATTTTGATGCCGACTTCTTTGCTTCCAACAATGAGGAAGCTCGCTTAGACGGAGATATCAAAAACGTACTGGGTATCCGATTTGGTGGCTGCACATCAAAAGCGACATCATACGGAGTTTCTTCCGCACACCTCAACGGCATTACTATCGGAGCCGTCGATCAAATCTGGTTTGGAGAAAAAAACGTGTTTTCAGAAGTCGGTCTGTTCATCAACCGTAAAGGATATAGTCTAAAAGAATTCGAACCAAGCAAGACAAAAATATACTACCTGGAATTGCCTGCGATGATGTGTTACAGACAAGGAAGAGAATCTCTTAACGTAACATACAAGGCAGGTGGATACGTAGCATGTGCAGTGAAAGCCACATTAACGACCGAAGTGTCTGATTCTCCTGCCGCAACCGACCTGTTCAAGTCGGAACATGAATTTGATCTTTTAAAAGAAGGTGCTCTCAAACGTTTCGACGCAGGTGTGAAATTCGGAGTCGACTTCGTAGTGAGAAAAGTCCAAATCGGATTCACATACGACCTTGGACTATACAAAATAGACAAGAAAGACATTATATATGGAGACGACGAACTAATGCTCGGATATAAGCATTTGAAAAACAGAAGTTTCCAAATTTTGGCAGGATTCAACTTTAAATAGGATTTGATTATGAGACTAAATAAATTAATAAAAACGATTCCTTTCGTTGTATTGGGACTATCTATCTTCTCCGGATGTGAAGAAAGAGACGACATCTCTGACAGAAACAGGCTATACCGACTTGAAGATAGATTCACAGAACTTGAAGAGTTGTGTAACATTATCAACAAGAATTCTGCAAACATCAAGAAACTGCTTCAGGAACAAGCCAAAAGAGTCAACATCTCCAACGTCTACAAGATGCAAGACGGATATGTGATCTCCTTCACCGATGGAGAATTCGTTGAGCTACATCACGGAAATGATGGAAAAGATGGAAAAGACGGAATTCTCACCGACACCACTGGAACATCTTTCGTCCCTGTAATCGGTGTGAAGATCGCCGAAGATGGTTTGCACTATTGGACTCTTAACGGAGAGTGGCTCCTTGACGAAAATGGAAAGATGGTTTTGGCTGAAGGTAAGAAAGGAGATAAAGGTGACCAAGGAGAACAGGGAGAACAAGGCGAAGGAGGAGGAATCGTTCCTTTGATGAAGATAGAAAACGGTTATTGGATGGTATCCTACGACCAAGGCAAAACATGGGAGATTATTGGTCAGGCGACAGGTAAAGACGGAAAAGATGGTAAGGATGGAATATGTCCACAACTAAAAATTGAGAACGGCGTCTGGTATATCAGTTACGACAATGGCGTGACTTGGGAAGCAATCGGTTCCGCAGTCGGACAGGATGGTAAAACTCCTTCATTAAAGATAGAGGACGGCAAGCTTATGATTTCTTGGGATCAGGGAGTCACTTGGGAAATGGTTGAAGGAGGCGACGTATTCGGAGAACTTTCAAAACCAGGCACAGGTGTAGCAGAAGGTCATAAATGGATCAACCTTGGTCTTCCAAGCGGTAATTTGTGGGCTTCCTGCAACGTCGGAGCGAACAGTCCTTCTGAATGGGGTAAATACTACGCTTGGGGTGATACAATCACAAAATCCGAATATTCATCAACAAACTGTATGACATTCGGTAAAACTGTAGAGCAACTCGCTTTGCAAGGCTACACCAACAGAGGTGGAGTGCTAAATCCAACATACGATGTGGCACAGCACTACTGGGGCGGCTACTGGAAAATCCCTACTAGAGAAGATTTCCAAGAGTTGATCAACGAATGCACATGGACATGGACTAATGTAGGTGGCGTTGAAGGATACGAAATCAAGAGCAAACAAGAAGGAAACACTAACTCGATATTCTTGCCTGCCGCAGGTAGCAAAGACCAATATGATATCAGAAATCAAGGAACTACAGGCTGGTATTGGGCAAGTGTAGCATTCAGTTCTAACGACTACTTGAGCTGGAACTTGACATTCAACAAAGATGAAGGAATCCAGACAACACCGTTGAGCCGACGAAGCGGATTCACAATTCGCGCGATTTACGTCGAGCCATAACACGGTCTACATAGACAATGAGAGACACTGAATTTTCGGTGTCTCTTTTTTATTTTGGATCCACGCTATATATGACGGATTTAATCCTAACTTTGCAAAAATTCATCAAAATCATGGCTGCATTCACAAAACAAAAGATAAAAAAACTAATAATATCTGGTAGCGATTCTAAACAAATCCACCAGGAATATCTCGACTCTGCCTTAAAGCTACCACGCGAATCCAAACGTCTCTCCGACAATGATGACCGACGCGACGAAACAATAAAAAAGCTACGTGAGAATGGGTTTACCGAAATAAGCGGAGATGTGCTCGAAAAATATATGAAACTTTATTCGAGACATTATTATATGCGTGAAGGTCTGGTCATGTGTAAAGAAGGGCACACACTCTGGGCAAATGTTCTGAAATCGCACAAATGGGACGAACCGATAATCAAGCTTTTTGACATTGACAGATACGATGATTTCTCATTGTGCGCAGATTCCGCAGAGCAAACAATCGACGCTGTAAACAAATTCGAAGCAGTCGAAGAGGAATGGAAAAACAAATGGAGCATTGAAGAATCCAAGATACGCAAGTCGATGGAAATCAACCAGAACACACTTGACATGGTGCTTCAAGGAATTGTAAAAAAGCATAAATGGGAGTATTCCATTGAAAAAGATAGCGATGGCAGGTCGACGTTGCTCGTGCGACTCTCAGGTCGACGTCAGATATCTATGAAATTCAAGAAGGATGTCAGCACAGAGGTAATCACAAAAGTTGCGGATGTGATTTCTCAGCTTGTAAACATCATCAAAGACAATGATGATATAGATATAATGGTTCGAGGCATAAGTTTCCATACAAAGTGGCAGAAGCCAGAATGACAAAAAGCAATAAAATCTTTTGAAAATACATAAAAAAAGAGTATTTTTGCGAAAATTTTAAGCAAATTGCATAATAATACAGGATATGTCATACAAAATCATGTCGGCTGAAGAAGCAGCATCACTCTTCTTCAATGGAGCAAACGTAGGATTTAGTGGTTTTACTGCAGCAGGTACACCTAAAGTCGTACCATCAGCAATTGCTGCAATGGCAGAAAAACTTCACAACGAAGGTAAAGAGTTCAAAATCAACGTGTTCACTGGTGCATCATCAGGAGATATGCTAGACGGTGCATTGGTAAGAGCAAACGCTATCAACTTCCGTGCTCCATACCAGAGCAACAAGGATTTGCGTAATGGCATCAACACAGGAGCTGTCAAATATAGCGACATGCACTTGTCTCACCTTTCTCAGGAGCTAAGATACGGTTTTTATGGCAAATTGGACTTTGCTGTTGTCGAGGCAGCAGATGTAACTCCAGATGGAGAGATTCTTCCTTCAGCAGGTGTAGGTCTTGCTCCAACAGCTTGTATGTTGGCAGACAAGATCATCATTGAGCTCAACAGCACACAGCCAAAAGAGCTTTACGGAATGCACGACATCTTCATTCCTGCAAATCCACCTTACAGAAAAGAACTTCCAATCTACAAGGTTTCCGACCGTGCAGGTGACAAGACAATCAAAGTAGATCCAAAGAAAATTGTCGCAATCGTTGAGTCTAACGAATTCACTAACGTAGCTAAATTTACTGAAGTAGACGCGACAACAGCCAAAATCGGACAGAATGTTGCAAACTTCTTGGCTGGCGAGTTGAAGCGTGGCACAGTGCCACCTGAGTTCTTGCCAATCCAGAGTGGTGTGGGTAATGTGGCAAACGCTGTGCTTTACTCTCTAGGCGACAATAAGGACGTGCCTACATTCACTATGTACACAGAGGTTATTCAGGACGCTGTGATCGACTTAATGGAGAAAGGCAGAATTTCATTCGCGTCTGGATGCTCCCTTACTACAAGTACAGATGTGACTAAAGACATCTACTCTAACCTTAAGTTCTTCAACGACAAGGTGCTTCTTCGCCCAATCGAGATTTCCAACAACCCTGAGATCATCCGTCGTTTAGGTTTGATCACAATCAACACTGCTCTTGAGGCAGATATCTTCGGAAATGTAAACTCAACTCACGTGCTTGGAACAAAGATGATGAACGGTATCGGTGGTAGCGGCGACTTCACTAGAAACGCATATATCTCTATCTTTACTTGTCCATCAATCCAGAAGGGCGGACTTATCTCACCTATCGTTCCTATGGTAAGCCACTGCGACCACAGCGAACACTCTGTTAAGATTCTTATCACTGAGCAGGGTATCGCAGACCTTCGTGGTCTTACTCCAATAGAGCGTGCTAAGACAATCATAGAGAATTGTGTTCACCCAGACTACAAGCAGTTGATGTGGGATTACTTGAAGCTTGGCGGATCAACTCATACTCCACTATCTTTGAAGAACGCATTTGCTTTCCACACTGCATTCGCAGAGAAGGGCGACATGAGACTAGCTCAATACATCTAATATTGACAATAATCAATAATAATAACGGTCGGAGGATGTTTCTCCGACCGTTTTTTATTAGCCTCACACATTAAAGTCTTATACTTTGCAAACGATAGTCTGTTATTCTATAGCCCAAAGCGGAATATTATCAAAATGTTCCTGTTGGGTATACGGAAGCATTGAATATCTTATACCGCGTATTTCAGGATTGTTGTTAAGATACTCAGACAACGAATTTGATCTCACATTTCCCTCCGCCTTTACTTCAATAGGTTTTACATCTCCGTCTTTCTGTATAAGGAAATCTATTTCAAGCCGAGAATTATCAGCACTATAATAATAAATAGAGCCTCTGTCTCGACTTATCAATTGTTGGAGTACATACTGTTCCGTAAAGCCTCCTTTATATTCCTTTATTGCTTTATCGCTGACCAACATTTGAGAAGCCGGTATTTCAGCCAAAGCTCCCAATAATCCACAGTCGCAAAGAAACAACTTAAAAGCAGAGAAATCCTCATATGCCTTTAATGGCATTTTGATTGATTTGCATCTGTTGATTTTATATACAAGACCAGCATCCACAAGCCATTGTATTGCATTTTCAAATTCTTTTGCCCTTCCTCCTTCCTTCAATACTCCATAAATGAATTTCTTGTTTTCCTTAAAAAGTTGAGCAGGCATACCTTGCCATACCATATTAACTTTGGGAACATCTGTTTTTGAAACATGTTTCGAAAAATCTCTGGAATAGTCAAATAAAATCTGTTGCTGGATTGAACGGACATCTTCAAGTCCATAGTTTTCTACATGGGCCTGCACAGCTGCTGGCATTCCTCCTACAAAATAATACTGACGTAAATATTTTTCGTAAGTGTCTTTAAGCGTATTTATCGACTCATAATCTCTTACATTTAAAATATCCACAAGCTTTTTCTGACCAGATGCCATCAAAAACTCTTCGAAATTCATAGGAAACACACGAATCATATCTACCTTTCCTACAGGAAATGAACTGCCTTGATGTAACGATATTCCAAGCAAAGAACCCGCCACCGCAATATGATAATTAGGAGCTTCCTCGTAAAAAAATTTCAATCCTTCCAACACTCTTGGCGACGATTGTATTTCATCAAATATAACAAGCGTTTTTTCAGGAATGATATTTTTTCCCATACGTGCACTTAGTTGCATAATAATGCGTTTTATGTCGAAACTGGAAGAAAAAATTCTTGTGATTTCTTCATCTCTATCACACATAAAATAAGCAACATCTTCATAGTGCAACTTTCCAAATTCCTTCAACAACCATGTTTTTCCAACCTGTCTTGCACCATTCAAAATAAGTGGTTTTCTATTCTTTTTTTTCTTCCACTCCACTAACTTATTCATTACCAATCTTTCCATACGTTTTTCTCCATTTACGACATCTCAAAAATACACTTTTTTGCACTTATTTCTATTAAATATTACACTTTTTTGCACTTATCCTTATCGAATATTACACTTTTTTGCATATCACCGATGTTTTTCACATCAAAAAAGAGATGGGGAATTGAAGTGCACCCCAAAAG
>DFGT01000018.1:10176-10337 GCA_002371265.1 Bacteroidales bacterium UBA3743 | reverse complement strand
TCCTCCGTATGTACGGGGGTACTCAAATAGCGTCTTCCAGACGCATCGACCTCATGCTATCTAAGTACCCCCGCTCATCCTCCGTATGTACGGGGGTACTTAGATAGCATCTTCCAGACGCATCGGCCTCATGCAATCTCTGCGACCCCGCTCATCCTCCG
>DFGT01000018.1:0-10122 GCA_002371265.1 Bacteroidales bacterium UBA3743 | reverse complement strand
CGTATGTACGGGGGTACTCAAATAGTGTCTTCCAGACGAATCAATCTGTACTCTTATGTATGAGACGCAGAAAGCCCAGACTGTTTGGCTTCCAGTCTGGGCGAAAGAAATTAAACTATTACAGGGAAGCGGGTGACTTCCTTTTCCTTTATTCTAAAAGCATTGAGCACTGGCTCCCCTTCAGGCACATAAGGCTGACCTGAAACTTCCGGAGCGAGCGACAGAATAAGATAGAAAGCATTTGGATCAAAAGCAAGACGCTTGTCTTCTTCTGATGGGCGACTTGGAGATGCCGGATGACTGTGCCATCCACCCACAACAACCAATCCATGTGCTCGTGCATACTTGATTGCCGCAAACTGCTCTTTGGGATCCAACGAGAAATGCTCTTCAGAATGGTCAATATTTGTCAACGGATAATTGTATGTTATCTTCAACTTGCCATCTTCGCCTTTAACACCAAGAGCATATCCGCAACTCTCAACCGGAGCGTCCTTTCTCGCCTGCGACAGTATGGAATCATAAGCCTCCTGTGTGATGTGGATCACCTCATTGGATTCCTGCCATCCGTATGTCTGTTCTCCTATAGTCATAAACTGTAACTTTTAATGGTTCTTCAAATCACATGTGGCCTGCTCATAGTCGACAAGCTCAGTGATAGTAGGATTGTCACCGCACAATTTGCAATGCTTATTATGACGTGTGTTGATCTTACGAAAATCCATCGTCTTAGCATTAAACGTAAGCAGCTTATTGGTCAACAATTCTCCGACACCTGTGATATATTTCAATGTCTCTGCTGCTTGAATTGTGCCAAGCATACCAGCAATGGCTCCCAACACACCTGCCTGCGAACACGTAGGCACCGCATTTGGTGGAGGTGGTGCTCCAAACACACAACGGTAGCATGCTGAGCCCGGCACATGTGTGAATGTCTGGCCCTCAAAACGCAAGATGCCACCATGACTAAATGGTTTGCCAGCCTGCACACACGCATCGTTGATCAAAAACTTCACTGGGAAATTATCAGTACCGTCGACAATAAAATCATACTCTTTGATGATATCCAGAGCATTGTTTGCCATCAACAAATCCTGAATCGCATTCACTTTCACATTCGGATTGATAGCCAACATCTTCTCTTTTGCAGATATCACTTTCGGAACATCAACATCCTTCGTGAAATGTATCACCTGACGCTGCAAATTGGACAGATCTACCACGTCGCCGTCTATAATACCGATAGTGCCGACTCCTGCTGCTGCGAGGTAGAGGGAAACAGGAGCTCCCAATCCACCTGCGCCAACAACAAGGACTTTGGCTTCCTTTATCTTTTCCTGCCCCTCCACACCTACATCCTGCAAAAGGATATGGCGGCTGTAGCGAAGCAATTCTTCTTCTGAAAAATCAAACATAAATTATATTAATAATTAATGGTTTATAGCTGGGATACTATCATATCGCCCATTATGCATTATGAATTATGCATTATGAATTAATATTGTCCTCCTCCCATAAAATATAGGAAATCAACAGAATCGTTTTCCTTGATTTGCAGAGTATCGAAATCTTCTCTCTCAACAAACTCCTCATTGACCTGGACGCTCACCATCTCAGGCTGGAACACATTGTTTGACTTTATCAAATCAGATACAGTAAGAGGCAATTCAACCTCCTGATATTCACCGTTTACAATAATCTTTGCCATCTTTTATTCTCCTTATCTATTTAACTGGGGGTACATCATCCCTGTTGATTACAAATATTTATCTATTGTGTCTGTGATTTTCAACTTGTTCACAGCCCCACTTAATTTATCCACCACCTCACCATCTTTAATAAAAAGGATGGTAGGGATGTTGCGTATGCCAAAATACTCTGTCAACGCCTCATTGTTTTCCGCGTTACACTTGCCTACTAATGCTTTGCCTTCGTAATCCTCTGCCACCTGCGCGATGATCGGAGACAACCGTTGACAAGGTCCGCACCATGTTGCCCAAAAATCAATCACCACTACTCCACCCTTGCCAAGGATTTCTTCGTAGTTGTCGTCTGTAATCTTCAACTCTGCCATAATTTAATTCCTTTCTTTATTATAATTTCTTTCTTTTTACAAATGCAAAATTACACTGCAACGGACATCCAGGAAATAGCGATTAAATGGTAATAGTATCACATACGTTTGTGATATTGAGTCGTTGTGATCTCATTTTTTGTATATCGAGACAAATCCCGTCGCTTTTTCCTTTATATATTGAATGTTTTCCTTTATCGCGTCACGGATACGCATACTAAGATGTACATTCGTCGCATTGCTCGACACCGCTATTGTAAGATCTCCTTCCTTGTAGATGGCAGGAGACGTGAAGTCACAAAGGGAAGGATTATCACATACGCTCGCCAAGATGCGACGTTGCTCTGCATCCCGCTTTATCCGCTGGTTGAGCGAGGCATTTCCCGTGCAGACATAGACAATGAATGCTCCGTCAAGATCAGATGGCTCATACTCCTTTGCGACAAGAGAAAAAGGCAATTTATCAAACCCCTCGGCAAAATGCGGAGAGACCACCGTCGCCTCATCTGTGAAACGGTGGAGGATTGTCGCCTTATGCAATCCGACACGGCCACCTCCGATAATAAGGATCCGTTTCCCTTCTATATTTATGTTTATCGGCAAAAAATTCATTGTTTGGATTATATTGAAAGAGTTTTTTCGTAAGTGGCATTATCGTTGGCTATCAGCAACAAATGTTTGGGAATATCAGCCCCATATAGCGACGTGAATGTATCTACTTCTGCAGGAGAAGAGAAAAGCACCTTATCCACTTTGTCCAAACCATCAGGTATCACAACCGGAATGCTCATATTATAAGACACCTGCGTCGCAGATTCCGACACAAACCTCACCACATCTCCGACCATCACCAAGACGGGAGTGTCACGAAACACCGCATAACGCAGTTCTTCCAATGTGGAGTAAATAGCCCTTTGTGTTGGTAAGGAGACGTGAGTGACGATTGCCACAGGAGTATCCTCATTCCTGCCAGACGCAATCAGCGAATTGGCAATCCTGCTGATCGAAGAGCCACCCATGTAATATAATAAGGTATCAGCATCAGGAGTCTGCAGTTTATCACTATGCCCCAGCACCATCGCCACACTGCGTGCCACTCCACGATGAGTAAGAGGAATTTGAAGGAGCGACGCGAGAGCGTTGCCCGAACTGACACCTGGGACAATATCCACGTCGACTCCACGACTTCGTAAGAAATCCACCTCTTCCCTGCCATGAGAAAAAAGCATAGGATCACCGCCTTTCAGTCTCACCACAACATTTCCCAGAACGGCAGACTGATAAAGGAGTTCATTTATTTCACTCTGGTCATGACTGTGTCTGCCATTTCTTTTTCCCACATAAACCTTATCCGCATCAAACTGGCTCAAGAAAGATTCATTAGTCAAGTCGTCATAAAAAATCACGTCGGCATGTTCCAACGATTTATATCCTTTGATTGTCAGCAGATCAGGGTCACCCGGGCCAAAGCCGACGAGAGTCACCCTTCCATGATTTCCAATTGATTTTTCACCCATTACCATTTTGTTTTAGTTTAATTTCGGATACAAAATTATAGGAGGCTCAGGCATCGGGCAATCGCATATAAAAGCGAATGGCATCACATAAGTTAGGCATAAGATTTTGTTACAGTTATTCCTCACGAAAATTTAGTTATGTTAAATAAAATTAAAAAAAATCCGTTTTTTCTCTTGTCCTAAATTCAACTGATCATTATTTTTTAATTTTGTATGATTTTATATGTAAAATCACTTTAATTCATTTTTTCCAAATCGATTAACAATAAATTTATTTTATGAAAATACAACATTTACTAACCTTATGGCTGTCCCTTATAAGTATTTTATTTGGGGGAACAAATGCATACGCACAATGGCCAGGCGGAAGTGCCACGAATCTACCCTTGGTAGCATCGACAGATTTCTCCGTAATTGGAGGAGAAAATGTCAATTATCATTCTATTGATATGCTGAATAATTTTGGCGGGTTAATTCAACCTACATTCAAAGTAAATTTTTCACTGCCTGATTCTATAATATCAACAGATAAAAAGTCTGCTTTTCTAGACGGTCAACATTATGCGATAACATCCAATCCTTCCAAATTGGATTCTTTACGTTTTATCGACAACAAAGATTCCGGAGAATGGGGATTGATTATTTCAAATGGAGATGGAGTTGCGCCCAAAGACCCAGTCTTCTCTATGGAGGTTAATGGATTAAAGAACCATGGCAATTATAGAGTTGTAGTGGAAATTTGTAATCCACATTCAGAATCGTATCTAGACATATCAGGAACAAACAAAGGGCCTCATTTGCGTAGTGGATATAACGCCACAATAAAGATTGCAGCCAACAATTCTTTATATGGAGGAAGAGATGCTAGTCCTGGTATGACTGCTGGATCTTGTGCGGAGATTGCAATAACAAATCCGGCAACAGCTACCTCTGAATTTGGCCCAGTTCAAAATAACAGGCTGACAATAAATTTTTATGGCTCACAAATGGCTAAAGGTGAGGCCATTATGATAAAAAGCATAAAGGTGTATGGCGAGATAGATTCTAAAATCATAGGAGAACATTCAGCTTGTGTAGGAGGAAATACTGAGACATTAAAATTAAAAGGAACTTATCAGAATTGCACGTACCAATGGTATAAAGACGGCAAAGCTATCTCTGGTGCGACAGGCACATCATATAAACATACAACAGGCAAAGTTGAAGGGGAAACGCACAACTACTATTGTGAAATAACGACATCTGACGGAGTCAAATTCAAATCTGACGAATTTAAATTTACAGATAGACTTTGTTGTACAGATGACAATGGCAACGCTTTAGATGAAAAGTTAATTTGGCAAGATGATTTTGGTACATTTACAAATAAAGGCAACTATTGGGTATGGGATTACTCCGACATCAACAATCCGGTAAAAACATATCGTACCACAAAAAATGGATGGACCTATGGTTTGTCTGCAGAAGAGGAAAAGCAACTTTCCGCCACTTATCCTGAGGATGGCATACATTTTGAAGAAGGAACATATACAGTAGCCGCAAATGTCACCTCTATTTATGACGGTGCTAATGATGGCACCATGTGGGAATGGCAGGCTTATACATTTAATGGCAAAACTCCTGGAGAAAATGGATTTGATTTCCTCCCAGACCACACATATAATGGCGACGCGTATGGAGCAATGTTGTTCTTGAATGTCAACAGTGAACCAGACTCTGCTATTTACAGTAGAGTAATAAAAAATCTATGTAATATGCCAGTAACTGTCAAATGCTATATAAACAACTGGTCGGCGGCATCAGAACCTGTTGCGATAAAGATTCGTGTGACAGATATAAATTCTGGAAATTCAAATGTTTCCGATGTTGTCACACGAAATGCCACAAATGATGGCATAGAGTGGAAGGAAGTGTCTGTTTCAATTGCATTGACAGGTGCCATTCCGAGCTTGAAGTTTGAGATCATATCAGCAATAGGAGGTGAGAATGTAAACAAGGATGGAAATGACTTGATTTTGGATGACATCCAAATTTGGACATGTGCGTCACCAAGTGTTAAATTGTTCTTTGACGATGGTTATACTATAGATAGTGCCACTTCATGCACAGGTGACGACATTAAGCTTTATGCAGAAGAAACGCCAATGATAAAGAACTATTATAAAGATGATGTCAGATATATATATCAATACACATTTGATGATCCTGACAATGAAAAATCATGGAAGCCAATTCCAGGAAGTGATGTCACGAATAATACCACATACGATAATTTAGCGGATCTATTTGTTGGCAAGAATTCTGGAGAAAAGATTTATTTCCGTGTTGTTCTTGGATCTAAAGAAACTTTGAAGGAAGATTTTGGTTTGAATTACCCTTACAATCCAAATCACATTTGTGCTTCATATACAGTTTCAAATCCAATTGAAGTCACAGTTAAATGTGCTGCTTGTACAGGACCTGAAAGAATTAAGATAAAATCAGATAAGAAAGCATCTGGAAAAAAGAACAAGAAGGATGTGATAGAGTTGTGTTATGGAGAAAGTGTCACTCTTTCTCAGGCAGCAGATATCACACCAGATAAATCTGAGTGGGCGTCTGATTTTGAAGGATTCGCTGTCAAATGGTTTGAATCAGAGACCCCAGGAAATATGTTGGGGGCAAAGACAATCTTGAATGATATAATTTCTCCTAAGATTGTAGAGTATGATGACGAAACTCTTGGTGGCACAGAAATGCCAGTAGTCCTATATGCGGTTGATGCGTTGTATCTAGATGGCACTTGTAAGACAGCTGATACTATTTATATACGATTTAATCCAGTTCCCGATGCGGAGTTCCGAAATCCAAAGGCTGAATTCTGCGAGGGTGAAGGCAAAGGTTTGATTGATATGAGATTGACCAATGGCAACGTGTCTGACTACACTATCCGTTGGTGGCAAGGTGCCGACACTTTGGCTACCTTATTAGGAGAAGACAAGGATTCTACATTCTTTGAGTCATTGAAAGCAACAGAAGGTGGAGTGTTTAGCTACCAGCTAATTGACAACCAAACTGGCTGCAAGGGAGACATTCATAACTACGAAGTCATTGTCAATCCGATCCCTGAGAAACCATCAGACGAAAAAATACTATACGAACTAACTGTAGAAAAAGAGATTTTAACAACGGATAAATTCAACCAGACTCTTGATTCAACACTTAGTCTGTTATGGTATACAAACGTCGACCCGGCAATTGAATCCAACTCAAAAGGTGCAAAATCAGTGGAAGTATACCTAAATAATCCAAATGAAGAAAACTCATTTGTATACTACATCGCATACAAAAGTGAGGAAGGTTGCTTCAGTGAGAGAGCAAAGGTAGATGTCACAGTCAGTCCGATCACATCTGTAGAATCAATACTCGCGGATGAAAATGAAATAGTAAATGTCTACACTGTCTCGGGCGCTTTGATCAAGGCTAACGTCAAGAGATCAGATGCACTGCGTGGTTTGACAGAAGGCGTTTATGTCGTAGGAAATGACAAAATAATTGTCAAGTAGAGACGCACAGACGCGCGTATAACCACAAAAACATTTACGTGCGTATGTTTCAATATGATTTCGTGCACATCTTCACGATATCATTTATTGAGTAATATATTATTAGCAAAAAAGGCTGTTCCATGCATTTCTGGAACAGCCTTTTTCTGTAGAAATTCCAGCACTCTAATGTTAATATTGTTTAAAAAATGTCAATATTCACAAAAAAAGAATGTGTCATACGGTCAAAATCTTATTATATTTGCATAGTCTCAGACAACCAAAGTTAGTTAGTATTAATAATTTGTAAACATGCAAGACATTCTTGCATCGCGAAAAATCAAAGCTTATCGTCTGGGATTAGTGTAATTTAATTTTTTTATTATGAGAAAACGTTTATGTTTTATGGGAGCTATGGTGGCAATAACATCAATGGTTCCAGCATTCGCTGAGACGACACACGTCACAGTTGATTTGACCGACGGAACAAAGTTTTCGTACCTTCTGTCGGAATCTCCAAAAATTTCTTACAAAGCCGACAGTTTTATTGTCAGTGGACCAGCCAGAGCCGCATTCGAGCTCAGCAAAGTCGACTCGTATCATTTCACTGACGGTTCTTTAAGCGACGTTGCTGTTTTAGGAAGCAAGGAAGTCCGCTTCACTTATTCAGACAACAGCCACGTCAAAGCAGAAGGTTTGCAACCCAAATCTGCTGTTGTGCTATACTCTGTAGGAGGTTCGGCCATTCAGAAAGTGAATGCCACAGAAGAAGGAGCGGCTGAACTAGAACTGCCACAAGCGAAAGGAGTCTACATTCTTAAGACCGGCTCACAAAACGTCAAACTAATAAAGGAATAAGATTATGAAAAAACATATACTTTCAGCATTCGGATTGATTGTAGCATTCACAATGTCTGCGACACAATATATGCACATCAACTTGCAAAACGGCAAGGAATACGACGTGAAGGTAGAGAAGACAGACCGTGTAAGCCATGTGACAGAAGGAGAAGAGGTCTTCATCAAAGTCACTCGCACAGACGGATCATCATCTCTTTATCCAATGAATGGAGCCGAAGTCACATTCGACGAAGAGATTGCGCGTATGGAAGGAGATGTAGCCAACTGGAACATCAAAACCAGAATGCTCGACGGATGTGAATATGACACGACAAACGTGCATCATTTAAGAGAAATAAGAGCAAATGAAAGAGATATTGAAAGAGAACTTTATCTTGCTCAAGAAGCATATGGAAATTGTATTTACCAAAAAAGATTGGCTTTATCAACAACTCTTGACGAGAGTGAGATAAAGACACAACAATCAGCCAACAAATATGCTGCAGAACTCTGTGCCAAAATCTCAAAAGATAACAAGCACAAAGACAAGAACTTGATTTTCTCGCCTACAAGTCTACAGTTTGCATTAGCCATGTTGGCAAATGGAGCCGATGATGACGAGGCTTACGCAGAAATCACCCAAGCGTTGGGTAAGAAGGACATGCCACTAGATATGTTGAACAATCTTTATAAAAAGCGTTTGGCAAATCTAACAATGTTAAATCCAATTGAAGTTAAAGTTGGAATAACCAATGCCGTCTTCTTGCAAAATGGCATTCATTTTGGCAAAAACTTCCTGCAAAACCTTGACGAATACTATAAAGCGACGTCCAACAATGTTGACTTTTCACAGGATTCTACTTACTCATTAATAGACAATTGGACAAAAGAGTCTACTAATGGAATGATTCCTAGCTCCGGTATAGAATATAACCCTATCCTTAAATTAGTGTTGGCAAACGCACTAAGTTTCCAATCCGAATGGGACAAAAAATTTGATCCTAGTCTAACAGACTCTTGCAAATTTGTCACTTCTACAGGAGAAGAAAAAAAAGTTGAGACGATGCACAAAACCTACAGAAGTAATTATGCAGAAGGATCGAATTATCAATTGGTAAAACTTGATTTCCAAGATAGATTCTATATGAATGTGATTCTGCCACAAGAAGGAGTCTCACCAGAATCAATTCTTGCAGAAATCGACTTTGATAACATTCGATTTAAATATGGACGAGACACATCAGAGAATTGCATTGACACCATATATTGTCCAACGCTTTCATTGCCAAAATTCAACACAAACGACAATATCCCATTGAATGACGCACTGAAAGAAATGGGATTTGAAAAAACATTCACCAAATCATTCAATAATATAGCGGAATCTACAGCAGTTGGTGATATATCTCAACTTGCACACTTGGAAATAGATGAAGACGGTGCAAAAGGAGCCGCAGTAACCACTATACCGATTCCTGGCAGTGCTCTTTTTGAATATAAGTATATCGATGTGACCGTCAATCGTCCATTTATCGTCACGGTCAACAATCCTAAGACACACGAAGTGTTATTCATAGGATTGATTAACGATCCGACATTAAACAAATAAAGAATATTTTTTCAGTAGAGACGGGAACAATCTCGTCTCTACTGATTTGCGAGCATTACACTTAAAATTAAACATAAACACAAAATTTACAGCATGAAAAATCTATTACGTTCAATTGGAGTCTTATTGGCGATTGCATCAGCTCCAACATTCGCTGAGACGACGCACGTCACAGTTGATTTGACCGACGGGACAAAGTTTTCGTACCTTCTGTCGGAATCTCCAAAAATTTCTTACCAGGCAGACAGTTTTATTGTCAGTGGAACTGCAAGAACAGCTTTCGAGCTCAGCAAAGTCGACTCGTATCATTTCACTGACGGTTCTTTAAGCAACGTCGCTGTTTTGGGAAGCAAGGAAGTCCGCTTCACATATTCCGACAACAGCCACGTCAAAGCAGAAGGTTTGCAACCCAAATCTGCTGTTGTGCTATACTCTGTAGGAGGTGCGGCTATTCAGAAAGTGAATGCCACAGAAGAAGGAGTGGCTGAACTAGAACTGCCACAAGCGAAAGGAGTCTACATTCTTAAGACAGGCTCACAAAACGTCAAACTTATAAAG
>DFGT01000005.1 GCA_002371265.1 Bacteroidales bacterium UBA3743 | reverse complement strand
AATACAATCTGTAGTTGCATCAAACTATTTTCTTTTCGGCAAAACTTTTTTCTCTTCCGATGTCAATCGACGTTCCACTTTCTTCACATCCTCACCAGCTGGTTGATTCTCTGGGACAATGCCTCTGTCGAGCATCATATTTCTGACGGCAAGATTATTTTCCACATGTTCGTTGTCTATCTGAGTCACTCCGAACAAGTCTTTTTGTTGGACATTTACAGAGGTCATCTCTGCGGCAAAATCCTTTGCTTTTATGTTGATCGTTGATAAGAAATCTGCGACAGGACGATTTGAAGGAGCTCCTATTTTCCGTTTCAACATTGCTGTGTCAAGATTAAACAATGCCTTGTCGCCATTGGAACGTATCATAGCAAAACCTTTGCTATCAACACCTCGTTCAAAAAGCACTCCAGACAGACGTTTCTCTGTTTCTGCCAACTTTTGCCGAGCCTGCACTCTCTCAAACTCAAGGAGTCTTTTCTCTACCATTTCCGCCACACGTGTCTGTACAGCAAAATAGTTCTGAGCAAAAGCGATCTCAGGCTTTCTCGGATCTCCATTCTGAGCCACAAGATAACACGCATAACGTGTGAGCATGTAGTCGTCAACCTCTCTTTGAGCTCCTTTGGCGATCTCGATCATTTTACCGGCGCGGGTAAAATGATCAATCACTTCACATCCTGCATTTCGGCAAGCTTCCTGAGCTTTTTCCAAAACATTCTCAAACTTCTGCCACTTGGCATACCCAAGCAACCCACACAGTTCGCGGGCACTCCAACATTCAACACCTTCGTAATCACAAGCGATTGATTCGAATTTTTGAAACAGGTCTTTAATCTCTTCTGTTTTCATAAAAATACTATTACTGTTAATTGTTAAACAATCTGTTACTACAATCTCGTCAAACTAAAATAACGTGAGTTCAATGAATTGTAATCTGCTAATCATATTCCACTTTCTGATTGGATTCTCATCTCTTTTTCTCATATAAAAGCGTAGCTTTTCTCTGTAAACTTTAATTCTCTGTGGTTTTATTAATTTTTTTTGTGCTCGCCTACGGCTCGCACGTGGGGAAGGGTTAGGGCCAATATCAATCAAACATGGGCCCTTAACAATCCTCGTTTATGACACTTCAGCTGTCATTTTCTCCTATTTTTAAATTCGTCGAATCCACGTACTATTAATTGTTAAACAATCTGTTACTACAATCTCGTCAAACTAAAATATCGGATTCCAACATTCATCGCTTAGACGCATTGTCTTTTTTCTTTCACAAAAATAATAAAAACAAAGAGACGCGACAATGCCACGTCTCTACAAATTATGCATTTCGCATTATGAATTACGAATTCAACAAAGCCTTCACCTTTGCTGAAATTTCCTTTCCGTCTGCCTTACCAGCAAGTTTCTTTGTTGCGACACCCATCACCTTACCCATCTCCTGGGCTGTTTTTGCGCCAACTTCAGCAATGATTGCCTTGATCTCAGCCTCAAGTTCAGCGTCAGACAACTTTGCTGGCAAATACTTCTCGATCACAGCTGCCTCAGCCAACTCATTCTGAGCCAACTCTGGACGGTTCTGCTCTGTGAAGATCTGAGCCGACTCCTTACGCTGTTTCACCATCTTCTGAAGTATCTTTAGTGCAGCGTCGTCTGCAAGTTCTCCACTTGCTCCCTTGGCTGTCTTTGCCTCAAGAAACTCTTTTTTCACACCACGCAATGCCTCCAAAGCCACTTTGTCTTTGGCAATCATCGCCTTCTTTATATCCTCGCTAATAACATCAAACAATGCCATAGTCAATATATTTTAAATTATAAATTAATCTGGTCTGTTTGAGAGATAACTGTTATCTCCCATCTTTATCTCCTCACCGTCCAGTTTGACAGTGAATGTCGACGTAGGTTCTGGTTTACGTTCCGCAACGACTGTCCGTGTACGGTTAAACGCAGGTGTCTCATCGATCTGTTCCTCACCAAACACAGCTGCAATAAGTTTTTTCTTTGTCACTGTGGTATCATGCGTCTCAGTAGGGGTGAATTTAGGTTTTTCCTCCACTTGCGGCATTTCCACCTGCTGTTCAAGAGCACCGTCGCCACTCATTGCAACGACAACAGGCTGTGGTTTTGTCTCCTCCTTTATCTGTGGTTTTGCCATCTGCACAGGGATATTTCTCTGCTGCACAGAAACATCTGGCACTGCACCTACAAGTTTATCCTCTGCCAACAACTGTCCTGTGACGACAACTGAGATCTTCAGTTTATCACCCATACCTTCCACCTGACTGGCTCCCCAAATGATAGTGACATCATCGTCGACCTTCATCTGGACCATTTCCATTGTTTCAGACAGTTCGTCGATTGTGACTTCCTTATCAGAGTATAGATAGTTCACCAAAATGCTCTTGGCATTACGTATATCATTATTGACAAGCAATGGCGACGTCAAAGCCTCACGCATAGCCTGCATAGCGCGGTATTCTCCTGAAGCCTCAGACGAACCGATCACCGCGTCGCCAGAATTAGTCATGACGGTGCGGACATCGTTCATATCCACATTGACGTAGCCCGACTGCGTCACCATATCCGAGATACATTGCGCGGCAGTGGCAAGAATAGAATCAGACGCTGCAAAACTAGAAGATAATTTCATTGGTCCAGCCAACGAATTTCTATCTTTGGATGAGAGTCTGTCGTTGGAGATAATGACAAGAGAATCGACATATTTTCTCATCTCTCTCACTCCCTCTTCCGCTATAGCTTTTCTGATTGGTCCTTCATAAGAAAACGGAGTTGTAACGACACCAATGGTGAGGATACCCAGTTCCTTTGCCACACGTGCCACTACAGGTGCACCACCCGTACCCGTGCCGCCACCCAAAGTGGCAGTCACAAATACCATTTCCGTATCTTCTGATAGCAATTGTCTGACATTTTCTTCAACATTGAGCATCGCTGCCCTACCGATACGAGGATCCGATCCTGCTCCCAGGCCTTTCTTGCCAAGCAGGATTCGTTTAGGGACAACAGAACGTTTCAACGCAGCCTTATCTGTATTCATCAGGATAAAGTCGACTCCTTCGACTCCCGCTTTATACATGTAAGACACCGCGTTGCCTCCTCCGCCACCAACGCCTATCACTTTGATAAACGATTTGTCAGGATTTGCTATTTCAAGAGTTTCAATCATCGTCTTCGTCTATTGAATTTAAATCTATCTCTCTCGATGGTATTCTCGGACCAGTCTCCACTGGAGCTGGTTCTGGTTCTGGCTCCGGAATTGGTTCGGGTTCCGGCTCCGGAATTGGCTCGGGTTCTGGTTCTGGCTCAGGCTCTGGAATTGGAGCTTGCGCTGGTTTAGCTGAATGACCTTCGTAGAACTTATCTATTTCAGCGTTAGTCATGTTAAAACCAGAATTATTATTTTGTGGAGCGACGTGATTGCCTCCCAAATAACGGTTGGCACGCTCATCTGTCTGGACTCTTGCGGCTGTCATAGACATGCCATAGTTAGAAGTTGGATTCATCTGCACGTCTCCCGTCAAATCAGAATCCTCGACGTTCATTCCCGTAACCACTACAGTGACATTAAGGTTATCGCCAAGACTTTCATTGATGGTCGCGCCCCAAATCAAGTTTGCTCCGTGGCCCTCGATCTGATCCTGTACATAATTACAAATATATGTAGTCTCGTCGATTGTCACTTCATGTTCAGACGAATAAGAGATATTCAGCAATACATTTCTAGCTTTTTCAATGCTGTTGTTGATAAGCAAAGGAGAATTCAAAGCCTCCTTAATTGCCTTCTCAGCACGATCTTCACCGGAAGCCATAGCCAAGCCCATCAAAGCGTCACCGGAATCAGTCATGACGGTGCGGACATCATTCATATCCACATTGACGTAGCCATCACCGGTAATGATCTCAGCGATACCCTTAGCCGCCATAGCTAAAATCTCGTCACCTTTAGAGAAACCAGCTTTCAAGCCAAGGTCGCCATAAAGTTCACGGAATCTGTCCGTTGAGATGACAACAATCGCGTCGACAGACTCTCTCATTCTCTGCATTCCCTCCAATGCGTTGAGGAGACGACGACGTCCTTCAAATTTGAATGGTATTGTGATGATTCCGACTGTAAGGATACCCATCTCCTTGGCTGTACGCGCGATTACCGGAGCGGCACCAGTACCTGTACCACCGCCCATAGCCGCAGTGACAAACACCATCTCGGTATCCTCAAGCATAGCCTTTATTTTTTCTATGGAGTCTTCTGCTGCCTGACGTCCCATATTTGGGTCGTTTCCGGCGCCAAGACCTTTTTCTCCCAACTGGATATGGAACTCAGGCGGAATAGGACTACGACGCAGAGCCTGACGGTCTGTGTTGCATATAACGAAATCCACACCTTCAATATGGTTTTCATACATGTAGTTGGTAGCATTTCCACCACCACCGCCGACACCTATTACTTTGATTATATTTTTTTCTTCAAAGTCGTCTACAAATGTGAAATTTTCCTCCATATCAATCATTATTTGATTTCAGTTCCGTTAATTATAGTTCCAGTCGTTTCAGCCACAGTTTCAGCCATACTTCCAAAAAGTCCAGACACCCAACGAGTGAATCTTTTTTTCTCTCCTGGCTCTGTCTTCTTGACAGTTTTAGTGGCAGACTCCTTCCTGCCTACATATACGCATGACTCAAGTGCACAAGACTCAAGGACACCCAGACAAGCCGCAAACTCATTCATCTTACGGGCTGTTTTGTCGGGATTACCATCCACAGAGTCCAAGCCAGCGAAATACGAACTGTATTTTTCATAGCATACATCCTTGATTTTGCCGATTTCAGTATCCAGTCCAAACTCATTTGTGAATTTGTCACAAACTTTTTTAAGGCGAGCACCTCTTCCTGTAAGGATAATTTTCTTTGATGATGTCAAAGCATTCACTTTGTTCATCTCGCCAAGAATGTAAGACATAAGCTCTTCCAGACGTGCCTCAATGATAGAAGCCAATTCGACCTGCTGAATCTTTACATCTGTTCCAGCCACACTTACGATAACGTTTTCTGACAAACCGCCTGGGTAAGCGCAACCCAAACTTTTCTTTATTTTCTCTGCATTTTCCGCAGTCAATCCGCAGACATTCTTGATATCTTTAGTGATCATCTTGCTTCCAAATGGCAGCACTCTGATATGACGGCGAACATTATCACGATAAATGGCGATTGATGTCGACGAGGCACCCAAGTCGATCAACGTGGCTCCGACCTCCTTGTCGGCATCAGAAAGCATAACATCTGCCAAGGCGAATGGCAAAAGAGAATAACCTGCCAATTGGATATTGATCTGAGATAAAGCCTGTTCGACATTCTCCTTTACCTCTTTTTCTGCTGTGACGACACAAAAGCGTCCCTCCACATTGGAAGCTCTGCAACCTACAGCCTCCATCTTTATATCGTCGTCGACATTATAACCTTGGTTGATCATATCCAAGATAATCTCCTTGTCGTTTTCGACGCGTTTTCTTATATCTTCCTCTATCTTCTGGACAACAGGGACATCAACAAACTGATTATTTAGACGGTAAGCCTCTTTCTGCTCTTTTCCTAAAATACCCTTTCCTCCAAGAGCCAGGTAGACGCTTTTGATTTCAACGGTGTTTCCGATGAAACTGTCGCCTATAGATGATTTGAATTTATTGTATATTCGGTTGGAAAGTTTATTGAACATAGGTTTAAGCACACCATCCAACTCGAGATAGTTGTCTACTCTACCATGTCTTATTCCTTTAGAATCAGTCTCTTCAGTGGCAATGATCTGCGCCACTTTATGATTGTCGTCTATGACAGCGGCCACAGATCTTATTTTCGTGGTGCCCAGGTCTAGCACCACCGCTATTTTGTCCGTCAATTGTAGTGTATTCGCCATTTTCACTAAATTTTGATAGTATTTACTCGTTCTTTGTTCTTTGTCGTCTTTGTTCTTTCTTAATTTCTCGTACACACAGCTTGGTTGTCGTATGTGAGATCTATCTTCTTATACTTGTTCCACCCGACTTTCGAGAATCCGCTTTCGTAAAGTTTCTTCAGTCGAGCCATCTTTTTTTGGTAACCATCCGTAGAGCCAAGCACAACTATTTGCGAACCTATTCGTGGCACCATCTCCACTTTGCCGTTGATGTCTATATATATCTGCTCCACCAATGGATTTAAGAATTTGTCGTTGTAGACATAGTTGGCAAACTCATAGATGTCTGTCTTCAGATATTTCTTGCTCAGTGTCTTCTCGCTCAGCAACACAGGCACATAAGCCGAGAATGCTGTGGAAATATTCATCAGCCCACCTTCTGAATCCAGATACAAATCCTGTGTCGGCGTCTTAATCCTCAATATTGGTTTACGCTGGTTGATATCCACACATAATAGACCACCAGGACTTTTATAGCACTGAGCTTTATTCACAAACGGAATCTCAGCAATCTTCTTTTCCATCTCATGGAGGTTGATATTCTTATAGCTCAACCCGTTTGGATTAATGTTTGCCGAATTCATATATTTGAGAATATCCATTTTGTTCACAAACCTATAGTCTGTGCTGTCGTCGATATTCACAGTTGTTCCTGTGCAGCATACACTACCTGCCGTGGATGGCATCACAAACACCATCACAAGAGCATATACAGCCAATATGCAAAAACCTGCTATTTGCAACTTTTTTCTCATACCTTAGACAACAGAATATTTTTTATTTGCGGAAGCATAAGATTAATATCACCAGCGCCAATTGTAGCCAGCACCTCTATTGAGTGTGTGCGGACATAGTCGAGCAGCTCATCCTTTGAAACCAATCGTTTCTCTTTCGCCGTCACCTTATCCAAGATGATCTGACTTGTCACACCCTCAATTGGCTCTTCACGTGCCGGATAAATATCCAATAGCAACACCTCGTCAAGAAGAGACAAACTTGCTGCAAACTCATCCGCAAAATCACGTGTACGAGTATACAAATGGGGCTGGAACACTCCCGTCAACTTCTTATCTGAATATAGTCGACGTAGCGACTCTATGCTTGCCTTCACCTCATTTGGATGATGCGCGTAATCGTCAACCAACACCAAATTGTCTTGCTTGATGTGGAAGTCAAAACGTCGTGACACTCCCTGGAAACTTGCTATCGCCTTTCTGATCTCTTCATGAGACAGTCCCTTCATCAACGACACCGCGCATGTAGCAATCGCATTCTCTATATTGATGTAGACTGGCACACCCAAGTCGACACCCTTCAATACACCCAACGGATAAACCACATCGAATGTGATTTTTCCATTTGCGATCTTTATATTTTCAGCATGGAAATCACCTTTGTCCACAGAATAGGTGTAGATTTTCACACCTTCCTGCACATCCGGTTTGATTGGAAGTCCATACTTCATAATCAACGCTCCTCCTGGTTTGATAAGAGCCACAAACTGCTCAAAGCTCTTCAAATACTCCTCGTACGTGCCATAGATGTCAAGATGGTCGGCATCAGTAGCTGTCACCACAGCGATTTGTGGAGCAAGAGTCAAGAAAGAGCGGTCGAACTCGTCTGCCTCAACGACTACCAAATTACTCTTGTTGGAAAGATGCAGATTGCTTTCAAAGTTTTTCGACAATCCACCCAAGAAAGCGTTACAATCCAGGAATGAATTGTGAAGAGTATGGGCAATCATAGTTGTTGTTGTCGTCTTGCCATGAGTTCCGGCAATACATATTGCCTCTTGACTTTTTGTTATCGCGCCAAGTATCTGCGAACGTTTCATGATAGTGAAATTGTTCTTTTTGAAGAACAGATACTCAGTAAGATCATCTGGAATTGCCGGAGTATACACAACTAAGGTATAGTTCGGATTCTTGAAATCCTCAGGTATGAACACTGTGTTATCCTCGAAGTGCACCTGTATGCCCTCGCTGCGAAGTTTGTCGGCAAGTTCTGTCTCTGTTTTGTCGTATCCAGCCACAGAATATCCCTTTGCATTGAAGTAACGAGCAATGGCACTCATTCCGATACCACCGATTCCTAAGAAGTAGATATTTTTAATTTTATCCAGCATTTTTCCAAAATTTAAATCTCACCTAAAATCACGCTTGCAATTCGGTCTGCCGAATCCTTCTGAGCCAAAGCCAAGGCTTGTGCAGAAATGGATGTGAGCGACGCTTCGTCCTCCACCAATTTCAATGCCTCTGGCACTAATTTTTCAACAGCCTCAACATCCTTTATCATCACAGCCGCGTTCTTTGTAGACAATGCCATCGCATTCTTAGTCTGATGGTCTTCCGCCACATTTGGAGAAGGGACCAATATTGATGGTTTGCCCAACAGACAAAGCTCAGATATTGAGCTTGCACCTGCTCTCGACACCACAAGGTCAGCCACAGCGTACGCATAATCCATACGCGACACAAAGTCTGTGCAGACCAAGTTAGGATTATTGCTTTCCTCAGCCTTCTTCTTGGCATCTTCGAAGTAGAACTTACCAGTCTGCCAAATCACCTGCACCCCACTCTGTTTGATAGCGTCAAGGCCAGCTATGATACTATTGTTGACTGTGCGGGCTCCAAGGCTACCGCCAATCACAAGAATTGTTTTCTTTGATGAATCAAGTCCGAAGAAATCATATGCCTCCTGAGCTCCCTTCTGCACATTCAAGAAATCCTGGCGGACAGGATTACCAGTCATCACCAGTTTTTCTGCAGGGAAGAATCTCTCCATTCCGTCGTATGCGACGCAGATCTTCTTCACACCTTTCGACAAGAATTTGTTTGCCACACCGGCGTAAGAATTCTGCTCCTGCAAAAAAGTAGGGACACCAAGTTTGTTTGCGGCATATAGTGTTGGGCAACTAGCATAACCGCCCACACCGACCACAGCATCTGGTTTGAACTCCTTAACAATTGATTTCGCCTTGAAATAGCTTTTCACAAAACGATAGACGACCTTAATATTTTTCAAGATTCCAGACGGTGACATGCTTCTCACCAATCCGTTCACCTGCAATCCAATAATCTTATAGCCTGCTTTAGGCACACGTTCCATCTCCATACGACCTTCTGCCCCCACAAAAAGGAACTCTCCGTCTGGGAAACGTTTCTTTAACGCATTAGCAATAGAAATAGCTGGGAATATGTGACCACCCGTACCTCCACCACTGATGATGAATCTTTTGTTTGCCGCCATGTTGTCTAAAATAAAGTTCTTTTGTCCTTCCAAGCCGGAATTGCTTGTCTGTTTCAACTACACACTCTATACTCGATAATCTGCATGGTATTCTTTACACACAATACTACAAAATCCAAAGCAGAAAATCTAACGTCACTTCTGTCTTATTCAGACTCCTCTACAACAAGTTGTGTCTCTTTCTTTTTGTTTTGCAACGTCTTCGCATGGACACTTACCGAAAGGATTATTCCAAACAAGACTCCTGTCATCCAAATCGATGTACCTCCCTTGCTGACAAAAGGCAACGGCTGACCAGTAACAAAGTCTCCTAATGCCACTCCAACCGACATGTTAATCACAGCCTGAAAGACTATCAACAACGCACAGGCAAGTGACAACATCGCATATACCATACTTCCTGATTTATATGCGATAACAATCGCCCGCCACAAGACACAAAGATATGAAAATATAACTAACAAACCAACAAATAATCCCAACTCTTCAAGAATTATCGAAAAAATATAATCCGAAAATGCCTGAGGAAGACGGAATCTCTCCCTGCCACTGGCGACACCTTTTCCTATTCCATTACTGTTGGCAACCGCCATTTTTGCGTGAGACACCTGATAATTGTCGTCTGTCACAACAAACTTCAGATTAGGATCTTCTTCTGCCTTATCACCTAAAAAAGAGCTCTCGACTCGTGACACCCAAGTAGGCACACGATGCAAGGGTGTTCCTTTTAATTGCTCTGACGTGAATACAGTTCCGATCGTTCCGACAATCAATCCCAAAGCAAGGAACATTCCAATAATCCATAAAAAAGGTTTTAGTCTTATTCCTCCTGCGAGCAGCAAACAAAATGTCACAGCTGTCAGAAGTATCATTCCCGACATGTTTTCCAAGCCAATCGGCACCACCCATAAGAAATAGAGTGCGCACAACATACCCCACCCCTTCTTTGTCGGAGACAATCCTTTGTCTGAGGAATAACGTCCTATCCAAAAGGCAAGGAAAACAACATAAAATACCTTGACTATTTCAGCCCATTGGATGCCAAACATCGTTCGTCTTGCTCCATTGACCAGATCGCCAAACTTCGGAGTCAACAGAAGCATAAACCACGATAAAATGGCTACAATGAGAAGGATAAATGTCAAATTAGAAGAGAGCAATCGTTTGACTCCTAACTGCACAACAGTCAACGTGATCGCAAGACCCGACAATTCCATGACTATGTGTCTATAGAATTGTCCATTATAATCGCCATTTCTGACTGTAGACATCGCTTGGATAGAGCTGTAAACTTCTATAAGCGAAATTGCGAGCAACGTCGCTATCACCATCCATATATAGAGGTCGCCAAGAAACAGCTTTTTGAAAAAAGCATTGCGATCTCCCATATTATAGACGTTTTACACACTCCTTGAATTGCTGTCCTCTATCCTCGTAGCTCTTGAACAAGTCGAAACTTGCGCAACATGGTGAAAGCAACACAGTGTCGCCCTTGTCGGCAAATGCGAAACACTTGTTGACTGCCTCTTCCATAGAGCTAGCATCCGCGATATTCTCAACCTTTCCATCGAAGAATTGGTGAAGCTTAGTGTTGTCAACGCCAAGACATACAATCGCCTTAACCTTCTCCTTTACCAAATCCTCTATCTCTGTGTAATCGTTACCCTTGTCCTTACCACCAAGAATCAAAACGACAGGTGTCTGCATACACTGCAATGCATACCAGCATGAATTGACATTAGTAGCCTTTGAATCGTTGATGAACAACACACTTCTCACCTTTGCCACTGGCTCTAGACGGTGCTCCACTCCGCTGAAGTCACTGAATGCCTTACGGATAGTGTCCTTCTTGATTCCTTCAACTCCTGCCGCAATACCAGCCGCCATTGAATTGTAGATGTTGTGCTGTCCCTTCAAAGCAAGTTTATTAATATCCATATCTATATAATTGTTTTTTAAGTTGATTACTAATTTTTCATTTTCCAAGTAGGCTGCCATATTCTCGATCGTCTGTATCGAAAACGGCATCATCTTTGCCTTAATATCATATTTTGGAAGTTCCTTCGTCACAACAGGATCCTCATTCCAATAGATGAATGTATCGTTCTCTGTCATGTTCTGGATAATACGCATCTTGGAATCCACGTAGTTCTGGAACTTATAATCGTATCTGTCCAAGTGATCAGGAGTGATGTTGAGCAGGATAGCTATATCTGCCTTGAAATCATACATTCCGTCCAACTGGAAACTACTTAGCTCGATAATGTAGTAGTCGTGAGGATCTATTGCCACCTGACGTGCCAAGCTGAAACCGATGTTTCCTGCAAGCGAGGCGTCAAGTCCAGCCTCCTTGAAAATGTAGTGCACAAGTGTTGTGGTTGTTGTCTTTCCATTGCTACCTGTGATACAGATCATCTTCGATTTTGAGTAGCGTCCGGCAAATTCGATTTCAGAGATTATGTTGATGCCTTTCTCTCTCAATTTCTTGATGATGGGAGCCTTCTCTGGAATGCCTGGGCTTTTGATCACCTCGTCTGCATTCAAGATCAACTCCTCTGTATGCTGTCCCTGCTCCCAAGCGATATTATACTGGTTGAGTTCAGCCACATATTTTTCTTTAATTGGCGACATGTCCGACACAAACACATCAAAACCCTGTTTCTGGGCCAAGATTGCCGAACCTACACCACTTTCTCCTGCTCCTAAAACGACTATTCTTTTCATTATCTAACCTTTAAAGTCAAAACTGTAATTACTGCCAAAAGCAAACCAATAATCCAGAATCTTGCCACAATCTTTGGTTCCGGCATTCCTTTCTTCTGGAAATGATGGTGTAACGGCGACATCAGGAATATGCGTCGTCCCTCACCATATTTTTTCTTGGTATACTTAAAATACGACACCTGAAGCATCACCGACAGATTCTCCGCAATAAACACACCACACAAAATCGGAATCAACAACTCTTTACGTATGATCATCGCCACTGCTGCGATAACACCTCCAAGCATCAAACTACCTGTATCTCCCATAAACACCTGCGCAGGGAATGAGTTGTACCACAGGAATCCAAGCGTCGCTCCAACAAACGCGCACAAGTAGACAACAAGTTCCTCCGACTTCGGTATATACATGATGTTAAGGTAGCTTGCGAATTCAACGTGAGCTGACAAATATGCCAGAATACCCAGCGCCACTCCTATTATCATCGACGTGCCGACGGACAATCCATCCAAACCATCAGTAAGGTTGGCTCCGTTGGATATGAATGTCATCACGAAGATTGTGACCAATACGAAGAATACCCATCCAAGTGGCTGCGCATAGTCGCCAGCAAACTCAAATATCGACGCATAGTCGAAATTATGGTTTTTCACAAATGGAATAGTCGTCTGTGTCGACTTCACATTCTCCTTCTTATAATTTACCACCTCAACATTTTCTTTGTTGACTGTAGCGTAATTCTCTCTTATCACCACATCAGGGCTGCAATACAGCACCAAGCCGAGGAAGAGTCCGGCTGCCACCTGACCAATGATCTTCACGCGTGGAGACATTCCGTCTTTATTCTTTTTGAAGACCTTGATATAATCGTCCATACCTCCAAGGAATCCGAGCCATAGAGTGATGGCAAGCATCAGAAGCATATAGATATTAGAAAGATTACCGAACAACAGACATGGAATGATTATTCCGCCTATGATAATCACACCTCCCATTGTAGGCGTGCCCTTCTTCGACATCTGTCCTTCAAGATTCAAATCTCTGATTGTCTCGCCAATCTGACGCAACTGCAGATATTCGATCATCTTTTTTCCAAAAATGATAACAAAGAGCAATGCTCCGACAAACGCCAACGCAGAACGGAATGTCACATAATGGAACAATCCTGCTCCGGGGAATGTCATGCCTTCAAACAAATAATAAAACATAATCTCTCTATATTAAATATTTTCTAATAACCTCATGATCATCGAAGTGGTGCTTCACTCCCTTGATATCCTGATAATCCTCATGGCCCTTTCCTGCCACAAGAATGATATCACCCTTCTTTGCGATTGAGCAAGCCGTCTTGATTGCCTGTTCACGGTCGGCATTCACAATCACGTTTCTCTGCTCCTCGTCAGTCAGGCCCGCCAACATGTCGTTGATGATATCCATAGGCTCCTCGTTTCTTGGATTGTCCGACGTGATGACAACCTTATCACTGTTTGCGACCGCCGACTTTGCCATAATAGGACGTTTACCCTTGTCACGGTTTCCACCGCAACCGACAACCGTAATCAAATCAGCGTTCTCACTTTTGACCTCATTGATTGTGGCGATCACATTTTCCAAAGCGTCTGGAGTGTGGGCGTAATCAACTATCGCGCATACACCGCTCTGTACACCACGGATAGTCTCAAATCTTCCGTTGACTGGGGTCATCTTGCTCAACGCCACCAACGTATCCTCAGGAGTATTGCCCAGCAACACGCAAGCTGAATATACAGCGAGCAAGTTGGATGCGTTGAATCGGCCGACAAACTGAGTTGAGACTTCCCTGCCGTCGATATTAAGAAGCATTCCAAAGAAACTGTCCTCCACAACCTTCGCCCTGAAATCTGCCATCGAACGAATCGAATATGTTTTTTTCAAAGCCTTGCTGTTCTGAATCATCACACCTCCGTTGCGATCGTCGGCATTTGTAAGAGCAAAAGCGTCGGCAGGAAGAGAATCGAAGAAAGACTTCTTTGCCTTGATATAGTTGTCGAACGTCTTATGGTAATCCAAATGGTCGCGTGTGATATTCGTGAAAATACCGCCCACGAATTTCAAGCCACCGATTCGCTTCTGGTCGGCAGCATGCGAGCTGACCTCCATGAAAGCGTATGTACATCCCGCGTCGACCATCTCTGAAAGAAGTTTATTGAGCGAGATTGGATCTGGAGTCGTATGTGTTGCTGGCACAGCTCTCTCATCCACATAATTGCAGACGGTGGAAAGCAAACCTACCTTATGTCCGAACTCTCTGTGCATCTTGTATAGCACAGTGGCAATAGTTGTTTTGCCATTAGTGCCTGTCACACCGACAAGTTTCAGTTTCGACGACGGATTACCATACCAAGCAGAAGCCAAACGTCCAAGAGCCTCAGCGGAATCCTTCACTTTAATATAAGCCACTCCATCTTTTAAGTTGTCGGGCATTTTTTGAAGTACAATTGCCGTCGCACCCTTTTCAATCGCAGACTGGATATATTCATGTCCGTCAATCGAATAGCCACACACAGCGACGAACAAAGCGTCCGCAGCCACTTGGCGAGAATCCTGACAGATTGCAGAAATCTCCTTATCTGTATTGCCGACAACCTTTTCACAGTCGACACTTTTTATCAAATCGTTTAACTTCATAAGCCAACTATTTTAGCATAATTGTTATCAGTTTTCCCGGAGACGCGGTTTCGCCAGGAGGAATAGACTGCTGCACCACAGTTCCACGTCCATGCATCGTCACCTTCAAACCTTTATTTTCCAACAGATAGAGAGCATCTTTTGCTCCGAGTCCGATAACCTTTGGCACCGTGTACTTACCTACCTTCATCTGCGACATGCTCACCACACTGTCTTTGGTAGTCGTACATACCAACTCATCATCGTCTATCTTGTTTTTTGTGTATCTGACATTCAACTCCTTCAACAAATATTCAACATCACTCTTGTAGCCACCCTTAATCTCAGGAGCAAATCTTCCATTGTCACACAATGACGTCTCGCAGCTGACAGGAGTCATGGCATAGATTCTTTCCGCTATCGTACGGAATGCTTTCGACGTAACATTATTATAATGCTCAGCCTTTTGCCAATACACCACCATGCAAGTGTAGCGAGGTTTGTCGGCTGGGAAGTATCCCACAAAAGACATCTGATAGTCGCGAGGCACTCCACTTGGATTGTTGTAGTGCATACGTGCCGTACCCGACTTGCCTGCCAATTCGAGGATATCAGACTTTGCTCTTTTTCCTGTACCCTGCTCAATCACACCTTTAAGCATCTCCCTAACCTTACCAAGAGTCTTATTGGAACATACTTTCGGACAAATCACCTCTGTAGAGAACGACTCCAAAGTCTTGCCGTCACGCTTGACAGATCTTGCGAAATACGGTTTGATCATCCTACCGTCATTGGCAATAGCGTTGTAGAATGCCAAAGTATAGATTGGAGGGATCTGCAAGCTATATCCAATCGACAAAGAGGTCAAATAATTACCGTCGTTTCTTACCTCCGGATCATCTGGCTTACGGATTCTAGGTCGGACATCATTAGGAATGTCGAGATCCATACGATCAGCAAGCTTCATCGAATAAATTTTCTCGACAAATTTCTCTCTCGACTTAGAAAAATATTCGTGGACCGGCTTTGCGATTCCAATATTAGAAGAGACGTGGAAAGCATGGGCCAAAGAGATTGTGCCAAAACCGCCTGTTCCATCCTCTCTATAATTATGGTCGTGCATACCCTTCTCCTTCCAGAATCCGTCACCCGTCTCAATCTGATATGAAGTGTCAAGTTTTGCGACCTCAAGCAGAGCTATCACGGAAGCCAACTTAAACACTGAGCCAGGTTCGGAATTCATACCGACAGCGTAGTTTTTCTGATCCACAAACGAAGACCCAAGTCGAGTAAGGTTTGAGATAGCCTTGATTTCACCCGTATGGACATCCATCAGCATCGCGCATCCGCTATCTGCATAAGCTGTCTGCATCACATCAGCGAGAGCAGACGTAACGACGTCCTGCATACGCATATCTAGAGTTGTATAGACATCCGCGCCATCAAGCGGGTCAATATCGTTCACCCAGATGGGTCTTCCTTTTCCATGGAACTCCATTCTTGCGAGTCCAGCCTCACCCCTAAGCTCTTTATCAAACTTTCTTTCAAGACCGTTTTTGCCTTTATCAGTCTCAGGATCAAAGCCTCCTATCGTACGTGCGGCAAGGTTTCCAAACGTCTTCTTGCGCTCAACCTGAGTCTCTACATAAAAGCCAGTTTTTCTTCTGCCCTCTCTCCAGAAAGGAAACTTTTGTGCGCGTTTGTAATCGCTATGCGACACAAATTTTGGTTCAAACACAAAAGCTCTTTTCTTACTTTTCTTTGCCTCGATAGCCTTGTTCTTATAGTATTCAGGCGTGTGCACATAGCCATACAGTTTAGCCACACAGATACATAAAGAATCAATATTAGCGTTGAACAAAGCATTGTCAAACCCCTCCGACTTGAAGTCCATCACCAGTTTATGTTTCTCCACCGAACTGGCGATAAGCACTCCGTCGCACGAATATATATTTCCACGCTGAGGCATGACGATCGAGCTGTCTCTGACACTCTCTTTCTTCAACACATTTCTCCAGCCCTCTCCTTCAGGTCCGAACATCAGTCCACAAGCTCTCAATACGATCAGAGACATCATGCCAACGATCAAAAGAGTAGGCAATATCATCCCCTTGAGGATGCGTTTTTTCATGTTATTGTCAAACTTTGCCATACACAATCACTTTTTAATCATAAAAGGTGGCAATGTCGACTCTGCAACATCAACGCTACTCTCAGAAATCATATTTTTAACATTGCTCTGACGACTTAGTTGCGACAAATCAGCATTGACAGCCAAAGCCTCATTTTTCTTGTCTTGAAGCACTCGTTTCAGCTTTTCGATTTGTCTGAACTGTTTGTCACACTCGTAACGGTTCTCTATGGTCAAGACGCAAAGGCCGACAACAAGAGCCATCAGATACATGTTGTTCATCACAAACTCGACAGAGAATATATATTGCAAATTTCCCTTTAGAGTTTTTAATCCGTTTTTCAACTCGTTCATACTATTCTCCTCCTATTTTTTCTGCGACACGTAGTTTTGCACTTCTGCTTCTTGGATTTCGTTGGATCTCGTCAGCGTCGGGAGTTATCACCTTTCCGTTTACTGGAGCAAGAGATCGGACTGTATTACCATAAAAATCCTTCTCTATCTTACCGTCGACGTTGCCAGTCTTGAAGAAATTCTTCACCAAACGGTCTTCCAGCGAATGGTATGTAAGGATAGCCACACGTCCACCGTCACCAAGCACACCAGGCAGTTGTGAGAGCATCTTCTTAAGAGTGCCCATCTCATCGTTCACCTCAATACGAATAGCCTGAAACAGTTTAGCGAGATCTTTTTTCTGGCTATCCTTGCCGATAAGCGGCTCAAGCAATTCTACAAGTTGAAAAATTGTAGTGAGAGGAGCTTTCTGACGAGCCTTCACGATAGTAGACGCCACTTTACGGGCGTTGTTCATCTCTCCATATAAATAGAATATGTCGGCAAGACGTTGCTCTTCATACTCATTCAACAGAATTTCAGCAGTAAGTTTCGACTTACGGTTCATTCTCATGTCGAGCGGACCGTCGAAACGGAAAGAGAATCCACGTTCAGCCTCATCGAAATGGTGGAATGATACTCCAAGGTCGGCAAGCACACCGTCTACCTTCTCCACTCCATAATAATCTAGGAAATTGCTAAGGAAGCAGAAGTTTGAGCGGCAGAAAGTAAGTCTCTCGTCATCAGGAATATTGGCGATAGCGTCGATATCCTGATCAAATGCAAAAAGTCTTCCATTCTTGCCTAGACGGGAAAGAATCTCACGTGAGTGACCGCCACCGCCGAAAGTCAAGTCGACGTACACTCCATCACTCTTTATGTCCAACCCCTCCATGCAAGGAATCAGCAAAGCAGGTGTATGATAAACAATCTCGTTTTCCATAACTACATTTCTTTTCGGTTACACCATAATTTTTTCAAGTGCGGCCTCAAGAGATGCCTCATCCATCATAGATGCCTCGTAACGGTCTCTAGCCCACAATTCCAAATAGTCTCCCACTCCGGCAAACACAACATCAAGATCGATTCCAAGCTGTTCGAGATACTTCTTCTGCAAAAGCACACGGCCATTAGAGTCGAGCTCAAGCTGCTCAGCTTTAGAAGTGAACGTACGGTAGATCATCTGATCTTGAGTCTTCCATAGGTTAAGACGGGATTTCAACTCTTCGCACTGTCTTGTCCACTCAGAAAGCGGATAAAGTTTAGCGAAGCCAGATTCAGTGTTTACACGCAACACCAACGCCGTCTCACCGCTCTGCTCAAGCAAGCGACGAAACTGAGCAGGGACGAATACTCTGCCCTTGCCATCAAGTTTAGCGTCTATGTTACCTAAAAACTGCATCCTATAAAATCTTAAGTTTTGGACTTCAAAATTACATAATAAATTTAAAAATTCCCCACATTTCCCCACTTAATACTTTCAACCCAACAATCAACAAGTTTTCAACAACATTTCAACAGGTTTTATACAATCATACACAACCCCGATATTCAAATATAAACGACTATATTTCAGCAATATAAAAACACATCATAAAGTATATGGCAAAAAGTGGGGCAAAATGGAGCAAGAAAACAACGAAATGGATGCCAGTTTTACAAAAGGGATGTTATAATTTTTTAAAGAATACAATATACACCGTTAGGTGTTTTATATCGGTAGATATTATAAATTATGATGGAACGTATTTTCCCCGTTAGGGGATATATATTATTTATCAAAGCAAAACAACATAAATTTTTCCACGTCGACACAAAAAAAGAGGAGAAGCGAAATGCTTCCCCTCTAAAGGAGTTATAAAATTTAATTCAGATTACTTCACAACCAACTTCTGAGTGTTGACACCTGCATTTGATTTCACAATTACAGTATAAACACCTGCAGTCAAAGACTTGTTGATTGTAGCCAAACCCACAATCTTCTGAGACGCGACAACCTGACCAGCCATATTCACCACCTCAACCGAAGCCTCAACATTGTCAGCAAGAGTTACGGTAAACTCTCCTGAAGTAGGGTTAGGATTAATTGAGAAATTAGTTGCATCTACATCATCCACTGCACCAGGGAAATCTCCTCCACAATCGCCACAAGTAATCGGATCTTCAGGATCAATCTCTTTGTAGAATTCAAAAATTAGAGGACCAACACCACTTGCGTCGCCACTAAACACAATAGAAATCGTTTGTTCTCCAGCCTCTGGAAACGAGCACAACACTACGTCCTCTCTTCCGCTTTTAGCGTTAGCGATTGTCCAGCAGTCCCAATGTTCTTTTATATTTACTGACTTATCATCACACTCAAACATCGGTTGGAACCCAAATGCAGTAACAATATCAGGATCCAAATCAAAACTTGGGACACGAAGGAGATTACCACGAGAAGATACTATTGAAATTTCACCATTCTTTCCAGGAGCAAGATACTCAGAATTAATAATACCGGAAATTTTATATAAACCTGGTTTTTCTACTTTTACAGTATAATTAATCCACTCTCCATTTTCAACACGATAAAGGCTATTATATCCCATATTCTCATATTCAGTTCCTTTACAATTAGCGTAATTCAAATCCACACCCTCATCCGGACGTCTTGAGCCATCAGTACCATAATAATTACGTCCTGCATTCAAAGATTTATACGTAGGATTTTCATTTCCATCCTTCCACATTGTAGAAATTGTCGAATCAAAAGCGACGACTCTGCCATCCTCAACTGTAGACCAAGGGCATGATTTATTTATCCATTCCAGTTGTTTTGCCAATGAGAATACATCGACCTCTTCTCCGTCATTAGAATAATCAACGACTACTCCAGTTGAATCTTTTATCCAAGCGCTACTATTAGCATCATGGAAAGCCAATCCCTCACCGCCACAGTCATAATAATCCCAGTGCCAAAGGTTTGCCTCCGTCGACGGAATTGTATTATACACACCTGGACATTTACTTTCGGTTGTGTCTGGCTCCGGATCTTTACAATATTCCATCAGACTCAACACATACTCGCCATATTTTTTATATCCATTCTGATCTAAATCCTGTGACTCACTGCCTTCAGCACATGAACAAACAAAAAATGAGGTAGCCTTGTCCTTTTTTCCCCAATTGCCAATACACCAGCTGACTACCTGAGGAGCCGATTGCTGTTTATCGCAAGAGGCCATCAAATAATCAGAATTATCCGCACAGAAAGGACCGTCTCCGTTGAACTTCATAGCCGTCCACTCCGAAACAAACACAGGAATAAGTTTCTGTGCATTACGGAAATCGCCCAACAAAGAATAGTGGTTACATGCGTCATAATGAAACGAATACACCACATTTTTCTTCCATTGGGAAGAGAGAGGATTCGACACTGGTTCCATGATTTTCTGGCACCACTGGTCTGTTCCGACTACAACGATTGCGTCCGGTTGGTTAGCCGTAATTGCAGGAAGAACCGATTCAGCATAAGATTTGATCTTCGACCATCCACAAGTTGGCTCACCACATATCTCATACAACACATGTTTGTATTCATTTTCAAAACAAAACTTAGAAATATCATTGAAGAAATCCTTGGCATCGTTCAAATAATCATTAGGATCAAAATTATAATTTGAGACTGTCGGATCAGAACTTTGCCAATCAATCAAACAATACATATTTTTCTCGGCAAGTTCCTTGATGCTATTTTTCACAAGGTCCTTGTATTTGTCTCGGTCATTTTTATATGAGCTGTCCTCACCTGCATACAAAACCAAGCGAACAATATTCGCACCATACTTTTTCATCAACTCCCACTGATTTTCTCCAAGACATCCCTCTACATCGTAAGGGCTAATGGAATAAGTAGACCAACCTTTCAACTGGACCGGATTTCCATTTTTGTCAGAAAGTTGGTTTTCAACTAACTTTAGTTTTCCCCAATCCGAATAATCCTTTCTGTCCGATCCTGGACATCCAAATGCACTAGCTGCCATATAACCTGACAACGCAGCACCAAGTAACAAAAGTTTTCTCATACGCATTTTTATGACTTATAAAATTTCGCATCAATATTTACCAACACGACAACCGGTCTAAAGGCAATATCATTGATGTTGTTAATTTGCAATATTATATATTTTTCAGAAAAGAAGCAAGCAGAAACTTTTTTTTTGTTTTTAACAGACAATCTCCCTTTCCTACGAGATTAGCAAACAAATCAGTGCAACGCGATCAACAAAAAAGGAAGATGAACAAGCTGTCCATCTTCCATAAATCTACAAAATTCTAATAAATCTGATTACTTAACAACCAACTTCTGAGTGCTTACTCCTCCGTTTGATTTTACAATTACGGTATAAACACCTGCAGTCAAAGACTTGTTGATTGTTGCAGAACCCACAATCTTCTGAGACACAACAACCTGACCAGCCATATTCACCACCTCTACTGAAGCCTCAACATTGTCAACAAGAGTTAAAGTAAACTCTCCTGAAGTAGGGTTAGGATTGATAGAGAACTTAGTTGCATCTACATCATCAACTGCGCCAGGGAAATCTCCTCCACAATCGCCACAAACAAATGGATCTTCAGGATCAAGCTCTTTGTAGAATTCAAAAATAAGTGGACCGACACCACCTGCATTACCTCTGAAACTCATAGTTATTTTCTGTTCTCCAGCCTCTGGGAACAAACATAACACTTCATCACTTCTGTAACTTCTTGCATCAGCCACCGTCCAACAATACCAAGGTTCACTAAGTTTAATTTTACTATCATCACATACAGTTGTCTTAGGGAATCCAAATGATGTTATTGTGTCATGATCTGGAATGCGGAGAATATTGTTGCCTTTCATAGTAATTGAAATCTCTCCGTATTCATTAGATGCAGTATATTCAGCACCAATAATTCCCTTTATCTTATAATATCCAGGTTTCTCTACATTTACCGTGTAATTTATCCATTCACCATCTTCTACCCAACCAAGACTAGAATATGGTTCTCCCTCATAAGCCGTTCCGTTTAAGGATGCTCCTAGCAAATCCACTCCTTCATCAGGGCGTATAGATCCATCATTGCCATAATATCTTCTACCTCCATTCAGTGATCTATATGAGAATTTTCCATTAACATCCTTCCATTCAGTGTCGATTGATTTATCCCATGCGACAACTTTACCATTCTTAACTGTTGACCAAGGACATGTGTCTCTCAGCCATTTCATCTCCTTTGCCAATGAGAAAACATCAACTTCGTCACTTTTATTCGAATAACCGAGTATAACTCCGTCAGCATCTTTTTCGTATGCTCCGCTGTTAAGATCATGGTATGCGACGCCTTCGCCTCCATTATTATAGTAATCCCAATGCCATAATGAAGATTTTGTTGAAGGTATGGTGTTTACAGCTGTTTGGATGCCACCACCACAACAAGCAAACGGATCTTCCGGACTTAACTCTTTATAGAAATCAAAGAGAAGTGGGCCTATGCCACTTGCATTATCATTAAACATGATCTTTATTTGCTGCACTCCTGCATTTTTGAACTCACACAACACCTCATTGTACTTACCGCTTCTTGCATCAGATACAGTCCAGCAGTCCCAAGGTTCTGTTACAGCGTCAACTTTAGGATCATCACATACATCAGTCACAGGGAATCCAAATGATGTTATTGCATTTTCATCATCAAGTGCAGATGCGTCACGAAGAAGGTTTCCGTTCTGTGATACTATTGAAATCTCGCCCTTATCAGAGTCTCCCTTATATCCGGCGCTAACGACTCCACTGATCTTGTAGTATCCAGGTTTCTCTACATTTACAGTATAATTGATCCACTCACCTTCTTCTACCCATTCTATAGTATTGTATCCTAAAGACGCATATGCAGTACCACGGCAAGTTGCGGCCACCATATCCACACCTCCATCCGGACGTACTGTGCCATCTGTGCCAGAATATCTTCTACCACCATTCAGTGATCTATAAGTAGGCTTTCCATTATCATCCGTCCAATATGAATCGATTGATTTATCCCAAGCGACAACCTTACCATTTTTCACTGTAGACCACGGACATTTTTTGTTCAACCACTCATACTCTTTTGCCAATGAGTATACATCAACCTCATCACCGTCATTTGAATAATCTATAATGACACCTTCTTTATCCTTCTTCCATGCGCTACTATTTTTATCGTGATAAGAGACTCCTTCTCCTCCTATGTCATAGTAGTCCCAACGCCATGCCGACGAATTAGAAGGGATAGTGTTTAAAGTAGACCAAGGTCCTTCAGGAAGAACGCCACCACAATCACCACATGTATAAGGATCTTCCGGACTTAACTCTTTATAAAAATCAAACAAAAGAGGACCGACTCCATTAGCACTTCCGCTGAACGAAATTGTTATTTCTTGCTCACCTGCCTCTTTGAATAGACACAAGACTTCATTATGGTCTCCACTTATAGCGTCAACCTCTGCCCAACAATCCCAACTATTATGATATTCAGCTGAAGGATCCGCACAATCTGTAACCCTATGGAATCCAAATGTTGTTATAACGTCTGCATCATCAAGTGCAGATGTGTCACGAAGAATGTTTTCGCCTCCAGATGTGATTGAAATTTCACCCTCTTCATTAGGTGCTGTATAGCCCGCACTAACAATGCCTCTAATCTTGTAGTAGCCAGGTTTTTCTACTTTTACAGTATAATTGATCCACTCTCCATCCTCAACATATTCAATACTCTGGTATCCACTATGCTGATAACTAGTACCTCTCAAAGATGCACCGACCATATCTACGCCTTCGTCTGGACGTCTTGAACCCGCTGTTCCAGAATACATACGTCCACCATTCAATGATTTATAAGTAGGTTTATCGTCATTGTTAACATCCTTCCATATAGTACTGATTGAATCATTCCAAGAAACGACTCTTCCATTCTCAACTGTAGACCAAGGACACTTTTTGTCTATCCACTGCATCTGGTAAGCCAACGAGAAGACATCGACCTCATCACCAGACCAATTATAATCTAAGACTGTGCCATCAGCATCTTTCGTCCATGCACTGCTATTCGCATCATGATAAGCGATACCTTCACCGCCATAATTATAAGCATCCCAATGCCATGCATAATAATCTTCTGTAGGGATTCTATTTGGTTCCTCATAACTACCACAACATGGAAGAGGTGGCGGTGGACAACATCTTAAACCTGACATCAAATTAGACACATATTCTCCATACAGAGTCTGACCATCATCTGCCTTGTACTGAGACAAAAACTGATTATTGCATGTTCCCGAGAAGAAAGCAGAAGCCTCTTTTTCCTTACTCCAATTCCAAATACACCAACTGACAAGTTGCTTCGTATTAGCATTATCACATGCATACATGAAGTCGTCTGAATTTTGCTTACAGAAAGGACCTTCATCATCGAACTTTACAGCTGACCACTCTGAGACAAAGACAGGAATCATTCCTTGTGCAGCACGGAAGTTTCCTAGCAAGGAATAGTGAGAACAGGCATCGTAGTGGAATGAATATAATACATTTTTTTTGTACACAGAATCAATAGGATTTGAGACTGGCTCCAAGATATTCTGGCACCAATTATTGGTTCCAGCGATAATCATCGCATCAGGTTGGTTTTCAACGATAGACGGAATCACATACTCAGCATATTTCTTTACCGTCGCCCAACCATCACACACAGGCTCATTACATATCTCATACAACACATGGTTGTAGCCCTTACTCTTTGCGTATGAAGAGATCTCCGAGAAGAAATCCTCCGAATCCTCTCTTTGATTCCAAGGGTTTCCTTCTTTTCCATTTTTATCCGTAGTATGCCAATCAACTAAGACATACATGCCAGCTTCATAAGCGTCGTCGATGTAGCCTTTTACCTTTTGTTTGAACAATTCCTTATTTGCCAAGTAAGAACCACCATCCGACTCATCATCGATGTGCATAGCCAAACGCACGATGTTGGCTCCATAACTCTTCATCAACTCAAATTGTGACTTTCCAAGGCATCCTTGGACTCCTCCTGTGTGTAGAGAAGACGTAGACCAGCCTTTCAACTGGACTGCTTCACCGCTTGACGAAGAAAGCTGATTGCCAACCAACTTCAATTGCCCCCACTTCTCAATATAGTTCGTGTCGTCGAACCCAGAAGCGTTAGCAGTCAATGTCATAAAGGCAATTGCTAAAAATGATAATTTTCTTTCCATAGATTTTCTTTTTGACAGATAATTATTTCCCTATTATAATTTTAATAAGTGAGAAGTACTAACTACTAGCATAAGCTCATTTCAACATTAATTATACTGCAAATATGCGTATTTTTTTCAGAAGTTGTTTAAGCATGATAAAATATTTTAATATATAATCTCATTTCGTAACAAAATGAGGATTGTTAATAGAGAGCTCCAGATATCGCAAATTATCAAAACGAACAGGAGAAGACGCTTTGGGGCTCCTCTCCTGTTGAATATATTCTGATTACTTGACAACCAATTTTTGAGTGCTAACAGCACCGTTCGACTTAACTACTACAGTGTAGACACCTGATGGCAAAATTTTGTCGATTGTTGTCGTGCCTTCCAC